>DERO01000024.1 GCA_002360945.1 Leclercia adecarboxylata | reverse complement strand
CGAGAACATGCATCTCCAGTCTCTCATACCACGACCACAGACAGCATTCACACAATCTACCAACGCGATCACCGGTCGAGTGATGCTGGCGTGGCGTACAGGCGAAGGAAACACTCCCAGCCCGGCCCTCGTCCCAGGCCAGAGGGAAGCCCTGACCAAGGCCAACCAGATGCGCACCTGTTATCAGATGCTGGCCCGGGCTGCCGCGGAAGTACGCTCCCACATCCAGGCCGACGCCGCCTGTGAAGGCGAAGCCCTGACCAAGGCCAACCAGCAGCGTACCCGTCAGCAGGTACTGGCCGGCGGTGCTGCGGAAGTGAATGCCCAGATCCAGGCAGAAGCCGTCCGTGAAGGCGAAGCCCTGACCAAAGCCAACCAGATGCGTACCCGTCAGCAGATGCTGGCCGGTGGCAAATCTGAGGTAGATGCCCAGCGGCAGGCCGAAGCCGCGCGCCAGGGTGAAGCCCTGACCAGGGCAAACCAGATGCGTACGCGTCAGCAGGTCCTTGCTGGCGGTGCCGCGGAAGTGAACGCCCAGATCCAGGCTGAAGCCGCCCGCCAGGGTGAAGCCCTTGCCCGCGCGAACCAGCAGCGTACACAGGATCAAACCAATGCCCTGAACGCAGCAAAAGCAGCGGCTGAGGGTCAGGCGCTGGCCGAAGCGAACCAGCTGCGTACACAGGCTCAGTCTGATGCCCTGAACGCAGCAAAAGCAGCGGCTGAAGGTCAGGCGCTGGCCGAAGCGAACCAGCTGCGTACACAGGCTCAGTCTGATGCCCTGAACGCAGCAAAAGCAGCGGCTGAAGGTCAGGCGCTGACTGAAGCAAATCAACTGCGTACCAGTGAGCAGATAACTGCAGGCGACCTGGCAGCAGCAAATGCGCAACTCAAGGGGATGGACAGCCAATCCACAACCACAATCAACGTTGCAGCCACGACCCTGAACCCGGATACCCCCGTCAGCGTCACGGTAAATGGTGTTGAACAGACTACCACGGCAGGTGTGCTGGCGCAGTTCGATCCTCAGGTACAGGTTTCAGTTCCACAGGTATCAAGTTATTTCCACAAGAAACAGGTGAGAGGCGGACAGAATCAGGGTCAGCGTTCTGCTGCAAATCACGGCGGTACCGGGAATGGCAGTAACAATGCTGCTAACAGCGCCAGTGCGCACGGGTTAGGTGGCGGCGATCATATCGGCGGTGGTTCGGCACAGAATGGTGGTTTCCACGGCAACTGGTGATGGTTGGGCCTCACCCTGATAAAGCCTTAGGGTGACGACAGATTCACAGAGTAATGATGATAGCGTAAACAAAAACCGCAACGCTTCCGAAGAGAAGCCTGCGGTTTTTTTATTGGAAGCGGGAAACTAGCAGAGCGTATTAGCACGCTCAATAAACGGCGCCAGGCTCATCTTCTGCCCCGGATTTTTCGGATCATCAACCTGGATAATCGAAATCGGTTGGCCGTTGCTCTTGCCGCTGTCGACCTGCTGCTGCGCCACGTCGTTCAGGGGATATTGCACCAGCGTACTCGGGTTAATGGCATACAGCGCATGTCCCGGACGGCAGGTCAGCATCACCTCTTCCCGGTTAAATGCCCATTTGTCTTTACCCACTTCAAAGCGGCTCACGGTGATCACCTGCGGTGCCGCCAGCGCCGTGCCGGAACAGGCCAGCAATAAAAGAGAAAGTACGGTTTTTTTCATTGTGTTCCACCTCGTCAGAAGGGTTCCCAGGTCGCGAACAGGCTGACTGCCGCCAGAACCAGCGCCCCCAGCACAACCTCAGTCTGCGTCATCCTGATAAAATAGCGTTGCTCACGTCCGTCGCCGGAACGAAATCGCGGCACCAGAACATACCGATTCACCAGGGCAATTACCACCATCATTGCCACCAGCGCACATTTCAACAACAGCAGTCGTCCCCAGGCCGAGTGCCACGGCGCTCCCCAGCCCTGGATCAGCAGGGTATTGATCGCCCCGGTGAGGATCACGCCCGCCACCGCCAGATGACCGTAGCGCGAGAAGCGCATCATGGTGTATATGGCAGCTTCCCGCCAGCGTCCGCGCGACAGGCGCAGGCAAAAAAGCAGCGGCCACAAGCCACCGAGCCAGACGGCGGCACAGAGCAGATGCAGGGCATGATTGCTACGCTGTAACCTGCCCGGTATGCCCTCATGCATCGCCGCATGCCCGGTTCCCGCCAGCAGGATAAACTGCGCGACGGTAAACAGCAGGATTAGAGGAACGGCTTTACGCGGCTCCAGCCAGGCAATCCACAGGGTCAGCAAGGCCAGGATCATCTGCCATAGCCAGATCCGGCCAAACTGGGTGGTGAGCACTGCAAGCCAGGTTGGCGCACTAATGACATCTGGCCAGCCATTGCCCATCATCCCGCCCTGCAGCGCCAGCATCAGCAGCGCAGAAAGCAGGCCGACAAGTGCGACCATTTTTTGCCGACGGCGAAAACGCTTCGTTAGCAAACGCCGCAGGGAGACGGGTGCCAGCCAGGCACCGTAGAGGGCGTTGCCGAACAGCACCATCAGGGCGGAAAAATGGACAAAGCGTAGCGTAACGTAGCAAAACGCCAGCATGTTACTTCACGCTAAAACGGTAGCTACCCTGGGTTTTGTGACCATCCACGGAGACCACGTGCCAGTCCACCTTGTAAGTGCCTGCCGTCAGGGGTGAGGCCATCGGCACGATCAGCTGGGTCGGGTCTTTCTCGTTGCGTTTTACCGCCCCGGTCTCGACAGGCTGCTGTTTATCATTCGTAATGGACACGCCGCTAAACCGCGGTTCGATCCCCTCGGAGAAGTTGAGCGTTAAGGCCTGAGGTGCCGCGTCAACGGCGGCATCGGCCGCAGGGTATTGATGCTTCAAATGGGCATGAGCAAAGACAACCGGCGTTGTCAGTAGCAGAGTCAGCGTGCAGACAGCACGGGAAAGGCGCGTCGCCATCACATACATTCCTTTTTGTTATGCCTGATTGTCAGAGGATAACTCTGTATAATGTTCCAGTCGAGGATCATCCTGCGCGGGCTTGTCAATGCGCCGCCGTTTGGGTAACGTTGGCCCGCAAATGAAGGAGACGGTTATGAAGATTAATCTCGCCACCCTCCCCCAGGAGGAGATGGACAAAGTGAATGTGGATTTAGCCGCTGCCGGCGTGGCATTCAAAGAGCGCTACAATATGCCGGTCATCGCTGAGGTGGTGGAGCGGGAGCAACCGGCGCACCTGCGCGACTGGTTTCGCGAGCGACTGATTGCGCATCGATTGACCTCTGTTAACCTCTCGCGCCTGCCGTGGGAGCCAAAAGTTAAGTAACCTTACCCGCTGTTACAGTTCCTTACACAGATTATGCCAGGATAAAAAGCCCTGACTCATTCAGGGGCTTTATGAATCTCTGCGACTCCGTGCATAAGGAAATCACGATGTCTCACTGGACTATTGCGGCTGCTCAGTACCAGCCGACCCATCACTGCGTGGACGACCACGTATCACACCATCTGCGTTTTATCACCGCCGCCGCACGCCAGGAGTGCAATTTGCTGCTCTTTCCGGAACTCTCGTTAACCGGCCCGGTCTTACCAGACAGCCAACTCCCTGCCCCACCCGATCACCAGCAGCTCGCCCCCCTGCATGATGCTGTGCAGGCCAGTAACGTTTCGGTTATTGCCGGGATCACGGTGGACGACAACGGCCAGCGCCAGCGCGGGCTGGCGTGGTTTAGCCCGGATCGGCCTCAGGCTATTATCTACCCGCATGGAGCAGGTGCCTGCCTGGAGAGCCGACACAGCGGCCTGACCCTTGTCGACGCTCACGCCGAGCCACCCGGTATTACGCCCAATGCCACGCTGTTTACCCGCGGCATGGCGATGAGTGAAGCCGAGCGGCCTGCCTCATTCGCCCGGCTGCAGCGGTTTGCCCACCGCTACGCGATTGCGGTCCTGGTGGCCAACCACGACGGTGGTAGCGCCCTGTGGGATGCCCACGGGCAGTTAATCCTTCGCGCCGATCGCGGAGAGGTGTTATTAACGGGGCGCTATGTGGAGCAGAGTTGGCAAGGTGAGATCATTCCATTACGCTAAACCTTTTACGGCCAGGAGAGTGCCATGCTACGTGTCATCGACACCGAAACCTGCGATCTGCAGGGAGGGATTGTGGAAGTGGCGTCTGTCGATGTTGTGAACGGGCAGATCGTCAATCCACGCAGCCATCTGGTGCGTCCGGATCGCCCCATCAGCCCGCAGGCAATGGCGATTCACCGCATCACCGAGGCGATGGTGGCCGACAAACCCTGGATTGAAGAGGTGATCCCGTACTACCATGGTAGCCCGTGGTATGTGGCGCATAACGCCAGCTTCGATCGCCGTGTTCTGCCCGAGATGCCGGGGGAGTGGATCTGCACCATGAAGCTGGCCCGGCGCGTATGGCCGGGGATCAAATACAGCAACATGGCGCTCTACAAGTCGCGCAAACTCAGCGTCAGAACGCCGGAAGGGTTGCATCATCACCGCGCCCTGTACGACTGCTATATTACCGCCGCGTTGCTGATTGATATCATGAACACCACCGGCTGGACCCCGGATGAGATGGCCGACATCACCGGACGCCCGGCGCTGCTGACCACCTTTACCTTCGGTAAATACCGCGGGAAAGCGGTGGCGGAAGTGGCAGACAAAGATCCGGGCTATCTGCGTTGGCTGTATAACAATCTCGACAGAATGAGCCCCGAACTACGCCTTACGCTGAAGCACTATCTGGGCGGATCCTGATCCGCCTCGCCGGATCGGGCGGTCAGGGTCTCCTGCGCCAGGCCGACG
This sequence comes from Leclercia adecarboxylata, assembly GCA_002360945.1. Classification (GTDB taxonomy): domain Bacteria; phylum Pseudomonadota; class Gammaproteobacteria; order Enterobacterales; family Enterobacteriaceae; genus Enterobacter; species Enterobacter adecarboxylatus_B. The sequence continues at coordinate 371,823 of DERO01000024.1, read as the reverse complement.
ATAAAGGCATATTCCAGCGCCACCCCTTCATAGGATTTGAAGCGTCCGGATTTCCCGCCGTGTCCGGCATCCATATCGGTGCAGAGCAGCAGTAAATTATCGTCGGTCTTCAATTCACGCAGTTTCGCCACCCACTTTGCGGGCTCCCAGTACTGCACCTGGGAGTCATGCAGGCCGGTAGTGACCAGCATGTGCGGATAGGCCTTTGCCTCCACGTTGTCGTAAGGGCTGTAGGCCTTCATGTAGCGGTAGTAGGTCGGATCCTGCGGGTTGCCCCACTCCTCATACTCACCAATGGTCAGCGGGATGGATTCGTCGAGCATGGTGGTCAGCACATCGACGAACGGTACCTGCGCCACCACGCCTTTAAACAGCCCCGGACGTTCGTTAATCACGGTGCCCATCAGCATCCCGCCGGCGCTGCCTCCCATGGCGAAGCACTGTTGCCGATCGCCATAGCCCAGCTCAAGCAACCCTTCGCAGACATCGAGATAGTCGTTGAAGGTGTTTTTCTTTTTCAGAAACTTGCCGTCTTCATACCACTTCTGCCCCAGCTCGCCGCCGCCGCGAATATGGGCGATGGCGAAGACAAAACCCCGGTCGAGCAGGCTTAAGCGGCTGCTGCTGAAATCGGCGTCGATACTGGAGCCATAGGAGCCGTAGCCGTAGATAAGGATCGGGTTTTTGCCCTTGCGGAAATGGTGCTTGTGGTAGACCAGCGAGACCGGCACTTCGACGCCGTCGCGGGCCACAATCCAGACGTGCTCGCTGCGATAGAGTTCAGCGTCAAAGCCTTTAACTTCGGCCTGCTTCAGCACCTTGCGCTGCCCGGTGTCCATATCCAGCTCGAACAGAGTGTCCGGGGTCGTCATGGAGGAGTAGCCGTAACGCAGGCGCGAGGTTTCCGGTTCCGGGTTATAGCCAATCCAGGTCACGTAAGCGGGGTCGTCGAAGGCGATACCGATTACCTCCCGGGTTTTGCGATTAATCTGCCTCAGGCTGGTCAGCCCGCGCTGGCGCTCTTCCACCACCAGCCAGTCGGTAAACAGGGTAAAGCCTTCGAGCATCACCTGATCGCGTGGCGGGATCAGCACTTCCCACCTGCGCTCGTCACGCACTTTGGTTTTATAGAGGCCAAAGTTTTTGCCCTCCCGGTTGGAGCGCAAATAGAAGGTGTGCTGGAAGTGGTCGAGACTGTACTCGTGATCCTTGCGGCGCGGCATAAAGCACAGCGGCTGAGCATCCGGCAGTTCGGCGTCCAGCAACAGCACTTCGGTGGTGGTGGCGCTGGCGAGGAAGATAATCACGTAGTGTTTCGAGGTAGTTTTATGCAGGCTGACGTAAAAGGTTTCGTCTTTCTCCTCATAGACCAGTTCATCGCTGGTGGACGCCGTGCCTACCGTATGCCGCCAGACCTGAAAGGGATGCAGCGTGGTGGCGTGCTTTTTGATGTAGTAGACCGTCTCCGAGTCATTGGCCCAGATGAAATCGGGAGAGACGTTATCGAGCATCTCGGGATACCAGTTCCCGGACTCCAGGTTGCGGAAGCGTAAGCCATACTGCCGTCGCGAAAGGTAGTCTTCGGCCAGCGCCATAATGGCGTTATCAGGCGACACGGCCATACCGCCCAGGGTGTAAAACTCGCTGTGCGACGCCCGCTGGTTGGCATCCAGCAGCGTTTCCCACTCCTCCCACTCGGCGCAGAGCACCGACTGGCGCTGATAGATGGCGTATTCGTTCCCGGGCTCATAGACGTGACGGTACCGGTAGCCGTTGCGGCTCCAGGGCGCCGAGACGTCACGCTGCGGGACGCGCTCCACCATTTCGTTAAGCAGTCGGTCCTGCAGCGCCTGCTGCGTCGACATGACCCGGCGGCCGTAGTCATTTTCATCGTGGAGGTAGTCCAGTACCTCCGGCTGTGAGCGGGTATCGTCGCGCAACCAGTAATAGTTGTCGATACGCGTGTCACCGTGCGCGGTGAGGGCGTGCGGTATGCGTTGGGCTTTAGGTGGCATGTCAGTATGATTCTTTTACGTTTAACACCCTATAAGGTTGGCAAAACATGCGCACGATGCAAGCGAAACGGGATACCCGGGGGTAAAAAGTTAGCCGGGGAGCGCCTGTTTTTGCTGGCGAATATCCTGCTCAATCCCCTCGCGAACCTCGGCCGGGATTTTCAGCGCATCGCCCAGGGCATTGAGATAGCTGCGCTCCATAAAGTGATCGATATCGATCGCCGCACAGCTCAGGAAATAGAGTTCCAGCGCCTCCTCTTCATTTTTGATCCCCTGCGCCAGGCGCTGCGGATCGAGCGGCTGCTCGATGGCCTGCGCCACCAGCGCCCTGCCCTGCTCCTCGACACCCGCTTCCCGTAGCTGCTGTTCTATGGCAGCGCGCTCCTGGTCGTCAATGTGACCGTCGCTCTTCGCTGCAAAGACCAGCGCCAGGATCAGCCTTTCGCTGCGCACATCCAACGCCGAGGCCTGCTGACCAAACTGCGGTTCATCCTGATGGGCAGCACGCACCTTATCTTTGTACTTATTCCACAGCACGCTGCCTGCAATGGCCCCACCGCCCGCCAGCAGGGCGCCAGTGCCATATTTCGCCAGCAGCTTACACGAAGATTTATTCGCCACCAGCAGTCCGGCAAGGCCGCCAAGTGCCCCTGGTGCCAGCATTTTGCTCAGCCCTTCTCCCGAGGAAGATCCCGTTTTCTGCCCCAGCAGGGACTGCAGTTGATTCAACCAGTTTGACATATTTACCCTCACTTAACGGTGGATGAATTTCTCAGCCTAAGCGAGGGGATGTCAGGAAATGTCTGCGGCAACAAAAGAAGCGAAAATTCACTTTTTAGGCGACAGGTACTGCGCGCTGCCTGCTTTACAGTCCACCTTCACCTGATAGTGAATATCGGTGTTTTTGCCGCGCACCGTCAGCGGGACGGTCCAGCGATCTTTTTCACCCTTCACTTCTTTAGGGTTAATCCACGCCACCGGGTCGGCCTGGCCGAGCGTCTTTTGATCGTCAGCCCAGCGCACGATGCGATTTTGCAGATAGTCCCGCTTCACGCTGGCGGCAATCCCCTCGGCATTCTGACCTTCACAGGCTGGAAACTTCACGGTTTTCTCATTGGCGGCCTGCGCCGTCAGGCTGGCACTCAGCAGCGCCAGCGCCATTACTACCCCTGTTTTGTTCATCACAATCTCCTGTATTGGCTCCCCAAAAGCATGGTCGAAAAATGAGGTGATGCAAATAACCGCCTGTCGGGACGGCAGATTTCCGCGAAGCAAGACAGACGCAAACGTTTTCGTTTATACTGCGCGCAACTTTTTCAGGGGGATAAATATGACTCGTTTAGGAACTGCGCTGCGACCGGCAGCGACGCGCGTAATGTTGCTCGGCTCCGGTGAACTGGGCAAAGAGGTGGCCATTGAGTGCCAGCGTTTGGGCATTGAAGTGATCGCCGTCGATCGCTATGCCGACGCCCCGGCCATGCACGTTGCCCATCGCTCGCACGTGATTAATATGCTTGATGGCGATGCGCTGCGGGCGGTGATTGCCGCAGAAAAACCGCACTTCGTGGTGCCGGAAATTGAAGCCATCGCCACCAACACCCTGCTGGCGCTGGAAGCCGAAGGCCAGCGCGTGGTGCCCTGCGCTCGCGCTGCGAAGCTGACCATGAACCGGGAAGGCATTCGCCGTCTGGCGGCGGAAGAGCTGGCCCTGCCGACTTCAAGCTACCGCTTTGCCGACAGCAAGAGCGATTTCCTGCAGGCTATCGCTGAAATTGGCTACCCGTGCATCATTAAGCCGGTGATGAGTTCTTCCGGTAAAGGGCAGAGCTTTGTGCGCAGCGCCGACCAGCTGGATCAGGCCTGGGATTACGCTCAGCAGGGCGGCCGCGCCGGTGCCGGAAGGGTGATCGTTGAGGGTGTGGTGCAGTTTGATTTTGAGATCACCCTTCTGACCGTCAGCGCCGTGGATGGCGTGCACTTCTGCGATCCGATTGGCCATCGTCAGGAAGATGGCGACTATCGTGAATCCTGGCAGCCGCAGCAGATGAGCCCCCTGGCCCGCGCACGCGCCGAAGAGATCTCCCGCAAAGTGGTGCTGGCCCTGGGCGGCCACGGTCTGTTTGGCGTTGAGCTGTTCGTCTGCGGCGACGAGGTGATCTTCAGCGAAGTCTCTCCGCGTCCGCACGATACCGGCATGGTGACCCTGATCTCTCAGGATCTCTCCGAGTTCGCCCTGCACGTTCGCGCCTTCCTCGGCCTGCCGGTCGGCGGCGTGCGTCAGTATGGCCCGGCGGCGTCGGCGGTGATCCTGCCGCAGCTGACCAGCCAGAACGTCACCTTTGATAACGTCGATGCCGCAGTGGGCGCGGGCCTGCAGCTGCGTCTGTTCGGTAAGCCGGAAATCGAGGGTTCGCGTCGCTTAGGCGTGGCGCTGGCGACGGGTGATAACGTGGAAGCCGCAGTCGAGCGGGCGAAACAGGCCGCTGCCAGCGTGCAGGTCGCAGGATAAAAAAAACGGGCCTGATGGCCCGTTTTTTATTCGTTCGATAACCTTACTGCTGCGCGCCTTCAACCGCTTCGCGCGCCAGCTTAGTGATGCGATCCCAGTCACCCGCTTCCAGCGCATCCGCCGGAACCAGCCAGGAGCCACCGATGCACAGCACGCTTTTCAGCGCCAGGTAGTCACGGTAGTTCGCCGGAGAGATCCCGCCGGTCGGGCAGAAACGCACGTTAGCGAACGGACCTGCAATAGCCTGCAGCGCTTTGGTGCCGCCGTTGGCTTCTGCCGGGAAGAATTTGAACTCTTTCAGACCGTAGTCCAGACCCAGCATCAGTTCAGACACGGTGCTGATACCCGGGATCAGAGGAATAGAGCCTTCAGTGGCCGCTTTCAGCAGAGGCTCGGTCAGACCCGGGCTGATAGCAAACTGCGCACCGGCTTCGGTAACGTCAGCCAGCTGCTGTGGGTTCAGCACGGTGCCCGCACCGATGATGGCTTCAGGCACTTCTTTGGCGATGGCGCGAATGGCATCCATTGCACAGGCAGTACGCAGGGTCACTTCCAGGACGCGAACGCCGCCCGCAACCAGCGCTTTCGCCATTGGCACAGCGTGTTCCAGCTTGTTAACCACGATCACCGGCACTACCGGGCCAGTTTTCAGGATTGCTTCTGCACTTGTTTTCCAGTTTTTCATCAGAGTTTTTCTCTCGCCAGATCGATAATTCTTGTCGTCTTAAAACGTAATACAGGTCGCGCCCTGCTCTGCGCCCGAGAGGTTCTCGCGCAGCGCACTGAACATTTCGCGCCCCGTCCCCACGCGCGATGCGCTCAGGTCAGGAATATGTGGCTTACGTGCGGCAAGCACCGCCTCATCCACCAGTAAGGTCAACTCGCCGGTCTGACCGTTAACGCGGATGATGTCGCCATCGTACACTTTTGCCAGCAATCCACCGTCGTAAGCTTCCGGGGTGACATGGATGGCAGAAGGCACTTTACCTGATGCGCCGGAGAGGCGTCCATCGGTTACTAACGCAATTTTGAAACAGCGGTCCAATAATACACCAAGTGGCGGCATTAGTTTATGTAATTCTGGCATGCCGTTCGCTTTTGGCCCCTGATGACGGACCACAACGACGCAATCTTTGTCCAGCAGCCCGGCTTCGAAAGCGGGCAGCACATCATGCTGGCTCTCGAACACCACCGCCGGGGCTTCGATAATCTGATTTTCCACCGGCACCGCAGAGGTCTTCATCACCGCCCGACCCAGGTTGCCGGTCAGCACTTTGGTGCCGCCGTGGTGGGAAAACGGCTTGTCAAAGGTGGCGATCACGCTGTCGTCCAGCGAGGCATGCGCCCCTTCGCGCCAGTCCAGCTCGCCGTCGTTCAGCCACGGCTCCAGGGTATAACGCTGCAGACCGAAACCGGCCACCGTGTTGACGTCCTCGTGCAGCAGGCCGCCCTTCATCAGCTCGCGCATCAGTACCGGCACACCACCCGCCGCCTGGAAGTGGTTAATGTCAGCCGGGCCGTTTGGATACAGACGGGTCATCAGCGGTACCACTTCAGACAGCTCGGAGAAATCGTCCCAGTTGATCAGGATCCCCGCCGCACGCGCCATCGCCACCATGTGCATGGTGTGGTTGGTGGAGCCGCCGGTCGCCAGCAGAGCCACGATACCGTTGACCACCACTTTCTCATCGACCATTTTACCGAGCGGCATCCACTCGTTGCCGTTACCGGTCAGACGGGTCACCTGACGCGCCGCGGCGGCGGTCAGAGCCTCACGCAGGGGAGCATCCGGGTGAACAAACGACGAACCCGGCAGCTGCATCCCCATAAATTCCACCACCATCTGGTTGGTGTTAGCGGTGCCGTAGAAGGTGCAGGTGCCCGGCGCGTGATAGGACGCAGCCTCGGACTCCAGCAGCGCCATGCGATCCACTTTGCCTTCGGCATACAGCTGGCGAATACGGACTTTCTCTTTATTGGCCAGACCGCTGGCCATCGGGCCTGACGGCACGAACAGCGCAGGAAGATGACCAAACGACAGCGCCGCCATCGCCAGGCCCGGGACGATCTTATCGCACACGCCCAGATACAGCGCGCCGTCAAACATGTTGTGCGACAGGCCTACCGCGGCAGACATGGCGATCACTTCCCGGCTCAGCAGGGAGAGTTCCATCCCGTCCTGGCCCTGAGTGACACCGTCACACATCGCTGGCACCCCGCCCGCGACCTGCCCCACGGCATTGGCCTGGTGCAGCGCTTTACGAATGATATCCGGGTAGGTTTCATACGGCTGGTGCGCCGAAAGCATATCGTTATAGGAGGTGATGATGCCGATATTGTTACGCAGCATGCTTTTCAGCGAGGCTTTATCTTCCGGTTGGCAGGCGGCAAAGCCATGCGCCAGGTTACCGCAGGCCAGCTGCGAACGATGAACCGTGTCGGACTTCGCCTGCTGAATGCGAGCGAGGTAGGCTGAGCGGGTCTTTTTCGAGCGCTCAACAATGCGTTGTGTTACCCGTAACAAAGTCGAATTCATAGAAGCTCCTGTCATTTATCTGTCCGCGCTCTGGAATTAACAAAGTGTTTAGCAGGCTATAACATCGCTGAAACGCTTGATTGCCGGAGCTCTGGGGCAAAATCGCTTCCGGCAGTGTAATAAAAAAAGCTCCGGGTGGAAATCCACACGGAGCTTAAATGATTAAATATTGTGCGCTGGCCTGAGCCAGATCATGTTACCGGTAAAATAACCCCTAAGGATTAGCGGTAAATTTACTCAAACTCGTTCCAGGAGCGGCCGTCACGGGTGATCATCGCGACAGAGGCAACCGGTCCCCAGGTACCCGCCTGATACGGTTTTGGCGCATCCTGATCCGCCGCCCAGGCTTCGGTGATGGAGTCGACCCATTTCCACGCCTCTTCCACTTCGTCACGACGCACGAACAGCGCCTGGATCCCACGCATGGTCTCCAGCAGCAGACGTTCGTACGCATCCGCCAGATGGTTCTGGTTGAAGGTTTCGGAGTAGCTCAGATCCAGCTTGGTGGTCTGCAGGTTGTGTTTGTGATCCAGGCCAGGCACCTTGTTCAGCACCTGAATATCCACGCCTTCGTCCGGCTGCAGACGGATGGTCAGTTTGTTCTGCGGCAGCTCTTGCCAGGACTCTTTGAACAGGTTCAGCTCCGGGTTCTTGAAGTAGACGACGACTTCAGAGCATTTTGCCGGCAAACGTTTACCGGTGCGCAGGTAGAACGGCACACCCGCCCAACGCCAGTTGTCGATATCCACGCGGATAGCAACAAAGGTTTCGGTGCTGCTGGTTTTATTCGCGCCCTCTTCTTCCAGATAGCCCGGCACTTTTTTACCCTGGGCGAAACCGGCGGTGTACTGGCCGCGAACGGTTTTCTCACGCACGTTGGAGCGATCGATGCGGCGCAGGGACTTCAGCACTTTCACCTTCTCATCACGAATGCTGTCTGCGGAGAGATCCGACGGCGGTGCCATGGCGATCATGCAGAGGATTTGCAGCAGGTGGTTCTGGATCATGTCGCGCATCTGACCGGCCTGGTCAAAGTAACCCCAGCGCCCTTCAATCCCCACCTCTTCCGCCACGGTGATCTCCACGTGGTCGATGGTGCGGTTATCCCAGTTGTTGACGAACAGGGAGTTGGCGAAACGCAGCGCCAGCAGGTTCAGGACCGTCTCTTTACCGAGGTAGTGGTCGATACGGTAGACCTGGCACTCTTCGAAGTACTCGCCGACCTGGTCGTTGATTTCACGGGAGGTCGCCAGCGAGGTACCCAGCGGTTTTTCCATGACCACGCGTGCCGGCTTGGCGTTCAGTTTGGCTTCGCCCAGCCCTTTGCAGATAGCGCCGAAGGTGCTTGGCGGCATGGCGAAGTAGTTAATGGTGACGCGATTTTTCTGATCGAGCATGGCGCCCAGATCGGCAAAGGCCGAGGTGTCGTTCACGTCGAGATTGCAGAAATCGAGACGGCCGCTCAGCGTATCCCACAAACTTTCATCGATCTTCTCTTTCATGAAAGTTTCCAGCGCTTCGCGCACCACTTTTGTATACGCGTCTTTATCCCAGTCGGCACGACCCACGCCCAGGATGCGTGTTTCCGGGTGGATTTGACCCGCTTTTTCCAGTTGGTACAGGGAAGGCAGCAATTTCCGGCGTGCAAGATCGCCTTTCGCGCCGAAAATGACCAGGTCACATGCCTGGGCTGTTTGCGTTACCGCCATGTCATTCTCCTCAGTTGGATACTCTGGTGCTTTTGCCAGAATATCGTTGTAATTTTATTACATGCACTCTACTGCTTTTATGTCATTCCCGAAACCATTTGCGCTTATCCTCCCGTGCGATACGCCGATATTTCGCCCCGGGATCGGCGGCTATGGGATAATGACGGTAAAACGGTTCAAACTTTGCGCTGTCCGGCCGTTGCTAAAATCCGACAGCGATCAAGTAATGAAAAAAAACAACAACATTTTTTTCGGGGTTTGCCCTTTTCGGCAGATCACAAGCGTATATTCTTGCTAATTCGAATCGCAATTTCACCCCTTAATGAAATCGTTTCCACCGATGAGCGCCGTGTCAATAATGAACATGCTGGAAAAAATCCAGTTTCAACTGGAACACCTTAGCAAATCCGAGCGAAAAGTGGCTGAAGTAATTCTTGCCGCGCCCGCTCAGGCCATTCATTCCAGCATCGCGACTCTGGCCCAGGAGTCGGGGGTCAGCGAACCGACCGTCAACCGCTTCTGCCGCAGCATGGAGACGCGTGGCTATCCCGATTTTAAACTGCATCTGGCGCAAAGTCTGGCTAACGGCACACCTTATGTAAACCGCAATGTCGATGAAGACGACAGCGTGGAGGCCTACACCGGCAAAATTTTCGAATCGGCGATGGCGACCCTGGACCAGGTGCGCCAGTCGCTGGATATGGGTGCGGTTAACCGGGCCGTCGATCTGCTGACTCAGGCCAAGAAGATCGCCTTCTTTGGCCTTGGGTCGTCCGCCGCTGTCGCCCACGATGCAATGAATAAATTTTTCCGTTTTAACGTCCCGGTGATCTATTCCGACGACATCGTGCTGCAACGCATGAGCTGTATGAATTGTAACGAGGATGACGTGGTGGTGCTGATATCGCATACTGGTCGTACCAAAAGTCTGGTCGAACTGGCCCAGCTGGCGCGTGAAAACGATGCCATGGTGATCGCCCTCACCACCACCGGTACGCCGCTGGCGCGTGAAGCGACGCTGGCGATCACCCTCGACGTGCCGGAAGACACCGATATCTACATGCCGATGGTGTCGCGTCTGGCTCAGCTGACCGTCATCGACGTGCTGGCGACCGGCTTTACCCTGCGTCGCGGGGCGAAATTCAGAGATAACTTGAAGCGCGTCAAAGAAGCGCTTAAGGAATCGCGTTTTGATAAAGAGTTGTTCATTAAGGGTGAAGTTCCCTGATCGTCACTTATAAAGTTGTTACTTTTTTCGGCATTCGGTAAGTTTCCTGTTGGTATTACGGCGGACAACGTGCCGAATCATCGTTCACGCAACACCAGGTTGTTTCAGACAACGGAGTATTACATGTCCAGAAGGCTTCGCAGAACCAAGATCGTTACCACCTTAGGCCCGGCTACTGACCGCGATAATAACCTCGAGAAAATCATCGCTGCAGGCGCCAACGTGGTACGTATGAACTTCTCTCACGGAACACCGGAAGATCATAAATTACGTGCGGATAAGGTCCGTGAGATCGCGGCAAAACTGGGACGTCATGTAGCTATCCTCGGTGACCTGCAGGGTCCAAAAATCCGTGTTTCCACCTTCAAAGAGGGTAAAGTTTTCCTCAATATCGGTGACAAATTCCTGCTCGACGCCAACCTGAGCAAAGGCGAAGGCGACAAAGAGAAAGTGGGCATCGACTATAAAGGTCTGCCTGCCGACGTGGTACCGGGCGATATCCTGCTGCTCGACGACGGTCGCGTGCAGCTGAAAGTGCTGGAAGTTCAGGGCATGAAGGTGTTCACCGAAGTGACCGTTGGCGGCCCGCTGTCCAACAATAAAGGCATTAACAAACTGGGCGGCGGTCTCTCTGCTGAAGCCCTGACTGAAAAAGACAAAGCCGATATCCTTACCGCGGCTGAGATTGGCGTTGACTATCTGGCCGTCTCTTTCCCGCGCTGCGGAGAAGATCTTAACTATGCCCGCCGTCTGGCGCGCGATGCAGGTTGCGATGCCAAAATCGTCGCCAAAGTGGAACGTGCTGAAGCGGTCTGCAGCCAGGACGCGATGGATGACATCATCCTCGCCTCTGACGTGGTGATGGTCGCCCGTGGTGACCTGGGCGTTGAGATTGGCGACCCGGAGCTGGTCGGGATCCAGAAGGCGCTGATCCGCCGTGCCCGTCAGCTTAACCGCTCCGTGATCACCGCGACCCAGATGATGGAGTCGATGATCACCAACCCAATGCCGACCCGTGCGGAAGTGATGGACGTGGCGAACGCCGTGCTCGACGGTACCGATGCGGTAATGCTGTCAGCGGAAACCGCGGCCGGCCAGTATCCGGCGGAAACCGTGGCCGCGATGGCGCGCGTCTGCCTGGGTGCAGAGAAGATCCCAAGCATTAACGTCTCCAAGCACCGTCTGGACATCCAGTTCGACAACGTAGAAGAAGCCATTGCGATGTCGGCGATGTATGCCGCCAACCACCTGAAGGGCGTGACCGCGATCATCACCATGACCGAATCCGGCCGTACCGCGCTGATGACCTCGCGTATCAGCTCCGGTCTGCCGATCTTCGCCATGTCCCGTCATGAGCGCACCCTGAACCTGACCGCGCTGTATCGCGGCGTGACGCCGGTGTTCTTCGACAGCACTAGCGACGGCGTGGCCGCGGCGAACGACGCCGTGAACCTGCTGCGCGACAAAGGTTATCTGGTCTCCGGTGATATCGTTATCGTGACCCAGGGCGATGTGATGAGCACCATCGGCTCAACCAACACCACCCGCGTGATGACCGTCGAATAATATGGCGGTTATGCCGGGTGGCGCTGCGCTTACCCGGCATACAGGTTCGTAGGCCCGTGCAAGCGAAGCGCCGCCGGGCAAAAAAAATCCCCCGAGTCGGGGGATTTATTTATTTCTTCATCTCTTCGGATACAGCTCTTTGCGCTTATACGGCTCTTTCTCGCCCGGCTTGCGCGTCTTCAGCAGTTTCAGGATCCAGGTGTACTGCTCCGCATGCGGCCCCACCAGAATCTCCACCTCTTCGTTCATCCGGCGCGCAATGGTGTTGTCGTCGGCAGTGAGCAGATCGTCCATCGGCGGACGCACTTCAATCGTCAGGCGATGCGTTTTGCCATCGTAAATCGGAAACAACGGGATCACCCGCGCCTGGCAGACCTTCATCAGGCGGCCAATGGCGGGCAGGGTCGCCTTATAGGTGGCAAAGAAATCGACAAACTCGCTGTGTTCCGGCCCGTGATCCTGATCCGGGAGATAGTAGCCCCAGTAGCCCTGACGTACGGACTTGATAAAAGGTTTGATGCCGTCATTACGGGCATGCAGGCGGCCGCCAAAGCGACGACGCACCGTATTCCACACATAATCGAAGACCTTGTTCCCCTGATTATGGAACATCGCCGCCATTTTTTGTCCCTGCGACGCCATCAGCATCGCCGGAATATCCACGCCCCAGCCGTGCGGTACCAGAAAGATCACCTTCTCATCGTTGCGACGCATCTCCTCGACGATCTCCAGCCCTTTCCAGTCAACGCGGCTGGCGACTTTTTCCGGCCCGCGTAACGCCAGCTCACCCATCATCGCCATCGCCTGCGGCGCGGTGGTAAACATCTCATCGATGATCGCCTCACGCTCCGCCTCGCTCTTCTCCGGGAAGCAGTAGAAGAGGTTTATCTGCGCGCGACGGCGGGCGCTTTTACCCAGTTTGCCTGCCAGACGACCCACCTTGCCGAGCAGCGGATCGCGCACGGATGCGGGAAGCATCGCTATACCCGCAAAGGCATACACACCCAACCAGGCGCCCCAGAAGCGCGGGTGACGAAAGGATTTCTCAAATTCAGGAATGTATTCACTGTTGTTTTTTTGGGTTTCCATGCTTTTTCCAGGGCGGGTGATGCTTTAAAGAGTAATGCGTTAGTTTAGCGAGGCAGTGCGCAAGGCACAAAAGAAAAAGCCGGTGCAGTTACGCACCGGCTTTTAATGCTGCAGGATTAATCAATACTGAGCTGCGGAATAACCTCTTTGACCTGCGCCAGGTAATCGCTACGGTCTTTGCCGATCAGCCCTTCGGTACGCGGCAGCTTCGCCGTTAACGGGTTAACCGCCTGCTGGTTGATCCACACTTCATAGTGCAGATGCGGGCCGGTAGAACGACCGGTGTTGCCCGACAGCGCAATGCGATCGCCACGCTTCACCTTCTGACCCGGCTTCACGAGCAGCTTACGCAGGTGCATATAGCGGGTGGTGTAGGTACGTCCGTGACGCACGGCAACGTAATAACCCGCAGCACCGCTGCGTTTTGCCATGACCACTTCGCCATCACCGACCGCCAGAACAGGTGTCCCCTGCGGCATGGCAAAGTCCACACCGCGGTGCGGGGCCACACGGCCGGTAACCGGGTTCAGACGACGCGGGTTAAAGTTCGAGGAGACGCGGAACTGTTTTGAGGTCGGGAAGCGTAAGAAGCCTTTCGCCAGCCCGGTACCGTTGCGATCGTAGAATTTGCCGTCCTCGGCGCGGATCGCATAGTAATCTTTCCCATCAGAGCGTAAACGAACCCCAAGCAGCTGACTCTGCTCACGCTTGCCGTCCAGCATTTCGCGGGACATCAGCACCGAGTATGAATCGCCTTTTTTCAGCTTACGGAAGTCCATCTGCCACTGCATGGCTTTAATCACTGAACTGATTTCACCGCTGGTCAGCCCCGCCTCACGCGCGCTGGCTACGAAACTGCCGCCGCTCAGGGTGCCTTTGATGGCGCTGTTTACCCAGTCGCCCTGCTGCATTTCGCTGCTCATCTTGAAACCGTTTTCAGCACGATCGTAGGTACGGGTTTCACGACGGGAGACTTCCCAGGTCAGGCGCTGTAAATCGCCACTATCGGTCAGGGTCCAGGAGAGCTGTTGACCAATTTTCAGGTTACGTAGATCTTTATCGGCTGCGGCAAGCTGGCTGATCTCGCCCATTTCAATGCCGTACTGATTCAGAACGCTGCTTAACGTATCCCCGGTAGAGACGACATATTCATGTACGCCCACTTCAGCTTCGGTTTTATCGTCAAGCTCATCCTGGGGAATCGCTTCTTCTTCCTGCGGGGCCTGATCGATAGGTTCACTGGCTTCAGGTAAAAGAGAGCGAATCTCACTTTTTTCCAGCTCAATGGTTTTGATAACCGGGGCAGAATTTGGGTGGTAAACATAGGGCCGCCAGACGGCGACCGCTAAGGTGAGAACAGTAAGCGACCCCAGCATGACGCGGTGGGGCCGGGGCAAATTATTAAATGCCAGGGCGACAGAGCGGGCTATCTGTTGCACGTATTCACTTCCTCGTTAATCTCCTTTCAGGCAGCTCGCATACTGGTTCGCCAGTTGGCTGAGGAACTGCGAATAGCTCGCTTTGCTCAACTGGATAGAGGTTCCCAGTGGGTCAAGGGTGCCCATACGCACGGACGTACCCCTTGCCACGGCTTCAACGACCGCTGGCCTGAACTGTGGCTCAGCAAAAACGCAGGACGCTTTCTGCTCAACCAACTGTGTTCTGATTTCATGTAAACGCTGCGCACCGGGTTGAATCTCTGGATTGACGGTGAAGTGGCCAAGCGGCGTGAGACCGTAGTGTTTTTCATAGTAGCCATAGGCATCATGAAAAACGAAATATCCTTTACCTTTCAATGGTGCGAGCTCGGTACCCACCTGCTTGTCGGTTGCGGCAAGTTGTGCCTCAAAATCCTTCAGGTTGGCGTCAAGTTTGGCTCGACTTTGCGGCATAAGTTCCACTAATTTTTCGTGGATTGCAACCGCCGAAAGGCGCGCTATCTCAGGGGAAAGCCAAAGGTGCATATTGTACTCACCGTGATGGTGATGCTCGTCACCTTTTTCCCCTTCAGCACTCCCGTGATCGTGGTCATGATCGTCATCATCAGACCCTTTCATGAGAAGCGGTTTCACACCGGGAAGATTAGCGATGCTTACCTGTTTTGCCTCCGACAGCTGATTTGCTGACTTCTGCATGAAGGCTTCCATCTCCGGACCAATCCAGACCACTAAGTCCGCGTTTTGTAAGCGTTTTACATCTGAAGGACGCAGGGAATAGTCATGTTCAGAGGCCCCATCAGGCAGTAATACCTGGGTTTCTGTCACCCCGTCTGCGATAGCGGAAGCGATAAAACCGAGCGGCTTGAGCGAAGCGACGACGGCGGCGTTAACATCTTGTGCTGTTGAACCCCAAAGGGCAGCGGATAATGCTGCGAAAAGAAGCGTATTTTTCTGTAACATAATGCGACTATTCATCGTAATGAGTGGGCGGAATGTGATATTATAACATTCGATGACTTCTGCAAGCATAAAATTGACATGACGAATCTGGTATCTCTCGAAAATATTTCGGTTTCATTTGGTCAGCGCCGCGTCCTCTCTGACGTTTCGCTGGATTTGAAACCCGGTAAAATTCTGACGCTGCTTGGGCCCAATGGCGCGGGGAAATCGACGCTGGTGCGCGTGGTGCTGGGCCTGGTAGCACCCGACAGCGGCCTTATCAAGCGTGACCGGCAGCTGCGCATCGGCTATGTGCCACAGAAGCTGCATCTTGACGCCACCCTGCCGCTGACGGTGAGCCGTTTTCTGCGTCTGCGTCCCGCGACACGTAAAGACGATATTCTGCCAGCGCTCAAGCGGGTGCAGGCCGGGCATCTGATCGACGCGCCCCTGCAGAAGCTCTCCGGCGGCGAGACTCAGCGCGTGCTGCTGGCCCGCGCCCTGCTCAACAGGCCGCAGCTGCTGGTGCTCGACGAGCCGACCCAGGGGGTAGACGTCAACGGTCAGGTGGCGCTGTACGACCTGATCGATCAGCTGCGCAAAGAGCTGGACTGCGCCGTGCTGATGGTGTCGCACGACCTGCATCTGGTTATGGCGAAAACGGACGAAGTGCTCTGTCTGAACCATCACATCTGCTGCTCTGGCACACCGGAAGTGGTTTCCATGCACCCGGAGTTTATCTCGATGTTTGGCCCTCGCGGCGCCGAACAGCTGGGCATTTATCGCCACCATCACAATCACCGCCATGATTTGCAGGGACGCATTGTCCTGCGCCGGGGAAACGGTAACTCATGATTGAATTATTATTGCCCGGCTGGCTGGCCGGGATGATGCTTGCCTGCGCGGCGGGTCCACTGGGCTCGTTTGTCGTCTGGCGTCGGATGTCCTATTTTGGCGATACCCTCGCCCACGCCTCCCTGTTGGGAGTGGCATTTGGCTTACTGCTGGATGTGAATCCGTTCTACGCGGTGATTGCGGTGACGCTGCTGCTGGCGGCCGGTCTGGTATGGCTGGAGAAGCGTCCGCATCTGGCGGTGGATACGCTGCTCGGGATCATGGCGCACAGCGCCCTGTCGCTGGGTCTGGTGGTGGTCAGCCTGATGTCCAACATCCGTGTGGATCTGATGGCCTATCTGTTTGGCGACCTGCTGGCGGTGACGCCGGACGATCTGATCGCCATCGCCATCGGGGTGGTGATCGTGCTGGCTGTCCTGTTGTGGCAGTGGCGTAGCCTGCTGGCGATGACCATCAGCCCGGATTTAGCCTTTGTCGATGGCGTGAAGTTGCAGCGTGTCAAACTGCTGCTGATGCTGGTGACGGCGCTGACCATTGGCGTGGCGATGAAGTTTGTCGGGGCGTTGATTATTACGTCGCTGCTGATCATTCCCGCCGCCACCGCGCGTCGTTTTGCCCGCACGCCAGAGCAGATGGCCAGCGTAGCCGTGGGTGTCGGGATGATTGCCGTGACCGGAGGGTTAACCTTCTCGGCGTTTTATGACACACCTGCCGGACCGTCGGTGGTGCTGTGTGCGGCGGCGCTGTTTATCTTCAGCATGATGAAGAAACCTGCCAGCTGAGCCGCTCCCCGGTGGCGCTGCACTTACCGGGGCTACAAAGACGTGTAGGCCGGATAAGGCGCAGCCGCCATCCGGCAATTTCCGCAGAGGTTAAGGCATCTCCGGCGGCTTGATGCCGAAATGATCCCAGGCCCGCACCGTCGCCATGCGCCCGCGTGGCGTGCGCTGCAAAAAGCCCTGCTGGATCAGATACGGCTCGAGCACATCTTCAATGGTTTCCCGCTCTTCACCAATAGCTGCCGCCAGGTTATCCAGCCCGACCGGCCCACCAAAGAATTTATCCAGCACCGCCAGCAGCAGCTTGCGGTCCATATAGTCAAACCCTTCGGCATCCACGTTCAGCATATCCAGCGCCTGGGCGGCGATCTCATGCGAAATGGAACCGTCGTGCTTCACCTCGGCAAAATCACGTACCCGGCGCAGCAGACGGTTAGCGATACGCGGCGTACCGCGGGAACGCTTCGCCACTTCAAAGGCCCCCTCTTCGCTCATCTCCAGCCCCATGTAGCGCGCGCTGCGGCTGACGATGTGCTGGAGATCGGGCACCTGATAAAACTCCAGGCGCTGCACGATACCGAAACGGTCGCGCAGCGGTGAGGTTAACGAGCCCGCGCGGGTGGTAGCACCGATCAGGGTGAACGGCGGCAGATCGATTTTAATCGAACGCGCCGCCGGGCCTTCACCGATCATGATATCCAGCTGGTAGTCTTCCATCGCCGGATAGAGCACCTCTTCCACCACCGGTGACAGTCGGTGGATCTCATCGATAAAGAGTACATCGTGGGGTTCGAGGTTGGTCAGCATTGCCGCCAGATCGCCCGCCTTCTCCAGCACCGGGCCGGAGGTGGTACGCAGATTGACGCCCATCTCGTTAGCAACGATGTTGGCGAGGGTGGTTTTGCCGAGCCCTGGCGGGCCAAAAATCAACAAGTGATCGAGGGCATCGCCGCGGAGTTTCGCCGCCTGGATAAAGATCTCCATCTGCGAGCGCACCTGCGGCTGGCCAATATACTCATCCAGCAGCTTCGGGCGGATGGCACGGTCCACCAGATCTTCTGTCTGAACGCTGCCTGCCGAGACCAGACGGTCTGCTTCAATCATCCTTTACCTCACAATGCCGCGCGCAGCGCTTCACGAATCAGGGTTTCACTGGTAGCGTCCGGTTTAGCAATTTTGCTGACCATCCGGCTCGCTTCCTGAGGTTTATAGCCCAGCGCCACCAGCGCGGCAACCGCTTCCTGTTCTGCATCGTCTGCTGCCGGGCCCGCAGGGGACGTCAGCACCAGATCGGCGGCCGGGGTAAAGAGATCGCCGTGCAGGCCTTTAAAGCGGTCTTTCATCTCAACAATCAGGCGCTCGGCCGTTTTCTTGCCGATACCGGGAAGTTTAATCAGGGCGGCGGGATCTTCACGCTCAACGGCGTTGACAAACTGCGGAGCCGACATCCCGGAGAGGATCGCCAGCGCCAGCTTTGGCCCCACGCCGTTGGTTTTGATCAGCTCTTTAAACAGGGTGCGTTCCTGCTTATTGTTAAAGCCGAACAGCAGCTGGGCATCTTCACGCACGACAAAGTGGGTGAAGACAATCGCCTCTTTGCCCGCGTCCGGCAATTCATAGAAGCAGGTCATCGGCATATGCACTTCGTAGCCCACGCCTCCGGCCTCAAGCAGCACTATCGGGGGTTGTTTTTCTAAGATGATGCCTCTGAGTCTGCCTATCACGTGACGCTCCTGCGTTAAGGGCTAAAAGTTACCGCTGCCATAATAAAAAAAGGCTGGATAAACATCCAGCCTGATTTCACATTTAGCGCAATCGACCGCGCGCCAGATTGAGCCGCGACTCGCTTATCTGCATCGCGTTCTGGCTGACGTGGCAGTGGGTAATGGCGATCGCCAGGGCATCGGCGGCATCCGCCTGCGGATTGGCGGGCAGTTTTAACAGGGTCCGCACCATGTGCTGCACCTGGGTTTTATCTGCCCCACCGTTCCCCACCACGGTTTGCTTGACCTGCCTTGCGGCGTATTCAAACACCGGCAGATCCTGATTTACCGCCGCGACAATCGCCACGCCGCGAGCCTGACCAAGCTTCAGCGCCGAGTCGGCATTCTTCGCCATAAACACCTGTTCGATGGCGAAATAGTCCGGCTGGAACTGGGTGATGATCTCCGTCACGCCTGCGTAGATAAGCTTCAGACGCGACGGCAGATCCTCTACTTTGGTACGGATACAGCCGCTGCCAAGGTAGGTCAACTGACGCCCGACCTGGCGGATAACGCCATAACCGGTGATGCGTGAGCCCGGGTCAATACCGAGAATAATCGCCATCACGCCTCTCCGGTTGTCGGTTTAGGATGGGCCATTACAGGGTAGCCGCAACCTCGTCGGAGATTTCACCGTTGTGGTAAACTTCCTGCACGTCGTCGCAGTCTTCGAGCATGTCGATCAGGCGCAGCAGTTTTGGCGCGGTTTCCGCATCCATGTCCGCTTTGGTGGACGGGATCATGGTGACTTCAGCCGCGTCGGCTTTCAGGCCCGCTGCTTCCAGCGCATCACGCACCGCACCCATCTCTTCCCATGCGGTATAGACGTCAATCGCGCCATCGTCATAGGTCACCACGTCTTCAGCACCGGCTTCCAGCGCCGCTTCCATGATCACATCTTCGTCGCCTTTCTCGAAGGAGATCACGCCTTTTTTGCTGAACAGGTAGGCCACGGAACCATCGGTACCGAGGTTGCCACCGGTTTTGGTGAAGGCATGACGCACTTCAGCAACGGTACGGTTACGGTTGTCGGACAGGCACTCGATCATCACCGCCGTGCCGCCAGGACCGTAACCTTCATAAATGATGGTTTCCATGTTGGTGTCATCGTCGCCGCCTACGCCACGGGCGATAGCACGGTTCAGGGTGTCACGCGTCATGTTGTTGCTCAGCGCTTTATCGATCGCTGCACGCAGACGTGGGTTGGAACCCGCATCGCCGCCGCCCAGACGGGCTGCAGTGACCAGTTCACGAATGATTTTGGTAAAAATCTTACCGCGTTTGGCATCCTGTGCCGCTTTGCGGTGTTTGGTGTTGGCCCACTTACTATGACCTGCCATAAAAAGTTCCTCAAAATTATCCTGCGCCTTTCAGCTTCCAGATGCGTTGGCTGTGCCCGCTCACACCAGTCACTTACCGATGTAAGCTCCTGGCGATTCGCGACCTTGCCGCCTTCCTGGAAACTGAAATGCTTGGAAATTAATTAACATTGATTACAAATTCTTCAATCGCCTGCCGGTTGCTCCACGACTTGGTTAAGGCTGCGGCGTCGGCCGCGTTAACCCAGCGGTAGGTCAGGTGTTCGGTGAACACGATCTCCCGCTCGTGGGGAAGTGCAAGGCAGAACCAGGATTCCGTATTGCGTTCAGTCCCCGGCGCATAGCGATGACGTAAATGGCTAAAAATTTCAAAATCCACCGTGCGCTGACAGTCCTTCAGGGTCAGTTGCTCGCGAGCAACGTCAATGGCGACCTCTTCCTTTACTTCGCGCGCGGCGGCCTGCAGCGCGGTTTCACCCTCTTCCAGGCTGCCGGTAACCGACTGCCAGAACGCGGGATCGTCGCGCCGCTGCAACATCAGCACCCGCTTCGTGTCCTGGGCATAAATGATAACTAAGACAGAAACGGGAAGCTTATATGTCATATCAGTTTTTCTCTTCCTTTTTCACCACTTCGATACCCAGCTCGCTCAGGGAGGTTGGGTTAGCAAAGCTTGGCGCTTCGGTCATCAGACAGGCAGCGGCGGTGGTTTTCGGGAAAGCGATAACGTCACGAATGTTGTCGGTACCGGTGAGCAGCATGGTCAGGCGATCCAGACCAAAGGCCAGGCCTGCGTGCGGCGGCGTACCGTACTTCAGGGCGTCGAGCAGGAAGCCGAACTTCTCGCGCTGTTCCTGTTCGTTGATGCCCAGAATGCCGAACACGGTCTGCTGCATTTCACCGCTATAGATACGCACGGAACCGCCACCGACTTCGTAGCCGTTGATGACCATATCGTAGGCGTTAGCGACTGCGTCTTCCGGTGCCGCTTTCAGCTCTGCCGCGCTCATGTCTTTCGGCGAGGTGAACGGGTGGTGCATCGCGGTCAGGCCGCCTTCGCCGTCGTCTTCAAACATTGGGAAGTCGATCACCCACAGCGGCGCCCATTTGGCTTCGTCGGTCAGGTTCAGATCTTTACCCAGCTTCAGACGCAGCGCGCCCATGGAATCGGCAACCACTTTCTTGTTGTCCGCGCCGAAGAAGATCATGTCCCCGTCCTGGGCTTTAGTGCGCGCCAGAATGGATTCGACGATCTCAGCGTTAAGGAATTTGGCGACCGGGCTGGTGATGCCTTCGATGCCTTTCGCACGCTCGGTGACTTTGATGTAAGCCAGGCCTTTCGCGCCATAAATCTTGATGAAGTTGCCGTAGTCGTCGATCTGCTTACGGCTCAGAGACGCGCCACCCGGTACGCGCAGGGCAGCCACGCGGCCTTTCGGATCGTTAGCCGGGCCGGAGAAGACCGCGAACTCAACGCCTTTCACCAGGTCAGCAACATCCACCAGCTCCATCGGGTTACGCAGGTCTGGTTTGTCGGAGCCGTAGCGACGCTCGGCTTCGGCGAAGGTCATGATCGGGAAGTCGCCCAGATCCACACCCTTCACGTCCAGCCACAGGCTGCGTACCAGCGCTTCCATCACTTCACGCACCTGTTCGGCGGTCATGAAGGAGGTTTCGACGTCGATCTGGGTAAATTCAGGCTGACGGTCAGCACGCAGATCTTCGTCGCGGAAGCATTTCACGATCTGGTAGTAACGGTCGAAGCCGGACATCATCAGCAGCTGTTTGAACAGCTGAGGAGACTGTGGCAGCGCGTAGAATTTGCCTTTATGTACACGGGATGGCACGAGGTAGTCACGCGCGCCTTCCGGGGTCGCTTTGGTCAGCATCGGGGTTTCGATATCGAGGAAACCGTGATCGTCCATGAAGCGGCGCACCAGGCTGGTGATTTTCGCACGGGTCTTCAGGCGATCGGCCATTTCCGGGCGACGCAGGTCGAGGTAGCGATATTTCAGACGCGCTTCTTCGGTATTGACGTGGTTAAAGTCCAGCGGCAGCGATTCTGAACGGTTAATAATGGTCAGATCGGTTGCCAGCACTTCGATTTCGCCGGTCGCCATGTCGCTGTTGATGTTCTTTTCGTCACGCGCACGCACGGTGCCGGTCACCTGGATGCAGAACTCATTACGCAGCTCAGAGGCCAGCTTTAATGCGTCGGCACGATCCGGATCGAAAAATACCTGCACGATGCCTTCGCGGTCGCGCATATCGATAAAGATTAAGCTGCCAAGATCACGACGACGGTTGACCCAACCACACAGGGTCACCTGCTGTCCGACGTGGGACTGACGCAGCTGCCCGCAATATTCTGTACGCATGAGATATCCCTTAACTTAGCCGCAGGCTACAAGGTCGCAGCTTTCTGTATGTCAAACTGGATGAAAAAAGGCGGCTATTATACTGGAAATTCCGCCAGACGATAAGAGAGAAGCGCGCCAGACGCGCGATTGCTGCTCGCATCCTGCATATTCTCACAAAAATTAACAAAAATATCAGACCTGGAACATGCTGGCTCAGCGTAAGGTATTAGTGACGTTAACTCTTTTACAGGAAAAACCATGTTTACACTCGACGCTGCCCGTACTGCCCTCGTGGTCATTGATTTACAGGAAGGGATCCTGCCCTTCGCCGGTGGCCCGCATTCGGCGCAGGATGTGGTCAGCCGCAGCGCGCGCCTGGCAGAAAAATGCCGCGAAAGTGGTTCCCCGGTGGTGATGGTGCGCGTGGGCTGGTCTGCGGACTTTGCCGAGGCGCTGAAGCAGCCTGTCGATGCCCAGGGCGCGGCCCATGCCCTGCCGGACAACTGGTGGACCTATCCCGAATCGCTCGGCAAGCGCGACAGCGATATCGAAGTGACTAAACGCCAGTGGGGTGCCTTCTACGGCACAGACCTCGAGCTGCAAATCCGCCGTCGCGGCATTGATACTATTATTCTGTGTGGGATCGCCACTAACATTGGCGTGGAGTCCACCGCGCGCAACGCCTGGGAGCTGGGCTTTAACCTGGTGATCGCCGAAGATGCCTGCAGCACGGCCACCGCCGAACAGCATCAGGCCAGCGTGACCCATATCTTCCCGCGCATCAGTCGGGTGCGCAGCACTGACGAGATTATCAACGCACTATGATCTATCTGGGTTTACCCCAATGGTCGCACCCGAAATGGGTGCGACTGGGCATTACCGGTCTTGAAGAGTACGCTCGCCACTTTAACTGTGTGGAGGGCAATACCACGCTGTACGCGCTGCCCAGGGCCGAAGTGGTGGCGCGCTGGCGGGAGCAGACCAGTGACGATTTTCGCTTCTGCTTTAAATTTCCGGCCACCATTTCTCATCAGGCCGCGCTGCGCAACTGCGACGATCTCACCGAAGAGTTCTTCACCCGCCTGGCTCCGCTGGCCAACCGCATTGGCCAGTACTGGGTTCAGCTCCCCGCCACCTTTGGCCCCCGGGATCTCCCCGCGCTATGGCTGTTCCTTGACGCCCTGCCACGGGAATTTACCTACGGCGTAGAAGTCCGTCATCCCGAGTTCTTTATGAAAGGCGAGGCGGAGAAAGCGCTCAATCGCGGTCTGCACGAGCGCGGCGTCAATAGAACGATCTTAGACAGTCGTCCGGTACATGCCGCCGTGCCGCACAACGAGGCCATTATCGACGCGCAGCGCAAAAAACCAAAGGTGCCGGTGCATGCGGTAATGACCGCCAGCAACCCGATGGTGCGTTTTATCGGCAGCGACAATATGCCGCAAAATCAGGCGCTGTTTGCCGTCTGGCTGCAGACCCTGGCGAAGTGGGAACAGACCGCCACGCCCTATCTTTTTTTACATACTCCCGATATTGCACAGGCCCCTGAACTGGTCGATGCTCTCTGGCAAGCCTTGCGGGACGTGGCTCCGTCCATTGGCGACGCCCCTACCATTCCGCAGCAATCTTCTCTTTTCTGATCCCAGCCCCTATCATATGAAGTGCCATCTGCCAAAAAACAGGGAGTTTGTATGGTCTGCGCGCTGTATGCGGTGCTGGGTGCGTTACTGTTAATTAAGTTTTCGTTCGATGTTGCGCGCCTGCGGATGTTGTACCGCGTCTCTTATGGCGACGGGGGATTTTCGGAGCTGCAAACCGCGATCCGCATTCATGGCAATGCGGTGGAGTACATTCCGGCGGCACTGATCCTGCTGCTGTTTATGGAAATGAACGGTGCCGAGACCTGGATGGTGCATGTCTGCGGCCTGCTGCTGATCCTCGGACGCCTGATGCATTATTATGGCCTCCATCAGCGCCTGTTCCGCTGGCGTCGCTCCGGCATGAGCGCCACCTGGTGTTCGCTTGTGCTAATGGTGCTGGCTAACCTGTGGTATATGCCGTGGGAGTTGGTTTTCTCCTTGCATTAGCGCACAATACGCCCCTTTATTTTTCCCGGATTTTTACGTTATGTCAGATCGCGACACGCTTTTTTCTGCGCCTATCGCCAGTCTGGGCGACTGGACCTTCGACGAACGGGTAGCTGAAGTCTTCCCGGATATGATCCAGCGCTCGGTCCCCGGCTACTCCAATATCATCTCCATGATCGGCATGCTGGCGGAACGCTTTGTTCAGCCCGACACGCAGGTCTACGATCTGGGATGTTCACTGGGCGCGGCCACGCTGTCGGTTCGTCGTAACATCAAGCACGACGGCTGCAACATCATCGCCGTCGACAACTCTCCGGCAATGGTTGAACGCTGCCGCCGCCATATCGACGCCTGGAAAGCCCCTACCCCGGTTGAGGTGGTTGAAGGTGATATTCGCCATATCGAGATTAAAAATGCCTCGATGGTGGTGCTGAACTTTACCCTCCAGTTCCTCGAGCCCGACGACCGTCAGCTGCTGCTGGACAAAATTTATCAGGGGCTGAATCCTGGCGGCGCGCTGGTGCTGTCGGAAAAATTCAGCTTCGAAGATGCCACCGTTGGCGAGTTGCTGTTCAACATGCACCACGATTTCAAACGTGCCAACGGCTATAGCGAGCTGGAGATCAGCCAGAAGCGCAGCATGCTGGAGAATGTGATGCTGACCGACTCGGTTGAAGCCCATAAAGCCCGCCTGCACAAGGCCGGATTCGAGCACAGCGAGCTGTGGTTCCAGTGCTTTAACTTTGGCTCTCTGGTGGCGCTGAAAGGCGGTAACGTATGATCGATTTCGGTAACTTTTATCAGCTGATTGCTAAAAATCACCTGTCGCACTGGCTGGAAACCCTGCCGGCGCAAATCGCCGCCTGGCAGCGCGAGTCCCTGCACGGCCAGTTTAAGCAGTGGAGCAACGCGGTCGAGTTTCTGCCGGAGATGACCCCGTACAAACTGGATCTGCTGCACAGCGTTACCGCCGAAAGCGAAGCGCCGCTGAGCGAAGGCCAGATGGTGCGTCTCGACAAGCTGATGCGCAATCTGATGCCATGGCGTAAAGGGCCGTTCTCCCTGTACGGCATGAATATTGATACCGAATGGCATTCGGACTGGAAATGGGATCGGGTGTTGCCGCACCTGTCCGATTTAACCGGACGCACCATTCTGGATGTCGGCTGCGGCAGCGGCTATCACCTGTGGCGTATGATCGGTGCCGGTGCCCATCTGGCGGTCGGGATTGATCCGATGCAGCTGTTCCTCTGCCAGTTTGAAGCGGTGCGCAAACTGCTGGGCAACGACCAGCGTGCGCACCTGCTGCCGTTGGGCATTGAGCAGCTTCCGGCGCTGGCCGCATTTGATACCGTCTTCTCAATGGGCGTGCTCTATCACCGTCGTTCTCCGCTGGAACACCTCTGGCAGCTGAAAGATCAGCTGGTCAGCGGCGGTGAGCTGGTGCTGGAGACGCTGGTCATTGAAGGCGATGAAAATGCGGTACTGGTGCCGGGCGATCGTTACGCCCAGATGCGTAACGTCTACTTTATCCCGTCGGCGCTGGCGCTGAAGAACTGGCTTGCGAAGTGTGGTTTTGTTGATATCCGTATTGCGGACGTCTGCGTCACCACCACCGAAGAGCAGCGCCGCACCGAGTGGATGACCACCGAGTCGCTGGCCGAGTTCCTCGACCCGAACGACAGCAGCAAAACGATTGAAGGTTATCCGGCCCCGGTACGTGCGGTGTTGATTGCCACCAAACCGTGATTTCCGCCAAACGAAAGACAAAAAAAGACCCCTGTTGAAATTGCAGGGGCCTGGTACAAACAAGCATCATATTGGGCGACATGATGCGCGGTAAAAACGGTTCTAGCGACAATGCTTTGCGATTATCGCCTTCATCTCTGCAACCGACTCGCCATCCACGCCATAGCGGGAATATTCATCCGCCCCGGCATCCGTCGACATCGACAAGCCCGTGTTGCGATAGCGCATGGGTGACGGCAACCATCTGCCTGCCGAGCTGTGAAGCTCTTCAACCCCTGCCTGTAAAAACGTTTCCAGGTTAGCGGCGCGAACGCCAGCACCTGCCATTATTATTGGAACACCTGTTTGTGCATTTAGTTCCTTAATTAATGAAATACCTTTTTCGGCGGAGGACTTTTGACCGGAAGTCAGGACACGTGCAACCCCCAGTTCCGCCAGATTTTCAAAGGCTTGCTGAGGATTAACGCACATATCAAAGGCGCGATGAAAAGTTACTGCCATCCCCTGCGCGGCGGCCATAATCTGGCGCATACGCGGCATATCGATATGGCCGTCTTCATCCAACAGGCCAGTGACCAGCCCCGGGAAACCCAGCTGCTTCACGAGGGCGATATCCTCCAGCATGGCGTTAAACTCGCCCGGGCTGTAGCAAAAATCCCCGCCGCGCGGGCGAATAATCGGGTGCACCGGGATGGATACCGCCTGACGCACCGATTTTAGTACGCCATAAGAGGGGGTCAGTCCGCCCTCTTTGGGCGCCGCACAGAGTTCAATGCGATCGGCACCGCGCGCCTGCGCGGTTAGGGCACACTCCATGCTGTAACAACAGATCTCAAGCAATGCCATAAAACCTCCTTATTCTTCGCTGGCGACAATCTGCTCAATGGTCCACGGATGAAACTTAACCGTCACGCTGCCGTCGGTGACCGCAAGGGTCGGATTCGGCAAACGCTCGCGCTCCCCTTTTGGCGAGCTGGTTTTAACAAAGATCCCGGGCTGGCTTAAGCCCTCATCGGACAGTAGCGCCAGGGCGCGGGCATTAAGGGTATCGGGGTCACCAGGCAGCACGATTTCGATATGCTCCCAGCCTTCGTGGGGGTAGCGTTTTTCACCCGGCCACGGCAGCTCAACAACCTCAAAACGCCAGTGGGCGACGCAGACCGGCTCGTGCAGCTTAAACAGGCAGATCGGACGTCCATTGATGATGTTTTCCGAGAGCAGGTCGCCGCACTGTTCAAACCCGCGCCGCCAGCGATCGGCGGTCGCGTTCTGGTGGCAGCGCAGGGAGATATGATCTGCCGCGAGCGGAGCGATCTCCAACCCCAGGCGTTCGGCAAGCGCTGTAAAAGCCCCGGTGAAACGCGGTAAATCCGCTGCAATGTCCTGCAGTTCGTCAACTGATTGCCAGTTTGCCATCATTGATACTCTTATCGTCATGCAAAAGCGTTAATTTACTCTGTTGCCGGCCGGCGACCAACCGCTGATTTGAGCCAGTGCTGACGGCAACGGGCAATTGCAGTATACTCCCGGCCTAATTTCTTTAACTGACGCGACAGCATGATGGGCGCGTCAAAAATGTAAGGTATCCCGGTGAATATTCAGGCTCTTCTCTCAGAAAAAGTCAGTCAGGCACTGATTGCTGCAGGCGCACCTGCAGACTGTGAACCGCAGGTTCGTCAGTCAGCGAAAGTACAGTTTGGCGACTATCAGGCCAATGGCGTGATGGCAGTGGCTAAAAAACTGGGCATGGCGCCGCGACAACTCGCAGAGCAGGTCCTGACGCATCTGGATCTGCAGGGTATCGCCAGCAAAACCGAAATCGCCGGGCCGGGCTTTATCAATATCTTCCTCGACCCCGCTTTCCTGGCGCAGCACGTGGATGCGGCGCTGAAATCCGACCGTCTGGGCGTAGCGCAGCCGCAAGCGCAAACTATCGTTGTCGACTATTCCGCCCCGAACGTGGCGAAAGAGATGCACGTCGGCCACCTGCGCTCCACCATCATCGGTGACGCCTCGGTGCGCACCCTGGAGTTCCTCGGTCACAACGTGATCCGCGCGAACCACGTCGGCGACTGGGGCACCCAGTTCGGCATGCTCATCGCCTGGCTGGAAAAACAGCAGCAGGATAACGCCGGTGAAATGGCGCTGGCAGACCTCGAAGGCTTCTACCGCGACGCGAAGAAGCACTACGACGAAGATGAAGCCTTTGCCGAGCGCGCGCGTAGCTACGTGGTGAAACTGCAGGGCGGCGACGAGTATTTCCGTCAGATGTGGCGTCAGCTGGTGGACATCACCATGTCCCAGAACCAGCTCACCTACGATCGTCTGAACGTGACCCTGACCCGTAAAGACGTGATGGGCGAAAGCCTGTACAACCCGATGCTGGCCGGGATCGTGGCCGATCTGAAAGCCAAAGGGCTGGCGGTCGAAAGCGAAGGCGCAACGGTGGTGTTCCTTGATGAGTACAAAAACAAGGAAGGCGAAGCTATGGGCGTCATCATCCAGAAAAAGGATGGCGGCTACCTCTACACCACCACCGATATCGCCTGCGCGAAGTACCGTTATGAAACGCTGCATGCGGATCGCGTTCTCTATTACATCGACTCCCGTCAGCACCAGCACCTGATGCAGGCATGGACCATCGTGCGTAAAGCAGGCTATGTACCGGATTCCGTGCCGCTGGAACACCACATGTTCGGCATGATGCTGGGCAAAGACGGCAAGCCGTTTAAAACCCGTGCGGGCGGTACCGTGAAGCTGGCGGATCTGCTGGATGAGGCGCTGGAGCGTGCCCGTCGTCTGGTGGCCGAGAAAAACCCGGACATGCCTGCTGACGAGCTGGAAAAACTGGCAAATGCCGTCGGTATCGGTGCGGTGAAATATGCGGATCTCTCCAAAAACCGTACCACCGACTACGTGTTCGACTGGGATAACATGCTGGCCTTCGAAGGCAACACCGCGCCTTACATGCAGTATGCCTATACCCGCGTGCTCTCCGTCTTCCGTAAGGCTGAGATCGACGAAAACGCGCTGGCGCAGGCGCAGGTGACTATCAGCGAAGATCGCGAAGCACAGCTGGCGGCCCGCCTGCTGCAATTCGAAGAGACGCTGTCCGTGGTCGCCCGCGACGGGACGCCGCATGTGATGTGTGCCTATCTGTACGATCTGGCTGGCCTGTTCTCCGGCTTCTACGAACACTGCCCTATTCTCTCCGCTGAGAGTGAAGCAGTACGTAACAGCCGCCTGAAGCTGGCGCAACTGACGGCGAAGACCCTGAAGCTGGGTCTGGATACCCTGGGTATCGAAACCGTCGAACGCATGTAATGACGATAATGTCCGCCTCTGAAGAGGCGGACATGTTTATTACAGGGTGGCGTAGTCACCCACTAACACTTCATAATCTTCAACATTCCACTCCCTGTTCTGGTAGCTAACACAGCACCCTTTGCACAGGTGCCTACCGGCTTTACCCACGAACAGCCCGTTCGGGAGTTTCGCCCGCGCCACATAAAGTTTTTTACCGTCGGCTTCTTCGCCTGCCTGAATTGCCCCTTCCGGGATCGCTTTCCCGTGAACGCGCACCCATTTCACCGGCCCGACATAGACTTCAAATTCACGGCAAATATGTTCTTTGCCACCCCAGGGAATATAAGCCCCAAATCCATACGCTAATTTCCCGGGATGTATACCACCCTTATAGTTAGCACGAACAATAAATAAAGGGATGGGAACATGGACACCCGGCGCATTATTTTCATAACCAGCAACAGGTGAATCCAGCGCAATAAAAACATCAGTGGACTTCTGCCACATGCTTGTATCCTTATTTATAAAATCTCAGAGGGTAAAATAACGCGCCGGCGTTTAATTGGTATGCCTTTGTATTTTTTCGTTAGAAGAGCCTCTAACGCGAAATAAAAATACGCCTGGTGGGGATAATATATTGTGGATTAACTCACAAATTGTAACGATGGGAATAGATAATTAATTTATTAATCACATGCGTATATTTATATTTCCTATTCAGGAATGATATAAATAAAAAAGCCGCCCCACATTTACAAGGGCGGCTTGATATCAACGCATCAGAAGTATTTGCGTAAATATTCCGTCAGACAAAGGATCGCCATCGCCTGGCCATACGGCATTGAGGTTAACGGGATCTGGCGATAAAATTCCAGATCGCTCCCCATTCCGGTACCGAACGAGGTTTGCCGCAGTTCGCCTTCCGGGGAGATGTTCTTCACGATCCCGCGAATGGCTTTCTCGGCGACTTCCGCATACTCCGCCGCCACGTAGCGCTTGCGCACCGCTTTCAGGATCCCATAGCCGAACCCGGCGGTAGCGGAGGCTTCCAGATAAGAGTTCGGATCGTCCAGCAACGTATGCCACAGGCCGCTTTCGTCCTGACACTTCGCCAGGGCGGCAATCTGCGCATTCAGCACCTGCACCAAATAACGGCGCACGGCGTTATTTTCCGGCAGATCCACCAGCTCGAGGAAATCAGGAATCACAATGGTCAGCCAGCTGTTGCCGCGCGCCCAGCGGGCATTGGCAAAGTTGTGTTGACCGTCGTAGTTCCAGCCGTGGAACCACAGCCCGGTCTCCCGATCCATCAGGTTTTGCACATGCAGCAGGAACTGATAGACCGCCTCTTCCACGTATTCAGGTTTGTTGAGCAGTTTGCCAATCTTCGCCAGCGGCAAGACGGTCATCATCAGGGTGTCATCCCACATCTGCTGATGGTTCTCTTCCGCCAGGGTGATGTGCTGCATGCCGCCATGATCGGTGCGCGGCATCTCAACCATCGCCCACTCGGCCCAACTCTCCAGCCACGGCAGCCATGCTGGATTACGCGTCTCTTCATAACGATACGCGAGGGTCAAAAACGGCGACATGGTGTTGACGTTTTTGGTGGTGGCCCCTTCGGCAAAGCGCTCGGCAAACCAGCTGTCGATGATATCGCGCATCCCCTCATCTCCGGTCTGGCAGTAATACTGCCAGATGCCGTAGAGACCGACGCCGTGGGTCCACTCCCAGCCCGCCCAGCCTTTGGTGTCGATCACCCGCCCGTCGTCCAGCCGCAGTAAAAACTCGCCGGTTTTATCGTGAATGTTCACCAGGTTATGCGTCACTTTCTGGATCAGCGCTTTCAGTTCATCTCTGGCGATAAAACGCTCTGGCTGACGCAGTAACGGGCTATGTTTGACAGGCCAAACCTTCATAATCTTAACCTCTGTTGTATGTCGAATTCAGTGGAGCACGTTCTTTCAGGGACGGTGCAACGGGTTTATTGCGATTCAGATAGCCGATGTTGTTGTTGCCCCACAGGCAGTCGTACGGCATCCCCGCCAGCATCTCGACCGTAGCGCGGGCCTGCGGCGTGGCGGCCTCCGGCATTGCACGGCCAGATTCACGCATTTTGGCCGTCTCTTCACGCAGCGTGCTGTGGGTTTGTAAGTTCAGCTTAAAGCGCAGTGACACGAGGAAGCCGCAGCACAGGACCAGGATGGTGCCCACGCTCAGGATCATCAGAATGGTATGGCTGACCCCTTCCGGCTGCACTTTCTGACCGCTGACGAAGCCGGACATCTGCATGACGATCCCCACCAGCATGATGGCACCCGCCTGGGATGCTTTACGGGTCAGGGTCATGATGCCGGCGAAGATGCCCTCGCGACGCTGACCGGTGATGACTTCATCCACGTCAGCGATATAGGTGTAGGTGTTCCACGGCACATAGTTAATCCCGCCGCGGCCCAGACCCGCCAGCGCAGACACCAGCAGCAGCAGCGCGTAGATATCGCTCATGCCGGCGTAGTAGAGCCCTGCATAGGACATGGACGCCAGACCGAACAGCACCACCACCATGCGGTACGACGGCGCGGGTCCAAAGCGGATGCACAGCGGGATCATGGCGATAACGGCAAGGAACTGGAAGATGGCCATGGTGCCCAGCAGGTTAGAGGCCATAGAGGCTTCCTGCATCAGTACAAAGACCACGTAGTAGGTAAAGACGGCATTGAACACGTCCTGCGCGATATAGCCCCCGAGGTACATCCCCAGATGCTGGCGGAAAATTTTGATTCGCAAAGTTGAACCCAGCTCAACGAACAGGCGGTTCAGGCTCTGACCGAGGGTCAGTTTTTTCTTCTCTTCTTCGGCACGCAGCGCGGCTTCGGTCCACTCTTCACGCGGGCGTTCCCAGGTAAAGAACCAGACGAAGGTCAGCATCAGGGCGCACAGCACCGAGAACACCAGGCTGGCATAGAAGAAGGAGACGGCGTTGTCTTTACCGAAGTGGGTTAACAGAATACCCGGCAGGAACGAGGCCAGAATCGCCGACATCTGCGCCATAGAGATACGTGCGCCGGAGAATTTGGTTTTCTGTTTGAAATCGTCGGTCATCTCCGGCACCAGCGTTTCGTACGGGACCAGGATCATGGTGTAGACGATATCGAAGATCAGATAGGTCAGCAGGTAGTACCAGAAGCCCATATCCCCGACCCACATCAGCGAGTAGCTGAAGACGCACGGGATACCTAGCAGGATAAAGAACTTACGACGGCCAAAGCGTTTGCCCAGCCAGGTGGTACCGAAGTTATCGGTCAGGAAGCCCATCAGCGGACTGACGACGGCATCCAGAACCCTTGCCGCGGCAAAGATGAAGGTGGCCTCAATCGGCGAGAGGCCGCAAAACGTGGTATAAAAATATAATAACCAGGCAGCGGTCAGCGCTGTGGTTCCCGCCCCGAGAAAATCGCCCGACCCGTAGGCCAGATAGTTTGCGAGTCCAATTTTACGTGTTTTCATTACCGTCGACCCTGTAAGTTTTAGATGACTCCCGGTTAGCCCGGAGGGAACGGGAGTGACTACAGGGCTACAGTAAGAGTATCCCTACGCGGATACCTTTCTGTTTCTGCCACCGCCTGGCGGCAACTGGCAAAAATGCAAAGAGATTTACTACGCGCGTCACTCTTTTATAAAACAGCGTTTCTTTTGCTTCAAAAGGCGGGGTCAATTATGCGAGCCAGTCATCAGAATGAGCTGGCGACTGGCGAAAAAGCGAACAAACGATAACTCCATCACCTGTCCGGCATAGTTTGTATCTACCGGGATCGGCAGGTTTAACAATAAACTCCGCGACCGGTAAGCCCGGCAACCAAACAAAAACCAAAACGCTCTTCTTGTAACACGGCCCTTATAAAGCACGTCTTTTCCCGGATGTAAAATAGCCATGCTTGAGGCTTTTATTCATACCTGTATTTTTTAGGTAATTTCTCTTAGGTTATTGAAAAATCACTTATTGCATTTTCTTGAGATTATCAATGACCAGATCTTCAGCGCCTCTGACGTTAGCAATATAAAGAGTGACAGCCCTATCCCGCCTGGGTTAATGCCTTTCAGGACCCAGGGCAAAAAGGAGAGTGAGGGCACAACCAACAACAAGCGTAAAGGGGTTTGCGCGGCCACCAGGTAGCCAACCTTATCCCATGTGGTTAGGAGCAACACAGCAGAAAAGGCAATGGAAAGGGTTGTTATCATTGACAGGGTAAATATTAAAATAAGCCAGTAACCGCCACCCTGCTCTGTGTAAAGTTGATTAAAACTAAAAATATCATCAATTAAAGGAATACGACCCTCGGCAATACTTTGCCAGACATAGGCTGCCAGATATAAAACATCCATGACGCCCCAGAACATACACACTTGCCGAAAGCTTAATTTCATCCCTGCTTCCTTTCCATTATTGCGATCTATCATTGATATGTATAAATCACCGTATCTCAACGTGTAGCCTATATTCTCCGGAGGGTGACATCCAGTGATATTCACTCAATAAGAACCGCGAGGGGAAGAAATAGCAGGAAGGAAATAACAAAGCCTGATTAATGACAGCGCCGTTCAGTTCAAGCGAACGGAACGGCGTTGGGGGTTTAGCGGTAGTTGACGATCACCTCGTTACGCTGAACCTTCAGGGCGGGGATGAGACGGCCCCCGCCGGGAACTTCCCAGATAAAGCGCAGCGGCTCGGCGGCGGGCACATTGTTGAAGGCATTAGTGCTGCCGCTGGCGCCGTTCAGTTCGGTGCAGCGCGCCTGGGAGCAGAGCCGCACCCGCAGCCCGGCCGGGATCGGGCCATTCAGTTCGTAGCGCCAGACCACCAGGGTCATCAGGCCGGACACCGGCTGCTTAGCTGAGAGCGGGCGGGACGAGGCCGCCACGCCGCGGTTGTTGAGGGTCAGGCCGATACTGCTGTCCTGCCAGGCTCCCTCACCTGCGGCCTGCACCATCATCGGCAGCGCCAGCAACCAGAGTAATTTACGCATTCTTATTGGCCTCCAATGCTGGCGGTCATGCGGATGTGACGATTGTCCGACAGTTCCATATTCGACAGAACCACCAGCTGCGTCAGGCTGCGGCGCAGGAAGCGCGACAGCAGCGGACGCAGGGCGTGATTGACCAGAAGCACCGGCGGCGCGCCGAGCATCTCCTGACGCTGCAACGCCTCCTGGGTTTGCGCCAGCAGACGATCCGCCAGCCCCGGCTCCAGCCCGCCGCCGCCCTGCAATGCCTGCAGCAGCAGACGCTCAAGCGGCGTATCGAGCCCAATCACCTGTACTTCGCCATTGCCCGGGAACCACTGCTGGGTGATGGCGCGGCCCAGCGCCACGCGCACCACCGCCGTCAGCTCGTGCGGATCGTTTTGCAGCGGCGCATGCTCGGCCAGAGTTTCCAGAATGGTACGCATATCGCGGATCGGCACTTTCTCGTCGAGCAGGTTCTGCAGCACCTTGTGCAGCGTGGTCAGGGTCAGCACGCCCGGCACCAGATCTTCGGTGAGCTTCGGCATCTCCTGGGTCACGCGATCGAGCAACTGCTGCGCCTCCTGACGACCAAACAGCTCCGCTGAGAACTGGCCAATAATGTGGTTCAGGTGGGTAGCAACCACGGTACTGGCTTCCACCACGGTATACCCCTGGATCTGCGCCTGCTCTTTCAGGGCGCTTTCGATCCAGATGGCCGCCAGGCCAAAGGCCGGGTCGATGGTCTGTTCACCCGGCAGCGTCCCCGCCGCGGTACCCGGGTTAATCGCCAGCCAGCGGCCTGGATAGGCATCACCGCTGCCAATCTCCACCCCTTTCATCAGGATGCGATAGCGTGCCGGGGGCAGATCCATATTGTCGCGGATATGCACCACCGGCGGCAGGAAGCCCATGTCCTGAGCGAACTTTTTACGGATACTGCGGATACGCCCCAGCAGTTCGCCGTCCTGTTGGGAATCGACCATCGGGATCAGGCGGTACCCCACTTCCATCCCCAGGGAATCTTCCAGCTGAACGTCATTCCAGGTCGCTTCAACCGCCTGGGTATTTTCCGGCATTTTAATCGGTGCAGGTTCAGCTTTCGGTTTGCTTTCGCGCCCGCGCAGCCACCAGGCCAGCCCCAGCAGGGCGGCGGTGAACAGCAGGAAGACGAAGTTTGGCATGCCCGGAACCAGGCCCAGCAGACCCAGTACCGCCGCAGAGAGCATCAGCACGTTCGGGTTGGTGAACAGTTGGCTCACCATCTGCTCACCGACGTCCTGATCGGTGGCGACGCGGGTCACGATCACACCGGCCGCGGTGGAGATCACCAGCGCCGGGATCTGGGCGACCAGGCCGTCACCGATGGTCAGCAGCGTATAGCTTTCTGCCGCATGGCCCATGTCCATCCCGTGTTGCAGTACCCCGACCAGCAGGCCGCCCACCACGTTGATGACCATGATCAGAATACCGGCGATGGCATCGCCGCGAACGAACTTACTCGCACCGTCCATCGAGCCGTAGAAATCGGCTTCCTGGGTCACTTCTGAACGACGTTTTTTCGCTTCGTCTTCACCAATCAGTCCGGCGTTGAGATCGGCGTCAATCGCCATCTGTTTGCCCGGCATCCCGTCCAGTACGAAACGCGCGCCCACTTCGGCGATACGCCCTGCACCTTTGGTGATAACCATAAAGTTGATGATCACGAGGATGATAAACACCACGATCCCGATGGCGAAGTTGCCGCCCACCAGGAAGTGACCGAAGGCCTCAACCACCTTACCTGCCGCCGCGCCGCCGGTATGACCATCCATCAGGATGATACGGGTGGAGGCCACGTTCAGCGCCAGGCGCAGCAGCGTGGTGAACAGCAGAATGGTCGGGAACGCGGCGAACTCCAGCGTACGCTGGGTGAACATCGCCACCAGCAGCACCATGATCGAGAGCGCAATGTTGAAGGTGAAAAGCAGATCGAGGATGAATGCCGGGAGCGGCAACACCATCATCGACAAAATTAGCAGGATGAGGATCGGCCCGGCCATGATCTGCCATTGGGTCGATTTCAGGTTGCCGGGGAGGCGCAACATTGCCACCAGATTAGCCATCAGTGTCCTTCTCGTTCATAAAGTCCAGCGCTGCAGGCACCGGGAGATTCTCAGGTTTCACAGGCCGTTGACCACCGGCCAGACGCCAGCGTTTCAACTGCCACACCCACGCCAGCACTTCCGCTACAGCGGCATACAGCTGGCCTGGGATTTGTTGTCCAATTTCCGCATGACGGTAAAGCGCACGCGCCAGCGGCGGGGCTTCCAGCATCGGGATGCGGTTTTCATTACCAATTTCACGAATACGCAGGGCAATCAGCCCTGCCCCTTTCGCCACGACCTTCGGCGCGCTCATTTTGTCTTCGTCATACTGCAGTGCCACGGAGTAGTGGGTCGGGTTGGTGACGATGACGTCCGCTTTCGGCACATCTTCCATCATCCGGCGACGGGCAGCGGCACGCTGCATCTGGCGGATACGCCCTTTAACATGCGGGTCGCCTTCCATCTGCTTGTATTCATCGCGAATATCCTGTCGGGACATGCGCAGTTTTTTCATGTGGCTGTAAATCTGGAAGAAGACATCAAACCCCACCATCGGGATAATCGCCAGCACCACCAGCAGCGAACAGAGCCCCACCAGGTTGAGCGCATTGCGCATCGCAGTGAAGGGCGACTCGCTAATCAGGCGCATCATCTCCGGCCAGTTGTGCCAGATAAAAAAGCCGGCCACGCTGCCCATCAGCGTGGCTTTCATCAACGCTTTTAGCAGTTCAGCACCGGTCTGGGCGGAGAACATGCGCGCAATGCCGGGCAGCGGGTTGAGTTTGGAAAATTTAAACTGCAGCGATTTCCCGCTAAACACCAGCCCGCCGAGCATCACCGGGGATACGATTGCCACCAACACTACCCCGACGATCAGCGGCAGCAGCGCGACCATCGCGCTTTTGATCAGCAGGATAATCTGGCTGAGGATCAGGTTCGGGTCGTTAACCATGCTGTGATCGAAGCGCAATCCGGCCGAGAGCATGCCGGCCAGCCTGCGGGCAAGGGACTCCCCTCCAATCCAGATAATGCACACGCCCACTAACAAAATCAGCAGGGAGGTGAGTTCCTTGGATCGGGGTATCTGCCCTTCCTCACGCGCTTTTTCAAGTCGGTGGGGTGTGGGGGCTTCTGTTTTGTCGTCGCTGTCTTCTGCCACGGCAAGCATCTCGCAGGTAGAGGTCTGGACGCTATGATGCCAAAGCGGACGCTGAACAATGGGTTAATTAGCGGCGATAAAAGGGCTGATTTAGGGCTTTCGGTTGTGACCTGGGTTATCGGGGGCTTGCCGCGGGTAAAGGGAGGGAATAAAAAATGCCACCTTCGCAGGTGGCATTTGTGCCGGGTGGCGCTGCGCTTACCCGGCCTACAAAACCTGTAGGCCTGTGCAAGCGCAGCGCCGCCAGGCAATTCCAGCAGGTATCAGAACCCTAAGCTGTCCAGTAGGTCGTCGACCTGGTCCTGGCTTGCCACGACACCGGCTTTGGTGGTGTCGAGCTGCGGGCCATTCAACAGGCTGTCGTTCTCGCGCTGCGGACGTGCGGAAGGTTCCGGCATGTTTTCCAGCAGCACCATCAACAGCTGACGCTCGATCTCCTGGATCACATCCATCATGCGCTTGATCACCTGACCGGTAAGGTCCTGGAAATCCTGCGCCATCATGATCTCCAGCAGCTGGGCGTTGGTGAAGCTGGTATGTCCCGGCACATCACCCAGGTACTGGCGGGTGTCGGTGACCAGTTCGCGGGCGTCGGAGAGTTCGATTGGATTTTCGAACCACTCGTCCCAGCGTTTGGTCAGGGCTTTTGCGCCCTTTTCCATCTCATCCTGGTGCGGCTGCGACGCTTCAACACTGTTCAGCGCACGCTCTGCCGCCTGAGCAGTCATTTGCACCACATAATCAAGACGGTCACGGGCGTCAGGAATCGCTTCCGCCGCCTCTGCAATCGCCTGATCCAGTCCCAGCTCACGCAGGCTGTCGCGCAGCATGCGCGTCAGACTGCCGATCCGGGCAATTATGTCGCCGGGTGAATGCTCATCCGTGGGTTTAATCGAAGGCTGCATCATCTCCCGTACCTCACATGCCGAGTTTCTCGAAGATCTTACCGAGTTTTTCTTCCAAAGTTGCAGCGGTGAATGGCTTCACCACATACCCGCTTGCGCCAGCCTGGGCTGCAGCAATAATGTTCTCTTTCTTCGCTTCGGCCGTCACCATCAGCACAGGCATAGAGGCCATCGCAGCATTCGCACGAATGGTTTTCAGCAGTTCCAGACCATCCATGTTCGGCATGTTCCAGTCGGAAATGACAAAACCAAAGCCGCCGGCATTCAGTTTGTTCAACGCATCGACACCGTCTTCTGCTTCTTCAACATTGTTAAATCCCAGCTCTTTCAGCAGGTTGCGCACGATGCGACGCATGGTGGAAAAGTCATCCACAACCAAAAACTTGAGCTCTTTGTCCGCCATAAAACTACACTCCTCGTTAAATACGTATTGCCTGTCCGGCACTGATTTTTGCCAGCATCTGCTGACTAACCTGACTGAGATCGACCACTTCGCTGACGCCACCCATATTGATGGCCTCGCGCGGCATGCCGAACACTACACAACTTGCTTCATTCTGCGCGATGGTCCAGGCGCCAGCCTGGTGCATCGCAAGCATTCCGGCGGCTCCGTCGTTGCCCATCCCCGTCAGGATCACCCCAACGGCGTTGCGCCCCGCGTGTTTCGCCACCGAATGAAACAGCACATCCACCGACGGACGGTGCCGGTTAACCGGCGGCCCGTCATGAATTTTGATTTGATAGTTCGCGCCGCTGCGCGCCAACTCCATATGCTTGTCTCCCGGGGCGATATACGCATGCCCCGGCAGAACGCGCTCGCCATCTTCCGCCTCTTTCACGCTGATCTGACACAGCTTGTTCAGACGCTCGGCGAACGAACGGGTAAAGCCTGGCGGCATATGCTGGGTAATAAGAATACCGGGGCTTGAGAGCGGCAATGGCTGGAGTACATGGCGAATTGCCTCTGTTCCCCCGGTCGATGCCCCGATCGCCAGCAGTTTTTCCGAGCTCAGCAGCGGGCCCGCCTTCAGGGTGACCGGTGTGGCCATCGGCTTGTGCATGGCTACCTGTGCCCGCGCGGCGGTACGAATTTTTTCCGCGATCATCTCGCTGTACGCCAGCATGCCTTCACGGATGCCGAGCTGCGGTTTGGTGACAAAATCCACCGCCCCCAGCTCCAGCGCACGCAGGGTGATCTCGGAACCTTTGCCGGTCAGGGAAGAGACCATCACCACCGGCATCGGCCGCAGACGCATTAACTTCTCGAGAAAGTCGATGCCGTCCATGCGCGGCATTTCGACGTCGAGGGTCAGCACGTCGGGGTTATATTTTTTGATTAAATCCCGGGCTACTAACGGATCGGGGGCCGTCGCCACCATCTCCATGTCGCTGTGGCTGTTGATAATCTCGGTCATGATCTGGCGCATTAACGCCGAATCATCAACTGACAAGACCCTGATTTTACTCATGCTTTATCCTTACTCAGCGCATATACCGTCTGCCCACGCAGGCTGAATTCGCGCACGAGATTGCTGAAATTCTCCGAGTGCCCGGCAAACAGTAATCCGTCCGGCTTGAGCAACGGTACAAAGCGGCGCAAGATCTCCTGCTGCGTCGTTTTGTCGAAATAGATCATCACATTACGGCAGAAAATGGCGTCAAACGGCCCCGCCACGTTGTACTGCTTCTCCAGCAGATTGACCATGGAGAACTCCACCGCATTCGCCAGTTCGCTGCGCACCCGCACCAGCCCGTCGTGCGGACCGGTGCCGCGCATGAAATAGCGCTGAAGCTGCTGTGGCGACAGGGTTTTCAGCTCGTCCTGACGATAGATACCGCTCTGCGCTTTTTGCAGCACTTCGGTATCAATGTCGCTGGCGAACACCTTCCAGCGGCCCGGCGCGGTACCCAGGGTATCGGCCAGGGTAATCGCGAGCGAGTACGGCTCTTCCCCGGTCGAGGCCGCCGCACTCCACACGCGATACTCGCCGCCGCTGCGGCGACGCGCATGGTCCGCCAGCACCGGGAAGTGGTGAGCTTCCCGGAAAAAGGCGGTCAGGTTAGTGGTCAGCGAGTTGATAAACGCCTGCCACTCCGCGCTGTTCGGGTTCGCTTCCAGCATGCCGAGGTAGCGACCAAAATCATCCAACTCGAGCGTCCGCAAGCGACGCACAAGACGGTTGTAGACCATGTCCCGCTTGTGATCGGCAAGCACGATCCCCGCGCGCTGGTAGATTAACTGACATATCCGACGGAAATGCGCATCGGACAGCGCGAGGCGCTGTGTCATCTGTAACAATAATGACGATTGCCCTGAGGGCAGTGGTGATGTCATAGCGCCTTCTTAATCACGTTCAGGTTCCGACTGGAACGGCCTGCGACCGCCCGACTTCTGTAACTGTTTCACTACGTTCATTCACATTAAATACTGCGACCAGCGAGGTGAGATGATCCGCCTGGCCAGCTAACTGGTCGGTGGCGGCCGCGGCTTCTTCTACCAGCGCGGCATTCTGCTGCGTCACCTGATCCATCTGGCTGACGGCCAGCGCCACCTGCTCAATGCCGCGACGCTGTTCATCGGAGGCCGAGGCAATTTCGCCCATGATGTCGTTCACCTGGGTGACCGAACTGACGATCTCAGTCATGGTTTTCGCCGCAGTATCCACCAGCTCCGACCCCTGCTGCACCCGGGATACCGACTCTTCAATCAGCACCTTGATCTCTTTCGCCGCGTTGGCGCTGCGGCTCGCCAGGTTACGCACTTCACCTGCGACTACCGCAAAGCCACGCCCCTGCTCCCCCGCGCGGGCCGCTTCAACCGCGGCGTTCAGCGCCAGAATATTGGTCTGGAATGCGATACCGTCGATGACGCTGATGATGTCGCCAATCTTCTGCGAACTGGTGGCGATCTCATTCATGGTATTCGCCACGCGGGAAGCCTGATCGCCCCCCTTCTTCGCCGTCTGCGCTGCGCTCTTCGCCAGACCGGAGGCCTGACGGGCGTTGTCGGCGTTCTGCCCGACGGTGGCGGTCAGTTGCTCCATGCTGGCCGCCGTTTGCGCCAGCGAGGCAGCCTGCTGCTCGGTGCGCGACGAGAGATCGTTATTGCCTTCAGCAATCTCGGCGATCCCGGTGTGCATGGCATAACTGCCCTGACGCACCTCGGTCACCGTTTCGCGCAGCGAGCCCTGCATCGCTTTCAGGCTGGCGAAAATGGCCGAAATTTCGTTTTTACCGTACACCGCCACCGGCCGCGCCAGATCGCCCTTCGCAATGCTGTCGAAGTGGCTGCTGATGATCGCCAGCGGCTGGACGATCATCCTGCGTGACCACCACAGCGCGGCGCTGGTCAACAGGGCCGCCAGCACAATCATGGTGACGAAGACCACACCCGACATGTGGTAGCTGGTGCGGCTGTCGTTACCCGCCGCCTGCACAAACTGGTTAATTTCCTGCTGCCAGGCGTCGGTGCTGGCGTCAAACGCCGCCTGTGACTCCTGCACCGGCGCGGTGAGGAAATCCGACAACTGGTTGTTTTCCAGCCAGGTTGCCTGATGATCCAGATCGCTATACCACTGGCTGAACGCACCCTGCATCGCTTTTTTCAGCTCGCTGTCTTTCGCGCTAATTGCCGCCTGTTCGTTAAACGTCTTGAACAGATCGCCGGCCTGCTTCAGGCTGCTGCGCGCGGTGGTCATCAGCGCCTTGATGTCATCGGGCGGATAGCTCAGCGCGGTCAGGGTACCCGCTTTATTCAGCGCCGTGCTGGCCTGCAGCAGCACGGCGCGGCTCTGGGTAAGCAGCGCGCGTTGCTGATTGCTGCTCTGCATCTCCTGCAAGTTCTGATAACCATCGCGAAAAGCCCAAAACGACAAGCCGTTACTGCCAACCTGCAACACCCCACAAAGAATCAAAATCAAAAACAGGGTGGTCGAGATACGAATACGATTTAACATCCACGCTCCCATTTAGCGGCCAGCAGCCGCGATTTAACGTTCGATCAAAATGTTTCCCAGTTCTCATCTTTCCCGGTAGTCAACGCGCGTACCTGAGCCGGTGCATTGACCGGCGCTGCCGGTTGCTGGCTGACACGCGATGACCCGGTTTTTCCAGGTGCAGAAGTAAGTCGAAACGCCGAAACGGCCATCTTCAGACGGCTCGCCTGCTCTTCCAGTTGCGCCGCAGCGGTCGCGGACTCCTGAACCAGCGCGGCGTTTTGTTGTGTGACACGATCCATTTCCGATACCGCCAGGGCAACCTGGTCGATACCACGACTCTGCTCATCAGAGGCCGAGGCGATTTCACCCATGATGTCGGTTACGCGCGTGACCGCATTAACGATGTCATTCATGGTTTCTCCCGCGCTTTCCACCAGCACCGAGCCGGTATCCACGCGCGCGACAGAATCTTCAATCAGGGCTTTGATCTCTTTGGCAGCATTGGCGCTGCGGCTGGCGAGGTTACGCACCTCACCGGCGACGACCGCAAATCCACGCCCCTGCTCGCCGGCACGGGCGGCTTCTACCGCGGCGTTCAGCGCCAGGATGTTGGTCTGGAAGGCGATGCCGTCGATCACGCTGATGATGTCAGCGATTTTCTTCGAGCTGCCGGCGATGTC
Organism: Leclercia adecarboxylata; assembly: GCA_002360945.1. Taxonomy (GTDB): domain Bacteria; phylum Pseudomonadota; class Gammaproteobacteria; order Enterobacterales; family Enterobacteriaceae; genus Enterobacter; species Enterobacter adecarboxylatus_B. The sequence continues at coordinate 328,806 of DERO01000024.1, read as the reverse complement.
GTGCATGGTTTTCACCACGCCGTCCACCACCTTGCCGCCTTTCTGAGCGGTTTCCGAAGCGCTGTTTGCCAGCTGGGACGCCTGACGGGCGTTGTCGGCGTTCTGCTTCACGGTGGCGGTTAACTGCTCCATGCTGGCCGCGGTCTCTTCCAGCGCCGACGCCTGCTGCTCGGTGCGCGACGAGAGATCGTTGTTACCCATCGCGATTTCGCTGGTGCCGGTGTAGATGGCATCCGAGCCCTGGCGCACGTTAGCCACCGTCTCGCTCAGGGAGCGCTGCATGTGGTCAACGGTGACCGCCAGTTGGGTGATCTCACTGCGTCCGGCGATGGTCAGGGACTGAGTCAGATCGCCGCTGGCAATCTGACGAATATGGTCAATCACGCGGTTTAACGGGTTAAGCAGGGTATGACGGATGCCGTACCAGACCCCCACCAGCACGATCGCCAGTGCCAGGGCAAGGATCCCCATCTGCCACTTGGCGAAGGTGTAATCCGCCACGCTGGCGTTGAACGCCTCCTGATTACGGGCGTCAGAGGCAGTGACATAGTCCCGCAGGGCAGTGCCCAGCGCATTCTGCTTTGACTGGGTCGCCTGTGCGAAATAGGCGTCCATATTGCCGCTCTCAAGGAACTGGATCAGCTCCGTCAGCGCTGCGGCGTAGTCCTGGTATTTGTCATTGATGGTCTGGCTCACCTGCGCCATCGACGGCTGCGGCGTGATGGCGCTGTACGCCTTGAAGTGTTTGTCCGCTTCCGCCAGCGTGGTGCGAGCGCTGTTGATCAGTTCAGGTTGCGGCTTAGAGGGATCCGTCGCCATACGCGCAGAGGCACGGCTCAGGTTGATGCGCGTTTGCAGCATGTAATCCCAGGTGGAGGTGATTTCGCTTTGTTGAACGCGGAATTCGTTGGAAACCGCAAAACTGTCCTGGTTAGCTTTAATAGAAGAGAAAAACAGACTGCCGGAAACGAGCTGCAACAGAGCAAAGACAGCCAGCACCAACATCAGCATTGTGACAACGCGCATACGGTTCAACATACAACACCTTCTCATAGATTTGTTCTCGGTGTTATCGGCACAACTGACAGGAACTTTACATTTGCGAAAGGGAAAAGCGTGGCTCAGAAGGCGACGTCAACGACCAGGGTGTCGCTGTAGTTACCGGCGGGAGGGGTGGTCTGATTAGTCAGGACGCGGGCGGTGTAGTTATAGCTGCGTAACAGCCCGTCGGCGCTCACCTGCGAAGAAGCGCCGCTGGACCAGCGTTCGCTGCCGCTGCTGCCCCAGCGACTGGCGGTGGCTTCTTTATAGATCTCATAGCTCATGCGGTTGTTACCGCTGGCCATCCGGCGCACGTTATTGCTGGCATTAGCGCCGTTATTAATGCCGATGGTATAGACGCTGCCCTTGGTGCAGGTCACCGAGATGGCCTGGGAGACGGTCGGGAAGTTCTGCACCAGCGGTGCGCTGTTGAAGTTGACGTTGGGGGTGGTCATGGCGCTGCAGTCGTTAGTCACCGTCATGTTAAGGGTGATGCTGGTCAGCGCGGTGCCGGTTTGCGGGGTGGTGCACAACCCCAGCGCACCCAGCGAGCAGACGCTGTAGCTCACGCTGAAATTAAGGGTCACCTGATAAGGGCCGGCGCTGACGTTCTGCCCGGCGACGGTGCGAAAATAGAGCGGGATGTTGTACTGCGTTGAGCCGAGCAGGCTTAACAGCGACGAACCGCTCCAGGTGTAAGCCTTACCGATCTGCACTTCGCTGCTGCTGTTGCACGTGGTCTGGCCGCACAGGCGAGTGGGTATCACGTCGGTGATGGTGGCGTTATCGGTGCGCTTCATCGTCCCGCGGCTGCTGGCAGCAATCGTGGCCCCGGTAAAGGTGAGGGTCACTGAGTCGTTGGTCAGCAAATTCAGCACCTTATCGCAGTTCACCACCAGCGTACCGGTGGTGGCCACTTCATTGCTGCCGCTGAGGGCAAAGGAGGTGACGCTGCCAAAGCTGGCATTGACGGTGCTGACCCGGCACGCCCCCCAGCTGGTCGCCGAAAACAGCATCAGCATGACCAGCAGCAGCAGGCGTCTCATGGTGCCACCCGGCAGGTCAGCGGCCCGTAGGTTTGCAGCTTATGTTCCGGATTCGCCGCAAGGGTCAGGGTGACATGGCAATCTTTGCCCTCCGGGGTGATGACCTCGAGTGGATTAACGTCCGCGAGATCTTCCAGCCAGGCAATGCCGTCATAGCCGACGACCACCGGCTCCCGCCCCTGACGTCGCACCTGGCTGCCGAGAGGGATCGCCTCCCCTGCCCCGTCGTGGAGGATCACGCTGGCGACCCGCTCCTGCTCCATCGGGAAATCGACCAGATAGCCGCTATTACGCCGCAGGGCGACCCGGCGCTCGGTCTCCTTCAGGCGGGTGTCGGCGGGTAAATTGAGAGTGTTGATGCTGTAGCTGGCCGGGTAGTAGGCCGAGACGCCGCTGATCAGCAGATAGCCATTGCGGTTGGTTTTGCCCACCGGCTGGTTCTCATAGCTGACCGGGACGTCCGGCTGCCCGTCGGTGCTGACTACCACGAAGGCGTCGTTGATTTTATTGGCGGCAAACAGCTCCCCGTCCATCAGCACCAGGGCCCCCATCGCCTCGCCCCACCAGGTCATCATGTCACGATCGCCGTAGCCGCCGCCCTGCAGCTCAATGTTGTTATTCCGCCAGCCCAGGGTGGCCTGCTGATAGTTGCTGGCCTGCGACTGGCGCGCCCACGCCATATTCCAGCTGAAACCGCCGTCGGTGGGCATCGAGTGGTTATAGTTGAGGCGCTGGGTGCTGCCGGCATCCGGGGTGTTCTCCAGAGTCACGGCGGCGCTGTCCCGTTCCCCGAGTGGGATCTGCAACGACAGGGCCACCGTCCAGTCACCCTGCTGCCGATCCCGGCTGGCGGCGAGGTAAATACTGCTGCTGCCCCACAGGTTACGGCTCCAGGAGAGGTTCAACAGCTCGGTTTTCTTATCGTCGAAACTCTGCACGCCGATCCACGCCGCGCCGATATTGCCGTAGTCGCCGAGGTTAAAGGTCAGGGAATATTGATCGGTGTTGCGGCTCAGGCTGGCGATGGGCTGGTCATGTTCATCGTAGACGGTGGGCTGATCGTAGAGCGCGAGGTTGCCGAAGCCGCGATCCCGGCGGCTGTGCTGGGTGGCGATGCTAAAAGCGTTGGTACTGTACTGGTAGCCCCAGTTGACCTGCCCGCCGGTATCGCCGCGCATTTTGCTCTGGGTCCAGGCACTGTTTACCACCCCAAAGCGCCCGAGCTTAACGATGGTCCCGGCCCCGCCCAGCGCCAGCTCCTCGGCCCCTTCGACGTGCCCTTCCAGCGTCAGCCAGTCGGTGAGGCCGTAGCGATACGAGCCGCTGCCTGCCGCCGGGCCGTAGTCAAAATTATCGATGCCGTAGTTGCGCCGCAGGCTGCCGAGGGTCATGGCTCCGTCGCTGAGCCCCTGGCGGAGCAGATCGCTCGTGACGTAGAACGGCATGGTGGTGCTGACCTGGCGGCCCAGCGCATCGGTGGTAACCAACACTGCATCCCCGGCACCGTTGATGTAGGGCAGATTGGTGAGGGTGAACGGCCCCGGTTGCAAGCGGGTGGAGCCCGCCCGGTAGCCGTTGACGAACAGATCCACCGAGGTGGGCACCGCCGCCTCGCCGGAGAATTCGGGTAGCGGCCAGGTGACGAGATCCGGGCGCAGGGAGAAATCGCGGCCATAGCTGATGCCGCCCATGCGCACGCTGCTGCTCCAGCTCAGGGCATCGCTGATCACATCCCCGGCGGTCCAGGTGGTGGCATCCTCTTCGTCGGTGATCGTCAGGGTGGTGTCATAGCGCACGTACCCCTCCTCCTGCCCGCTACCGCTGGACAGGTTTTTGCGCACGTAGCCGGTTGAGGATAACGATCCCCGGTCGTCAAAATAGCGAAACTCATGCCACAGGGAGGCCTGACCGCCGCTGTGCTCGGTATGGTTGGTGTAGAAGTCATAGTTGAGCAACGCCCCTTTGCCAAAGTGGGGGGTGCTGCGCGCCATCTGGCCGCTGAAGGGGGTCACGCGCGCGCCGATCCACTCCCGCGGCACGCTGAGCAGCAGTCGCTGCCCGGTGCTGTCGTACTCGGTACGCACGTCCGCCATGCGGCTGACGTTCACCTCTCCCGGCGGGACGTGCTCGGCGGGCAAGCCGGCGCGGCGCAGATCGGCGCTGGCGACCAGATACTCCTCCTGACGCCGGGTGACGGGCACGACCAGCCCGGTGTCGTAATGGTTAACGATCAGCGCCAGCTGGAACACCGCTTCGTCATTGACCGACTGCGGCACCGGCGGTGGCGGCAGCATATCGTCACCGGGATCGGCCCAGCTTGCGGAACTGACGCAGAGCAGGATCAGCATCGACGGCTTCAGTTGACGGGGGCCGACTGCCATTGCGTATCCCGGGCATTAATTTGCGCACGCATCTGACCCGGCTGGTCGATCCCTGACGGTAGCGGCCAGCTGCGGGCACTGCCCGGTAATACGTAACCCAGCAGGCCATCCGCAAGGGTACGGTTCTGCCCCCCCTGTTGCAGGGTGACCTGGCTGAGGCGAACATGCACATCGCCCTGGTTGCGGACCTGCAGGGCCGGGCGGCCGTTCTCACGGATCACCCGCCAGTTGAGATCCCGCGTCTCGACCAGGGCATGGTGCGCCCCGTCCTTAATGGTGGCGATCCCCTGCCCGTAGACAAACAGCGGAATCGAGTAGCGCATCTGCAGTTTCAACCCCATCTGCGGGGTTTCCTTATCCTGCGGCTGGGGGATCTCATCCACGATGATGCGGTAGGCTTGCTCCACCCCGGCCGGTACTTCGCTCTGTTTGATCAGGCGGATTAACTGCTTGCTGCCCTTGCCGATGGTGACAATCGGCGGGCTGGCCACCACCTCCTGCTGAGCGGTGTAGCGTTCCAGCCCATTCTCCTGCCGCCAGCGCACAATTCGCACCTGCATGGTGGTGGCGCTGTTGCCCTGGTTCTGCACCCACAGCTCGGTGGCTTTGGTATCCGCCGACAGCCACGGGTCGATGGGCCATAGCAGAATGGTGGCCGCTCCGTGGGCGGTGTTAAGCGTCGCGACTAGCGCCATCAGCAGACAGAGCGTGCGAGTTCCTGGAAATGCCTTCATCGTCCTTCTCCCTTTATCACCACGACAGGGTCACGGTGAGTTGATCGGAATAATTTCCGGCCGGGCTGAAGCCGGTCAGAAGCGCCACACCAAAGAGCGGTAGCGCAATGTTGTTGCTGTTGGTGTACGCCACCGACACCGCCTGGTTGACCCCGATCTCGCTGTTGGCCGCCAGGGAACTGCTGCTGTACAGGCGGTACGGCACCTGACTGGTCCCCCCGGCCCGCTGCATATTACGCACCGAGGTGTAGTGCTGGCCGCCGTCGATGCTCATGCTCAGCGCCACGCCGGGCGTACAGGCGATGGACAGGGAACCGTTCGGCACAAAGCTGGTGTTCACCGATCCCCGCGCCACCCCGCTATGGGTGCCGAAGTCCAGGCTACCCAGCAGGCCACCGCTGCCTGCGGCGACGGAACAGCCGGGGGTGATAGTGGCGCTCACCTGAAAGGATTGCGTCGTCACCGCCTCGCCGTTTCCTGCCGCAAGCAGCAGCATGCTCAGGCTAAAAAGAGCGCGCAGTTTTCCCTCTCCCCGGTGATGGAGCTTTTGGTTATTCACGCTCATTAAAACGTGCTGGCGCTAATAGGTAACGCTGACGTTGATGGTATCGGTGTAGGTGCCGGGCACCACGGTGACGCTGTTGCCCCCGCCGGTGATGCGGCCGTACAGCGTGTAGCTGTCGACGCCTCCGGCGGTAGAGGTCACCGGCAGCGGGGCGTTGTTGGCAATGATGTTGTTAAACCCGCCATCGCTGAACAGGCTGTAGGCCACGCCCTGGCTGGTATTGGCAGTATTCACCAGATAGCGCGCGGGGGTCCCCGGGGTACCGACCACGGTGCCAGGGGCGGTCGAGTTGGTATTGCCGGTGATCGCCACCGTGTAACTGGCGGTGGTACATTGAATGGTGAAGGTGTTGCCGCCGCTGGCCCCGGTCAGCTGGGTGGTCAGCGTGGAGAAGGTCGCCGGATGGGTACCGAAGTCGAGGGTACCGAAGTTAATGCCGTCCTGTGTTGGCGAGCCGTTAATCAGGCACCCGTTGGTCAACGTCAGTGTCGCGCCAATGGTGCCGCTGCTGGTAACAGCCTGGCTATTGCTGGCGGCCATCGCCAGAACACTACCGGTAAACAGCATCAGGAGATTCTTGTTCATTTTCCACCCTCCAGAAAATGTCACCTGGCGTTATCATTTTTTGATAACACTCAGTCTGTTAGCACCCATCATGCTGTTGCCCGGGTGGTTATTGTGAAATTTAGTTTAAGGTTTCGTTCTCAACCACTTTTCACCTCCTGACTCATACTTTTACCGTATTGACACCTATTTACAAATAAAAACAATCAGATAAGAAAAGTTACCCGCCGCGTTTTCCGTATGAACGAAAGATATATTGGTTAAAACGTGATTTACGTCACAATATATCGGTGCGAATTTATTAACAAAACTAATAAACATTAAAAAAATATTGAAATGACCGCTTTTTTACTTCAATTTAGGTTATGAATCATTCATGCGCTGAATAATAAAAATTAGATACATCAGCTGATTAATTTCATCTTTCTGTTAATGAGGTATTTTGGTGGCAAGTGCAAACCGACTCACGATCTTCATCGTGGTCTTTATGCTGGCGGGCATTCTGTCCGGGGCAGTTATTCATGAATATGCGTCTGCCGACGTAATTACAGCCTGGTCAGACAACATCACTCTACTGACCGACATCTTTTTACGCCTGATTAAAATGGTCATTGCGCCGCTGGTGTTCAGCACCCTGACGGTAGGGATTATGCGTCTGGGCGAGACCGCCACTATCGGTCGCGTAGGCGGTAAAGCGATGGTCTGGTTTATCAGTTCCTCGGTGCTCTCCATCCTGGTCGGACTGTTTATCGTCACCTTGCTCCACCCGGGCAGCGGCCTGAATCTGGCCATTCCGGCCGGTACGGTGGAGACCGGGCTGGCGACCAGCGGGATGTCGCTGAAAGGCTTTCTTTCCCACACTATCCCTACCAGCATTGCCGGGGCGATGGCTAATAACGAGATCCTGCAGATTGTGGTGTTCTCGATGTTCTTCGGCATTGGCGGCGCGTCGCTGGGGGAGAAATTTAATGCTCCGCTGGTGGCCGCACTGGACGTGGTTTCCCACATTATGCTGAAAGTGACCGGCTACGTGATGTACGTAGCGCCGCTGGCGATCTTCGCCGCCATCTCCTCGGTGATCGCCACTCAGGGGCTGGGGATTTTGCTTAACTACGCCTCGTTTATTGGCGGTTACTATCTGGCGATCGTCCTCACCTGTCTGGTGCTGGTGGCGGTGGGTTACATGGTGCTGAAAAACGAGATTTTCCGTCTGGTGAGCATGCTGAAAGATCCGGTGCTGGTGGCCTTTACCACCAGTAGCTCCGAAGCGGCCTACCCGAAAACGCTGGAGCAGTTGAGCCGTTTTGGCTGCTCGCGCAATATCGTCTCTTTTGTGCTGCCTATCGGGTATTCGTTTAACCTGGTGGGGTCGATGGTCTACTGCTCGTTTGCCTCGATGTTTATCGCCCAGGCGTACAATATTCAGCTGACGTTTTCGGAAATCACGGTGCTGATGTTGACCCTGATGCTGGCCTCAAAAGGCATTGCCGGGGTACCGCGCTCGGCGCTGGTGGTGCTGGCGGCGACGATCCCGAGCTTCCATATTCCGGTGGCGGGGATTTTGCTGCTGATGGGGATCGATCACTTCCTGGATATGGGGCGGTCAGCGATTAACGTGCTGGGGAACGGCGTGGCGACGGCGATGCTGGCGCAGAATGAGGGGATGCTGGAGGACGAACCGGTGTTAGTAGCGCAGGACGCGTAAACCTCGATCCGTAGGCCCGGCAAGCGCAGCGCCGCCGGGCGTTGCCGCATCAGGCACGGTGCGGCAATAAAAAAGCCGGGTGGCGGCTACGCCTTACCCGGCCTACAGACGAATGCGGTCTGATGCCCTCACCCCGACCCTCTCACACAGGGAGAGGGAGCAAACACTAAAAACGGCAACATAGCTGCCGTTTTGCGTTTACTTAGGCTACATGACTCGCCGCCACGTCCAGCAACGCCATCTCGTCGCTGTTCAGCAGCTTCTCGATATTCACCAGAATCAGCATACGATCGCCGAGCGCACCCAGACCGGTCAGGTATTCGGTGGACAGCGTAACGGCAAATTCCGGCGCCGGGCGGATCTGCTCGGCGGTCAGGGACAGCACGTCAGAGACCCCGTCAACCACGATCCCGACCACGCGCTGGCCGAGATTGAGCACGATCACCACGGTGTTGTCATCATACTCGACGTCGCCCTGGCTGAACTTCACGCGCAGGTCGACGATAGGCACGATAACGCCACGCAGGTTGGTCACGCCTTTAATGAAATCTGGCGTGTTGGCAATGCGGGTCACCTGATCATAGCCACGGATTTCCTGCACTTTCAGAATATCGATACCGTATTCTTCGTCACCTAAAGTGAAAACCAGGAATTCCTGCCCTGATGGCTCGCCGGCCAGCTTGGTTACATTACTCATACCGGTCATTTTTTTACCTTCTTAACTGAATCAGGCGGCTGTGTGCGCCATACGTTGTTCACGATTTAATCCCTGAAGCGCCGAAACATCGACGATCAGCGCCACGCTACCATCACCGAGGATGGTGGCGGCTGAAATGCCTGGTACCTTGCGGTAGTTGCTCTCAAGGTTCTTCACCACCACCTGATGCTGACCAATCAGCTGATCGACCAGCAGGGCATAGCGGCGGCCCGCGCTTTGCAGGATCACCACGATCCCCTGCGTGGCTTCGGTTTTGGCGCCGTCCACGTCGAACACTTTCCACAGCTCCACCAGCGGCAGGTATTCACCACGCACTTCCAGCACGCGCTCACCGCCCGCCAGCGGATGTAAATCTTCTTCACGCGGCTGAAGTGATTCCATCACCGCGTTCAGCGGCAGGATAAACACTTCGTCCGCCACTTTGACCGACATCCCGTCGAGGATCGCCAGCGTCAGCGGCAGCAGGATACGGATGGTGGTCCCGGAACCCTGCTTCGACTTGATCTCAACGTGGCCACCCATCTCCTGGATGTTACGTTTCACCACGTCCATGCCTACGCCACGGCCGGAAACGTCTGTTACCTGCTCGGCGGTGGAGAAGCCCGGGGCGAAGATCAGCATGCCCACTTCTTCGTCGGTCATGTTTTCGTTAACCGCCATCCCCTGCGACATCGCTTTCGCCAGGATACGCTCACGGTTCAGGCCCGCGCCGTCATCGGTCACTTCGATGCAGATGTTCCCGCCCTGGTGTTCCGCAGAGAGGATCAGATTGCCCACCGGGGATTTCCCTGCAGCAACGCGGTTTTCTGGCAGTTCAATACCGTGGTCGAGGCTGTTACGCACCAGGTGCGTTAACGGGTCGATAATGCGCTCAATCAGGCTCTTATCCAGCTCGGTAGAGCTGCCCATCAACGTCAGTTCGATCTGCTTATTCAGCTTAGTGGCCAGATCGCGCACCAGGCGCGGGAAGCGGCTGAAGACGTACTCCATCGGCATCATACGGATGGACATCACCGACTCCTGCAGGTCACGAGCGTTGCGCTGCAGCTGGCCCATGCTGGTGATCAGATCCCCATGGTTCACCGGGTCCAGTTCGTTAGAACGCTGGGCCAGCATCGACTGGGTGATCACCAGTTCGCCAACCAGGTTGATCAGCTGATCCACCTTCTCAACGGCCACGCGGATACTGGTCGATTCGCTGGAGCGGGCGGCCGGTTTTTCGCGTTCGCCGCGGTTTGGCGCAGCAGCTTCACCCGGAACGGCCTTCAGTACTGGCGCAGCAGGTGCCACGGCCGGTACCGCAGGGGCGGTTTCAACCACCTCAGCCACGTCGGCAGCTTCAGCAGCCGGTGCATCCGCAACCGCTTCGAAGTCGATCTGTTCAGGCTCAATCACAAAGCAGAGCACCGCGACCACGTCATCTTTGCCGATGCCGCCATCGAGGGTGGCCGCCAGGGTGTCTTTGCCCTTCACCACGTTGCTCAGCGTCGCCAGATTGCTCAGCTCCTCTTCCAGCAGATTCACTTCGCTCTCTTTCAGGCCAGAGAGCACCACGCGCACGCGGTCGTCTGCGGCTGGCGCGGCCACCGGCGCGGCGTCAACAACGCTCAGTTTCGCCGGGCTAACGGCAACGGCAGCCGTCTCGCCTTTGGCTTCCAGCGCTAACTGACGCAGGGCCTGACAGATATATTCAAAGCTGGCAGCGTCCGGCTCTTGCGAGCTTTTATAGGCATCGAGCTGTTCCTGCATAATATCTTTCGTTTCCAAAAACAGGTTAATAATGTCGGTATTGAGCTGCATCTCACCGCGTCGGGCCTCATCCAGCAGGTTTTCCATCAGATGGGTGGTCTCCTGCAGAATGGTAAAGCCAAACGTACCGGCGCCTCCTTTTATGGAGTGGGCTGCACGAAATATGGCGTTGAGCTGCTCTGAATCCGGTGCCTCAGGCACCAGGTCCAGCAGATGTTGCTCCATATCCGCCAACAGTTCGTCGGCTTCATCAAAAAACGTCTGGTAAAAATCGCTAATATCCATGCTCACGCTATCACCTCGGATTGGCTGGTGGCGATGTTGGAACGGCAGCCGAAGACACAGGGTCTGGCTGTTTTAAATCATCCAGTGACTCATTCTGGCTTTCGGCGTTTTCGTGCAGGATGGCCTGCTCCGCCTGCTTGTTGAGCACTAAGAGACTAATTCGACGGTTGATGGCATCTTCCGGCCCGCGGTCGGTCATGCGCATGGTTGCGGCCATGCCGACAACCCGCAGCACCTTGCCATCGTCCAGCCCGCCGATCACCAGCTCACGACGGGATGCGTTAGCACGATCCGCAGAGAGCTCCCAGTTGCTGTACCCTTTTTCGCCACCGGCGTAAGGGAAGTCATCGGTGTGACCAGAGAGACTGACCCGGTTAGGGATCCCGTTCAACACCGGGGCAATCCCGCGCAGGATGTCGCGCATATAGGGTTCCACTTCGGCGCTGCCGGTTTTAAACATCGGACGGTTCTGGCTGTCGATAATCTGAATGCGCAGACCCTCCTGAACAAGATCGATCTTGAGGTGCGGTCGTAAAGCGCGCAGCTTAGGATCCGCTTCAATCAGCTGATCCAGATCGCCACGCAGTTTCTTCAGGCGCGCCTGCTCCATGCGTTTTTTCAGCTCGTCGACGTTAGGCTCGCGTTTCACTTCACCCTGCTTTTGGGTGTAGTCATCTCCGCCGCCCGGGATCGGGCTATCGCTATTGGAGATACGCGGGCCCGTCGACACCGCCGTTGCCAGCGGGGTACGGAAATACTCTGCTATCTGAATCAGCTCTTTCGGGCTGGAGATAGAGATCAGCCACATCACCAGGAAGAACGCCATCATCGCGGTCATAAAGTCCGCATAGGCGATCTTCCAGGAGCCATGGGAACCTCCCCCATGCCCTTTGTGCTTACGCTTTTTGACTATGACGATGGGATGGGACTGGTTTTTCATGCGTCCTCAGTGCTCGTCTGCTGGTTTGGGTTCTTCACCGCGCGCACGTGCTCTTCGAGTTCGATGAACGACGGACGCTCGCTGGAGTACAGGGTTTTACGGCCAAACTCTACCGCGATCGGCGGAGCATAGCCGTTCAGGTTAGAGAGCAGCGTGATTTTGACGCACTGCATCATCTTGGTGGTTTCTGCACTCTTCTGGCGTAATACGGTCGCCAGCGGAGAGATAAAACCGTACGCCAGCAGGATCCCAAGGAAGGTCCCTACCATGGCGTGGGCAATCAGCGCACCCAGCTCGGCCGCGGGACGATCCGCAGAGGCCAGAGCGTGTACAACCCCCATTACCGCCGCAACGATACCGAATGCCGGCAAGGAGTCGCCCACCATCGCCAGACTGTTGGCTGGCACTTCCGCTTCGTTTTCGTGGGTTTCGATCTCTTCATCCATCAGCGCTTCGATTTCGAAGGTGTTCATATTGCCGCTGATGATCAAACGCAGATAGTCGACGATAAATTCGAGCATCATCGAATCTGCAAGGATCCGCGGATAGCTGGCGAAGATCTCGCTCTCTTTTGGATTCTCAATATCGCGTTCCAGAGAGAACATCCCCTGTTGACGCGACTTGGCCATCAGGCGATAGAGCAGCGCCAGCAGGTCCATATACATACTTTTGGTGTATTTCGAACGGCGGAACAGTAACGGCAACGCTTTTAACGTTCCCTTGATCGCCTTGCCGTTGTTGCCAACGATAAACGCCCCTACCCCTGCACCACCGATTATGATCAGTTCGGCCGGTTGATAGAGTGCCCCAAGGTGCCCGCCGGTCATCATATAACCGCCGAAAACTGTACCGAGAACTACCAGGTAACCTAATACGATAAGCACGACATCATCCTTCCGCTAGTGACTTTAGCCAGGAGACAGAGTTCGGGAGTTTAGCCGTCCGCGGGGCAAAAAAAAGCAGCGGTAATTGCTTACCGCTGCTGGAGTCTTGCCCGTTGGGTCGGGTTAAACAGCCTGTTTGATCTGTTCATCCAGCAGTTGTGGATTACTATCGGCAACATCCCGGGAAAGTTTACGTCTTTTTACCGCGCGAGACGGTGGTTGGCACAAACTGCAGGCAAAGCTGCCGGCGGGCTGATGTGCGTGGGTGATAAAGTTACCGCTGCAGCAGTTGCAGCGCGACAACTCAAGCAATCCGCTTTCAACAAAACGCACCAGCGTCCATGCGCGGGTCAGTGCCAGCAAAGGGCCCTCTTCAGGCTGCGGGCACTGCTCGAGGTAAAGTTTGTACGCTTTAATCACCGCATCAACGCCGCTGCATAAGCCGGTCTTGAGCAGATATTGCCAGGCATTACAGAACATGGAAGCATGAATATTCTGCTCCCACGTCATAAACCAGTCGGTGGAGAATGGCAGCATGCCTTTTGGCGGCGGGCTACCACGTAATTCTTTGTACAGTTTGATAAGACGACCACGGCTCAGCTGTGTCTCGCTTTCAAGCATCTGCAAACGAGCACCAAGCGTAATCAGTTCCATCGCCAGTTGAATGTCACGCGCTTCCTGAACAATGCTCTTCTCACTCATGATTACGCTCTTTTCTTACGGGCTGCGTCATCAGGCTGGCTGATTTCGTTAAGCAAACGAGTTGAAAGCAAAATACCGGTGTGAACCTGCTGCAGATCGTCCACGCGGGACTCCTGAGTCAGCTGCGTCACAGTCTGATGATTATCGAAACGGAACTGGCAAACCAGCTGGTTAGTTTCAGCCAATTTAACCATCTGTGGCAGCGTTAATGCGCCAAGCGTTGTCGCCATCTCTTCCTGAATACCCAGACGGAACATTGCAGAGGCTTTGTCCTGGCTAATCAAACGTTGTGCAAGCAATAAATATGACAGGTTGATGTCATAAATGTGTTTTAGCAATTCGGATGTGTTCATTTATTCCTTCCCGAATAACACTCTATTCTTGTGCGGTAAACCGCACCCCGTGATGTCGCCGGGAAAACCCCGGTAAAAAAAAGAAGAAAAGGCTAAAACGCATAGTTGAATTAAGTTTTGTATTGATGAATCACGTAAAGAAAAACAAAAATTGCTTCCTGACAGTTATCACTTCTTACAATTAACTAAGATTTTTCCTAATTCGGTGCAACTCTACCCGTCCGGTGTAGGACATACAATGCAGCCCCGCCCAAAATTTAAAATAAATGTGATCTACGTCACATAATTTAAGTGAATTAGAACCAAAAATCCATCAGTATCACTTCTAAATTGTTTACATTTTGAGCGAATAGCACCCAGATATATTCTGTATGGCCGAATATTCATGCACAAGTATGAACAAACCCGGCACGTTACTTGCCGGGGGTTGACAAGTTACAACTTTGCTAAAACCTAAAACATATCTAAGATAGAAACAGCCAATTAAGACATTGAAATTACAGGATTAAAGTCAAACTGAATCCGTAAGTATTTCCTTTCGTTTGCGTCAGGGAAAATGTTGCAGAGGGGTTAATCCCCTTGTTTTTGCGGGGAATTTATATGTATGATTTCCGTTAAGAACACTGATTTACCCCCTGAAGGAGGCTTTAGCGCTATTCATTACATTAGAATATTTAATGAATAATTATGATAAGCATCACATGTCTGTCATCTTCCCCCCTTGCGCAAGCAAAAAAATCGCGCTAATGCTGAGGAATCGCTAATGGACAGATACGTCCGGAGGGTAAAATGAGTTACTCACATATCCTTGTTTCTGTTTCTGTTTCCCCCGAAAGCCATCAACTGGTCGCCAAAGCTGTCGCTATCGCCCGACCGAACCAGGCGCGCATCACCCTGCTCACCCTTTCCGCCGATCCTGAGATGTATAATCAACTGGCTGCGCCGATGCTGGAAGATATTCGTGGCGTTATTCAGGAGGAAACCCAGCAATTTCTGGATGATCTTATTTCGCGTGCAGAATATCCCATTGCACAAACACTTTGTGCGTCAGGCGAATTAAGCGCGAGAATACTTGATATATGTCAAAAGCAGAATGTCGATCTGGTGATTTGCGGAAATCATAACCAGAGTTTTTTCTCTCGTGCTGCCTGTTCCGCGAAAACAATCGTTAGCAACAGTAAAGTGGATGTGCTGTTAATTCCACTCAACGCAGTTTAATACGCTGAGTGGAATATTTATCAGGCGAGTTTAGGGAATGTTGCGACCTTTTTTTGCAGGTTGCTCTCCACGCTGCGAGGGGTGATCTGGTTCAGATCGGCAATGAAGCGCGCCTGCCAGCGATCGATATCGTTCTCGCGGATCACTTTCATCATATCCGCGTGGCGTGAGATACGCTCCGTAAGCGGCATATTCAGCGCCCGGTGCAGGGCGTTGGCGACATCGTCCCGATCGTACGGATTGACGATCAGCGCCGAGGTTAGCTCGTTGGCGGCACCGGCAAACTGTGACAGCACCAGCACACCCGGGTCGGCCGGATCCTGCGCGGCTACGTACTCCTTCGCCACCAGGTTCATGCCATCACGCAGCGGCGTCACCAGCCCGACGTCGGCATAGCGGAACACCTTCATCAGGATTTTGCGTTCAAAATGCTGGTTGAGATAGAACAGCGGAGTCCAGCCCAGCTGGCCGTAGCGGCCGTTGATGCGACCGGCTTCGTTTTCAAGCTGGTGACGAATGTCCTGATAGGCCTGCACCTCACCGCGTGAGGTCGGTGCGATTTGGGTATAGCGGATCTTACCGTGATGCTCGGGATATTTCTCCAGCAGGGTCTCGTAAGCCTGGAAGCGTTCCGGCAGCCCTTTTGAATAGTCGAGACGCTCAACGGAAAAGATGTTTTTTACGTTTTTAAGCTCTTCTTTCAGCTGCGCCAGCTTGGGCGGTAGTGGCCCGGAGGCTTGCTCAACAATTTCTTCCGGCTCAATGCCGATAGGATAAACCTCGGTGCGGAAGCGCTTGCCCCAGGCGGAGTGCGAGTCATCGTCATGGGCCGTCAGACGCGTTTTGCTGGCTACGCTGTCGAGGAAGGCCAGTCGGTCATTTTCGGTCTGGAAGCCCAGCAGATCGTAATCACAGAGCTGTTCAAGCAGTTCGTCGCTCGGCGGCAGCGCGTTGAAGATCTCCGGCGTCGGGAACGGAATATGCAGGAAGAAGCCGATGCGGTTGTTCACACCGCGCTTGCGCAACTCGCTGGCAAACGGCAGCAGATGGTAATCATGCACCCATACCCTGTCATCCTGCTGAACTAACGGCTGCAGCTTATCGGCCAGCAGGCTGTTCACTCGCGAATAACCCTCCCAGGCCTCGCGCTTAAACTTCACCAGGTCAAGACGATAGTGGAAGGCAGGCCACAGCACGGCGTTGGAGAACTGGCTGTAATACTCATCATAATTCTGTTCACTGAGATTAAACGAGGCCCAGGTGATGTTCCCGCGTGTCACCTTTTTTAGCGGTTTGTCCTCGTCACCAATCTCTCCACTCCAGCCAAACCAGAGCCCCCCCGTACTTTTTAACGCCCCCAGCACCCCTACAGCCAGGCCACCTGCGCTGGCTTTTTTGTCGTCCGGGGGAGCGATGCGATTAGAAACTACGATCAAGCGACCCATAAGGTTTTCTCCTGTTAATTTGCGCTATTTCTTTTTCTTGTTGATGGTTAGCGGCTTTTATTACCCATTGCCAGACATCGGGTACCGTTGCCAGCCGCCAGCTGGCTTTGGTCTCACCCGCGCCGACCTTTACTGATACCCCTTTAAGCTGGTTGACCACCTCAAAGCCATGCTCATCGGTCAGGTCATCGCCAAAGAACACCGGCGTTCTGCCGAGGAAAGGCGCTTCATGCATAAAGGCGGAGATAGCTTCACCTTTATGGATGCCCCTCGGTTTGATTTCAACCACGCATTTACCCGGCTGAAGTGACAGCTGCGGGTTGTCATGAACCACCTGTTCCGCCAGGTTAAACACTTCCTTCTCATACTGAGGCGCCTGGCGATAGTGGAGCGCAAACGCCATCCCTTTAGCCTCAAGCTCGGTACCTGGCAGATATAAAAGTGCCGTCGTCAACTGCGCATGCAGCGTCTGGACCAGATCCGGAGGAAGGGTAACGGTTTGCAGATGACCATGGATGTCGCGGCGCTCCGCCCCGTGTACACCGGCAAGCGGAAAACGGTAGGGTCCGGCGAGCTGATCCAGCTCGGCGATTGAACGCCCTGATATCAATGCCAGTGCCCCCTGGTTCAGCTGCGCGAGCTGATTCAGCGCCTCTAACACTTCTACGGGAACTGCCACCTCATCGGGGTGCGGCTTGATAGTTGCCAGGGTCCCGTCGAGGTCAAAAAAGTACGCATAGTTTTCAGTTAGTAACGGCGGTGAAGTTAACGTATCGGCCACCCTGATCCTCCTTACAGTTGGCGAGATGAAAAACTGTTAACATCTCAGTAGCAGTGTAAGTATAGACAGTGTGACGGCGCTCGCCATTTGACAACCCCCTTCCCGCTGCGGCTGGAAAGGGGGTTAAGGTCGCGACTACACTTAAAAGTTAGGTCGCGAAAGGCAGGAAAACGGGTTAAAGGGTACGCTTAGCTTTTTGTTTGTAACGGTCGAAGATCACCGCTGCAAGCAGGATCAGGCCACGTACCACGTACTGCGAGAACGGGGAGATGTTTAACAGGTTCATGGCGTTCTCGACGGTTCCCAGAATCAGGATCCCCGCCACCACATATGAGATTTTTCCGATGCCGCCTTTCAGCGATACGCCGCCTAAAACGCAGGCAGAGATAACGATCAGCTCATAACCGATAGAGGTCATCGGCTGGCCGCTGGTCATACGCGACGCCAGGATAATCCCCGCCGCCGCCGACACCAGACCGGAGAGCACGAAGATAATAATCTTGGTGCGAACCACTGGCACACCGGCCAGACGCGCCGCCTCTTCATTACCGCCAATCGCCAGGGTGTTACGGCCAAAGGTGGTTCTGTTCAGCAGGAAGCCAAAGATAATCAGACAACCGACGGTCAGCCAGATAGGCGCAGGCAGACCGAGCCAGTTGGCGTAGCCGAGAGTGAAGAAGCGCTCGTCTTCAATCCCCACCGCTTTACCGTCAGAGATGATATAGGCCAGTCCGCGCACGATCTGCATGGTGGCAAGGGTGGTGATCAGGGCGTTGATTTTCAGGCGCGCAATCACGAAGCCGTTTACCAGCCCGCTGAGCACCCCGAGCAGCAGCCCGGCCGCTACGCCGATCCACAGGCTTTCGGTCATGTTGATGACCACCGCGGTGGTTACCCCGGCGCAGGCGATGACCGAGGCCACCGACAGGTCGAAGTCGCCGGACGCCAGGCAAAATAGCATCCCGCAGGCGACCATCCCGGACATGGAGATCGCCAGACCCAGCCCCTTCATATTAATGAAGGTGGCAAAGTTAGGCACAAAGATGGCGCAGCCGAGGAACAGCACGGCGAAGACCACCAGCATGCCGTATTGATCCCAGATTCGCCCAAAGCTGAAGGCCGATTTCGGCGCTCCGGATGTAGTGACAGAGGACATCTTATTCTCCTTACTCAGGCGACAGCCTGGCTGACTTTAGGCATGGCGAGGCTTAACGCCTGCTGTTCATTCGCCTGTTCATGAAGCAATTCACCGGCAATGGCCCCCTCACGCATCACCACGATACGGTCGGCCACCCCCAGCACTTCCGGCAGATCGCTGGAGGCGAAGAGCACCGCCACGCCACGTTTTGCCAGAGCATAAATCACGTTATAAATCTCGTGCTTCGCCCCCACGTCGATACCGCGGGTCGGTTCATCCAGCAGGATCACCTTCATCTCTTCCGACAGCCAGCGGCCCAGGATCGCCTTCTGCTGGTTCCCGCCGGAGAGGTTCATGATCAGCTGCTCCGCGCCCGGCGTTTTGATGTTCAGCGAACGAATGTGGTGATCCGCATTGCTGACCTCCCACGTATCGTTAATCAGGCACCCGGCGCGGATGGTCTTACGGCGCGCCGAGATGTTGATGTTGTCTCGCACCGAGTGCACCGGGATGATCCCCTCTGCTTTACGGTCTTCCGGGCAGAGCATCATCCCTGCGCGAATGGCGTGCGCCGGTTTTTGAATATCGACCGGCTGGCCGTCAATAAACACCTGGCCCCCGGTGATGCGGGTCCCGCCAAACAGCCCTTTCATCAGCTCGCTGCGCCCTGCCCCCACCAGCCCGAACAGGCCGACGATCTCGCCGCTGCGCACGGTGAGGCTGATTGGCGTGCGCACGCCCGGGGCTTTCACCTCTTCCAGACGCAGCAGCTCGCCGCCGTACTGGCGCGACTCCCAGTGGTAGATGTCACCCAGCTCACGGCCCACCATTGCCTGCACCAGCTGATCGTGGTTGACCTGCTGCATGTCGGTGAAGGTACGAACATAGCGGCCATCTTTGAATACGGTGATGGCATCGCTGAGGGCGAAGATCTCTTCCATACGGTGCGACACGTACAGAATGATGCGCCCTTCTTTACGCAGCTCGCGGATCACCCGGAACAGGTTCTCGATTTCACGCGCCGACAGCGAGCTGGTCGGTTCATCAAAGGCGATAACTTTGGCATTGCGCGCCAGCGCTTTGGCGATTTCCACCATCTGCCACTGGCCGATGGAGAGATATTTCAGCGGGGTCTGCGGGTCGATATCGAGCCCGAGGTGCTTCAGCTGCAGGCCGGCTTCATAGTTGAGCAGCGAACGGTTCACAAAACCGCCCTTATGCGGCAGCTGCCCGAGGTAGATGTTTTCCGCCACCGTCATCTCCGGCACCAGATGCAGTTCCTGGTAGATGATGGCGACGCCGGCGTTCAGCGCGGCGGTGGTGTCCGCAAAGGCGACCTCTTTGCCCTGTAACGCCAGGGTGCCCGTCGTGGGGGCATAGTTGCCGCTGAGGATCTTCAGCAGCGTGGATTTTCCAGCGCCGTTCTCCCCCATCAGGGCATGAACCTGACCCGCATAGCAGTCAAAGCTGATGTCGGTCAACGCATTGACACCGGGAAAGGTTTTGCCGATGCCGCGAAATGAGAGATACGGTTCAGACTGTTGCATAACGTCTCCGAGGATCGAGTAGTGAACGTCTGGCCCCCCTGCCTTCCGGGGGGCGCAATCACAGTAAATTACTTACCGCCCAGTCCTTTTTTCTCCAGCTCGGCTTTGAAGTTGTCACGGGTGATCAGCACCACGTCGGTCACTTCAGTAAATTTCGCTGGCTCTGCCCCTTTGGTCACCCAGTTGTAGAGCATTTCGCTGGATTTGTAGCCGTGAACGTCCGGGCTTGGCAGCAGGGAACCGTAGAAGCCGGTCGCCTGTGCTTTAGAGAGTTCGCTCACCGCGTCCACGCCGTTGATGCCGATACCGATCACGTCTGCTGCTTTGAAGCCCTGGCCTTCGGTAGCACGCACGCCGCCGAGCACGGTGTTGTCGTTCATCCCGACCACCAGCCAGTGTTTCACTTCAGAGTGCTGGACCAGCATGGAGTTGGCCGCATCGAAGGCCCCCGGGATATCGTTAGATTTGGTTGGCACTTTGTAGATCTGTTTTTCCGGGAAGCCGGCCGCTTTCAGGGCATCCATCGAACCGGTGGTACGACGACGCGCGGTATCCAGTTCGTCGGCAGTAATGGCCATCACGGCGGTGTCTTTCACATCCCAGCCGCGTTTCTGCATCTCTTTATACAGCTCCTGGCCCTGACGCTCGCCGATTTTGGTCGCCGCCATCATCACCAGCGGTACAGTATCCATTGGCGCGCCTTTGGCGTTGACGAACTGATCGTCCACTGCGATGACCTTCATGTCGTAGCCGCGCGCTTTCGCTACGATAGCGGAGCCCAGTTTTGGATCCGGAGTACAGATGACAAACCCTTTCGCGCCGCTGGCCGCCAGGCTATCGATAGCGTTCAGCGTTTTTTCACCGTCCGGCACGGCAATTTTGATCACCTCAAAGCTCAAATCTTTCCCGGCTTTGTCAGCGAATTTCCACTCCGTCTGGAACCACGGCTCTTCCGGCTGCTTCACCAGGAAACCGAGCTTCAGGTTCTCCGCCATAGCGGATTGTGACATAACGGCAGCCAGACCGATGGCCGCCAGCGCTTTAGTAAATTTGTGCATGGTTAACTCCAGCTTTAGCGTTCTAATTTGTAGGGGAAACAACATCTCAATTTTGTTTAATCGGACTTAAAACAAGGCATTAGCGCCAGGCGTGTTTAAAGCGCATTTGCTTGAGATAGTTTTAGCGGGAAATTAATCATCCATAAGAGAGCGCCATCACACCGCAGAATTACAGTAATTGCGTACATACATTCAGCGAAAAAAGACATAAATACGGAAGGATTTGTCAGACAATTCGGAAGGGGGAAAGCAGATTAGTCCATAAGATCAGCTAAGATATCCTTGTTAGACGGGCGCATACGCGCCCGACGATCTTACCAGGGATAGTAGATGTGTTCGGCGTGGTCGCGCACCGGCGCGTCATCGCCCAACAGGCGCGCAGAGAGGGTCAGCGCGAAGTCGAAAGCAAGGCCCAGACCTTTGCCGCTAATGAGGTTGCCGTCTTCCACCACCGGGGCATCGACATACACACCGTCCTCAACGCCCTGCCAGAGATCGCCCGAACAGACGTAGCGACGCCCTTTCAGCAACCCGTTTCCACCCAGCACACGCGCGGCGGCGGAACAGATTGGCGCGATAATCTTGCCCGCTTCATCATGAGCAGCGACAAAACGCACCACCTCAGCGCTGGCGGCGAGGTTAACGCTGCCCTGAGGACCGCCCGGCAGGACCACGGCGTCGTAGTAAGTATTGATTCTCTCGCTCAGGGTGTTATCCGCGACCATCGGCATATTATGGTAGCTCACCACCGCGCGCGACCCGGCGCAGGCCAGGGTTTCTACCTCAATGTTAAGACGGCGCAGGATATCAATGGTGATGATCGCTTCCGCCTCTTCAAATCCGGGTGCCAGCAGCACCGCAACCTTTGCCATACGAACTCCGTTAGATAGAAAGATAAAACAATGTTTCATTTTCACAGAGTGCCGTGCGGTAAACTCCATGCCGGATCACATATCGCACTATTTTTCGCAAAAATGATCCTGCGCAATTTTCATCAGGTGTAAGTTTTTATTAATCCCTGGAATTATCTCTATTCCGTTCGGCAGGAATAATTATAAATTTATTTGCTAAGCACCTATTTCGCTGCTACCTGGCAAAACATCAAACATCGTAATCAATTTAATTGCATTAAATTTATACAAAATATTATATATCAGATAGTTAATCATTATACTCTTCTGTCCGAATCTCTCCAAATCCTTCACTGTTTTTAATTCCTGATGGGAAGTAAGGTTTAGTAAGAATATATTTATAAGGATTTTCTTATAAAGCAGTCGCTGTTATGATGAATTTTACCCGATGCCTGAAATGAATATGGGATCACATACAGGTAAAACAGAATGCTTTTATTCTGAAGTGAACTATCGTTAATGATGATTATTTTTTAGGTTACATAAACGAAGAAAAAGGGAATGGATATGGCTGTCTCGGATATGATTACCAGGCTCAATACGCAGATGAACCTTGAGTTTCACGCGTCAAATCTCTCATTACACCTCAGCGAGTGGTGTTCAGAACATCAGTTAACCGGTTCCGCGACCTTCCTGCGCCTCCAGGCGCAAAGCAACGTCACGCAAATGATGCGCGTTTTTGATTTTCTGAAAGCATCAGGCGCCATGCCGGTGCTGAAACCCGTCGATATGTCTGATGAAGCGTGTGATTGCCTGGAAGCGGTTTTCCAGCGCACGCTGGAAGAGTATGAGCAACGCTCTCTGACGCTGAACCAGTTAGCGGATGAAGCGCGGAAAATGAAAGATATCTCCACGCTTAACTTCCTGCATGATATTGAAAAAGAGCAGCTGCAGGATGGGGTATTACTGAAAACCGTCCTTGATGAAGTTCGCCAGGCGCATCGCACCGGCATGGGTCTGGAACAGACCGATCGCCACCTGCTTAACGTCGTCAACTGCCAGCACCACTGATCCTGCTTATCGCCTGACTTACCCGGCCTGTGCCGGGTAATTTTGTTACAAAATTGCAACCAACCCTTTGCTTTTATTAATTTTTAACAAATCCGATCTGGCTCCCACCGAATAACCCTTCTCCGTGTAATGATTTGCGAAAATTTCATTTTCACAGACGAAGGATACGTATGATTACCGTTGAATTTATTGTCATTATTCTGTGCCTGCTCATTGGCACCCGGTTCGGTGGCATGGGGCTGGGGCTGATAAGCGGCATTGGCCTGTTTATTCTCAGCTTTGTCTTTGGGCTTCAGCCCGGTAAGCCTCCGGTGGATGTCATGCTGACGATCCTCGCGGTCATTGGCTGTGCGGCTACGCTGCAAACGGCCGGAGGTTTGAACGTGATGATGCAGTTTGCGGAACGGCTGCTGCGGCGGCATCCGCAACACATCACCCTGCTCGCTCCCTTCACCACCTGGATGCTGACCTTCCTGTGCGGAACCGGCCATGTGGTCTATACCATGTTCCCGATCATCGCCGATATCGCGCTGAAAAAAGGCATCCGCCCGGAGCGCCCGATGGCGGTGGCGTCCATTGCTTCGCAGATGGCGATTACCGCCTCTCCGGTATCGGTCGCCGTTGTCTCGCTGGTGTCAATTCTTGCCGCGCAGCACGGGGTCGGTCAGGTCTTTGGCATCCTGCAGATCCTCGCGATTTCGGTACCGGCCTCGCTGGCAGGGGTGGCGATTGCCGCTCTGTGGAGTCTGCGCCGCGGCAAGGATCTGGCTGACGATGAGGAGTTTCAGGCCCGGCTGCAGGATCCCGAGCAGCGTAAGTATATCTATGGCAGTACCGACACCTTAATGAATCAGCGTTTCCCGAAACAGGCCTACTGGTCAACGTGGATCTTCTTCGCCGGGATTGCCGTCGTGGTACTGCTGGGCGCCCTGCCCGAGTTGCGTCCGGCCTTTGAGGTAAAAGGCAAACTGACGGCGCTGTCGATGAACCTGGTGATCCAGATGATGATGCTGATTGCCGGGGCCGTGATGCTGATGGTGTGCAAAGTGAATGCTGCGTCCATCTCAAACGGGGCGGTGTTTAAGGCCGGAATGGTAGCGATCTTCTCGGTCTTTGGCGTGGCGTGGATGAGCGATACCTTTTTCCAGGCGCATCTGGATGAGCTGAAGATGGCCCTTGAGGGGGTGGTGAAAAGTCACCCCTGGACCTACGCCATCGTCCTGTTCCTGGTCTCGAAGCTGGTGAACAGCCAGGCGGCAGCGCTGACCGCGGTCGCGCCGATGGGGTTGATGCTGGGGATCGATCCGAAGATGCTGATTGCCTTCTTCCCCGCGTCTTACGGCTATTTCGTTTTGCCGACCTACCCCAGCGACCTCGCCTGCATTGGCTTTGACCGCTCGGGCACCACGCGCATCGGCAAGTTTATTATCAACCACAGCTTTATTCTGCCGGGGCTTATCGGGGTGAGCTGCGCCTGTGCGGTGAGCTATCTGCTGGTGCAGACCTTCCTGTAATCCTCATGCCGGGCGACCCTGGGTCGCCCGTTCACATTATTCTCACAAAACCATTTCTAAATTCAAAACGTCGGTTTATTTTAGTGAGACTCGCCCTGCGGCGTGAACTTGAGTTCAATCAGCGCAATGGCTTTCTGGACAGCGCGCAGCGTGACGGGGTCGGCCGACGCAGGATTGCTGGCGAAATCGATGTTTCTGAGCTGGCTGGACATCTTCTCGCGCACCTCCGCGGGGGCAATGATTTCAATCACATCAAGGATTTGTTTGATGACCAACTGGCATGCAACGACGTCAGAGATCAGTTCCTGATCGGCACTCAGGTTTTGAGACATAGGCTTCTCCTGTTTGAAAGGCCGCCATAGTAGCAAAACACCCGTCCTGATGCGGCCTGCAGGCACAAAAAAACCTGCCGAAGCAGGTTTTTTCTTATCAGAACATCGCGCCTGGCGGTACGTCCTTAAAGGTCTTGCAGTAGGATTCGAACATGCTTTTCAGGATTTTGCGCAGTTTCATCATTAGGCTCCGGCTAAATGTTATGCAGGTGTTATCGTTGATGCGCTTATAATATGACCTCCATCACAAAAATCAATGATTTTGTGATATTCATCACGGCAGTTTATATAAAATAAAACAGCGTTCCTGTTAAAAATAAAAACAAATCATATGATTAGCAGCGCGCGCGTTCCTGTAAATTTTTAAAAAAAATTTTAAGTGGCAGAGGAAAAATGACCGAAAACATCTCCGGTAAAGCGGCCCGCGGGATCTCTCCCGCTGCGCTGTTGGTGGCTGGCGCATTCTTTATGGAATTTCTCGACGGGACGGTGATCGCCACCGCGCTGCCCGATATGGCGAGCTGCTTCGGCGTGCAGGCGGTGGATCTTAACATCGGCATCAGCGCCTATCTCATCACCCTGGCGGTGCTGATCCCCGCCAGCGGCTGGATCGCCGACCGTTTTGGCGCCCGCAAAGTCTTCACCCTGGCGCTGGCGATCTTTACCCTCGCCTCGGTGCTGTGCGGCCTCGCCACCAGCGTCGATCAGTTCGTCGCCATGCGCGTCCTGCAGGGGATGGGCGGCGCGCTGATGGTGCCGGTTGGGCGACTGGCGGTGCTGCGCACCACCCCGAAACATCTGCTGATCACCGCCATCGCCACCCTCACCTGGCCCGCGCTGGTGGCACCGATCATCGGCCCGCCGCTGGGGGGCTTTATTACCAGCTATGCCAACTGGCGCTGGATCTTCTTTATTAACGTGCCGCTGGGGCTGATTGCTATCGTGCTGGCGCTGCGCATCATCCCGGACATTTATGAAGAGACCCGTCGCCCGTTTGACACCCCGGGCTTTATCGCCACCTCGGTGGCGATGGTCAGCCTGGTCTGTGCCATGGAGATGATGGGGGCGCAGGAGGTGAATATGCCAGTCACCTTCGCGCTGCTGGCGCTCGGGGTAGTCACCTTAATCTATGCCCTGCGGCATTTCAGGCGTGCCGAGTGGCCGATGATCCGCCTTGACGCCCTGCAGGTGCCCACTTTTCGCGTGACGATGTACGGCGGGTCGCTGTTCCGTGCCTCGATCAGCGCTGTGCCCTTTTTGCTGCCGCTGCTGTTCCAGGTGGGATTCGGCATGGATGCGTTCCACTCCGGTCTGCTGGTGCTGGCGGTGTTTGTCGGCAACCTGACCATCAAACCGGCAACCACGCCGCTGATTCGTGGGCTGGGGTTTAAAAAGCTGCTGCTGATCAACGGGGCGCTGAACGTGCTGGCCCTGCTGGCCTGTGCCTTCCTGACGCCGCAAACGCCGGTGTGGGTGATCATGCTGGTGCTCTATCTGGGCGGCGTATTCCGTTCCATTCAGTTTACCGCCATCAGCACCCTCGCCTTTGCCGACGTCCCTTCCCCGCAGATGAGCTATGCCAACACCCTGTTCTCGACCGCCACACAGCTGGCGGTGGGGCTGGGAATCACCCTTGGTGCGATTGGGATACGCATCGGGGAGCTGAGCAGCGAGATGTTGGGGATAGAGGCGCTACCGGGGATCGGCTTCCGGCTGGCGTTTGTGGCAATTGCGTTGGTCTGTCTGCTGGGGATGGTCGATACCCTGCGACTGTTGAAAGATGCCGGCAGCGCGGTATCCAGAAAGCAGGCATAAAAAAAGCCAGCGCAAGCTGGCTTCTTCCTGGTGTTGGCAACGCTTAGCCGATAATACCGCGGACAAAAGCTTCGATCTCTTTATCCTGGCAGTTCTCGAAGAAGCACTGCTGGAAACGCTGACCGGTCACTGCAGTTTTAACCAGCTCTGGATCGATAGCGCGCAGGGTGTCGAGGTAGTTCTCTTTAACCACCGCGGCTTTCACCTGGTTCAGAATGCCGGCGTTGCGAACCTGTGGCTCTTTACGCTCTGGCGGATAACCTTCGCCTTTACGGCCGGTGAAGGCTTTTTCGAAGATGAAGCGGACGTTCAGTTCTGCGCCCCAGCCGAAGCCTTTAGCGAACGGCAGGGAGAGCGCGTTGCCGTTGTTGATCTGGGCGAACAGGAAGGCGTCCGCCGGATCGATGCAGTAGCCGCACACCACGCCCGGGTGGATGTTCAGGGACATCAGCGCGCCCTGGCCGGTACCGCAACCGGTCACGACGAAATCAACCGCTTTCGAGTTCAGCAGAATGCTCGCCATGATCCCCAGATGAATATAGGTCAGGTGGTGATCGTTTTCGTCGCTCATCCCAACGTTGTAGACCGGGAAGCCTTTCTCTTCAGCAACGGCGTTCAATTCCTTGAGGATGATGGCGTTTTTTGGCGCCTGGCTGTTTTCCATCATCAGTGCAATTTTCATTCTTCGTCTCCTGAATGCGATGCGGGGCACCCCGCTGTGAATAGCTTACCTTTTCAACCTTACTACTAAGCAAACACACTTTCAAATTAAGTGAAAAATAGTTTCAAAAAACAAAGATGCGCTCACAATTTTGTACTCAGGCGCGTTTTTGCCACCGGGAGATAAAGGGATGGCATATGATTGAAGGAGCCGGGGGCTCGTGGCAAAGAGAAGGGGCAGAACAGGTGCTTAATCCTGGCATTGCGGCGCACATCAGCCGCTAGTATAGATTATTTAACGCATTCAGAGTGTTCTATGAAGAGATTATGCACTGGCGGCCTGCTCCTGTTACTGGCAGGCTGTGGCGTTACCCGGCAAGCAGAAGTCAGCAGCGTCGACGTGACGTCAGGTGTCGTCATGCTCAATTACGATCAGGCCATGTTGCAGAACGCCCGCTATGACGACTACGTCACCAGCGGCACCGCGACCCGTGAATGCCAGGCGATGGGCTACAGCACGGCCATGGCCTACGGTCAGCCGGTTAAAACCTGTAGCCTGATCAGCGGCTCGCTATGCCTCAATGAAACCATGACCATCCAGTATAAGTGTTATGGCTATGCTCCGCCGCTCGTCGTCACGACGTCCGCATATTAATCATTCCATTGCCAGCGATCCCGCTGGCAATAATATTTTAAACACGAAACAGAATAATTCTCATTAATATATTTATATTACCCGCAATGCGTTTTATTCCCATTCGTATTATGATTGTTTAAATATTTATTTTACTTTTTGCAAATAAATAAATAACAAATTATAGTGACGCTCACGTTGACCAGTGAATAATAATACGGAGCTACACCATGCTTAAAACTGAAATGATCGACAAGCTTAATGAGCAAATGAATCTGGAGCTTTACTCCTCCCTGCTCTATCAGCAGATGAGCGCCTGGTGTAGCTATCACAGTTTTGAAGGCGCAGCGGCATTTATGCGCCGTCACGCGCAGGAAGAGATGACCCACATGCAGCGTCTCTTTGATTATCTTACCGATACCGGTAGCCTGCCACGCATCACACCGGTGGCCTCGCCGTTTGCAGAGTACGCCTCGCTGGACGAACTGTTCCGCGCCACTTATGAACACGAGCAGCTGATCACCCAGAAAATTAACGAACTGGTGCATGCCGCGATGACCAGCCAGGATTATGGCACCTTTAATTTCCTGCAGTGGTATGTGGCAGAACAGCACGAAGAAGAGAAGCTGTTTAAATCCGTTCTCGATAAACTTTCCCTGGCCGGGAAATCGGGTGAAGGGTTGTACTTTATTGATAAAGAGCTGTCGACGCTCGACGCCCAAAATTAATTTTACTGCGGCGCCTTCTGGCGCCGCGTTATTTTTAATGACGACAGATTTTACTTTCGTGCGTTGAAAAACCGCTGTCCAGCGGAATAAATTTCCCCCGTGCCGCCAGAAAAGCCACCAGCTCCGCCGCAGTCATTTCCGCCGCCGAACAGGTGTGAAAACGCGCTTCCTCACCAAACCGCGCGGTAATTGCCGCCACCAGACTCTCTTCGGTGTACTGCTCACCGGAATCAATCATCATCGTCAGCACATCGTGCCCGTGAATGGATGCCATAAACCCTCCTGAGTGAAAGGCGCAGCCTGACACATCCCTTCCCTGCACGCCTTGCGCTGGCGCAGGAATCGCTTTCGATTTCCTTACCCGCGGCGTCTGATTAATTGCGTAAAGTTTAACTTACAGGCGTTGTAACGCCGGTTTGACGAACCTGCGTTTTTCCCTTACGCTGCGCCGCAGATTTTGTCGCGATAGTGCAAGGCCGTAGAGGAAAACGTGAAGAACAGAACGCTGGGAAGTATTTTCATCGTCGCCGGAACGACGATTGGGGCTGGAATGCTGGCGATGCCGCTGGCGGCAGCGGGCGTCGGGTTTGGCGTCACGCTGGTGTTACTGGGCGTTCTCTGGGCGCTGATGTGTTACACCGCCCTGCTGCTGCTCGAAGTGTATCAGCACGTTCCCGCCGATACCGGGTTAGGGTCGCTGGCCGGGCGCTACCTGGGCCGCTTCGGCCAGTGGATCACCGGATTCAGCATGATGTTCCTGATGTATGCCCTCACCGCGGCCTACATCAGCGGCGCAGGCGAGCTTATCGCCTCCAGCGTTAACGACTGGTTCAATGCCGATATTTCACCTTCTACCGGGGTGATCTTCTTCACCCTGATCGGCGGCGGCGTGGTCTGCGTGGGTACCTCGCTGGTGGATCTGTTCAACCGTTTCCTGTTCTCGGCAAAAATACTCTTCCTGGTTGTGATGCTGGCGCTGCTGGCTCCGCACATTCATAAGGTTAATTTACTGACCCTGCCGCTGGAGAAAGGGCTGGCACTGTCGGCCATTCCGGTGATTTTTACCTCCTTTGGTTTTCACGGCAGCGTGCCGAGCATCGTCAGCTATATGAATGGCAACGTGCGCAAGCTGCGCTGGATCTTTATTACCGGCAGCGCCATCCCGCTGGTGGCCTATATCTTCTGGCAGCTGGTGACCCTCGGCAGCATCAACTCATCGACCTTTATGGGAATGCTGGCCAGCCATACCGGCCTGAACGGGCTGCTGCAGGCCCTGCGTGAAGTGGTCGCGTCGCCGCACGTTGAGCTGGCGGTGCACCTGTTTGCCGACCTCGCCCTGGCGACCTCGTTCCTCGGCGTGGCGCTGGGCCTGTTCGATTACTTTGCCGACCTGTTCCAGCGCAGCCGCACCCTGGGCGGACGTATTCAGACCGGGGCGATCACCTTCCTGCCGCCGCTGGCCTTTGCGCTGTTCTATCCGCGTGGGTTTGTCATGGCGCTGGGGTATGCCGGGGTGGCGCTGGCAGTACTGGCGCTGCTGCTGCCGTCGCTGCTGGTCTGGCAGAGCCGTAAGCATCATCCTGAAGGTGATTACCGGGTGCCCGGCGGGAAACCGGCGCTGTGTCTGGTCTTCGCCTGCGGGATTGCGATCATTCTCGTGCAGTTCGGGATTGCAGCGGGGCTGCTGCCGGAAGTGGGATAAGCAGTTGTGCCGGGTGGCGCTGCGCTTACCCGGCCTACGACAGCTGTAGGCCCGTGCAAGCGAAGCGCCGCCGGGCGCTGTTAATGCAGACAGCAGTTCTTGAATTTTTTACCGCTGCCGCACGGGCAGGGATCGTTGCGACCGACTTTGGTGCCGTTGATCACCGGCTGCTGGGCGACCAGCTCCTGCGGGTTGGCAATCCAGTAGTTGTACAGACGCAGCGCCGCCGGACGAATGTTCTCGATGCTCTGCTGGAACTCCTCTTCGCTGAAGCTATCCAGACGCTCAAAGTTCTCTTCCGAGCCGTGGAGGGCAATCAAATCCAGATCGGCACGCAGGGACTCCGGCAGGGATGACCAGTCGGTCAACGCCACGCCGCGCATATAGCCGAAGCACCACTCTTCCACCACGGTATAGGTTTCACCCTCGACATCATTCATGCCGAACATAGGTTCAAACTGATCCGGGTAGTCGCTCAGGCGCTCGGCGATATCGTTCAGGTGCTTGAAGCAGAGATCGATGAAGCGGTTCATCTCGCGATCGTTCTTCCAGCGCGGAATGTATTTTTCGCCACCCCACACCGC
Source organism: Leclercia adecarboxylata (assembly GCA_002360945.1). Lineage (GTDB taxonomy): Bacteria > Pseudomonadota > Gammaproteobacteria > Enterobacterales > Enterobacteriaceae > Enterobacter > Enterobacter adecarboxylatus_B. The sequence goes on along the minus strand of DERO01000024.1, from coordinate 298,061 downwards.
CACCAGCCAGCGGTCCGGCTCGACCACCACCGGGCCGGACAGCACCGCGGTCAGCATCCCGTCGAGCTCCGAGACGTCCATCACGGACTCGCCGTCATGACCGTAGGTCATTAAGGTCTCTTCCAGCCACTCCATTTCGGTTTCGTTTAACGGGCCTTCGGTCATGGGTAAATCTCCTGCAGAATAGAATTGCGTGCAGGGTAACACAGAAACTCCGCCAAACGGTCCCTTTCCCCTACTGTTCCCGGGCGCTTTCGTGGTGCAAAACGGTTCAAATCGTGACCGTTGCACAACTTATGTGCTTTGTTGTTAATGAGATGTGATCCCCGCTGTAATTTCACTTCGTGGTGCCGGGTGGCTTAAAACGGCGCTCTATACTGAAAATTGTCGAAACACAGGCAATTGGCTGTCGTTCTGGCAACCATTTTGCTTACTGTTGTGCTGAGGGTTATCACCCTCAGGCAATCTCGCCTGTTTCTGCGGTATGTCGTCCGTTTAGTGCATTACGTTTTGAACACGTTTTGGATTGGGTACGCCTCCGGCGTTCGACTACACAGGGTTGTGCCAAAAACCACTCAGAAAAGGTACATAATAATGTCGCTGAAATTGATCAGAAGTCCTCTCTCTATCGTGCTGGCAGGGTGTCTGGTGACGGCGTTTTCCGCCCAGGCAGATATCGTCATTGGCGTGGCGGGTCCCTTCACCGGGCCGAACGCCACCTACGGGGACCAGTACTGGCACGGCGCGACCCAGGCCGCGGAAGACATTAACGCCGCGGGCGGCATTAATGGCGAGAAGATCAAACTGGTGCAGGGCGATGACGCCTGTGAACCGAAACAGGCCGTCTCGGTCGCTAACCGTCTGGTTGACCAGGATAAGGTCAAAGCCGTGGTCGGCCACTTCTGCTCCTCCTCCACCATGCCTGCCTCCGAGGTCTATAACGACGCCGGCGTGCTGGCGATCACACCCGGCTCCACCAACCCGCTCATCACCGAGCGCGGCATGAGCGACATGTTCCGCATGTGCGGTCGTGATGACCAGCAGGGTCAGGTCGCGGCAGATTTCATTATTGATAAGCTGAAGGCCAAACGGGTGGTGATCATTCACGACAAAGACACCTATGGTCAGGGGCTGGCAGATGCCACCAAAGCGGCGCTGGCGAAACGCGACGTTAAGGATGTGATGTACGAAGGGCTGTCGCGCGGCGAAAAAGACTTTAACGCGCTGGTGACCAAAATCGGCGCCCAGAAGCCGGACGTGGTCTTCTTCGGCGGCTGTCACCCGGAAGCGGGCCCGCTGGTGCGCCAGATGCGTGAGCAGGGCGTGCAGGCCAAATTCTTCTCCGGCGACTGCATCGTCAACGAAGAGATGGTTACCGCCGCCGGGGGCGCACAGTACACCAACGGCATCTATATGACCTTCGGCAAAGACCCGCGCCTGATCCCGGAAGGCAAAGCGGTGATCGACAAATTCCGCGCCAGTAAATTCGAGCCGGAAGGCTACACCCTCTACTCCTACGCCTCTATCCAGGCCATTGCTGCGGCCTTTAAAGCCACTGGCGGTGCCGATCCGGCCAAAGCCAGCGAATGGCTGAAGGCCAATTCGGTGGATACCGTGATGGGCAAAAAATCCTGGGACAGCAAAGGCGACCTGAAAGTCTCTGACTACGTGGTGTATGAGTGGGACGACAAAGGCAAATATAAGGAAGTGCAGTAACGGGACGGAATCACGCTCAACGTCGGTATGGCGACATACCGACGCACTAAAACCATCGGGCCGCCCCGCAACCGGCGGCCTATAACCCGAGCGCGCGATGATGGAAACTTTCTTTCTGCAGCAGTTAATCAATGGCCTGACGCTGGGGTCGGTCTACGGCTTGATCGCTATCGGCTACACCATGGTCTACGGCATTATCGGCATGATTAACTTCGCCCACGGCGAAGTGTATATGATCTCCGCCTATCTCTGCGCCATCGGCCTGGCGCTTCTTTCCTTCTTCGGGCTGGAATCCTTTCCGCTGCTGATCCTCGGCACGCTGGTCTTCACCATCGTGGTGACGGGGGTGTACGGCTGGACCATCGAGCGCATTGCCTATAAACCGCTGCGTAACTCCACGCGTCTGGCGCCGCTGATCTCCGCCATCGGCATGTCTTTGATCCTGCAAAACTACGCCCAGATCAGCCAGGGGCCGCGCCAGCAGGGGGTGCCGACCATGCTCGACGGGGTGTTGCGTTTTCATATTGGCGAGGGTTTTGTGCAGATCACCTACACCAAAGTCTTCATTTTGATCGCCTCGTTCACCGGGATGCTGCTGCTCACCTGGATCATCAGCAATACCCGGCTCGGGCGGATGTGCCGCGCCGTACAGCAGGATCGCAAGATGGCGTCGATTCTGGGCATTAACACCGACCGGATAATCTCGCTGGTGTTCGTGATTGGCGCGGCGATGGCCGGGCTGGCGGGGGTGCTGATCACCATGAACTACGGCACCTTTGATTTTTACGCCGGGTTTATCATCGGGATTAAGGCCTTCACCGCCGCCGTCCTCGGGGGGATCGGTTCCCTGCCCGGCGCGATGCTGGGGGGGCTGATCCTCGGCATTGCCGAGGCGCAATTCTCCGGCATGGTGAACTCCGACTATAAAGACGTCTTCTCCTTTGGATTGCTGGTAGTGATCCTGATTTTCCGTCCTCAGGGACTGCTTGGCCGCCCTGTTGTGGCCAAGGTGTGAGGGAAAAAAGATGACTGCACAAATCGTTACGCAAACCGTTTCCCACGACGGTTTTTCGCTTAAGCGCTGTCTTCTCGACGCCATTTTCGCCGGCATGGTAGCGCTGATCGTTTTTGGTCCCATTGCCGGCGTGGTGCTGGATGGCTACAGCTTCAACTTCGAAGGGCGGCGGCTGGCGTGGATCATCGCCACGGTGATGACCGGCCGTTTTTTACTCAGCGCCTTTCTATCCACCGCGCCCGGCCGACGCGTGATGGCCCGCTTCGACAACGATAACTCAGGGGTTTACGTCCGCCCGCCGGAGTACAAAAGCCGGATGCGCTGGATCCTGCCGCTGATTATCGCCCTGGCGGTCTGTTTTCCGTTCGTCGCCACCAAGTACGTGCTGACGGTGGCGATCCTCGGCCTGATCTACGTCCTGCTCGGTCTCGGGCTGAACATCGTGGTGGGGCTCGCGGGCCTGCTGGATCTCGGCTACGTCGCCTTTTACGCCATCGGGGCCTACGGTCTGGCGCTGGGCTATCAGTATCTGGGGCTCGGCTTCTGGACCATGCTGCCGCTGGCGGCGCTGATGGCCGCCGCAGCCGGGGCCCTGCTCGGCTTCCCGGTGCTGCGCATGCACGGCGACTATCTGGCGATTGTGACCCTCGGCTTCGGGGAGATCATCCGCCTGGTGCTGAACAACTGGCTGACCTTTACCGGCGGGCCAAACGGTATCTCCGCCCCGCCCCCGACCTTCTTCGGTCTGGAGTTTGGCCGACGGGCGAAAGATGGCGGCGTGCCGTTCCACGAGTTCTTCAACCTGACCTTTAACCCCAACCTGAAGTTCATCTTTATCTACGCCATCCTGCTGCTGGTGGTGCTGCTGGTGCTGTACATCAAGCACCGCCTGACGCGGATGCCGATTGGCCGCGCCTGGGAGGCGCTGCGCGAGGACGAAATCGCCTGCCGCTCCATGGGCCTCAACCATGTGCTGGTCAAGCTGTCGGCCTTTACCCTCGGGGCTTCTACCGCAGGCATTGCCGGGGTGTTCTTCGCCACCTATCAGGGGTTTGTTAACCCCACCTCGTTCACTTTCTTTGAGTCGGCCCTGATCCTCGCCATCGTGGTGTTAGGCGGGATGGGCTCCACCCTCGGGGTGGTGCTGGCTGCCTTCGTGCTCACCGTGACCCCGGAGCTGCTGCGCACCTTCGCCGAGTACCGGGTGCTGCTGTTTGGCGTGTTAATGGTGGTGATGATGATCTGGCGGCCGCGGGGGCTGATCCGCATCAACCGCAGCGGCTTTGCGGTGCGTAAAGGAGTGGCTCCATGAACGGGACCATCTTAAGCGTCGAGCATCTGATGATGCACTTTGGCGGCATCAAGGCGCTCAACGACGTCAATCTCGAGGTGCAGCGCGGCTCTATTACCGCCCTGATCGGGCCGAACGGCGCGGGGAAAACCACGGTATTCAACTGCCTGACCGGATTTTATAAAGCCTCCGGGGGCAATATTCTGTTCAACACCCGGAGCAAAACCACCAACGTCATCCAGATCCTCGGGCAGAAATTCCAGCCGGGAGACTGGATCAACCCGGCGCAGTTCGGCCAGCGTCTGTTCTACAAGATGTTTGGCGGGACGCATCTGGTCAACCGCGCCGGGCTGGCGCGCACCTTCCAGAACATCCGCCTGTTCCGCGAGATGTCGGTGGTGGAGAACCTGCTGGTGGCGCAGCACATGCGGGTGAACCGCAACCTGCTGGCCGGAGTGCTCAACACCCCTGCCTACAGACGGGCGGAAAGCGACGCCCTCGACCGGGCCTTTTACTGGCTGGAGGTGGTGGATTTAGTGGACTGCGCCAACCGTCTGGCGGGCGAGATGTCCTACGGCCAGCAGCGGCGGCTGGAGATTGCCCGCGCCATGTGTACCGGGCCGGAGATGATCTGTCTCGATGAACCGGCCGCCGGGCTCAACCCGGTGGAAACGCACACGCTGAGTAATATCATCCGTTTCCTGCGCGATCGCCACGACATCACCGTCCTGCTGATTGAGCACGATATGGGGATGGTAATGGAGATATCGGATCACATCATCGTCCTCGACCACGGGGATGTGATTGCCCAGGGCAAACCGGCGCAGATCCAGCACGATGAAAAAGTCATTGCCGCCTATCTGGGCACCGATGAGAGCGAGGTCAGTATATGAGTGAGGCAATGCTGGAGTTTCGCCAGGTGGATGTCTATTACGGGGTGATCCAGGCGCTGAAGCAGGTTTCGTTGCAGGTGAATCCCGGCGAAACCGTGGCGCTGATCGGCGCTAACGGGGCGGGCAAGTCGACCCTGCTGATGTCGATTTTCGGCCAGCCCCGGGTGCGCGACGGGCAAATCCTGTTTTGCGGGGAAGATATCAGCCATAAATCGACCCACTACGTCGCCTCGGGCGGCATTGCCCAGGCCCCGGAAGGGCGGCGTATCTTTCCCGATATGACCGTGGAAGAGAACCTGCTGATGGGCACCATCCCCATCGGCAATCAGTATGCCGCAGAAGATCTGCAGAGCATGTTTGATCTCTTCCCGCGCCTGAAAGAGCGACGCAAGCAGCGGGCAATGACCATGTCCGGCGGCGAGCAGCAGATGCTGGCTATCGCCCGGGCGCTGATGAGTCGGCCAAAACTGCTGCTGCTCGATGAGCCGAGCCTGGGGTTAGCCCCCATTGTGGTGAAGCAGATCTTCCAGACCCTGCGGGAACTGGCGCGTAACGGAATGACGATTTTTCTTGTGGAGCAGAACGCGCACCATGCGCTGAAGCTCTCGGATCGCGGGTATGTGATGGTCAACGGCCAGATCCGCCTGAGCGGCAGCGGCGAGGAGTTGCTCGGCAATCAGGAGGTCAGAAAGGCCTATCTGGGTGGTGCCTGAACAGGATCCCGCCAGTCAGGTCGCCCTGACTGGCGTTATTAATGGAGATCGTCAGGAAGCTGCGCGTAGTCCACTTTCTGCAGCTTAAAGTTGGTCACCCACGGAATGCCCGCATCCTGCTCCGAGACAAAGGGGTATTTCGGGGTTAACTCTTTCGCCTCGATCCCGGTCCAGACGGAGAAGAAATCGAGAAAATCGTTGGCGGAACGGCGGGCCTTAATCAGGCGATGCTCTTTATCGTCGCTCGACATGATCATAAAGGGCACCTGATAGTTCTGCTGGAAGGCATCGCCATGGGCCATATATTGCCCCCCGGTCAGACGGGCTTTATAGGTCAGGCCGTGATCGGAGAAGTAGACCATCGAGAAGCTGTCGCCGGTGGTCTGCAGCTGCTGATAGAGCTGTTTTAACAGGGCGTCGGTCTGGGTGATGCTGTAGATGTAGCAGGAGGTCTCTTTCGACTCCACAAACTCGACGTACTTACCCTGCGTGCGCTCGCAGGCCTGCGGGTGAGAACCCATCAAATGCAGGACAATCAGCCGGGGTTCGGTACGGCGGGTGGACAACACCTGCTGCGTCATCTGCAACAGAGCTTCATCCCGCGGGTTATTTTCATCTTCGTAATACCCCTTACGCAGGAACTGCACGTCATCCGCGCGCTTCGCAATGCTGGCGATGGCGGTATCGTACTCGCCAATTTGCCCCTGATTGGAGAACCACCAGGTCTGGAACCCGGCGCGGTTCGCCAGGGTGACGAAGTTATTCTGATACTCCGGACTTCCCCCGCTCACCCGGCTCAGGGAGAGGCCCAGCGAGGTTTGGGTGGAGGCGCTGGAGGAGACAAAATCTGTAAACAGCGTGCCGTTAACCGAGCTGGCAAAGGGGGTGTTATTCCATTGCCCACCAAAGGCACCCAGGGCGTCGCGCCGCGCGCTTTCCCCGATCACCACCACATAGTTCTGGTAGCGGGGCTTCACCGCCAGCACGGTCCAGTTGTCCTTCATTTTAGCCAGCTCCAGCATGTGCGCTTTTTCCTGCACCACCTCCCGGTTGTTGATCGCCACGTCCTTCACAAAGCGGAACACCGGGTAGCCCACATCCAGCAGGGTGAAGTTTCCCCAGTAGACCAGGTTTTTCGCCGGAGTCATAAAGAAACAGGCGACGCTAAAGGCCAGACAGAGCATATCCACGCGGCGCAAAGGCATTTTCGGCGTCATTTTACGCCGTATCGCCACCCCGCCTAACGCCAGAATAACCAGGGACACCAGATAGCTGTGCCACGGGAAGATCGTCAGCATCTCAACGGATTCATTAACGTTGGTGGCGTGTAGCGCCAGCAGAGTGTTGAAATTCGGTGCGCCATAGGCCTGTTCAAACGGGAAGTACATGGCCGCCAGCAGGCTGCACAGGGCAATAAATCCTTTCTGCACGCGAGGTGCGATCCGCCAGAGCACAAAGAGTACGCAGCTAAAGGCCACCGAATAGAGCAGGCTGAATGAATATCCAAACGAGTAATTAATCAGCACGGACTGCAGGAAATAAAAAGCGGCCCATGGACTCAGGGAAATATCGCGGATCCAGAGGGTATATTTACTCGCGGTTATATTCATATTGATGGTAATCCACAATAAGCCGCAGCGAAATGCTGGCAACAGGGATCGACACACCGCCATAAAAGGCGATATATGGATAAAAATGGCGCATTTATGGAGAAACTTATCTTAAGATAGAGCGCGCGGGCAGGATGGTCAACGTTTCGTCATGTGATATTTATCAAACTGAAGCAATATCATCATAATTTATTAACAATTATGTGATAGTGCGTCTTTCATATTATTTCTGAAAGACGCCAATACGATGATAATAATTAAGCCATCAGGCATTATTATTATATTCAGGGTTTTTCAATACGGTTCACAGTTGCCGTATAGCCCGTTTTCGCCACCGCCTGCAATAACGTCTCCGTCGGGAAACCTTCCGGGACGATAACGTCGGTTTGTCGCGTCTTCAACGAGGCTTTGGCTTTCACCACCCCTTCCGTTTCCCGCAGGGCCTGGTTAACCGAAATCACGCACAGCGAGCAGGTCATGCCCTGCACGTCCAGCACCACTTTTTCATTCGCAGCCTGCGCAACCAGGGGCAGTAACAGGCTCGCGGTTATCAGCAGTCGTTTCATTCCATCACCTCATAATACCAGGCCACCACCGTGGGGTAGAACAGCACCAGCAACAGCACCGGCAGCGAGAGCCAGAACAGCAGACGCATTTGCCCCAGCGTCATCCGCCCGGTACACCACGGCCGCGTTGAAAAATAGAGCCGCCAGAAGACCCGCAGCATCAGCCCTGACGACAGCAGGATCATCGGCACTCGCAGGAACTCCAGCTGGCTGAGCCCGGCAAAACCGGCGGCCGAGATACCAAACAGCAGATAGAGCAGCGGCCCGACGCAGCACAGCCCGGCAGTGACGGCCGCCGCGGCCGCCGTCAGCAGGGTCAGACCCGCGCCCTTAGCGTTGTTCTGTTGAGACATAGTGATACGTGAACACCTTCGGATCGTAAAAATTGAGCGGGTCGCCGTCCACTTCGGCATAGGGGTAGCCGAAGTTATTCACTGCCCCCTGCTCCGCCGCCGGGTACAGCTCAAAATCGCGCCCGTAGTTGAAACCTACCCAGTTCATCTCCCAGTTGCCAAACAGGTAGGTATTCACCGCCTGCACATCGGGATCCTGATGGGCTTTTTTCTCCGCCAGGCGCATTTTAGTGACATCAGCCGGATCGCACGGCAGCCAGCCGTAGCCCGCCAGATAAAACTCTGCCCGGCAGTGCTGCCCGCCGCTGACGTCGGACACGCCCGCGCTGTCGGCCTTGCCGAAGGCGCTGGCGGAGTAACGTTCGAGTTTGTTGGCCTTGCCCAGACGAATGCCAAACAGCTCACGCGCCGGGATGCCGCTGGCGCGCGCCAGGGCAACAAACACCGAGCTGATGTCGGTGCATTTGCCGCTGAGCTTGCCGCTTTTCAGAATAGTGGCCACATCGCCGGTGCCACAGCCAATCACGTCGTTATCGCGCTCCATATGGCTGCTGACCCACTCGTAGATCAGGCGCGCTTTCTTCAGCGGATCGGTTTCACCGGCGGTAATTTTTTGCGCCGTTTCATGTACCAGGCCGTCAACTGGCGTGTGCGTCGTCGGCAGCAGGTACGGCTTAACCGCCAGCGGATAGACAATCTCTGCCGGGGCCTGCCAGTGTTTCAGGGCATCATGCTTCAGCGGCTCCCAGTCTGCCGTTTCAATTTCCAGATCGAGCTGGAGCAGCAGCTCGCCATCGGATTTCGGCCAGGTCGCAAACAGCGTTTTGGCCCCGTAGACGTTGTTGGTGGTGATGTACGCCTGCTGGTAGTTGCCGCTGAACGACAGGCCGGACATCTGCTGAAAAGCCGTATCCACCGGCAGTGGGATCCAGAGTTTTACCACCCCGCTGGAGCCCTGCGGCGGTGCCAGTTTATAGGTTTGCGACAGGACAAAACGACGGCGCATCACCGGGGCGACGAGCGGAGCGCTGTTTTGCGTCACCGTCTGGCTGGCAACGGCCGGGCCCACTAAGCCTGCGGCAGAAAGAAGAACGCTGGATTTAAGAAATTGTCGACGCTGCATGGCTATCTGTCCCTTGAAAATGAATGTTCATCACAGCAGACAGGAGCTGGCGCGGAGTGATAGAGATGATTCATCAATAACAGACCTGTTAACTGTGAATGAGAGATTAAGCGCCGTTATTAGGCGGCATTCTGGCGGGGTTGTACAGGCATGAAGGCAAAAAATCCGCAATAACCGCAACAATTGCAGGGCTGGGGTTCGGGAATGGCTAAATAGTGTGCGGCCTGCCCCCTCACCCCATCTCTCTCCCTGAACGGAGAGGGGGCAGTCCGTGCACTTATTTAATTCATCGACAAATATTTGTGATACCTCTCCCAAAATAGAGTATTGGCATAATAGTCCATGCTCTAAGCCGGTAGATCCATAACATTATAAATATGAAAACCCTACTGTTTATTCTTTAAGGACAGGATTTAAAAATATATTTCCCCCTGTCTGATCAGGGATATCCGGCATGAGGGAATGTTTATTCTCACCTAATATTGTAAATGAACACCGCTATCTCAAAGAACACATCGGCGTTATCACTTTAATTTTTTACCACCCTACAGAGGTATGAGATGACTAAAATAAGCTTAACAAAATTATTGTCTGCGAGCTTGCTCGGGTTGATGGTTTTCTCGACCTCTGCAATGGCGAAAGAAATTGAAGTGGTCAATATTTCCAAAATAGACGGCATGCCCTGGTTTAATCGCATGGGAGAAGGCGTCACCAAAGCGGGCAGCGATCTCGGGATTAAAGCCTCTCAGGTTGGGCCGTCCAGTACCGATGCGCCGCAGCAGGTTAAAATCATTGAGGATTTAATTGCTAAAAAAGTCTCCGCCATCGGTATCGTGCCTAATGACGCCGATGTTCTTGAGCCGGTATTCAAAAAGGCGCGTGAAGCGGGCATCGTGGTATTAACCAACGAATCCCCGGGGCAACCCAGCGCCAACTGGGATGTGGAAATTATCGATAACCAGAAATTCGCCGCCGACAACGTCGAAGAGATGGCAAAAGCCATGGGTGGCAAAGGCGGCTATGTCATTTATGTCGGCAGCCTGACCGTGCCCCAGCATAACCTGTGGGCGGATTTGTTCGTGAAATACCAGAAAGAACACTACCCGGAGATGCATGAAGTCACCAACCGCATGCCGGTGGCCGAAAACATCGACGACGCTCGCCGCACTACCATCGATCTGATGAAAGCCCATCCCGATATGAAAGGCATTGTCTCGTTTGGTTCTCAGGGCCCGATCGGTGCAGGCCGCGCGGTGAAAGAGAAACGGGCGAAAGGCAAGGTCTTTGTCTACGGCATGATGATCCCCTCCCAGGCCGCCTCGCTGATTAAAAGCGGCGATATTGCCATGGGCATCACCTACGATCCGGCCTCTGCGGGTTATGCCATCACCGCCATCGCCGACAAAGTGCTGAAAGGGGAAGAGATTACCCAGGGCCTGGAAATCCCGAGCCTCGGTAAAGCTGACGTGGATCCCGAAAAACGCATCATTAAGTTCCACAAAGTGTTGCGCGTCACCAAAGAGAATATCGATAGCCTGTATTGATCCGTTGAACCCGCACGCCCTGTCAGGGCGTGCGGCATGCGACCCTGAGAGGTAGACATGGCGCCCTTTATTTCACTGGGTAAGATCAGCAAGACCTTCTACGGTGTGAAAGCGCTGGATAACATCAACCTGACGCTGTTGCCCGGCGAAGTACACTGTCTGGCCGGGCAGAACGGCTGCGGCAAATCGACGCTGATTAAAATCATCTCCGGCGTCTATAAACCCGATCCCGGCTTTGAGATCGCCATCGAGGGCAAGCCTTACGCCCACCTGTCGCCCATCGACTCCGTCAAAGCCGGGATTCAGGTGATCTATCAGGATCTCTCTTTATTCCCTAATTTAACCGTCGCGGAAAACATCGGTATCCACCAGCACCATCACAATCTGCTGGTTAACAAGCGGGAAATCCGCCGTATCGCCGAGCTGACGATGAAGAGTATTGACGCCAGACTGGATCTGGATGCCAGCGTGGAGTCCCTGCCCATCGCCCAACGTCAGATTGTGGCCATCTGCCGGGCGCTGGCCCAGGAGGCCAGGCTGATCATTATGGATGAGCCCACCGCCTCGCTCACCATGCAGGAGGTGAAGGGGCTGCTGCGGGTGATCGGCGACCTGAAAAAAAGAAACATCTGCGTGGTATTTGTCAGCCACCGACTGGATGAGGTGATGGAGATCTCCGACCGGATCAGCGTGCTGAAAAATGGCAGCCTGATCGGCACTTACCCCGCCAGTGACATCAACAATAAAAAACTCGCTTTCCTGATGACCGGCAAAGAGTTCTCATATGCGGTCCTGCCGCCGATTGAGAAAATCGGCGACGTGGCGCTTAAGGTCACAAATCTCACTAAACATCAGCAGTACAAAGAGATCTCTTTCCAGATCCATCAGGGGGAGATCCTGGCCATTACCGGGCTGCTGGGTGCCGGGCGCACGGAGCTGTGCCTGAGCCTGTTCGGGCTCACGAAGCCCGATTCCGGCGAGATAATGCTGGAGGGTAAGACGGTGCAGTTCGCCAGCAACCGTGATGCGGTGAAAGCCGGGATTGGCTATGTCTCTGAAGACCGCATGAGCACCGGCCTGGTGATGGATCAGTCGATCAATGACAACATTATCTCTACCGTGCTGCAGCGGCTGAAAACCCCGTTCAGGCTGCTGGACAGGGCAAAATCGGACCTTATCGTTGCGGATCTCATCGAGCAGCTGAGCATTAAGATTGGCAGCGTGCATCTGCCCGTCAATACCCTCTCCGGCGGCAACGCCCAGCGCGTGGCGATTGCCAAATGGCTGGCCATCAACCCCAAAGTGCTGATCCTCGACTCCCCCACCGTCGGGGTCGACATTGCCAACAAAGCGGGCATCTACCAGATCATCTCCGCCCTGTCGCGCAAGGGGATCGCGGTGCTGATGATCACCGATGAGATAGACGAAGCTTTCTTTAACAGCCACCGGATTTTAGTGATGCGTAAGGGTGAAATCGTCGCGGAGATCCTCCCGGAAAAGACCACAGAGGCCGCGCTGGCAGAGGTCGTCAATGGCTAAGAAAATCGGGGTCAAAACCCACGAGCTGTTCCTCGGGCTGACCATTATGGTGATTGGCGGCTATCTGTCGTTTGCCAGCGCCGATTTTATGACACTGGGAAATATCTACGACCTGATCAACAACTACGCCATGTTAACCATCCTGGCCTGCGGTCTGTTCATCGTCCTGATCTCCGGCGGGATCGATATCTCCTTCCCGGCCATGACCATCATCTCCCAGTACGTAATGGTCACGTTAATTCAGGGCACCAGCGGCAACTTTGCCCTGGCCTTTGCGCTGTCTGGCGGGCTGGGTTTGCTGCTCGGGCTGGTCAACGCCACGCTGGTGAACCGGTTAAAGGTGCCCTCGATCATCATTACCATTTCAACCCTCAATATTTTTTACGGTCTGCTGCTGTACCTGACCAAAGGGGTGTGGCTGTACAGCTACCCGGAGTGGTTTGAAGAGGGGGTGATGCTGTTTAAATTCACGGCCGCCGATGGCTACGACTACGGTTTAAGCCTGCCGATTATCACCCTGCTGATGGTAGTGGCGTTGACCGGTTTTATCATGAACAAAACCAGCATTGGTCGGATGATTTACGCCATGGGCGGCAACCGTGAAGCGGCTTCCCGCATGGGATTCGGCATCTTTAAAATGCAGCTGTTTGTTTACGGGTATATGGGGCTGATGTCCGGCGTGGCCGGTGTGGTGCAGTCCGCGACCGTCTTAACCGTCGCCCCCGACTCCCTGCTCGGCTATGAACTGACGGTGCTTGCGGCGGTGGTATTAGGCGGAACCAGTATTGTCGGCGGGCGCGGCACCTTACTGGGCACCCTGCTGGGGGTGATTTTGCTGGCCGTGATACAAAACGGTCTCAATCTGACAGGGGTCTCCTCTTACTGGCATACGGTCGTGACCGGGGTGGTGATCGTTACCAGCATCAGCATGACGGCCTGGAGTCAGCGCAAAGGACAGGGAGCATTAGCATGAACGCCAGAAAAACCCAGGATCGCGTTGAGATTTACCTGAGTCTGTTAATCGCCCTCGTCGTGATCGCGTTTAGCTTTCTTATCCCCTCTGTCTTCTGGTCGTCAGCCAACTTCCAGTCTATCGCCTCGCAGATGCCGATCCTCGGCGTGCTGGCATTAGCCATGGCGGTGACCATCCTCACCGGCGGGATCAACCTGTCCATCATCGCCACCATGAACGCCTGCGGGCTGGTGATGGCCTGGGTCGCCACCCACTATCCCCCGACCCTCAGCAGCATGCTGCTGGTGCTGGCTGCCGGGTTAGCCATGGCGATCGTGATTGGGTCGGTCATTGGCTTTTTGATTGCCGTGGTGCGGGTTTCGCCGATTTTAGCCACGCTCGGGATCATGACCCTGCTGAAGGGGATAAATATCCTGATCTCCAAAGGCTCGTCGATCTCTAACTTTCCGGATTACGTGCTGGTCATCAACAGCACCAATGTCCTCGGCATTCCGCTGCCTTTACTGGTGTTTCTAACAGTGGTGGCAGTGCTGTGGGTGATCCTCGAAAAATCCGCCTTCGGGCGCACGATCTACCTGATTGGCTCCAATGAACAGGCGACCCACTACGCCGGGATCAACACCCGGAAGACCCTTATCTGGGTCTATATTCTCTCCTCGGTATTGTGCGTGATCGCCGCGCTGCTGATGATGTCCAAGCTGAATTCGGCCAAGGCCTCATACGGTGAGTCTTATCTGCTGGTGTCGATTCTGGCGGCGGTGCTGGGCGGGGTAAACCCCGACGGCGGCTTCGGCAAAGTCTTTGGCATGGTGATGGCGCTGATCCTGCTGCAGATGCTGGAGAGTGGGTTGAACATTCTCGGGGTGAGTAGCTATATCACCATGGCCCTGTGGGGCGGCCTGCTGCTGGCGTTTATATTCCTCAAGGGGGCTAACCTCTCGCACCTGTTTAGCAGGTCCTGACGATCAACGGAGACAGCCAGATGGCGTTAAATCTCTTTTCACAGCTGCCCGCGGCGGGCGTTCATAACGAGGCTGAAATCTTTGACACGTTGCTTAGTGCGCCGGGGATCAAAATCGAGCGCATCCTCTCCACCGGCCAGGCCAGCCCGCCTGGCTTCTGGTATTGCCAGAAAGAAAATGAATGGGTGGTCCTGCTGCGCGGATCGGCGGGGGTAAAATTTGAAGCGGAAGATGAGGTCAGGGTACTGGGTGCGGGGGACTCGGTGCATATTCCCGCACACTGTCGACACCGGGTGGAGTGGACCGATCCCGATGAGCCGACGGTTTGGCTGGCGGTGTTTTATGGGGATGTGGATGAATGATATTGACTTATTTATGACGTGAAGTGTTATTTATAAATCACCCAAAATTATCATGGGAATGGGCTTTTACACTCCTCATAATTTATTCACCTTTGCGAGATATATCGACATTGTGGCTTTGTCGCATGCCGCAGATTTTGTGCCAGTAAGCCCACCAGCCGACCGGTTCTCAACCCGTGCGCAGCCTTGCCGCCGCCGCCATTAATGGCCGCGTCCGATCAGAAGCCGTCCCAATAATTTCGCAAACACACCGAACCGCGATCATTCGCATTGTATTAAGCAGGAGACAGCCGATCATGCGTTCTGTCCCGCCACTACTGTCGCAGTCTGCACGCTACAAGTACGTTGTCGGCATGCTGATCAATACGTTCTTGCTCGCTGGGTGCGCCACGGTGCCGGCGCAGGAGATCCAACACTTCAAGGAATCACTGGCAGCGGTCAACACCGTGCAGCAACCTTTGCTGGACGAGCTGGCTATTGCCGAACGAGCGCAAGGCGTGCGGGTAGCAGAATCCCGTGCAGCACGACCTGGAACAGCCACGTCGGGCGCAAAAGCATGCACTGACAATACGAACATCACCCCCCAATGGCGAGGCGACGCGGTGGTTGGCATTGCTAACCACATGTGCATATCCGATGCGATCTACTTCGTGGCCGATGTAGACCCGCCGGCAACTGCGATCTTTCGTCGCAGCCTGCGCGTGATCGATGACTTCGCAAGCCTGGTGCTCGATCTGTCTGAAGGCAAGGACGCAGCCAACGCGACCGCCGGAGCGCTTGCACTTGCCAGTGAGGTCGATGCGCTTTCTGCGCTGGCAAAAACGGGGCTACCGATGATTGCACCGCCGTTAGCAGCGCTTGCGCCAGCACTGGAATATATCGCCAGGGCGCGAAGCAAGCAGGAGGCGTTGCAGCGAATCCTCGACAACGCAGCGAACATCAGCACCCTTATCGGCGCGCTGCGTAATGCGGTTCCCGCGCAGTTCAATACTCTCGCCTTCGAAGATCTGAACATCATTGGTTCAAGCATAAACCCCACTACATCCGACGCCGATAAGCAGGTAAATCTGCTGCTGCGCCAACAGGCGCTGCAGCGTGTCGAACGCACCCGGGCACAGTTGGCAGCCAGCGTCGTGCTGCTCAACCAGTTACAGGCAGACTGGGATGTAACAGTCCGTGCGGCCCGCAACCCCAACGTCTCCATAGCCGAGACGGCCGCACGGGCAGCAGAGGTGCGCGCTACCGCCGAAGCGGTGCGCAAGAATCTGGCTCATCTCCACGCACGGTAGGGCGTATCCACAAACGAGGAGTACGTATGAACGATGTTAGCAACGCTGCGCGGGTGCGCACTCTACTGGAGACGGCTCAGATTGACACCGAGGGCCGCCTGCGCGGTGCGGTGGATCCACAGGAACGCCAGCAGCTGGAATTCACGCTACGCCAGCTAAACACCGCGCTCGACACTATCAACCAGTTTGACCTGCTCAGGGCTGCCACCGACGTCGCGCGCGCAACCAACGCGTTGAATAACGCATTATCGATCTCCAGGCCTCCTTTCGACGATTTTTTCGATCGCCTGGTGAAGGACGCACGTGAGATGGCCAGCATGGTTGCACAGATGCAGGGTGTCGACCGCCTGGCACCCGCCACCGTGGAGCCCGTATGGGCACCGGCGACCCTTGTTGCAACAGATATTCATCCAAAAATGATCAACAGCAGCACGTTCAGCGACCTGAAGGCCGAGTACGACACACTTTTCAACATCTGCACCGTCAATAAAGGACGGCAGCACAACGTCGACTTTTACGTCAGTCAACTGAAGCAGCACCAGCAGATTTATACGACCGTCGGCGCAGAACTCGATATTCCCTGGTATTTCATCGGTATCGTTCATGGTATGGAAGGCGGATTCGATTTCTCTACGCACCTGCACAACGGCGACCCGCTCACCCAGCGCACGAAGCAGGTGCCGGCGGGTCGTCCAGCCGCTGGTAACCCGCCGTTCACCTGGATCGAGAGCGCACGCGATGCCCTGCGACTGAAGAAGCTTGATCAGGTCGGGCTGGCGAACTGGTCGATGGCGCGCGTTCTGTACAAGCTTGAAGCCTATAACGGCTTCGGCTACCGGCGGTATGGCATCCCGACCCCTTATTTGTGGAGCTTCTCCAACCTGTACGTGAAAGGCAAATTCGGGAGCGACGGCAGGTTCGATCCGCAGGCCGTCTCAAGGCAATGCGGTGCAGCACTGATCCTGCACGAAATGCAGAAGTCGAATCTGCTGGCACAGTAAATATCATCCCATACCGGATTCCGGCATAGAGGAGTGAAGATATGGAGCAGGACTATGGGTCCGAGGTACGGCTGGGCGTCGTGATGTACGGCGGCGTCTCACTGGCAATCT
Organism: Leclercia adecarboxylata; assembly: GCA_002360945.1. GTDB lineage: Bacteria > Pseudomonadota > Gammaproteobacteria > Enterobacterales > Enterobacteriaceae > Enterobacter > Enterobacter adecarboxylatus_B. Next base: position 281,000 of record DERO01000024.1, on the reverse strand, counting down.
ACATAAACGGCGTCACCAACGAACTGTACGAGTTGGCATGCTCCACGCCCAGGCAGGGGCACAATGCGCCCGCAGGCGGAACTGCTACGCGCGCGGTATACGCCGCGCTGGCAAAACTGGTCGCTAACCCCGATGCGGCGCCTGGCTATGCAGCGGCGCTGTTCAGGGCTAACGCGATGCCGTCGGGTCCCGGCAAGGACAATGCGCTGGCCGCCGCCGACGCAGTGCTGAATGAAAGCGGCGGTGAAGATCCTACACGCTTTGTCATCGACGTGGTGTCGGGAACTTCAGCCGGCGGTATCAACGGCATGTTTCTGGCTCGCGCGCTGGCCAATGGTGAGCCATTCAAGCCGTTAAAGGATCTCTGGATCACTGAGGGCGATATCCGCAAGCTAATCAATGACAAGCAGAGCTACAAGGATATCAGCACTTCCCGCAAGAGTGCCGCCGAGCCCAGGTCGCTACTGAACAGCGACCGCATGTACATTAAATTGCTCGAGGCAATGGACCAAATGACACTCGGCAAGCAGCAGACCATTTCGCCCTGTGTGGAACAGATGGATCTCTTCGTTACGACCACCGATATCCGCGGATCCACTGTACCGATTCGGCTGTTCGATCAGGTGGTGGATGAGTACCGCTATCGGCATGTCTTTCACTTCCGCTACGACGACGAAGGTCCGCAAAACGACCTGGCCCCCGCGTACTCCCCCTTCCTTGCGTTCGCGGCTCGCTGCACCTCGTCATTCCCGTTTGCCTTTGAACCTATGACTCTCCGAGCCGCCCAGAAGTTGTGGAAGCGGGATGCCAAAGCGGAGAACTGGCAGCGCCACTTCCACAAGCTCACGCCGGACCCTGACGACACCCATTATCTGAACCGCGCCTTTGGCGACGGTGGTTACCTCGACAACAAGCCCTTCGGCCATGCTATCGAGGCCCTGTCGTCGCGGCAGGGGCAATTACCGATGGAGCGCAAGTTGATCTACATCGAGCCGGCGCCCGAGAAATTCTCACAGTCGAACGCTAACAATAGTCAGAAGACACCGAACGCGATCGAGAACGCTCTGGCCGCCGTTCTCGATCTGCCGCGCTACGAAACTATCCGTGAGGACGTGGAGGCAGCCGTCAAACGCAACCGCCTCATCGAACGGTTCGAGCGCATCGTGCTGCAGGCTGACAAGGACTTCAACGCTGCAAGCGACGACCATTTCGACGAAGTCAAGCCGCGTCCGGACGGTAGTCTGCCTAAATGGTCCGAACTGACATTGAACGAGTTGTGCAAATACTACGGCCGCGCCTATCTGCCCTACCGCCGTTTACGCGTCTTCGCCGCTACCGATGTGCTTGCCGACCGGTTGGCGGTGATGTGGGGCGTGGACCGCGACTCGGACGACTTCTACGCCTTCCGCGCGCTGGTACGCACCTGGCGCGAGGCCGGGTTCGAGGAGAATCCAGCCCCGCTTCAGGCCGTCCAGCCCGTGAGTAAGTTCCTGACGCTCTACGACCTGGAGTACCGTATACGCCGCACCGAACTGCTAATGCGCAAGGTTGACCAGCTCATGCGTCTGACGCGCAAACTGCGTCGCACCGCCAAAAAAGCCAGCCGGTCGGAACTCGACGACACCCTGATCGCCCGGTTGAATCATTTCAAGCTAAACCTTCTTCAGCCGGACAACAAGGAGAGCCTTTCTGCGCTCATCGCTGCCTTGCTGGCAATTAAGAGCAGCCTGGAGCAGACGCACCGCGCGCTACGGCGCATTCTAAAAGATGACAAACTGGCGACCGTGTCACTTACACCAAATGACCAGGCCCAGCTAAAGAAATTGCTGTCCGCTCTGCTACAGCGCCCCGAGCAAGATCCGTCCCTGGACCTGCAGGACGGTGGAGCACCGATTACTATTCCGTTACTCCAGCAGTCTGAGCTGTACCTGCCAGCATCGCCGACACGGACCCTGCAGGAAATGGTATTCGCGCGCGCGAATTACGTATACAAACTCTCCAGTGCCGCCAGCGAAACGCGACTGCACTCCCGCCTGGCTTCCAGCATTAAGTACCTGCGCGAACGAATCGAGGAGGTACTCGACAATAGCTCAACCGGGGTTACGTCAGAATGGAAGGCGCTGGGGGCACCGAAACTGATCGTTGTTAACGAAGGCACACCACGTGTCTCCATGGATGTTTCGGGTCCCGTTCCTGACGAGCTTGCAACGCCTGAGGGTAAGGCGTTGCGCAAACTGCTCAGCACCTACTTCCTGAAGTTCGAGATCTACGACCAGATGACTTTTCCGCTGTACTACGGCACCAACACGGGCGAACCCGCTACGGTCGAGGTCGTACGCATCAGCCCTTGCGACGCGCGCAGCCTGGTCGACGAGACTAAGGGGGGTTACCGCAAGCTCGCGGGCACGCAACTGTTCAACTTCGGTGCCTTCATCGAAGAGCATTGGCGCCGCAACGACATTATGTGGGGTCGACTGGACGGTGCCGAGCGCCTGCTAAGCGCGCTGCTGCCTGGCAACGGTGCGATCGAAAACGCCCGGAAGCAGTTAATCAAACGCGCCCAACAGGCCATCGTATTCGAGGAAATGACGCCGCAGGGTCATGCCAGGCTGACGTCGTTATTCTGCGACGCGCTGCGCGAGTTCGGAAGCGAGACCTCCGAAGATTCAATACGTCTCCTCGTCGATCGTCTCCAGCCGGGATCGTCCCAGGAGCGCAAGCGATTAGAGGAGTTGCTGGTATCACTGCTGGATCGGACCGGACTGGTTGAACATCTCAAGACGAGCTACACCTTCAATCCGAACTTTGACGTCCCCAATGCGATGAAGAGTGCCTCGCGCGCCATCAAGGTCACGGGCCGTGTGCTGGAGGGCATTTCCAGAGATAATAACGGCACTGGCTCGGTGCCTGCACGCTGGCTGGCGCGCCTCGGCCTGCTGCTGCAGGGTCTGGTCGTGGTGTCCCTTCCGGGCAGCATGGGTCGAATGTGGGCGGGTCATGCGCTGTCTGTACTCTACGCATTCCTGATCGCAGCCCTGGTTTTCGCGTTCGCGTTCGGCGACGGCGGCAGTCGCATGACGGTCATTGCCGCTCTGCTGCTCACGATGACTGTCCACCTGGTGGCTCTGATGATTGGTGACCTGGCTCACCGTAGTGAACGCACAGTTTTGTGGTTCCTCAGTACGGTGCTGTTGATCCTGTGCGCGCTCACCGCCTATGGGGGGTATCGACTCTGGAAAGATGTCCTGGCCTCTATTTTTGTGTAAGGGGTAACCCAGGAGGCCCTATGAAAAGTGTTGATTCAGAAACTTCGCTGTCGCTTGACAGTGATGTGCGGTCAATAAAAGCGAAATGATTGCAGAAAAAATGTCAGGAAAGTAAATTTCAGGCACAAAAAAACCACCTTTCGGTGGTTTCACGACACTGCTTATTGCTTTGATTATTCTTTGCTTTCCCATGGTAGCCGGAGTGGGACTTGAACCCACACAGCGCGAACGCCGAGGGATTTTAAATCCCTTGTGTCTACCGATTCCACCATCCGGCCTCGGGAAGAAAGTGGAGGCGCGTTCCGGAGTCGAACCGGACTAGACGGATTTGCAATCCGCTACATAACCGCTTTGCTAACGCGCCTTAAATCTGTTGTCTTGCGACTGACACCCGCTATTGCGCATGTCTTAAATTTGGAGCGGGAAACGAGACTCGAACTCGCGACCCCGACCTTGGCAAGGTCGTGCTCTACCAACTGAGCTATTCCCGCAATCATCAAGTCATTATGCTAATCACTTGATTTTCTTATCGACTAACGAACCGTGCCGTCGTTCGATGCGTTGCATTCTACTTACCTGACGTTTTGAGTCAACGTTATTTTTCTCAACTCAAGATCGTTTGCTGAAAATTACGGCGAAACGATCACTGATCAAGCAAATCGCCGCGCGCAGCGTTCAAATATTGCAACATTGACCAGAGCGTCAGCACCGCGGCGACCATAAACAGGCCGATGCCGGCCCACTCCACCCACTCGTTCGGACGCCACAGCATCCACACCAGTGCCGCCATCTGGGCGGTGGTTTTCACCTTGCCGATCCAGGAGACCGCCACGCTGCTGCGTTTACCCAGTTCAGCCATCCACTCACGCAGGGCCGAGATAATAATTTCACGGGCAATCATGGTTGCGGCAGGCAGGGTGACCCACCAGCTGTGGTAATGCTCTACCACCAGCACCATGGCGATGGCGACCATCACCTTGTCCGCGACAGGGTCAAGGAAGGCACCGAAACGGGTGCTCTGGTTCCAGCGACGCGCCAGGTAGCCGTCAAACCAGTCGGTCACGGCCGCGACAAAAAAGATCAGTGCACAGGCGAAAGGCGCCCAGACGAATGGCAGGTAAAACGCCAGCACAAAGAAAGGGATAAGGACGACGCGGAAAAGCGTTAACAACGTAGGGATGTTTAATCGCATAGTGACGGTAACTGTTTGTTGTCAGTAATTATTAGCCCTATGTTGCTACAGAGCCCTCAATGTTTCAACGAGTAGTAGATCTTTTCTGCCAGCCCTTGCGAAATACCCGGCACTTTTGCAATTTCCTCCACGCTGGCGTTGAGTAATCCTTGCAAACCGCCCATGTATTTCAGCAGCATCTGGCGACGCTTTGGCCCGACCCCTTCGATCGTTTCCAGCGTACTGGTATTTTTCACCTTCGCCCGTTTTTTACGGTGGCCGCCGATGGCGTGATCGTGCGACTCGTCGCGAATATGCTGGATCACGTGCAGCGCGGGTGAATCCGGCGGCAGGCTAAAGCCCTCCCCTTCCGGCTCCAGGAACAATGTTTCCAGCCCGGCTTTACGGTCGGTGCCTTTGGCCACGCCCAATAACAGCGGATGATGCTTATCCCAGGTAACGTCCAGCTCGGCAAACACCGATTTTGCCTGGCCGAGCTGCCCTTTGCCACCGTCAATGACGATAACGTCCGGGATCTTACTCTCTTCGATAGCTTTACCGTAGCGGCGGCGTAATACCTGATTCATCGCGGCGTAGTCATCGCCGGGGGTGATGCCGGTGATGTTATAGCGGCGATATTCCGCACGCAGCGGCCCGTTGGCATCGAACACCACGCAGGAGGCAACGGTCTGCTCCCCCATCGTGTGGCTGATGTCGAAACACTCCATCCGTTTCACTTCCGGCAGCTGCAGCGTTGTCGCCAGCGCGGCAAGACGCTGGTGAATGGTCGACTGCTGGGACAGTTTGGTGCTCAGCGCCGTCGCCGCGTTGGTACGCGCCAGCTTCAGATAGCGGGCACGATCGCCGCGCGGTTTGGTCTGGACGTTTACCCGACGGCCCGCCAGCTCCGACAGAGAATCGGCCAGCAGCGTCTTATCGCTCAGATTAAAATCGAGCAAAATTTCTGACGGCAGGGTACGCATCTGGCTGCCCTGCAGATAGAACTGGCCGACAAAGGTCTCCACCACTTCGCCCAGCTCGGTGCCGCCCGGCACTTTCGGGAAGTAGCTGCGGCTGCCCAGCACCTTGCCCTGACGGATAAAGAGCACATGCACGCAGGCCATGCCCGCATCAAATGAGACGCCAATCACGTCCAGGTCATCCCCGTTATTGGAGACAAACTGTTTTTCCGTTACCCGACGTACGGCCTGGATCTGATCGCGGATCCGCGCCGCTTCTTCAAAGTTCAGCGCCTGGCTGGCCTTTTCCATGCGGGCAATCAGCTGGGTCAGAACCTGATCGTCTTTACCGGCAAGGAACAGGCGCACATATTCCACCTGCTGCGCATACTCCTCTTCGCTGACCAGCCCTTCCACACAAGGCCCGAGGCAACGACCAATCTGATACTGCAGACAGGGACGGGAGCGGTTGCGATAAACGCTGTTTTCGCACTGGCGAACCGGGAAAATCTTTTGCAGCAGGGCGAGCGTTTCACGCACGGCATAGCCGTTAGGGAACGGGCCGAAGTACTCGCCTTTCGCATGTTTGGCACCGCGATGGGTCGCCAGGCGCGGATGGGTGTCGCTGCTGAGAAAGATAAAAGGATAGGATTTGTCATCGCGCAGCAGCACGTTATAACGCGGCTGATACAGCTTGATATAGTTATGCTCCAGCAACAGGGCTTCAGTCTCTGTGTGGGTTACAGTGACATCGATCTGCTGGATCTGGGCGACCAGCGCCTCTGTTTTGCGGGAGGCAAGATTGCTGCGGAAATAGCTGGAAAGTCGCTTCTTGAGATCTTTCGCCTTTCCGACGTAGATGACCGTCCCGCCAGCGTCATACATCCGGTAGACGCCTGGCTGGCTGGTAACGGTTTTCAGGAAAGCACTGGATTCAAACACTTCACTCACTGACTAATTAGGGTCTCGGCATTGCACAGACCATGACGGATGGCCAGGTGAGTGAGTTCAACGTCGCCATGGATGTTCAGTTTACTGAACATACGGTAGCGATAGCTGTTCACCGTTTTCGGGCTGAGATTAAGCTGCTCAGAGATCTCATTCACCTTTTGGCCTTTGGTAATCATCAGCATAATCTGCAATTCGCGCTCAGACAAACTGGCAAAGGGTGATTCGGTTTTTTCTGGCTCAATCTGACTCAGGGCCATCTGTTGTGCGATATCAGAAGCGATATAGCGCTGCCCCGAATAGACGGAACGGATCGCATTGACCATCTCCTGGGGGGCGGCGCCTTTGCTTAAATAGCCAGCTGCACCCGCCTGCATCACTTTTGCAGGAAGGGGATTTTCAGTGTGAACCGTCAGCATGATCACTTTGGTATCAACCCAGGCACGCGCGATTTTACGCGTCGCTTCCAGGCCGCCAATGCCGGGCATGTTCATATCCATCAGGACAACATCAGCAGTATTTGACCGGCACCATTTTACAGCATCTTCACCGCAGCAGGCCTCGCCGGCAACTTTAATACCTTTTATATCTTCAAGAATGCGTCGTATCCCTGCGCGCACCAGTTCGTGGTCATCAACAAGAAGGACGTTGATCAAAGGGAAATTCTCCAGAAAAGGGATAACGCTACAGACAGTTAATTCGGCACATATTAACGGGTTTTATCCGAAACTGAAAACGATTAAAAAGGCATGCCGTCGATATAGCACTTTTTTTTGGAAATTAAGTTGTACATCACCTGGAAACGGAAGCTTTAAGTCATGCACCATTGGCCACTTTTTTTAGATGGTTGTTTTCAAAAGCTTACAAATTTTTAGCGCTGTTTTATTGCTGTTAAAATAGACCCTATAAATTTGTAACAATAATTAACCTCTCTTCTACCTTCGTCAAACAATTAACCCATACTAAAGTCTTAGAAAATTCAAAGTGAATATTTGTTCAATGAAATAAACAAAGCGGAGAAAAAAGGTCAAAAAACAAGCACTGCGTTTTTCTCAACGGCTTGTGGTATACTCCGCCGCCTTAACTTTGATCTATGCGCCCGAGCGCTGTTTTTATCATGAGGAAAATAAATGAGCACACCTGATTTCGCCACTGCGGAGAATAATCAAGAACTGGCACAGGAAGTCTCCTGTCTGAAAAACCTGCTGGCTCTGATGCTGCAGGCGATGGGCCAGGCAGACGCCGGCCGTGTGATCATTAAGATGGAACGTCAGATTGCGCAGATGGAAGACCAGGCTCAGGCCGAGGTATTTTCCAGCACCGTTAAGCAGATCAAACAAGCTTACCGTCAATAAAACAAAAACGGCTGAACGCAGTGCATTCAGCCGTTTACTCGCCTGCCACGCAGAACAGAAGTGTAGTCAGATAATCCCTGTCGCGGCCGCATAGCACGCGATCTGCGTCTTGTTCGGCGCATTGAATTTCTTCTGCATATTTTTCTGATGGAAGTTAACCGTATTTTCAGAAATAGAAAGAATGATGGCTATTTCTGCTGAGGTCTTCCCTTCCGCCGTCCATTTCAGAATTTCTTTCTCGCGCTTGCTGAATTTCATCTCAGGTGGCATCACCATTTCATGTTCCAGCCGCAGCAGCGTAGTCAATGCCAGTTGCACCAGAATTTGCAGACGCAATTCAACCACTTCACCCGCCATGAGGTTCACTGACAGACTGGTACTGGAGACCGACAGGAAGCCCATTGCATGATTCGGTAGCATCAGGCACTGAGTAATGCCTTTACGCAGACCGTGGTCACGCGCGCCGTCCCACAAAGGTTGCGCCTCTGCAAATAAGGCGTCGTTCCAGGGTAAGTGTCCGTGAACGAAATTCTCGGGTTTAAGCACCGGATCGATGATGAAAAAATTCTCTGCGTGATACTGGGCCATCCACTGTTGCGGATAGGTCGAATGCACCGAGACTTTAGGGCGCGTGAAAGGCACCGGATGACGAACGCAGAGCGAAAAGAAATCGTAACCCAGGTTCTGCGTCTGCCGCTGAAGTTCGGGATATACCTCGTCGGCAGAAGTCATCTCCTGAAAACGAAGGAAGCATTCCCGCCGCCATGTAAAAAAGTCTAAATCCTTCATACTGACTGAATTAAGCCCCTGTAAAAGATAATCATTATTATGGATTCTTAAACTAACACATAAATCTTATTTATATGTATAAAATATCGACTCAGCGATAATTACCTACACATTTTATACACTTAGGGCGGTTCAGACGGGATAAAATCAGGGAAGCATTCATATCGGGGATGAATATATTGCTCCGGGGATTATTTCCGGAGCAATTGAGAGCAAACATGCTACTGCATAAGGAATTTTTCGAGGAATTGCCGGGTGCGGGGCTGCTGAGGATCGGCAAACAGTGATTTTGCCGGGCCCTGTTCAACGATGCGTCCCTGATCCATAAATATCGCCCTGTCCGCTACATCCCGGGCAAAGCTCATCTCATGGGTGACAATCACCAGGGTACGCTTTTCCTGCGCCAGCTGACGAATAGTGTTCAGCACCTCCCCCACAAGCTCCGGATCCAGCGCTGAGGTCGGTTCATCAAACAGAATCACGTCAGGGCGCATCGCCAGCGCGCGGGCAATGGCCACTCGCTGCTGCTGCCCGCCGGAGAGCCGACGCGGGTAGCTGGTCTCTTTACCGGAAAGCCCCACTTTTGCCAGCAGTTCGCGGGCGCGGGCGGTGGCTTCATCTTTCGGTTCGCCTTTCACGATCACCGGCCCTTCAATAATGTTTTCCAGCACTGTGCGATGGGGAAACAGATTAAAGCTCTGGAAGACGAAGCCGACGTGCTGACGCAGGCGGCGAATTAAACTTTTTTGCTGGCTCAGGGACTTGGCGGTATCAATGGTGATCTCACCTACGCGAATGGTGCCACCTTCCGGTTGCTCCAGCAGGTTGATGCTGCGCAGCAGTGTGGTTTTACCGGAACCGCTCGGCCCGATGATCGCCACCACCTCACCCTCCTGCACTTCCAGGTCGATCCCGTGCAACACCGTCTGGCCGTGAAACTTCTTCACCAGGTTTTTAACGTCGATAGCACTCATTTCGGATCACGCTCCTGTCGGTTAAGCTGGTTTTCAAAATAGTTCTGCAGCGCCGACAGCACCGTCGCCATCACCCAGTAGATCAGCGAGGCGGCCAGATACATGGTAAAGACCTCCAGCGTGCGCGAGGTAATCAGCTGCGCCTGGCGGAACAACTCCGGCACCTGAATGGTGGCGGCCAGCGAAGTGTCTTTCACCAGGCTGATAAAGCTGTTGCTCAGCGGCGGCAGCGCCACGCGTGCGGCCTGGGGCAGGATCGCCCGGCGCAGGGTTTGCCACGGGGTCATACCGATACTGGCTGCGGCTTCCCACTGCCCTTTTTCAATGGAGGAGATTGCCGCGCGCAGGGTTTCCGAGGTGTAGGCCGCGGTATTGAGCGACAGACCGATCATCGCCGCCGGGATCGGATCGAGTTCGATACCAAACTGCGGCAGGCCGTAATAGATCATAAACAGCTGGGCAATCAGCGGGGTGCCGCGAAACACGGAGATGTAAAAACGCGCCAGCCAGCGCACCGGCAGCACCGGTGACATGCGCATCAACGCCAGAATAAAGCCCAGCAGCAGACCAAAGAACATCCCGCCAATACTCAGTTGCAGCGTAAACACCGCGCCTTTCAGCAGGTAGGGCAGCGAATCAATCACCAGTTGAATACTTTCTTGCATTATGGTTTTTCTGCCTGTGATTTAGACGTGAGGATGGTAGGCAAACAGAGCCGGCGCCCCGCCTGTATGAATAAACAGAATCGGCCCTTCGTCTTTGAAGCGTTTCTGGCTGATGCCGTCGATCAGGCCGGCCATCGCTTTGCCGGTATAAACCGGGTCCAGCAGGATCCCCTCCAGACGCGCCAGCAGTTTCACCGCCTCGGTGCCCTCGTCATTCGGGGTGCCGTAACCCGGCGCGAAGTAGTCATCCCACAGGATAATATCGGCGTTGGCGCTCACCTCCAGCTGCTGGGCAACCGCCTGCTGCAGGGTGACCACTTTCGGCTTCTGGTCAGCAACGCTGCGGGATACGGTGACGCCAATCAGTTCGACGTCCGGCATTAGCTGCTCCAGCCCGACCGCCAGTCCGGCATGGGTGCCGGCGCTACCGGAGGCGACCACTACCGAGGAGATACCCACCGCCCCTTCGCACTGCTGGGCAATTTCCAGCGCGCTTTCGACGTATCCCAGCGCGCCCAGCGCGTTCGAGCCGCCCACTGGGATCACATACGGACGGAAGCCCTGGGCTTCGACACGGGTGGCCAGCTCATGCAACTGCGCCACGGGATCGGTCAGCGCATCGCACATTTCAATTTGTACGTTGAACAGATCCAGCAGCAGACGGTTGCCGTTGCTGAGGTAGTTTTCTGCCTGGGTGCCAATCGGGTTTTCCAGCAGTGCGATACAGTGCAGGCCCAGCTTTGCCGCCACGGCGGCGGTCTGGCGCACGTGGTTGGACTGGATCGCCCCGGCGGTAATCAGCGTGTCGGCACCTTCACGCAGGGCATCCGCTGCGAGGAACTCCAGCTTGCGCAGTTTGTTGCCGCCCATCGCCATGGGCGTCACGTCATCACGTTTGATAAGGATGTCGCGCCCGAGGTAGTCCGATAAGCGCGGCAAATATTCCAATGGCGTCGGGGCGCCAATAAATTCGAGGCGCGGAAAACGCGTTAGATTCTGTAATGACATGAAAACCTCCGTAACCCTGTCTAAGTCTGTCTTTTTTTATTATGCACGTTGCTGGCGAGGAAATAAAAAAGGCGCTTATCAAAGCGCCTTTTTTTGCATTCAACTGCTTACTTTGTGACGTCTGCCCCGAACCATTTTTCGGAGAGCGCCTTCAGGCTGCCGTCTTTCTGCATATCAGCAATCGCACCGTCGACGGCTTTCACCAGATCGTCGTTGTCTTTGCGGATTGCAACACCTGCTTCCTGACGGGAGAAGGCATCACCGGCAACTGCCAGGGTGTTGTTTGTCTTCTTCACCAGATCCAGCGCCGCCAGACGATCAACCAGAATGGCGTCGATACGGCCTACGCGCAGATCCTGATATTTGGTCGGGTCATCATCATAGGTACGAATATCGACGCCCTGCACGTTCTGGCGCAGCCACTCTTCGTAGTTAGTCCCCAGACCGACACCGACTTTTTTGCCTTTCAGATCGGCGGCAGATTTGATCGTGCCTTCATTGCCTTTTTTCACCAGCGCCTGGATACCGGAGACGGTATACGGGGTGGAGAAATCATATTTTTTCTTACGCTCGTCAGAAATGGTAACCTGGTTAATCACCACATCAATACGTTTGGAGTCCAGCGAGGCCAGCATGCCGTCCCATTTGGTCGGCTTCAGCGACGCTTTTACGCCGAGGTGTTTCGCCAGCTCTTCGGCAAACTCCACTTCAAATCCGGTCAGTTTGCCGTCATCACCCTGGAAGCTGAACGGAGGATAAGTACCTTCCAGCCCAACCAGCAGCGTGCCGCGCTCTTTGACTTTATTTAACAGACCTTCTGCCGCGAACGTTTTCACGCTCATACCGGCAACCAGCGCAACGGCCATTACACCCATCAGCGCCTGACGACCCAGAAGTGCAAATTTCATACTTACCCCGATATCATTGGAATTTTGATTGTAGTGTAGGGCGTTCGGCCGCAAGGTCAAACACGACTGCGCTACATGTTATTCATTTTTAATATATATCAGAAGTTGTTTCGCGGTGGACTTTCTGCTTCGGCGTCACCGGCATTTGCGTTTTAAATTGCGCATACTTGCGCAGCGCGATCCGGTAGTTATTGGTGCTGGTCGCCGGCAACCACGGCTCCAGATTCTCATCCAGATAACCGCTGGTCAGTAAGTCACGGGAGATACGCTGCGTGGTCAGGTGCTGACCCAGGCGACGCAGACGCACGACATATTCGCGCACCGTGCCGTGGCTCATCTCTGTTTGTTCAAACAGGAATTGCTTGAAGCCGATGATATCGAAAAAGTCGCTCTGCTCTTTACAGTGCAGATCGCCACAAAAACGACATAGCGCCACCCACTCCTTCTGCTCTTCCAGCCATCCGGCTTCATCCAGCAAGGTATCGAGACGGGAAATCGCAATTTTATTGACGATTTCTCCGCGACGAACCAGCGTGATACGGTCGAGCAATTTATGGCAATGGGCGCAATGCGTCTGGCTGTGTTTAAAGTCTTTCAGGTAGCGGCTTAATGGCCGTCTTTTAGATTGCTGCACCGTCATGATAACTCCTGGTTGTCAATACGTTGTGCGGCACTTAACGGGTGATATGGATCACCTATAACTTACCCAGCTTGGTACGTAAGCGTTTAATGGCCTGGCTGTGCAGTTGGCTAACCCGCGACTCCCCTACTTCCAGCACGGCGCCAATCTCCTTAAGATTGAGCTCCTCCTGGTAATAGAGGGTCAGCACCAGCTGCTCGCGTTCCGGTAAAGCTTCGATGGCTTCCATCACGCGCTGGCGCACATTGCCTTCCATTAACTGATGCAACGGGTTTTCCTGCTGATGATCGTCCGTCACCAGTTCGATGCTATCGCCATGCTCTTCGCGCCACTCGTCATAGGAGAAGAGTTGGCTATTGTTGGTATCGAGCAACATCTGGCGATAGTCAGCCGTGGTGATCCCCAGACGCTCCGAAACTTCGGTTTCCGTCGCGTTACGTCCGAGTTCTTGCTCCAGCTGCCCCATTGCTTGCGCTACTTCGCGTGCATTGCGTCGAACGCTGCGCGGCACCCAATCCCGGCTGCGCAGTTCGTCGAGCATCGCACCACGAATACGCTGTACTGCGTAAGTCGTAAATGCCGTTCCTTGCAGAGCGTCGTACCGGTCAACTGCATTCAATAACCCGATACCGCCCGCTTGTAGCAGATCGTCCAGTTCCACACTCGCCGGTAGCCGCACCTGAAGCCGCAATGCTTCATGTCGCACCAGCGGAACATAACGCTGCCACAGCGAGTGTTTATCCATTACACCTTCAGCGGTATAGAGTGAATTCACGATAAACAGCCCTGCGTTAGTTGAGTTATCGGCATGATTATCCGTTTCTGGAGGGTTTTTAATCGTGTGAAAAGGGGGGGAAATGGGGGGTTATTTGGGATTTACCCACCCAACGATCTTCCGGGATCGCGTATAGCACTAATTCAAAAGCTAATTCAGGGTGATGCGCTCGCAGGTAAAATTTATAGTCAGCGCTCACGGATTGCACAAATTGTGGAATAGTGAGTAAATCCTCGGGCTTATGGTAGACACTAATTGCCAGCACTGGCTTGTGATTGCGAATTGTTAATTCAGCACCACGCAGGGCATTGAGTTCGGCACCTTCAACATCCATTTTGATAAATGAGGCTTTTTTTCCCTGTAAGATATTATCGATACTGGTCAATGCAATACTATCGCCCGCGGTTTCTTCCTCGCTGAGTCGTGACGAGAGAGCCTGCCCTGACTGGAAAAAGAGCCGGGTCTCTTCATGCCATACACCTTTATTCACACACTGGCATGAATTTATATATGCGGTGTTCGCCACAAGTTTATTAAAGTTGGCCACGTCCGGTTCGAAGCCAATAATATGCTCCGGTTGCGCAATATGTTGCGCCTGAAGTTCACGCATAAATGCATTAATGCTATCGCCATCATAAGCACCACAATCAACAAACACCTCTCCCTCTTTCAACTGCACAACATCTTGAGGAAAGTAGTGTTTAGGTTCGTAAACTGATTGATAATGCCCACGTTTTGCACTTAATCGCTGATTGAGAAAAGCCACTAACGTGCGTTTTGATTTCTCATCCGCGAGTTGTTCATATAATTGGTTAAGTATGTCCGCGTGTTCTTCACAAAATTCAGGCGTATACCACAGACTCGTATTCACACCAATGAAAGCAGGATCGTAAATCAGCACTTCGCTGGCCGTTTCACTCAGCGTCGCCCCTAATTCAGGTGTGACATGCTGCAAAGCAACGATACAGTTAAAAGGTGTTATATCGGCAAGGAGATCTTCGATAGCAATTACAGGGATGCCATGAAAATCGGTCTCAGAGGTGATATATACCCGGTTTAACGCGACATAATCCAACTGAATGTCCTGACGAGCCAGAAAACTCCACGTCATTTCTCCCAGACAACCGGCACCGTAGAGAACCAGAGGGTTACCATTATTTTTCATACGCTGCAGACTGTCGAAGAAATGATTATTTTTCTCGGTCAGCAAATTTAATAAATTCATTGGATCCTCTATTTATGAATGGGCTGAATATTTTATACATACGCGACTTGCTGACAGCGCGCTTTGTTGTGACTTTTGTAAAAAGGCCAGACCACGTAATGCCGTGTCTGCTCCTGCCGAATATGCGGTCGCTTCGCCCCGTAAGCTTGCTGCAATGTCGCCATAATAGTTGGCGAAAGCCTCGATAAAGCCTGCCGGGTGACCCGCCTTGAACCGGCAATAGCGGTCGTGGTGAGCAACACGGTTTTCGCCAGACGTCCGATCCACCAGCGAGATCCGGCCTGCGCTGTCGCTCATACGCAGCACCTCTGGCTCCATCTGCAGCCATTCAGCGCTGCCTTCTGAACCGTAGACACGAACGCGGAGCCCGTTGCGGTAGCCCATCGCCGCTTTACCGTACCAGTAGTTACACACCAGATCGTCGGTGTAGCGAGACACGATATGCACGGTATCCACCACGCCCGGTATACGGGCGAAAGTGCTGTTCACTGCATAGACATCCAGCGCTTGTTTATCAGTCAAAAATTCCACCATATGGTGAACATGCACGCCCAGATCGAGCGATACGGTCGGGATCGGGCCGTCACTACAGCGCCATGACTGCGGCGTCGCGGCCGAGCCATCGGCTTTGAGCCGGGCAAATCCCTCCTGAGGCATTTCAACCATTACCTGTTGAATCGTGCCCAGTTCTCCGCTCAGCAGACGCTCTCGCAGCTCGCGGATCATCGGATAACCGCTATAGTTGTAGGTAACGAAAAGCTTCCCGGCCAGGCGTTCCACCTCGTCAGCAATCTCCTGCGCCTCTTCCACCGTCGCCACTAAGGCTTTTTCGCAGATCACCGGCAAACCGTATTCCAGGCAGGCGAGAATAATTTCCCGGTGTGCGGGGGTCGGGGTCAGTATCACCAGTGCATCCAGTTCGTTATGACACTCTTCAAGCAGCTCCATGGCGTCGCGGTAGATTTTCCCCGGCTCAAGGCCCCACTGCTGACCGGTCTGGAGATTAATGGACTGATCCCGGCTAAAACACCCGGCAACTAATCTAAAATGTCCATCCATTTGACTGGCGATTTTATGCGTCTGGCCGATAGCGGAATTGATACCGCCACCGATAAACCCCAGAGAAAGTGGCTTATACATCCGAATGTCCTTCATAGGCATTGAGCAAAAAATAATCTTTAAGATGCGGCGTCATCTGGCGCAACGCTGCGTCATCCCTGAACTCTGCGAAAATGAGCCCCGCTCTGTCGCCCGGCGCTGGCCCCACCAGGCCGCCCGGACGGGTCAAGGGAATCATTTCAACGAGATCGGCAGGCAGGGATTTGAAATTAAAGCCGGTAAACCGCATCGCACGGTCAACAGAGACGGTATGGCGCGCAATGGCTCTTGTCTGGGCCGGACGGCGTGGCGCGACCGGGTTCGGTACCCCCAGGAACGGCGCGACAAACCACTCGGCGTAGTTCACGCCGGTGGACAACTCGATCAGGCGTGAATAGAGATCGCCCGGACAGCGTCGGGTTAATTCGATTAGCCAGAACTGGTCTTCGCTGGCAATAAACTGCGTATGCAGCAGGCCATCCACTAAACGCAGGTCGTTGACGATGCTCTGCATACATTCACTGACGCTATCGCGCATCCCGGAGGATAAGTTTTGACTCAGGCTGCTGCTGTTCACCTGCCAGGGATATACCGTGCAGTATTCGTCGACAAAAAACTCGCAAGCGATTTCGCCGTTGCGAATAAACGCAGAATGGCTGTAGAGCGCGCCTTCGCAAAAGTTTTCTACCACGTACTGTTTGCCCGGCGAGGCGCTGCGGGCAGTCTCAATCGCCATATCCAGCATCGCCCAGTCGGTCACTTTGGTGATGCCGTTGCCGCTATAGGCATCAACAGGCTTAACCAGTAACGGTAAAGTTAAGTGACGCGCCTGCTCTGCGGTCCAGGCCGCCTGCGGCACAGGTAAGCCTTTGCCGAGCGCCCAGGCGCGGAACTTATCTTTCAGGAATATTGTGTCGCTGACCTCGGGTGTATCAAAGCCTGGCAATCCCAGCGTATGGGCTACACGGCAGCCGCTCAGGTAGGAGATGTCAGTCACACCGGGTAGCACTGCAGAAACATGATGTTGTTGGGCGATCTTTAACACCGCTTCGCTGTCAGCGTAGTTCTGGTTACAGGTTATATCTGCTGTCTGCATTCCGGCGTCCTGCTCTTTACCGCTGCACACCAGCGTCCTGAAACCGGCAATTTTTACCGCCTGTTGCAAGGGTAATGAAGCAAAGCCTGCATCAAGAATTAAAGCTGTTTTCTGATCGCTCATACTGCCACCCCGCTAATTTCCACCGCCTCGTAGTTGCTGGCAAAGGCATTTCGCCGGATGACGTCCACTACGTGCTGCTGATCTTCTCTGCTGAGGCCAGGATAAATCGGTAGACAGAGCACTTTAGCAGCGATCTCGTTTGCCACCGGAAGGTTCGCCTCCGACGATGTGGGAAGAGCACTGTACATGGCAAATGATGTGATGAGTGGATAGAAGTAGCGGCGGGTCATAATGCCCTCGCCCTTCATGCTTTCGTATAGTGCATCGCGGCCGATACCAAATTCTGGTTCGACAAGAATGGGGAAGTAGGCATAGTTCCAGGTCACGTCAGCAGGAACGTTAATTTGGGTGATTCCCGCCACGCCATCAAGCAGTAGGCGATAGCTGTCAGCAATGGCTTTACGCTCAGAGAGTGCCTGATCAATATAGTTAAGTTGCAGCATACCAAACGCCGCTTCTACTTCGTTCATCTTGGCGTTGATACCCGGCGCCACCACGCGAGTTTCCCCAGCGAAACCAAAGTTTTTAAGGTAATCAATACGCTGTTTGGTTTTGGCATCATGGCTGACAATTGCCCCTCCCTCGAAGGTATTGAACACTTTTGTGGCATGGAAACTGAGCACTGACAGATCGCCGTGGTTGAGCACGCTAATTCCCTCTTTTTTGACGCCAAAAGAGTGGGCAGCATCATAAATAACCTTCAGACCGTAGATGTCGGCAATTTGCTGAATTTTATCCACTTCGCAAGGAACGCCATAACAGTGTACCGGCATAATTGCCGTTGTCTGCGGGGTAATCAACGCTTCAATTTTACGTGGATCAATGTTGTAAGTGTGCGGATCGATATCAGCAAAAACCGGCGTTAACTTATTCCATAGCAAGCTATGAGAGGTTGCAACGAAAGAGTAAGGTGTCGTAATCACCTCTCCTGTTAAACGCAGCGCCTGAAAAGCCGTCAGTAGCGCCAGAGTGCCGTTGGCAAACAACGAGATATACTTCACGCCCAGGTAGTCAGCGAGCGCCTGTTCCAACTGTTGGTGAAATGGACCGCCGTTAGTCAGATGTTTGTTCTGCCAAATCTGCTCCAGATAAGGAATAAACTCTTCCAGCGGTGGCAATAACGGGCTCGTCACATAAATCTTACTCATATCGCACCTCAGTGTTTATACCGTTAATCCGTCGCGCAAGCGGCTGGATTTATTGTCCAATCCATTCCCAGGCTTTTCGTCAGCAATGAGAAACGTATGGGCTTTTTCTCCACGACAATATATTCCCCATGCTTCACGAAGCGCTTTCTCAAAGTTCTCGGAAATATTAAAGCCTGGTTCATTTTCGCTCGGGATCCGTGCCCGGATTCCCTGGCGAATCGCCGCAAGCTCGGGAATATGGTTACGCCAGTTAATTGCCTTGCAGATATAATCCTGCACATCGGCGACAATAAACTCCTCAAGCCCATAAGAACCCATGATATCAACACCCTGAAGACTGGGAATTGTCGGTCCATTAAGCGTTATTGTCGGCACGCCCATCCATGCACCATGGTGCGTTGTTGTTCCACCAGAATAAGGGAATGAATCCAGCAAAATATCAATTTCATGATGAAAACCCAGGTACTTTTCCATCCCAGCAAGCCGTCTGAAAATCAATCTTTCTTCCGCGATCCCCCGCTCGTTAAAGCGTTGCGTCATTGCCGCAATCATCTCATCATCTGCCATATTGCCCATGAGCAGTTTCGCCTCAGGATAGCCCCGCAGAATGCTTGCCCAAGTATTAAGGACATAATCATTTATTTTTTTAGGGCGATTAAAACTTGCAAATGTAATATAGCCATTGCGTAAAGCAGGCAGCGTATTCACTTCCGGGCAATGGGGATGGGGGTCAAAACACTTTCGCGTTTCGAAAAATATCGCCTTTTCGGAAAGTTGTTCTGCAAGAACTTGCGACCGAGCAAGGTTAGTCGATAATAAAATATAATCCATATTTTTGATGCCGGTCGTTCCAGGATAGCCTATCCAGGTAATTTGTACAGGCGCCGGGCGTAGAGCAAACACCGGCAGACGGTTATAGGCTGTATGCCCTGATAAATCGATCAAAATATCAATTCCGTCATTGGCAATAGTTTTTGCAAGTTCGATATCACTTACTGCATCCACCTGACGCCAAAGGATTGATGTGTTACGAAGATATAATGAAATTTCATCATCCATTAAAAGCGTGCTATAGCATACCAGTTCAAATTTCTCGCGATCCAGTGCATCCCAATATGGTAACAAAAAGTTCGCCACTGGATGATTACGTAAATCCCCTGAAACAAATCCCACCCGAAGTTTGCGATGTGGATCCTTACCGTTACTGAGTTCCAGTTTTAGGCCACATCCTTCTGCCCATTTTTCGGCACGATGGCCATATTCAAGATGTTTTTCAATCAATTCTTGAGATGTAACACTGGGATCATGGCTCATGATAAATAATAAATTACTGAAATGGCCGAAATTAAATTCGCTCATCTCAACGGCTTTTTCCATGAAGTAACGCGCTTCAACCATTTTATGGATGTCGCTCAACACAATCCCTGTCCATCCAAGAGCACTGGCCGTTGGGTGCTGGAAGCGCATAATTTCACGGCAGCATCTTTCCGCTAATGTCATATCCCCATAAGCATGATGAAGAGACGCAAGATTGAGCCAGTAATCAATATTTTTCTTATTCAGGCGAAGCAATGCGCGAGCAATATTTCTCGCCTCATAAAACTCACGTTTTCGCTGAAGCGTCATGGCGAGATCATAGAAAATATCCAGACTGGAAAAATAGTAACTCATTAAGCGACAGAGAGACGTTAAGGCGTCATTCCAGGCAAAGGTTAATACGCAGGCCCGAGAATAACAGCGGAGTACATGGATATTTTCAGGATCTTTTTCCATTAACTCACGCGCATACTCCCTTGCGTCTTTAAAATTCCCTTTATTAATAAACGCATTAACGCGATCATAAATAGCATTAACGCCGGGATCGGCGATGACCGTTCCCGAAATGTCGTCGCCAATCAGTCCACCTTGTTTGTCGCTGACACTCAACAACAGTAAGAACGTTATCTGAGATTTTAGGACATCAAGCATTCCTGCACGAAGAAAACATTGCACCTGTGTTTTCCATGCTTCAGGCGAGCCAATCAGTAATCCTTTCATTTTCAACGTTGAAAAATGTGCCCAAGTGTTTTCATTCGCCGTATGCATTTCGTACTGGAGATAATTCCATTCGTCAGGCGTTAATGAAACCGACTCTCCCCAAAGATTCATCATCGAACTATCAGCAACGGGACGCGCGCCAGGTAACGCCCCTACCGGTACCAGAGAATTACTCTGCGCAGCGTTGTAGGCACCCGGTGAAACACGCCAGAATAATCCCTCTGTATTGGTCATAAAGAGCGTCTGTAACGTTTCCAACACGCTCTCCTGGACATCATCCTGCGTTTCAGGGGCAGTGCAGTTAAATACTAGCTGTTCAAAACTCAACGACATCGGCCAGGCACTGCCCAGCAATTCCATAATCCGAATGAGCATGCCATTGTCGGTGCGGATAAGCGTGCCGTTGCGGGTCCTGAAGAGATGAGGGGCTTTTTCTGAATGGTATTCTTCCCGGATAAAACAGCCTGCCCAGTGCAATTTTTTCAAATGGTTAAGGTTTGGGGTGATTGGCGGCGTGACGATATGCTGCTGACAAAGCAGAGTAAAACGCTCACGTCGTTCAACAGCGTAATCGAGATACTGTTGTGCCATAGAGCGACTGGCACCGGTGCTTACGGCATTTATCATTTGTTCAATAGCAGGGCCGTAATAGCCCCCCACTTCATACTGCGGCAGTAGATCTCCTAAATACTGCAAACCAGTCGCTTCCGCCTGTGTACTGAAGTCATCCAGCGTGCAGACTCCATCTGCGGGCGTCAGATAGGCCAACGTCAGCGCGGTATCGCCCATTTTTTCGGCGGCCAGAGCTTCGTTTTTCAACGCCCCTTCTTCCAGCGTTACCAGCATGAAACTCAGCATGGCGCGGGCCGTCTCGAGCGGATCGCTCTCATCTCCCGCACGCGCAAGATGGAAGCGTAACGCCTCACCTAACGACACGCACGGCGCGCTTCCTGGCAGGGACGACCACCTGATTGCGATCACGCCATGGGAGGATAAATGCGCTTTGCTCCATTGAAGGAGCGCTTCCCGTTCGATTTTTCCAAGGAATGAGAATTTCTGATGAATGATGATGTAATCAAACTCACCAGGATCCGCGGCAATCAGGTCGCCCAATCCGGCGGCAAACAACTCTATATTAGTGCATCCTGCCTGTGCTACATGCTGTTGCCCCTGCAAAATATCCTGTTCATCAACATCGATACCGATGGCAATGCTCTGGGGGTTGGCTTGGGCATGCATAATGAGACGGGACGCCGAACCACACCCGATCTCCAGAATACGGGCGGTTGCGGGGAGCGGTGTCGCAAGGTCATTAAGCGCGGCAGTAGCATGAATTGTTTCGGGGCTAACCCGGTAGCTCGGATAGAGAGTCGTCACGTTTTATTCCAGATCGTCGTTGTTCTGATCGCACTGCATGGGTATTTAGCGTTGATACTTTTGCACAAGCGACGCTTTATAATTCTTACAAGGACCGTCGATGTTCTCAGCGACCCAACCGAACGCATCAGCCGCGTATTGACTGTCGAGTAATGAAGATCGTTCAACCCGAGCGATCGCCATCTGATCCATCGCAGCGAGCGCGTCCAGACTTGCAAAGAGAGCAACCTGTTCAAGACCCACCGCGCAGTTCCCCCTGCTCAGGTTGGCGTCAATAAAACGCGCAACACGATCAAGGTAGCGTTGAGCGACACCGCCAGGTGTTGCATAGATAAAACCGGCAAAAACGTTTTCCCAGAATGGAGAAGATTGGCTGTGTAATAACATCAGCGGGCTCTCTGAAGGCGCCCAAGGCTTGCGAATAAGCACGTTGCAATTAACTGCAATAACAGGCGTGCCGAATGTCAGTAGTGCATGACGCAGGAATATGATACGGCGCGATGCGGAGTAAATGGCCATGTCATCATTCACGGCAATTTTTTCGAGGCTGGCAGAAATAGAGAGTTCAGGCAGCCGATCGCGAAGCGACGTAATGCTCTGTTTGACTTCATCGTCACAGTTGTAGAGATGGAGATGGACATCAAGAACGTCACGGTTGGTTTCATAGACAGAGTAGATCAGCGGTAGCGCGTGCTGGAAATATTCTTCCTTATTACAAGTGACCAGCATCGTCGTTTTGCCGTTTGATGTTTTCTCAAACCACGCGTCGTAGTCAGCGTCAGCAATCAGAAACTTATCATCATTCAGCGGTCTGAAATCTATGAAGGAGTCCGGTACCCCCCCGAGCTTATAAATGCCGCAGGCGATCATTAACAGCGCGATGGGATCTTCGCCAATCAGCGAGGCATCTTCGGTCAGGGCCTGAATCACAACCATTGCCTGATTGTAGTCATTCTCCATTAAGCAGGTAAGCAGGAGGATTTTCAGCACCGGCGCTGATTTACTGACTAAGGACAGGTTGTTATTGATTAAAAATAATGCAGACGCGATCTCATTTACCCGGAACAGAATCTGAATCGCGGCAACAAGATAGTTAACGTTATTATCGCTTTTTAAGGCTGCGACAACGTACTCGATGATTTGATTGCTCGTTTCTTCAGAAAGCCGAAGCTGCTCTTCTGTTTTGGCATCGTCAAGAGCATGGTTTGCCAGAATGATTGCGCACAGGAGATTTTTTAAGGCACCATCTTTTTCGGGCGACAGACCGGTTTTTACGTCACGAATCTGCGGTCCGAGGAGATCGAGTTTAGTGCTTTTAAATGTAAAGATCTCGGCCACAAGATGCACAGGCATCACATCAGCTTCAACGAGCTCAATGTGTCTGGTAAATACATTGCGATAAAACTGACGCATAGCCCGGCTACGTGCAAATTCACTCATCGTAATTACTCATCGGTAACATGTCGTCAGACGACCTGAAAGGGGATTTTAGGCAGAGTAGCACCGCTGTAGGTGCGGCTATGGAAGGAAAACGCGGCTAATTGCTATCTTATTTTGCACATAAAGAAATGGAAGGTTCAGGATAAATACCATAAAAAAAGGCTGCTGTTTCCAGCAACCTTTTTTGAATTTATAGCGTCTATTAACGCAGCAGGGACAGCATTGCCTGCGGAACCTGGTTTGCCTGAGACAGTACGGAAGTACCAGCCTGCTGCAGGATCTGCGCGCGGGACATGTTGGAAACTTCGGTTGCGTAGTCAGCATCCTGAATACGGGACTGTGCAGCAGACAGGTTAGAGATAGAGTTGTTCAGGTTGTTGATGGTAGATTCGAAACGGTTCTGAATCGCACCCATGTTTGAACGAGCAGTATCAACCTTGGTGATTGCGTTGTCAGCTGCAGTGATGAATGCTTTAGCGGTGCTGTTGTTGGTGATAGTACCGGTCAGGCCAGTGTCGAGGCTGGTAGCTTTAGCATCAATCAGTGCGCCGCTTGCACCAGTGGTGATGGAGATGGTATCGGTTGTACCAGTACCTGCACCCACCTGGATGTTCAGGGACGCAGTCAGGCTACCGTCCAGCAGTTTTTTGCCGTTGAAGTTAGCCGCGCCAGCGATACGGTCGATCTCACCCAGACGCTGAGTGATTTCAGTGCTGACAGAAGCGTAGTCAGTGGTGCCGTTAGTGTCGTTCGCAGCCTGAACAGCCAGCTCACGGATACGCTGTAAGTTGGTGTTGATTTCGTTCAGGTTACCTTCAGCGGTCTGAACCAGGGAGATACCGTCGTTGGCGTTACGTGCCGCCTGAGTCATACCTTTAACCTGAGCGGTCATACGGTTAGCAATCGCCTGACCAGCAGCATCGTCTTTAGAGCTGTTGATACGCAGACCGGAGGACAGACGCTCGATAGCAGTACCCAGAGAAGACTGAGATTTGTTCAGGTTGTTCTGAGTGGTCAGGGACAACAGGTTAGTATTGATAACGGCCATAATTTTAATTCCTTCAACAAAATGGGTTCTAGGTCGGTGCCTAACACTCACGGCGTTTCTCACCGTTAACAAGGTTATCGACGCCCTAACAACAGACTTTAGAAAATATCTAATAAAATTTTTATGTTATTGATTTTTA
The DNA here is from genome assembly GCA_002360945.1 of Leclercia adecarboxylata. Classification (GTDB taxonomy): domain Bacteria; phylum Pseudomonadota; class Gammaproteobacteria; order Enterobacterales; family Enterobacteriaceae; genus Enterobacter; species Enterobacter adecarboxylatus_B. Next base: position 256,811 of record DERO01000024.1, on the reverse strand, counting down.
AAGTTTTATTTATGCGATTGTTTCTCATAAAGCGCGAATTCACACCAGGGCGCAACAATTTATGGCTGTTTGAGTCCCATAAATAAGGTCCGAAAAAAACGATCATACAAAAAGAATGGAACGACGTTATCTGGGGATCTTAAAGGTGGCACGATTGCGTGATTTATTTTTTTTATCAGAGCGTAAACTTTTCTGCGCTTTGGCCGATATAAGCCTGAAACAACCATTGGAAAGGAATTAATTATGGCGACTATCAGCAACCTTGGTGTGGGGATGGCTGGCTTGTCAGACCTGTACGATAAGTTACAGGCTGCGGAAGAGACAAAGTTAACGGCTATCGCCACACAGAAAACCAAGTATGACGCGCAGATCACCGGTTACGGAAAGCTTCAAAGCGCGCTGACGACTCTGCAAACTGCAGCAGCGAAACTGGCTAAAGCTGAAACATGGAACTCGACATCCATTACCAGCACCAATACCGCTTTTGCAGCGACCACAACGTCCGATGCGAACGTCGGCGAGTTTACGATTAATGTCAGCAAGATTGCTAAAGGTCAGGTTCTTACTACGCAACCCGGCACTATCGACAGCAATACTAAACAACTGGGTGAAACTACCGGCTCTAACAGCCGAACCATTACCATCACTCAGGCCGGCGCAGACAGTAAACCGCTGACCGTGACGCTCGCCGACGGCGATACGTCCCTGAACGGGATTGCTAAAGCCATTAACGCCGCCAATGGCAACGTATCTGCAAGTATTGTGAAAGCGGATAGCGGTGATTACCGTTTGATGCTCTCTTCAAAAACCACCGGCACAGATTCAGATATGACGGTAACGGTCACGGGCGATGACACGCTGAACGCGGTGATCGGCAGCGCTGCGCTTAACGAGCAGGTAAAATCACAGAATGCCGTCGTTAACGTTAACGGTATTGATATCATCCGTCAGAGTAATACCGTGACCGACGCCTTGCCAGGTGTCACCTTAACGCTAAAAGCGCAAAGTACAGCGGATGAGACGTTGACTGTTTCTCGTTCTACTGACGATAACAAAAAAGCCGTTACCGACTGGGTTAACGCTTATAACTCTCTGCAGTCAACTATTACCTCCCTGACCAAATATGAACCGCCTGCTACGGGTGCCACCGCACAGAACTCCAGCAATGGCGTACTAATGGGTGACAGCACTATCAGGGGAGTACAATCAGATCTGCGTGCTTTATTGACCAATGTCCAGACCGGCTCTTATGCGATCATGGCTCAACTGGGTATTACTCAGGACCCGCTCAAAGGGGCAGACGGCACGTTCGGTAACCTGAAGATCGATGATAAGAAGTTGACTCAGGCGCTAACAGATAACCCGGCTGGCGTGCAAGCCTACTTTGTCGGGGACGGTAAAACCACCGGTTTCGCCACCCAAATGAATAACAAACTGACGGATATGCTGAGCACTTCCGTAGGTAAAGAAGGCGTTATTCAAAATGCGAAAGACGGGATTAACGCCACGTTGAAAACCATTGGCAAACGTTATGACGCGATGGAACTGTCCATTGAAGCCACAATGGCACGGTACAAAAAGCAGTTCAGCGATTTAGATGCGCTGGTAACCAAATTCAACGGTACTGCCTCTTACCTGACTTCACAGTTCAGTAGCAATTAAGAAAGGAACCGATATGTATAGCAATTCTGGTGTTCAGGCCTATCAGAAGGTAGGTCTTGAATCTGCCGTTTTGAGTGCCAGCCCACACCAGTTGGTTGTCATGCTGTTTGACGGTGCCCACAGCGCGCTAGTACGAGCGCGCCTTTTCCTTGAGCAGGATAACATTCCTGCTAAAGGAGAAGCCCTGTCTAAAGCCATTAACATCATTGACAATGGCTTAAAGGCTGGCCTGAACATGGAGGTCGAAAGTGACTTGCCGGAAAACCTCGCCGCGCTTTATGACTATATGGTTCGCCGTTTATTACATGCGAACTTACGTAATGATGTAGAGGCGATTGTCGAGGTTGAGGTTTTATTGAATAACATTGCGGATGCATGGAAACAAATCGGTCCCAATGCTACCTCCATTTCAGGATAACGTTGATGAACAACCCTAGCACTGCTCTTAACAACTGGCATGCTCTGCATGCCCTGAGTATTGCCATGCTGAACCTTGCTCATTCCGGTCAGTGGGATGAGCTGGTCGAAAAAGAGACAGAGTACGTTAAGTTAGTCGAAAGTATCGGACAGAACGCCATCTCCTCCTGCCCGCCAGCACAAATTGAGCAGGCACGCTTTCTCCTCGAAAAAGTGCTGCAAAATGAGACTGAGCTGAAAGCGTTGCTGACGGACAGAATGAGTGAACTGCGCCAGCTGATTACCCAGACCAGTAAACAACAATCGGTCACCTCTACCTATGGCAAGCTGTCAGGCAATATTCTTTATCCAGAAAATTTAGCCCGCGACCTCCCGTTATGATTCAAATGATCCATACTCCAGAGGTCAGCCGAAACGGCTTCTGGAGCACGGAAGATGAAAAACCCCACTCTCTTGCAGTTCTTCCACTGGTATTACCCTGAAGGCAGTCAACTCTGGCCAGAAGTAGCCGAGCGCGCCGACCTTTTAAACGATATCGGTATCAACATGGTCTGGCTGCCCCCGGCATATAAAGGGGCTTCCGGTGGTTACTCTGTCGGTTACGACTCCTACGATCTCTTCGATCTTGGCGAGTTCGATCAAAAAGGATCTGTCCCCACCAAATACGGTGACAAAAACCAGCTGCTGGCCGCTATCGGGGCGCTAAAACGCAACGACATCGCGGTGCTGATGGACGTGGTGGTCAACCATAAAATGGGTGCTGATGAGAAAGAGGCCATCCGTGTTCAGCGGGTCAATGCCGACGATCGCAACCAGATCCACGACGAGATCGTCGAATGTGAAGCCTGGACCCGCTATACCTTCCCGGTGCGGGCTGGAAAATACTCGGAGTTCGTCTGGGATTACAAATGCTTCAGCGGCATCGATCATATCGAGAATCCCGATGAAGACGGCATCTACAAGATCGTCAATGACTTCACCGGCGATGGCTGGAACGATCAGGTCGATAACGAGCTGGGTAACTTTGATTACCTGATGGGCGAGAATATCGATTTTCGTAACCGTGCAGTAACCGAGGAGATCAAATACTGGGCGCGCTGGCTGATGGAACAGACCCAGTGCGACGGCTTCCGTCTGGATGCGGTGAAACATATTCCGGCATGGTTCTATAAAGAGTGGATCGAACACGTGCAGGAAGTCGCGCCGAAACCGCTGTTTATCGTGGCGGAATACTGGTCGCCGGATGTCGATAAACTGCAGCAGTATATCGATCAGGTGGACGGCAAAACCATGTTGTTTGATGCCCCGCTGCACATGAAGTTTCACGAAGCCTCACTGCAGGGTCGTGATTACGACATGAGCCAGATCTTTACCGGCACGCTGGTCGAGGTCGATCCCTTCCACGCGGTGACGCTGGTGGCTAACCACGACACCCAGCCGTTACAGGCCCTGGAGGCACCGGTCGAAGCCTGGTTTAAACCGCTGGCCTATGCCTTGATTTTGCTGCGTGAAAACGGCGTGCCGAGCGTCTTCTATCCCGATCTCTTCGGGGCCAGCTATGACGACACCGGCGGTGACGGCGAGACGTATCACATCGACATGCCGGTGATCGAGCAGCTCGACCAGCTGATCCTCGCCCGCCAGCGTTTTGCCCACGGCGTTCAGACCCTGTGGTTCGATCACCCGAACTGCATTGCCTTCAGCCGCAGCGGCACCGAGGAGGATCCGGGCTGTGTGGTAGTGCTCTCTAACGGCGACGAGGGTGAAAAGACCATTACGCTTGGCGAGAACTACGGCAATAAAAACTGGAAAGATTTCCTCGGCAATCGCGAAGAGTGTGTGACGACCGATGAAACCGGCACCGGGGTATTTACCTGCAACGGCGGCAGCGTCAGCGTGTGGGTCCTGGAAGAGGTGCTGTAAAGGGTGGGAAGCCGGGCGGCGCTACGCATGCCCGGTCGACAAATCACTTACGGCAGTTTGCTGTCGAGCGGATTTTTGCTCAGGTAGTTGGCGCACTCAACGGTCGGACGATCGACACGCTGGAGGATCATGCCGTCATACTCGATGGCGCTCCCTTCCCGATCCAGCGGATAGATGTCCAGCTTGCGGGTGACGTTATAAAAGTCATCCGAACGCAGCATGATTTTCCCCGGTACGGCCACCACGCGCTGCCACTGACGGCAGTCCAGGGTGTCACCCTCTTGCGTCACCACCAGCGTGGCGATCGCTTCCGGGCTGACCATTTTGCTTTGCGGCCCTTTCGACTGCCAGTACCCTGCCAGTTCAGCCGGAACGGGATGCTTGATCACGTCCTGATATCTGTCGACCTGCACGCATCCGGTTAACGCCAGCAGCCCTGCGATAATTGCTATTTTTTTCATCATTGTTCCGTCTACAGAGAAAAAAAGAGTGTGGCATTAAAGCGGTCGGGTCGCCAGCACCAGAAGGGCTAAACCTGCATGGACATGACGTCCTGGTACGCCTGCATCAGTTTATTACGCACCTGAATGCCCATCTGCATCGATACCGAAGCTTTTTGCAAATCGGTCATCACATCATTGAGACCAATACCCGGTGCGCCCATGGTGAATTTTTCACCCTGCACCCGCGCTGCGGTCTGCGTGTCGCTGATCCGATCCAGTGCCGCATGCAGCTGGCCCGCGAAGCTGACGGTGGACTGCACGTCAGACACGTTCTGATTACGGGCGGTCATTGCCGTTGACTGCAACTGGCTAATGACGCTTTCAATCCCCTGTATTGCCATGACTTTCCCCTGATGGATTTTTACGCGCTCAAGAGTACCAGCCTGTCAATGAGATAAAGGCGCTAAATAGCGTTAAAAAACCAGGTTATTTGACGCATAGAAAATCCCGAAACATCAAATAATGGCACAGCCATGATTATGGAATTTTTGTTGTGTTTGCCGACCCGGGAGCCTGTTTTGTTTCTCCACACGAATAATGTAATCCACGATGAGTCACGAGGTGCGCAATGAGTGCGTCAGCAACATCAGCCCCTCAAACTAAATCTCTCGAATGGATGAGCCGCCTGCGCGCGAACCCTAAAGTGCCGTTGATCGTGGCAGGTGCTGCCGCTATCGCTATTGTTGTCGCTATGGTCTTATGGGCCAAACAGCCTGACTATCGCACGCTGTTCAGCAACCTTTCGGACCAGGATGGCGGTGCTATCGTCACCCAGTTAACCCAGATGAACGTCCCTTATCGCTTCTCGGATAATGGCGGCGCGCTGGAAGTCCCTGCCGATAAAGTTCACGAACTCCGCTTACGTCTTGCCCAGCAAGGCCTGCCGAAAGGCGGCGCGGTGGGCTTCGAACTGCTGGATCAAGAAAAATTCGGCATCAGCCAGTTCAGCGAGCAGGTTAACTACCAGCGCGCGCTGGAAGGCGAACTGGCCCGCACCATCGAAACGCTGGGTCCGCTGAAAAGCGCCCGCGTGCACCTGGCGATGCCAAAACCGACCCTGTTTGTCCGTGAGCAGAAAGCGCCATCGGCCTCCGTCACCGTTAATCTGCAGCCTGGCCGTGTGCTGGATGAAGGACAGATTAGCGCCGTGGTGCATCTGGTCTCCAGCGCCGTCGCCGGTTTACCGCCGGGTAACGTGACCCTGGTGGATCAGATGGGTCGCCTGTTAACCAAATCCAACACCAGCGATCGCGATCTGAATGACGCGCAGCTGAAATACGCCACTGACGTGGAAAACCGCGTTCAGAGCCGCATCGAAGCTATTCTTGGTCCGATCGTCGGCAACAGCAACGTGCATGCCCAGGTCACCGCGCAGATCGACTTTGCTGATAAAGAGCAGACGGAAGAACAGTATCGTCCGAACGGCGATGCCGCCCAGGCCGTGATGCGTTCACGTCAGGTCAATAACTCCGAACAGGTCGGTGGCGCAGCGGGAGGTGTACCGGGTGCACTCTCCAACCAGCCGGCACCGGCCAATACCGCGCCGATCAATGCGCCTGCACAAAACCAACAGAACGGTCAACAAAACGGCCAGCAGGCACGGGCGCAGCAAACCGCGGCCAGTGCCGGTCCGCGTAGCACCAGCCATAACGAAACCACTAACTACGAAGTCGACCGCACCATTCGTCACACCAAAATGAACACCGGTGATGTGCAGCGTCTCTCCGTGGCGGTAGTCGTCAACTATAAAACCCTGCCGGACGGTAAGCCACTGCCGCTGACCGCCGATCAGATGAAGCAGATCGAAGATCTGACCCGTGAAGCCATGGGCTACTCCGAGAAGCGTGGCGATACCCTTAACGTCGTGAACTCGCCGTTCAGCGCCGTGGACGATACCAGCGGTGAACTGCCATTCTGGAAAACCCAGTCGTTTATCGATCAGCTGATTGAAGCCGGTCGCTGGCTGCTGGTGGTGATTGTTGCCTGGCTGCTGTGGCGTAAAGCGGTTCGTCCGCAGATCGTCCGCCGCGCCGAAGAGGCCAAAGCGCTGAAAGAGCAAACCCTGCTGCGCGAAGAGACGCAGGAAGCGGTGGAAGTGCGCCTCAGCAAAGACGAACAGATGCAGCAGCGCCGTGCTAACCAGCGCATGGGCGCTGAGGTGATGAGCCAGCGTATTCGCGAAATGTCAGATAACGATCCGCGCGTCGTGGCGCTGGTCATTCGCCAGTGGATGAGTACAGAAAATGAGTAACCTTACCGGAACGGATAAAAGCGTCATCCTGCTGATGACCATTGGCGAGGACCGGGCGGCAGAGGTGTTCAAACACCTCTCCCAGCGCGAAGTGCAGGTTCTCAGTGCGGCGATGGCCAACGTGCGTCAGATCTCCAACAAACAGTTGACCGACGTGCTGGCAGAGTTTGAGCAGGAAGCCGAACAATTTGCTGCGCTCAACGTCAACGCCAACGAATACCTGCGTTCAGTGCTGGTCAAGGCGCTCGGGGAAGAGCGTGCCGCCAGCCTGCTGGAGGATATTCTCGAGACCCGCGACACTGCCAGCGGTATCGAAACGCTCAACTTTATGGAGCCGCAGACCGCTGCCGACCTTATTCGCGACGAGCATCCACAGATCATCGCCACCATCCTGGTGCACCTCAAGCGTGGCCAGGCGGCGGATATTCTGGCGCTGTTCGACGAACGTCTGCGTCACGATGTGATGCTGCGTATCGCCACCTTCGGCGGCGTCCAGCCGGCGGCGCTGGCGGAACTGACCGAAGTGCTGAACGGCCTGCTCGACGGCCAGAACCTCAAGCGCAGCAAAATGGGCGGCGTGAGAACGGCGGCAGAAATTATCAACCTGATGAAAACGCAGCAGGAAGAGGCGGTCATTACCGCCGTGCGCGAATTCGACGGCGAACTGGCACAGAAAATCATCGACGAGATGTTCCTGTTCGAAAACCTGGTCGACGTGGACGACCGCAGTATCCAGCGCCTGCTGCAGGAAGTGGACTCCGAATCGCTGCTTATCGCCCTCAAAGGCGCCGAACAGCCGCTGCGCGAGAAGTTCCTGCGCAACATGTCTCAGCGTGCGGCGGATATCCTGCGCGACGACCTTGCCAACCGTGGCCCGGTGCGTCTGTCTCAGGTGGAAAACGAACAGAAAGCGATCCTCCTTATTGTGCGTCGTCTGGCCGAGACCGGCGAGATGGTGGTAGGCAGTGGCGAGGATACCTATGTCTGATGAACTGCCGTGGAAGGTCTGGACGCCGGACGATCTCTCCCCTCCTCGCGCGGAATTTGTGCCTGCGAGCATCATCCCTGCCGAGGCAGGTGATGATGGCGAAGAGCCTGAGCTGAGCGAAGAAGAGCAGCGCGCCCAGCAATTGGCGCAGATCCAGATGCAGGCGCACGATCAGGGCTATACTGCCGGCATGAACGAAGGCCGGCAAAAAGGTCAGGAGCAGGGCTATCAGGAAGGGCTGGCCCAGGGGCTGGCGCAAGGCTTAGAGCAGGCGCGTGCCCAGCAGGCGCCGATCCATGCCCGAATGCAGCAACTGGTCAGCGAGTTCCAGAATACGCTGGACGCGCTGGACAGCGTTATCGCCTCGCGCCTGATGCAGATGGCGCTGGAAGCGGCACGTCAGGTCATCGGCCACACCCCACCGGTGGATAACTCCTCGCTGATCAAACAGATCCAGGGTCTGCTCCAGCAGGAGCCGCTGTTCAGCGGTAAACCGCAGCTGCGCGTTCATCCGGACGATCTGCAGCGGGTGGAAGAGATGCTCGGCGCGACCCTGAGCCTGCACGGCTGGCGTCTGCGCGGCGATCCGACCCTGCATCACGGCGGCTGCAAAGTCTCTGCCGATGAAGGCGATCTGGACGCCAGCGTGGCGACCCGCTGGCAGGAACTGTGCCGCCTGGCGGCACCGGGAGTCATCTGATGACCGCTCGCCTGACCCGCTGGCTCAACACCCTCGACAACTTTGAAGCGAAGATGGCGCAACTGCCTTCCGTTCGCCGCTATGGCCGTTTAACCCGCGCCACCGGTCTGGTACTGGAGGCCACCGGCCTGCAATTGCCGCTGGGAGCCACCTGCATTATCGAACGCCAGGACGGCAACGAAATCAGCGAAGTTGAGAGCGAAGTGGTGGGCTTTAACGGCCAGCGTCTGTTCCTGATGCCGCTGGAAGAGGTCGAAGGCGTTCTGCCCGGCGCGCGCGTATACGCCAAAAATTTAGCCGGCGACGGCCTGCACAGCGGCAAACAACTGCCGCTTGGCCCGGCGCTGCTCGGACGGGTGCTGGACGGCGCCGGTAAACCGCTGGACGGTCTGCCCTCCCCCGACACTACCGAGACCGGGGCGCTGATCACTCAACCCTTTAACCCGTTGCAACGTACGCCGATCGAGCATGTACTGGATACCGGCGTGCGCCCGATCAACGCCCTGCTGACCGTCGGTCGCGGCCAGCGTATGGGCCTGTTTGCCGGCTCCGGCGTCGGCAAATCGGTGCTGCTCGGGATGATGGCCCGCTACACCCAGGCCGACGTTATCGTGGTGGGGCTGATTGGCGAGCGTGGCCGTGAAGTCAAAGACTTTATTGAGAATATCCTCGGTGCCGAAGGGCGCGCCCGGTCGGTGGTGATCGCCGCACCGGCGGATGTCTCTCCCCTGCTGCGTATGCAGGGTGCCGCCTATGCCACGCGCATTGCGGAAGATTTCCGCGATCGGGGTAAGCATGTCCTGCTGATCATGGACTCCCTGACCCGTTATGCGATGGCGCAGCGAGAAATCGCCCTCGCGATCGGCGAACCGCCAGCAACCAAAGGCTATCCGCCTTCGGTCTTCGCCAAATTACCGGCGCTGGTGGAACGCGCAGGTAACGGCATCAGCGGCGGCGGCTCGATCACCGCATTTTATACGGTGCTGACCGAAGGCGATGACCAGCAGGATCCCATTGCCGACTCGGCGCGTGCGATCCTCGACGGCCACATCGTTCTGTCGCGCCGTCTGGCCGAAGCGGGCCACTATCCGGCGATTGATATCGAAGCCTCCATCAGCCGTGCGATGACGGCGCTGATTAGCGAGAAGCATTACGCCCGGGTGCGTAACTTCAAGCAACTGCTCTCCAGCTTCCAGCGCAACCGCGATCTGGTCAGCGTCGGTGCCTATGCCAAAGGCAGCGACCCGATGCTCGACAAGGCGATTGCCCTGTGGCCGCACCTGGAGGCGTATCTGCAGCAGGGTATTTTTGAGAAGGCCGACTGGGAAAGCTCGATCCAGGCTCTGGAAATGATTTTCCCGCAGGTGTAACCGAGTAGAGGGCGAATGTCATGGCACAACACGGCGCATTAACCACGCTGAAAGATCTGGCCGAGAAAGACGTTGATAATGCCGCACAGCAGCTTGGCGCGATGCGCCGCGGGTATCAGCAGGCGGAAGAGCAGCTGAAGATGTTGATCGACTACCAGCATGAGTATCGCACCAACCTCAACACGGATATGGCTCAGGGCATCGGCAGCCAGCGCTGGATCAACTATCAACAGTTCATCCAGACGCTGGAGAAAGCCATAGAACAGCATCGCCAGCAGGTGCTTCAGTGGACCGAGAAGGTTGACCGGGCCCTGAACTTCTGGCGCGAGAAGAAACAGCGTTTACAGGCCTGGCAAACCTTGCAGGATCGCCAGCTTGCCGCAGCGAATCTGGCGGAAAGCCGTCTCGATCAGAAAAAAATGGATGAATTTGCCCAGCGCGCAACAATGAGGACACCGGAATGATCACCCTTCAACAACTGCTTTCGACCGACACCGAGCTTACGGGTGCCGTACGGGGCGGAAAAGCGGCCGACGGCGCGCAGGACTTTCTTGCCCTGCTGGCAGGCGCGTTAGGCGAAGCCAAAGGTCAGGGCAACGAGGTCGGCCTGACGCTGAACGATCTACAGACCGCAGGCGGTAAGCGGGCCAGCGTGGCGCTGAAAGCCGACGCTACTGATTTAGATGCCGATGCCGGGAAACTGGCCGAACTGCTGGCACGTCAGGATCTCCCTGCCACCGAAGAAACGCTCACCCAGCCTGGCCTGACTTCAGGGCTGCTGCCCGCGGTCAAAGGCGACGTGCTGAAGAGTCTGACCCAGGCGGCCAAAGAGGCCGACAGCAAAACCGATCTCAGCGATGAAGAGCTGGCGGGGTTAAGCGCCCTGATGGCGATGCTGCCCCACCAGCAGACCGCCACTGCCCCTCAGCCGGTAAGCACCGGGGGCATTGACGTTAAGGCCTCCCTGACCAGCGACCGTGGCCGTCAGCCTGCGCTGGACACCGATGCCCTGCGCACCGCCAAAGCCGTGGTTGAGGATAAAGATGCCGGACTGGCCTCCAGCACGCAGCTGACACCGGCCGTCGCCGCGACGACGACCAGACATGCAGCAGAGAGCACGCCGTCCCCGACCGGGCCGACCGTCACCCTGGCGCCGATTGTCAGCAGCCACACCTCAGTTCAACCGACTCTGGCCGCCGCGCCGGTGGTCAGCGCCCAACTGGGCAGCAACGAATGGCAGCAGACTATCAGCCAGCACATCACTCTGTTCACCCGTCAGGGCCAGCAGAGCGCCGAGCTGCGTCTGCACCCGGAAGACCTGGGTCAGGTACAGATCTCCCTGAAGCTGGATGATAACCAGGCGCAGCTGCAGATGATCTCCGGCCACAGCCACGTGCGTGCGGCGCTGGAAGCGGCCCTGCCCGTGCTGCGTACCCAGCTGGCGGAAAACGGCATTGAGCTGACGCAAAGCAGCATCAGCAGTGAAAACTTCAACGGCCAGCAGCAGGCTTCGTCTCAGCATCAGCAGCAGACCTCCCGCTCCGGCAATACCGCCGGATTCGATGAAGAGAGTGACGAGCTGCTGGCGGTACCTGCCTCCCTGCAGTCCGCGGCACGTGGAAACAACGCTGTCGATATCTTCGCCTAAACCTAAACGCCAGAGGTAGCGTGATTATCCCCGTCTTTTCGACCCTTTGACGGCGAGCGGACACGGGATAATCATCTCCATCAGCAGTTCCGAAACAGGAAGCACGAATCAGATGACTGACTCCGCCATCACCAAGAAAAGTAAGCGTTCCATCTGGATCCCGCTTCTGGTGTTAATTACGCTCGCCGCCTGCGCTACCGCAGGTTACAGCTACTGGCGCATGAATAAAGCACCGTCAGCCGCAGCCAAAGCGGAGGCACCACCGCCGGCGGCCCCGGTCTTTTTCGCGCTGGATACCTTTACCGTTAACCTGGGCGATGCCGAGCACGTGTTTTACGTGGGCATTACGCTGCGTCTGAAAGACGATGCCACCCGTACGCGCCTGAGTGAATACCTGCCGGAAGTGCGCAGCCGTCTGCTGCTGCTGTTCTCGCGCCAGGATGCCGCGCAGTTGTCTACCGATGAAGGTAAACAAAAACTGGTGGCGGACATTAAGCAAACGCTGGCCGCGCCTCTGGTAAGCGGTCAACCTAAGCAGGAAGTCACTGACGTTCTGTATACAGCTTTCATTCTGCGGTAACGACATGGGCGACAGTATTCTTTCTCAGGCGGAAATCGATGCGCTGCTCAACGGCGACAGCGATAAATCCGACGAACCAAAACCGGGTGCGGCGGGCGACAGCAATATTCGCCCCTACGATCCCAATACCCAGCGTCGCGTGGTGCGCGAGCGTCTGCAGGCGCTGGAGATCATCAACGAACGTTTTGCCCGTCAGTTCCGTATGGGGCTGTTTAACCTGCTGCGTCGTAGCCCGGATATCACCGTCGGTGCGATCCGCATTCAGCCGTATCATGAGTTCGCGCGTAACCTGCCGGTGCCGACGAACCTCAACCTGATCCATCTGAAACCGCTGCGCGGTACGGGCCTGTTCGTCTTCTCGCCAAGCCTGGTGTTTATCGCCGTGGATAACCTCTTCGGCGGCGACGGACGTTTCCCGACCAAAGTGGAAGGCCGCGAGTTTACCCATACCGAACAGCGCGTCATCAACCGCATGCTGAAACTGGCCCTTGAAGGCTACAGCGACGCGTGGAAGGCGATTCACCCTCTGGACGTGGAGTATGTTCGTTCCGAGATGCAAGTGAAGTTCACCAACATCACCACCTCGCCAAACGACATCGTGGTTAATACCCCCTTCCACGTTGAGATCGGTAACCTGACCGGTGAGTTCAATATCTGCCTGCCGTTCAGCATGATTGAACCGCTGCGCGAAGTGCTGGTGAACCCGCCGCTGGAAAACTCCCGTCATGAAGACCAGAACTGGCGTGAAAACCTGGTGCGCCAGGTGCAACACTCCCAGCTGGAGCTGGTGGCAAACTTTGCCGACGTCCCGCTGCGGTTGTCGCAGATCTTAAAATTAAAACCCGGTGACGTGCTGCCGATCGACAAACCCGATCGCATCATTGCCCATGTGGATGGCGTGCCCGTGCTGACCAGCCAGTATGGCACCGTGAACAATCAATACGCGTTACGCGTTGAGCACCTGATTAACCCGATTTTGAATTCTCTGAATGAGGAACAGCCCAAATGAGTGATATGAACAATCCGTCCGATGACAACAACGGAGCACTGGACGATCTGTGGGCTGAGGCGTTAAACGAACAAAAAGCACCGGCCAGCAAAAGCGTGGCCGATGCGGTGTTCCAGCAGCTGGGTGGTGGTGACGTCAGCGGCACGCTGCAGGATATCGATCTGATTATGGACATCCCGGTCAAACTGACCGTGGAGCTGGGCCGTACCCGGATGACCATCAAAGAGCTGCTGCGCCTGACCCAGGGTTCCGTAGTGGCGCTGGATGGTCTGGCCGGTGAGCCGCTGGATATTCTGATCAATGGCTACCTGATTGCCCAGGGTGAAGTGGTGGTTGTCGCCGATAAATACGGCGTGCGTATCACCGACATTATCACCCCATCCGAACGTATGCGTCGTCTGAGCCGCTAAGCATGAAAACCCAGGCAATCGTCTCACAACCCTCTGCCGTTCCAGGCTCGCCGCTGCTCCAGGTTAGCGGTGCGCTGTTGGGGATCATTGCCTTTATTTTGATTGTCGCCTGGCTGGCAAAACGCGTTGGCCTGGCGGGTAAAACCGCCGGTGCGCGCGGGCTGAAGCTGGCGGCCAGCACCTCGCTGGGACCACGCGAACGCGTGGTGATCGTGGAAGTGGAAGACGCCCGGCTGGTGCTGGGTGTGACCGCCTCGCAAATTACTATTCTGCATACATTGCCGCCTGCGCCGGTCTCCGAGGAGAGCCGCGCAGAGGTTCCACCGGATTTTCAGTCCGTGATGAAGAGTTTGCTTAAGCGTTCCGGGAGATCGTGATGCGCCGTGTTTTATCCCTTGCGCTTGCAGGCCTTGGCCTGTTTGCTCCCGCCGTGTACGCCCAACTGCCAGGCCTGATCTCGACGCCGATGGCCGGTGGTGGTCAGAGCTGGACACTGCCGGTTCAGACGCTGGTGTTTATCACCTCGCTGACTTTTATCCCGGCGATCCTGCTGATGATGACCAGCTTCACCCGCATCATCATCGTGTTCGGTCTGCTGCGTAACGCCCTCGGTACCCCGTCGGCACCGCCGAACCAGGTGCTGCTTGGTCTGTCCCTGTTTTTGACCTTCTTTATTATGTCGCCGGTGATCGACAAGATTTATGTCGATGCCTATCAGCCGTTCAGCGAAGATAAGATCTCCATGCAGGAGGCGCTGGATAAAGGGGCGCAGCCGCTGCGCGAATTTATGCTGCGTCAGACCCGAGAAGCCGACCTGGCGCTGTTTGCCCGTCTGGCTAACGCAGGTCCGATTCAGGGCCCGGAAGCCGTGCCGATGCGCATTCTGCTGCCCGCCTACGTCACCAGCGAGCTGAAAACCGCCTTCCAGATTGGTTTTACGATCTTCATTCCGTTTTTGATTATCGATCTGGTGATCGCCAGCGTGCTGATGGCGCTGGGGATGATGATGGTGCCGCCGGCAACCATTGCCCTGCCCTTCAAGCTGATGCTGTTTGTGCTGGTGGACGGCTGGCAGCTGCTGGTCGGCTCGCTGGCGCAAAGTTTCTACAGTTGAGGAGCGCGCAATGACGCCAGAATCGGTCATGATGATGGGCACGGAGGCGATGAAAGTCGCGATCTCCGTAGCCGCTCCCCTGCTGCTGGTGGCGCTGGTCACCGGTCTTATCATCAGTATTTTGCAGGCTGCCACCCAGATTAACGAAATGACCCTGTCATTTATCCCGAAAATCATCGCCGTGTTCGTGGCGATCATTATTGCCGGGCCGTGGATGCTGAACCTGCTGCTGGATTACATGCGTAATCTGTTTACCAACCTGCCGTACATCATCGGCTAGCCATGCTGCAGATCACCAGCGATCAATGGCTTGAGTGGCTCGGCCTCTACTTCTGGCCCCTGCTGCGCATTCTGGCCCTGATCTCCACCGCGCCGATCCTGAGTGAACGGGCGATCCCCAAGCGGGTGAAAATTGGCCTTGCCATTCTGATCACCATTATCGTGGCCCCGACGCTGCCGCCGGTAAATGTGCCGATTTTCTCAGCCCCGGCGCTATGGGTCGGGCTACAGCAGATCCTGATTGGCGTCGCTATCGGTTTTACCATGCAGTTTGCTTTTGCCGCCGTGCGAATGGCCGGGGAGCTGATTGGTCTACAGATGGGCCTGTCATTTGCCACCTTCTTTGACCCGGGCAGCCGGCTCAACATGCCGATTATCGCCCGTATTATCGACCTGCTGGCGCTGCTGCTGTTTCTGGCCTTTGACGGCCACCTGTGGCTGATTTCGATGCTGGTGGATACCTTCCACTCCCTGCCAATTGGCGGTGACGCGGTAAACAGCAACGCTTTTATGGCCCTGACCCGCGCGGCCGGGCTGATCTTCCTTAACGGCCTGATGCTGGCGCTGCCGCTCATCACCCTGCTGCTGACCGTCAACCTGGCGCTGGGTTTACTGAACCGTATGGCACCGCAACTCTCGGTGTTTGTGATTGGTTTCCCGATCACCCTGACCGTCGGCATTTTACTTATTTCCCTGTTAATGCCGCTTATTGCACCTTTCTGCGAACGCTTATTCAGTGAGGTATTTAATTTGCTGAGCAATATCCTGAGCGAACTTTCCGCGAAGTAATAACCCCTGTGTTTTATATTGTCTCTCTGAGGATATTCCTAAAAGAAGAATTGAGAAACATCTACCAGGATATATCTGGCGCGGCTTGATTGTTTTTATCCACCTCACAATATTAAACATTTACTTTACTTTAAGATGTTTCCTGGCAAATTATACGTAACTTTACGGGATAGTGAGTTCGCCTGAAAGTCCTTGTAATGCTCACAGGTAATTATTTATTCCATCCCGTATGGCTGTTATAGAGCTCTCAGGCAGGTGGTAAATTATCGTTATGCATTGAGTGAGGGTATGCCATGTCAACGATCATTATGGATTTATGCAGTTACACCCGGCTAGGGTTAACCGGGTATCTGGCCAGCAGAGGGGTAAAGAAAAAAGACATCAACGACGTACACAACGTTGACGAACTTGCCGCCGCATGTGAGGCCCTGACGCCAGGAGTGGTGTTTATTAATGAGGACTGTTTCATTCACGATCCCGCCAACAGTCAGCAAATTAAGCAAATCATTAATCAGCATCCCGGCACGCTGTTTATTGTATTTATGGCGATTGCTAATCTCCATTTCGACGAATATTTACGGGTCCGTCAGAATCTTCTGATTAGTTCAAAATCTATTAAGCCCGAATCTCTGGATGATCTGGTGGGGGATTATTTAAGCAAAGAGATAAAGAGTGTAGCGAAAGTTAATTTTCCGACTTTATCATTAAGCCGAACTGAATCCAGCATGCTGCGAATGTGGATGGCCGGACAGGGAACGATTCAGATTTCCGATCAGATGAATATCAAAGCCAAGACCGTTTCGTCACATAAGGGAAATATTAAAAGGAAAATAAAAACGCATAATAAGCAAGTGATCTATCATGTCGTACGGCTGACGGACAATGTGACCAACGGAATTTACGTTAACCTGCGTTAACCCTCCCCTTTTCAATTGTTCCCCGATCTCTGGCTATGCCAGAGATTTTTCCCCTGTTCTGTTCGGGTCGGGCCAGCGCGCGCTACCCGACACGCACGCTACTCCTGGCTTTCGACAAAAATGCCGTCAGGGTGGCCAAGTTCGTTAAAGAACCAGATCCCGAGCGGGTAGTCTTCCAGCGAGACCAGGTACATCGTGCCTTCGTTAAATTGCTCAATCGCCAGTACAACACCCGGGCGGCGCGGCCCGCCGTCCGTTTTGACTGTCACCCGATCGTTAACCTTCATAGAATCCTCCTCTGGTTTTGAGCCAGTGTAGAACAAAACGCGAAAACTGGCAGCGTGTTGCCGCGCGATTGGCGCTTTTATCGACGGTCTATACTTACGGGTGGACACCCTGTAATGAGGAGCGAGTAATGAAGACCGCAAAAGAGTACAGCGAAACGGCAAAACGGGAAGTGAATGTTGACGTCGATGCCCTGCTCGCCGCGATCAATGAAATCAGCGAGAGTGAAGTAAAACGGATTGAAGATGACCCTACCCGGGTAAGGGTAAACGATCGGGATTACCACACCTGGCGCGAGCTGGCAGAGGCTTTCGAGCTCGATATCCATGATTTTAGCGTGACAGAAGTGAATCGGTGAGACGAAAAAAATCCCGGTCATGGGGTGACCGGGATCAAACTTGCTTATGCAAGAAGCACTTGTAAATTCGTTACACCAGGAAATCTGATGTCGGGTAGACATTATCTGCAAAATTTTTGTAAGACAAGAATATATTTTGCACATTTATAGTTTCTACGCGAAATTAAAAAATTAATTATGGTTGCCAACAGGCCTGGGGCGCGGCCTGAACGGGATCGGTTCCATAAGCGAAACTTTTGCTACGCCATTTTTTAAGAAAAATCCTATTAGGCACCTTTGATTCGTTACGGGAGATGCTATGCCTTCACTTGAGGACCCGCTGCTCATCTATAGCGATCTGGATGGCACGCTGCTGGACATACACACCTACGACTGGCAGCCCGCTACCGGCTGGCTGGAGACCTTACAGGACCATCAAATTCCGGTCATTCTCTGCAGCAGCAAAACCGCAGCGGAGATGCTGGAGATCCAGAGCGATCTCGGCCTGGATGGCCTACCCTTTATTGCTGAAAACGGCGCGGTGATCCAACTGGACGTGCGCTGGAACGATCATCCCGACGCCCCGCGTCTGATTAACGGCGTTCCTCACGCCGATATCGTTCAGATTATCAATCAACTGCGTGCCGACGCGGGTTACAAGTTTACAACTTTTGATGATGTCGACGATCGGGTGATTAGTGAGTGGACCGGGCTCAACCGCGACAGAGCGATGCTGGCGCGACTGCACGAAGCTTCGGTGACGCTGATCTGGCGCGACAGCGACGAGAAAATGGCGGCCTTTGAGGCGGCTCTGGGGCAACTGGGGCTGAAGTTTGTGCAGGGCGCACGCTTCTGGCACATCCTTGATGCCCGGGGCGGCAAAGATCAGGCTATCAACTGGCTCAACGAGCAGTACCTGCAGCGCGATGGCATGCTGCCCACCACCTTAGGGCTGGGCGATGGGCCAAACGACGCCCCGCTGCTGGACAGCGTGGATCTGGCGGTGGTGATCAAAGGCATTAACCGCCAGGGTGTACAGCTGAAAAACGACGATCCGGCGCGGGCTTACCATACCCAACAGCCCGGCCCTGCGGGCTGGCGTGAAGGGCTGGATCACTTCTTTTCATCCTGACCGACCACCTGATTGCGTCCTCGCTGCTTCGCCTGGTAGAGACGGGCGTCAGCGATGGACTGCAGTTGCTCAAAGTCGTAATTACCGCTTTCCCGGGCGCTGCTGACGCCAATCGACACGCTGATGCGCGCCGTCTGGCTCTTTTTCACCAGGATCTCGCGGTCGTTGATGCGCGCGCGGATACGCTCGGCAATTCGCATCGCCTCTTCAGGTCCGGCCCCCGGCAGGACCACGCAAAACTCTTCGCCCCCTACGCGCCCGGCAACGTCCGCCTCGCGTATCGTGCTGGTAATTAGCCGGGCCGCATGGGTGAGTACCTTGTCACCCGCCTGATGGCCATACCTGTCGTTAATGTTTTTAAAATGGTCGAGATCCATTTGCATCACCGAGAATGGCTGCTGCTGCTGCTCGCATCGCTTCGCCAGCGCTTTTGCCCGCTCAAAGAGCGCGCCGCGGTTATTGATCCGCGTCAGAGGGTCATGCCAGGCCTGCCACTGGAGCGAGTGCTGCAGCCGGTACATGTTGCTCACCATCCGGCGGATCACGAACCAGGAAACAACCAGCATCCCGGTAAACAGCAGCCACAGCAACGCCAGGGCAATGGTGATGCTGCCAAAGTCGCCCTGCGCCCCTTCCCTTAACGTGTGGATACGCAGCAGGACTCCGTCGAAGTGGTCCAGATGCTGCCAGTTAACGTAGCGGCTTCCCAGCCGCACCTCACCTTCGGTATCCTTCGCCATGGCACCGGCAATTTGCGCCCGCTCGCGCGCGTCAAAACGGTTGGTGTGGCTGGCGATGCTCTCCGAGGTGGCGAGCAGAGTAAGAGTGTTATCGTAGAGCTGGAATTCACCTTCGCCGTTACCGTCTACGGCATCCTGCAGCAGTTTCTTCATCCCCTGAAGCGTAAAATCAATTGCCAGAACGCCGTACCAGTAGCGCTGATAGTCGACCGGCACGCTGACCGTGACGACCTGTTCTTGCGCAGCCTCCTGAGTAAACCAACGCACGCTGCGGGCCCGGTTGTCCCGCTCCGATTGCCGGGTAAACCATGGGCTGATCACCATCTGATAGTAGCGGGCGGTAATGTCCCGGTCGCCTGCACTGGGATCGGTCGAGACGTAAAACCCTGCCCTGGAGACGTAGACCACACGTCGGGCGTGTGCCGCAGGGGCATTAATGCGCAGCAGATAGCCCATTTCGAAGGCGGCGCTCATCTCCTGTTCCAGCCGTTCGTCATCGCGGACCAGGCTGTTGGTTTGCTCGACAAAGGCATCGGAAACGCCATGCAGGGTAAGAGTACGCCGTGCGTCGAAGGTCAGATCCCAGACGTTTTTCCCGCGCAGGACGTCGATGCGCGAGACGGTATCGCGCAGCACCGTAGAGGCCAGCGGGGTTTCAAGGGCATCCTGCATGCCGTTGCGAAAGAAGAGCAATTTTTCGACGCTGAACTGCAGCTGGCGATCCAGCGAGTTGACCACGTTCTCAAGATGGGTGTGCTGGGTGGCGACGTAGGCGTCTTCCAACACCACAGCCTCACGCCAGGTCAGCAGCGTGGAGAAGATGAGAACAGTAATAAAGCATATGTTAACAACCCGGCCCGGATGAAAATGATGACGTGCCGAAAAAACCTCTTTTCTTACAATATCGTCGGGCTGCACACATACTCCCTGAAAGCCATCCGCACCGGCGGGGACGGTAATATTACTGACTGTTAGCGATTATAGTGCACAAAAACGCCCGGCATTGCCGGGCGTAGCGTGACTTAAGCCGTGTCCTGTCGCCGGGTACCGTCACCATGCTGAAGCTCATCTTCACGAAACGCTTCCTGCTTGATGCCGTAACCGTCGTACCAGCGACACTCCACCATTCCGCTTGCATAGCCGGTGACGACCATGCGTGGACCGCCGTTTTTTGGCTTAACTTCATCGCTGACCAGAAAGACCATAACCGCCTCCTTTATCAGTGTGAAACTGTATCAATTTAGTCGAGGAATAACAGTTATGCCTGGTATAGCTGGAAGTTATTAATGTGACCGACCGCGCAATTTTTCCACGAGTTTTACTACCGCAACCACAATCAGGCCGATGATCAAACCGATCACCAGATTCAGTAAAGTGGGTAAAACGGTTGCAATAACAGCACCTTGTGCCTGGGAAAAGTGTTCGATGGCATGATGCAACGGGGCAATACCGTGTACCACAATCCCGCCGCCAACCAGGAACATCGCCAGGGTGCCGATCACCGACAGAGACTTCATCAGCCAGGGAGCGACCACCAGCAGGGCTTTACCGGTCATCTTCGCCAGCGCGCTGGTTTTATCACTCAGCCAGTAGCCGACGTCATCGAGTTTAACGATGATCCCCACCAGGCCGTAGACCCCCAGGGTGACCACGAAGGCGATACCGGATAGCACCAGCACCTGGTTCAGCAGCGGCGCATCCGCCACGATCCCGAGGGTGATGGCCACAATTTCAGCCGACAGGATAAAGTCGGTGCGGATCGCCCCCTTAATTTTATCCCGCTCAAAGGTGACTGGATCCTGAGCTGCCAGCGCCTCCAGACGCTGTTGCCGCGCTTCCGGGCTCTCCTTCCCTTTATTTTTACGCGACTCGAGCGAGTGCAATATTTTCTCTGCCCCTTCAAAGCAGAGAAATGCCCCGCCCACCATCAGTAGCGGCGTAATGGCCCAGGGTATAAAGGCGCTAATCAGCAACGCCAGCGGCACGAGGATCACTTTATTGAGCAGTGAACCCTTCGCCACGGCCCAGACCACGGGCAACTCCCGGTTAGCGCGCACGCCCGAGACCTGCTGGGCATTGAGAGACAAGTCATCCCCCAGCACGCCCGCAGTCTTCTTGGCCGCCAGTTTTCCCATCAGTGAAATATCGTCCAGCAGCGTGGCAATATCATCCAGCAGTGTTAATAAGCTACTTCCCGCCAAAATTACGTTCCTTCTTTTTTGTTAATAACCTGAACAGTATGGAGTAAAACCCGGAACCCTGAAACTATCCCGTTTAAGTCAACAATTAATTCACATCGGTGACACAATTAAAGGGCTCGCCAGCGTGATAGTTTTCACGTTAACTCTATGCGTCCGAATTATTTCATCGTGAGGGAGTATGCGTTTCAGGCAAGTCTTACCATTAGCGGGCGCACTGTTTGCGCTCTATATCATCTGGGGTTCCACCTACTTCGTGATCCGTATCGGCGTGGAGAGCTGGCCGCCGCTGATGATGGCGGGGGTGCGTTTCCTCTCTGCAGGGGTCCTGCTGCTGGCGTTTCTGTTCCTGCGCGGCCATAAGCTACCGCCGCTGCGCCCGCTGCTCAACGCCGCCCTGATCGGCGTCCTGCTTTTAGCGGTCGGGAATGGCTTTGTCACCGTAGCCGAACATCAGAACGTGCCTTCCGGGATCGCCGCAGTGGTGGTCGCCACCGTGCCGCTGTTCACCCTCTGCTTCAGCCGTCTGTTTGGCATCAAAACGCGTAAGCTGGAGTGGCTGGGGATCGCCATCGGGATGGCGGGTATTATTCTGCTCAACAGCGGCGGTAACCTGAGCGGCAATCCGTGGGGTGCCGTGCTGATCCTGATTGGCTCCATGAGTTGGGCGTTTGGCTCGGTGTACGGCTCGCGCATCGAATTACCCACCGGGATGATGGCCGGGGCCATTGAGATGGTCACCGCAGGGATTGTGCTGCTGGTGGCGTCGATGCTCTCCGGCGAAAAACTGACCACCCTGCCCGACCTGTCAGGCTTCCTGGCGGTGGGATATCTGGCAATTTTCGGCTCGGTGATTGCGATTAATGCCTATATGTTCCTGATCCGCAATGTTTCGCCGGCAGTCGCTACCAGCTATGCCTACGTCAATCCGGTGGTCGCCGTGCTGCTGGGCACCGGCCTCGGTGGGGAATCGCTTTCGGCGATAGAGTGGATGGCGCTGGGGATCATTATTATGGCGGTAGTGCTGGTGACGTTAGGCAAGTATCTGTTACCGGCAAAACCTGAGGTTACACCGTGTCAGGCGGAGAAACCCTGAGCGGGCGAATGCCCTGAGTGTCGATCTGCGCGGTCTCGCCGCCGCCGCAGATCCACTCCTCCAGCCGCTCGGTGAGCGCCGTATCATCCAGCTTTAACCTGCCGCGCAGCGCGCACTCCCACACCACCAGCACCCGCCAGCCCTGCTGCTGTAGCAAGGCGATATCGCGGTTGTCGCGAATAACGTTTTTGCCAATCTTTTCCAGCCAGAAGTCGGTGCGGGTCACAGGCACCTTAAAAAGATAGCAGTCGTGGCGATGCCAGAAACAGCCGTGGGTAAAGATGACGCACTGGTGGCTATCAATCACAAAGTCAGGACGCCCGGCCAGGCTGGCGTCCTGCACGCGGAACTCAAAACCAACCTGCGTCAGCAGGCCCGCCAGCCGTTTTTCAATAGCCGTATCCCGCGTGCCGATGGCGCGCATGTTTTTGCTGCGGGTGGCCTTGTTATGAACGTCCGCCATTGACCGTCTCAGCCTTGCGTTGCTGTACCGCCTGCAGAATACGCGACTCCAGCAGTCGGGCAACGGCGGCAAACGCCGGGACCACCACCGAGTTACCAAACTGACGGTAGGCCTGGGTGTCCGACACTGGAATACGGAACTGGTACCCTTGCGGGGTTTCAAAGCCCATCAGGCGGGCACACTCGCGCGGCGTCAGGCGGCGAGGACGGTGGCGCTGGTTTTCCGGATCGTCGAAATCCCGCTCGCCGAGGGCTTTGTCCCAGCCGCGGTCGATCAGGATCTCGGCCCCGTCTTTGTAGTAGCGTGCCGACAGGGTGCGGGCGACGCTGTGCGGGTTGGTGGGATCGACCATGCCGAAACCAAACCCGTTGCCCTTCGCCTGATGCTTCTGCGCATAGCGATAGAGGTACTTCCACAGCACCGGGGTAAGAATAAATTTGGCGTCAACAACGGGTTCGAGCAGATCGGCAATCGTCGGTCGACGTGTCGGCCACAGCCCAGGGAGATCGCGCAGGGTAAAATTGCCCCGCAGGTTGAGATCGCGACGAAAGCCCACCAGCACAATGCGCTCGCGGTGCTGAGGCAAGAAGTGTTTACCGTCGACGATCTTGGGATCGTCAGGCCCGCTCTCCGCGGCATCCGCCACGTCATACCCCAGGTCGTCGAGGGTCTGCATGATGATGCGGAAGGTTTTACCCCCGTCGTGGCTCTTCAGGTTCTTGACGTTTTCCAGCACGAAGATGGCCGGGCGGCGGGCGTCAATAATGCGTGCCACGTCGAAGAACAGTGTTCCCTGGGTGTCGCAGGCAAAACCGTGCGCGCGGCCGAGGGCATTTTTCTTCGATACCCCGGCCAGCGAAAATGGCTGGCACGGGAAGCCGGCAAGCAGCACGTCATGCGCCGGAATGGCGTTGCGAATATGCTCCGCCGCCACGTCGTCCGTGACGCCGCTCTGGTGGCTGAGCGTCACCTCGCGAATATCATCGTTGAACTGGTGCGCATCCGGATCGCAGTACCAGTTGGCCTTGTAGGTACGCACCGCGTGTTTGTTCCACTCGCTGGTAAATACGCACTGGCCGCCAATCGCCTCAAAACCATGGCGGATACCGCCAATGCCAGCGAACAGGTCGACAAAGCGGAAGGCATAGTGAGGATGACAGGCAGGAGGGGGCGGAAGCAGGTTTTGCAGTACGCCATATTCACCGTCGCTGAGGCGGCGCCCTGCCCGCTCGCTGGTCACCAGTCGCTTGAGGATCGCCGGGCTCCAGTGGCTGTCGCCGTGAGCATTCAGAAGATGAGCCAGCGTTCTGGCATCGTAAATTTCCAGCAGCTGGCACAATAACGCCTGGACTGACGCCGTTGATTTCTCTGCCAGCACAAGCGCGGACTCCATCACTGATACATTTTCCTGCATAGATTTAACCGGGCCAATAGGGACTTAAGAGAGAGTAACACAGAAAGGCATTACAGACTGTCGCGGAAACGCTGCAGTACCGCGGCGTCCACGCCGTCGTAATCGCCGCGTAGCTCGGCGCTGAGGCGGGCCATAAACTGGATCAGCACATCGGCGCTCTGTCGCGCAAGCTGCCGACCGGCGGCGGTCTGCATGGTCTCGGGCAGGCGGAGCAGTTTGGTCTGGAAATGGTCCAGCGCAAACGCCCTGTCGTTCAGCTCACGGGCATCGGCAAAGGGATCCTCCGGATCGAAGAGCGGCACCCCCAGCGCACCGGAGACGGCAAAGACGCGCGCCAGACCGATCGCCCCCAGCGCCTCCAGCCGGTCAGCATCCTGCACAATTTTGGCTTCAGCGGTCAGCGGCGTAATGCCCGCGCTGAAGCTGTGCGCCTCGATGGCATGTTGGATCGCCGCATAGTGACGGGCGGGAAAGTCGGCAAAGTCGTCGCGCAGGATGGCCGTCGCTCTCTCGGCAGCCAGTTGCGACGAGCGGCCCCGCTGCGGATGGTTTTTCGGCAGACTAACGATATCGTGAAAATAACAGGCCGTCAGAATGACCAGCGCATCGACCTGCTGGTCCTTCATCAGCCGCTGTGAGGTGTTCCAGACCCGACGGAAATGGGAGATATCATGGGCGGTATCATCGGTGGCATGATGCGCCTTCAGCCAGCCTTCAAAACGTTGCTGCCATAGCACGAGTTCCATAACGCTTTCCCTGAAGTGAAAAGCGGTACAATAGCAATTATTTACTCTTCTGACACATCACGTGGCCGGGTGTACCAGGCAATGGCTCCAAGGATCGCCCCCACCGCGCCTAACAGCAGAAAACCACACAGGGCACTCAGCCATTTGCCGGAGGTCGAGCCGAGATCGTCCTCAATCAGCGGCCCCGATACCGAAGTGACTTTACTGATGACCCATAAATAGCGCGCCATCGCCCAGATGAAATAGCCGCAAAAGGCGTAAAACACCCACAGGGCCAGTTTGCCTCCGAGGCTGCGATCGTGTTTTTGTTCCATGTAGTCCTTATCCTTTTCGCGGCATTTTGCTCACCGCATTCACATCGCCAATCCAAACCGTGAAATAAATCACATTTTTCAATAAAACGCACTCTTCCGGTGCAGATTTCCCACCGCCAGTTTGCGTTAAGTTGATCCTTCGCAAGTTTATATTTAGCACATGTATCATTGGAGCGTATGTATACATCACTAAAATTTTCTGACCGGGAAGGCAAGGTTATAAAGATACTATTTCACTCTCAATTATCCGGGTGAGCATATTTGCTAAAGTAAATTATTGTGTAATGATTAAGGCGCTTTTTTAACGTTACATTATTAAACGCTCTTAAAATTCCCCCTTATCTTTCGCCCGATACTGCTATCGGGCTTTTTTATGCCGCCGCCAACTGCCCCACACATAACCCCTTCCTATGAGTTTAATTTTAAAATAACCAACTGATATAAATATCAATAAACATAAAATATGACTCTTAAAGACCCATAAAAATAACATATAATGACATTGTTATTAATATTTTGAAATAATCTAAATGATTTAGTTACATTTATTTTTAAAGGTAAAATCCCGCCCTGAAATAGTATTGACCCCGTAACCCGGAGGGGGTTGCTTATATTCATTAAGAAAATACATTGAAGGGAATATATAATGAAAAGAAAAGTTCTGGCAGTTCTCGTCCCTGTTTTGTTGAGCGCTGGCGCCGTAAATGCAGCTGAAATCTACAACAAGGACGGCAATAAATTCGATCTGTACGGAAAGATGGTCGGAAAGCGTATCTGGAACAACACCGACGATAGCAACAGCGAAAACTTTGATGACTCCTACGCCCGTTTCGGTATCAAAGGCGAAACGAAAATCAACGACGAGCTGACCGGTTTTGGTCAGTTTGAGTACAACATGGGTGCCAGCGCACCGGAAGGCGAGCAGGATCAGAGCACCCGTCTGGCCTTTGCAGGCCTGAAATTCGGTGAGTTCGGCTCCTTTGACTATGGCCGTAACTACGGCGTGGCCTACGACGCCGGTGCGTACACCGATATGCTGGTGGAATGGGGTGGCGACTCCTGGGTTCACACCGACAACTTTATGACTGGCCGTACCACCGGCGTGGCGACGTATCGCAACTCAGACTTCTTCGGCGCGGTTGAAGGCCTGGACTTTGCGCTGCAGTACCAGGGTAAAAACCACGATAGCCAGGTGAAAAAAGCCAACGGTGACGGTTACAGCACCTCGCTGGCCTATAACTTCGATGGCTTTGGCTTCGTGGGCGTCTACGGCAAGTCTGACCGCACCAACAAGCAGTCCCTGGACGGCTATGGCGACACCGCTGAAATCTGGTCTCTGGCAGCGAAGTATGATGCCAACAACCTGTACGCTGCAGTGATGTACGGTGAAACCCGCAACATGACCTATGTGAGCAATAAAGGTTTTGCCAACAAAACCCAGAACGTCGAAGCCGTGGTGCAGTATCAGTTTGACTTCGGCCTGCGTCCTTCTCTGGGCTACGTCTACTCCACAGGCAAAGATCTGGGTGAACGCAACGGCGTGCGCGGCTTTAACGCCGACCTCGTTAACTATGTTGAACTGGGTACCTGGTACTACTTCAACAAGAATATGAACGTCTATACCGCATACAAATTCAACCTGCTGGATGAAGACGACGCGGCCCGTACCGGCATGCCTGCTGACGACCAGTTTGTGCTGGGTATCGTTTACCAGTTCTGATTGGCTGACAGTATTAAGTTAAGCCCGCTGCGAAGCGGGCTTTTTGCTTTCTGTCCCCATCAGCTTTACATTGCTTTAACAAATCAGCGCCATCAGCGATAATGCCCGCTTTTCCGCATGCCCTGGAGTTTCAATGCGCGATTTGCCGCCCCTCCCCTCTACGCACAAGCGCCCAATGAAACTGAACACCCTGGTCACGCTGATGGTTTACAGCGTGACAGGCGCGATCCTGCTGGTGATTTTCGTGCTCTATTTTGCGCAGATCACCCGGGCCACGCGCGATGGCGTGCGGGATACCGCTCTGGCAGTCGCCAGAACGCTGGCCGACAGCCCGGAGGTGCTCCGCGGCTTATCCTTGCCGCCGGACAGCAACATCATCCAGCCTGTCGCCCGGGCGGTGATGCAGCGCAACAACCTGCTGTTCGCCGTGGTCACCGACATGCGCGGGATCCGCTATTCCCATCCCAACAGCGCCCTGCTCGGCAAAGCCTTTATTGGTGAAGATCTCCGGCCTGCCCTGGAGGACAAAGAGAATGTTGCTATCAACCACGGGGTGCTCGACGAGGCGCTACGGGTGTTTACGCCGGTCTATAACGCACAGCATCAACAGATTGGGGTGGTTGCGGTGGGCATCTCCCTGAATAAAGTGGAGCAGCAGATCGCCCGCAACCGCTGGGATGCCATCTGGCTGGTGCTGTTCAGCGCTTTGCTCGGCGCGCTCGGAGCATGGGGACTGGTGCGGATGCTGAAGCGCGTGCTGTTTGGCCTGGAGCCGTATCAGATTTCCGCCCTGCTGGAACAGCGTCAGGCGATGCTGCAGTCCCTGCGCGAGGGGGTGATCGCGGTGGATCAGCAGGGGCATGTGACGATGATAAATAATGCCGCCCGGCAGATCCTGAATGCCAGTACCAGCAGCCATTCCCTGCACGAGGCGCCGCTGCTGGCGAACCTGCGCGAAGTGTTGCAAACCGGGCTGCCGCGTCAGGATCAGGAGATCAACTGCCACGGTCGGCTGTTGCTTTGCAACACCCTGCCCGTTAAAAACGAGACTCAGCTGATGGGTGCCATCACCACCTTCCGTGATAAGACCGAGATCAGCCAGCTGCTGCAGCGCCTGGACGGGATGGTGAGCTATCTGGATGTGCTGCGCAGCCACTCTCATGAATTTATGAACAAGCTGCATGTGATCCTTGGGCTGCTGCATATGAAGCACTATGCCAAACTGGAAGAGTACGTCATGCAGACTGCCAATACCTGGCAGAGCGATGTCGGCACGCTGCAGCGCAACGTCAAATCGCCGGTGGTGGCCGGATTTCTATTGAGCAAAATTAGCCGCGCCAGAGAGTTGGGGTTTAGTCTTACGATCTCCGACGCCAGCCAGGTGCCAGATAACCCGAATGAACAGCAGGTCGCGGGACTTGTCACCGTGCTCGGTAATCTGATCGAGAATGCGCTGGATGCGATGGCCGCGCAGCCCGAGGGGGAGATCGGCCTGCTGCTGCACTATCAGCAGGGCTGGCTCAGCGCGGAAGTGAGTGACGACGGGCCGGGCATTGCTCCCGACCATCTGCAGGCCATATTTAATAAAGGGTTTTCCACCAAAGGGGAAAATCGGGGCGTGGGGTTGTTCCTCGCCCGTCAGCACATTGAGAACCTGGGCGGGGAGATCGCCGTTGAATCTGAACCGGGGGTGTTTACCCAGTTCTTTGTTCAACTCCCCTGGGACAGTGAAAGGAAAAGCGCGTGATACATGTTTTGATTGTCGATGATGATGCCATGGTGGCCGATCTTAACCGCCAGTACGTTAACCGGGTGGACGGTTTTTGCTGCTGCGGCGTGGCGGCTTCGCTGGCGGAGGCCAGTGCCGTGCTTAACGCCCACACCCGGCAGGTCGACCTGATCCTGCTGGATGTCTATATGCAGCGCGAAAATGGCCTGAGCCTGCTGCCGGTTATCCGGGCCACCGGGCGCGATACCGATGTCATCATGATCACCTCGGCCTCCGATGCCGCTACCATTCAGACCGCCATGCACTATGGGGTGGTGGATTATCTGATCAAACCCTTCCAGTTCCCGCGCTTCGAAGAGGCGTTGAACGGCTGGCGCGAGAAAAAGGCTCTGATGGCGTCGCATCAGTACCATGACCAGGCCGATGTCGACCGGATGCTGCGCGGTGGTGCACCCGGGCTTGCGGACAGTCGACGCCTGCCGAAAGGGCTGACCCCGCAGACGCTGCGCACGCTGTGTCTGTGGATTGATGCCCATCCGGGTACGGAGTTTTCAACCGACGATCTGGCGCATGCAGTCAATATTTCCCGGGTATCCTGCCGCAAATACCTGATCTGGCTGGCGCAGGTCAATATTTTGCACACCAGCATTCACTATGGTGCCACCGGCCGGCCCGTCTATCGCTATCGTCTGCGTCCCGAGCAGGTTGCCCTGCTGCGGCAATATTGCCACCAGGAGTAACGCCCGCAATACAACCTCTTCGGGTAAACATCCTGATTTAGTTCACATATATTGTTTTGCAGCGGTAAAGGGCTGTTACTTCCCGTAAGCGGAATGATAAGGTACCCAGCGCACAGGATGTCTGACGAGAAAGCGAGCGGGAAGACTGACTGAAGAGAGGATGTGGCGGAGAGAGGGGGATTTGAACCCCCGGTAGAGTTGCCCCTACTCCGGTTTTCGAGACCGGTCCGTTCAGCCGCTCCGGCATCTCTCCGTTTTGATGGTTGCCATCATGCCGGGTAATTTGGCATTTTAACAGACCATAACCGGTCAATTTTGTTCAAGTGACGAGTTTGCGAGCAAAGCGATGATTAAGTGGCCCTGGAAATCGAATGAATCCGCCCGTAGCGCGGCGCTGCCGTGGGAAGAGGCGTTGGCGATCCCCGTCCTGTCCACTTTATCGGATGAGGATAAATCGCGTCTGGTGCAACTTGCCATACGCTTCTTACAGCAAAAACGTCTGGTCCCGCTACAGGGTTTTGAACTCGACGATCATAAAAGCACCCGCATCGCCCTGCTCTTCTGCCTTCCGGTACTGGAGTTGGGTATCGAGTGGCTGGACGGCTTCCATGAAGTGCTGATCTACCCGGCACCCTTTGTGGTGGACGACGAATGGGAGGACGACATCGGGCTGGTGCACAGTCAGCGGATGGTGCAGTCCGGCCAGAGCTGGCAGCAGGGGCCGATTATCCTCAACTGGCTGGACATTCAGGACTCGTTTGACGCCTCCGGCTTCAACCTCATCATTCATGAAGTGGCGCACAAGCTCGACACCCGCAATGGCGATCGCGCCAGCGGCGTTCCCTTCATCCCGCTGCGTGAAGTGGCTGGCTGGGAACACGATCTGCACGCCGCGATGAACAACATTCAGGATGAGATCGATCTGGTAGGTGAAAGCGCAGCCAGCATTGATGCCTATGCCGCCACCGATCCTGCCGAGTGTTTTGCGGTGCTATCGGAATATTTCTTCAGCGCACCCGAACTTTTTGCCCCCCGCTTCCCGGCGCTGTGGCAGCGTTTTTGCCAGTTTTACCAGCAGGACCCGCTGCAGCGGTTACGTGAAAATGACGGCCCTGGTGGAGATCCCGCCGCGCAAGTACATTAAATCAGCACACTGAGGCTTAATTAATCAATTGAATCAGCGCGTTGAATTTAGTGTTGACACAAAATAGCGGGGCCATTAACATGCGCCTCGTTCACACGATTCCTCTGTAGTTCAGTCGGTAGAACGGCGGACTGTTAATCCGTATGTCACTGGTTCGAGTCCAGTCAGAGGAGCCATATTTAAGAAGCCCGCTTAAGGAAACTTAAGCGGGCTTTTTGCTATTCGCGGTCCAGAAATAAAACCTATATCAAAGCGCAAAGCCGTAATGCGAGCCATCAGGCAGATCGACCTCGACGCGCAGTTTGCCTCCGGCCGCTTCAACGTAGCGTTTCAGGGTTGAAAGCTTAATATCACGCCCGGCCTTTTCCATTCCCGCCACCGTCGGCTGCTTTAAGCCCAACGCCTGGGCCATTTCGTTCTGCGTTTTGTTCACTTTCTCACGCAGTTCAGCCAGATGGATATTGAGGAGCATCTCCTCCGCGATGGCTTTGGCGGCCTCCACTACCTCAGGTTTTTCATCTACAAGCAACTGTTCCAGGGTTCTGCCCATACCTTACTCCTTTCCTTCTTTGTTATTCAGCCAGGACGTTAATTCGCGCTCCGCCAGCGGGATCATCTCGGCATAGAAGCATTTTTCGTTGCTGGCTTTGTTACCTGCACAAAGGATGATCCCTTTACGGAACGGATCGAAAGCGAAAAATGCCCGCAGGGGTTGACCACCACACTGCACCCGTAACTCTTTCATATTGTGATAGCGGGAACCCTTGATGGTATCTGCCCAGGGGCGCGGCAGCAGCGGGCCCTTTGTCTGCAATACGATTAACGCAGCCAGCATACCGCTACGTTCCCGATCATCCAGCGAACTCAGCCAACGATCAAACGTGTCCGTCGTTTCAATCTTCCACACGGTGCCTCCCTGATAATATAGGTTAAAATCTATATAGGTTAAAGCCTATAATGAAATTAACTTATGCTCCGGGAGGAGAAAAGCGTGACTGCGGAAAACAGGAAGGGGCTACGCAAGAAAACTCATCATGAAATGTAACGGTGTTTAACACCGGAACCGGCGCAGAAAAAACCCCGCGATGCGGGGTTGGTTGGCCTATATCTGGTAGTCAATCGCCACTTCTTCCGGTTCCATGACCTGGCGTTTGATCTCATCCACTGACAGCCCGGCGTTGCAGAGCTCGATAAAGCGCCAGACATAGTTGCGCTGCAGCTGGCCGCGCTTAAGCCCGAGCCAGACGGTATTAGCATCGAACAGGTGACGGGTATCGAGGCGCACCAGGCTCCCCTGCTCACGCTCGCCGCCGGACTGCTCGGCCACCAGCCCAATCCCCAGCCCCAGTTCGACGTAGGTGCGAATCACGTCTGAGTCCTGGGCGCTAAGCACCACATCCGGCGTCAGCCCTTTGCGGTTAAAGGCTTCATCAATCCTTGAACGCCCGGTAATGCCCTGACGATAGGTAATCAACGGCCATTTGGCGATGTCGTCCAGGGTCAGCGGCGAGACCTGCGTCAGCGGATGATCGACCGGCAGCAGCAGGCTGTGGTGCCAGCGGAACCACGGGAATGCAGCCAGCAGCGGATCGTTGCTTAAGCGCTCGCTGGCGATACCGATATCCGCCCCGCCGTTTTGCAGCAGGACTTCAATCTCCTGGGGCGTGCCCTGGATCAGCTCCAGACGCACGTCCGGGAACAGTTCGCGGAACGCCTTGATCACCGGCGGCAGGCTGTAGCGGGCCTGGGTATGGGTAGTGGCGATGGTCAACACACCGGAGGCATCGTTGGTAAAGAGATCGGCCAGACGACGCACGTTGCTGGCTTCATTAAGAATGCGTTCAGCAATGGTCAACAGCGCTTTGCCGGGTTCGGTCATTCCCAGCAGGCGCTTGCCACGACGAATGAAAATCTCAATGCCCAACTCTTCCTCCAGCTCGCGAATATGGCGGCTGACGCCCGACTGGGAGGTATAGAGCATGTTGGCGACCTCGGTCAGGTTGTAATCCCGACGGGCCGCCTCACGGATAATTTTAAGTTGCTGGAAATTCACGGTTCACTCCGGCGCATCTGACATAACGCTATTGTTAGAGTGTGCCCGCCGTGAGAACAAATAATAAAAACCCGCAACTTATACCTTTATGGAATATCAACTCACCAGCTGCAGCTCGCGGTTCTCCAGCGACGGACGGCTCACCAGCGACATCAGGATCTCTTTCACCGCCTGCGCCTGCGGCGACAGGGCTCCGCGCGCCGAGACGTTCAGCGACAGCGGCAGGCTCATCGACGGGGAGGAGATCCGCGCCATCCAGCCGTTGGCGGCGCTGGAGAGCGAGCGTGCTGCCGATTCAGGCAGAACCGTCACGCCCATTCCGCTGGCGATAGCGGCAGTCAGAGTGGAGATAGAGTCGATCTCACCGATGATTTTGGCCGTCAGGCGGCGCAGGGAAAAAGCTTCATCGACGCGCAGACGTACCGCGCTGTAGTCGCGAGGCAGGAACAGATTCATCTCGGCCACCGCGGTTAAATCCACGCTCTGCCCCGGGCAGTCACGCGTTCCCACCAGGAAGAGATCTTCTTTCAACAGCGGCTGACTGGTGATCCCTGCTACTGGTGAACGGTCGTAAAGCACCGCCATGTCCAATTGTCCGCCGAGTAATTTATCGTTCAGCGCCGAGCCGCTGTTCTCATGAAGATAGACCAGCACCTCCGGCAGCTCTGCACGCACCGCCTGCAGCAGTGGCATGGTGACCGACGAGGCCGCCGTGCCCGGCGCCAGGCCGATTGAGACCTGCCCGCTCAGCGTCTGCCCGACGTTGCCCACTGCCAGCTGCGCCTGTTCGCACTGGCGCAGAATGGTACGTGCATGGGTATAGAGGATCTTGCCCGCTTCGGTAGGGGTCACGCCGCGTTTCGTGCGGATCAACAGCTGCTGATCCAGTTCACCTTCCAGAGTGGCCACCTGCTGGCTCAGTGCCGGCTGTGCGATATGCAACACTTCAGCGGCCTGGGTCAGGCTACCGATATCGACGATTTTTACGAAGTATTTCAGTCGTCTTAAGTTCATTTTGCCCCCTGTACGAAATGCGTTGCCGGTTCCGGCGCGAATGTACTGAGGGTTTTGCAAGATGCTTGCCAGTTTTGCGAAGAGGTCCGATATGTCCGCTAAGTGGCGGAAAATAAGGAAATCCAATCACTGCTGTCGCTTTTAAACATGAAACAGCGGTTTATGATCTGCCCCATTCGGGGTATAGGCGCACCAAAAACGTGCAATCCGCTGGGGAAAACGTCAGTTTGCTGATTTTGTCAGCAAACGATCCCCTCAGGCGGGATCACCCTTTGACAACTGCAGATGACGTCGCTAATATTCGCCCCGTTCACACGATTCCTCTGTAGTTCAGTCGGTAGAACGGCGGACTGTTAATCCGTATGTCACTGGTTCGAGTCCAGTCAGAGGAGCCAAATTAAAGAAGCCCGCTTAAGGAAACTTAAGCGGGCTTTTTGCTTTCTGGCGTTGGTGCCGACAGCGTCGGCACCAACAGGTTTACTGGTATTCGAAAGAGGCTACGATCGCTGACGAAACGTCGCCTGGCATCACCTCTCCTGCCTTCGAATAGACGCGAGCCTGAAGTTTAAAGGTGGTATTCCCGCCTTCTACGGCACCGGTTAATGAGCTGTTATTACTCAGAATGGTTCCCGTGGTTTGCTGGGATAACTCAACGGCAGTATTGGCCGCCGGTTGCGCCGCGTTGTTTGCCCACCTGGTGGCATCCGTTGCGTCCGGGGTGCCGGTAAAGGTCACTTTTACGTTAGTGGTACTTGCCGGGCAACCGGTCACCGGTAAATCAAAGGTCGTCATTGCCGAACCCGAACCTGCCTCCTCTAACGAGTTCGCCAGAAGGGATTGCCCCAGGTCCACGTTTAACGCATCCGAGCCGCCATTAAGCGTTTTACACGGAGACGCAATCACTTTTCCGGTGACATTAATACTCACGCTATCTGCCGCGTAAATATTGCCCGCAAAAAGAACAGCAGAAAGGGATGCGGTTAAATAACATAAACATTTTTTCATTTTAGCCCACCTTGGCATGATATTAAGACATTACAAAATGTCATTGATATGTCAGCGTCAGCGTAGCGGACGTATTTGCTTCACCGACGGTTACAGTATTTCTTGTTTGATAATATCGGGCAGTCACAGGAAATGATTCCCGCCCGCCGCTGGATGTTTTTAACGCCAGCCGGGTATTAATAATGAGGGGCTTCCCGTCATATAATAACTGCACGCCTACCCCTTGCGCGGTATTAACATCACCTTGATTGTTTAACGCCATCACGCTGGCATCACTGACATCCTGATTTTGCTGGCCGTTCAGGGTGACGTTGATATTGGCAGAGGGATCGCAATCTAATCCGAGATTCTGGGTACTGGTTTTTGCAGGCGTAAAACCTGGCGCTGTGCCAAAATCCGCTTTCGATACCGTGCCTATCGGGAACGTTAAATTAGGCGTGGTGATGGAACAGGCCACCTGAGTAATGCTCCCGCCGCTCATGTTAATGGTCACTGGCGTAATGCCTGACACTGACCAGGTGCCAATTTGCCCCGGACTCAGTTGACCAGACTGAATATCGCCCGTTTTATACAATGTATAGCTAATCGGGGGGAGGTTTACGGAACCCTCTCCCGTATTATCGGTGGACGGCGGATTATCCAGATATCTCCATGAAAGATTGACCTCTATCGCCACACCGGGAATATTGGTCGCATAGGCATGGTTAATTGCTGTCGCTACGCCGCCCAAATAAGTCATCTTATAATAGTTAGTGTTAGTACTCCCGTCACATTCGAGAAGCTTCTGCCCCACTCCTGATGAGCTTGTATAAATGACTGCGCCCACGGGTAAATCTCTTTGCACGATAACGTTATTGGGAGAAAAATTCAGGGTTTGGGTTCCCTGCCCGTCGGCAAATACACAAGCAGCAAACCCATTAAAGCTGCAACACGACAATATCATTATCAGCAATGCGCCAATGGATTTAGCGCCGATAATTTTATTTGCATATTTCATTGCTTAATACCACTCCGGAATCTGCTTCAGCGTTATGAAGCACATAATTAACCCGACATTGCTCATTGGCTTCCAGACCCCAGCGAGCCAGTAGCGCGCCGCGATTTTCGAGCCCGGTCAGGTAGACCTGCCCCCGATCCCCGACAATAAATCCGGCGGAATTTTTATCTGTCGCAAGGGTGACAGTCGCCCCGAAGGGAACGGGTTGCCCATCTCCCCGGGTCAGGGTCATTAATACCCGGCTCCCCACGCTGGCGATATATTTTGCGCTGATCACCGCCCCGCGAGTAGGAATGACGGTCTGGGTGGTTAATTGCAGTTCAACGTCGTCAGGTAGCGTCTCCGTATCCAGACTCAGGGTATTCTTGCGATACGGCGACACATTGCTGGCGACGGTATAACCACGAAAATCGGTTCTTACACCGGTCTGGCCCATTACCCCCACGCCCGCTGCGCCCGGCGCTTTAATCAGCGCGATGGTGTCACCAAAAGGCTGCGCCAGCGTCACGCCGTTGGCATGCAGCAGAACCCCACCGTTCAGGCCGTAGTTGATGCGCTGCATATTCTCGTCGGTGCTGTAGCCGCCGGTGACTTCACCATAGGTTCCGTGATAATCCGCGCTGAGATTACCACTGCGACCTGCTCCGTCATTGCCATACCCTTGCTGTACGCTCCAGCTCAGGGCATTTTCCTGTAGCGCCGTGCCGCTCAGCCCCACCGTATGGGTGGTGTCCCCTTTCCTGCTGGTGTTCAGACTGTAGCTGGCCCAGGTATTACTCAGGAATCGCTCTAAAGGAATACTGATATTGAATGCCAGGATCCGATCTTTGTCGTAGGTTTTCTCCCCGCCGCTGCCCGCTGCGCTCGCGTTATTGCTGTAGGTATAACTCAGCCCCCAGGTGATGCCGTTCCAC
Organism: Leclercia adecarboxylata; assembly: GCA_002360945.1. Taxonomy (GTDB): domain Bacteria; phylum Pseudomonadota; class Gammaproteobacteria; order Enterobacterales; family Enterobacteriaceae; genus Enterobacter; species Enterobacter adecarboxylatus_B. Next base: position 220,210 of record DERO01000024.1, on the reverse strand, counting down.
GCGTTGTTGTAGCTGACGCTGTAGGAGCTCATCGTCTTGTCAGCATTCCAGTACGCTTCCCGGATTGCGCTGCCGGTGAGTGAGCCAAAGGCGGGGCCCAGAGTCTGGCTCAGGGTCACTTCCGCGCGGTTGCGCCGATGATCCTGCAACGCCTGGCTTTCACTGTCGGCGTCCAGCACCTCCTGCATGCCGTAATAGCCTGCGGTCGAATAGCGATAGCTGGTCGCCGAGAAGTTGGTACCGGTATCGGTAAAGTTCTTGCTGTAGCGCACGCGCCAGGCCTGGCCGCTGGTTTTGCTCATCGTCTCAGGACGCGACCACGCCTGGGTGACGTCCACAGACAAGGCGCCGAACTCCCCCATATTTTTACCCGCGCCGATAGCCCAGGCCTGATACGGGCTGGACGCCTGGATCCCGCCATAAAGCGTAAAGCCCTTCGGCAGACCATAAATGGCGGTTCCCAGCATCAGCGGGCGCTTTTCCACCTGGCCGTCATTCGGCCGATACTGGCCGCCCGTCAGACTGTATTTCAGTCGCCCCTCGCGCTGCAAAACAGGCACAGAGGCATAGGGCACCACAAACTGATGCTCGCTGCCGTCGGCTTCTTTAACGGTAACATTTAAATCACCGGCTCCACCGGTCGGGTACATATCGGTGATTTCAAATGCGCCCGGGGCAACGTAACTCTGGTAGATGATGTAGCCATTCTGGCGGATCACCACCTGGGCGTTGCTACGCGCAATACCGCGCACCACGGGGGCATAGCCCTTCTGACTATCGGGCAGCATCTCATCGTCGGAGGCCAGCTGACCGCCGCGAAAGGGGATACTGTCAAAGACGTCGGAAGGTGATGAACTGTCGCCGAGCGTCAGCTGGCTTTTCAGAGGGACAAGGTTGCGCTGGACATAGGTGTAAACCGAATCCCACTGCGCTTTACCGTCAGTATCGCGACGCCAGGTAGTGTAATTACGCACACGCCAGGGACCCATATTGATCCCCGGACGCAGGTTTGCGTACTGGCTATGACTGTTGTTGGTGGTGCTATGTCTGCCCCAGGTGTTATCCCCGCTGATACTGTAATTCAGCAGCAAAGCATTAATGCCTTCGTCCCACATCTCCGGCGCGACATAGCCGCGCGCCTGCGACGTGAGTACGGCCTGCGGGAAACTCAACAGCAGCTTTTGCGCACCAAAGATAAAGTCGGCAGACGCCTGAGGAATAGCGGCTAAATTTGCGCATTCACTTTCTTTATCGAGTTCGGGAAAACGATCGGTTTTGACACCATAACTCTGTAGCAAACCTGACGACAGGCAAGGCTGGAGAGTCGTATCGCCCTCCGTGGTGGCGACCGACCTGAATGCAATTTCCCGGGTGTCCACCGTCTGATCGTTCACGACGACCTCAACGCGATATTTACCCGGCACCTGGGCGCCACGCGCGAAGGATGAGAGATCCACACCTTTCATGGAGGGATTACCCACTTCAAGTAGCGCCGGATTAAAATACTCCTCGGCACAGGCGCTCTGCATCACGCCGGGCAACGCCAGGGCAATGAAAAAGGCCAGACGAGCCGGTGGAAACCAGGAGTGTAATATCGTGCGCATAATGAGTTATTAAATAGCGGCGTGATGGGCCGGCCCGACGCCACCAAAGTCGTTGATCAGTTTGAATGTGACAGGGCCAACGCTGACGCCCGCCGGGAGTGAAAACGTCGCCGATGCCCCCGGTGCCACATAGGTTGGTTCAGGCACGCTTTTACCCGCGACGGTAATCTCATTAAAATTCATATAATAATTTCCCGGATTACTCACCAAAATGTGATTCGCGGCTATTTTCCAGATCAGCTGCTTCGCAAAATCTTCTGGATTGTTTCTTTTTAAAGCCGCCGGGCGATAAATTAATTTGATGCGTGTTTTCACCGCAATCTGCAGCGAATTGGCTTTTTTCTCTGCCGCAGGAATGGCCTTGATATTCAGCCAGTACATGGATTCTTTATTGTCCGGCAAATTCCCCGCGCGAACGATCCTCATTACGTTCTCCTGACCGCGATCCAGTCGGTACAGTGGCGGTGTAATAATAAAGGGGATTTTTCCGGCGCTATTATCCGGGTTATCAAACCATGACTGAATAAGATAAGGAACGTTATCCGGATTTGAAATGCCGAGCGCCGCTTCCTTTTTCCCGCCGTCGTAAATCACGCGCGTTCCGCCGATATTCACGCCCGCGTGGACTGAGGATGCGAAAAATAGCGCCAGCAAACCTGGCAAAAGGTTATTCCAGAAACGTTTCATATAAACCTGTGGCTTTACTCAGCGGATAACTCATTCGCCAGAGTATTTTACTTTTCAACCACGCCAACAATGAAAACTCAGCGTACTTTTACGCTCACAGGGGCTTTACCTGCATAAAATACAAAAGCCCGCTTAAGTTACCTTAAGCGGGCCTGGTTCTTTGCTGCCTGGTTTACTGGCCGGAGGTCATCACCAGCGGCGCAGTGTGCGCTCCAAAGCTGACATTCACCGGCATTCCTGAGCGGCGCTCCAGCGCCCCGCTCACTCGCATGGCATCCACATCAGATCCGTTGAGCTGGGCGCGTAACCCCGGCGTTATCGGCAGCGGCACTTTGTTCGTCGATTCAAACTCCGCGCGGTTACGCGACAGCGGCTCGTGAACCTCCACCCAGCGGCTGCCGTCCGGCTCGGTGGTCACTTTCACCGGCTGGTCGATCAGCTGCACGCGCGTCCCGACCGGAACATTGTCGAACAGGTATTTAATATCGTCGTTGCGCAGACGGATACAGCCCTGGCTGACGCGCAGCCCGATGCCAAAGTTCGCATTGGTACCGTGAATAGCGTACAGCCTGCCGATATAGAGGGCATATAGCCCCATCGGGTTGTCCGGGCCGGCGGGAACAAAGGCGGGCAGCGTCTTGCCCTCTTTGGCGTAGGCACGACGGGTGTTCGGGGTTGGCGACCAGGTTGGCCCGTCCTGCTTGCGCTCGACGGCAGTCACCCAGTTGCGCGGCGTCTCCCGCCCGGCTTCACCAATGCCAATCGGGAAGATCTCCACGGTATTGCTGCCCGGCGGATAATAGTACAGGCGCATTTCCGCCACGTTCACTACAATGCCCTGCCGCACCGTCGGCGGTAAGATGATCTGCTGAGGCACCACCAGCTGCGAGCCGGATTTCGGTAAAAACGGATCGGCCCCCGGGTTGGCCTCCAGCATATTGCTCAGCCCCTGCCCGTACTGCGCCGCAAAGGCTTCAAGCGGCAACTTGTTGTCAGCCGGAACGGTGATGACCTGTGGGCTCCCCACCAGACGACTCCCTTCCGGTGGCAACGGATAGCTCACCGCCAGCGCACTCTGACTGACCAGTAAAGCTGCAAAACAGCCCAAAATAGTACTTCGACGCATCATTCCCTTCCTCTGTCACTCCACGTATCTGACAAGCATAGCCTTGCTGTTGCGTTTATAGCCAGATAACAAATCATCATGTCGATAAATATCACCCGTTTAGCTCACGCCGGGATAAAAACGTTTTCAGCCGTCCGCTGTCGGGGTAGTCTCATACCCGTCGCTATTTTCAGGCGACCGCAATGTGAGTGATCTTCTTCCTATACCTATAAGAAAATAACGCCAGACAGGACCACTATGGACACCACCCTCGCTTCCTCGTCCCCGGACGGGGCCACACCATCGCTCAATCGCGCACGCCGCGCGGCCCTCGGCAGTTTTGCCGGGGCGGTAGTCGACTGGTACGATTTTCTGCTGTACGGCATCACCGCCGCGCTGGTCTTTAACCGCGAATTTTTCCCGCAGATCAGCCCGGCAATGGGCACGCTCGCCGCCTTTGCCACCTTTGGCGTCGGCTTTCTGTTCCGCCCGCTCGGCGGGGTGATCTTCGGTCACTTTGGCGACAAGCTGGGCCGCAAGCGGATGCTGATGCTGACGGTGTGGATGATGGGTATCGCCACCGCGCTGATCGGTATCCTGCCCTCATTTGCCGCTATTGGCTGGTGGGCACCGGTGCTGCTGGTTACCCTGCGCGCCGTTCAGGGCTTCGCCGTCGGCGGCGAATGGGGCGGCGCAGCGCTGCTGTCGGTGGAAAGCGCCCCGGCGCGCAAAAAGGCCTTCTACAGCAGCGGTGTGCAGGTGGGTTATGGCGTTGGCCTGCTGCTCTCCACCGGGCTGGTTTCGCTGATCAGCACGTTCACCACCGACGAGCAGTTCCTGAGCTGGGGCTGGCGGATCCCGTTCCTGTTCAGCATCGTGCTGGTGCTGGGGGCCCTGTGGGTGCGTAAAGGGATGGACGAGTCCGCCGAATTCGAGCAGCAGCGTCAGCAACCCGCTGAGAAGCGCCGCCTGCCGGTGATGGACGCGCTGATCCGCCATCCGGGTGCCTTTCTGAAAATTATCGCCCTGCGTCTGTGCGAGCTGCTGACCATGTATATCGTCACGGCCTTTGCCCTGAGCTACTCCACCCAGAACCTCGGCCTGCCCCGCGAGCTGTTTCTCAATATTGGCCTGCTGGTGGGCGGTATCAGCTGCCTGACCATCCCCTGCTTTGCCTGGCTGGCAGACCGCTTTGGCCGCCGCCGGGTCTATATCACCGGCGCGCTAACCGGCGCCATCAGCACCTTCCCGTTCTTTATGGCGCTTGAAGCCCAGTCGGTATTCTGGATTGTGGTGTTCGCTATCCTGCTGGCGAATATCGCCCATGACATGGTGGTGTGCGTCCAGCAGCCGATGTTCACCGAGATGTTTGGCGCGAGCTACCGCTACAGCGGTGCGGGGGTCGGCTATCAGGTGGCGAGCGTGGTCGGCGGTGGGTTTACGCCCTTTATTGCCGCCGCGCTGGTGACCTTCTCCGGCGGCGACTGGCACAGCGTAGCAATCTATCTGCTGGCCGGCTGTCTGCTCTCTGCCGCCACGGCGTTGCTGATGAAACAGGCTTCATCCTGATACTTTTGTTTCACATCCAGGTGACATACTATCGGTGAACGCCGTACACCTGTGGAACAAGGAGACAGAGATGAATAATAAGGGCTCCAGCCTGACCCCGGCTCAGGCACTGGATATGCTGGATGCGCTGTACGACCAGGCGGTCAACGCCCTGCGCAGCGCCATCAGCGAGTATATTAAAGACGGAACGCTCCCCGATGCAGAGGCCAGAATGAATGGCCTCTTTGTTTATCCTTCCCTTTCCGTGACCTGGGATGGTAGCGCCACCAATACGCCGAAGACCCGCGCCTATGCGCGCTTTACCCACGCGGGATGTTATTCCACCACCGTGACCCGCCCTTCGCTGTTTCGCCCGTATCTGGAAGAGCAGCTGACGCTGCTGTATCAGGATTATGGTGCCCAGATCACCGTCGAGCCGTCGCGCCATGAGATCCCCTATCCGTACGTTATCGACGGCTCCGAACTGACGCTGGACCGCTCTATGAGTGCGGGTCTGACCCGCCACTTCCCGACCACCGAGCTGTCGCAGATTGGTGATGAGACCGCCGACGGGATCTACCATCCGGCGGAGTTTTCCCCGCTGTCGCACTTTGACGCCCGCCGCGTCGATTTTTCGCTGGCGCGCCTGCGTCACTACACCGGTACCCCGGCAGAACATTTCCAGCCGTTCGTGCTGTTCACCAACTACACCCGCTATGTGGATGAATTTGTGCGCTGGGGTTGCAGCCAGATCCTCGATCCGGACAGCCCGTACATCGCCCTCTCCTGCGCGGGCGGGATCTGGATCACCGCCGAAACCGAAGCGCCGGAACAGGCCATCTCCGATCTGGCGTGGAAGAAGCATCAGATGCCGGCCTGGCACCTGGTCACCGCCGACGGTCAGGGCATTACCCTGATCAACATCGGCGTGGGTCCGTCGAACGCCAAAACCATCTGCGATCACCTCGCGGTGCTGCGCCCGGACGTCTGGCTGATGATTGGCCACTGCGGAGGCTTGCGTGAAAGCCAGCTGATCGGCGATTACGTGCTGGCCCACGCTTACCTGCGTGACGACCACGTGCTGGATGCGGTGCTGCCGCCGGACATTCCGATCCCGAGCATTGCCGAAGTGCAGCGTGCGCTGTACGACGCCACCAAAGAGGTGAGCGGCATGCCGGGCGAAGAGGTTAAGCAGCGTCTGCGCACCGGAACGGTGGTCACCACCGACGACCGGAACTGGGAGCTGCGCTATTCAGCCTCGGCGCTGCGCTTTAACCTAAGCCGCGCGGTGGCCATCGATATGGAGAGTGCAACCATCGCCGCCCAGGGTTACCGCTTCCGCGTGCCTTACGGCACCCTGCTGTGCGTCTCCGATAAACCGCTGCACGGTGAGATTAAGCTCCCCGGCCAGGCGAACCGTTTTTACGAGGGGGCGATCTCCGAGCATCTGCAGATTGGCATTCGTGCCATAGACCTGCTGCGTGCCGAGGGGGATAAGTTGCACTCGCGCAAACTGCGTACCTTTAACGAGCCGCCGTTCCGCTAATCATAAAAAAGGATATTTATGCAAACCACATCACCGCTCTCTGTCCTGCGCCAGTGGCTGGAAACCCAGGCGCTGGACGGCATTATCGTCCCGCGTACCGACGCCTTTCAGAGCGAGTATTGCCACCCCCATGACGATGTGCTCGCCTGGCTGACCGGTTTTGACGGCTCGGCGGGCCAGGCTCTGATCCTGCGCGATCGCGCCCTGCTGTTTGTCGACGGACGCTATCAGGTGCAGGCCCGCGAACAGGTAAATCTGGCTGAGATTGAGATCCTGCATCTGCACAACGATCCGCTAGCGGAGTGGCTGGATCGGCATGTCGAAGCGGGTGCCCGGATCGCCTTTGAAGCCCTGCTGATGACCAACGCCCAGTTTGAGGCGCTGAACGCCAGCCATTGCGAATTAATCGCCCTGAATGATTCCCCGTTCGACAGCCTGTGGCAGGATCGCCCGGCCCCGCCGGTCGGCGCGATCCGCGAGATGCCGGTTGAGATCAGCGGCGAAAGCAGCACCGACAAGCGCCAGCGCGTCGCCGCCATTCTCGCCGGGCAGAATGCCGATTATCTGGCTATCACCCAGCCGGACAACATTGCCTGGCTACTGAACGTGCGCGGGAGCGATATTCCGATGAGCCCGGTGCCGAACTCCTTTGCCCTACTGAGCCGCGATGGTGCGGTGGAGTGGTTTGTCACGCCGGAGAAAACCGCCGGGCTGTCCACATCGCTGCTGGAGAGCCTGACGCGGGCCCCGGAAGCCGAGTTTCTGCCGCGCAGCCAGCAGCTGTGTGCCGGCAAACGGGTGATGGTGGATGCCGATTCGGCCCCTGTCGCCCTGCGTTTTGCCGTTGAGCCGCAGGGGGAGATCCTCTGGCACGCCGACCCGATCACCGCCATGAAAGCCCATAAAAATCCGGTCGAACTGGCGGGCTACCGCGACAGCCACCAGCAGGATGGCGTGGCGTGGGTCAACTTTCTGGCCTGGCTGGCGCAGGAGGTGCCGCGTCGCGAGGCTGCGGGCAATCCGCTTACCGAACTGGAAGCCCAGGCGCAGCAGCTGGCGTTTCGCCAGCAGAGACCGGGCTTTATCGAGCAGAGTTTTGCCACCATTTCCGCTTCGGCCAGCAATGCGGCGATGTGCCATTACCACTCCAGCGAGCAGACCAATGCGGCCATTACCCGTGCTCATTTTTATCTGAACGATTCCGGCGGTCAGTACCACAACGGCACTACCGACGCCACGCGCACCCTGGCCTTCGGCCCGCTGAGCGCCCAGTGTCGTCTGCACTACACCGCAGTGCTGAAAGGCTTTTTATCGCTTATCTCCCTGCAGTTCCCGTCCGGCACCTGCGGGCATCAGATTGATGCCTTCGCGCGGCGTGGTTTGTGGGAGCTGGGGCTCGATTTTGATCATGGCACAGGACACGGCGTGGGCCATCAACTGCTGATCCATGAGAACCCGCAGCGGATTGCGAAGAAGGTCAACCCGTGGCCGCTGGTGGCGGGCAATATCATCACCATCGAGCCGGGCTATTATCTGGCCGATGAGTATGGGATCCGCATTGAAAATCAGGTGGAGGTTGTGGAGAGCCAGCCGGGCTTCTGCCGCTTCGCGTCCCTGACCCTGGCGCCGATCGATCTGAGCCAGGTGGAGCTGCATCTGCTGAGCGAAAAAGAGATCCAGTGGCTGGATGAATATCACCAGCAGGTACGCGAGACGCTCTCACCGCATGTTAACAGCGATGCACGTGCATGGCTGGTTGCGGCGACGGCACCGGTACACAGGTAGTCTGGCTGACGCCCTCACCCGCCGGGTGGGGGCGAATCTGCAAAAGCAAAAAACCCGCTTAAGTTTCCTTAAGCGGGTTTCTTTAATTTGGCTCCTCTGACTGGACTCGAACCAGTGACATACGGATTAACAGTCCGCCGTTCTACCGACTGAACTACAGAGGAATCGTGTGAACGGGGCGAATATTAGCGATGCCACCTGGCGTTGTCAAAGGCAGAATGCAGATTTTGCATCGTTTGCCGATTTATTCCCCAGTTTGCACATTTGCTACCCGTTCTGAGGCAACAACCGCCACATTTTCGCGCTGCGGTCGCGGATATTTCTTCAGCCAGCGCCCGCTGACCATGCGCCAGTAGAACAGTGCCCCGCGTACCGCCCAGTCGAGGAACATCCCCAGCCAGACGCCGACCACGCCCATACCCAGCATGATCCCCAGCGTATAACCGGCCACTACGCGGCAGCCCCACATCCCGAGCATCGAGACCCACATCGCAAAGCGGGCATCGCGCGCCCCTTTCAGCCCGGCTGGCAGTACCCACGAGGCGGCCCAGATCGGCATAAAGGCCGCGTTCAGCCAGAGAAGGATCACTACGACGTCCTTAACGTCCTGCTCATGGGTATAAAATGACGCCAGGAGTCCGGCGAAGGGGGCCGTCCCCCAGGCAATGGCGGTCAGGCCGATGGTCGAAAGCCAGAAGACATGACGCAACTGGCGCTCCGCCTGGCCGATCTGCCCTTTACCAAGCCGTTTACCGGTGATAATGGTGGAAGCGGACCCGAGGGCGTTACCCGGCAGGTTGATCAGTGCCGCAACGGAAAAGGCAATAAAGTTCCCGGCAATCACGTCGGTACCCATCCCGGCCACAAACATCTGGGTCAGCAGTTTACCGCCGTTGAACAGTACGGATTCAATACTGGCGGGCACGCCGATGCCCATCACTTCCCAGATAATGGCGAAGTTGAGCGGCTTGAAATAGCTCCTGATGCTGATGCGCAGAGACGGGTTAAACCCGACCGCCAGCACCACGATGATGGCAACGGCACCGATATAGCGCGAGATGGTCAGCCCAAGACCTGCCCCGACAAAACCGAGTCCGTCCCAGGAGAAGATGCCGTAAATCAGCACGCTGCTGATCATAATGTTCAGGATATTCATCCCGCCGTTAATCAGCAGCGGAATTTTGGTGTTCCCTGCCCCGCGCAGCGCCCCGCTGCCAATCAGCGCAATCGCCGCGGCCGGGTAACTGAGCACCGTCATTTCGAGATACGACAGCGCCAGCGCTTTCACCTCACCCGTCGCCTCGCCGGCCACCACGTTAATGATCTCTTCACCGAAATAGTGGATCACCGCCGCCAGAATAATGGAGAACAAGGTCATGATCACCAGTGACTGGCGGGCTGCGGCCCTCGCCCGTCGTGGGTCGCGTTTCCCCAGGCTAAAGGCCACCACCACCGTGGTCCCGAGGTCGATGGCCGCAAAGAACGAGATGATCACCATGTTGAAGCTGTCGGCCAGTCCCACGCCCGCCATCGCCTCTTTGCCGAGCCAGCTGACCAGGAAGGTGCTGAGCACCCCCATCAGCAGGACGCAGGTGTTTTCCAGAAAGATAGGCACGGCAAGGGGGGTGATTTCACGCCAGAAGAGAACCTTGTAGCTCTTACGTTTGGCATACCAGGGCGTGCGCATCACGGCCTGGCGTAAAGCGGAGGTGACGTTCAAAATGGACCTTAGCAAGAAAAGTTGAAACTCCATTTCAAATGATGAGGGAGAAATGCAGATCCTGCAAAGTATTTCCCACAAAAATATGTTGGTAATTGCGTCAAACTGACGACGGAATCAGCAGTTGATCGAAATCGGGTAAGATCAGGTTTGACAAAAGTTTTTTCGCCGCTAAGATAACGCTCCACAACGATTCCTCTGTAGTTCAGTCGGTAGAACGGCGGACTGTTAATCCGTATGTCACTGGTTCGAGTCCAGTCAGAGGAGCCACATTTAAGAAGCCTGCTTTCCAGCAGGCTTTTTGCTTTTCTGAATCAGCACCAGCAACAAAAAGGCCCTCTGTCACCAGAGGGCCTTTTTTTCATCCAGCAGCAATTATTCGCTTTTGGCTTCGGCGTGCTTCATCTCGCCCATGACTTTCAGCTTTTTCGAGATTTCACGACGTTCTTTAGAGATCTCAGCATTCTTGATGATGTAGTCATCGACGCGGTCTTCGTAATCGCTTTTCATGCTGGCGATGATGCCCTGGATGGCTTCAACGCTCATGCCTGGCTTGATGTAATCGCTCAGGTTGTCCAGCAGCAGGACGCGCTTCTGGTTGTCACGGATCTTCTTCTCAACGTCCTGGATTTCACGTTGCAGTTTGTTCTTGCGGCGGAACAGGCGGACGAATTCCAGAACATCCTGGAAAGAAGGCTTGGTAGTTTCCATTTTTACACCCCTGATAATGTGAGATTCGGATTCGTTTAAACAACCGCGATGCCGTTAACCTTACTGACAGCGATTGCTGATGACAATAATTTTTCCTTTGTCCCTATCATAACCTCAATTTCTGCTGAATCGAAGCAGCAGGCAACACAACCGCGCATGGCCGCTTTTTATTTGCGCAATGCCCGGCAGATAAGATGTGACAACAGCTCCAGCTGCCGCGCAAGTTCCATGCTCAACCATACATAGCCGTGGATGGGCGTTTCCGCCACGTTTTCACTGGGTCGATCGTTGATCAGCTGGCGCAGCTCGGCAACAATTTCATTCAGCCGCTCGGTATTGGCCAGAATAGGCTGCGGATTACCTTCGTAGAGCGCATGGGCGATGGTGAGCAGCGTCTGCTGCGTCATCTGCTGCGTCTCTTTTAAGGTTCGGGCATTCAGCAATACAAAGTGGCTGGCCCGGGAGGCCCAGTGGGCATTGATTTGTAGCTCAAGCATGCAGACCAGATTGCGGCTGACGGTCTGAATGGCTTCGAAGATCGCTTTCTGGATATGGGTCTCTTTGCTGGCCGGGGTAATCAGACCACGCATTTTGACCACGTCGTTGAGGATAGTTTGCAGGTGTTTTTCCAGCCGTGGACGCTCCACCAGGTTGGGGGAAAAGCCTGCCTGGTAAACCCGGTTAAAAGCCGTGACGTAGTTCGCCATCTGGATACGCCAGTGCAGAAACGCCCGCTGCGGCCAGATACCGGTAAACAGCATCGCCAGCAGGGAACCGAGGATCACGTCGCCGCTTCGCCACAACGCGGTATGCATATCCCCGGTTGGCGCGCCGATCACCACCGCAAGGGTGATGCCTATCAGCAGCGACTGATAGGGCCGCTTGCCCAGCGCCAGCCAGCCGCAGAGGAACATCGCCGCCGCGCACCACAGCAGCATCAGCGGCAGCGAGATAAGCTCCAGCTTCAGGGCAATCAGTCCCAGCGCTGAGCCTAAAATGGTGCCGCCAATACGCTCGAACGCGCGCGGCACCACGTTGCCCCAGAAGGAGATGGGCCCCATGATAACCACCAGGGTAATCAGCGGCCATGTTCCTTCCGGCACGTCCAGCAGACGCACCAGTAAAAAGGTAAGGATAAACGCCAGCGCGATACGGCATCCGTGTACGATGCGGTAATGGCGATACAGTCGGATTTCAAAAGGCGTCAGATTTTTGTCGGGGCGCACACGCTCTCCAGCATTACGGCAAACCCTGATTGTACTGTGTTTTCTGCCGGAGCGGTGGCACCCGGCAGAAAAACCCTCTGAAGAGTGAGCATACCTGCGGCGTTACGCGACCCGATTTTGTACCGGAATAAACATTTCGATATCCCAGTAGCCGTCGGCATTACCGTCATTCAGGTAACGTTCGAAGCAGGGTTTCGCTGCGATCTGGTAATCGCCATCTTCGAGCAGGCTGTCGAAGAACAGGTTCCACGGGGTAGCGAAGTCATAATTCTCAACGCGGGCGGTGGCTACTGCATACTCGCCCTCGGCCACTTCGGTGAGGATCACCCCTTCGCTGTTGGCGGGGATGATAAAATCATCCGGCACGGTGACAACCGTGTCACAACGTAACTTTTCAGCCGGCACTTCATCAGGATTATCGTAATAGACCGCTAACCACTCCAGCGGCTGAATGTGCTTGCCATCCACCCACATCACCAGCTGCTCAAAACCCTGTTTAACCGTTTGCTCCCAGGGGCCAACCAGATGAAAACCGGCGATTTTGCGTTTATTCTGATGCTTGATGCTGTAGTCCATGCTGCCTCCGATTGGTTACTGTATATACATACACTGTAATGCAGAGAAAAGCGGTTTAACAATGATGATCTGTCTATTATGCGAGCAGGCTCGCACAGTCGCCAGCCTGCTCATCCCGCCGTCAGGCTTTGTGGTGCAGATAGTCGCTCAGACGGGAGAACATCCCACCTTTCCCGACGCTTTCGAGAGTCACCAGCGGCCAGTAGGCGACCACCTTATCGCGATCGTACAGCTCAATCTCCCCCACCCGCTGATGCGCGGCAATCGGCGCTTCCAGCTCTTTTTTATCCAGCACATATTTGGCTTTAATGTTTGGCAGCTCCGCCTTCGGCAGCGCCAGCCAGAAGTCCTGATCGGTCCCCAGCGAAATCTGCTCTTTATCGCCGTACCAGATACGCTCGATGCCGACCTGCTTACCATTACGCAGGATCTGCACGGTATCGAAGTTCTGCTGTCCCCAGTGCAGGAGTTTGCGCGCCTGATCCTCGCGGCCTTTTGGACTGTCGGCCCCCATGATGACGGCAATCAGGCGGCGCTGACCGTCCACGGCCGAGGCAATGAGGTTAAAACCGGCCCCGGAAGTGTGCCCGGTTTTCAGGCCATCGACGCTGAGCGACTTATCCCACAGCAGGCCGTTACGGTTCTGCTGGGTGATGCCGTTCCAGGTCAGGCTCTTCTCGCTGTACATATGATAAAACGCTGGCTCACCGTGGATGATGGCGCGGGAAAGCACCGCCAGGTCATACGCTGAGCTGTGCTGACCCGGCGCATCCAGACCGTGCACCGTTTCAAAATGGGTGTCGCGCAGATTCAGCTTTTTGACGTAGTCATTCATCATGGTGACGAACTGCGGCTGCCCGCCCGCCACGTAATCGGCCAGCGCCACGCAGGCGTCGTTGCCGGAATCAACAATCAGGCCGCGGCTGAGGTCGCGCACCGAAACCTGCTCGCCCGCCTTCAGGAACATCAGCGAGGAGCCGTCAAAAACCGGATTGCCCTTGGCCCAGGCATCCTGACCGACCGTGACCATGTCGTCCGGGGTAATGCGATGGCTGTCGATGGCGCGATCCACCACATAGCCGGTCATCAGCTTGGTCAGGCTGGCCGGATTACGCTGCACGTGTTCGTTGCCCGCCGTTAAAATCTGCCCCGTCGTATAATCCATCAGCACCCAGGAGCCTGCCTGGACGGCTGGCGGCTGCGGCGCATAGTTAATCGGGTCGGCAGCCAGCGCGGAAGAAATGCTCAAAGTGAGTAAAGAAACAGCTATAAACAGACGGCGTTTCAACGGTATATCCTCAGGTCATTTAAAATCGTTGCCCTTTTTACGGAACTTTGCCGCTGGATACCTGGAATAATTGCAAAAAAATGTGACAGCACGCAGGTTTTTTCCGGACGTTGCGTCGCAAATTTGCAGGCTGGCGGCGCTTTTCCTTCGGCGTGCCAGGCTGGATGGTTTACCATAGGGGTGTCACTCATAAACAGGATGGTATTACTGGTGTCTGACTCCGCCGCGCTGCCAACATTTTTATTCCACGACTACGAAACCTTTGGCACCAGCCCCTCGCTGGATCGCCCTGCCCAGTTCGCCGCCATCCGTACCGATGCCGATTTCAATATCATCGGTGAGCCGGAGGTGTTCTTTTGTAAACCCGCCGATGACTACTTGCCCCAGCCCGGCGCGGTGATGGTCACCGGCATCACCCCGCAGGAAGCCCGGGAAAAAGGGGTAAATGAAGCGGAGTTTGCCCGTCGCATTCACGATCTGTTTACCGTGCCCAACACCTGCGTGGTGGGCTACAACAATGTGCGCTTCGATGACGAAGTGACCCGGCATATTTTTTACCGCAACTTCTACGATCCCTATGCCTGGAGCTGGCAAAACAAGAACTCACGTTGGGATCTGCTGGATGTCATGCGCGCCTGCTATGCCCTGCGTCCTGAGGGTATCAACTGGCCCGATAACGAAGACGGACTCCCCAGCTTCCGCCTTGAACATTTGACCCGCGCGAACGGCATTGAACACAGCAACGCCCATGACGCGATGGCGGATGTCTACGCCACTATCGCCGTGGCGAAGCTGGTGAAGACCCAGCAGCCGAAACTGTTTGAGTATCTGCTCAGCCATCGCAGTAAGCAAAAACTCACCACCCTGATTGACGTGCCGCAGATGAAGCCGCTGATGCACATCTCGGGGATGTTCGGCGCCTGGCGCGGGAACACCAGTTGGGTAGCCCCGCTGGCCTGGCATCCGGAAAACCGCAACGCGGTGATTATGGTCGATTTGGCGGGGGACATAACCCCCCTGCTGACGCTGGACAGCGATAGCCTACGCGAGCGGCTCTACACCCCGAAAGAGGCGCTGGGAGATGATGCCGCTGTACCGGTGAAGCTGGTGCATATCAACAAGTGTCCGGTGCTGGCCCCCGCCAACACCCTGCGCCCGGACGATGCCGAACGGCTGGGAATCGACCGTCAGCACTGTCTGGACAACCTGAAAAAACTGCGGGAAAACCCGCAGGTGCGCGAAAAAGTAGTGGCGATTTTTGCCGAAGCAGAGCCGTTCACGCCTTCTGAGAACGTCGATGCCCAGCTCTATAACGGCTTTTTCAGCGATGCAGACCGCTCTGCCATGAATATCGTGTTGCAGACCGATCCGCGTAACCTGCCCGCGCTGGATATCACCTTTGCCGATGGGCGTATCAACAAGCTGATCTTTAACTACCGCGCACGCAATTTCCCCGGCACGCTGGATGAGGCCGAGCAGGAACGGTGGCTGCAACATCGCCGCAACGTGTTTACTCCGGAGTATTTGCAGGCGTACGCCCAGGAGCTGGAGAGGCTTTACGGTGAGTCTGGAGGGAATGCTGAAAAGCAGGCGCTGTTGAAAGCGCTGTATCAGTATGCGCAGGAGATTGTGTGATCTGAGAAAACAAAAAAGCCGGAGGCGATGTCTCCGGCTTTTTTTTGCTTTGCCCGGCGGCGCGATGCTTGCCGGGCCTGAAGATTGATTATGCTACGTCTTCGTACTGAGGAACCGGGTTGCGGAAGCTTTTGGTTACGCATGCCAGGTAAATCAGGCCGATACCCCCCCAGATCAGACCCAGAACCATGGAGCTCTCTTCCAGGTTGATCCACAGCGCACCGACGGTCAGCGCACCACATACCGGCAGCAGCAGGTAGTTGAAGTGGTCTTTCAGCGTTTTGTTGCGCTTCTCACGGATCCAGAACTGAGAGATCACGGAGAGGTTAACAAAGGTAAAGGCAACCAGCGCACCGAAGTTGATCAGCGCAGTGGCGGTAACCAGGTCGAAGTTAATCGCCAGCAGCGCAATGGCACCCACCAGCAGCACGTTCCATGCCGGAGTACGCCATTTCGGATGAACATAACCGAAGAAGCGAGTCGGGAACACGCCATCACGGCCCATCACGTACATCAGACGGGAAACGCCGGCGTGTGCCGCCATACCGGATGCCAGAACGGTCACGCTGGAGAAGATCAGCACGCCCCACTGGAAGGTTTTACCGGCAACATACAGCATAATTTCCGGCTGTGACGCGTCCGGATCTTTGAAGCGAGAGATATCCGGGAAGTACAGCTGCAGGAAGTAAGAGGCACCGATAAAGATGATGCCGCCAATCAATGCTGTCAGGAAGATAGCGCGCGGGATCACACGCTCAGCGTCTTTGGTCTCTTCAGACAGAGAAGAGATGCCGTCGAAGCCGAGGAACGAGAAGCACAGGATAGTTGCACCGGTTATCATCGGCACTACATGCGCGCCTTCAGACCAGAACGGACGGGTGCTGGTCAGTGTACCTGCGCCTTCACCGTGAGAAACGCCGTAAATGATCAGACCGACGATCACCGCCACAATACCCATCTGCAGGATAACAATCAGGGTGTTGAAGTTGGCCACGGTCTTGATGCTGCGCAGGTTAGAGATGGTCATAAAGGCCACCAGCGCCACAACGAAGATCCACGACGGTACGGAAGGCACCAGCGCTTCGAAGTAAATTTTTGCCAGAAGGATGTTGATCATCGGCATGAACAGGTAGTCCAGCAGGGATGACCAGCCCACCATAAAGCCAACAGCCGGGCTAATGGACTTCTGAGCATAGGTGTACGCGGAGCCTGCGGACGGGAAGCGGCGAACCAGCTTGCCGTAGCTCAGCGCGGTAAAGAGGATCGCGATCAGCGCAAAGGCATACGCCGTTGCAACGTGACCGTCAGTGAGGCCTGAAACGATACCAAACGTATCGAACAGCGTCATCGGCTGCATATAGGCAAGGCCCATCATAACAACCGGAATCAACGTAAGCGTTTTACGTAATTCCACGCGAGAGGTTTTTGGAGTTGCGTTATGCGACATAGTTATTCTCCTTTACGGTGAATACCGCCACGTAAGCGAATGATTGCCCCATTTCTTTCTTCCTCAGCGACAACAACTGTCGGATTTTAGTAAATATCTATCCGGTACGAAGCCCGGCCTCTTGGATTTAATGGTTTTCTTACATGCAAAAAAAAATAATCGACGCCTTTTATATCGTCGATTATTCCATGTTTGCTGCGGCGCATTTTCCCTAAATGATAGCGAAAATGCAAGAGATCGAAAGGCATCCTAAAGTTAAATTTTTATTTAATCGCCTAATTTGCCAGCGTCACCCTGCGCATAAACGGCAGCGATAGCACTATTTGCTAAAATTTCTTGTCGCCACCATGCACTGGCTAGCCCCGCAGTCTGCTCATTCCAGCCAATCCATACGGAATCATAACTGGATTGCGCAATCACCTGTTTCTCAACCAGCGCACCGCTTTCAATAAAACGCTGGGCTAAATAACGCGGCAAATAGCCACAGCCTAAGCCGCTAATTTGCAGCTCCAGCTTGGTTTTAAAATCAAAAACGGTAATGGCTTCCTGATCGTCCAGGAGCTGCGAAGAGGCCGCACTGCCCGGCAATGAACTGTCACCCACCACAATCGCGCGATAATTTTTGATCGTCCGGCGGTTCACCGGCTCCGGCTCCTGTGCCAGCGGATGGTGTGGCGCGATGACGAACACCTGCTCCAGTTGCCCGAGACAGGCAAAGCCAAAATCGCTGAGCTGCGGCGGCTCATGCAGCGCGCCGACGACAATATCCGCCCGCCCCTGCACCAGAGACTCCCAGGAACCAGCCAGCACGCCATTGATAAACTTGAGACGGGTCACGCTGTGTCGCTCGTAAAAGGCCTCGATAAGCGGTGCCAGCAGGGAAAACGGAAAGGTATCATCCACGCCGATAATCAGCTCGTTTTCCCAGCCCTGATGCAGTTTTACGGCCTGCTTTTCCAGCTCACGTACCGTATGCAATACGTCCCGCCCTTTCTCCAGCAGCATCTGCCCGGTGCGGGTAAAACGCGCCCGGTGGCCGGAGCGGTCGAGGATCTGAATATTGAGATCGCTTTCGAGCTTATGAACGGTGTAGCTGAGCGCCGAGGGGGTTTTAAAGAGCTTCGCCGAGGCCGCAGCAAAGCTCCCCTCCTTTTCCAGTGCATCAAGGATAATAAGGACATCCAGCAGCGGTTTCATGCTCACCCCCTCGTGGTGCGCTTACGCTCCGCCAGCGGCGTTACTCCATAGGCATAACCAGCGGATCGGGAAAGAGATACTCAAATCCCAGTTCATGACAGATGCGGTTCCCATCAATCAATTTGCCCTTCCCCTCTCCGGGGGCATCGTGGAAGTGCGGTGGCGCCAGACCAAGCTGACGCGCCATCACCGGATAAAATGTACTGCGTGTTGGATGAGAGGGCGCACATATATTATAGATGTGCCCGCCTTTCGGGGCCTGTAATAACAGGGTAATTGCGCCGATCACGTCTTCAAGATGCACGAGATTGACGCCATGTTGTCCGTCAGGCGCTGATTTCCCTGCAAAAAAACGACCGGGATGGCGACCGGGCCCCACCAGCCCCGCAAGGCGTAATATATCTACCTGAGTACCGGGTAAATTATGCAGCCAGTCTTCCAGCTCTTTTAATACCCGCCCGCTAGCCGTGACCGGTTGGCGCGGCATATTCTCTTTCACGGTGCCTTCAACATCGCCATATACCGATGTAGAGCTGGTGAAAATAATGCGGGGAATATGGTGCGCGAGGGCGCTGTCGACAATTTCCTGTACCGCCTGCAGATAATAAGACTCACCCGGCCCGGTGCGGCGCGCCGGCAGGGTGATCACCAGCGCATCCACATCACTCATCAGCGTATCCAGATCGTCGATGTCGCATACCAGCTCCGGCTCCAGGCGCAATTGCACGCTCTCAATGCCGCACATCCGCGCCGCCTCGACCCCATCCGCTGTGGTTTTACTGCCGGTGACCTCCCAGCCCCGCGCCAGTAGCGACATGGCCAGCGGCATTCCAAGCCATCCCAGACCGACAATGGCGACTTTTTTCATGCGTTTTCTCCTGACGTTTACGCCTCTGCTTTAAGGCTACGCCAGCCATGCGCAACTGACAATTGATAGCGCCAATATGAAATCATTTAATGATTAAAAAAAGCCCTTGCTTTATGTAGCGCAAGTGGTTTAGGTTAAACGACATCACATGAATAAGCATTCATCGAGAATTTTATGACACGCGTTCAATTTAAACACCACCATCATCACCATCATCCTGACTAGTCTTTCAGGCGATGTGTGCTGGAAGACAGTTAGATCTTCCAGCGGTGCATGAACGCAAGAAAAAGCCCCCGGAAGATCATCTTCCGGGGGCTTTTTTTTGGACCGTGTTCAGGCAAGTTACAACAGGATCATGAGGAACCGACAATGTTAGATAATTCACGTTTACGCATAGCTATGCAGAAATCAGGTCGTCTTAGCGACGATTCCCGCGAACTGCTGGCCCGCTGCGGCATTAAAATCAACCTGCACACGCAGCGCCTGATCGCGCTGGCAGAGAATATGCCGATTGATATTCTGCGCGTGCGTGACGACGACATTCCGGGTCTGGTGATGGACGGCGTGGTGGATCTGGGCATCATTGGCGAAAACGTGCTGGAAGAAGAGCTCCTGACCCGCCGCGCGCAGGGCGAAGACCCGCGCTATTTCACCCTCCGTCGTCTGGACTTTGGCGGCTGCCGCCTGTCGCTGGCCACCTCCGCTGACGAAGCCTGGGACGGCCCTGCCGGACTGAACGGCAAGCGTATCGCCACCTCCTACCCTCACCTGCTAAAGCGTTACCTCGATCAGAAAGGGGTGCAGTTCAAATCCTGCCTGCTGAACGGCTCTGTCGAAGTGGCCCCGCGTGCCGGCCTGGCTGACGCGATTTGCGACCTGGTCTCCACCGGCGCCACGCTCGAAGCCAACGGCCTGCGCGAAGTGGAGGTGATCTACCGCTCCAAAGCCTGCCTGATCCAGCGCGACGGCGAGATGCCGGAAGCCAAGCAGCAGCTGATTGACCGTCTCCTGACCCGTATTCAGGGGGTGATCCAGGCCCGTGAATCAAAATACATCATGATGCACGCTCCGACCGAGCGTCTGGATGAGGTGATTGCCCTGCTGCCGGGTGCGGAACGTCCAACCATTCTGCCGCTGGCTGGCGATCAGCAGCGCGTGGCGATGCATATGGTCAGCAGCGAAACCCTGTTCTGGGAAACCATGGAAAAACTGAAGGCGCTGGGTGCCAGCTCCATCCTGGTGTTGCCAATTGAGAAGATGATGGAGTAACAACCATGACCTTTAACACCGTTATCGACTGGAACACCTGTAGCGCCGAACAGCAGCGCGACCTGCTGATGCGCCCGGCCATCTCCGCATCGGAAAGCATTACCCACACCGTGGCGGAGATTCTGGAAAATGTAAAAAACCGTGGCGACGATGCCCTGCGTGAGTACAGCGCTAAATTCGACAAAACCGAAGTCGGCGCGCTGAAGGTGAGCGAGCAGGCGATTGCCCAGGCTGCAGCACGTCTGAGCGATGAGTTAAAGCAGGCAATGGCCGTCGCGGTGCAGAACATTGATACCTTCCACACCGCGCAGAAGCTGCAAACCGTGGATGTGGAAACCCTGCCCGGCGTGCGCTGCCAGCAGGTGACCCGTCCGGTCGACTCGGTGGGCTTGTATATTCCGGGTGGCTCCGCCCCCCTCTTCTCTACCGTATTGATGCTGGCGACCCCGGCGCGTATCGCCGGTTGCCGCAAAGTGGTGCTCTGCTCGCCACCACCGATTGCCGATGAGATTCTGTATGCCGCACAGCTGTGCGGGGTACAGGAGATTTTCAACGTCGGCGGGGCGCAGGCTATCGCAGCGCTGGCGCTGGGCACCGAATCTGTACCACGCGTGGATAAAATCTTCGGGCCGGGCAACGCCTTCGTGACCGAAGCCAAGCGTCAGGTCAGCCAGCGGTTGGACGGTGCGGCCATCGACATGCCGGCCGGCCCGTCGGAAGTGCTGGTTATCGCCGACAGCGGCGCGACGCCGGATTTTGTGGCTTCAGATCTGCTCTCTCAGGCAGAGCACGGCCCGGATTCCCAGGTGATCCTGCTGACGCCGGATGCCGGTATGGCAAAACAAGTTGGTGAAGCGGTTGAACGTCAGCTGGCCGATTTGCCGCGTGCCGACACTGCGCGCCAGGCGCTCTCCGCCAGCCGCCTGATCGTGGCCCGGGATCTGGCGCAGTGCATCGCCATTTCAAACCTCTACGGCCCGGAGCACCTGATCATTCAGACCCGCAACGCCCGTGAGCTGGTCGACAGCATCACCAGCGCCGGTTCGGTGTTCCTTGGCGACTGGTCGCCGGAGTCCGCAGGCGATTACGCCTCCGGCACCAACCACGTGCTGCCGACCTACGGCTATACCTCCACCTGTTCCAGCCTGGGGCTGGCGGATTTCCAGAAGCGCATGACCGTGCAGGAGCTTTCCCGCGAGGGCTTTGCCTCCCTCGCGTCTACCATCGAAACGCTGGCCGCCGCCGAACGTCTGACCGCCCACAAAAATGCCGTGACGCTGCGCGTTGCCGCCCTGAAGGAGCAAGCATGAGTATTGAAGAGTTAGCCCGCGAAAACGTTCGCGCCCTGACCCCGTATCAGTCTGCCCGCCGCCTGGGTGGCAAGGGCGACGTGTGGCTGAACGCCAATGAATTCCCTACCGCCGTCAGCTTCGAGCTGACCCAGCAGTCGCTGAACCGTTACCCGGAGTGTCAGCCGAAAGCGGTGATTGAGAACTACGCGGCCTATGCCGGTTTACAACCGGAGCAGGTACTGGTCAGCCGAGGGGCGGATGAAGGCATCGAACTGTTGATCCGCGCCTTCTGCGAACCGGGCAAAGACGCGGTGCTCTACTGCCCGCCGACCTACGGAATGTACAGCGTCAGCACCGAAACCTTCAACGTTGAGCTGCGTAAAGTGCCCGCGCTGGAAAACTGGCAGCTTGATTTGCAGGGCATTGCCGACAATCTCGACGGCGTGAAGGTGGTGTTTGTCTGCAGCCCGAATAACCCTACCGGCCAGCTGATTAATCCTCAGGATATCCGCACGCTGCTGGAGATGACCCGCGGCAAAGCGCTGGTGGTAGCCGATGAAGCCTATATTGAGTTTTGCCCGCAGGCGACGCTCGCCGGCTGGCTGAAGGAGTATCCGCACCTGGTGATTTTGCGCACCCTGTCCAAAGCCTTTGCTCTGGCCGGGCTGCGCTGCGGCTTTACGCTGGCCAATAAAGAGGTGATCGATCTGCTGATGAAGGTGATTGCGCCTTATCCGCTCTCGACGCCGGTGGCAGATATCGCCGCCCAGGCGCTGTCGCCGGAAGGCATCGCCGCCATGCGCAGCCGCGTGGCGCAGATCGTTGACGAACGTCAATACCTGGTCAGTGCGCTCAAAAACATTGCCTGCGTTGAACAGGTTTTCGACTCGGAAACCAACTATATTCTGGCGCGTTTTACCGCCTCGAGTGCAGTATTTAAATCTTTGTGGGATCAGGGCATTATCTTACGAGACCAGAACAAACAACCCTCTTTAAGTGGCTGCTTACGCATTACCGTGGGTACCCGAGAAGAGAGCCAGCGCGTTATCGACGCCCTGAATGCGGAGAAAGTATGAGCCAGAAGTACCTCTTTATCGATCGTGACGGCACTATCATTTCGGAACCACCCAGTGATTATCAGGTCGATCGTTTCGACAAACTGGCTTTTGAAGCCGACGTTATTCCGGTGCTGCTGAAGCTGCAGAAAGCCGGTTTTAAGCTGGTGATGATCACCAACCAGGACGGCCTCGGCACGGACAGTTTCCCGCAGGCTGATTTTGACGGTCCGCACGACCTGATGATGCAGATCCTCACCTCTCAGGGCGTGGTGTTTGATGAGGTGCTGATTTGCCCGCACCTGCCTGCCGACAACTGCGACTGCCGTAAGCCGAAAGTGAAGCTGGTTGAGCAGTACCTGGCCGAAGCGGCGCTGGATAAAGGCAATAGCTACGTGATCGGCGATCGCGCCACGGACATCGAGCTGGCGACCAACATGGGCATCACCGGCCTGCGCTATCAGCGCGAGGGGCTGAACTGGGCGATGATTGGCGATCGGCTGACCAAACGTGACCGCTACTCCCACGTGGAGCGCAATACCAAAGAGACGCAGATCGACGTTAAGGTGTGGCTGGATCGCGAAGGCGGCAGCAAGATCCACACCGGCGTGGGCTTCTTCGATCATATGCTGGATCAGATCGCCACCCACGGCGGTTTCCGCATGGAGATCGGCGTTAAAGGCGACCTCTACATTGACGATCACCACACCGTTGAAGATACCGGCCTGGCGCTGGGCGAAGCGCTCAAGCTGGCGCTGGGCGATAAGCGTGGAATCAGCCGCTTTGGCTTTGTGCTGCCGATGGATGAGTGCCTGGCCCGCTGTGCGCTGGATATCTCCGGACGTCCACACCTGGAATATAAGGCGGACTTTACCTATCAGCGCGTAGGTGACCTGAGCACCGAGATGGTTGAGCACTTTTTCCGCTCCCTCTCCTATACCATGGGCCTGACGCTGCACCTGAAAACCAAAGGTAAGAACGATCACCACCGCGTGGAGAGCCTGTTTAAGGCCTTTGGCCGCACCCTCCGCCAGGCCATTCGCGTGGAAGGCGATACCCTGCCGTCGTCGAAAGGAGTGCTGTAATGAACGTGGTGATCCTCGATACCGGCTGCGCCAACCTCAACTCCGTGAAATCGGCGATTATGCGCCACGGTTATGACCCGCTGGTCAGCCGCGACCCGGATGTGGTGCTGCACGCCAGTAAACTCTTTTTACCGGGCGTCGGTACGGCCCAGGCGGCGATGGAGCAGATCCACCAGCGTGAACTGGTCGACCTGATTAAAGCCTGTACCCAGCCGGTGCTGGGTATCTGTCTGGGGATGCAGTTGCTGGGGCGCCGCAGCGAAGAGTCCAACGGGGTGGATCTGCTGGGCATCATCGATGAGGACGTGCCGAAAATGACCGACCACGGCCTGCCGCTGCCGCACATGGGCTGGAACCGGGTCTACCCGAAAGCGGGGGATCGTCTGTTCCGTGGTATTGAGGACGGGGCGTATTTCTATTTTGTGCACAGCTACGCGATGCCAGTGAACGCCAATACTATCGCCCAATGCCACTATGGCGAAGCCTTCACCGCCGCGGTGCAGAAAGACAATTTCTACGGCGTGCAGTTCCACCCGGAGCGTTCCGGAGCCGCTGGCGCGCAGTTGTTGAAAAACTTCCTGGAGATGTGATGATTATTCCCGCTTTAGATTTAATTGACGGCACGGTTGTCCGTCTGCACCAGGGTGATTATGGCCAGCAGCGCGACTATGGCAACGACCCGCTGCCGCGCCTGCAGGACTATGCTGCGCAGGGAGCGGAAGTGCTGCACCTGGTTGACCTCACCGGCGCGAAAGATCCGGCCAGGCGCCAGATCCCGCTGCTGAAAAAACTGGTCGCGGGCGTTGACGTTCCGGTTCAGGTTGGCGGCGGCGTGCGCACCGAAGAGGACGTGGCGGCACTGCTGGAAGCGGGCGTGGCGCGCGTAGTGGTGGGTTCAACTGCAGTGAAAGATCCTGAGACGGTTCAAGGCTGGTTCCGCCGCTTTGGTGCCGACGCGCTGGTGCTGGCGCTGGACGTGCGTATCGACGAACAGGGTAACAAACAGGTCGCGGTTAGCGGCTGGCAGGAGAACTCCGGCGTGACGCTGGAAGAGCTGGTGGAACGCTATCTGCCGGTGGGTCTGAAGCACGTTTTATGCACCGATATCTCCCGCGACGGTACGCTGGCCGGTTCTAACGTGTCGCTGTACGAAGAGGTTTGCGCCCGTTATCCGCAGGTGGCGTTCCAGTCATCCGGCGGTATTGGCGATCTGAATGATATCGCGGCCCTGCGCGGGACCGGGGTACGTGGGGTTATCGTTGGACGCGCCCTGCTGGAAGAAAAATTTACGGTTAAGGAGGCGATTCAATGCTGGCAAAACGGATAATTCCCTGTCTCGACGTGCGTGATGGTCAGGTCGTGAAAGGCGTGCAGTTCCGCAATCACGAGATCATCGGCGATATCGTTCCACTGGCAAAACGCTATGCGGAAGAAGGTGCCGACGAGCTGGTCTTTTACGATATTACCGCCTCCAGCGATGGTCGGGTGGTGGATAAAAGCTGGGTCGCGCGCGTGGCAGAGGTGATTGATATTCCTTTCTGCGTGGCGGGTGGGATTAAATCGGCAGACGACGCGGCAAAAATCCTCACCTTCGGCGCAGACAAAATTTCGATCAACTCCCCTGCCCTGGCCGATCCGGAGCTCATCACCCGTCTGGCCGATCGCTTTGGCGTGCAATGCATCGTGGTCGGGATTGATACCTGGTTTGACGACGCCACCGGTAAGTATCACGTCAACCAGTACACCGGCGACGAGCGCCGCACCCGCGTTACCCAATGGGAGACGCTGGACTGGGTGCAGGAAGTGCAGAAGCGCGGCGCGGGTGAGATCGTACTGAACATGATGAATCAGGACGGCGTGCGTAACGGCTATGACCTGGCGCAGCTGAAAAAGGTACGCGAGGTATGCCATGTGCCGCTGATTGCCTCGGGCGGTGCAGGCACGATGGAACACTTCCTCGAAGCCTTCCGTGATGCTGACGTTGACGGCGCGCTGGCGGCCTCGGTGTTCCATAAGCAGATTATTAATATTGGTGAGTTAAAAACGTTCCTGGCAAATCAGGGCGTGGAGATCAGGGTATGTTAACAGAGCAACAACGTGCGCAGCTGGACTGGGAAAAAACCGACGGCTTAATGCCGGTGGTCGTGCAGCACGCGGTATCTGGCGAAGTGCTGATGCTGGGTTATATGAATCAGGACGCCCTGGCGAAGACCATCGACAGCGGCAAAGTAACCTTTTTCTCGCGCACCAAACAGCGTCTGTGGACCAAAGGCGAAACCTCCGGCCATTTTCTGAACGTGGTCAGCATCACTCCGGACTGCGATAACGATACCCTGCTGGTGCTGGTGAACCCCATCGGACCGACCTGCCACCTGGGCACCAGCAGCTGCTTTGGTGACGCCAGCCACCAGTGGTTGTTCCTGTACCAGCTGGAGCAACTGCTGGCTGAGCGCAAAACCGCTGACCCACAAAGTTCATACACCGCGAAGCTCTATGCCAGCGGCACCAAGCGTATCGCGCAGAAAGTGGGGGAAGAAGGCGTAGAGACCGCCCTGGCCGCTACCGTGAACGATCGGGCTGAGCTGACAAATGAAGCCTCTGACCTGTTGTATCACCTGCTGGTGCTGCTGCAGGATCAGGAGTTAGATTTGACCGCAGTGATTGAGAATCTGCGTCAGCGACACAAATAAAAAAACCGGGGAAACCCCGGTTTTTTTTAGCTTGCAGGCCTGTATCAGGCTCTGGTCTGGTAGTTACGCATGGCGTTACGACCTAACACAATGCCGGAGCCGATAATACCACCCAGCAGTACTGCCATGATCATAACGATTGAACGTTTCGGGCTATCACGGCGAATCGGCAGGTTTGGTTTCATAACATAGCGATACGCGTGAATTGATGTCGGATCGATTTTCAGTTTCTCAATATCCAGCAGTTTCTGTTTATTTTGATAGTAATTATCAGACAGCGTCAGTGGACGTGAAGATTCATGCGCAATCATGGATTGCAGCGCTTCGGTACCTAACAGGAACATCGTTTCCTGTGTAACATCCTGTGTCTGCTGAATTTTTGGGCTGGTAATGTTTGCAGCCTCAGCGTACTTCAATGCTTCCGAAATCTGCTTGATACGCAGATCTTTTTGCTCCTGAGCAATCGTCTCCTGGTTACTCAACACGTCCTTCAGGGTAGCGACCTGCTGCTTAATGTTGTCGTTAAGATCGACCTCAAGCTCTTTTTGAATTTGTTCATCAACCTGCTGAATATACTTCGCCACCTGCTTTTGCGCGGCTTCACCCGAACCATTTACATAGCTGATAGTTAAGGGTAAAGGCTGGCCCTTCACTGTAGGTTCGATAGTCAGCTTTTCCGGAACGGCCTGGTTTTCAAGGGTCTGGGATAAAGCAGAGAAAGACGCGTTATAGCGAGTAATAACACTTTCCTGAATATCATCTAATTTCGGCGCAGCACCACCAAAAAGAATATTCAGCGCGTTGCTATACCCACCAATTTGAGCGGCATCAGGTTGGGTAATAATGGCGGTAGAAGTCCACTTTTCTTTGGCATAGACAAGATATGCTCCGGCCAGGGCAATAGCGATGGCGACAAACGCAGCAATTAACCATTTCCCACGCCACAGCTGTACCAATAGATCAATCAAATCAATCTGCTCAGGGTCACTGCTTCGCGTGACCGCGTTATTGTTGTTCTGCGTCATATAATCCTTAGAAGGCCAAAAAGCGCAAATAATAAAGTTTCAGATATAGTTTATCGATTGTTGACGGATTTTCTATAGGAATCCGATGAGGCATATCGAAAATATGAGGTTTGGTTAGCCTGCGCATCGCGTTATCATACCCCAAATCCGGTACTTAACGCACCGGACATGATAAGTCACAGATGAGGACAGTTATGAAATTTCTGGTCACTGGCGCAGCAGGCTTTATCGGCGCTCATGTCAGCAAGCGGCTCCTGGATGCCGGACATCAGGTTGTGGGTATCGACAACCTCAATGACTATTACGATGTGAACCTGAAGCAGGCGCGTCTTGATCTGCTCACCTCCGCGAACTTCAGCTTCCGTAAGCTTGAACTGGCTGACCGCGACGGCATGGCTGCCCTCTTTGCGGCTGAACAATTCGATCGGGTGATCCATCTCGCAGCCCAGGCGGGCGTACGTTACTCCCTGGATAACCCACACGCCTATGCCGAAGCTAATCTGGTAGGTCATCTGAACGTGCTGGAAGGCTGTCGTCACCATAAGGTGCAGCATTTGCTGTACGCCTCTTCCAGTTCCGTTTATGGTTTGAACCGTAAGATGCCGTTCTCGACCGACGACTCCGTGGATCACCCGGTTTCGCTGTATGCCGCGACCAAAAAAGCCAACGAACTGATGTCGCATACCTATTCCCATCTTTACGGCCTGCCGACGACCGGCCTGCGCTTCTTTACCGTCTATGGCCCGTGGGGTCGTCCCGACATGGCGCTGTTTAAGTTCACCAAAGCCATGGTGGAAGGCAAAAGTATTGACGTTTACAACTTTGGTAAGATGAAGCGTGACTTCACGTATATCGATGATATTGCTGAAGCCATTGTTCGCCTGCAGGATGTGATCCCTCAGGCGGACAATGAATGGACGGTGGAGTCTGGCTCGCCGGCAACCAGTTCCGCCCCTTATCGTGTGTACAACATTGGTAACAGCTCACCAGTCGAACTGATGGACTACATCACGGCACTGGAGGAAGCGTTAGGCATTGAAGCGGAAAAAAACATGATGCCGATTCAGCCAGGCGATGTGCTGGAGACCAGTGCGGATACCACGGCACTGTATGAGGTTATCGGCTTTAAACCGCAAACCTCGGTTAAAGAGGGCGTGAAGAACTTCGTGGACTGGTATCGCGAGTTTTATAAGGTGTAAAAAAAAAGCCCGGCGATGATGCCGGGCTTTTTTCTGGTGTCGATGAATCAGTCACTACCAAACAGATCGCGGGTGTAGACTTTATCCGCCACGTCAGACAGCTCTTCCGCCATCCGGTTAGAGATGATCACATCCGCTTCCTTCTTGAAGGCATCCAGATCGCGAACCACACGTGAATGGAAGAATTCATCTTCCTTCATCACCGGTTCATAAATGATGACCTGAACGCCTTTCGCCTTAATACGCTTCATAATCCCCTGAATGGATGAAGCACGGAAATTATCCGAACCGCTCTTCATGATCAGACGGTACACGCCCACCACCTTCGGCTGGCGCGCCAGAATGGAGTCAGAGATGAAGTCCTTACGCGTGCGGTTGGCATCCACAATCGCAGAGATCAAGTTGTTCGGTACGGACTGGTAGTTAGCCAGAAGCTGCTTGGTATCTTTCGGCAAACAGTAGCCACCGTAACCGAAGGAAGGGTTGTTGTAGTGGTTACCGATACGCGGATCGAGGCATACGCCCTCGATGATCTGACGAGTATTCAACCCCAGGCTCTCAGCGTAGCTGTCCAGTTCGTTGAAGTAGGCGACACGCATTGCCAGGTAGGTATTGGCAAAGAGTTTGATGGCTTCAGCTTCCGTCGCATCGGTAAAGAGGACATTGATGTCCTTTTTGATGGCGCCTTCCTGCAGCAGGGCAGCAAAACGTTCCGCACGCTCTGAGCGTTCACCAATGACGATACGGGACGGGTGCAGGTTATCGTACAATGCCCTGCCCTCACGCAGAAATTCAGGTGAGAAGATGACATTATCGATACCCAGCTCTTCTTTAATCGATTGGGTAAAGCCAACAGGAATCGTCGATTTGATGATCATCACGGCGTTCGGGTTAATTGCCGTCACATCCTTGATCACCGCTTCCACGCTTGAAGTGTTGAAATAGTTCGTTTTTGGATCGTAATCGGTTGGCGTCGCAATGATTACAAAATCCGCACCGCTATAGGCGTCAACTTTGTCCGTGGTCGCGCGGAAATTCAGCGGCTTATTGGTCAGATAATCCTGGATCTCTTTATCCACAATGGGGGAGATCTTCTGGTTAAGCATATCCACTTTGGCCTGTACGATGTCCAGGGCCACCACTTCGTGGTGCTGCGCAATCAGGATCCCATTAGAGAGACCCACATAACCTGTTCCGGAGATTGTTATTTTCATTGAATTAACTTCTTTAAGTTAAGTGTCGGGAGCGACAATCGCCCCACCGCAATAAGCAACTTTTGGGGTTTTTACCTCGTATGCTGAGTTGATGTCAAGGCGAATGGCTGGCTGCAGAAAGGGACAATTCTAGTGGTTTATGCTGCAGTATAGCCTCTCGGATGAACCAGGTGAGGCAACACGGGGATATTACAAATAAAAAAAACCCGGTGACAATCACCGGGTCTCGCTACATGCCTGAGTTAAATCAGATTAATCCAGCCACTCGGTGTGGAACACACCTTCTTTATCGGTACGTTTATAAGTGTGCGCGCCGAAGTAGTCGCGCTGCGCCTGAATCAGGTTAGCAGGCAGAACAGCAGCACGGTAGCTGTCGTAGTACGCAACTGCAGCAGAGAAGGTTGGCACTGGAATGCCGTTCTGTACCGCGTAAGCCACCACGTCACGCAGCGCCTGCTGGTAATCATCAGCAATCTGCTTGAAGTATGGTGCCAGAAGCAGGTTAGCGATGTCCGCGTTTTCAGCGTACGCATCGGTGATTTTCTGCAGGAACTGCGCACGGATGATGCAACCGGCACGGAAAATCTTCGCGATTTCACCGTAGTTCAGATCCCAGTTGTTCTCATCTGACGCGGCACGAAGCTGAGAGAAGCCCTGCGCGTAAGAGACGATTTTACCCAGATACAGTGCGCGACGGACTTTCTCGATAAATTCTGCTTTATCGCCTGCCAGCTTCGCCTGTGGACCGGTCAGCACTTTAGATGCTGCAACACGCTGCTCTTTCAGAGAAGAGATGTAACGTGCAAAGACCGATTCAGTGATCAGTGACAGTGGCTCACCCAGATCCAGTGAACTCTGGCTGGTCCATTTACCGGTACCTTTGTTCGCCGCCTCATCCAGAATCACATCAACCAGGTATTTACCCTCTTCATCTTTCTTGGTGAAGATATCTTTGGTGATGTCGATTAGGTAACTGCTCAGCTCGCCGTTGTTCCAGTCGGTGAAGGTTTGCGCCAGCTCGTCGTTAGAGAGGTTCAGGCCGCCTTTCAGCAGAGAATAGGCTTCTGCGATCAGCTGCATATCACCATATTCAATACCGTTGTGCACCATCTTCACATAGTGACCCGCACCGTCCGGACCGATATAGGTTACGCATGGTTCACCGTCTTCAGCAACGGCAGCGATTTTGGTCAGGATTGGCGCGACCAGCTCATAGGCATCTTTCTGACCGCCGGGCATGATAGATGGGCCCTTCAGCGCGCCCTCTTCACCACCGGAAACACCGGTACCGATGAAGTTGAAGCCTTCAGCTGACAGCTCACGGTTACGACGAATGGTGTCGTGGAAGAATGTGTTACCGCCATCGATGATGATGTCGCCTTTTTCCAGATACGGTTTCAAGGAGTCGATGGCCGCATCTGTGCCAGCGCCTGCTTTCACCATTAACAGGATACGACGAGGCGTTTCCAGAGACTCAACGAACTCCTGAACCGTATAGAAAGGAACGAGTTTTTTGCCTGGATTCTCGGCAATGACTTCTTCGGTTTTATCACGGGAGCGGTTGAAAACGGAGACGGTATAACCACGGCTTTCGATGTTGAGCGCCAGGTTGCGCCCCATCACTGCCATACCGACGACGCCGATCTGCTGTTTGGACATTACTTACTCCTGTCAGGTGTGGTCACCGCGCAAAGCATGCACGGTTTAAAGTGTATCTCAGATGTTAACCCAGTTAACAGCAGGATGAATAGTAGTAATTGCTAAATACACCGACCTTAATAAATTAATTACTAATAGTTTTGAACTAACTGTTTATTAGGCAATGAAAGCCTTTTAAATATCATGACACAAAAATATATCTGGCAGAATATTTTAACAACTTACCGCACGCCAGATAAATTTATAAAAGACAATCAATTATGTAATATATTGATTATTTCGTTTCGTGCCATCAATGTCATTTCTTTATATTTAGTCATCACACCATAATTAATATCAGCTTTAATCTGCAAATCCTCACTAGTATATACCCCAGCAGTGAATTCATCTTTTGTTAAATACTGATATCCTAAGGCAGAAAAGTCACCGATATTTTCATGGTGAATGATGGGGATCACTCCACATTCAAGATACTCTATTAACTTGGTTGGGCATGCAACTCTATTGACCAGAATATTATCACGCAGTATAAAACCCAGATGGCTTTCCATGAGGAAATTAATAACTTGTTCTTTTGAGAGACTGCCTACCTTAACGTCCGCACTTTCAATAACTGCCGAATATTTTTTCTTGAACATGGGAACTTGTATTTCTGGAAGAAAAACATTATACCTCTCATTCCCATGTTTCTCTTTACCCTTAATTAACCCCATCATCATATCTATATTTTGCCAGGCCTGAGTTCCTCCAGCGTATACGCAATCAAATTCATCCCGCCCCCATTTTTCAATGTTTTTCGTCACCGCGACCGATTCAAATATTGGAAAAACCAAAGAGCGTTCAGCAATGTTATCAAAATTATATTTATTTTGAAAATGCGCCTCCATTGCCTTTGTGACGTGAATTATTTTATATGCATATTTGATAGCAAGGCGTTCAGCAACATTGAATAAATGATAGTAAAGTGTTTTGCCCATGAATTTATGCTCTTCAGGTACAACGCCATGGACATCAAGAAGAAGCTTAGAAAAATCAACAACGGGTAACACTTTAAAAAGGTTAATGACAGAATGGGTATAAATGAATCTTGCTTTCTTAATATGTTCAGTGATGAATTTAAAATGAACAAAGAAATTAACATTCTCTACCCGGCAATTACCGATGGATGATGAAGTTCTACGAATATTGCGTTTATAGGAAACATTTAAATAAACCCGTTCAACATCACTTACCAAACCATCGATTGCAGCAATCCGCTGCATCATACCATCTCGAATATTTTTTTCGGTAGGATAATCAGCAATAAAGAGAATCATAAATAACCCAATGTGTTAATGCAAATCTGAGATCAGCGCGCATTTGCTAGAGCATTCAAGATGCGCTCTGCAGCATTGCCATCACCATAAGGATTGTGAGCATGTGACATCTCGCTGTAAAAAGCATCATCATCCAGAAGTTTTTTCATGCCGCTGAATATTGCTTCTCGACTAGTACCAACTAATTTTACTGTTCCCGCCTCGACTGCCTCAGGGCGTTCTGTTGTATCTCTCATAACAAGCACAGGCTTGCCGAGTGATGGAGCCTCTTCCTGAACACCGCCAGAATCAGTCAAAATAAAATGAGATCGATCCATAAAGTATACAAAAGGAAGATAATCGAGCGGTTGAATCAGGTAAATATTGGGTTCGGAACTGAGAAGTCTATTCACTGGTTCTTGCACTTGTGGATTGAGATGCACTGGGTATACAAAGTTTGTATCCGGGTATTGTCTGGCGACATCTTTAATGCCTTCACAGATATTCTCAAATCCCTTACCAAAACTTTCTCTACGATGGCCCGTGATAAGAACTAAACGTTTATCATCCTGTAAGAAATCATACTTAGAATTGAGACTCTGCTGAAAACCGATGTCAGCCTTAATAAGTTCTTTAGCCAAAAATAAAGTATCAACCACAGTATTACCGGTAACAAAAATATTGTCATCCGGAACATTTTCTTTAAGCAAATTCGAACGTGAAGTTTCTGTCGGCGCAAAATGGATGGAAGCCAATGCGCCCGTAACTTTTCTGTTACCTTCTTCAGGCCATGGTGAAAGAAGATTACCTGTTCTGAGGCCGGCTTCAACGTGCCCTACTTTAATTTGATTATAATATGCAGAAATTGTGCATGCTAAAGTCGTTGAAGTGTCGCCATGTACAAGGACATAATCAGGCTTATAGTCCTGTAATACCTCTGCGAAACTGATTATCATTGAAGCTGTCAAATCAACAAGTTGCTGACCACGTTTCATCAAATTCAAATCATAATCGGGCTTTATTGAAAAAATGGAGAGCACCTGGTCAAGCATTTCACGATGTTGAGCTGTTACGCAAACTTTATAGTCAAAACGAGCATCATTTTGAATCTTCTTTATAAGCGGTATCATTTTAATTGCTTCTGGACGTGTACCAAACACTAAAAGAATTTTCTTAGACATATTTTCACTCAACTTTATGTATATTAGCTAATTTTTGAACTTTACCGAACAGTAAAATAGTTAAACTTAACTCACCCAAGAACATCGATATTGCGGCACCAATATTCTGCCAATAATAAATAAGTACAATCATTAATATTAATGTAAAAATTGCAACGAATTTAAAACTACTGCTATAGCTCCGACTGTGGCCGGAGGCACTTAACGTCTGGATGCCAAGTATGTTATTTATGACGCTAAAAAACATCCAAAAAGTCAGTAGAACCGCTATTGGCAAAAATCCTTCAATTTTATTTTCAACCCAGTAGAGATGATAAAAAAGCATTGCTGTAATAATGAATAAACTCGCCAGTGCGGCGAGTATCATGATCGGTTTAGCTGTTTTTCGGACAGAGATAAGTCCTGAGGAAATAGACTCTTTAAATTTGTTGCAATTATATGGATAAACAGACTGAGTTAAAGGCGCAAATAATGATGTAAATGCTTTAATAACCCTTTCAATGGTAGCATACGCACCCACAATGACAGGATTAGTCATAATACCTAAAAGAAATACTGCACTATTACTTAATATCACCGAATATAAGGTTGCTGTGAACATACTCCAACCAGTAACCAATTCTTCTCTGACAAAAGTTATGTTTGGTACAGTTTTCTGCACTTCTCGTTTATACACCGGGATAAGGATCGCCACTAATGCACATAGCAAAGAGGGTACGGACTGGCAAATTAACGCAATGTTGATATCACTGTTGCTCTTTACAAATAGCAGCACAAGAACACATGATAATGCACGCGATATTAAATTTAAAAAAGCAATTGGTTTAAGGTTTTCTTTTCCCTGGTAATACCAAATTGGTAAAAAAGAATTACCAAGCACGAGGAGATACGCAAATATTAATGCTTTTTTTAATATCTCATCATTAACCGAATAACTGACAGCCAAATAATAAAGTGGCAGTATGAGAGCAGACAAGATAACTTTAATGCCAATTGTCATCCAGAAGACATTAGAGACTAATTTTATATTATCTCTGTTCTGGGATATCGCACGGCTTGAAGTAAAAGAAAAGCCATAATCTATAATAACCTGTATATATGCTGCAACGGCCAGGCAAACTGCATATTTTCCAAACCCATCAATCCCAAGATTTTTGATCAAAAAACCTAAAATTAATAGCGGGGATATATATGTTATCCCCTGCGTAATGAGCATGTAGCCAGAATTCTTTATTACCCTTTTTATTTCTACATCATCTAGCATTCGCTACCACCACTCCAGAACCGTATGATACGGCTCTATTATCTTGGTTGTTGAAAAAAACATGACAAAGGAAAACACTATCAAGATTGTTTTATACAGCCATACACTATTACTCCTCATATAAAGCAAAGGAATAACAAACATAGCCATATCAAATAAGCCCAACACCTCAACCATTCTTAGTGAAAGTACGCTATTCCATGCAAACGCAGCATTAAAGAACAGACTTGCCGCGGAGAAAAACAACACTATTTTTTGGACATTATTAGTGTGTTGATATAATTTAAAAACGATAAAATAAAATACAGCCATTCTGGTTATGTAATAAAATGATAGCAGTGAAATTGCTCCAGCCTCATCAGTATCTATATAAACCATGATTCTCTGGGAATCAATAAACAACAATAAAAGGCTGGATACTCCACCCGAAAAGATACCCAACACAGGAATGAGTAGTAGCATAAAGCGTTTATTCAACGCAGGCCAGTAACTGCGTACCATCATAAATAAAGGGATGATAATCACTGAGACATGTATAGATATTGCAGCGATGAAAAATAACAGTGATTTAAATCTTTCACCATTAATCAGAATCAATGCAGCATACGATGCAATTGCAATTGCCAAACCAGCGCGCACTTGTGTAAATTCATGCACCAGGTAAAACCGCGAAATGATAAGAATAAATATCAGTGCAGCATAATTCCCGAATCGCAGTTTTGTCGCAAATTTAACTTTAACACTTAATGCAATAAAACTTGCCACAAAAAAGAAAAACCATGGTTGCTCTGTTATGAGAGCCAAAAACTTATAAAGTAAAACAAAACCAATATCTTTTTTTTGCTCAACCGCAACCCAAAACTCATTATTGATCAGATCAAACCAACTGATATAATTCAAATAATCTCGGTCTACCCCCTCGCCACGGAGTGAGGCAAAAAGTGATAGTAAGAGTAAGAACGTTGACCACAAGAAAAAGCCAAAATTTTTGTCACGGCTATTAAAAAAAGCTATTGCTTTTGTTGAAAGCAAGCTAAAAAAATAAGCTATATAATATGCCGTCATTTGAAATAACCTTTCCCCATATTATTTAGCATGCCATCTAATGCTGCTCTGGTTAATAATTTCATGGAATAAAATTTACGCTTAGACAACAGGGAGAATAATAAAATATAATAAGGAACCTTAAATAACATCGAGAAGCGTAATTTTAAACGAAGTCCCCTATCTTTAGATAGGAACACAGCATTTCTTACGATGAAATAATTCCTGAAATCCGAGTGCAAGTAGATTGTTTTTCCCAGTATATCCACATGCTCATCACCGATGCTGTGTTTCATGATGACATTTTGAGAAACGAAGGAGTAACAATTATTTACACGACATCTTTCTCCCCACTCAATATCAACCCAGTCAATAAATAATTCTTCTCGCATCAACCCATATTTATTGAGAATCTCAATCCTGATCAGGGACCCTGAGGCGATAATATAATCGCTATGGAGTGGCTCATTTGTACCGCTATGATTTTTACGTTTGGTTCTGAGGAACGACGCCTCCACAGCAGAAACGGACTCATTAGTTTTCTGATCAATATACGATGGCCCTATTGCTGCCACAGAAACGCCCTGGGATAGTAAATTGGCCTCTTCTGAGAGCAACTCTTCAACCATCCTCTCTGGTAAGACGCTGTCCTGATCCAGCAGTAAGACATGTGTGGCATCATCGTCTTTAGCCATTTTAATGCCAACATTCTGTGCAGCAGCAATACCGACGTTATCAAATAGCGGAACATATTGCGTGCCTTGACCATATTTAACTATTAGCTTTTCTATTTCTTTGACTTGCGGGGCAGGCGTATTGTCGATAATCAGAATTTTTTCGACTTGCTCAACAACACTATTGAGTAATAGATTTAGAACATCATATTCGGGGTTGAATAAGATAATGATGGCAATTACTTTATTATTGTTCATAGCTAATCAATTAACACTCATTATATGGCTACATTATGTCGCTGTTCAGTCGTTGCTAGATAATTATAAACTATCTATGACTATCCAATTGAATATCTACTAAAAATATCTTTTTATCATGAATGTTATTACACTTTTCAAATGCCAATAAAAATGTTTAGAAATGATAGCTCTGTTTGCATGCTTTGCCAAATGAATAGCTGTAACATCAGGGTAGTAAACTACTGGCGAATTTATTTTGTGTGACCGATAACAGATATCAATATCTTCACAATACATGAAGTATCTTTTATCAAAACCATTTAGCGCAGCATAATGTTTGGCTTTAAATACAAGGAAAGACCCTGCCGCCCAATCTACGCATCGTGGTTCTTTAATCGAAAGTTTATTATATTTGGTAGTATTTTTTTTGAAAACAAATGAATTAATAAAATGAATTAAATTTGGGAATTTTCTAATTGAATCATCAGAAATCGTTTTCTCATCATCTTTGAAGAGATTTATTGCCGCTAAATTAGCATTATCTTTCTCTAAATGCCTTTCGAGTTTTTTGAAATCGACTTCATCGATTTTGACATCAGGATTCATGACAATAAAATAATCATCGTCTTGAAGATCTAATTTTTGTCTACAATGATTGAAAACATAATTATTGTTTTCTCCAAATCCCAAACCATAATTTTCAGCCAGCAAATGAATACCATGCATTTCGCAATAAGACGAAAGTGCCGGATAATCTTCCGGCTTATTACATTTCAGGACAACAATGTTTTCTTTCGCCAAATAAGGAAGTGCATTAATTTCTTTTATTAATTCAGCATGTCCATGTGATATTACGCTAATGTAATTTCTCACGTTTACTCCAAAATTCAAGCTATACAAATTAAGCACAAAAAAATAAATACTATTTGACGAGGCTTAAAAGATATTTACCATACGCGTTCTTGGATAACACTGAAGCTAATTTCAATACCTGCTCCGCATCGATGAACCCTTTACGATAGGCGATCTCTTCCGGACAGGCCACCTTCAGTCCCTGGCGCTCTTCGATTGTCGCAATGAAGTTACTCGCTTCAATCAGGCTCTGATGCGTACCGGTATCGAGCCAGGCGAAACCGCGCCCCATCATCGCAACAGACAGACGGCCTTGCTCCATATACAGACGGTTAATGTCTGTAATTTCCAGTTCACCACGCGGTGACGGTTTAAGGCTTTTCGCCATCTCAACAACACTGTTGTCATAGAAATAGAGACCCGTTACGGCGTAATTACTTTTTGGCGCAAGCGGTTTTTCTTCGAGGCTGACAGCCGTACCTTCTTTATCAAACTCAACGACGCCATAACGCTCAGGATCGTTAACATGATAAGCAAAAACGGTAGCACCACTTTCTTTATTCACCGCAGATTCCATCAACTTCGGCAGATCGTGGCCATAGAAGATGTTGTCGCCCAGCACCAGCGCACAGTCGTCCTCGCCGATAAACTCTTCGCCGAGGATAAACGCCTGCGCCAGACCATCCGGACTCGGCTGGACTTTATACTGCAGGTTAAGTCCCCACTGACTGCCATCACCGAGCAGTTGCTCAAAGCGTGGCGTATCCTGAGGAGTACTGATAATCAGAATGTCGCGAATACCCGCCAGCATAAGCGTGGACAGTGGATAGTAGATCATTGGTTTGTCATAGATGGGCAGCAGCTGTTTGCTGACAGCCATAGTGACCGGGTACAGACGTGTTCCTGAGCCACCGGCTAAAACAATCCCTTTACGCGTTTTCATTTCATCATCTCTTTATGTGCAAAATGCCCGTAAACGGGCATTAAATTTAAGGTCAGACCGCAGTAGTCGTAAACAGCTCGGCCAGCATGCGTTTTACCCCGATATCCCAATGAGGTAATACCAGGTCAAAGTTTTGCTGGAATTTTTCCGTGTTCAGACGGGAGTTATTCGGGCGACGTGCAGGGGTAGGATAAGCACTGGTAGGAACAGCATTGAGCTGAGTAATTGCCAGCTCAATGCCAGCTTTACGTGCTTCGTCGAATACCAGGGCGGCATAGTCGTGCCATGTGGTCACGCCACCCGCAACCAGATGGTAGAGCCCTGCGACATCGGGCTGCTTCAGCGCGACACGAATCGCATGCGCCGTGCAGTCCGCCAGCAGCTCAGCGCCTGTTGGTGCGCCAAACTGATCGTTAATGACCGACATCTCCGCGCGTTCTTTTGCAAAACGCAGCATGGTTTTTGCAAAGTTATTCCCTTTGCCCGCGTAAACCCAGCTGGTGCGGAAAATTAAGTGGCGGGCACAATTTTCCTGCAGGGCTTTCTCACCGGCCAGTTTGGTTTCGCCATACACGTTCAGTGGTGCGGTGACATCCGTTTCTCGCCACGGGTTTTCGCCGTTACCCGGGAAAACGTAATCGGTGGAATAGTGAACAACCCAGGCACCAATTTTAGCGGCTTCTTTGGCAATGGCTTCAACGCTCGTGGCATTCAGCAGTTGCGCGAATTCAACTTCTGACTCGGCTTTATCTACGGCGGTATGGGCCGCCGCATTCACGATCACATCAGGTTTAATGCGTCGTACGGTTTCCGCCACGCCTTCTGGATTACTGAAATCACCGCAATATTCGCTGGAGTGAACATCGACGGCAATCAGGTTACCTAACGGCGCTAGCGAACGCTGCAACTCCCAGCCCACCTGCCCTGTTTTGCCGAACAAAAGGATATTCATTACTGACGTTCCCCGTAATTCTGTTCAATCCAGGATTGATAGTTACCGCTTTTCACGTTCTCCACCCACTGGGTGTTGGCCAGATACCACTCCACCGTTTTGCGGATCCCGCTCTCGAAGGTTTCCTGCGGCTTCCAGCCTAACGTCTGGCTAATCTTATCGGCATCGATGGCATAACGACGGTCATGGCCCGGGCGATCGGTCACATAGGTGATTTGATCGCGATAAGAGCCCTCTTTCGGGACGATTTCGTCAAGCAGATCGCAAATAGTATGGACCACATCGAGGTTTTGTTTCTCGTTATGGCCGCCGATGTTGTAGGTTTCGCCAGGCTGACCCTGGGTTACCACTGTATAGAGCGCACGCGCGTGATCTTCAACATACAGCCAGTCGCGGATCTGATCGCCTTTGCCGTAAATCGGCAGTGCTTTACCTTCCAGCGCATTCAAAATCACCAGCGGGATCAGTTTTTCCGGGAAGTGGTAAGGGCCGTAGTTATTGGAGCAGTTGGTGACGATGGTCGGGAACCCGTAAGTACGCAACCAGGCGCGAACGAGGTGATCGCTGGACGCCTTCGAGGCTGAATACGGACTGCTTGGTGCATAGGCTGTCGTCTCTGTAAACAGCGGCAGTTCGTCAGACTCGGGATGCTCATCTGGGTGCGGCAGATCGCCATACACTTCGTCAGTGGAGATGTGGTGGAAACGGAAGGCTCTTTTTGCCTCTTCGCTAAGCGTTGACCAGTACGCGCGGGCCGCCTCCAGTAGCACGTAGGTACCGACGATATTGGTCTCGATAAACGCTGCCGGGCCGGTAATCGAACGGTCAACGTGGCTCTCCGCCGCCAGATGCATAACGGCGTCAGGTTTGTGTTCGGCAAAAATACGATCCATCGCCGCTTTATCGCAAATATCTGCATGCTCAAAGACGTAACGCGGGCTGGTGCTCACGTCAGCCAGAGATTCCAGGTTACCGGCGTAGGTCAATTTATCGACATTAACCACTGTATCCTGAGTGTTTTGAATAATATGTCGGACAACCGCAGAACCGATAAAACCGGCACCACCAGTAACAAGAATTTTCACGCGTTAATTTCCGTTAAATGAGTACATTAGGTTATTGAATTTCTGAACATGTATTGAATCAAAATTCAGAAATCAGACACGCTACCGCCCCTGGCTTAACAGCTACCAGTGCACTGAACGTGGTCATAAAAGAGATATCTTGCCGCCTGAACCCGGCATAATCACGACAGGGTAGCGCGCAAATCAATTAATAATTGTCGTCTTAAATGCTTGCAGAAACAAGGGAAAAAATATGACTGCCTATACAAAAAAACAGCAGTTAACTTCCTGAAATTTAAGAATATATTTAAAAAAGAAAACGGCAGTGTCATTCTCATGGCTAATGAAAGCCCGGAATGATCCACTGCCGTTTATTCAACGACCAACCAAGTGTTAGTCGTTGGTTAAGAGTTTCTTCATGCTTTCCCGGAACTTCTGCCCTTCTTTCAGGTTACGAAGGCCATATTGAACAAAGGCTTGCATGTATCCCATCTTCTTACCGCAGTCGTAGCTGTCACCGGTCATTAGCATGGCATCGACAGACTGCTTCTTCGCCAGTTCCGCAATAGCATCCGTCAGCTGAATACGATCCCAGGCACCTGGCTCGGTACGCTCCAGCTCAGTCCAGATTTCAGCATTGAGCACATAGCGGCCTACGGCCATCAGATCGGAGTCGAGGGTCTGCGGCTGATCGGGTTTCTCGATAAATTCAACGATACGGCTGACTTTACCTTCTGAATCCAGCGGCTCTTTGGTCTGAATCACCGAGTATTCGGAGAGATCGCCCTTCATGCGCTTCGCCAGCACCTGACTGCGGCCGGTCTCGTTGAAACGCGCCACCATGGCTGCAAGGTTGTAGCGCAGCGGATCGGCAGAGGCGTTGTCCAGAATGATGTCAGGCAACACAACCACAAATGGGTTATCGCCAACCACCGGACGTGCGCACAGGATGGAGTGGCCCAGCCCCAGCGGCTGCGCCTGGCGAACGTTCATAATGGTCACGCCCGGTGGGCAGATGGACTGCACTTCCGCCAGCAGCTGACGCTTAACGCGCTGCTCCAGAAGGGCTTCAAGTTCATAGGAGGTGTCGAAATGGTTTTCCACCGCATTCTTCGAAGAATGGGTCACCAGAACGATTTCTTTGATCCCTGCAGCAACAATCTCGTCGACGATGTACTGAATCATCGGCTTGTCAACGATCGGCAGCATCTCTTTAGGAATGGCTTTTGTGGCCGGGAGCATATGCATGCCCAGACCGGCTACCGGAATAACCGCTTTCAAATTAATCATATTTCTTCCACCTTAAAATGGTTGCCGAATTATAGCTCTTTAGCCTGGTTTCGCCAGCACGATTTGCTACAAATCAGGCGTAGATGTTACGCCGCTGCCGTACGAATACCAGTGGATGCAGTCTGAATCCGCCCGCTTTAATTCCAGGAATCCTCGCAAAATGCCGTCGGGTTACTATTTAGCGCTTCGGCAGCTTAAAATTCAGCCGTTCCGTATTAATTGTATGCTGATCGATGCGGTCGATATCCACCGAACTTTGGCCTTTCTCATTAATCGCCTTAATGTTCGCCAGCGAGAGCAGCGTCTCTTTGCGAGCCATAAATTTGCCGCGCACATCTTTGCGCAGATCGAAATTCAGCGTCAGGGCCGGTCCGATGTCAGAATGCTGCATTACATTGATATTGCGCATAAAAAGATGCTGCGGTTTGTTATGTAACTCAAGCGTAGCGCGCTTCATCTCGAGATTGGTGATCGCCACGAACGAGGTGGCGTTACCAGAGGAGATCTGTATTCCGCGCAATTTCCGCGCAAGATTCTGGTTGTCGAGATGAATATTATTAAGGCGAAAGTTCTGCGGTATCGACAAATAGTTGCCTTTAATCACGCCGTATCCAATTAACATGCCTGCGCTGTCGCTCATTTCAACATTATCGATGACAAAATTATCGCAGCCATATATTGCTACCGTGGCGTTATCAATCCCCGCTTTTTTGCTGAAGTCCGGGGTGATATTTCGGGCTTTAACATTACGGATAATAAAGTGTTTACCATTCTCGACATGCACGAGCTGGCGGCAGTTGCTGCCGGTGATATTGGCGACCACAAAGTTCTTCACCGCCTGGTCTTCCGGGTAGGCATTGTCGTAGGTACTGCCCGCCAGGCCAATGCCGATCCCCCAGTTGATTTTCCCGTTGGTGCAGTCGATGTGGTCGATAACGTGGTCTGAGATCAGGATGTTCTGGTCATTGATCGCCACGTTCCACTCAATGGCATCGCCCTGCAGATAGCTGAAGTGGCAGTTGGTGATTCTGGCGCCATCCACCTGGTTGTGGAAACCCTGACGCAGGATTGCATAGTTGGCTTTGGTCACCCGCAGGTTGTCGATCAGCAGGTTGCGCATCACCCGTGGTTTTTTACCGCCGATGTAGATCTGGGTTACCGGCCCATAGCCGCTCATGGCCAGCCCCTGGATCACGCAGTCGGAACCGCGGACGTCGAGGGTGATGTTTTCGCTGCGCCCCTCCCCTTCGCCTATCACTTTACTGCCATCCTGCAATACCAGCCGTCCCCGCCCGTTGCCGGTCAGCGCGCCGCGAATACGCAGGGTTTTGCCTTCGGGGATAAAAATAGCGGTGTTGATGTTGTCGCAGGTGAGCCCGGCGGGCACCACCACGGTGTCGCCGTCGGCGAAGGCCTTTTTGAACGCCGCGATCCAGTCACGGTGATTGTAGCGACTGATGTCCACCGTGGTGCTGCTCGCTGCGGCCCGCACGCCGATCAGCGGTGCTGCGGCCAGGACGGAACAGGTGGTGACAAACGCGCGTCGCGTCATCTCTTTCGGCATATCGCCTCCCTTTTAAAGCGTCTGTAGCAGAGTGGCTAACTGCCGGTTGATCAGGTGTTGATTAAAATCGGTCTCCACTTTCCGCCGCGCATTGTTCAGCACGGGCGAGAGCTCATGGTCATCCAGCGCCGCAAAGCGCTCCAGCTGCCCCGCCAGCGCCTCGGCGTTATTCTCCTCCACCAGCCAGCCGGAGTAGCCGGGCTCGATCAGTTCAGGAATGCCGCTGTGTACCGTGGAAACCACCGGGATCCCCACCGCCATTGCCTCCATCAGCGCCACCGGGATGCCTTCCATATCGCCATCCGTGCCGGTGACCGACGGCAGTAAAAAGACGTCGGCGGCATCAAGCATGGCTTTGACCTCATGGCTGGGCTTGAACCCCGGCATCTCGACCCAGGCTTCCAGCTCATACTGTTCGATCAGGGTGCGCAGGCGGCGCTCCCAGGGGCCAATGCCGAGGATGCGATAATGAAAATCCACCCCGCGCGCTTTCAGCTGACGGCAGGCCTCGATCGCCACGTGCAACCCTTTTTTCTCGGTCAGGCGCGCCACCGAAATGATCTGCAGCGGGCTGCCCGGCGTTTTCACCGGACGTTGAGTAAAGCGCTGCATATCCACGCCCATGCGCGAGACGGTAATTTTGTCAGGCGGACAGCCCATATTTTTCAGACGACCGGCCCAGAGATCGCTGATCGGCAGCATCATATCGCCGCGCTGAAACAGGCGTTGATACTCCGGGGTATAGTGCGCTAACACTTCCCGGCTGGAGATGTCGATCCCGTGAAAGACGGTGGCGATTTTCCCCTCGATAACGCCCAGCTCACGCAGCTTGGCGGCCGTCACGCCCGCCGGGCCAAAGTGGGCGATAAACACATCCGCCCGCCAGGGCCGCACCGTCTGGCCGCAGATGGCGGAGAGGATCAGGTTGCGCGACTCGGCACCATAGCGGGAGACATTCAGCGCCTTCCAGGTGCCTGGGCGATGCAGTCCGCGCAGGGTCTGGCGGGCGCGGTAGCCGAGCTTCGCCAGCTTGCCCTGCGGCTCATCCTGCAGCCAGCGGGTTTTGCTGGCGAGATCGTACTGCGTCCAGGCGGCGTGGGTATTTTGCGTGTCGCCCTTCTGCAGGGCGACAATCTCCACGTCATAACCCATATCGATAAACGCGGTGA
This sequence comes from Leclercia adecarboxylata, assembly GCA_002360945.1. Classification (GTDB taxonomy): domain Bacteria; phylum Pseudomonadota; class Gammaproteobacteria; order Enterobacterales; family Enterobacteriaceae; genus Enterobacter; species Enterobacter adecarboxylatus_B. The sequence goes on along the minus strand of DERO01000024.1, from coordinate 175,247 downwards.
TCTGGTTCAACACAAAGGTTTCGGACGATAGCGGGAATTTCAGTAAGAAGAAACCAACCTTCATTTGCCCTCCCCGACCCGATCTAGCACCGATTTCACCATCCTGATGCCGTTTTCACGTTCGGCTTTCACCGCCACCGCCAGGCGTTCGTTGATGGCCGGCAGCTGGCCCAGGGTGTCGCCCACCATCGCGCCCAGAGAGCCATCCAGCAGATGACGAATATCCACCGCCATCTCCGGCATGCCCAGCTGCTGCATGATCCCGGCGGACTTGTGTTCGTAGTTGATGGCGATGGCCGGGGTGCCAAAGTTCATGGAGATGATCGCCGAATGCAGACGGGTGCCCACGGTCAGATCGCAGGCCCCCAGCAGTTTGCCCATCTCGAGGTCGTTGAGTTCGTCCATCACCACGTGGTAGCGGGACGGATCGCTGACGTGCTGACGCAGGTTGAGCGCCACCATGCGGTCATCTTTGTTGTAACTGTCGATCCCGGTACAGGTGGAGAGCGCCAGCACCTGATAGCCGCTGTCCAGCACCCGGTTCACCACCTCGGCGAAGGCCTTTTCGTAGGCCGCCTGGGTGGTGCCCAGACGTTTATCGAACGGAGCCAGTTCGCGCAGGGTGATGGCGACGGTTTTTTGCTGCCCCACCACGTTCAGCCAGTGCTGCACGGCATAGCTCGGCGTAAAGTTCGCCTCCTGGTGATCCACCAGCCAGGCGGTATCGACCCCCTGCTCCACTTTGGTGGTGTCGATCTCGCTGCGCTGCATCAGATTCAGGCTCACCGACTCACGCAAAATCAGGGCATCGCAGTGGCCAAACACGTAGTTGGCCAGCTGGTTGAACTGCGGATCCTGGAATGGCCCGACGCTGTGGCCGACCATAAACAGCGGCTTTTTGGCCATAAAGGTGCAGAGTGCGTGCTCGAACTGCGGCACACCATAGAGGTCAACGAAGAAGGAGCCGCCCACCTGAATAATGGCGTCATAGCCAGAGAGCAGACGCACGAAATCGGTAAAGCCCTGGGCGATAGCGATATTGCGCAGCTTGCCGGTGTCGGTCACGCGCGACAGCAGCACCTGGTGCTGATAGCGGCGGCGCAGGACCTTTTTCACCCGCCCCATCACGCCCGCGGCATTGTTATGCTGCTTCATCTGGCTGTAGAGCGGATCGCCCATCACCGGGCGGTTCAGCAGCCAGGAGGAGCTCACCGGGTAGCGGCTCATCACATCAACCTCAGTCTCAGGGGACAGGGTGTAAATAGCATCCAGCAGGCCGCGCAGAATGGCGCTGTCACCACGGTTACCACAGGTATGGTTGCCCAGAATCAGTAATTTCATAATGACCTCTTAAAATTAGCCTGCGCGAAGCAGCGTTTTTATCTTTTCGTTGCGGCAGAACTGACGTTTGATCTCCACCACCAGCGCATTGCGCGACAGTACGATCATCACCGCGAAGGCCAGCGCACCCGCTGCCACCTGTACTGCCAGCAGCGCCGCCAGCGGCAGATGGCCGTTGAGGGCAATGCCCAGGCCATAGCTTACCGCCAGCGTCGGCAGCGACAGGTAAAACGGCAGCCACAGGCTCAGAATGTACTGGCGATAGCTGGAGCCCAGCACTGGCTTAATCATCACGAAGTAGCTCAGTACGGTGTTGATAATCTGCACCAGCAGGAAGCCCAGCGTGACCCCCATCGCGCCGGCCAGATGGCCGCCGATGACGATCGCCGGAATAAACAGAAATGTCTTGAAGACGTTAAATTTAAAGCTGATATCGACGCGGGCTTTGGCCATCAGCAGCGAACCGATCGGGTTACCGACGGAGCGCAGCAGCCCCACCACGCACAGCAGCTGCAGGATTGGCACAATACTGACCCACTTTTCGCCGAACACCAGCGGCACCAGATTGCCGGAGACCACCATCAGCCCCAGCAGGGTCGGGAAGTTAATGATCCCCACCACCGACAGCAGCTTGTAGAAGTTGATCCGCAGCTTTTCCGTGTCGTCCTGGATTTTGGCAAACGCCGGGAACAGCACGCGGGTGATGATCGGGTTGAGCTTCATCGGCGGTACAACCGCTACGTTGTATGCCAGGTTATAGCCACCCGCCACGCTGGCACCGAGGATGCGCGCCAGTACTAAAGTGGAAAGGTTGGTGTTCACGTAGTTGATGATGCTATCGGCGGTCAGCCAGGCGCCGAAGCGCAGGTTGGACGACACCGAAGAGAGCGAGAAGTGGAAGCCAGGACGGTAAATCTTGCGGCCAAAGTAGCCGAACAGCAGGGTGCGCACGGCAGAGTTCACCAGATAGCCGAGGATGGCGGTCATCGCCAGCGGCCAGAAATGGGCGCTGACCACGGTAAAGGTAAACCCGGCCAGCACCGCGCTGGTCTCGATCATACCGATTTTGCTGAACTCCAGCTCCTTTTGCATCAGGGCGCGGAACTGCTGCCCGTGCGGGATCACCACAAACGCAAACGACAGGGCGCGCATCAGCGGGGCCAGCTCCGGGTTGTTCAGCGCGCCAGCAATAACATCACTGAGCAGGAAAAGTGCGACAAATACCAGCACCCCAAGGCCAACGTTCAGCCAGTAGAGGGTGGTCAGCTCCAGATGGCTGATCTCTTTGCGCTGAATAATCGAGTTGGCGATACCGAAGTCCGACAGCGTATCGGCCAGGGCGATGATCACCAGCGAGACCGTCAACAGGCCAAACTGGTGGTTATCGATAATGCGCGCCAGCACCGTCATCTGCACCAGGCCGAGGCCGATGATGATCACCGTGGCGATAGCCGACCACTTTGCCCCGCTGAGGGTTTTTTCACGTAAGCTCATGTTAGTACGCCGCTTTGTTCACGAAGCCCTTGAAGACGGTGAGAAACACGATTTTGATATCGAACCAGAGGCTCCACTCGCGGATGTACTCCAGATCGAATTCAATACGTTTTTCCATCTTCTCCAGGGTGTCGGTTTCACCGCGCCAGCCGTTGATCTGCGCCCAGCCGGTGATGCCCGGTTTCACTTTATGGCGCAGCATGTAGCCTTCAATCAGGGTACGGTACTGCTCGTTATGCGCCACCGCGTGCGGACGCGGGCCAACAATCGACATGCCCCCGGTTAACACATTTATAAACTGCGGCAGTTCGTCGAGGGAGGTGCGGCGCAGGAAGTTACCGACGCGGGTGACGCGCGGATCGTTTTGCGTGGCCTGGGTCACCACCTCGTCGTTCTCCATCACCTTCATGGAGCGGAATTTCCACACCATGATCGGCTTACCGTCCATGCCGTAGCGGGTCTGGCGGAAGATAACCGGCCCCTTAGAGGTGAGCTTCACCGCCAGCGCAATGGCGCAGAGCACGGGGGAGATCAGCAGCAGGATCATCGAGGAGAGGACGATGTCCTCCACGCGCTTCAGCACCCGGTTGAGCCCGGAGAGCGGCGTGTCATACAGCGGCACCACCGGTACGCCGTTCACCTCTTCAATGCGGGAATGCAGGATATTAAAGGTGAAGACATCGGGGATGAGGATCACCGAGCAGGTGGTATCCGCCAGTTTGTGCATCAGGGTTTTGATTCGGGCCTCGTCGCTCATCGGCATGGCGATGTAGACGTTGTGGATCTTGCCGGCTTTGGCATCGTCCACCAGCTGCGAATAGTTACCGGCCCAGTCCGCAGAGACACCGCCCGGCTGCGCGTCGTGATAAACCCCAACCACATCAAAGCCCAGCCACGGCTCTTTACGAAAGCCGTCGAGCAGCGCCAACCCGGCCGGCAGACTTCCGGCCACCGCCACCCGGCGGGTGTTGTAGCCGCGGTTACGCAGCCAGCCTGCGCCGAAGCGGATCAGCGATCGGCAGACCACCATCCCCACGCTGGTGAGCAGGTACCAGGCAAAGTAGGTAGCAAAGCGATTATCAAAGTCGTTGTTGAAGGCGACCAGCCCGAAGCTGAAGACCAGGCTTAAGGTCCAGTTCTGCAGCAATAGCAGGAGCTCGGTGGCGATCTTGACGCCACGCCATGAACGGTAGAAGTCGGTCATCCCGCCGATCATCTGGAAGACTACCAGGGCGATCAGCGCCATCAGCAGGTGCATGTAGAGGAAAGGCAGCCCGCTGAGTTTACACACCATCCACAAGCCACCGAACATGATGGTGATATCAGAAAAACGCTGCACCATAGAGATTAACGATGCATTCGTTTTGGCTCGCTCGCGCTTTTTTAGATTTGTCATCGTTGTTCCTGTTTCAGGGTCCCCTCCCCCGTCGGGAGAGGGGCAAGGATTACTGATTCAACAGCGCCATAATGTCCTGCGTTCGCGCCGCCATCAGCGCCGCATCGGCGCGGGATTCCACGTTCAGGCGCACCACCGGCTCGGTGTTTGACGAGCGCAGGTTGAAGCGCCACTGAGGGAAGGTCATGCTGATGCCGTCGGTACGGTCGATCTCCAGCGCGTGCAGGGCAAAGTGGTGCTCGACGCGGGCAATCGCCTCGGCCGGTGCCGCGAGCGTGCTGTTGATCTCCCCGCTCGCCGGGAAGGCCGCCATGCGGTCACGCACCAGCTCACCCAGCGACTGGCCCTTCAGGCACAGCAGTTCGGTGACCAGCAGCCACGGGATCATCCCGCTGTCGCAGTAGGCAAAATCGCGGAAGTAGTGATGGGCGCTCATCTCGCCGCCGTAAATCGCATCCTCTTCGCGCATCCGCTCTTTGATGAACGCATGGCCGGTTTTGGACATCACCGGCTGACCGCCCGCCGCAGCCACCACGTCCACGGTGTTCCAGGAGAGACGTGGGTCATGGATGATTTTCGCCCCTGGGTTTTTCTCGAGGAAGGCTTCCGCCAGCAGGCCGACAATGTAGTATCCCTCGATAAACTGCCCTTTTTCGTCGAACAGGAAGCAGCGGTCGAAATCGCCGTCAAAGGCAATGCCCATGTCCGCGCCGTGCTCAATCACCGCGTTGCGGGTATCGGCCCGGCACTCAGGCAGCAGCGGGTTCGGGATGCCGTTCGGGAAGTTGCCGTCCGGGGTGTTGTGGACTTTCACGAAGGTCACAGGCACGTTAAGCGCTTTAAAGCGGGCTTCGAGGGCATCCACCACCGGGCCTGCCGCGCCGTTGCCGGAGTTGATCACCAGCTTCAGCGGCTTGAGGTTCGTCAGGTTGATATAGCCCAGCAGGTGGTCGATATAGGCCTCGCGCAGCTCAATTTTTTTGTAGCTGCCGCGTTTGGCCTCGTTCACCGGCGGGAAGTCGTTGGCTTCCGCCAGACGCTGCACGTCGCGCAGGCCAGTGTCGCCGCTGATTGGACGAGCCCCCTCGCGCACCAGCTTCATGCCGTTGTAGTCCATCGGGTTGTGGCTGGCGGTCACTTCGATCCCGCCGTCCACCCCTAAATGGAAGGTGGCAAAGTAGATCTCTTCGGTGCCGGACAGACCGATGTCCAGCACGTCGACGCCCGCGTCCTGCAGCCCTTTCGCCAGCGCCAGCTTCAGGGCTTCGCTGGTCAGACGCACATCGCCGCCCAGCACAATGGTTTTCGGCTTTAAATATTCACCGTACGCGCGGCCAATGCGCCACGCAATGTCTTCATTCAGCTCTTCACCGAGCTTGCCGCGAATATCGTAGGCTTTAAAACAGGTTAATTTTTGCATCATTACCCCTTATTCAGGCAACAGTTGGCCCGACCCGGACAGGGCCAATTAAATTTGTTGTTTTGCTTCATTCGTAGGCCGGATAAGCAACGCGCATCCGGCAAGGCACGCTCCGGGGCTAGACCCGGCCGTAACGATCCTCAAAGCGGACAATATCGTCCTCTTCCAGGTACGAGCCGGAGCGCACTTCAATCAGATCGAGCGGAATTTTCCCCGGGTTTTCCAGGCAGTGGGTCGCGCCTAATGGGATGTAAATGGATTCATTTTCACCCAGCAGCGTCTCCACCTCGTTGATGGTCACTTTGGCGGTACCCGCCACCACCACCCAGTGCTCGGCGCGGTGATGGTGCATCTGCACCGACAGCCCCTCCCCCGGTTTCACGGTGATGCGTTTGACCTGGTAGCGATCGCCCTCGTCGATGGAGTCATATTTGCCCCACGGACGGTACACTTCGCGGTGAATGTGGTGCTCATGGCGGCCATCGGCCTTAATCTGCTCTACCACTTTTTTGACGTCCTGCACCGCGTTGCGATCGGCAATCAGCACCGCGTCTTTGGTCTGCACCACCACCAGATCCTTCACCCCGACGGTGGTCACCAGCCCGGACTCGGCATAGACATAGCTGTTCTCGGTTTTATGGCTGATCACATCTCCGTGATGGACGTTGCCTTCCGGCGTCTGGGCGCTGATCTCCCACAGGGAAGACCAGGAGCCGACGTCGCTCCAGCCTGCATCCATTGGCACTACTACCGCATCGGCGGTTTTTTCCATCACTGCGTAATCCACCGACTCTTCCGGACAGGCGAGGAACGCGGCTTCATCGACGCGAATAAAGTCCAGATCCGGGTCGACGGTAGCCATGGCCTGCTGGCAGGCGTGCAGGATATCCGGGCGGTACTTCTCCAGCTCTTCCAGATAACGTCCAGCGCGGAACAGGAACATGCCGCTGTTCCAGTAATACTCACCGCTGGCAACGTAGGCCTGGGCGGTTTCCATATTCGGTTTCTCGACAAACTGCGCCACGTCAAAGGCCAGGCTGTCGCCCTCGCCCGGCGTGACGTTGCCGCGACGGATGTAGCCATAGCCGGTTTCCGGCAGATCCGGCACGATGCCGAAGGTCACCAGCTTGCCGCTCTCGGCATAAGGAATGGCGGCGCGCACGGCGTCGCGGAAGGCCTCTTCCTGCTGGATCACGTGATCCGCCGCCAGCACCAGCATCAGCGGATCGCAATCCGGGCTGCTGCGCTGCGCCGCCAGCGCCGCCAGGGCGATGGCCGGGGCGGTGTTACGGCCGGCAGGTTCCAGAATGATGTTTTCGGTCAGCTTGTTGAGCTGACGCAGTTGCTCGGCGACGATAAAGCGGTGCTGTTCGTTACAGATCACCACCGGGCTTTCACAATTCACGCCATTCAGACGGTTGACCGTCGTCTGCAGCATGGTGAGCTCCCCTTTCAGGCAGAGGAACTGTTTCGGATAGAGCACGCGGGAGAGCGGCCACAACCGGCTGCCAGAGCCACCTGCCATTACCACCGGGTACAACGTATTTTTACTCATGATTTATCCCCGAATATCTGCAATAAACTGGCTCAGCACGTTCTCTTTCTCGAGCGTGCGTTCGGCATAGTCACGGGCTACCCCGTTCTCTTTGGGCATAGTGAGTGCTTGTTCGATTCCGGCCACCAGCGCGGGCACCGACTCCGGCTCAACGCACACCGCGATCCCCGGCAGGTTGTCGCACAGCTGGCCCAGCTCGGTGTGGGCCTCGGCGGTGATCACCGCGTTACCGCCCACCGCCAGAATATTGGTCAGTTTGGAGGGCAGAACTGCATCCGCCGCGCCGCGCTTTTGCACCACAAGATGGCAATCGGCCATCTTCAGCAGCGCCGGTAAAGCGTCGTATGACTGCAGCGGCAGGAACCTGACATTGGGCAAGTTGCGCTCTTGAGCCATTTTTACCAGCTGCGCTTTGCCGCCCCCCTGGCCAACAATGACAAACTGCCAGGGCTTATCGCTGAACTGAGCAGCAGCATCGATGACGTTCTCCAGCCCCTGCTTTTGCCCGATATTGCCGGAATAGAGAATGATTTTTTCCGCTTCTGCCAGCCCTAACTCTGCACGCAGCGCCGCCACGTCATCCGGTGATACGTCGCGAAAACGCGCCACTTCGGACCAGTTAGGGAAGAAGATTACCTTCTCCGCCGCCACGCCCTTCTCCTGCGCCTTGTTCATCATCGAGCGGGAGATGGTCGAGACATAATCGACTTTATGCAGGCTGCTGCGCTCGAAGGCGCTGGCCAGTTTCGCGACTTTGCCGCCCTTGCTTTTGCCCGCCATACCCAGTCCAAGCATGGCGTCCACTTCATAATCCTGAATGTGCAGCAGGGTGCGGGCCCCGGAGAGCTTGCCCAGCAGGCGCATGCCTGGGGTGCAAAACAGGGTCGGCACCACGCCGATAATGCGATCCGGCTTCCAGCGACGTTGCGCCATCAGCGGGAAGAAACTGCTCAGGGCAAAGCTGCCCAGATGAATCAAACGCTTTAAGGTGGAAGGTTGCTTCGGCACGTAGAGCGGGCAGCGCCAGACGGTGGCCGCCCCCACTTCACGGCGGTAGCGCCAGTTCGAATAATTTTCGCCCACCTGCCACTCCGGGTAGTAAGGCGGGGCCGTAATGACCCGCACCTCGTGACCCTGGCTGGCCATCCACTCCACCATCTCGCCGGTGTATTTACCGATACCGGTCAGTTCGGGAGAGTAGTTAATTCCGTACACGAGGATCTTCATAGTCCCGGCACCCCAACCTGATCCAGGAAGTAGGCCCGGCTGTTGTCATGCACGTTATCACTTGCCAGCAGGGCATCCGGCTTCAGCCAGCGGTAGTCGTCGTGCTGGGAATCAGGCAGACGCAGGTCTGCCTGATTCACCTGCAGGCGATAACCGATCACCACGTAGTGGGTGGTGAAATCGGTGCCGGAAAAGTTGTCGTCATAGAAGTGCTGCCAGACCCCGTAGAACTGGCCCGCCGTCATCGGCAGGCGCAGCCCCAGCTCCGCCTCAGTGAGACGCGCAAAGGCATTTTCCAGCGTCTCGTCTTTCTGCACCCGTCCGCCCGGCACGAACCAGAAGCCCTGCGCCGGACGGTTGGTGCGTTGCCCGAGCAGGAACTCGCCCCGCTCGTTCTCCACAATCAGATCGATGGAGATCAGCGGAGTGGAACGCACCACAGTGGCAAAATCTTCCTGACTTAAAAACATATCTACCCCCGGAAGCGCTGCTGATTTTCCAGGAACCACTGGTAAGTGCTGGCCAGCCCTGCGGCCAGCGTCACCTCGTGGAACCAGCCCAGCTGATGCAGACGGGTCACATCCAGCAGCTTGCGCGGCGTGCCGTCAGGTTTGCTGGCATCGAACGCCACGCGTCCCTTGTACCCCACCACCTGAGCGATGGTCTCTGCCAGCTCGCGAATGGTGCAGTCCACCCCGGTGCCAACGTTGATGTGCGACAACATCGGCTCGGTGTTCTCCTGCCACACCTCGCGGGCCAGCTCCATCACGTGAATGCTGGCGGCTGCCATATCATCCACGTGCAGGAACTCGCGCATCGGCGTGCCGCTGCCCCACACCACCACTTCCGGCGCGTTGCTGACGGTGGCCTCGTGAAAACGACGCAGCAGCGCCGGGATCACGTGCGAGTTGCTCGGGTGGAAGTTATCGTTCGGGCCGTACAGGTTGGTCGGCATCACCGAGCGATAGTCGCGACCGTACTGGCGGTTATAGGATTCGCACAGCTTGATCCCGGCAATCTTGGCGATGGCGTAAGGCTCGTTGGTCGCTTCAAGCGTGCCCTGCAGCAGCTCGCTCTCGGCGATCGGCTGTTTCGCCATCTTCGGATAGATACAGGAGGATCCGAGGAACAACAGCTTGTTCACGTTATGCAGATGCGCAGCGTGAATGATGTTGCTCTCGATCATCATGTTTTCGTAGATGAAGTCCGCCGGATAGGTGTTATTGGCAACAATGCCGCCCACTTTTGCCGCCGCCAGATAGACCTGGTCGATGCGCTGCTCGGCAAAGAAGGCCTGCACCGCGCCTGCATCCAGCAGATTCAGCTCATCGCGGTTGCGCAGCACCAGTTCGACGTTGCCGCGCTGTTCCAGCTGGCGGACAATCGCGGAACCCACCATCCCGCGATGACCAGCAACAAAAATACGTTGTTTGCTCATACTCAGGACTCCAGCGCGATGGCAACCTCGTAGCCATGGGACTTGAGCAGGGAGTGTTTCTTCGCCGCTTCAAGATCGTGGGCAACCATCTCAGACACCATCTCCTGGAGGGTGATTTCCGGCTTCCAGCCCAGTTTTTCGTGCGCTTTGCTTGGGTCGCCGAGCAGGGTTTCTACTTCAGCAGGACGGAAGTAGCGCGGGTCAACCTGGACAATCACATCGCCCGGCTTCACGCCCGGTGCGTCATGGCCGGTAACGGAAACAACGATACCCTTCTCTTCCACGCCGGTGCCTTCGAAGCGCAGTTTGATACCCAGCTGGGCCGCTGCCATCTCAACGAACTGACGCACGGAGTACTGCACGCCGGTAGCGATGACGAAGTCTTCTGGTTTTTCCTGCTGCAGCATCATCCACTGCATTTTCACGTAGTCTTTGGCATGGCCCCAGTCACGCAGGGAATCCATGTTGCCGAGGTGCAGGCAGGATTCCAGACCCTGGGCAATGTTGGCGATGGCGCGGGTGATTTTACGGGTCACGAAGGTTTCGCCGCGGCGCGGGGATTCGTGGTTGAACAGAATACCGTTACAGGCGTAGATGCCGTAGGATTCGCGGTAGTTCACGGTGATCCAGTAGGCGTACATTTTAGCCACGGCATACGGGGAGCGCGGGTAGAACGGGGTGGTCTCTTTCTGCGGGATCTCCTGCACCAGGCCGTACAGCTCGGAGGTAGACGCCTGATAGAAACGGGTCTTCTTCTCCAGACCGAGGAAGCGAATCGCTTCCAGCAGACGCAGGGTGCCCATAGCATCCACGTCAGCGGTATATTCCGGGGATTCGAAGGAGACCGCAACGTGGCTCATTGCGCCCAGGTTGTAGACCTCGTCCGGCTGCACTTCCTGCAGGATACGGGTCAGGTTGGAGCTATCGGTCAGGTCACCGTAGTGCAGGTGGAATTTCGGGTTTGCTGCATGTGGATCCTGGTAGATATGATCCACGCGCTCGGTGTTAAACGAGGAGGCACGACGTTTGATTCCGTGCACTTCGTAGCCTTTTTCCAGCAGGAGTTCCGCCAGATAAGAACCATCCTGTCCGGTAACGCCGGTGATGAGAGCGACTTTAGACATGTTTATTTTCTCCAGACTTATCAGAAGTTATTCAGTTTCTACGCGTTCGCGTATCACCACTGCGGGATTGCCACGGCAAATCTTATTTGCCGGAAGCGATTTAAATACACTGCTGCGCGCACCAACCACGGTGCCATCGCCAATGGAAACACCGGGAGCGACAAACACATCGGTCGCCAGCCAGCATTTCTCACCCAGGATGATGGGTTGCGCATTAATATCAAAATGTTGACTCTTATAATCGTGACTGCCGGTACAGAGATAACACTTCTGCGACACCACCGAATTGGCGCCAATCGAAATATCACCCAGCGTATATAACACCGCATCGTCACCCACCCAGGCGTTATCCCCTAAGGTTAATTTCCACGGGTAGGTAATTTTTACCGACGGTCGAATCACTGCGTTTTTTCCGATTTTTGCGCCAAACAGGCGTAATAAAAAAGCACGCCAGCGGTACATTATTTGTGGTGACCAGGCAAATAACGTTGCCTGAACGGCCCACCACAACTGCACCTTAATACCGCCTGCGCCACGAAACCCTTTTGGCACAGAGAAGCCGCTTAATTCCTGCATTATTTTTCCTTATATTCAGGCTTTGTTATATAAGGCTTTGGTTTTACCCGTCGTTTTCAGACGTAATAAATAAGATAATTCTGCGAACACGCCCGGCATACGCAATATCTCGCGCTGCACTTTTTTAGCATCCTGACATAATTCAAGATTATTCGAGGTTGACACCCCGCCCATCGAGAATTCAGAGACCAGGCCCGGCAGACGTTTAAACGGATAACCGGCTTTATACATTCTGGCGGTCAGAGCGTAATCCGACGACACGCGATACTGCAGATCGTACGGGTAGGTTTTTAATCCACTTACGGGGAAGAAAATCGCCTGATGGCTGGCCGGCAGGCTGTGATAAATATACCAGCCCGGTTTCGCCGCCCGGCGCACTTTATTTCCGTCACCAAAATCGAGTAAGGCGTCGCCCATTACCATGGCGTTACCCTGTACTTTGCCGAGCTGGCGCACAAACTGCGCCACATCGTCATGAAAAATATCGCCGGAGTTAAGGAAGATGGCGTAGCGCCCCTGCGCCATGTCGATGCCTTTATTCATCGCATCGTAAATGCCGCGGTCCTTCTCGCTGACGTAGCGTAAGTTGAACTCACCGTTCAGTTTTTCGAGAAATTCTGCCGTACCGTCGTTCGAGCCGCCATCCACCACAATCCATTCAAAGCTGAGGCTGGGATCGCGGGCCAGATTGCGCAGCGACCGCCAGGTTTTTACCACGCCGTCAAGGTTACGGAAGGCAACAGTAATAACGCTGAGTAACATAAACCACCTCGTTATGAATGCGTAATATTAAGCGCCTTGCGCAAAATAAACGGGCAAACAATTAAGAATGCGTACTCCGGGCTAAATATTGACCCGGTAAAAAACAGCGACACCGGCGTAAAAAGATAAAGCTGTACGCGAAAATTCTGATTATCACCAAAGGCGCTGATCGTCATTTTGAAAACTTTGGTCAGATACCACGCTGTTAATAACACTGCGAACCACGAAAAATAAATAATCAGCAGATACAAACCATTGTCTATGGTTTTCCCGACGTCCGCACCGTTAAAGATTCCGAATGATGCGACATATTCATAAAGTGAGCCGAATCTGACTACGCCATCAATATGGGTTAAAGAGTAACCCACCATCACCAGCGGACCGATAATACGGTAATAGGATGACGATCCTTCGGTACCTAAATCACCCAGACGTTCCGAAATATACGGGAAGGCAAATACTACCCCCACTAAAAATACGGACAATGAAATGATCGCTAAAGGTAACTTTTTCTTGATTGCCTCTTTATTCAGATACTGGAACGCCCACTCCAGAAGGTAAAACAGAATAAAGGTCATTACCCCGGAGAACGATCCTGAAAGGACTATTCCTGCAAGAATCATAGCATCGCTCTTGGGCGTTTTGATACCAAACTGTTTGATGCTGAGCCAAATTGAGATTAACGCCAGAGCGAAGAATGCCGGTTCGAAATAGAGAGCTGTCGTACGCTTGCCGCCAAATTTAATGAAATTCAGCACATAGCTATTACTGTAAATAAGATATTTCGAAATTATTTCCATCAGGCTACTGCCGCCTGTCAAAATAATTTGCGCCATCTCCAGAGCCGCTATCATAACAATGATGCCGATCACCAGATAAAAGAACCTGAGGATCTTCCGATAATTGTGCGGCGAAATGGTTTTAAAGCGAATACTCCACACCATACCGATAATGATCACGATATAGACGAACAGCATGGTTGAGGTGACATATTTGCTGGCGTCCAGCGACTGGCCAAAGATGTAGTTAAAGGCCGTCAGCCCTACCCCCAGCCCCAGCGCAATCATCAGCTTTTTCACGCTGATTTTGTCGACGAACAGCAACAGCAGCAGCGGTAAAAAAGTCACAATGGTGATGGGGAAGCTCTCACCCAGCTGGGCAATTTTGACATTCACCAGCAGGTAGATCAGCGGCAGCAGCAGATAGCTACAGATTCTGATAGAACGAGACATACTCCTCCAGCATCTGTTGTCCACTGTAGGCCTGACGGCTGCGGGTGCGGAACGATTCCAGGTCAGTGCCAAAAACAGCCTGGGCAATTTCCGCCTTCGACAACTGCACCACCGGCAGCACCTCGTTTTCACTGAAGGTTTTGCCCCCGGATTTTTCCAGCACTTCCCGGGCGGCGTCGCTGTGGGTAGCGATCACCGGCACCCCGATGGAGAGCGCTTCGCACAGGATCAGCGGGTAGTTATCAACTCTTGAGCTAAATACCAGCGCATCCATACCGTTCAGGGCACTCATCAGCTTACGCTTGTCGGTTTCGAAGCCGTGGTTAACCACGTTGGCGCCGTCAAAGGGCGAAAACTTACCGAAGGTGTGCAGCTCGATCTTATCGCCGAGGGCCATGATCTGACGCACCAGCTGCTGGTTGGTTTTGCCGTCGTAGCGCAGGTCGTGAGCCACCACCGCGATTTTCGGTTTGCCGGGCGTGACGGCGACTGGCGTCAGTTCCGCCAGGATGGCTTCGGTCGCCACGTCGATACCGTTGTTGATGATCCGGCATCGCCCTGCCCCGTACAGGCTGTTAAAGGCGTCGGCCACGTGCTGGCTGGGAGAGATAAACTGGCAGCCGAGCGCCAGCATGTCGCGGAACAGCTGGCGTTTACCGGCCACCAGCTGGTGAGCGCGATCTATCTTCACCGGGGGATAGTTGCCAAGCGTCGGGCACTTCTGGCAATTGTCTTTCCAGCCTTCACAGCCGTCGGTAAAGGCGCAGCGGCCGGTAACGCTCCAGTGATCGTGCAGGGTCCAGACGAAGGTGGTATCGGGCTTGTGCGCCTGCACCTTCTCACAGAAGGCCACCACCTCTTCCAGCCGCAGCCAGTAGCTGTGCAGGACGTGGAAATGCAGCACCACCGGGCCCGACGTGCGGGTCACGGTGCGATACAGATTGTTAAGGTTGCCGAACAGATCGCGGTTAAACAGGCGAAACAGCGCAATATTGGCCACTGAGGTCAGGCGCGGGGTATGTTTCACCACCTGCGGGTAGCGGTCGTGGCTAACGCTCTTCTTGCCGCCCTTGCCGTAGCCGTAGATAAAGCGCGACTGAAGTCCTTTTTGCAGCGCGCGCTGGTGCAGATCCAGCGCCACCCCTGCCGCCCCGCCCTCGGCGAGACGCACATTAAATTGCAGAATATTCATTTGATCACCTTCACCCGGGCCTTCTCGCCCACCACCAGCGCGTTGTCCGGGATGCTGTCGAGTACCACACTTCCCGCGCCCACGGTGACGTTATTACCCACGGTGATATCACCAATCATCACCACGTTGGCACCCAGCTCAACGTTATTACCAATCACCGGGCAGGCCAGGCTGTCCGGGCCGCGGTTGCCAATAGTCACGCCGTGGCGGATGGTAAAATCATCCCCGGCAACCACGAACTTATTGATCACCACGGCATAGCCGTGGTGAATGGTAAAACGCCGTCCGATGGTAGCTGCGGCCTGGATTTCGTAGCCGAAGAAGCACTCGGTGATGATGCGATAGAGCACCAGAACCGGGGCCGCCCACAGGTTGTTGAGGACGTTCTTTTTGCGCCAGACGGAGCAAAAATGGGCCACCCGGTAGGCCAGCACCATGCAGCAGGGGCGCAGGCTCCAGCTGTTTGCGCGACAATCTTCCAGCACCATTATTTCCCCCGCAGCCCGTCTGCCAGACGCTTGCCGTTACGCACCGAGATCAGCGTCAGCAGCGTGCGCCAGTTCATGCGCTTGTTGCGGATCTGATACAGGGTAAACAGCTGATACTTGCGGCTGGCGCGATCGAACTTGTCCCGGTGCTTGCGGTAGAAGTGGAAGTAGCCGGAGAACTTTTTCGGCGAGGAGGTGATCTGCATCTCCCCGTGATTGATGTGCAGGATCTGCGTCGCCTCGTCCACCTTCCACGGCTCGCCATACTCCATCACCATCCGCAGGAAGATGTCGTAGTCCTGGGCGGCCTTTAGTTCTGTATCGAACAGGCACTCCTTAAAGCGCCAGGCCCAGGTAAAGACCTGATTGCCGATGATGTTGCGCTTGTAGAAAAGCTGGCGCGAGTACGGCGATTTAGGATACAGCGGCAGGCTGGCAGGCTGGGAGTACACCTCCCCTTCGCAGACATAGTCGTTGGCATACAGGAACGCATGGGTCACCAGATGATGCTGATGCGCCAGGAAGGTCGAGAGCCGGTTTGGCGTCCACTCGTCGTCATCGTCAATACCGGTCAGGTACTGGCCGTTAGCCTGCAGGATCGCCTGATTGCGTACCGCACAGGCCCCGGAGTTGATGGCGTTGTGGGTATAGACCACGCGCGGATCGTTGAGGTCAGTGACAAACTGCTGCAGCTGTTCCCAGGAGGAGGAGCAGTCATCAACGATGATCAGCTCCCAGTGGTCGTAATCCTGACGCAATACCGACTTTATCGCACGGATCGCCAGCTGCTGACGGTTCCATGTCGGCATATAAATAGAAATCAAAGGGCGTGTTGTCATGGTATTCCCCGAATGGCTCATTACTTGCTGTCCGACTTATATTCGTACTCGTAATACCCGTAATCCTGATACCCGGTGGCACGGCGGAAGATGGAGTTGAGGATCACCCCTTTCACCGGAATGCCGTTCTGCTCAAAGCGGCTGAGGCTGGTCTCAACCTCTTTCAGGGTGTTGACCGCGTAACGCGCCACCATCAGGGTGGTGCCCGCGTGGCGACCCACAATCGCCGCATCGGTGACCGCCAGGATTGGCGGGGTATCGATGATCACCAGGTCATAATTTTCGCTGGCCCACTTCACCAGCTGGGTGAAGCGCTCGCTCATCAGCAGTTCCGACGGGTTCGGCGGCACCTGCCCGCGAGTCACGAGGTCAAAACCAGGAATGGAGGTCGGTTTCGCGCACTGGGTGATATCGCCCTTGCCGAGCAGGATCTCCGAGAGACCGTTGACGTTGTTGGTGCCCAGCAGTTCATGGGTGTAGCCCTTACGCATATCGCAGTCGATCAGCAGCACGCGCTTGTTGGTCTGGCTCACCACCGCCGCGAGGTTGGCGCAGACGAAAGTTTTCCCGATAGACGGGCTGACCCCGGAGAGCATCAGCACGTTGTTGCTGGCCTGCATCATGGCGAAGTGCAGGCTGGTGCGCAGGCTACGAATGGCTTCGATGGCCAGATCCGTTGGGTTGCCCACCGCCAGCAGCTGGCTCTGTTTGTAGCGTTTAACCCCGTTAGTGGTTTTGACGCTGTCACGGGACTTCTGCCACTCGGACAGCGGGATGCTGGCGTAGACGTTGATGCCGTGCTCTTCCAGCACCTGCGGGCTTTCGATCCCACGGTTAAACAGGGAGCGCAGCAGCACGCCAACGATGGAGAGCATCAGGCCGAGAATGATGCTGCCGAGAATAATCAGCGCCTTCTTCGGCTTCAGCACGCCGGGCTGGGTGATGGCCGGATCGACAATCCGCACGTCGCCAACGGTGCTCGCTTCGGTGATCTTCAGCTCCTGCTGTTTGTTCAGCAGCTGCATATAGACCTGCTGGCCGGACTCCACGTCGCGGGTCAGGCGCAGGATCTCCTGCTGGGTTTTCGGCATCGCGGTAACGCGACCGTTAAGCTTCGCCTTTTCCTCTTCCAGGGTCTGGCGTTTTTCCAGCAGCGTGCGGTAGGCAGGGTGACGTTTGGTGTAGAGCTTGGAAATTTCCGCCTCTTTAAAAGTCAGTTCGTTGAGCTGGGCGTCGATGTTGACCATCGAATCCAGCACCGACTTCGCTTCCAGCGGCAGGTCGACCGAATCTTTATCCTGACGGAAGGCGTTGAGCTTGTTCTCGGCCTCATCCAGATGCGCGCGCACTTCCGGAAGCTGTTTCGCCAGAAACTCGAGACTTTTTGACGCCTCTTCCGACTTGCGCTTCACGTTCTGCGCCTGGTAGTTGCGGGTGATGCTGTTGAGAATGTCGCGGATCTTATCCTTGTCTTCCCCGGTAAAGGTCAGACTCAGCACCCCGGTATCTTTCCCGGTTTCGGTAACCGTCAGGTTGCCCTGCAGGTTATTGATCATCCCCAGCATCGAGAATTTGCTGACGGTGAACTCGCTGCCGCTCTGGGCATGAATGTCACTCACCATCATGCTCACGCCATCTTTGGTCAGCATCTCCCCCACTTTGCCGCGGGCGCTGAACCCGGCGTCGCTGGTGAGCTGATACTGGTCTTTACCCAGCACTTCCAGGGTAAAGACCTGGCTGGCCCCCCCGGCAGGCAGCTGGAAGGTGGTCACTTTGACGGTGTCGTTCTGACGGCCCATCAGGCGATCCCAGCCCGCGCCAAACACCGGGAAGGTGTTTTTGCTGACGCCAATGTCGAGATCGAGATCGTCCACGGTTTTACCCAACACCAGACGGGACTGAATCAACTCAATTTCCGCCTGCGAGGCGGGCGGCTTGTTCGCCAGGGCCGAACCAATGTCCTGCACCAGCGAACTGCCGCTGTTCTGCTCAATTTGCACCAGCGCATCGGCGCTGTAGATCGGGGTAGCGAAGAAGGTGTAAATCACCGCCGCCACGGCAAACACCGCGGTGATCCCTATCACCCACCAGCGCGCCTCTACCACGGTGCCGATCAGGCGACCAAGATCAATCTCATCACTGCCCGCACTCGCGGAGGCAGAAGGTTTTACGTTTGCTGTCATTATTATCCCTGCTGAACGTTCAGTGCCTGTGCCCACTGGCGGGCAGACTGGTCGAGTAAGGTGTAAACCGCCTCAAACGCTTCATGGCTTTTGCGATACGGATCGGGGATCTCACGCTCGTTGTCCCAGTGACCAAACAACATCACCTTGCCGCGCATCTCCGGTGCGATATCGCACAGGGCGTGGATGTGGCGTTTTTCCATGGCGAGGATCAGGTCGTACTCCCGGCACAGGCTGGCTGACACCTGACGGGCGCGGTGCCCGTCGAGCGAAAGCTGATGCTCTGCCGCGACCTGACTTGCGCGCTCATCGGCCCCTTTGCCGACCAGCGCGCCCAGCCCGGCTGACGCGACGGTCAGCTGTGGCTGGTACTGTTTCAAAAGCCGCTCAGCGGTAGGGGAACGGCAGATGTTCCCCACACAAACCACCAGAATTTTGTTAAACATCGTTATCACCAGTTGTGGTACTGATGTACCGTGTCGGTCATGGTATGGATATTGTTGATGGTCGGCATCAGCTGGTTCATCACACGGTTCCAGCGCGTAATCGGCGCGGTGGTGACGTAAACCACGTCATACGGCTGGAGGCGGAATCCGGTTGCCATCACCAGCGAGGTGGCATCAGACATATCCAGCTGGTAGACGTTGGCAATCTTGCCCTTCCCACCGTTTCCTGTAATCGGACGGATCACAAAGATACCGCTGGCGTCGGAAGTGCTCATATCCAGCCCTTCCGCGGTGCCCAGCGCTTCGGTCAGGGTCATACCGCTGAAGTCCATCTTGAGGGTGCTCTGTTTCTTCACTTCACCCATCACGAACACTTTCAGGTCGTCATTGCGCGGCACAAACAGGATGTCGCTCGGATAGAGCAGACGGTTCTGGCTCAGATCGCCGTTCTGCATCAGCGCCTGCAGGGAGATACGCTCCTCTTTGCCTTTATGGGTCAGCACCGCATTGCGCCAGTCGGCGCCATCGGTGAGCCCGCCTGCGGCGTTGATGGCGTCAAGCACCGTCAGCGGCACGTTGGTGATCGGCTGCTGGCCGGATTTATTCACCTGGCCGGAGACATAGGCTTTTTGCGAACGGAATGCGGCGATATTAACGTCCACCTGCGGGTCGGCGATGTACTGCGCTAAACGGCCGGTAATATCACTACGGATCTGGGAAAGCGTTTTGCCGGCCACACGGATTTTGCCGACATAGGGATAGAACATGGTGCCATCCGGCTGAACCCAGTTACCGGCATCGCTTGAGCTACGATACTGCCCGGCGGGGGTGGTCAGCTCCGGGTGATCCCAGACGGTGACGTTAATGACATCGCCAGGCCCTACGCGGTACTGGTAGTTGGCGATCTCCTGGTCGAGGCTGTCGTTAGGTCGCGCCACAACCGGGCGAGGGCGTAATTGTTCAACCAGCTGCGGGGTCATTGGATAAACATTAACCATGCGGTTGATATCAAAGTCAGCATCCTGCTGTTTAATCACATCCTTACCCGAGGTTGACATATTGCTGCCGGGAAAGACCGTACAACCACTCATCAAGGTCACAGACACCAATAATGGCATCAATTTCATTTTGGATTTCATCATTGATTATTTATCACTATGGAAGAGTAATTATCCTGTGCATTTAAATAAGCGCGAAGGCGTATTACTTTTAGCATGCAGTCAATAAAAGTGAAATATAACTGGCATCAGTCCTAAAAGAGGCTTATTTGCATTCAGACTATTGACAGAATAATCGAGGCTGATTAACACGCTTTCAGGCACGCTACCGCCCTTGGCTTTCAGTTACCAATCTACTGTTTAAACAGTAAGTTATGAGCAAACACCCTCTTTGATATGGCATAACGGAAAATATAAAAGGCAGGATAATTCCGAACCCGATATAAGTTTTTCACGTCATTAAACCGATACAGAAATAGCATCAAAAAGACAGCGCCATTTAATGCTGAAAGAATTGTTGCAGCTAACGGAATAGCAGGCAAGGAAACATCAGCAAAGGCGTGGCTTTTAAGATTAGTATTAACGCCGACATTTCTGCGTTTTTAGGAATAGCTTTATATTGACTTTATTAAAGAGAACCCTTCAACCTGCGATATTTCTTATTTTGCGAGAATACAGACTATTCACAATATTAACCCACAGTATGCAGGGTTTATTTTCCCATGATTCAGGAAAATCTGTGCAGATAAATGCCCGGCTGGCATTGCATTTTTGAGGCGTAGTATCCATGATCGAAATGTGACAATTGTCATATAACGAAAGGTATTACTCACACTATGGAATGGATAGCAGATCCATCAATATGGGCCGGACTGGTCACCCTGGTGGTACTGGAACTTGTGCTCGGTATCGATAACCTGGTCTTTATCGCTATTCTCGCCGAAAAACTGCCCCCTGCTCAGCGCGACCGCGCCCGCGTCACCGGCCTGTTAATGGCGATGGTGATGCGCCTGCTGCTGTTGGCCTCTATCTCCTGGCTGGTGACGCTCACCCGCCCGCTGTTTACCGTCCACGGTTTTGGCTTTAGCGCCCGCGATCTGATCATGCTGTTTGGGGGGTTTTTCCTGATTTTCAAAGCCACCGTCGAACTCAACGAAAGGCTGGAAGGTAAGGACAACGAGAATCCCACCCAGCGGCGAGGAGCCAAATTCTGGGCGGTTGTGGCGCAAATCGTGGTGCTGGACGCCGTATTCTCGCTGGACTCGGTGATCACCGCTGTGGGGATGGTCGATCACCTGGCGGTAATGATGGCCGCGGTGATTATCGCCATTGCGCTGATGGTGATGGCCAGCAAGGCGCTCACCCGCTTTGTTAACGATCACCCGACGATTGTGATTCTGTGCCTGAGCTTCCTGCTGATGATCGGCTTCAGCCTGGTGGCAGACGGTTTTGGTTTCCATATTCCGAAAGGCTATCTGTATGCCGCGATCGGTTTCTCGGTGATTATCGAAGCCCTGAACCAGCTGGCGATCTTCAACCGCCGCCGTTTTCTCTCTGCTAATCAGACGCTGCGCCAGCGCACCGCGGACACGGTAATCCGTCTGCTGAGCGGTAAAAAAGAGGATGCCGAACTGGATGCGCAGGCCGCCTCGCTGCTGGCCGACCACGACGACAGCCCGATCTTTGCCCCGCAGGAGCGGCGGATGATTGAGCGGGTGCTACACCTTAATCAGCGCTCCGTCAGCAGCATCATGACCTCGCGTCACGATATTGAGCATATCGACCTGAACACGCCGGAGAGCAGCATCCGGGCGCTGCTGGATAAAAACCAGCACACCCGTATCGTGGTTACTGGCGGCGAACAGGAAGAGGAGCTGCTGGGGGTGGTGCATGTTATCGACCTGCTTAATCAGCAGCTGCGCGGCGAGCCGCTCAACCTGCGGGTGCTGATTCGCCAGCCGCTGGTGTTCCCGGAAGTGCTACCGCTGCTGCAGGCGCTGGAGCAGTTCCGCAATGCGCGGACCCACTTTGCCTTTGTGGTGGACGAGTTTGGTTCCGTAGAAGGGATTGTGACGCTCAGCGACGTGATGGAGACCATCGCCGGCAACCTGCCGAACGAAGTGGAGGAGATCGACGCCCGGCACGATATTCAAAAGAATGCCGACGGCAGTTGGACCGCCAACGGCCATATGCCGCTGGAAGATCTGGTCCAGTACGTACCGCTGCCGCTGGACGATAAGCGCGAATATCACACCATTGCCGGTCTGCTGATGGAGTACCTGCAGCGGATCCCGCAGCCGGGTGAAGAGGTTCAGGTGGGGGATTATGCGCTGAAAACCCTGGAGGTGGAAAACCACCGGGTGCAGAAGGTGCAGCTGATCCCGCTGATATCGCAGGATGATGTGGATTACGAGGTGTGATGCGTTCCCCTCACCCTTCCGGGTGAGGGGAATATGCTACTGAATCTTCTCCAGTAACTTCTTCACGTCTTTACCGTTCTGTGAATCTTTATTCTTTTCCGCCCAGCCGCTCAGACGACGTTTCGCCTCATCCTGAAGATGTTTACGCAGCAGCTGATCCACCTGCAGGCTGTAGTTCAGCGCCTGCCAGTTGCCGTAGACGTTCAGCGGGATCGGCGTTGTTTTCAGGAAATCGATCAGCTTACCTTCACCCAGCCAGCCTTCAAGCACGCGGATTTTGAAGCGGGTATCGGCCGTCTCCTTGATCAGATCCAGGGTGCCGTTCCCTTCGAGGGTCAGCACCGGGGACTCGCCCTGCATGTCGTCCAGCGTAACCTGCCCCTCGTTGAGAGTCAGATCGGTGACAAAGCTGTCCAGACGGGTCGCGTTATCGACGTTCTCTTTCACCTTCACATTACTGCTGCGCTCCACCGCCTGCTGCACCAGCTGCTGGAAGTTCAGCCCTTCCATCCGGGTATTCTGCATCTCCAGATGGGCCTGGCCCTGCCAGTGATGACGGAAGGCGTCGGCGTCGATCTTGCTGCCCGAGAAATCACCCGCCATGGTCAGGCGGCCGGTCAACGAAATCGGGTAGTTAAAGGCCTTCAGGATAGTGCCGATCTCAATGTTATCCAGACGCGGCTGGAAACTGGACCGGGCGATAGCCTTACGCACATCGAGCGTGCCGGGTAAGGAGAGATGCCCTTCTCCCAACTTACCGCTCAGATCGGCAATGGTCAGAAGGCCGTTTTTGTTGGACATCTGGCTGGTGACCTGGGTGAAATCCATCCCCCGCCAGTGGACGCTGTTGGCTTTCAGCAGAATATCGGCGCTAAAGCCGCGCAGGCCGTTATAGTCGGGCTGCTCCAGATTAGAGGCGATCACCGGGCGCTGCAGTTTGGCCTGAGTTTGCCCCTGCTGCACCGCGTCGCCGTCGGCGGATGCGGCGGCCTGCGCCGGGAGCAGGTTTTCCAGGTTGAGCTTGTCGAACTGCAGGTTCATGTTCCACTGCGGTTCGCTGCCAAGGATCACGCTGGCCTGGCCGGTCAGGGCGCTGTCATTGGCCTGTAAATTGAGCTGATTGAGTGCGAGTTGCTTCTGCTCTTCACGCCACTGCGCCTGCAGGGTGCCCTGCCCGCTGATGCCCTGCGCAGGCAGATCGACGCCGGTCAGTTGCCAGCTCAGCTGCTGGATATCGGCGCTGAGCAGATGTGGATAGTCAGAGGCATTCACATTTGCCGCGAGGGAGAGGGTCAGATCGCGCTGATTACGGTTAACGCGACCGCTGAAGTCGATCTTGCCTTTGTGGTGTTCATCCTGCTCCATCTGCAGGTTGATATTGCGTACCGTGACCTGCTCGGCCCCTTCGTGCTGGAACACCAGCAGGCTGTCTGCCACCTTCAGGCGACCTATATCGAATGACCAGCCGGTATCGTCCGCTTTATCCGGGAGCGTGTTTTCACGCGGGGCCACCGGCGCATCGGCGTTACGCACCGCTTCTGACTGCGGGGTGAGCTGGATCACCGCCCCTTTGAGCATCACCTGGTTGACCTGCAATTGATGCGAAAACAGCGGCATCAACGCCACGTCAAGGCGCATATTGTCGGCGGCCACCAGCGGCACAGACGCCCCCGGTGCGGTAAGCGACATGCGGCCGGACAGAATGCTGAGCTGCGGCCAGACGTGCCAGCGCAGCGGCCCCTCCAGCTTCAGAGCGTAACCGCTGCGGGCCTCGACCTGACGCACCATGTAGGCGCGAAAGTCGTTGGGATTGACCAGCAGAACCAACGCTGACAGGCCCGCAACCAGCACCACCAGCAAAATCATCAGCGTTGTCAGAACTCTTCTCATGGCTTCCTCAATGGACCGGATTTAAGCTCAGTCTTTATCAATACGACTGGCGACCGCACCCTGCTGGTCGCGATATTTTGCATCCTGGCGGGCGTTATACGGACGTGCCGCCGGGCCGGTTAACGGCTCAAAGCTCAACGCACCGATCATCATGCCCGGGCGCAGCGCCAGCGGCAGTTTACCCGCGTTGAAAAACTCCAGTACGATCCGCCCGGACCAGCCTGGATCGATACGGTGCGCGGTGACGTGCACCATCAGCCCCAGCCGCGCCAGAGAGGAACGCCCGTCGAGCCAGCCCACCAGATCCGCCGGCAGGGTGATTGACTCGAAGGTGACCGCCAGCGCCAGTTCACCCGGGTGCAGGTAAAAGGCGTCGCCGTCGGCCAGCACGATTTCATCGCTCATCACCCGATCGAGTGCCGCGCTGACTTCATCTTTCGGCCCGCTGAGGTCGATAAAGGGGGCGGTATGACCGCTGAAGGTACGAAACTTATTACCCAGACGCACATCGACAGTAACGCCGTTAATCCGCTCGACCGGCGGGCGTGGGGTGATGGTCAGACGGCCTTCGTCCAGCCAGGCTTCAATATCTCGGTCACAAAGACGCATGCCACTTTCTCCTTTCGTGCATCGCGCCCTCAGGCCAGCAAAGCCGGAGGGCGAACCCGATTATCTTTGAACGTTACACAATTCGCGGGTGTTATTCAAAAAACTGGCTGATTTTCGCTTTCAGAATATCAATGGCAATGCGGTTTTTACCCCCGCGCGGCACGATGATATCGGCATACTGTTTGGAAGGCTCGATGAACTGCAGGAACATTGGGCGTACCGTTTTCTGGTACTGCGCCATGACCGAGTCCATGGAGCGGCCGCGTTCGTTCACGTCGCGTTTGATGCGGCGCATCAGGCAGATATCCAGCGGGGTATCGACAAAAATCGAGAAATTCATCGACTCGCGCAGGCGGGCGTCGGTCAGGAGCAGGATCCCTTCGAGGATAATGACCTTTTTCGGGGCAATGCGAACGGTTTCCTGCAGACGGGTGTGTTCAACATAGCTATAAACCGGCAGCTCAATGGCGGTGCCGTTCTTCAGGGCCTGAAGGTGCTGGAATAACAGACTGTGATCCATCGCGCTGGGATGGTCATAATTGGTCTTAACACGTTCTTCCATCGACAGATGGCTTTGATCTTTGTAGTAGCTGTCTTCTGGAATGACACCGATGTGCTCATCACCGACCTGTTCACGTAATTCACGGTAAAGCGTACTGGCAATGAGACTTTTACCTGAAGCCGATGCGCCGGCGATGCCTATAATGACGCACTGATGAGACTTATCAGTCATAAATTTTTGCGACCTGAGTAACCTGGATGTAAGGAAGGACGACGCCTGAGCGTCAAACGCGGCAATTATAGGGATTTCACAGGCCTGATACCAGTCGAATAGAAATGTTATGCGAGACGCGTTCAAAGTCCGGGTGAATTTTCCCTGCTTACTTTTCCAGCGCTCAAGATGAAATTTCTGCAGGATAAGTGTTTAATAACTCTGTGATGTCAAATTATGAGCGCATACCATATTAATTGTAAATTGTTTGTACTAGCATGATTCACATTAGAAATGAACTCGTCCGGAGTTGGCTCCTGGCGGCATGGCGTCTTCGGATAAAGCGGTAATGAATAAAAAATACCAGCGCGTTTTGGTAACTACGCCACATCCTTTACTACGGCTTGTCAGTCTTGGTCTGGTTACCTTCATCTTCACTCTGTTCTCGCTCGAACTAACGCGTTTCGGAACATTTCTGGCACCTTTATGGTTCCCGACCTCCATTATGATGGTGGCGTTTTATCGCCACGCCGGGAAGATGTGGCCCGGCATCGCCCTCGCCTGCACTCTCGGTAACATCTGTGCCTCCGGGCTCATCTTCTCCTGGGAGTCGCTCAACATTTGGTTCGCCGGCATCAACATCGCAGAGGCCTTCGTCGGGGCCCTGCTGCTGCGTAAACTGCTCCCCAGCTACAATCCTCTGCAAAATTTGGGGGACTGGATCCGTCTGGCGATCGGTAGCGCCGTGCTCCCTCCCCTGCTGGGCGGGGTGCTGATGTATCTGCTGGTGCCAGGCGACGAGCCGCTGCGCAGTTTTATGATTTGGGTGCTGTCAGAATCCATCGGATCGCTGGCGCTGGTGCCTTTAGGCCTGCTGTTTAAACCGCACTATCTTCTGCGTCATCGCAATCCCCGGTTACTGCTTGAAACTCTGCTGACCATGGCGGTGACGCTGATTCTGAGCTGGATCTCCCTGCGGTTTCTGCCGTGGCCGTTTACCGCCATTATTGTTCTGTTGATGTGGAGCGCCGTGCGTCTGCCGCGCCTGGAGGCCTTCCTGGTCTTCCTGGTCACGGTGATGATGGTGTCGTTGATGATCGCTAAAAATCCCACCCCGCTGGCGACGCAATATGCCAGCGCGATGATCAATGCCCCCTGGCTGCCGTTCCTGATGATGCTGCTTCCCGCTAACATCATGACCATGGTGATGTACGCGTTTCGCGCCGAGCGTAAGCACATCACCGAGAGCGAAGAGCGTTTCCGCAATGCGATGGAGTATTCCGTCATCGGCATGGCGCTGGTGAGCACCGACGGGCAGTGGCTGCAGGCCAACAAGGCGCTGTGTCAGTTCCTCGGCTACAGCCAGTCAGAACTGCGTTCCCTTAACTTCCAGCAGTTAACCTGGCCGGAAGATCTGGAAAGCGATCTGGAGCAACTGGACCTACTGTTAAAGGGCGAAATCAACAGCTACTCGCTGGAAAAACGCTACTACACCCGTAGCGGTGAGGTGGTCTGGGCGCTGCTGGCGGTGTCGCTGGTGCGTCACGCCGACGGTACCCCGCTCTACTTCATCGCCCAGATCGAAGACATTAACGATCTCAAGCATACCGAATGGGTCAATAAGCGCCTGATGGAGCGTATTACCCTCGCCAACGAAGCGGGCGGTATCGGCATCTGGGAGTGGGACGTCAAACCTAACGTTATCAGCTGGGACAAACGTATGTTCGAGCTGTACGGCGTGCCTGCGCACGTCAAACCCACCTGGCAGTTGTGGCACGAGTGCATGCTGCCGGAAGATCGCGCCCAGGCGGAACAGGTGGTGCGTGATTCGCTGGCGGCGCGCGTCCCGTTCAAGCTGGAGTTCCGTATCCGGGTCAATGATGGCATTCGCCACATCCGCGCCCTGGCCAACCGGGTGCTGAACAAACAGGGTGAAGTGGAGCGCGTGCTCGGCATCAATATGGACATGACCGAGGTCAAGGAGCTGAACGAGGCGCTGTTCCAGGAAAAAGAGCGTCTGCATATTACCCTCGACTCCATCGGCGAAGCGGTGCTCTGTACCGACGTGAATATGAACGTCACCTTTATGAACCCGGTGGCGGAGAAGATGAGCGGCTGGCTGCAGCAGGATGCGCTGGGGCAACCGATCCTCTCGGTGCTGCACATCACCTTCGGCGATAACGGCCCGCTGATGGAGAATATTCATAGCGGGGATATGTCCCGGACCGATATCGAACAGGATGTGGTGTTGCACAGCCGTAACGGTGGCAGCTACGACATTCACTACAGCATCACTGCGCTCAGCACCCTTGACGGGCAAAACATCGGCTCGGTGCTGGTGATTCAGGACGTCACCGAATCGCGCAAAATGCTGCGTGAGCTGAGCTATAACGCCTCTCACGATGCCCTCACCCATCTGGCGAACCGCGTCAGCTTTGAGGCCTATCTCAAGCGGATGCTACATACCGTGCAGGAGACCCGTCAGCGTCACGCCCTGGTGTTTATCGATCTCGACCGCTTTAAGGCGGTCAACGACACCGCAGGCCACGCGGCGGGGGATGCTCTGTTGCGGGAGCTGGCGTCGCTGATGCTGAGCATGCTCCGCTCCACCGACATGCTGGCGCGCCTCGGCGGGGATGAGTTCGGCCTGCTGCTGCCGGATTGCAATACCGAAAGCGCGCGTTACATTGCCGGTCGCATCATTGATGCCATTAACGACTACCACTTTATGTGGGAGGGCCGTCTGCACCGGATTGGCGCCAGCGCCGGGATCACCCAGATTGACGAGCGCAACAATCAGGCCTCAGAGGTGATGTCGCAGGCCGATATCGCCTGCTACTCCTCGAAAAACAACGGTCGCGGCGTGGTGACGGTGTATGAACCGCAGCAGGAAAGGATGCACAACGCGCCGGGCACCATCTCTCTCGACGAGCAGTGGCATATGATCAAGGACAATCATCTGCTGATGATTGCCCGCAGCGTCGCCTCACCGCGGATCCCTGAGAGCAGCGCTTTCTGGATGCTGGCCCTGCGCCTGTGGACCAACGACGGCGAGATGCTGGAAGAGCAGGCCTTCCGGGCCGGACTGGCAGAGCCTGAGCTTATTCACGCTCTGGACCGACGTATTCTGCAGGAGTTTTTCCGCAATTTCGCCACGCCACTGACCAGCAAAGGTACCGGGGTCGCCCTGCCGCTATCGATGGCCGGTCTTGCCAGCGCCACGCTGGTGGATGAACTGCTGGAGATGCTGCGCGCCAGCCCGCTGCAGCCGAGACTGCTGCATCTGGTGGTTCACGTCAGCGTGCTGACGCTGGAGGATGAGCACACCCGCAACAACCTGTATAAACTTCGCCAGGCGGGATGCAAGATTATCCTGAGCCACGTGGGCCGCGATATGGAGGTGTTCAACCACCTGAGCGCCCAGATGGCCGATTACCTGCTCCTCGATCCGGAGCTGGTGGTTAACGTCCACGGTAATCTGATGGATGAGATGCTGGTGACCATTATTCAGGGCCATGCCCGCCGCCTGGGGATCAAGACCATTGCCGGGCCGAGCAATCAGCCGATCATGATGGACACCCTCTCCGGGATTGGCATCGACTACATCTTCGGTAACACCATCGGCGAGCCGCAGCCGCTGGAACTCCTGCTAAACACCAGTTATTTCGGCATCAACTGACGGCGTCCAGCCGTCGGTGTACCAGATGTGCAGCAGGGCGTACGAGCGCCACGGCTGCCAGCGTTCGGCATAACGACGTATCTGCGCCGGGGTCATCCCGGCAAAGCGCTGCTTGATCAGATAATCATCCGCCAGAAAGACATCTTTGGCCTGCCAGCCGCGCAGGGCGAAGTAGTTCGCCGTCCAGCGGCCAATCCCCGGCCGGGTCTGGAGCGCTTTTATCGCGCTGTCGATATCCTCCGGGGCCTCTGAGGGGAAGTCCCCCGCCACCACCGACTGCGCGAGATGAATCAGCGATTCGGCGCGCTTAAGGGGCATGCCCAGCGCCTTCAGCGCCAGCGGATCGGCTCCCGCCACCGCGGCTGGCTCCGGGAAACAGCGATAGCCCGGCGCTTCTGGCAGGGGTTCGCCGCAGAGCGCCACCAGCTTCGCTGTCAGCTTCGCGGCCATCGCCACGCTAACCAGTTGCCCGAGGATCGCCCGCACGCCCTGCTCCCAGGTATCAACCGAACCCGGCAGGCGCAGGCCAGGCCGCGCGGCCCCGAGGGTGCCGAGCGCAGCAGCGATCTGCTGCGGATCGCAGTGCAGATCGAACAGGCGGGTGATGCGCGCCAGGCAGAGATCGGCAATCGGTAACAGCCCGTCGCTGAGCGACACCTCCAGCGTGCCCCCGGGATGCGGCGTGACGTGGATCAGCCCCCGATGGCCCTGCCAGGCAAAGCTGCGGGTGTAGTCGGTGGGGGTCACGATTTCAATCCCGGCGACCGCACGATCGCCAAGAAATTTCAACATCCATTGCCAGTCATAGGGCGGCTGCCAGGTCAGGATAAACATCGTCGCTCCTTTTTTTGTTGTGTCTTAGCATAAACGGAGATGGCGGGTTGCGCCTTGCTTTCATATTCCAGTTGTCGCCAGCCTGACATTTCGCTAAAGTCTCGCCCCTTCTCAATGGCATGGGGACGCTGACGTGTTTATCGGATTTGACTATGGCACCGCCAACTGCTCGGTAGCGGTAATGCAAAACGGGCAGCCGCAGCTGCTGAAAATGGAAAATAACAGCACGCTGCTGCCGTCGATGCTCTGTGCACCGACCCGCGAGGCGGTGAGCGAGTGGCTGTACCGCCATCACCAGGTTCCGGCCACCGGCACGGAAACCCAGGCGCTGCTGCGCCGCGCGGTCAACTTTAACCGCGAAGAAGATATCGACGTGACCCCGGGCAGCGTGCAGTTTGGCCTGTCGTCGCTGGGTCACTACATTGAGGATCCGGAGGAGGTGTACTTCGTTAAGTCACCGAAATCCTTCCTCGGGGCCAGCGGTCTGAAGCCGCAGCAGGTGGCGCTGTTTGAAGATCTGGTCTGCGCCATGATGCTGCATATTCGCCAGCAGGCGCAGTCCCAGCTGACGGACGACATCACCCAGGCGGTAATTGGCCGTCCGATCAACTTCCAGGGTCTGGGGGGCGATGAGGCCAACCAGCAGGCGCAGGGGATCCTCGAGCGTGCCGCCCAGCGCGCCGGATTCCGCGACGTGGTGTTCCAGTATGAGCCGGTTGCCGCCGGTCTGGACTTCGAAGCGACCCTGACGAGTGAAAAACGGGTTCTGGTCGTCGATATCGGCGGCGGGACCACCGACTGCTCGCTGCTGCTGATGGGGCCGGAGTGGCACCAGCGCCGGGATCGTGAAACCAGCCTGCTGGGGCACAGCGGCTGCCGTATCGGCGGGAACGATCTCGACATCGCCCTGGCCTTCCGCAGCCTGATGCCGCTGCTCGGCATGGGCGGCCAGACCGAAAAAGGCACCGCTCTGCCGATCCTGCCGTGGTGGAACGCCGTGGCGATCAACGACGTGCCGGCGCAAAGCGATTTCTACAGCGTTGCCAACGGCCGTTTCCTTAACGACCTGGTACGCGACGCCCAGGACGGCGACAAAGTGGCGCTGCTGCATAAAGTGTGGCGTCAGCGTCTGAGCTACCGGATGGTGCGCAGCGCCGAAGAGAGCAAAATTGCGCTTTCGGAGGCCGCAGAGCACGCCGTGACGCTGCCGTTTATCAGCGATGAGCTGGCGACGGCCATCAGCCAGCAGGGTCTGGAAGCTGCGCTTGCTCAGCCGTTACAGCGCATTCTTGAACAGGTGCAGCTGGCGCTGGATAACGGCAACGAAAAGCCGGACGTGATCTATTTGACCGGCGGTAGCGCCCGTTCACCGCTGATCAAGAAAGCGCTGGCGCAGCAGTTGCCGGGCATCCCGATTGCCGGGGGCGATGATTTCGGTTCCGTCACCGCAGGTTTAGCCCGTTGGGCGCAGGTGGTGTTCAGCTAAGGTGGAATTGCCGGGCGGCGCTACGCTTGCCCGGCCTACAAAATAGCCGGATCGTAGGCCGGGCAAGCGTAGCGCCCCCGGCACACAGACCGCACTCTCCCCCATTCAGACAATTCCAGACAGTCTTCCATATTTCCTCCATTTTTCTGCTTCATTACCTCACTAAACTAGTATTATTTTCCGCACAGTTTCAGGATGAGTACGTATAACGATGAAAGGCCGCAATAAATCCCGCTGGGTAATCGCCGCTGGCATCATTGTGGTGGCTCTTGCCGCCGCGTGGTACTGGCATCAACACGCTTCGGCCCCTGCCGGTGCATCCAGTCAGGCGCAGCGCCCGGCGGGCGGCGGTGGTCGCCACGGAATGCGCAGCGGCCCGCTGGCTCCGGTGCAGGCCGCCACCGCGGTCAGTAAATCCGTGCCGCGCTATCTCTCCGGGCTCGGGACCATTACCGCCGCCAATACCGTCACCGTGCGCAGCCGCGTCGACGGTCAGCTGATCGCCCTGCACTTCCAGGAAGGACAGCAGGTGAAAGCCGGCGATCTGCTGGCCGAAGTCGATCCCAGCCAGTTCAAAGTGGCGCTGGCTCAGGCCCAGGGGCAGCTGGCGAAAGACACCGCCACCCTCGCCAACGCCCGCCGCGACCTGGCCCGTTATCAACAGCTGGTGAAAACCAACCTCGTCTCCCGCCAGGAGCTTGATGCCCAGCAGGCGCTGGTCAGCGAAAGCCTCGGCACCATCAAAGCGGATCAGGCCGCTGTCGCCAGCGCGCAACTCCAGCTCGACTGGAGCCGCATCACCGCCCCGATCGACGGGCGCGTCGGCTTAAAGCAGGTGGATATCGGCAATCAGATCTCCAGCGGGGATACCACCGGGATCGTGGTGCTCACCCAAACCCACCCTATCGATCTGGTGTTTACCCTGCCGGAGAGCGATATCGCCACCGTCATCCAGGCACAGAAAGCCGGGCAGAGCTTAACGGTGGAGGCCTGGGATCGCGCCAACAAGCAGAAGCTGAGCGACGGCACCCTGCTGAGCCTCGACAACCAGATCGACACCACCACCGGCACCATCAAGCTGAAAGCGCGCTTCAACAATCAGGACGATGCCCTGTTCCCGAACCAGTTTGTTAACGCCCGGATGCTGGTGGCCACCGAAGAGAACGCGGTAGTGATCCCAACCGCGGCGCTGCAGATGGGTAACGAAGGCAACTTCGTCTGGGTGCTGAACAGCGACAACAAAGTCAGCAAGCACCTGGTGAAACCGGGTATTCAGGACAGCCAGAGCGTGGTGATTGCCGCCGGACTGTCGGCAGGCGACCGGGTGGTGACCGACGGCATCGACCGTCTGACCGAAGGAGCGAAAGTGGAAGTAGTGGAAGCCCACGCCGACACCCCTGCCCAACCGGCAAAACGCGAACATAAAAAACAGGGAGAGAACGCCTGATGCAGGTGATGCCCCCGA
Source organism: Leclercia adecarboxylata (assembly GCA_002360945.1). GTDB lineage: Bacteria > Pseudomonadota > Gammaproteobacteria > Enterobacterales > Enterobacteriaceae > Enterobacter > Enterobacter adecarboxylatus_B. The sequence continues at coordinate 142,441 of DERO01000024.1, read as the reverse complement.
GCTCTACAGGCGGGCCGTCACGTCTGTTTATCCTGCGCCCTGTCGCCACCACGCTGCTGATGGTGGCGATCCTGCTGGCGGGGATCATTGGCTACCGCTTCCTGCCGGTCTCCGCCCTGCCGGAAGTGGATTACCCCACCATTCAGGTGGTGACGCTCTACCCTGGCGCCAGCCCGGATGTGGTGACGTCCGCGATCACCGCCCCGCTGGAGCGCCAGTTTGGCCAGATGTCGGGCCTGAAGCAGATGTCCTCCCAGAGTTCCGGCGGCGCGTCGGTTGTCACGCTGCAGTTCCAGCTCAGCCTGTCGCTGGACGTTGCCGAGCAGGAGGTGCAGGCCGCGATCAATGCCGCCACCAACCTGCTGCCGTCCGACCTGCCTAACCCGCCGGTCTACAGCAAGGTCAACCCGGCGGATCCGCCGATCATGACGCTCGCCGTCACCTCCTCCGCCATGCCGATGACCCAGGTCGAAGACATGGTGGAAACCCGGGTGGCGCAGAAAATTTCCCAGGTCTCCGGCGTCGGGCTGGTGACCCTCTCCGGCGGCCAGCGCCCGGCGGTGCGCGTCAAGCTGAACGCCCAGGCGATCGCCTCTCTGGGGCTCACCAGCGAAACCATCCGCACCGCCATCAGCAACGCCAACGTCAACTCGGCGAAAGGCTCCCTTGATGGCCCAACCCGGGCGGTGACGCTTTCCGCCAACGACCAGATGCAGTCCGCGGATGAATATCGTCAGCTGATTGTCGCCTGGCAGAACGGGGCGGCGATCCGCTTAGGGGATGTCGCCACCGTCGAACAGGGCGCAGAAAACAGCTGGCTCGGCGCGTGGGCCAACAAGCAGCAGGCGATCGTGATGAACGTCCAGCGCCAGCCGGGGGCGAACATCATCGATACCGCCGACAGCATTCGCACCATGCTGCCCACGCTTATCGACAGCCTGCCGAAGTCGGTGAGCGTCAAGGTGCTGTCGGACCGCACCACCAACATTCGCGCCTCGGTCAGCGATACCCAGTTTGAGCTGATGCTGGCCATAGCACTGGTGGTGATGATCATCTACCTGTTCCTGCGCAACGTTCCGGCGACCATTATTCCCGCCGTGGCGGTGCCACTGTCGCTGGTGGGCACCTTCGCGGTGATGGTGTTCCTCGACTTCTCGATCAACAACCTGACGCTGATGGCCTTGACCATCGCCACCGGCTTTGTGGTGGATGACGCCATCGTGGTGATCGAGAACATCTCCCGCTATATCGAAAAAGGCGAAAAGCCGCTGGCGGCGGCGCTGAAAGGGGCCGGTGAGATTGGCTTCACCATTATCTCCCTCACCTTCTCGCTGATTGCGGTGCTGATCCCGCTGCTGTTTATGGGCGATATCGTCGGACGCCTGTTCCGCGAGTTTGCCGTGACCCTGGCGGTGGCGATACTCATTTCGGCAGTGGTCTCCCTGACCCTGACCCCAATGATGTGCGCCCGCATGCTGAGCCACGAATCCCTGCGCAAACAGAACCGCTTCTCCCGCGCCTCAGAGCGGATGTTCGAGCGCATTATTGCCGCCTATGGCCGCTGGCTCGCGAAAGTGCTGAACCACCCGTGGGCGACCCTCGGCGTGGCGCTGGGCACCCTGGCCCTGAGCGTGCTGCTGTGGGTGATGATCCCGAAAGGCTTCTTCCCGATCCAGGATAACGGCATTATTCAGGGCACCCTGCAGGCCCCGCAGTCGGTCTCCTTCGCCAGCATGGCCCAGCGCCAGCAGGCGGTTTCGGAAGCGATCATGAAAGATCCGGCGGTGGAGAGCCTGACGTCATTTGTCGGCGTCGATGGCACCAACCCGTCGCTCAACAGCGCCCGCCTGCAGATCAACCTCAAGCCGCTGGACGATCGCGACGACCGGGTTAACACGGTGATCGAACGCCTGCAGAGCGCGGTGGCGAAGGTGCCGGGCGTGAAGCTGTACCTGCAGCCGACCCAGGATCTGACCATCGACACCACGGTGAGCCGCACCCAGTATCAGTTCACCCTGCAGGCCACCAGCCTCGACGCCCTCAGCACCTGGGTTCCGCAACTTGTGGATGAGCTACAGCAGCTGCCGCAGCTCTCCGACGTCAGCAGCGACTGGCAGGACAAAGGGCTGGCGGCGTATATCAACGTCGACCGCGACAGCGCCAGCCGTCTGGGGATCTCCATGGCGGATGTGGATAACGCGCTGTATAACGCCTTCGGCCAGCGCCTGATCTCCACCATCTACACCCAGGCCAACCAGTATCGGGTGGTGTTGGAGCACGATACCCGGCAGACACCGGGGCTGGCGGCGCTCGATTCGGTGCGCCTGACCAGCAGCAGCGGCGGCATTGTTCCCCTCAGCGCCATTGCCAAAGTGGAGGAGCGCTACACCCCGCTGGCGGTGAACCATCTGGATCAGTTCCCGTCCACCACCATCTCGTTTAACGTGCCGGATGATTACTCGCTGGGCGAAGCGGTGCAGGCGATCACCGACGCGGAGAAAAACCTCAGCTTCCCGACCGACATCCAGACCAAATTCCAGGGCAGCACCCTGGCGTTTCAGGCGGCGCTCGGGAGCACCATCTGGCTGATTGTTGCCGCGGTGGTAGCGATGTACATCGTGCTGGGGGTGCTGTACGAGAGCTTTATCCACCCGATCACCATTCTCTCGACCCTGCCGACGGCGGGCGTCGGAGCCCTGCTGGCGCTGATGCTGGCGGGCAGCGAGCTGGACGTAATTGCGATTATCGGCATCATCCTGCTGATCGGTATCGTCAAGAAGAACGCCATCATGATGATCGACTTTGCCCTCGCCGCCGAGCGCGAGCAGGGCATGGCGCCGCGGGAGGCGATCTATCAGGCCTGCCTGCTGCGTTTCCGTCCGATCCTGATGACCACCCTCGCGGCGCTGCTCGGTGCCCTGCCGCTGATGCTCAGCACCGGGGTTGGGGCCGAGCTGCGCCGTCCGTTAGGGATCGGCATGGTCGGCGGTCTGCTGGTGAGCCAGGTATTAACCCTGTTCACCACCCCGGTGATCTACCTGCTGTTTGACCGCCTGGCGCTGTGGAGCAAAAGCCGCTTCCCGAAACGTGAAGAAGAGGAGGCGTAAGTGAAGTTTTTTGCCCTCTTCATTTACCGCCCGGTGGCGACGATTTTGATTTCGCTGGCCATCACTCTCTGCGGCGTGCTCGGCTTCCGGCTGCTGCCGGTGGCCCCGCTGCCGCAGGTGGATTTCCCGGTGATCATGGTCAGCGCCTCGCTGCCCGGGGCCTCGCCGGAGACCATGGCCTCGTCGGTGGCGACGCCGCTCGAGCGCTCTCTGGGGCGCATTGCCGGGGTCAACGAGATGACCTCCAGCAGCTCGCTCGGCAGCACGCGCATCATTCTGGAATTTAACTTTAACCGCGATATCAACGGCGCGGCGCGCGACGTGCAGGCGGCGATCAACGCCGCGCAGAGCCTGCTCCCGAGCGGAATGCCGAGCCGACCGACCTACCGCAAAGCCAACCCGTCCGATGCGCCGATCATGATCCTGACGCTCACCTCGGACACCTACTCCCAAGGGCAGCTGTACGACTTCGCCTCCACCCAGCTGGCGCAGACTCTCGCCCAGATCGACGGCGTGGGCGACGTGAGCGTCGGCGGTAGCTCCCTGCCCGCTATCCGCGTGGGGCTCAACCCGCAGGCGCTGTTTAATCAGGGCGTCTCGCTGGATGACGTGCGCAGCGCCATCAGCAACGCTAACGTGCGTAAACCCCAGGGGTCGGTGGAGGACGGCAGCCACCGCTGGCAGATCCAGACCAACGACGAGCTGAAAACCGCGGCGGAATATCAGCCCTTAATCATCCACTACAATAACGGCGCGGCGGTGCGCTTAAGCGACGTGGCGAGCGTCACCGACTCGGTGCAGGACGTGCGTAACGCCGGGATGACCAACGCCAAACCGGCGATTTTGCTGATGATCCGCAAGCTGCCGGAAGCCAACATTATTGAGACGGTGAACAGCATCCGCGCCCGTCTGCCGGAGCTGCAGGAGACCATTCCGGCGGCCATCGATCTGCAGATTGCCCAGGATCGCTCCCCCACCATTCGCGCCTCGCTGGAGGAGGTGGAGCAGTCGCTGATCATCTCGGTGGCGCTGGTGATCCTGGTGGTGTTCCTGTTCCTGCGCTCCGGGCGTGCAACGCTGATCCCGGCGGTGGCGGTCCCGGTGTCGCTGATCGGCACCTTCGCGGCCATGTACCTGTGCGGTTTTAGCCTCAACAACCTGTCGCTGATGGCCCTGACCATCGCCACCGGCTTTGTAGTGGATGACGCCATCGTGGTGCTGGAGAACATCTCCCGCCACCTCGAGGCGGGCATGAAGCCCCTGCAGGCGGCGTTGCAGGGCAGCCGTGAAGTGGGCTTTACGGTGCTCTCCATGAGCCTGTCGCTGGTGGCGGTGTTCCTGCCGCTGCTGCTGATGGACGGCCTGCCGGGGCGTCTGCTCAGAGAGTTCGCCGTCACGCTATCGGTGGCGATCGGCATTTCGCTGCTGGTCTCCTTAACCCTGACGCCGATGATGTGCGGCTGGATGCTCAAGCGCAGCCCGCCGCAGTCGCAGCCGCGCAAAAAAGGTTTTGGCCGGATGCTGATGGCGCTGCAGGCGGGTTACGGCAAATCGCTGAAATGGGTGCTGAACCATACCCGGATTGTCGGGCTGGTGCTGATCGGCACCATTGCCCTGAACGTCTGGATGTACATCATCATCCCGAAAACCTTCTTCCCGGAGCAGGACACCGGGGTGCTGATGGGCGGGATCCAGGCCGATCAGAGCATCTCCTTCCAGGCGATGCGCGGCAAGCTGCAGGACTTCATGAAGATCATCCGTGAAGACCCGGCGGTGGATAACGTCACCGGCTTTACCGGCGGCTCGCGGGTGAATAGCGGAATGATGTTTATCACCCTCAAGGCCCGCGACGTGCGCAACGAAACCGCCCAGCAGGTGATCGACCGCCTGCGGGGTAAGCTCGCCAAAGAGCCGGGGGCGAACATGTTCCTGGTGGCAGTGCAGGATATCCGCGTCGGCGGGCGGCAGTCGAACGCCAGCTACCAGTACACCCTGCTGTCGGACGATCTGGCGGCACTTAGAGAATGGGAGCCGAAAATTCGTAAGGCGCTGGCGGCCCTGCCGGAGCTGGCGGACGTTAACTCCGACCAGCAGGACAACGGCGCGGAGATGGCCCTGACCTACGACCGCGAAACCATGTCGCGGCTGGGCATCGACGTCAACGCCGCCAACAGCCTGCTCAACAACGCCTTCGGCCAGCGGCAGATCTCCACCATCTATCAGCCGATGAACCAGTACAAGGTGGTGATGGAGGTCGATCCGCGCTATACCCAGGACATCAGCGCCCTGGATAAGATGTTCGTGATTAATAAAGACGGTAAGGCAATTCCACTGTCGTACTTCGCCAGCTGGCAGCCGTCGAACGCGCCGCTGTCGGTCAATCATCAGGGGCTGTCGGCGGCCTCGACGGTGTCGTTTAACCTGCCGACCGGTAAATCCCTGTCGGAAGCCAGCGACGCCATCAACCGCGCCATGACCCAGCTTGGGGTGCCGTCAACGGTGCGCGGCAGCTTCGCCGGGACCGCCCAAGTGTTCCAGGAGACCATGAACTCGCAGGTGATCCTGATTCTGGCGGCGATTGCCACGGTCTATATCGTGCTTGGGGTGCTGTATGAGAGCTACGTCCATCCGCTGACCATCCTCTCCACCCTGCCCTCGGCGGGCGTGGGGGCCCTGCTGGCGCTGGAGCTGTTTGGCGCGCCATTCAGCCTGATTGCGCTGATTGGCATTATGCTGTTAATCGGGATCGTGAAGAAAAACGCCATCATGATGGTCGACTTTGCGCTGGAGGCCCAGCGCAACGGCAACATGACTCCGCAGGAGGCGATCTTCCAGGCCTGCCTGCTGCGTTTTCGCCCGATCATGATGACCACCCTGGCGGCGCTGTTTGGCGCCCTGCCGCTGGTGATCTCCAGCGGTGATGGCGCGGAGCTGCGTCAGCCCCTTGGGATCACCATTGTCGGCGGGCTGGTGATGAGCCAGCTGCTGACGCTGTACACCACCCCGGTGGTCTATCTGTTCTTTGACCGCTTACGGGTGCGTTTTTCACGTAAACAGAAAGAGACGGTAAACGGCTAATGACGGATCTCCCCGCTAACGTTCGCTGGCAGTTATGGATTGTCGCCTTCGGCTTCTTTATGCAGGCCCTGGATACGACCATCGTTAACACCGCCCTCCCCTCAATGGCGCAAAGCCTGGGGGAGAGCCCGCTGCATATGCATATGGTGATCGTCGCCTACGTGCTGACGGTAGCGATGATGCTGCCCGCCAGCGGCTGGCTGGCGGACAAGGTCGGGGTGCGCAATATCTTCTTTACCGCCATCGTGCTGTTCACCGCCGGGTCGCTGTTCTGCGCCCGGGCGGAGACCCTCAACGAGCTGGTGATGTCCCGGGTGTTGCAGGGCGTCGGCGGGGCGATGATGGTCCCGGTCGGCAGGCTGACGGTGATGAAAATTGTCCCGCGCGCGCAGTATATGGCGGCGATGACCTTCGTTACCCTGCCCGGCCAGGTGGGGCCGCTGCTTGGCCCGGCTCTCGGCGGGATGCTGGTGGAGTATGCCTCCTGGCACTGGATCTTTCTGATCAACCTGCCGGTGGGCATCATCGGGGCGATTGCTACCCTCTCGCTGATGCCGAACTACAAAATGCAGACCCGGCGCTTCGATCTGGGGGGCTTTTTCCTGCTGGCGGCGGGCATGGCGACCCTGACCCTGGCGCTGGACGGGCAAAAAGGGCTGGGGATCTCGACCCTGGCGATGGCCGGGCTGGTGGCCATTGGGGTGATATTCATCCTGTGGTATCTGTGGCATGCGCGGGATAACGAACGCGCCCTGTTCAGCCTGAACCTGTTTCGCAATACCACCTACCGGCTGGGGCTGCTCGGCAGCTTTGTCGGACGTATCGGCAGCGGGATGCTGCCGTTTATGACCCCGGTATTTTTGCAGATTGGCCTCGGCTTTTCGCCGTTCCATGCCGGGCTGATGATGATCCCGATGGTGCTTGGCAGCATGGGGATGAAGCGCATTGTGGTCCAGGTGGTGAATGCGCTGGGCTACCGCCGGGTGCTGGTGGCGTCCACCCTCGGGCTGGCGCTGGTGAGCCTGCTGTTTATGGCCGTTGCGCTGCAGGGCTGGTACTACGTTCTGCCGCTGGTGCTGTTCTGCCAGGGGATGATCAACTCCATTCGCTTCTCCTCCATGAACACCCTGACCCTGAAGGATCTCCCCGACGAGCTGGCCAGCAGCGGCAACAGCCTGCTGTCGATGATCATGCAGCTGTCGATGAGCGTCGGGGTGACCATTGCCGGGCTGCTGCTGGGCATGTATGGCCAGCACCACCTGACCGCCGACAGCCCGGTCGTTCATCAGGTGTTCCTCTACACCTACCTGAGCATGGCGGTGATTATCGCCCTGCCGGCCATTGTTTTCGCCCGGGTCCCGGATGATACCAGCAAGAATGTCGTCATCAGGCGGCGCAAAAGGAGTGAACCATGAAGTTCTGGCGGCCCGGCATTACCGGCAAGCTGTTTCTGGCCATTTTTGCCACCTGCATCGTGCTGCTGATCACCATGCACTGGGCGGTGCGGGTCAGCTTTGAGCGCGGCTTTATCGACTACATCAAACACGGTAACGAGCAGCGGTTACAGGGCCTGAGCGATGCCCTCGCCGAGCAGTACGCCCTGCACGGCAACTGGCGTTTTTTACGCAATAACGACCGCTTTATCTTCCAGATACTGCGCTCGCTGGAGCACGATACCGACGACGATCGTCCCGGCCCCGGCATGCCGCCCCACGGCTGGCGCACCCAGTTCTGGGTGATCGACCAGGAGATGCGGGTGCTGGTCGGCCCGCGCGCCCCGGTGCCGCCGGACGGCACGAAGCGGGCTATCACCGTCAACGGGGCGGCCGTCGGCTGGGTGATCGCCTCCCCGGTTGAACGGCTGACGCGCAACACCGACATCAACTTTGACCGGCAGCAGCGCCAGACCAGCTGGCTGATCGTTGCCCTCTCCACCCTGCTGGCGGCGCTGGCGACTTTCCCGCTGGCGCGCGGCCTGCTGGCTCCGGTAAAACGGCTGGTGGAGGGGACACACCAACTGGCGGCGGGCGATTTTACCACCCGGGTGGATACCCGCAGCCAGGACGAGCTGGGCAAGCTGGCGCAGGACTTTAACCAGCTCGCCAGCACCCTGGAGAAAAACCAGCAGATGCGCCGGGATTTTATGGCCGATATCTCCCACGAGCTGCGCACCCCGCTGGCGGTGCTGCGCGGCGAGCTGGAGGCGATCCAGGACGGGGTGCGCAAGTTCACTCCCGAGTCCGTCACCTCATTGCAGGCGGAAGTCGGCACCCTCACCAAGCTGGTAGATGACCTGCATCAGCTGTCGATGTCCGACGAGGGGGCGCTGGCCTATCAGAAAGCGCCGGTGGATGTGATTAACATTCTGGAAATGGCCAGCGGCGTCTTCCGCGAACGCTTTGCCAGCCGCGACCTGCGCATTGAACTGTCTCTGCCGGAGAACGCGGTGGTGTTTGGCGATCGCGACCGGCTAATGCAGCTCTTCAACAATCTGCTGGAAAACTGCCTGCGCTATACCGATGCGGGCGGCATGCTACGTATTTCCGGCAAATGCGAAGATCACCGCTTTGCGCTGACCTTTGCCGACACCGCGCCCGGCGTCTCTGACGAGCAGCTCAGCAAGTTATTTGAGCGTTTTTACCGTACCGAAGGCTCCCGCAACCGCGCCAGCGGTGGATCCGGGCTGGGGCTGGCGATCTGCGTCAACATCGTCGAGGCCCACGGGGGCACCATCCGTGCCGCCCATTCGCCTTTTGGCGGGGTTAGCATTACAGTAGAGCTACCGCTGGAACGCGATTTATCGAGAGAAGTATGACTGAGTTACCCATTGACGAAAACACACCCCGCATCCTGATCGTAGAGGATGAGCCTAAGCTTGGGCAGTTATTAATCGACTATCTGCGGGCGGCGAGCTATGCCCCGTCGCTGATTAGCCACGGCGATCAGGTCCTGCCCTATGTGCGCCAGACGCCGCCGGATCTGATCCTGCTGGATCTGATGCTGCCCGGTACCGACGGCCTGACCCTGTGCCGCGAGATCCGCCGCTTCTCCGAAGTGCCGATTGTGATGGTGACCGCCAAAATCGAAGAGATTGACCGCCTGCTGGGGCTGGAGATCGGCGCGGATGACTACATCTGCAAGCCCTACAGCCCGCGTGAAGTGGTGGCCAGGGTGAAAACCATTCTGCGCCGCTGCAAACCGCAGCGCGAGCTGCAGACGCTGGATGCCGAAAGTCCGTTAATCATCGACGAAAGCCGCTTCCAGGCCAGCTGGCGCGGCAAGCTGCTGGACCTGACCCCCGCCGAGTTCCGCCTGCTAAAAACCCTGTCGCACGAGCCGGGCAAGGTCTTTTCCCGCGAGCAGCTGCTGAACCATCTGTATGATGACTACCGGGTGGTGACTGACCGTACCATCGACAGCCATATCAAAAACCTGCGCCGCAAGCTGGAATCCCTCGATGCGGATCAGTCGTTTATTCGGGCGGTGTATGGTGTGGGTTATCGCTGGGAAGCAGATGCGTGCCGGATCGGCGCGTGAAAAGTGACCCACCGCGGCGGGGAGTATGATCAGGCAGCTTCGGCTGCCCCGTGGGCGGTAATGAAATATCCCTGCTTTTGCCAGTGCTCCAGCTGCAGTTGCTGCTGCGGCGACAGGGTTTTCCCGCCCCAGACAAGAATATGCTGCCCGGGGAAAAACTCCGGATGGGGTAACTCCAGCGGTTCAGCAAACACGTTGATGCGCCAGCCACGCTGTGAAAGACGCCACGCCTCCAGCCACAGGCGGGTACGATCCTCAATGCTCCAGCCAATCAGTAATGCGTCTCTGCCCGCTTTAGTGCGTGAATCGCTCAGGCTGGTGACCGCCTGCTCAATCAGAATGCCGTCCAGCATGCTGCACATGATGCCCGCGGTGTTTTGATCGAGGCTGAGGGTTTCCCGGACGGGAATAAATACCTGATCGATGAGCGCATCCACAGGATGGTGCTGACAAAACGCCAGGATCTGGGCCCGGCATTTTCCCGGGCTGACCTGGCGCAACGTGCTCATCATCTCTTCCTGTAGCGTACGCCAGTCTCCCGGCTCGGGCGCTTTGTCCTGGTCAAGCAGGGCTTTAACCTTACCCACCGGCACGCCACGCTCAATCCAGCGCTTGATCTCCTCAATGCGCTGGATGTCTTCTTCGTCAAATTGTCGATGCCCGCCTTCACTGCGCTGCGGCTTGAGCAGACCATACCGTCGCTGCCATGCGCGTAGTGTGACGGGGTTGATGCCGCAGCGCTCTGCCACATCGCCAATACTGTAAAAGGCCATCGATTCCCCATGCCTGACCGATATATTCCGGAAACAAAGTAACGAATCTCACCGGGCTGTACAACCTGTTATATTGTACAACAGATTTGTAACACTGCCTGGTGTGTATCACTTTCAGAACGTATCGCGCGGCTCAGGCCAGCAAACTGGCGGGATCCCGGCCAGTTCCGGGTGGGCAAACAGGTGTCCCTGGAAGTGAGAAATTCCCGCCGATTCGAGCCACATCCACTCTTCCGGCTGCTCAATACCCACCGCTGAGATCAGAATTTCCAAAGCTGTACAACATTTGATGATGGCCAGCACGATGGCCTGGCGTGGGCCGCTCTTGTGCACGTCGCGAATCAGGTCGCGGTTGATCTTAATCCGGTCCGGCTGGAACTGTGCCAGCAGCAGCAGCCCGGCAAAACCGCCGCCGAAGTGGTCAATGGTCACGCCGATACCCGCCGCCTTTAACTCGCGCACCGCACCGGTGAATTCGTCGAGACGCGAGATGACTTCGTTCTCGGTAAACTCCACCACAATCTGTTCCGCCACCAGCCCGTTTGCCTCTATCTCCTGAATCAGATAGCTCACCGCATTGGGCACGTTGACCAGCGTCATCGGCAGCAGATTGACAGACAGGCTCTGCTCGCCCAGCCCCAGCGCGCTGGCCATCGCAAAGGCGACGCTCTTACTCTTGAGGTCGGCTTCGTAGAGTTCATTGCCTACCAGCCCTTCGAACCAGTGCCGGGATTCCCCCCCTTCCGGGGTGCGGATCAGGGCTTCCAGGGAGACAATCTCCCGTGCCAGCGGATCGATAATCGGCTGGAAGGCGAAGTTACACACCTCGCTGTAGCGCCGCGGCAGGGAGCGAACGCTGAGGGCCTCTGTATCGGCAATAAACTCCCAGTGATCCCCTGACGGCAGCTCAAAATAGTTCTCTTTTTCACTCTCCTCGACGAAGGTTCTGAAGAACTGCAGCGCCCTGTCGTTATAGGTTAGCTGGTACTTAGTCGTGCCTTTATCCAGCACGTTCTGCAGTACCTCGTGGGGAATATATTTCCGTAAATCAAAGAGTTCCATACCGCACTTGCCGAAGCGACGCGCAGGAGAGTAATCACACAGCAGCTCTACTACGTTGTGATGGCGCGGGTCTTCACATATCGCACGGTAAATGGCTCTTACGTTTTCCTCAGGCCCTTCAAGCAGCTGAAAAAAGAGCTTGCCATTAAACAGAAGAATGCCGCTGACTTCGGCTTCCCTGTTCTTTTTGTTTGCTGCAACAACCATGTCTTCCAGCACAGTAACCGGTACGTGGCCACGAAAGTGACTACGGTAAATGATGGTAGTGAGCATAGGGTTTCCAATAGAGGAGGTGAATGAAAGTCCACAGTATCAGATGGTTGGCGCTACGTCTTATTAACCTATCCGGGGCCTACCATGCCATGTTCCTGTTTCGGCAATAACAGTTAAAATCCCTGGAAATGTACAATATTTTCTTTCTTTTTTAGCAAATTCTTTACTGTTAACGTATTGATTACTTTAAGTTAGCACGTATTGATCAAAATATATTTGTTAAGTTGTACAATTAGTATGTACAGTATTTACCAGTTAACAAGACATTAACCATATTTTAGCACCGCGGATTTCAGGAGTGACATATGCGCCAAAACGGGTTTGCACCGACTACAGCCAATGCCATTGCCCAATATTTTAATAAAGCAAACCAGCCTTCTCAGCAGGAGACGCTGGGACAAATTGTGGTAGAGATCCTGCGGGAAGGAAAAATCCTCAACCGAAAGGCGATCTGCACCCGACTGCTATACCGGATGGAACAGGCATCGGATCGGGAAGAGGAGAGCCGTTACCAAACGCTGATTGGCCTGCTGTTTGATCGATAAGAGACGTACGCCCACAGCCCGCTAATTGAATTGTTTTCAAGTCAGTTTTTTCTTCGGACAGCTTTATACTGTCGCCACAGACTGACTTAATGCCTTAACTCCTCCAGCAGGTGGAGAGGGCAACAGAGACGTAGTTATGAACAGAAGTGACCATGAACGATTAACTGATGAACTTATTGGCGAAGCCACCCTTTCTCTGCTTAAGGAAAACGGCCCTATCAGCATGAAGCTCTTGCTGCAAAGGCTGCAACAGATGTTATCGGCAGAGCGAGACGGCCAGCGTCGGAATGTGCTTTCCCAAATTATTCTGGAGATTTCCAGCGACGGTAAGGGGAACACCCGACGTGAACCTAAAAGTGAACAGCAGGATTGGGACACGGATGGTCGAAACAACAGCAATGTGTATCCCCTGTTTGGCAATAGCCAGCAAGCCAACAGCAAAAAACACTAACTGTACTATTAATTCCTTAACTTAACCGGTGTGACACCTATGAGCCAGGCGATGCTCCAGAAATCAGACTTTTATGAAGAACTGCCAAACGACGCGTTGTCCAACTATTTCCGCAGCGCCGGCGGTTTGTTAGCCGAAGAGTGGGCCCTGTTGGAATCTGTCGTAAGCGCAATTCTGGAGGCGAAGGAACCGCTGACTAACAAAGCGATTATTTTACGACTGATCAAACAGATTGAGTCCACGCGCGACGTGGTTAAAGCCGATGTCATTCGTAAGACGCTGGAAATTATTGTCGATCACACCCAGGACGACCTCTGAGCCCCCCGCTGAATTAAACGCCGACGGTACTGTCCTCCCGTCGGCGTTTCGTTATCTGAATGGTTTACCTCCCCGCCCCGCAGCGTTACAATGCCCGCCCTTAAAGTATGGGATCTCCTCCCGGCGCCCACCCGTGTGCGCATCTGACCTGTCATCAGAACGAGAAATATCATGTTTAAACCGGAACTCCTCTCCCCGGCGGGAACGCTGAAAAATATGCGTTACGCCTTCGCCTATGGCGCCGATGCCGTCTATGCGGGCCAGCCGCGCTACTCGCTGCGCGTGCGTAATAATGAATTCAACCACGAGAATCTGCAGCTCGGCATCAACGAAGCCCACGCGCAGGGGAAAAAATTCTACGTGGTGGTCAACATCGCACCGCATAACGCCAAGCTGAAAACCTTCATTCGCGACCTGAAACCGGTGGTAGAGATGGGGCCGGATGCGCTGATTATGTCGGATCCCGGTTTGATCATGCTGGTGCGGGAGAACTTCCCGGAGATGGACATTCACCTCTCGGTGCAGGCCAATGCCGTGAACTGGGCAACGGTGAAATTCTGGCAGCAGATGGGGCTGACCCGCGTAATTCTGTCCCGCGAGCTGTCGCTGGAAGAGATCGAAGAGATCCGCAGCCAGGTGCCGGAAATGGAGCTGGAGATTTTCGTCCACGGCGCGCTGTGCATGGCCTACTCCGGCCGCTGCCTGCTCTCTGGCTATATCAACAAGCGTGACCCGAACCAGGGTACCTGCACCAACGCCTGCCGCTGGGAATATAAGGTCCAGGAAGGTAAGCAGGACGAGGTGGGCAACATCGTGCATAAGCATGAGCCGATCCCGGTGCAGACCATTGAGCCGACGCTGGGCATCGGTGCGCCGACCGACAGCGTGTTTATGATTGAAGAGGCCCAGCGCCCGGGCGAGTACATGACCGCGTTCGAAGATGAGCACGGCACCTACATCATGAACTCCAAGGATCTGCGCGCCATCGCTCACGTTGAGCGCCTGACCCAGATGGGCGTCCACTCCCTGAAGATTGAAGGCCGCACCAAATCCTATTACTACTGCGCGCGTACCGCTCAGGTTTATCGCAAGGCGATTGACGACGCGGCGGCGGGTAAACCGTTCGACCCGACCCTGCTGGAAACCCTGGAAGGGCTGGCGCACCGCGGCTATACCGAAGGCTTCCTGCGTCGTCATACCCATGATGATTACCAGAACTACGATTACGGCCACTCGCTTTCTGAGCGCCAGCAGTTTGTCGGTGAGTTCACCGGCGAGCGTAAGGGGCCTCTGGCAGCCGTGGCGGTGAAAAACAAATTCCTCGTCGGCAGCAGCCTGGAGTTGATGACCCCGCAGGGCAACGTCAACTTTACCCTCGAACATATGGAGAATGGTAAAGGGGAAGCGGTATCGGTCGCGCCGGGAGACGGACATACCGTCTGGCTGCCGGTACCGGAAGATATCTCGCTGGACTATGCCCTGCTGATGCGTAATTTCACCGGGGAAAATACCCGTAATCCGCACGTTGGGTAAGATTAAGGGGTTATTTTTTGGTATGAGATGATTCTTAGAATTCGATCACATACCGCTGCGTTTGATACGGGTATTATCTCTGACGCTGAAAAACATAACCCATAAATGCTAGCTGTACCAGGAACCACCTCCTTAGCCTGTGTAATCTCCCTTACGCAGGCTAATTTTTTTGCCTGAAATTCCTCTCATCCCCTCTCCCTGCCTGCTATCGCAACACAACCATTAGCGTCCCTAACGTAAATTTTTCTTTATTTACAACGAGAAGTAACTGAAATCATCAATTTATTAAAGGTAGGGTATTCATAGACATCCAGAATGCTATTCTTCTTATGAATGAAATTTCACTTAAGGAAAAGGAGAAATCTATGTACTGGGTGGTTGAAAACAGGATGGTGTGCCCTCGTACCGGAACAATATTCATTCACGTTCTGACTGTTAAAAATCTTAGATTGATAATCTGGTATAAAGGCGATTACTTTATCAGCACGGGTTCAGTTCTCATTACCGGCCCCTTCGGCATTGCCGTTGACGGCACCCTCAGAAAGCTCCACATTCTGCGAACCTTTCCTTATAACCCCACCTTTTGGTCATCATTTGTCGCGAAATCGGGATGCCCTGGTAACGATGGCACTTTGGTAACCCGCTGCAAACATCACCCCGATTGTGTTTTCGCGTTATGCCCGTATGGCGCTATTGCATCATAAAGTGTTGAGTCCGAGTGGCGCACGTTTTGGCTCGCCACTCATTTAATTTTCGCCTTTCATCCTCTTCTTACCCGCTTTTCGCCGCGCTGCGATACACTTTTGAAAGATCAGCACAGGAGCAATGTGGATGGCGACCTATCCGGCAAGTTTATTAATTCTGAACGGCAAAGGAACAGGCAACGATCTGTTGCGCGAAGCCGTGACGCTTCTTCGTGAGGAAGGGGTGGTGATCCATGTCCGCGTGACGTGGGAGAAAGGTGATGCAGCCCGTTATATTCAGGAAGCCTGTAACCTCGGGGTGGAGACCGTCATTGCGGGCGGCGGCGATGGCACAATAAATGAAGTGGCGACGGCGCTGATTGACCTGCCAGAGGCACAGCGTCCGGCGCTGGGCATTCTGCCGCTTGGCACCGCCAACGATTTTGCCACCAGCGCCGGGATCCCGGAAAGCCTCGACAAAGCCCTGCAGTTGGCGATTGCCGGTAAAGCCACGGCGGTGGATATCGCCCGGGTCAACGACGAAACCTGTTTTATCAATATGGCGACCGGCGGGTTTGGGACACGTATTACCAGCGAAACCCCGGAAAAACTGAAAGCCGCGCTGGGCGGCGTTTCGTATCTGATCCACGGTCTGGCGAGAATGGATTTACTCAAACCCGACACCTGTGAAATTCGCGGCGAGAACTTTCGCTGGGAGGGCGATGCGCTGGTGATCGGTATCGGCAATGGCCGTCAGGCGGGAGGCGGGCAGCAGCTCTGCCCGGATGCGTTGATTAACGACGGGCAGCTCCAGCTGCGTATTTTTTCCGCCAACGAACTGCTTCCGGCGCTGCTGACGACGCTGACCAGGCCGGAAGAGAGCCCGAACGTCATTGACGGTCAGTCAGCCTGGTTTGAGGTCGTTGCCCCACACGGCATGACCTTTAATCTGGATGGTGAACCGCTGAGCGGTGACCATTTCCGTATAGCGCTGTTGCCCGGCGCGCTCCAGTGCCGGCTACCGCCGGATTGCCCGCTTCTGCGCTGAGTTTTGCCGGGTGGCGAGGTAAAAGCAAAACGGTAACCCGACGGTTACCGTTTTTTGTGTTTGCGCCCTCTCCCGGTGGGAGAGGGTTGGGGTGAGGGCATCAGGCCGCACCTGACCCACTAATACACCGCCACCTCCCTGGCCATCTCGCGGGAATACTGCTGGCTGGCGTTGACCAGCATCCGGGTGTAATCGGTTTGCGCCTGCCCTGCCACCAGCTCATCCACCGTCAGCGTTTCGAGAATTTTCCCGTACTGCATCACCGCCACCTTCTGGCACAGATGGGCTATCACTCCGAGATCGTGGGTCACCATCAGGTAGGTGAGCTTCGACTCGCGCTGCAACTCCGCCAGCAGGTTTAAGATCTCCGCCTGCACCGAAACATCCAGCGCCGAGGTCGGCTCGTCGAGCAGCAGCACCTGCGGCTCAAGGATCAGCGCCCGGGCAATCGCCACACGCTGCCGCTGGCCGCCGGAGAGCTGATGCGGATAGCGATCGCGGAAGGCGCGGTTAAGACCGACTTTATCCAGCAGGGCATGAATACGGCGATCCCGGTCGTTGATGCCGTGGATCTGCAGCGGCTCTTCCAGAATATCGCCGATGGTATGCCGCGGATGCAGCGAACCGTAGGGATCCTGAAACACCATCTGCACCAGCCGACAGCGCTGGGGGCTGATGCGCCGCTCCAGCGGCTGGCCGTCGATCGCCAGCGCCCCGTCCCAGTGGGTGAACAGCCCGGCCAGGCACTTCAGCACCGTGGTTTTGCCGGAGCCCGACTCCCCCACCAGGCCATAAATCTCTCCCGGCTGGACGTTAATATTGACGTCATACAGCACCTGGCTGCGTTTCTCGCCTTCGCCGAACGCCAGATTCAGGTTTTTTACCTCGATCATCTTTCGCTCCTTATTCGGTCAGCCAGCTGGCCTGACGCTGCAACACCGGCAGCACCGGGCGGCGGTGATTCATCTCCGGCAGGGCATTGATCAGCCCCTGCGTGTAGGGGTGCTTCGCGTTGTGCAGGTCGCAGGCGGCGATGGATTCCACCACCCGCCCGGCGTACATCACCAGCACCCGGTCGCAGAAGCTGCGCACCAGGTTGATGTCGTGGCTGATAAAGATCAGCCCCAGCCCGCGGGACTGGACTAAGTCGTCGAGCAATCCCAGCACCTGCAGGCGCACCGAGACGTCCAGCGCGGAGGTGGGTTCGTCGGCGATCACCAGCTCCGGGTCGGTGATCAGCATCATGGCGATCATGATGCGCTGCCCCTGCCCGCCGGAGATCTCGTGCGGATAGAGCTGATACACCCGCTCCGGCTGGCGAATGCGCACCACGTCGAGCATCTCCAGCACTTTGGCTTTCGCCTCCGCCTTACGCCCTGGATGGTGGGTCAGCCAGGCCTCGGCGATCTGATCCCCGACGCAGACCACCGGGTTCAGGGAGTACTTCGGGTCCTGCATGATCATCGAGATGCGCTTGCCGCGAATGCCGCGCATCTGCGCCTCGCTGACGCTGCGGAGATCGACGTCGCCAAACTGCATCCGGGTGGCGGTGATTTGCGCCTTTGCCGGGTGCAGGCGCAGCAGCGCCCGCCCGACGGTGGATTTCCCCGAGCCCGACTCGCCGACAATCGCCAGCTTCTCGCGCCCGAGCTGAAAGGAGACGCCGCGCACCGCATTGGTCACCGCGCGTCCGTTGATAAAGTCGACGTGCAGATCGCGCACGTCGAGCAGCGGCTCATTAGTTGCTGCGAGGATCGAGGATGTCACGTAGGCCATCTCCTAAGAAGTTGAACGCCAGGCTGTTAATCAGGATCGCCAGCCCCGGAATAGTCACCACCCACCAGCACTCCATCATGTAGGTGCGGCCGCTGGAGATCATCGCGCCCCACTCCGGCTCCGGCGGTTGCGCCCCGAGGCCGAGGAAGCCGAGGCCGGCGGCGGTCAGGATGATCCCGGCCATGTTCATGGTGATACGAATAATTACCGACGGCAGGCACAGCGGAACAATGTGCCGCCACAGCACCCGCACCGGGGAGGCCCCCTGCAGCCGCACGGCGGAGATAAAATCGGCCTGGCGTAACGACAGAGTTTCCGCGCGCGCCAGACGGGCAATCGGCGGCCAGGCGGTGATGGTAATCGCAATCACCACGTGCTCCAGCCCCGGGCCGAGGGCCGCGACGAACGCCAGCGCCAGCACCAGGCTCGGGAAGGAGATAAAGATATCGGTGACGCGCATCAGCACCGCATCGACCTTACCGCCAAAGTACCCGGCGGTGACGCCCAGCAGCAGCCCCAGCGGGCCGACCGTGACCGACACCAGCAGCACGATATAGAGCGTGATGCGCGAGCCGTAGACCAGGCGGCTGAAGATATCCCGGCCAAATTCGTCGGTGCCGAACCAGTGTTGGGCGTTCGGGGCCACCAGAGCGTTATTCAGATCCTGCACCAGCGGATTGTAGGGCGCGATCCAGGGCGCAAAGGCCGCGACGATCAACAGCAGCAGAATGATGCCGCCGCCAATGGCCGTCAGCGGGTTGCGCGCCATCTGCCCGACAAAGCCGACGCTGCGACGGGCCATCCGCGCCAGGCGCTGGCGTCCTTCGCTGCGAACGGATTGCAGCGGTGTATCCAGAGAAACGGTCATGATTTCGTCCTCGGGTCAAAGAGTTGATACAGCATGTCGGAGAGCAGGTTGAGCATCACGAAGATGATCCCCACCAGCAGGACGCAGCCCATCACCGCGTTCATGTCCCCCAGCAGCAGGCTGCCGGTGAGATAGGAGCCAAAGCCCGGCCAGGAGAAGACGGTTTCAATCAGCACCGCCCCTTCCAGCAGCGATCCGTAGGCCAGGGCCACCACCGTCAGCAGTTGCACGAGGATGTTGCGGAACGCGTGGTTCCAGATCACCTGGCGCTCGGTTAAACCTTTTACGCGAGCGGTGATGATGAACTCCTGGGACAGCTGGGCCAGCATAAAGCTGCGGGTCATGCGGCTGATGTAGGCCAGGGAGTGGAAGCCCAGCAGCGAGGCCGGCAGCACCAGGTGGTTAATGGCGTTCCAGAACACCGCGCTGTTGCCCGCCAGCAGGGCATCGACGGTCATCAGCCCGGTACGGCGCGGCACCAGGCCATCCAGGCCCAGATCCAGCCGTCCGGCGCCGCCCACCCAGCCAAGCCAGGCGTAGAACAGCAACAGCCCCATCATCCCGACCCAGAAGATCGGCGTGGAGTAACCGGCGAGGCTGATGATGCGCACCACGTAATCCGAGACGCTGTTACGGCGCGCGGCGGCCAGCACCCCCAGCGGAACGCCTAAACCGGCCCCGACGATAATCGCCATCGTCGCCAGCTCCAGGGTCGCCGGGAAGACGCGCAGAATGTCATCCAGCACCGGCTTGCCGGTCAGCAGGGCATTGCCCAGATCGCCGTGCAGCAGGTTGTTAAGGTAGATGCCGAACTGGGTCAGCAGGGACTGATCGAAGCCCAGCTGGTGATATACCTGCTGATAGGTGCTGTGGTCAGCATCCGGGCCGACAATCGCCAGCACCGGATCCACCGGCATCACCCGGCCAATAAAGAAGGTCAGCACCAGCAGGCCGAACAGGGTCACCAGCACCTGGGTCAGGCGTTTCGAGAAGCGCCGGGTACGGGACCCCGGGGCGAGGATCGCAACGCTCATTTTTCACCTCCGGTTTTGTACACTTCCCGCAGGAAGGTGGTGGCCGATGGATGTGACTGGAAGTTTTTGACTTCGTTACGCACCACCACCGAATCGACCATCTGCGACAGCGGGATCAGGGCCGGGATCAGCTGGTCGTAACGCACCTGGATCTGCTGATAATCGGCGATCTGCTTCTGCGGATCGCGCTCCAGCAGGGCTTTGTCGATCATCTCGTTCAGCGGCTTGTCATAAAAACCGGTGCGCCAGCCCTGGAAGTTGGTCAGCCGGGCTTCGTCGCTGTTGTCCGGGTTGTAGACCAGCGCGCGCAGGCTGGAGTGCGGATGCGGCTCTACGCCGCTGCCGCCGCGTCCAACCAGCATGTCGAACTTCCGCTCGCGCATCGCGCCGTAGATCTGGTTCCCGGTGCCGGTAATGATTTTGGCCTTAATCCCGGCCTGCATCAGGGTGGACTGCACCGCGATGGCGATATTGAGGAACGGCTGGTCCGCCAGCACCCGCAGGGTGGTGTCGAAACCTTCCGGATAGCCCGCTTCCGCCAGCAGCTTTTTGGCGCGGGCGATGTCGAGCTTATAGCCCGGGTCCGGTAATGTGGACGGCATCCCCGCCTTGATCGGCCGCTGGTGCAGCACGCCGTAGCCCGGCATCAGCGCCTTGTTAATGCCCTGATAGTCAATCAGGTAGCGCACGGCTTCGCGCACTTTCGGGTTGGCGAAGTGCGCCTCCTTCATGCTCATCGCCACGTAGTAGACCGTGCCCTTCTGCACGGCTTCCACCGTCAGCTGCGGATCCTTACGCAGGGCGTTGATGTCCGCCACCGCCATGTTGCTGGCGATATCCAGATCGCCCTTCTCCACCATCAGGCGCAGGGTTTGCGACTCCTGGAAATGGCGCAGAACCACGCGGTTCATCTTCGGCGCTTCGCGCCAGTATTTCGGGTTACGCTGCATGCGCAGCACGTCTTTCGCCTGCCAGGTCTCCAGCATAAAGGGCCCGGAACCGGCTTCGTTGGTGGTCAGCCAGCGGTTGCCCCAGTCGCTGTTGACCTCGTGGCTGAGCACCGTTTTGCGGTCCAGCACGCCGAGGTTGCCCAGCGCGCCGAGGGAGTAGATCACCAGCTGCGGATCGTTGGCCTTCGGCAGAGTGAGCTGCACGGTGTGGTCGTCGAGGGCTTTAATCTGCTGGTCGATATTCTTCTTAGAGAACCCGTAGGATTTCCACACCGAGGCCTGGGCAAGGTTGAGGTGCAGCAGGCGGCGCATCGACCACACCACGTCCTCGGCGGTGAGCGGATTGCCGGAGTGGAAGGTCACATTGTCGCGCAGGTGGAAGGTCAGGGTTTTGCCGTCCGGGGAAATATCCCAGGATTTCGCCAGCGCCGGTTTGACGTTGGTGAGGGTATTGGGATCGAGCTCCACCAGCGAATCGTAGAGATTGACCACAATGCCGACCACTTCGTTACCGGTCATCGCGGCCGGATCGAGGGTCAGCAGGTTGTTCATGTTCATACCGATGATGAGCTGATCGGGCGGCGTTTTTGCGTACGCCGCACCGCTCCCCATCATCAGCGAGAGCGCGAGTAAACACGCTCCAGCCAGAGAGGTTCGTTTCATGTATATATCGCCTGTAGGGTACGTTTTTATCTGTCAGTCGTGGCTGACGGTATTGGCTTCGATATACGCAAAATTAATGTCTTCGCCGAGTCCCGGACGCGTCGGCAGGCTGACCATGCCTTCATCATCCATCGGGTCGATCAGGCTGTGCAGATACGCCGCCGGTTCGTCGTAATCGAGGAACGGGTGCAGCAGGCCGCGCTCATACCAGCGGCAGTTCTTGATGGCGCCAATCACCGCCAGGCTCGCCGCGCCGTTGCCATGCACTTCACAGTCCATGCCGAACGACTCCGCAAGGTTCGCCACCTTCAGGGTTGGCGAGATGCCGCCGACGCCGTTCGATCCGGCGCGCAGGATGTCGCAGGCCCCGGCCTTGATCCAGTCGGCGCGGCTATGGTGCTTCCCGCCCAGGCTTTCCGGCCCGATGATCGGAATGGAGAGGTTTTCTGCCAGCCAGGCGTAGGAGGACATGCTCTCCTCTTCCATCGGCTCTTCAAACCACGCGAAGTTGAGCTTCTCCAGCTCTTTGCCGATGTACAGCGCTTCGGTGCGGCTGTACCAGTGGTAGCCGTCGATCATCAGGTCGATGTCCGGGCCGACCGCTTCACGCACCGCGGCGCAGGCTTTGACGTCCATCTTTGGATTGGGAGCGAAGGAGACCGGCGGCATCCAGGTGTGGAGCTTAATCGCTTTGTATCCGCGGGCGACCAGCGTCTCGGCAAAGCTGGCGTACTCTTCCGGCGTCGACAGGCCGCCAGGCAGGTCGTCGCCGCACATGGTGCTGCCGTAGGCTGGCACTTTGTCGCGGTAGCCGCCGAGCAGTTTCCACACCGGCATATTCAGCTTGCGGCCAATCAGATCCCACAGCGCCTGCTCAACAAACCCCAGCGCGCGTTCGGTCAGCTGGTGGGCGCTGCCGCGCTGCCAGTGGGCCAGCTCCTGCCAGATCTTCTCGCGATTGAACGCGTCCTGGCCGACCATCACTTTGCGAAAGAAGGTGTTGACCACAAAAGGGCGCACCACTTCCGGCGGCGCAAATGAGTACCCTTTGGTGCCATCGTCTGCGGTAATGGTCAGCATCGCCATTTTTGCCAGGCTCTCCGGCCCCGGATGGGAGTGCCCGGCGGTGTCGGAGACCCGGCGCGTGGGATACTGAAAGACGGTGACGTTTACAGATTCGATTTTCATTTTCAGTCCTTAAAACAACGTAGGTTCAGCATGCTCTGTCATTTTGAAAAGCTGTTTCGAAACTAACTGTAAGCGCAAAATTCATCCACTGCCTTAGACAAATTCCGCTAAGCGCTGACCATTTTTTGTGCATCTGCACGGGTGGGAGTGACACTTTTCACAAAAGCCGGGGGAAGTGTGAGCTCGATCGGAAGAGATTTACGGGAGGTAAGCGTAGAAGCGAGGAATGAGCTGACCGGCAACACCCTTTGGAAACTTCTACACTTACGAATCAGTTAATTAACTTTCAGCAAGCAGAGGCTGCGCCAGGGTGTCGAGCAGTTCTGGCATGGAGGCATACCTGCCATACGCCGCTTTAAAGCTGGGGTGATGGCACTCGGGCGAGACGACCAGGGTTTTGATACCGGCGGCGCTGGCGGCACGAAAGCCGCTCGGGCTGTCCTCGATAACCAGGCACTGGGATGCGGCCAGGCCTAGCTGGCGAAGTGCAGAGAGATACACCGCCGGGTGCGGTTTACCGTAGCGTTCATCGTCGGCGCTGCAGATGACGTCGAAATAGTGACGGATACCGAGCTTTGACAACACCGCATCCAGGATCTCGTGGGATGACGAGGTGGCAAGCGCTATCCGGTAACCTGCATCACGCAGATAATCCATGACCGCATACACTCCTTCCATCGCTTCGCCTTCCCGGATAATCAGTTCGATAACCCGCATTCGGATAGCCGCCTCAATCATCAGGGGCTCCGCCTGAAGGTTGCAGTATTCGCACCAGATCCGGGCGATGTCATCCAGCCGTTTACCCTTTGTCAGCGATTCACACTCTGCGTCGCTTATCTCTGCACGCCAGGCTGCCAGAGCCGCTTTTTGCGCCTGTCGCCATAGCCCTTCGGAGTCAATGATGACGCCATCCATGTCAAAAATTACCGCCTTAATACTCATCATTCGTCTCCGTAACGGGCCTGGCGGTATTGCCAGGCCTGAATCTGTTAAGAAATACCGACCGTTTCGCCCTTGCAGACGTCCTGGCGGACAAACCCTGGCTGTTCAACCCGAATAAACGGACAGAGGATGAAGGCCACCACGTACAGGGTCGTGTAGGCAATCACCACGCCGAGGGTGCTGAAATGAGGCAACAGCACGACGGCAATGGCCGGGGCGAGGAAGTTAGACAGACCGGCAGAGAGGTTGTAGACCGAAATCGCCGCCCCTTTATGGCGCGGTTCCAGCGCCGGGAAAACGGCCGCCATCGGCACAAAGGCGGCAACGAAAATCCCCAGGGAGATAGCCGGAATCAGCGCCATGGCAAAGTTATGCCCGAAGTGCTGCGGAATGTAGTAGAACGCCAGGCTGGAGAGCGCCATCCCGACACAGCCAAACCAGCGCACAACCTTCATCCAGCCCATTTTTTCCGCCAGCACGCCCCAGAACACGTTGGAGAAGATGGTGGTGAAGAAGAACACCGCCCAGACCTGGAGCCACTCGGAGGTGGTAAAGCCCAGTTCATCCACGAACATCATCGGCATAATGACCGCGAAACCGAACAGCGAGAGGGTGTTAATAATACGCACCATGCTGGAGAGCATAATGCTGCGGTTGGTGTAGATCAGCGTCACGGCGCGACCCAGTTCGCTGAATTTTTCGCGGGTGGTCAGCGTCTGCATATGACGTGGCGTCTCCACTTTACGCATGGAGACCAGCGCAATCAGCCCGCCGGTGACACAAAATACCAGCGCCAGCCACAACGTGCCCAACTCGCCAATATGCGGGATGGTGAAGCTCGGAATGTAGCTGCCAAAAACGCCGATGCCAATGGAGTAAACCGCCCAGAACCAGCCGAGCGCGGCGCTGGTGCTGTCGCTGCGGACGTTATGCACAATCGCAACGATAAAGGCGTAGAGGAACAGCGGATAAGCCAGACCCCGGATGCCGTAGAACAGCAGGATCAAGCCGTAGTTGGCCTGGCCCAGACCAAACACCAGGAATAAGACGTGAAAAACGCACCACAGCACAAAGCCGATCAGCATGGTTTTTTGCGGGGTGATAATTTCCGCCACCACGCCGGAAATCCACGCCGAAAGCGCCGCCGCCAGGCCGTACAGGGTGAAGGCGAAAGAGGCTTCAGCCGGGGTGAAACCCAGCTCTTTGATGTAGTGGGAGAGAAATGCCAGCTCGAAACCGTCGCCGGTCATAAAGACCGCGATGGCGATATATCCCCAGACCAGACTCAGGGGTAATCCCAGCCATTGTTTGTTATTTGACGACATAGTGACCTCGTTTGTAGGGTACAGAAAACCACTCCGGCACTGCGCCGGAGGGCTTTTGTTATAAGAATTATTGATTTCGGTAGTTCAGGTCGTTTTGGTACAAGGCATTAAACTGCTGATAGCGCGTCATCAGAGCCTGGTGCCGCGCCGGATCGCTGCGCCAGGTTTTGTAGACTTCTGGTTTTTCGCAAACGGTAGCCAGCGGTTTACCTGCCGCAAGACAGGCCAGCCGCGCCGCGCCCAGCGCGCCGCCGGTTTCGCCGCCTTTATGCGTCACCACCGGCATCGCCAGAATGTCGGCCAGCAGCTGCGCCCAGAATGGACTCCGCGCCCCGCCTCCCACCAGCGAGCATTGCTCAATGTGCGTGCCGCTCTCCTGCAACACGCGCAGGCCGTCGGCAATGCCGAAACTGACCCCTTCGAGCACCGCATACCCCATCAGGGCGCGCTGGCTGGCGTGCGTCAGTCCCCAGAACATGCCGCGGGCATTGGGATCGTTATGGGGCGTGCGTTCGCCGGAGAGATACGGCAGGAACATCGGCGCGCTGGCTTTCTCCGCATCGCTGAGCTGGGCTATCTCTTCGAGCAGCGCAATCTCCGTGGTACCCACCAGACGGCAGAACCATTGCAGGCAGCTGGCGGCGCTTAACATCACGCTCATCTGATGCCAGAGATTGGGCAGAACGTGGCAGAAAGCATGTACCGCCGAGTGCGGCGCAGGACGACAGGCATCCGTGACCACAAACAGCACGCCGGATGTGCCGAGCGATATGAACGCATCGCCTGGCGACACCGCCCCCACGCCAATTGCGCTGACCGCGTTATCCCCCCCGCCTCCGGCCACCACCACGGAGGGGTTCAGTCCCCAACGTTTTGCCACCGAAGGTTCAAGCGTGGCCGATACCTCGCACCCTTCCACCAGCGCAGGCATTGCCGCACGTGACAGACCACATTTTTCCAGCAGTGCCTCCGACCAGTCGCGTTTTGCCACATCAAGCCATAGCGTGCCGGCGGAGTCCGACATGTCAGAGATTTTTTTACCTGTCATTCTGAAACGCAGGTAATCCTTTGGCAGCAGCACCGTCGCGATACGGCTGAAGTTCTGCGGTTCATGGCGGCGCACCCAGAGCAGCTTTGGCGCAGTAAACCCTGGCATCGCCAGATTACCCGCTACCTGATGCAGTTCAGGCGCTAACTCCTCCAGCTCTGCACACTCCTGCGCACTGCGGGTGTCATTCCACAGGATCGCCGGACGAATGGTTTCCCCTGCGTCATCAAGCAGCACCGCGCCGTGCATCTGCCCGGAGAGGCCAATGGCTTTTATCGCCTGCCAGTGGTGACCACACTTCTCCCTGAGCGTGGCAATCAGATACTCTGTCGCCTCCCACCACGCCCCCGGTGATTGTTCAGACCAGTGTGGCTTTGGCCGTTGTATGGTTAGCGGCGCGCTATGCGTGGCGACAATGCTATTGTTTTCATCAATAACCAGCGCCTTCACTTCTGATGTGCCAAGATCGATACCCAAATACATACCCACCCCTTATTTAATCAGCGCGTAAACATCAGTAATTTTCTCGCGCAGCAGCGCGGCGAAATCCGCATTCCCGGTCAAATCGCCGAACAGCGCTTTATCGCTGGCATACCGCGCAATCGGGTCGGCCGATTCGAACATGGCGTGCACAGCAGACGCATTGAGAATGCCGTCCTGGTATTCATACGGCAGCGTGCCCTTGTGCCATTGCTCCATAAAGACGTAGAACAGTGCAGGCAGCATGGCTGTGGCATCCGGACGCGTGCCACGCTGATAGCATTCGCGCAGCGTCGGGGCAATCATGGCTGGAATCTTCGAGAATCCATCGGCGGCAACGCGCTGGTTAGTGTCCTGGATATACGGATTGGTGAAACGCTTAAGCACCACGTCGCGGTAAGTGGACAGATCAATGCCGTTGTCACCCAGGCAAGGAATAACATCTTCGGTAACGTAGCGATCGGCAATTTTATAAATGAAATCGGTCAACGTGCTTTCATGTATATACTGCTGGCCAACCAGCGTGCCCGCCCAGGCAATACAGCTATGAGACGCGTTGAGAATGCGGATTTTCGCCTCTTCATAGGGAATGACGGAGGCCACCAGCTCTACACCCACAGTTTCCAGCATCGGGCGTACATCAAGGAAATTATCCTCTACCACCCATTGAATAAAACGCTCGCCCATCACCGGCGCTTTATCATCAATGCCCGTCTGCGCTTTAATGCGCGCCGGGAGATCGGCTGCCGGGCGCGGCGTAATGCGATCCACCATGGTATTCGGACAGGTCGCGTTAACGCTGAGCCAGTCAATCACCGCCTGTTTGCCACTGAGCTGCAGGAACTCGACGAGCCCGTCATGGAAACGCTCACCGTTATGCCGAACGTTATCGCAGTTCAGCAGGGTTAACGGACCCGCGCCGTTTGCCATACGCGCTTCAAGGATACGCGCAATCACACCGTAAATGGTGTTGCAACTGCCGTTGATGTCGTTTGCCAGATCGGCGTTTGTCACCTCCAGTTTGTGTTGGGTATCCAGGTAGTAACCCCCTTCCGTCACGGTAAAGGCAATGACCCGGGTCTGTGGATTAGCCCCTTCAGCAATCAGCGGCTGTAAATCAGCCTGCCAGGGGATCAGCTTCTGAATCGAGGTTATCTCTTCATACTCTCGCTCTCCTTCCGGGCTGACAGTCTCCAGCACGTAACGTCCCTTTTGCGCCGCCAGCGCCTGCACAACGTGCTCGGCATCGTTACGTATATTCCCCGCGGCGATGTGCCAGCACGTATCTCCGGCGGCAATCAGACGATGCAGATACCAGGCCTGGTGAGCACGATGAAACGACCCGAGTCCGATGTGTAGCCATGTGTATTTTTCATTCATTGTTCTGTTCTCCAGTGAGGTTATGGCAGAACTGTAAATGAACATTTGATATTAATAAGAGCTACAGATCACAAAAGAGCAATTGACCAATTAAATTACAAATGACCAAGAAGGAGCAAACCGCTTGCCACTCTGCAGAGCACCCGCCAGAATGACGAACATCTGTTGCGGGCGTTAAATGCCCCAACGCCACTTTTGAGGCAGGGAAACGTGAGCAAAGAAGATGACATCAGGCTCGATCAGAAGGTGCGAGCGGCATGGATGTATTACATCGCCGGACTTAATCAAAGTGAAATTGCCAGCCAGCTTGGCACCTCAAGGCCGGTGGTGCAGCGACTGATTGCCGCCGCGAAAGAGGAAGGTATTGTCTCGATTGGACTGCATCACCCGGTCGCCAACTGCCTTGATTACGCGCAACTGCTGACGGAGAAGTATCACTTAAGCCATTGTAATATCGTGCCGGTCTACCGCAGCGAAAGCGCGCTCGACAGCGTAACCTTTGGCTGTTATCAACTGATGGCTCACTATCTGCAAGGCGATCAACCCACGGTCATCGGCATTGGTTCCGGCCTGACGCTAAAAAAAACCATCAAACGCCTCGACTTTGACAGCCGTAACGCCCGCTGCGTGGCGTTGATCAGTGCCATGAACGAGCACGGACAGTGTAACTACTATGATGATGTCCCTTTGCTACTCGCGAGAAAAATCCAGGGCAAATATTACCAGTGGCCGGCGCCGCGTTATGCCCAGTCCAGCGCGGAGCATGAGATGTGGTGTACGAATCGTCTATTTCACAACGTCTGTGCTGTCGCCGATGATGCCGATGTGATTTTTGTTGGGATCGGGGCGCTGGGCAGACAAAGCCCGATCTTCAAAGACGGTTTTATCAATGAAGCGCAGTTGGAAGAGCTGACCAGGCGCGGTGGCGTGGGCGAAATACTCGGGCGGTTTATTGATGCTGACGGTAACGTTGTCGACAGCCAAATCAATCGGTTAATTACCAGTTACGATATTCGCCAGAATCAGGGAAGCCGTATTGCCGCAGCCTGCGGTGAGGACAAACGTCCGGCGATCCTTGCCGCACTAAAAGGCGGCTGGATCAACGGGCTGGTGACCGATGAACACACCGCGCGCTGGCTGCTTACGCGTTAAGATTCTCCCATCCCGTTATGACTGCCGATCAATACGGGTGGGATCTCGATACGCCTTAAGGTGGTATCGCCGGAATCAACGATTTCAAACGCCTTCTCCAGCATCGTACTGACGTCCTGGCGTACCATATCGATGTCGTGCCCCAGCAGGAAGACAAACGGATCCCAGTCAAAACATCCCATCGGCGGCTGGTTGACGCCGGTTTGCCCACGATGAGCCAGCCAGCGCACCACCCCCTCCAGGGAGATAGTCGAGTTGACAAATAGCCCAGTCAAGGCTGCAGATGACGACGGGAATGCAGCATTAAGCTGCTCTTGCACGCGCGATGACGAATAACCGGTGACCAACAATTGCTGCTCTGGCACGACCAGTCCGTGCATCTTGTGGGCATCAAGAAATCCGCGTAAACGCTCCGCGGTGTTGTTATCGCTGCGACGTCCGCCAACGAAGGTCAGGGGTGCCAGCGAACCAAAACGCTTAAGAGCGCTGGCGAGGATCCTCTCCGTGAGCATCTTCGCCCCGCCGTAGTTATCAGAAATAATGGATGGCGCCAGCGTGCCCGGCAGATCCAGATTCAGCGTGGGAACGCCCGCCTGATGACAGATTTCGGCAATTTTATCCGGATGCGTCGCACCGGTAGCGATGACCCAGTCAACCTGCCAGGAGAGCATGGCTCGTGCGGCATCCACTTCGAGTTCAGGCTGGCGGCGCGTACAGGTAATAACGGGTAGCATACCTCTGGCACGCGCCATCTCTTCAAATTGTTCCGCGATTGAGCCGAAGTAACGGTTATCGTATTTCGGCACAATCATGCCGATAACGTTGGATTTTTTACTGCGCAACAGGCTCGCCTGACGATTAACCGCATAGCCCTGCTCTTCTGCAATGCGGGTCACCTTTTCCGCCAGCTTCACGCTGATGCGACGTTTCTTCCAGTTGCCGTTCAGAATCGCACTTACCGCACTGGCAGAAACCCCGCTTAATTCCGCCAGATCGTAGATTGTCGTTTTCTTCGTTTTCTCAACGCGCGTCACAAAATCGCCCCTTATTAGTGGATGTTTCTTGCTGGAGAAATAAGCAAGTGCTAGATCAGCTTCATCGATTGAGCAAACTGCTTCAGCTGTCAGTAAGAACCCCCGTTCTTCACAGAGAAGCAACACCCCTTAAAAATTATCTCTGCATAAAGGATTATAAAATGAATCACTTCGTCCCCTCCATGAATACTTCCCTTAAGGGCAAAGTCGCGGCGATCACCGGTGCCGCCTCAGGTATTGGCCTTGAATGCGCGAGAACACTGCTCGGCGCAGGTGCCAAAGTGGTCTTAATTGACCGTGAAGGCGAAAAACTTGAGCGCATCGTCGCTGGGCTAGGAGAAAACGCTTATGCGTTACAAATCGATCTTTTCAAACCTGAACAGGTCGACAACATGCTGAACGACATCGTCGGACTGGTGGGCGGTCTGGATATTTTTCACGCCAATGCGGGCGCTTACATCGGCGGGCCGGTAGCCGAAGGCGATCCTGAGGTGTGGGACCGCGTACTAAACCTGAACATCAACGCTGCGTTCCGCTGCGTACGCGCCGTGCTACCCCATATGATTGCGCAGAAGTCTGGCGATATTATCTTTACCAGTTCCATCGCGGGGGTGGTGCCAGTGATCTGGGAACCGATTTATACCGCCTCCAAGTTTGCCGTCCAGGCATTTGTGCATACCACGCGCCGTCAGGTTTCAGAACATGGCGTGCGCGTCGGGGCCGTTCTGCCCGGCCCGGTGGTGACCGCACTGCTCGACGACTGGCCGCAGGCAAAAATGGACGAAGCACTGGCGAACGGCAGTCTGATGCAGCCGATTGAAGTCGCAGAATCGGTGCTGTTCATGGTTACCCGCTCGAAAAATGTGACCGTCCGGGATCTGGTGATCCTCCCCAACAGCGTTGATTTATGAGGCCTGCAATGATGAACACTGCAACAAAAACCGTGATTGGCGTTGATGTTGGCTCCGGCAGCGTCCGCGCGGGCCTCTTCGATCTAAGCGGTACGCTGCTATCCCACGCGACGCAGAAGATAACCACCGTCTACCTCAGCGGCAGCCGTGTGGAGCAGTCCAGTTCACAGATCTGGCAGGCGGTGTGCGCTTGCATCCGTCAGGCGCTGGCGAAATCCGGGGTCGCGCCGCAGAGCGTGGCCGGAATTGGCTTCGACGCAACCTGCTCGTTGGTGGTGGTGGACAACAAGGGCGAACCGCTTGCGGTCAGCGCCGACAGCAATCCGGAAAACAACATCATTGTCTGGATGGATCATCGCGCAACAGAGCAGTCTGAACGCATCAACGCCACCCACCATCCGGTACTAAAGTATGTTGGCGGAAAAATCTCTCCGGAGATGGAGACGCCAAAGCTTCTGTGGCTAAAAGAGAACCGGCGTGAGCTATACGACCGCGCCTGGCAATTTTTTGATTTGGCCGATTTTCTGACCTGGCGAGCAACCGGCGATCTGGCGCGTTCCATCTGTACCGTCACCTGCAAATGGACCTGGCTTGCCCATGAAAACCGCTGGGATCCGGACTATTTTCGCACCATTGGGTTGACCGAACTGGCCGAGGAAGAGTTTACGCGTATTGGTCAACATATCGTCGCGCCTGGCACTCCTTGCGGCCATGGCTTAACGGAACAGGCTGCGCGTGAAATGGGATTGCTTCCGGGCACGCCGGTGGCTGTCGGGTTAATTGACGCCCATGCCGGTGGTATTGGAACCGTTGGGGTTGGCGACGGTGCGCTTAACAATCTGGCGTACGTCTTTGGCACCTCGTCGTGCACCATGACCAGCGCGGAAAACGCCGTTTTTATTCCTGGCGTATGGGGCCCTTACTATAGCGCCATGGTACCAGGGCTGTGGCTGATCGAAGGCGGGCAAAGCGCTGCGGGAGCCGCTATCGATCAGCTGCTGAACTTCCATCCTGCCGCTTCGCAGGCCCGCCAGCTGGCGCAGGCGGCGGACTTGCCGCTGCCAGTTTATCTTGCCGATGTGATACTACAAAAAATCGCCACGCCGTCAGACGCCGTAACGCTGGCGGCCGGGCTACACGTGGTGCCAGAATTTCTCGGTAATCGCGCCCCCTTTGCGGATCCGCATGCCAGAGCCGCGATCTGTGGGCTGGGAATGGATCACGATCTCGATAGCCTGTTGGCGCTGTACATCGCCGGGCTGTGCGGCATCGGCTACGGTTTACGACAGATTATTGACGCGCAGCGCGAATGCGGCGTCCTGAGCGAGAGTATCGTTATCAGCGGCGGTGCCGGTCAACATCAGCTGGTGCGTCAGATCCTCGCAGATACTTGTGGGCTGCCGGTACTGGCAACCCAATGCAGCGAACCTGTTTTACTGGGCTCCGCTATTCTCGGCGCGGTGGCAGGGCAAATTGCGCCTTCGGTGACGGATGCCATGAAACAGTTCACCCATATTGACAGTTATTATTATCCGCAAGATAACTATCAGTCTGTACATCAGCGTCGATACGAAGCGTATAAGCAGCTACAACAGACGGCGAAATTGATCCGCGAATAAACGCCCGGAGAAAGCACACGCCGGAATAATGCTGGCGTGTGCGACTCAAAGAGCCTTTCCTGTCTCACGTCCGCTTATCCCGACAGGAAAAAGCTTGCCGATTAGGCGATAGTGACCTTCTTATCCAGATAGACATCCTGCACGGCATTTATTAGCTTCACACCGTCGGCCATCGATTTTTTAAACGCCTTGCGACCGAGGATCAGCCCCATGCCGCCCGCGCGTTTGTTGATCACCGCCGTGCGCACCGCATCGGTGAGATCGGTTTCCCCGCCTGCCGCCCCGCCGGAGTTGATCAACCCGGCGCGGCCCATATAGCAGTTCGCCAGCTGGTAGCGCACCAGATCGATAGGGTTATCGCTGGTCAGTTTGCTGTAGACCCGATCGTCGGTATAGCCGAATTTCACCGCCTTGTAGCCGCCGTTGTTTTCGGCCATTTTCTGCTTGACGATATCCGCCCCAATGGTCGCCGCCAGATGGTTGGCCTGGCCAGTTAAATCGGCGGAAACATGGTAATCGGTGCCGTCTTTGCTGAAGGCCGGGTTACGCAGATAGGCCCACAGCACGGTCACCAGCCCCAGCTCGTGTGCGCGCTCGAAGGCGGCGGAGATCTCTTCGATCTGACGACGCGACTGCTCCGAGCCGAAATAGATGGTCGCCCCTACCGCGACCGCGCCGAGGTTGAAGGCCTGCTCAACGCTGGCATAGAGCGTCTGGTCATATTCGGTGGGGTAGCTCAGGGTTTCGTTGTGGTTGAGCTTAACCAGGAACGGAATACGGTGTGCATAACGGCGCGAGACGGACGCCAGCACGCCGTAGGTGGAAGCGACGCAGTTACAGCCCGCCTCAATCGCCAGTTCGACGATATTCTTTGGATCAAAATAGAGCGGGTTGGCAGCAAAGGACGCGCCCGCAGAGTGCTCCACGCCCTGGTCCACCGGCAGGATCGACAGATAGCCGGTCCCGCCCAGACGCCCGGTGTTGTACAGCGTCTGCATATTGCGCAGCACCGCCGGTGGACGGTTGTTGTCCACCATCACGCGATCGACGTAGTCGTGGCCAGGCAGGTAAAGCTGGTCGGCTGGAATGGTCATACAACGATGCTGTAACAGGCTGTCGGCGTCTTTGCCAAGCAATTGCGTAATATCAGTCATGGTTTTCCTCCCGTCAGTGCCGACAGGGTGTCGGCATTTTTATCCAGGCTCACAGGATTGCAAGCTCCCTAAGCCTGGTCTGCGGGACGTCAAATTGCCAGCCGTCTACCACCATGCATGAAAATGATGCACCGGACCTATGCCCTGCCCCACTTCCAGCGTGTCCGCCTGTGCAAGCGCACAGGAGAGCCAGGCTTTGGCCTCGCGGACCGTATCCGCCCAGCTATCGTGCCGCGGACGCAGCGCGGCCAGCGCCGCAGATAGGGTGCAGCCGGTGCCATGGGTGTTTTTGGTGTTAACCCGCGGGGCGGTAAAGCGCGTGGCCCCGTCGCGGGTGAACAGCCAGTCGGGGCTCTCGGGATCGTCCAGATGGCCGCCCTTCATCAGCACCGCCTCGCAGCCCATCGCCAGCAATGCCTGGCCCTGCGCTTTCATCTCCTGCTCGCTGCGGGCGTGGGGCGCATCAAGCAGCGCCGCCGCTTCGGGTAGATTGGGCGTGATCAGCGCCACCTGCGGCAGTAGTTTTTTACGCAGCGTGTCGACGGCGGCGGGCGACAGCAGCGGATCGCCGCTTTTCGCCAGCATCACCGTGTCCAGCACCACGTTTTTCACCTGATGACGCAGGAGCTGCTCCGCCACCGCCTCGACGATATCGGTTTCGGCCAGCATGCCGATCTTGGTGGTGTCGATACGCACATCGCTGAACACCGATTCCAGCTGCGCCGCCACGAAATCAGGTTCGATGCGGTAGACCGACTGCACCCCGCGGGTGTTCTGCGCCACCAGGGCGGTGATCACCGAGCAGCCGTATGCACCCAGCGCGGAGAAGGTTTTCAGGTCAGCCTGGATCCCGGCTCCGCCGCTTGGGTCGGTGCCGGCAATGGTAAGCGCATTAATCCGTTTCATGGTTGCGCCCCCAGTTCCCACAGAGCATCCAGAAACGCCGGGGAAAAACTGCCCGGACCACGACTCTGCGCTGCCGCCAGCGTCCCGGCTCGCTTCATCCAGCCGCAGGCTGCGGCAATGTTATCCAGCCGGTCGCCCGGTAGCGAACAGCTGGCCGCCACCACCGCCGACAGGGCGCAACCGGTGCCCACCACCCGGGTCATCAGCGGATCGCCCCCGGTGAGGCTCTGGGTTCGCAACCCGTCAGTGACGTAATCCACCTCCCCGGTCACCGCCACCACGGCATTGGTCTGCCGCGCCAGGGCTTGCGCCGCCGGCAGGGCGCTGGCGGCGGTGTCGGTGGTATCCACGCCGCGCCCGCCTGCGCTCATCCCGGCCAGGGCGAGAATCTCAGAGGCATTGCCGCGAATGGCCGCCGGTTTCAGAGCGAGGATCTGCTGGCAAAAACGGGTCCGGTACGTCAGCGCACCCACGGCCACCGGATCGAGCGTCCAGGGCTTACCGGCCGCCACCGCGCTTTCAATCGCCCGGCGCATCGCCTGGGCGCGCGGTGCGGTCAGGGTCCCGACGTTGATCAGCAGCGCATCGGCCATCGTGGAAAACTGTTCGGCCTCTTCGGCTTCAATCACCATCGCCGGTGATGCGCCGAGAGCCAGCAGGACGTTGGCGGTAAAGGTCTGCACTACGTCGTTAGTCATGCAGTGGGTCAGCGGAGAACGGGTTCGGAAGTGGTGTAAGGCATGTAAATTGAGCAGGTCAGGCTGCATGGTATCGCTCCTGCCTTGCGCGAAGAAGCGATTGCCCGGAGGGCATCTGACTTCCCTACGCTGGCATTATCCAGATCAGGTGGTACGGGTATTTCTCAGCCTTCAACGAAGAAGGGCACCCCGAGTCAAATTACATAAGATGATGTAATCCCGGCAGCGTAGAGGATGCGTCTGGCAATAGCAAGCCCCCTCTGCTCCCACTACGCCTCGCCAGGATTACTCCCATCATTTTAGCTATTCGTGCGAAATGTGATCTTCGTCAAGTAGTAAAACCCTGCCTTCCGCGATAGTCATCACCTCGTTACTTTTATAGAAACGACGTGATAATAGCTGCACGCATAAAAACAACTAAATTATTGATTAATAAATCAATAATCTCTTAATTTATTAAAGGTTAATGTATGAAAAAGATTCTGTTGGTGGGTATCATTGCGGCGCTTCTGGCGGGCTGCGTCTCTGAAGAGCAGCGGTTAGCGCAGTGTGAGGCAAAAGGCGTCAGCCGGGATGCCTGTTATGTCGCAGACCAGAACCGTCAGGCCACGATCAATGCCGCCGCTGAAAAACAGGCCCTGGAGAATGCCCATGCCGCCGTACAGCATGCGCAGGCAGCTCACGTTGCTGACCCGCTGCGTGAAGCCTCTTTTAGCGCCAACGGCATCAAAGCCACCGTCAACAATGGTTTCACCCAGGCCACCATCAACGGCAAAAAAGCCACGGTAAAGCGTTCCAATGCCAATTTCTACGAGATAAAAGGTGCCGGTTATATCCTGTCGATCTCTCTTGATGCGGACGGCGTTACCGATGCGTCATGGAATAAAACCCATGGTCGCGATCACGGGCTTCTGAACGTCGTTCAAAAGTAGTTCTAAAGCATTCTAAAATACCCCACTTTTTTTCGTGGAGTGCCCCCCAGGAAACCTCAGTTGCCATGCGGGGTTACGGCTTACGCGCGTTGTTTTAACGCGCGTAACAAAACGATAAACAATTAACCATTGAGCCCCGCGCAAAAAGGCTCTATATTGGCCGCGATTTTTGATGCCCTTCTCATTTTCTTAATTAATTATTCAATCGTGGCCACGTGCTGAGCTGCGGTTGTAGGAGTGATATGATGACGGATAAAGTCCGTATTGATACTTTGAATGCCTCTTCTTTCAAAACCAACGAAACCTATCTGGCCCGTCAGGCCGAAATGGAATCCAATGTCAGGAGTTATCCGCGCAAGCTGCCTTTAGCCATTACGAAGGCTGATGGGGTGTGGATCACCGATGCGGATAACAAAGAGTATCTTGATTGCCTGGCCGGTGCGGGAACGCTGGCGCTGGGTCATAACCATCCTGATGTGCTGAAAAGCATCCAAAGTGTCATTACCAGCGGCTTGCCGTTACATACCCTGGATCTGACCACGCCGTTGAAAGACGCGTTCTCAGAATACCTGCTCTCCATGCTGCCAGGTCAGGGCAAAGAGTACTGCCTGCAGTTTACCGGCCCATCCGGTGCGGACGCCGTTGAAGCCGCGCTGAAGCTGGCGAAAAAAGTGACCGGCCGTAGCGGCATTATCAGCTTCTCCGGTGCCTATCACGGCATGACCCACGGCGCGCTGTCCGTGACCGGCAACCTGTCTCCGAAAGAAGCGGTTGACGGTATGATGCCGGAAGTGCAGTTCATGCCTTACCCGCACCAGTACCGCTGCCCGCTGGGTATCGGCGGTGAGGCGGGCGTGAAAGCCCTGACCTACTACTTCGAAAACCTGATTAACGACGTCGAGAGCGGCGTGCGTAAACCTGCAGCCGTGATCCTGGAAGCAGTCCAGGGCGAAGGCGGCGTGAACCCGGCGCCGGTTGAGTGGCTGCAGCGCATCCGTAAAGTGACCGAAGAGCACGGCATTCTGCTGATCCTCGACGAAGTTCAGGCGGGCTTTGCCCGTACCGGTAAATTCTTCGCCTTCGAACACGCGGGTATTCAGCCAGACATCGTGGTGATGTCCAAAGCTGTCGGTGGCGGTCTGCCGCTGGCCGTTCTTGGTATCAAAAAGCAGTTTGATGCCTGGTCTCCGGGCCACCATACCGGTACCTTCCGTGGCAACCAGCTGGCGATGGCCACCGGCCTCACCACCCTGCAGATCCTCAAAGAGCAGAACATCGCTGATAAAGTTGCCGCTCAGGGCGAGTGGCTGAAAGCGAAGCTGGTTGAGCTGCAGAAACGCTATCCGGTTATCGGTCACGTGCGCGGTCTGGGCATGATGATTGGTATTGAGATCGTTAAACCGCACGAAGCTGCCGACCACATGGGCTGCTTCCCGGGCGACGGCGAGCTGTCTGCGCTGATCCAGAAGAAGTGCTTCGAAGCCGGTCTGATTCTGGAGCGTGGCGGTCGTAACGGTAACGTTGTGCGTCTGCTGCCTTCCCTGCTGATCAGCGATCAGGAGCTGAACGTGTTCCTGGACAAATTTGAGCAGGCGCTGCTTGCTGCGGGCGTTCGCCCAGTCTAACCGGAGACAATGGATACAATGTCAGATGTAAACCCGATTTTGTCGTCGTCGGCGCAAAGCATCGAAGCCTATCAGCAGGCCATCGAGCAGAGCACCCAGGCGGTTATGCAATGGCTGAAACAGCCGGAAATGTACCAGGGTAAAACGGTCGCCGAGCTGCGCGAACGCATCAACCTGGAGTTCAGCCCGGAAGGGCTGGGCAACGAGACCGCCATCGAGCGTGCCGTTGAATATTTCCTGAAAGACAGCCTGGCGGTGCACCATCCGCAGTGCGTGGCGCACCTCCACTGCCCGAGCCTGGTGGTAAGCCAGGCGGCGGAAGTGATGATCAACGCCACTAACCAGAGCATGGACTCCTGGGATCAGAGCCCGTCTGCGACCATTATCGAGATAAAACTGATCGAGTGGCTGCGTACTCGTCTGGGTTACCAGCCTGGCGACGCCGGTGTCTTCACTAGCGGCGGCACCCAGAGCAACATGATGGGTCTGATGCTGGCGCGCGATGCGTTCTTCGCGCGTCAGGGCCACTCCGTCCAGCAGGATGGTCTGGTGGGCGATCTGCGTAAGATCCGCGTGCTGTGCTCCGATAGCGCGCACTTCTCCGTGCAGAAGAACATGGCGCTGATGGGCCTTGGCTACCAGTCCGTTATCCAGGTGAAAACTGACGAATGTTCACGTATGGATCTCACCGATCTGGCGGCGAAAATCGAGCAGTGCAACGTCAACGGCGAGCAGATTCTGGCGATCGTTGCCACCGCAGGCACCACCGACGCGGGTGCTATCGATCCGCTGCGGGCGATTGCAGAGCTGGCGGCGAAGCAGAAGATCTGGGTTCACGTGGATGCGGCCTGGGGCGGCGCGCTGCTGATGTCCGAGAAGTATCGCGATTACCTCGACGGTATCGAGCTGGTGGATTCCGTGACTCTGGACTTCCACAAGCAGTTCTTCCAGACCATCAGCTGCGGCGCGTTCCTGCTGAAAGAAGCGCGTCACTACGAGCTGATGCGCTATCAGGCGGCGTACCTGAACTCTGAGTTTGACGAAGAGGCTGGCGTACCGAACCTGGTGTCCAAATCTCTGCAGACCACCCGTCGTTTCGACGCGCTGAAGCTGTGGATGAGTCTGGAAGCGCTGGGCCAGAAGAAATACGCTGAGATCATCGATCACGGTGTCACCATGGCGCAGCAGGTTGCCGCATACGTGACCGAACAGCCGCTGCTGGAGCTGGTGATGCCACCACAGCTGGCGAGCGTGCTGTTCCGCTTCCGTCCTGAACATCAGCTGGATGACGCGGCCATTGCGCTGCTCAACCAGAAGATCGGCGACGCGCTGCTGGAATCGGGTCGTGCCAACGTTGGTGTGACCGAGCACAACGGGATCACCTGCCTGAAGCTGACCCTGCTGAACCCAATCGTGACGCTGGAGGATGTTAAAGTCCTGCTGTCACTGGTGGAACGTACGGCGCACGAGCTGCTGGCGAAGTAAGTTGTTCAACCCGGCAGCGTTCGCTGCCGGGTCTTCATTCCCCTGTTATCTCTTCTTCGCATTTGCGCTCTGCGCAGCGGAATAGCCGTATGCATCGTAACCAGAAGCATAATAGCTGGCCGCTGATTTCACGACGTCGTTCAGGATCGCCCCTTTAATGTTGACCCCCATCTGCTGCAGGCGGCGCTGGCTAACCTCCATCTCCCGGACGCTGGTGACGTTAAACCGTGCCACCAGCAGCGTGGAGGCTGCAACCCGGCCCACCAGCGCAGCATCCGTGACCGCCAGAATCGGCGGGGTATCGACAATCACCATGTCGTACTGCTCGCTGGCCCAGGTCATAAAGGCGCGAAAACGGTCATGCATCAGCAGCTCAGACGGGTTAGGCGGATAGTGCCCGCAGGTCACCACATCAAACTGGCCGCTGGCGTAAGTCTGAACCGCTTCACCGAAGGCGACTTTTCCTGACAATACGTCCGACAGACCGGCGTCATTGCGCAGGCCAAAAATATTGTGCACGTAGCCTTTACGCATATCGGCATCGACAAACAGCACCCGCCGATCGACCTGGGTCACCAGCGCCGCCAGCGAGGTACTGACCAGCGTTTTGCCGCAGTCCTGAGACGGGCCGCTAAACATCAGAATGTTGTTTTCGGCATCCATCATGGCGAAGTGCAGGCTGGTACGTAACCCGCGCACCGCTTCGACAAAATTATCCAACGGCCTGTCTATCGGTAAAAAGGGCACGTCGGTGATTTTATGCCGTTTGCAGTAGTGAAAGAAATAGCGGTTGCCCACCCGGGTTTTACCGTGCAGCCAG
Organism: Leclercia adecarboxylata; assembly: GCA_002360945.1. Taxonomy (GTDB): domain Bacteria; phylum Pseudomonadota; class Gammaproteobacteria; order Enterobacterales; family Enterobacteriaceae; genus Enterobacter; species Enterobacter adecarboxylatus_B. The sequence continues at coordinate 102,043 of DERO01000024.1, read as the reverse complement.
GCCGAATGCGGCAAGGTGGCATAAACGCTGATCCCTTCTCTTTCCAGCTGTTCCGGGGCGTTGATGCCGCGCCGCAGTGCCGATCTTGCCAGCACTCCGCCTGTCGCAATGAAAAAACCAAACAGGGTGGTGATGACCAGGATCAACGCCTTACGCGGCTTGATCGGCGCAGGCTGCGTCACCGCCGAATCGATAATGCGCACGTTGCCGATCGCGCTGGAGCGGGAGATGTTCAGCTCCTGCTGTCGGGTCAGAAGCTGCAGATACACCGCCCGGCCAGAATCGACATCGCGGCTGAGACGCAGGATCTCCTGCTGCGTGGACGGCATCGTCCCCACCCGTTTGTTCAGCCGCTCCCGTTCACCCTCCAGCGTCTGACGTTTTTCACGCAGCGCCCGATAGGTTGGGTGGTCCTTTTTGAAATGCTGGGAGATCTCGGCTTCGCGGAAGGTCAGCTCGTTTAGCTGATTATCAACGTTAACGATCTGCTCCAGCACCGATTTCGCTTCCAGGCTTAAATCCACCGAGTCGCGCTGCTTACGGTAGGTGTTCAGACGCTCTTCCGCCAGCTCCAGCTCACCGCGCACCTGCGGCAGCTGGCGTTGCAGGAAGTTGAGGCTCTGTGAGTCCTGCGCGGCCTGACGGGCAATGTTCTGTTGCAGATAGCTCCGGGTGATGTGATTCAGCACGGTAGCAATGCGCACCGGATCCTGGCCCGTCAGGCTCAGCGAAAGGATCCCGCTCTCCTTGCCCTGCTCCGTGACGCTAAACTGGCGGCTCAGGGCGTTGATCGCTTCAAGCTGCGCGTTCTGCCGCACTCTGAAGCGCGTGCCCGGCGGGGCTGACATTTCACGCACGGTAATCGTCACGCCGGCGTGCTGTAGCGCTGTCCCGACGGTGCCGCGCGCGCTAAACCCCTCTCCTTCCAGCAGGTAATGTCCGTTCTCTTCGACGGTAAGAGTCAGCCCGCTTCCGCTGCCCTGCCCGGCGGGAAGGATGAGGTTGTCGAGGATCAGCGTAGCGTCGGATTGCCCGGTCAGCCTCGCCCATCCCTTGCCGATAATCGGCAGGCGAACCTGCGTGACCTCATCGCGTAAGCGCAATGCCTCCACGGTTTCGCCGAGGATCATCCGCGACTTCAGCAGCTGAATTTCCGCGCCGGAATCGGATGACCGCTCCGGGGCCAGCTGGCTTAAGGTTTTGAGAAGACTGTTCTGCTGCTTATTTTCTATTTGCACCATGGCGTCTGCGACATATACCGGCGATGCAAATAACGCATACATCGCCCCGCAGAGCGCAAAAAACAGCGTGACGCTAAGAATACACACGCGATGATCAATTAACTCTCCCAGAAGACGCGCCAGATCCAGCTCTTGATTATCAACAGCATAATCCTGCGCATTTACGTTTTTCGACGACATGTGCGTAATCCTTTAACTGTAAGTCGGTTGGCCCATTCCTGACTTGCTTCGCCAAGCCGGCGAAAAACATATTCAAAAGCTTCCATGCTTTTACCGTAGGGATCGGGGATCTCTGTTTCCCGGAGCCACTGTCCAAACAGCAAGGCTTTGCCGCGTACCTCCGGTGCAATGAGCGAGATGCGGTTGATCTGTCCTGACTCCATGGCGAGGATCAGATCGTATTCCCGCATCATGGCCGCCGTCAGCGGGCGGGCGACGTGATCGGCCAGCGACAGACCATGCCTGTCCGCGATGTGCTGGGCATGGCGATCGGCCGGATGACCGGTCATGCCGCAGATACCCGCTGAAGCGATGGACAAGGTGGGGAGCTGCTGCTGTAAGAGCCGTTCCCCGAGCGGGGAGCGGCAAATATTTCCTGTACACACCACCAGAATGGACTGGATCATTATTCGGGCCACGACTTAATAAAGCGCACGGTTTCCGTCAGATCGTGTACACCGTTGATCGTAGGCACCAGCTGCGCCACAACCCGGTTCCAGCGAGAGATCGGCGCCGTCGTCACATAGACAATATCGTAGGGCTGGAGCTGAAACTCCGTGCCGAGCACCATGGCAGACGCGTCGCGGGCGTTCAGCTGCCAGATGCGCGCAATTTTGCCGTCCTGGCTTTTACCGGTGGTAGAGCGGATCACGAAGATGCCGGTCGCATCGGCCATCGACTGATTCAGGCCACCGGCGCTGGCTAAGGCTTCCGCCAGCGTCATGCCGCTGCGATCCATCTTCAGGGTGCTCTGCTTCACCACCTCGCCCATCACAAAGACTTTCAGCGCGTCATTGCGCGGGATAAACAGAATATCGCCCGGCCACAGCAGCCGGTTTTGCGTCAGGTCGCCGTGCTGCATCAGGGCATAGAGCGAAATCCGCGTATCTTTACCGTCATGGGTGAGTACCACGTTGCGCCAGTCGGCATCGGCCGACAGGCCCCCTGCGGCGTTGATCGCATCCATAATGGTCAGCGGAATATTGGTAATCGGCTGTTGGCCGGATTTGACCACTTCGCCGGTGACGTAGGCTTTCTGCGACCGAAAAGCCGCGATACTGACATCGACCTGCGGGCTTTCAATCACCCTGTCCAGCCGGGCGGTGATCTCTTTACGCACCTGGGCGAGGGTTTTACCTGCGACCTGGAGCTTACCGACATAGGGATAAAAGAGCGTGCCGTCGGCTCCGACCCAGTTACCGGTGTCGCTGGCGCTGCGGTACTGCCCGGCTGGGGTGGTGAGTTCCGGGTGATCCCAGACGGTGATCATCAATACATCCCCGGGGCCAATCCGGTATTCCCAGCTTTTTAATTCCTCGTCCAGATTCGGATTTGCCCGAGATTTCTCACGGTCACCCCGGAGTTGTTCAATTACGGAGGGCGTTAACGGCCAGACGTCCACTTTCTTATCCAAATCAAGTGGATTGTCGGCGACAGCAACGTTATTTTTTGCAGAAATATTTATATGTTGGCCGGGGATAATTGTGCAGCCTGCTAATAACAGGGCGGTAAAAAAAACCGCACCGGTGCGGAGTGGTATTGTCATTAATAATTAATACTCGATGAAATACGTTAATAGCCCTTTAATTTCCGAATAACACGCAATAATATCGACACCTAATCAATAATAAGAATATTGATTATTATTAAATACTTACATTAAAGTAACCTGATAAAAGAAATATGCCAACCGGGCTAAGGATTGTCTGGCTACGTCTTTCGCCAGGATAAAGCAAAAGCAGCATCAATGAATTAGTCCGTATCATAATCATTCCGCAAAAGAAATAACATAGTCCGGATGCGTCTATATTAGCCCTGGGGACTGTTTTCGGATTCTATAAAAGGAACTATAAATAATATAACGTTTAAATAACGAAGCATTCATGGTAGAAATAATTGAAGCCGCACCGGTATGTGCAGGGATGTGTTGATTTGTTACATTTTTTACCCCCTCAGCCAGCCGGCAAAACATAAAATAGGGTATCTGTTGCTCGGTCACGGACCAGCAGACCACGAGTAATGGCCACGGTTAATCTGGAGAAAAAATGACTAAAGGTAAAATTCTACTTCTGGGCGTATTGATGTCACTGGCGAGCGCGGCCTTTGCTGCACCGCAAGCCGCCGCGGCCCCCTCTGGCATCCAGGCCTATGAGGAACAGGAGTTTGTAGCCGATTTTACGAAATTCAAGATTGGTGATTTCGCCCCGGCGCAGTATCTGACACCTGAGTACACCATTAAGCAGTATAAGCTGCGCAACCTGCCTGAACCGCAGGCTGGCACGCACTGGACCTATATGGGTGAGAACTACGTGCTGGTCGGTGATACCGACGGCAAGATCTATAAAGCCTATAACGGCGATATCTTCTACCACCGTTAATCGCAAGGTAAACGCAAAACGGTCACCCTGAGGTGACCGTTTTTTGTTTTTGCACCCTCTCCCGTGGGAGAGGGCATCAGGCCGCACCCAAATGTTACACCGCGCGGAACGCGATATCGCCCGGGATCACTTCACCCTGCCAGTAAAGCTGGGCTGCGACGCGATCCGCCAGCTGGCGATACATCTCAGCAAACTCACTTTCAGGACGGTTGACCACGGTCGGCTTCCCGCTGTCGAGATCTTCACGCAGGGTAATGTGCAGCGGCATCTGGCCCAGCAGCTGGGTGTGATACTGCGCCGCCAGCTTTTCTGCTCCGCCAGCGCCAAAGATCGCCTCGTGATGACCACAGTTGCTGCAGATGTGCATGCTCATGTTTTCGACCACGCCCAGCACCGGCACTTCAACCTTCTCGAACATCACGATGCCTTTTTTGGCGTCGATCAGCGCGATGTCCTGTGGCGTAGTGACCACCACCGCCCCGGTTACCGGGATGTTCTGTGCCAGCGTCAGCTGAATGTCACCGGTACCCGGCGGCATATCCAGCACCAGATAATCGAGATCCGGCCACATCGTCTCCTGCAACATCTGCAACAGCGCTTTGCTGGCCATCGGCCCGCGCCACACCATGGCGTTGTCGTCCGTCACCAGATAACCAATTGAGTTAGTTGCCAGACCGTAAGCCATGATTGGCGCCATATGGGTGCCGTCCGGCGAGGTCGGACGCTGATTTTCTGCGCCCAACATGTTCGGGATCGACGGACCATAGATATCGGCATCGAGAATACCGACCTTCGCCCCTTCGGCGGCCAGCGCCAGAGCCAGGTTTACGGCGGTGGAGGACTTACCCACCCCACCCTTGCCGGAGCTGATGGCGATAATGTTCTTCACGCCGTTGATGCCCGGTTGGTTTTTCACCCGCTTCAGGGTGGCGATGGCGTGGGACAATTTCCAGTCAATCGCCTTCGCCCCGGTGATGCGCAGCAACTCAGCGCTGGTTTCCTCTTTCAGCGTCTCGAACGCGTTGTTCCAGACGAACGGCATCTGCAGCTCAACATGCAGGGTATCATCCAGCCACGCCACGTGATGTAACGCCTTGAGAGCAGTGAGATTGTGCTTCAGGGTGGGGTGCTGAAAATTAGCCAGCGTCCCGGCGACCATTGCGCGCAAGGCTTCCGGTGATTTGGCCTGGGATTGAGAACTCATCCCGACTCCTTTTGTTATTGTGGATAAGAGCTTTGTTGAACAAGTTTACCTGAAAGGCCATGGTTTGTGCTTACTTAATAATGCCCCTTTTGGTACTATCAAAACCCTTTTCACTACAAAAGAAGTAATGTCCACTATGACTCAAGTCGCGAAAAAAATTCTGGTGACGTGCGCTCTGCCGTACGCTAACGGCTCAATCCACCTCGGCCACATGCTGGAGCATATCCAGGCTGATGTCTGGGTCCGTTACCAGCGAATGCGCGGCCATCAGGTAAACTTCATCTGTGCAGACGACGCACACGGCACGCCGATCATGCTGAAAGCGCAGCAGCTCGGTATCAGCCCGGAGCAGATGATTGCTGATATGAGTCAGGAGCATCAGACGGACTTTGCTGGCTTCGACATCAGCTATGACAACTATCACTCCACGCACAGCGACGAGAACCGCGAGCTGTCGGAGCTGATCTACACCCGTCTGAAAGAGAACGGTTTCATTAAAAACCGCACCATCTCTCAGCTTTACGATCCGGAAAAAGGCATGTTCCTGCCGGACCGTTTTGTGAAAGGCACCTGCCCGAAATGTAAATCCCCGGATCAGTATGGCGATAATTGCGAAGTGTGCGGCGCGACCTACAGCCCGACCGAGCTGATTGAGCCGAAATCCGTGGTATCCGGTGCCACCCCTGTGATGCGTGACTCCGAGCACTTCTTCTTCGACCTGCCGTCGTTCAGCGAAATGCTGCAGGCGTGGACCCGCAGCGGCGCGCTGCAGGAGCAGGTGGCGAACAAAATGCAGGAGTGGTTTGAGTCCGGCCTGCAGCAGTGGGATATCTCCCGCGATGCGCCGTACTTCGGCTTTGAAATCCCGAACGCACCGGGCAAATACTTCTACGTCTGGCTGGACGCGCCTATCGGCTACATGGGTTCCTTCAAGAACCTGTGCGACAAGCGCGGCGATACCACCAGCTTCGACGAATACTGGAAAAAAGATTCCGACGCCGAGCTGTATCACTTCATCGGTAAAGACATCGTTTACTTCCACAGCCTGTTCTGGCCAGCGATGCTGGAAGGCAGCGGTTTCCGCAAGCCAACTAACCTGTTCGTGCACGGCTATGTGACGGTAAACGGCGCGAAGATGTCCAAATCACGCGGCACCTTCATCAAGGCCAGCACCTGGCTGAACCACTTTGACGCTGACAGCCTGCGCTACTACTACGCGGCGAAGCTCTCTTCCCGTATCGACGATATCGACCTGAACCTGGAAGATTTCGTCCAGCGCGTGAATGCCGACATCGTTAACAAAGTGGTCAATCTGGCCTCCCGTAACGCCGGCTTTATCGCTAAGCGCTTTGACGGCGTAATGGCGGCTGAACTGGCGGATCCCGCCCTGTACAAAACCTTCACCGACGCGGCGGCCGTGATTGGTGAAGCCTGGGAAAGCCGTGAGTTCGGCAAAGCGGTGCGTGAGATCATGGCCCTGGCCGATCTGGCTAACCGTTACGTTGATGAGCAGGCTCCGTGGGTTGTGGCGAAACAGGAAGGCCGCGATGCCGACCTGCAGGCGATCTGCTCCATGGGCATCAACCTGTTCCGCGTGCTGATGTCTTATCTGAAGCCGGTTCTGCCGCAGCTGGCCGCCCGTACCGAAGCGTTCCTGAACACCGAACTGAGCTGGGACAGCATTAACCAGCCGCTGCTCGGCCATAAGCTGAACGCCTTTAAGGCGCTGTACAACCGCATCGAGATGAAGCAGGTCGAAGCCCTGGTTGATGCCTCTAAAGAAGAAGTGAAAGCCGCAGCCGCACCGGTAACCGGCCCGCTGGCGGACGATCCGATTCAGGAGACCATCACTTTTGATGATTTCGCGAAAGTTGACCTGCGCGTGGCGCTGATTGAGAACGCGGAATTCGTTGAAGGCTCCGACAAACTACTGCGTCTGACCCTGGATCTGGGCGGCGAGAAGCGCAACGTCTTCTCCGGCATCCGTTCCGCATATCCGGACCCGCAGGTGCTGATTGGCCGTCAGACCGTGATGGTGGCTAACCTCGCGCCGCGCAAAATGCGCTTCGGCATCTCGGAAGGGATGGTGATGGCCGCAGGCCCTGGCGGGAAAGATATCTTCCTGTTAAGCCCTGACGAAGGCGCGAAGCCGGGTCAGCAGGTGAAATAATAAAAAAGCCGGAGATAATCTCCGGCTTTTTTTATGGCATTTTGTTTTCTCCCTCTCCCCGTGGGAGAGGGTCGGGGTGAGGGCATCAGGCCGCACCCTGCCGCATCACGCCTTCGGATGATGCACCCGGTGCGTCAGCCCGCGCAGGAAGTTACGCAAAAACTGATCCCCGCACTCGCGGTAGTTTTTATGATCCGGGGCGCGCATCATGGCGGTCACTTCCGGTACAGATACGCGGTATTTTTGCTCGGTCATGATTGCCACAATATCGTCGGTCTTCAGAGAAAAAGCGATACGCAGCTTTTTCAGCACCGTATTGTTGTTCACCCGACGCTCCAGCGCCAGCTCAGGCGCAGACTCATCTTTGCCGCGCTTGTCATAGATAAGACCGTTCAGGAAACCAGACAGGATGATGTCCGGGCAGCGAACAAAACCGTCCTCATCTTCTTTGGTCATCCAGGTGTCGAAACCTGCCGACGTGGCTTCCATCTCGGCCAGCGCAAGAATGCGCACCATGTCGTTATTGTTGGCTTTCAGGGTGTAGCGCAGGCTACGAAGAATGTCATTGCTAATCATGTGTGCCTTTAACTGTCGATGATGCTATGGCGCGCAGTGTACCAGTTTTACAGCCCTATCGCCTCTTTCAAACTCTTCAGGTAGCGCCGGCTGACCGGCACCGTCTGCCCGGCCCTCAGCACCAGCTCGGCCTGACCGTTCTCCTCGAGGCGGATCTCCTTCAGGTGCGCCATATTGACCAGATACTGACGATGGCAGCGCAGCAGCGGCGTGCGGCTCTCCAGGGTGCGCAGCGTCAGCTCGGTAAAGCCCTCTTTGCCTTCGCCGCTGGTCACAAACACCCCGCTCATCCGGCTGCTGACAAACGCCACGTCGTCCATCTGCAGAAGATAAATGCGGCTGTGGCCGGTACAGGGGATAAACTTCAGCGGCTGCTGATGCTCCGCCAGCAGGGAGACGTCCTGCACGTTGCGCTCCTGGCGCAGGCGGTTGAGGGTCTTTTCCAGCCGCTGCTCCTCGATGGGTTTAAGCAGATAGTCAAAGGCGTGCTCTTCAAAGGCTTTGACCGCGTACTCGTCAAAGGCGGTAAGAAACACGATATAGGGGCGATGCTCCGGATCGAGCATACCCACCATCTCCAGGCCGCTGATGCGCGGCATCTGGATATCCAGAAACAGCACGTCCGGGCGCAGCTTGTGTACCGCCCCGATGGCTTCGATGGCGTTGGCGCACTCGCCCACAATCTCGATATCGCTCTGCTCCTGCAGCAAAAACCGCAGGTTTTCACGCGCCAGAGGCTCATCGTCGACAATCAGCACGTTCATCATGCGTGTTCCTCCAGAGGCAGTCTTAAGGTTATGCGGGTAAAGCAGTCGGGCTCGCAGGCGACGGTGATCCCGCAATCTTCACCAAAATGGGCGCGCAGGCGTTTATCCACCAGCCCCATCCCCAGGCCGCCGCCCTCTCTGGCAGAGGTATAGAGCCCGGCGTTGTCTTCAATATCCAGCACCAGATAGCGGTTAAAGCGGCTGGCGGTGATGGTAATTTCGCCGGTGCCCAGCAGCTGCGAGGTGCCGTGCTTGATCGCATTCTCGACGATCGGCTGCAGGGTAAAGGCCGGCAGCTGCTGCCAGGCCAGTTCGTCCGGCACCGAGAGCGTCACCTGCAGGCGCGACTGGAACCGGGCCTGCTCAATCTGCAGATAGGCGTTCACATGCTCAATCTCATCGGCCAGGGTGACGATCTCCGACGGCCGCTTCAGGTTCTTGCGGAAAAAGGTCGAGAGAAACTGCACCAGCTGCGTCGCCTGCTCGCTATCACGGCGGATCACCGCTTTCAGCGTATTAAGCGCGTTAAACAGAAAATGCGGGTTAACCTGAGCGTGCAACAGCTTGATTTCCGACTGGGTCAGCAGCGCCTTCTGCCGCTCGTACTGCCCGGCAAGGATCTGGGCGGAGAGCAGCTGGGCAATCCCCTCCCCGAGGGTTCGGTTGATGGAGCTGAACAGACGGTTTTTCGCTTCGTACAGTTTGATGGTGCCCATCACCCGCTGATTTTCGCCGCGCAGGGGGATCACCAGCGTCGAACCCAGCTTGCACTGCGGATGCAGCGAGCAGCGGTACGGCACTTCGTTACCGTCGGCGTAGACTACCTCACCGGTCTCAATGGCGCGAAGCGTATACGCGGACGAAATCGGTCTGCCGGGCAGGTGGTGATCGTCACCGGTGCCGGTAAAGGCCAGCAGCTTTTCGCGATCGGTGATGGCGACGGCGCTGATATCCAGCTCCTGATGCAGCACCTGGGCCACCCTCATGCTGTTCTCTTCGTTAAAGCCCTGGCGCAGGATCCCTTCCGTTGAGGCCGCCACCTTCAGCGCCGTTGCCGAAAAGGCGGAGGTGTATTTTTCAAACATCGCCCGCTTGTCGAGCAGAATGCGCATGAACAGCGCGGCGCCCAGGGTGTTGGTGACCATCATCGGGGCGGCAATGCTGCTGACCAGATGCAGGGCATCCTCGAACGGCCGGGCGATCAGCAATATGATCAGCATCTGCACCAGTTCGGCCACCAGGGTGACCATGCCCGCGGTGAGCGGGCTGAAGACTTTATCCGGGCGACCGCGCCGGACCATCACGCTGTGGATCAGGCCGCCGAGCAGCCCTTCGACGATGGTCGAGATCATGCAGCTCAGCGCCGTCATTCCGCCCATCGAGTAGCGGTGCAGCCCTCCGGTCAGCCCCACCAGCCCGCCGACCACCGGGCCGCCGAGCAGACCGCCCATCACCGCACCAATCGCCCGGGTGTTGGCTATCGAGTCTTCAATGTGCAGGCCGAGATAGGTGCCGAGAATGCAGAAGATGGAGAAGGTGACATAGCAGAGCAGCTTGTGCGGCAGGCGAACTGTGACCTGCATCAGGGGAATGAACAGGCGTGTTTTACTCATCAACCATGCGATGACCAGAAACACACACATCTGCTGAAGCAGCAGCAACACCAGATTAAATTCGTACATGCCCACAAACCACACGTGTAAAACCGCGTAACATACACCGAAGCGCATTAACTTTCCTGGCAGCACGAGGATAAAAATGTGTTTTCGTGCCAGGCATCACACCTTTTATTCAATGTAATCTTAAATTCACGTAAATAGTCCAAAAAAAGAGGGATCCTTCCTGGTTCGCCATTCTGCGTCTACAGTTAATCTGGGTATGTGCAAGCCGGGGGAAAACATGGCGCTCTACACGATTGGGGAAGTGGCACTCCTGTGTGATATCAATCCTGTGACGTTACGCGCATGGCAACGACGTTACGGATTACTTAAACCACAGCGAACCGACGGCGGACACCGGCTGTTCACCGATGCGGATATCGACCGCATCCGTGAGATCAAGGGCTGGATCGATAACGGCGTTCAGGTCGGCAAAGTCAAAACGCTACTGAGCCCCGAGGGTCAGGAAGAGCAGGACATCTGGCGCGAACAGCAGGAGGTGCTGCTGCGTTATCTGCAGTCCGGCCATCTGCATCGCCTGCGGGTGTGGCTCAAGGATCGCGGCAGCGAATACCCTGCGCAAACCCTAATTACGCACCTGTTTATTCCGTTACGCCGAAGGCTGCAGTCCCAGCAACCGACCCTGCAGGCACTGTTGAGTGCTCTCGACGGGGTACTGATCAACTACATCTGCATCTGCCTGGCCAGCGCGCGAAAGAAGAACAGCAAGGATGCGCTGGTTGTCGGCTGGAACGTGCAGGACACTACCCGCCTGTGGCTGGAAGCCTGGATCGCCGCGCAGGAGGGCTGGCGCGTCGACGTGCTGGCGCACTCGCTGGTGCAGCTGCGCCCGGAGCTGTTCGACGGGCAGACGCTGCTGGTCTGGTGCGGCGAATCCCCGACGGCGGCGCAGCAGCAGCAGCTTACCCAGTGGCAGGCGCATGGTTATCCCGTGTTCCCGCTGAAAGGCAATTAATGGTTCATTAACAGCCGCGCTTCACCGTATAATCGCTCTGTTAACATCAGGAGCACATTATGAAGGCAACCAAAGTCGCGGTTATCACCCTGTTCGTACTCATGGCCGTCAGCGGTATTGGGGGCGTGATGCTGGCAGGATATTCGTTTATTGTCCGTGGCGGTGTCGGCTGAGGCTCTGCGCCAGCCGCTCAAACGCCCGATCCACTACAATCGCCGCCAGCGCCACCAGCAGCGCACCCTGGATGATATAGGCCGTATTAAACCCGCTTAAGCCGATAATGATCGGCGTCCCCAGCGTGTTGGCCCCCACGGTTGAGGCGATGGCCGCCGTCCCGATATTGATAATCACCGAGGTGCGGATCCCGGCCAGCATCACCGGCGCGGCCAGCGGCAACTCCACGTTGCGCAGACGCTGCCAGCCGCTCATCCCCATCCCTTCCGCCACGCTGATGGCCGCCGCGGGCACTGACGCCAGCCCCGCCAGCGTCGCCTGCAAAATCGGCAGTACCCCGTAGAGAATTAGCGCGATAATGGCGGGCTGTTGCCCAAACCCCATCACCGGCACCGCAATCGCCAGCACCGCCACCGGCGGGAAGGTCTGCCCGACCGCGGCGATGGTCTCGACCAGCGGGCGAAACTCGTGTCCAGCCGGGCGCGTGACCGCAATCCCGGCCCCCACTCCCAGCACGATGGCTATCAGACTTGAGATCCCCACCAGCCAGAAGTGGGACAGGGTCAGGCTGACAAAGCTCTCCTGCTGATAGACCGGACGCGGCAGCTCGGGAAAGAGCGCGCTGAACAGCGGCGCGCTGTAGGGCATCACCAGTAACAGCGCAACAAACAGCGCCACCAGCCACAGGAGCGGATCGCGTAATCGACTCATGACGCCTCCCGGGCCAGCAGATCGCGAAACCAGAGCGTACCGCAGGGCCGCTGCTGGTCATCCACCACCGGCAGGCTTTCGCTGCCGCTGCTGACAAAGGCCGAGAGCGCATCCCGCAGGCTCATGGTGGCCTGTAGCGGGCTCTCTCCACTAGCGGCGATCTCCCTGCGCATCGACTCCCCCACCGTGCGCAGCGACAGCAGGCGCACGCCCAGCTCGCTGCGGCCAAAGAACTCGCGCACAAAGGCATTCGCGGGCTGGGTCAGCAGCGTCAGCGGCGTCCCCTGCTGTACCACCCTGCCGTGATCCATCAAGACCAGATGGTCCGCCAGCCGCAGGGCCTCGTCGATATCGTGGGTCACCAGGATAATGGTGCGCCCCAGAATGCGGTGGATGCGGGTCATCTCCAGCTGCAGCGCGCTGCGGGTCACCGGATCGAGGGCACCAAAAGGTTCATCCATCAGGAGCACCTCCGGGTTAGCGGCCAGGGCGCGCGCCACCCCTACCCGCTGCTGCTGCCCGCCGGAGAGCTGATGCGGGAAGCGCTCGCGCAGCACCGGCTCCAGCCCCAGCAGGGCCATCAGTTCATCCACACGATCGTTAATTTTTTGCTGCGGCCATTTTTGCAGCTGCGGCACGGTGGCGATATTGCGCGCTACCGTCCAGTGCGGAAACAGCCCGATGGACTGAATGGCGTAGCCCATCCGCCGACGCAGTTCCAGCACCGGCAGGCTGCGGATCTCCTCTCCGGCAAAGCGGATCAGGCCGCTGTCGTGCTCCACCAGCCGGTTGATCATCTTCAGGGTGGTCGATTTGCCGGACCCCGAGGTGCCAATCAGTACCGAAAATGCCCCTTCGGCAAAGGTCAGGTTCAGATCGCTGACCGCGGGCTCCCCGGCAAAGGTTTTGTTTACATCATGGAATTCAATCATGGGTTCTCCTTCGCAGCAGGGCGATCCACAGGGCAAAAAGCGCATCCACCACCACCGCCAGCACGATGGTCGGGATCACGCCCAGCAGCACCAGATCCAGCGCGCTGCTCAGCAGCCCCTGGAACACCAGCGCCCCGAATCCTCCGGCACCGATCAACGCCGCAATTACCGCCATTCCCACCGTTTGTACCGCCACCACCCGCAGGCCGCGCAGCAGCACCGGCAGCGCCAGCGGGAGCTGGATCTGCCAGAAGCGCTGTCGGGCGTTCATCCCCATCGCGTCGGCGCTCTCCAGCACCTCGGCCGGTACCTGGCTGAGCCCCGCCAGCACCCCGCGCGCCAACGGCAGCAGGGCATAGAGCACCAGGGCGATCAGCGCCGGGGTCATGCCGGTCCCGGCAATGCCCAGAGACGACAGCCACGGCCAGGCGCGGGTCAGCCCGGCGAGCGGGGCAATCAGCAGGCCGAACAGCGCCACGGAGGGCACGGTCTGAATCACGTTAAGCACCGCAAACACCGGCCCTTGCGTTGTCGGGCGGCGATAACAGAACATCCCCAGCGGCACGCCGATCAGCAGCGCCGGGATCAGCGTGCCCAACAGCAGGGTCAGATGCTGCGCGAGAGCGGCGTCAAAGACCTCCTCGCGGTTGGCGTACTCTTTCAGCAGGGAGAGCGAATTGAGTTCGCCGCTGAATAACAGCAGCAGCGGCAGGATCCAGATTTGCGCCTGCAGCAGCCAGCGCCAGAGCGGCTGCGGGCTGAGCCGTCGAATGGCATCGCTACAGGCCAGCAGGCAGAGCGCCAGCCACAGCCACAGGCCGCTGCCCACCGCGGTACGCGCCAGCGGGCTTTCGCTGGTAGCGAGATGGGTAGCCGCCAGCCCGGCGCTCCAGACCAGGGCGGCGAACAGCAGTTCGCACACCACCAGCGTCGCCGCCAGCGCCCAGCGCCCGCGGGCGAGGGTGAGCCCCAGCAGCAGGCACAGCGGAAGTAAAAGTAGCGCAGGGGAAAACGACCACACCTGCCAGAGGGCGCGCCCCTCTCCGGACACCAGCCGGTTAGGGGCGAAATTGACGAAAGGTAACGCGCCCGCCGCCAGGGCGATGACCGTCAGCAGCAGCAGGACGCGGTTATGACATCTTATCGGCACTGAACTGTCCTGGGGCTACTTCACCAGCCCTTTCTGCTTCAGGTAATCTGCCGCCACTTTTTTGGCATCCAGCCCCTCCACCGCAATGCTGGCATTCAGCTGTTGCAGGGTTTTTTCATCCAGACTGTCAAAGACCGGCTTCAGCCAGGCGTCCAGCTCTGGGTAGGCCTTCAGCACCGCTTCGCGCACCACCGGGGTCGGGGCATAGATCGGCTGAACGCCTTTCGGATCGGTCAGGGTTTGCAGACCCAGCGCCGCCACCGGGCCGTCGGTGCCGTAGGCCATTGCCGCATTCACACCCGAGGTTTGCTGGGCTGCCGCTTTGATGGTCACCGCGGTATCACCGCCCGCCAGGGAGAGCAGCTGGCTTTGGTCCAGCTTGAAGTCGTAGGCTTTTTCAAACGCCGGCAGCGCGTCCGGGCGCTCAATAAACTCCGCCGAGGCGGCGAGTTTGAAATCACCCTTCTCTTTCAGATAGCGGCTGAGATCCTCGAGGGAGGTAAGTTTGCCTTTCTCGGCGACGTCTTTACGGACCGCGATGGTCCAGGTGTTGTTGGCCGGTGCCGGGGTAAGCCATATCAGCTTGTTCTGCTCAGCATCGAGCTTTTTGACTTTCTCATACCCGGCGCTGGCATTTTTCCACGCCGGATCGTTTTCATCTTTGAAGAAAAACGCCCCGTTGCCGGTGTATTCCGGGTAGATATCCAGCTCGCCGGAGGTAATTGCTCCGCGCACCACCGGGGTGGTACCCAGCTGCACTTTATTGACGGTTTTTACGCCGTGACTCTCCAGCACCTGCAAAATAATATTGCCGAGCAGCGCGCCTTCGGTATCAATTTTTGATCCCACCTTTACCGGCTCTGCTGCCTGTAACGGCAGACTCATCGCCGCCAGCAACACCGCAGATCCCAACATCCCCTTTGCCATCGTCATTCTGCTATCCTCATTTTTTTGCTGCCTTTTTCAGAGGCTTGAGAGAAAAGCGTAGCTTAAAACGGCGGGATTAACCGTCAAAATGCCTTTTTAGCATAAGGTAAGACGCATCCCCCGCGAGACGGGGGATGCAAAGGAAGGAAGGTTACAGCAGCTCGAACTCGCCCTGGTTGACGCGAGCGGAATCGACGCCAATAAAGACGTTGAACTTGCCTGGCTCAGCGGCATATTTCATCTGCTGATTCCAGAACTTGAGCGCATCCACGTCAATCGGGAAGCTGACGGTTTTGGTTTCGCCTGGTTTCAGGTGCACCTTCTCGAAACCACGCAGCTGTTTCACCGGGCGGCTCATCGAGGCGGTAACGTCCTGGACGTACATCTGGATCACCGTATCCCCTTCACGTTTGCCGCTGTTGGTCACCTCGACGCTGGCGGTGACGCTACCGTCCACCTTCATCGTCGGAGCCGACATCTTCACGTCAGAAA
Source organism: Leclercia adecarboxylata (assembly GCA_002360945.1). Lineage (GTDB taxonomy): Bacteria > Pseudomonadota > Gammaproteobacteria > Enterobacterales > Enterobacteriaceae > Enterobacter > Enterobacter adecarboxylatus_B. The sequence goes on along the minus strand of DERO01000024.1, from coordinate 86,468 downwards.
GGGTGAAGGTGGTGTAGCTCAGGCCATAGCCAAACGGATAGAGCGGGCCATTGGCTTCGTCGAAATAGCGCGAGGTGTACTTGTTCGGTTTATCCGCGTTGTACGGACGGCCGGTGTTGAGGTGGCTGTAGTAGACCGGGATCTGCCCGACGGAGCGCGGGAAGGACATCGGCAGTTTGCCCGACGGGTTGTAATCGCCAAACAGCACGTCGGCGATGGCGTTACCGCCCTCGGTACCGGCGAACCAGGTTTCCAGAATCGCGTCGGCCTGCTGGTTTTCATCAACCAGCGCCAGCGGACGACCGTTCATCAGCACCAGCACCAACGGTTTGCCGGTGGCTTTCAGCGCAGCAATCAGCGCCTTCTGGCTCTTCGGCAGGGTAATATCAGTGCGGCTGGACGCCTCATGGGCCATGCCCTGGGCTTCACCCACCACGGCAACCACCACGTCAGACTGCTTCGCAGCATTTACCGCCTCGTCGATCATCTCCTGCGCCGGGCGCGGATCGACCTTCACCGCCTCTTCATACTGGTTGAGGAAGGTGACGATGTCGTTGTCGCTGGTGACGTTAGCCCCTTTGGCGTAGATCACTTTGCCCTTGTCGCCCAGCGCATCCTTGATACCGGTCAGCACGGTGACGGACTGATCGGCCACGCCTGCCGCAGACCAGCTGCCCATCACGTCGCGCTTGCTGTCAGCCAGCGGGCCAACCACTGCCACGGTGCCGGATTTCGCCAGCGGCAGCGTGTCCAGACGGTTTTTCAGCAGCACCAGGCTTTCGCGCGCCACGTCGCGGGCCTCTTTACGATGCAGACGGCTCTCGGCGTTGGTGTCGGTCGGGTCGGACTCTTTTGGTCCGAGGTGGCTGTACGGATCGTTAAACAGCCCCATGTCATACTTCACGTTCAGCACGTGGCGCGTGGCGTCATCCAGTTCCGCCATAGTGACTTTGCCGCTCTTCACCAGACCCGGCAGGTACTTGCTGTAGTACTCATCGCTCATACTCATGTTGATGCCAGACTTCAGCGCCACCCGCACCGCGTCTTCCGGGTCAGAGGCCGTGCCGTGCTTGATCAGCTCTTTAATCGCGCCGTGGTCGGAAACGGTGATGCCTTTAAAGCCCCACTGGTCGCGCAGCACGTCTTTCAGCAGCCAGGAGTCAGAGGTGGCCGGCGTACCGTTGAGCGAGTTCAGGGCCACCATCACCGCGCCGCTTCCGGCATCGAGACCGGCTTTGTACGGCGGCATGTAATCGTTAAACAGGCGCTGCGGGCTCATGTCGACGGTGTTGTACTCTTTCCCGCCCTCTACGGCGCCATAGGCGGCGAAGTGCTTGACGCTGGTCATCACCGAGTAGCGATCGGCCGGGCTTTTGCCCTGCATCGCTTCAACCATGGTTTTGCCCATGGTAGCGGTCAGATAAGTATCTTCCCCGAACCCTTCCGAGCCGCGGCCCCAGCGCGGATCGCGGGAAACATCGACCATCGGGGCCCAGGTCATGTTCAGACCGTCGTCCGCCGCTTCATAAGCCGACACGCGCCCCACGGTTTTCACCGCATCGAGGTTAAAGGAGGAGGCCAGCCCGAGGCTGATCGGGAAGACGGTACGCTGGCCGTGGACCACGTCATAGGCGAAGAATAACGGGATTTTCAGGTGGCTGAGTTCCATCACCTGATCCTGCATTTTGCGGATATCCTGACGGGTGACGGTGTTGAAGATCGCCCCCACCTGGCCGTTTTTAATCATCTCGCGAATGGCTTCTTTCGGATTGTCCGGCCCGACGCTGATCAGACGCAGCTGGCCGATTTTCTCGTCGACCGACATCTTAGTGAGCAGATCGGTGACAAATGCGTCGCGGGCTTCCGGCGTCAGCGGATGATTGCCAAACAGGTCGTCAGCCAGCGCGGGCTGCAGCGCCAGACTTACAGCTACCCCTACAGAACAAAGCCATTTCATCTCGTTTACTCTCTCATCAATAACCGCCGGATAGTCGCGGCCAGACCGTACGAAAAGCGCAGTGTGCCATAAACCCTGTGAACCTTGCAGGGTTTATTCTCTGATTTTTCTGGTGAATACTGGTTCGCTTAAACATTAATCGCGCTATGATTTTGGACGACGTATTCGACTGACCACAAGGGGTGGATGATGTCTTTTGAACAACCGCACAATAACACCGACTTTATTAATGACCTGACGCGACTGGTGGGACCGGCGCACCTGCTGACCGACGCCGCGAAAACCGCCCGCTACCGCAAGGGCTTTCGCTCAGGGCAAGGGGACGCGCTGGCGGTGGTGTTCCCTGGCACGCTGCTGGAGCTGTGGCGGGTGCTGAGCGCCTGCGTGGCGGCAGACAAAATTATTCTGATGCAGGCGGCGAATACCGGCCTGACCGAAGGCTCCACGCCGAACGGCAACGATTACGACCGTGACATTGTGATCATCAGCACCCTGCGCCTCGACAAGCTGCATCTGCTGGACAAGGGCGAGCAGGTGCTGGCCTTCCCGGGCACTACGCTCTACTCACTGGAAAAGGCGCTGAAGCCGCTGGGCCGGGAGCCGCACTCGGTGATTGGCTCATCCTGTATCGGCGCCTCGGTGATCGGCGGGATCTGCAACAACTCCGGCGGCTCGCTGGTGCAGCGCGGCCCGGCCTACACCGAAATGTCGCTGTTCGCCCGCATTGATGAGCAGGGCAAGCTGACCCTGGTGAACCACCTGGGCATCGATCTCGGCGTTACGCCGGAGCAGATCCTCAGCAAGCTGGATGACGATCGCGTCAAGGACAGCGATGTGCTGCACGACGGGCGTCATGCCCACGATCATGACTACATCAGCCGGGTGCGCGAGATCGACGCCGACACCCCGGCGCGCTATAACGCCGACCCGGATCGCCTGTTTGAATCCTCCGGCTGCGCGGGCAAGCTGGCGGTCTTCGCCGTGCGTCTCGACACCTTCCCGGCTGAGAAACGCCAGCAGGTGTTTTACATCGGCACCAACCAGCCTGAAGTGCTGACCACCATCCGTCGCCATATTCTCGGAGAGTTTACCCACCTGCCGGTCGCCGGTGAGTATATGCACCGGGATATTTACGACATCGCCGAACGCTACGGCAAAGATACTTTCCTGATGATCGACAAGCTCGGCACCGACAAGATGCCCTTCTTCTTCACCATGAAGGGGCGCACCGATGCGATGCTGGAGAAGGTGTCGCTGTTTAAGCCGCACTTTACCGACCGCTTTATGCAAAAGCTGGGCAACGCTTTCCCGGCGCACCTGCCGCCGCGGATGAAAAGCTGGCGCGATAAGTACGAGCATCACCTGCTGTTGAAGATGGCGGGCGACGGCATTGCCGAAGCGCAGACCTGGCTGGCGGAGTTCTTTAAAACCGCCGAGGGCGATTTCTTCGCCTGTACCCCTGAAGAGGGCAGCAAGGCCTTTTTACATCGCTTTGCCGCCGCCGGGGCTGCGATCCGCTATCAGGCGGTGCATGCCGACGAGGTGGAAGACATTCTGGCGCTGGACATTGCCCTGCGCCGCAACGACACCGACTGGTTCGAGAAGCTGCCCCCGGAGATCGACAGCCAGTTGGTGCATAAGCTCTATTACGGCCACTTTATGTGTTACGTCTTCCATCAGGATTACATCGTCAAAAAAGGGGTCGATGCCCACGCTCTGAAGGCGCAGATGCTGACGTTGCTGCAGGCGCGCGGCGCGCAATATCCGGCAGAACATAATGTCGGTCACATTTACGAAGCCCCGCCCGCATTAAAGCAGTTTTATCGCGCCAACGACCCGACAAACAGTATGAACCCGGGCATTGGCAAAACAACCAAGCATAAAAACTGGGAAGGGGAACCTGAAACAGTGAGTAATGACCTGCAAGCTACTGATCAAACCAGTTAGCCAGATTGGGCCCGCTGTTAAGCCCATACAAATCGTACTAGAGTAGCCACGGGTCGCCAGAGAAACATTTTCTCTGGCTTTTTTTGATGAGGAGCGGACATATTATGTCGGCTGTTGAAACTTTCTCCGAAACTGACGTACAGGTTCGCGATGCTGAGGCGGAGGACGCGCATGCCATTGCCGGCATCTACGCCTGGCACGTTCTTAACGGGCGCGCCTCCTTTGAAGAGGTCCCCCCTACCGTAGACGAAATGCGCCAGCGCATGAACGCGGTGACCAGCCAGGGTTTGCCGTGGCTGGTGGCGCTCTATCGGGGGATTGTGGTGGGCTACTGTTACGCCACCCCCTATCGTCCACGTCCTGGATACCGTTACACCATTGAAGAGTCGATTTACGTTGAGGCCAGCACGCCCGGACGCGGCTTTGGCAGCGCGCTGCTGAGCGCCCTGATTGCCCGCAGCGAAGAGGGGCCGTGGCGGCAGATGATCGCTATCGTCGGCGACGGACCAAACAATGCCGGTTCGTTACGCCTGCATAAAAAGCACGGGTTCGAAGTGGCGGGACAGCTGAGAAGCGTGGGATACAAGAAAGGGGACTGGCGCGATACGCTGATTTTGCAGCGCCCCCTCAATGACGGTGACTGGACGCTGCCGGAGTAAGGCGGAATTGCCCGGCGGCGCTACGCTTGCACGGGCCTACGGGTGTTGTAGGCCGGGTTAGCGCAGCGCCACCCGGCATTGACAAACTACTCAATCGTTTTGTGCGGTCGCCATCTGGGCGGCTTTCTGCTTTTTATAGCTCAGCGCCGCGGCCGGCACCGGCTGCGCCTTCCCGGTTTCTATCCAGGTCCGCAGACGGCTGGCATCGGCAAAGTGGGTATATTTGCCAAAGGCATCCATCACCACCAGCGCCACCGGCTTGCCATTAAAGACCGTACGCATCACCAGGCAGTGGCCCGCGGCATTGGTAAAGCCGGTTTTGGTCAGCTGAATATTCCAGTTATCGCGGTAGACCAGATGGTTGGTATTGCGAAACGGCAGGGTATAGGCCGGGTTCGAGAAGGTTGCCATCTCTTCGCGGGTGGTGCTGAGCTGGCCGAGCAGCGGATACTGTTTGGTGGCAATCAGCAGTCTCGTCAGATCCTGCGCCGTCGAGACGTTATGAATCGACAGGCCGGTGGGCTCCACAAAGCGCGTCTGGACCATTCCCAGTGCTTTCGCTTTTGCGTTCATCGCCCGGATAAACGCGTCATAGCCACCCGGATAGTGGTGCGCCAGGCTTGCCGCAGCGCGGTTTTCCGAGGACATCAGCGCCAGCAGCAGCATATTTTTGCGGCTGATTTCGCTGTTCAGACGCACGCGGGAGTAGATCCCTTTCATCTCCGGCGTATGGCTGATGTCGACGCGCAGTTTTTCATCCAGCGGCAGTCGTGCATCCAGCACCACCATCGCGGTCATTAATTTGGTAATCGAAGCGATCGGGCGCACCAGATTCGGGTGGCTGGAGTAGATCACTTTGTTGGTATTCAGATCGACGATCATGGCGCTACCGGAGGCAATCTCCGGCTGGGCCGCCGTAGCCACAGCGGCAGGTTTGGCGATCGCCGGGGTCGCCACTGGCACAGCCAGCAACAGCGCAAGACTCAATAAAGAAACGCGGAATTTCAGCATGGTGAGATTTCTGATAATTATTCATGCACGTAATAACGTACACCGCCCGGGTCATGACGTGAACGCGGGCTGGCTTAGGCATCATAGCCGTCTGGATGCCCTGCTGCCAGTAGTTAATCATGAACAGATGCTGCATTGCTGGCATTTACGCCAGCAATGCAGTGACTTCAGAAGAGACGGTATCCATAACCCCAAAGAATAACCGTCAGCGCCAGCAGCACCTCCAGCAACAGCACGCCGATGGCGAGCGTCGAACCGGAGAAGCTACGGCCCTCTTCTTTGTTGATATTCAGGAAGGTCGGAATACCGATATAGAGCAGATAGCCGGTGTAACAGAGTGCCAGGGTCCCCACCAGCGCGCACAGCCAGACGATCGGATAGAGCGCCACAATCCCGCTCAGAAACAGCGGTGTCGCCACGTAACCGGCGAACACCATGCAGTGGGTCAGCGAAGGCCGCTGCGGATAGCGGCGTGCCATCCAGTAAATCACCCGCCCCATTGCCGCCACACCCGCCAGCATCAGGGCGTAAAACACCACGGCCAGCGCCAGGCCGGTCATCCACGAGAGTTTTACTACGTTGCCATCGTCAAAATCCCAGCCAATTTGCGTAGTACCAATAAACGCGCAAATGACCGGCACGGCGGCCATCAGCAACACGTGGTGCGTATAGTGATGGCTGACCGTTTCGTTTTCGCCTCTGATCACGTGCATTTCACGATCGGGATGGGAAAAGAGTCCCCAGACATGGTTCATAACGCCCCCTTGTTGTCGGCCCGCTAGCGATAACTCAAGTATAATGCAGGCCTGAGATTATTTTTTGTACAGTATAAAAATGCCGCTGAGAGGACGGGCTTCTGGTATGTTAATCCCTGTTAAACAGCCATTTACAGGAAGGAGTCTCAGATGCCGGAATTCGTTTTTTTCAAAAAAGGCTATAAAACCACTGCGCTTGAGAAGTCCGACGCGCAGGGTGCCGCGCTGTTGCTTGAGCAGGGATATGAAAAGCAGTTTGAAGAGGTGCTTGCCGCTGACAGCCAGCGTGCGCTGGCCCGTCTGGCCGATATCAAAAAAGAAGAAGAGATCGCCCCGTTTGCCTGGGCGACAGGCGCTATCTTTTGTGGGCTGCTCTTTGTCATTATGGCGGTCGTGGCATACCTGTTCGGCAACTAGCGTATCCTGCGCTACGCTTACCCTATGGATATCAATACTCTCATTGCACAGTATGGCTATGCTGCGTTGGTTGTGGGCAGCATAGCGGAAGGCGAAACCATCACCCTGCTGGGTGGCGTGGCGGCACATCAGGGATTATTACGTTTTCCGCTGGTGGTGGCCGCCGTGGCGCTGGGCGGGATGATCGGCGATCAGTTGCTCTATTTAATCGGAGTACGGTTTGGTCCGACGATCCTGCGACGTTTTTCCCGCCATCAGAAGAAAATCGACCGCGCCCAACAGCTGATTCAGCGTCACCCTTATCTGTTCGTTATCGGCACCCGCTTTATGTACGGCTTCCGTATCATCGGCCCGCTGCTGATCGGCGCCAGTCGCCTGCCGCCGAAAATTTTCCTGCCGCTGAACATTGTCGGCGCGATTGCGTGGGCGCTGATCTTCACCACCTTAGGCTACGTCGGCGGTGAAGTGCTGGAGCCGTGGCTGCACTCGCTCAACCAGCACCTGCGCCACTGGATCTGGCTGATCCTGGTGGTGGTGCTGGTCTTCGCGATACGCTGGTGGCTGAAACGCCGGGATCGGCGCTAGCTACTCCGCCGGTTTAAACTGCGGATTGCCCAGCATAAAGCCGCCATCGACGATAAAGGATTGTCCGGTGGCGTAGCTGGCGTCGCTGTCACACAGCCAGGCCACCAGGCTGGCGATCTCTTTAGTGTGCCCCGGCCTTGCCAGCGGGATATTCGGCATCGATCCCGGCTTCACTTCGCTGTCGTCCATGTCATTCATCGGCGTGGCGATGGCCCCGGGCGCGACGGCGTTGACCAGAATATTGTGATGCACCAGCTCCATCGCCATCGACTTGGTCAGGCCGCCGAGGGCGTGCTTGGCCGAGGTGTAGGCGCTGGCCTCCGGCAGCGGGGTATGCTCATGCACCGAGGTGATGTTGACGATGCGCCCGCCCTGCCCCTGCTTGACCATCTGCCGGGCGGCAATCTGCGAGCAGAGAAACGCCCCATCGACATCGACGCTAAAAATGGAGCGCCACTGGTCGTACTCCATCTCCAGAAACGACGCTTTGACCATCGCCCCGGCGTTATTGACCAGCACGTCGATACGTCCGAAGCGCTCAATCAGCCTCTCAATCGCCGACGCCCCCTCTGGCAGCTGGCTCAGATCCAGCTGGATGGCCTCTGCCCGCTGCCCCCGCGCCTCGATCTCGCGACAGGTTTTCAGCGCCCCTTCTTCATCCGAATGCCAGGTCACGCCAATATCAAACCCACGCTCCGCCAGCATCAGCGCCGTGGTTTTGCCGATCCCCGAATCCGATGCCGTCACAATAGCCACACGATTGGTTGAACCCATACTCACCTCCGGAATAAATAGAAGACAAAGAGATAAGTATAGATACTTCTCACTTTCTACCCGTGCTGATAGCCGCCACCCAGCGCGGAGGTGAGTTGCAGGGTGGCATCGAGGTACTGTCCCTGCAGCGTGAGTCCGGCAAGCTGCTCCTGCAGGGCGGGTATTCTGGCCTCGCTGACCCGCGTACCGGCGACAATCCCCGCCCGGTAACGCGCCTGCGCCAGTGCCACCACCCGCGCGGCATTGGCCTCAACGCTCTGCTGGTGCTGGTTTTTCGCCATTAACGTTTCAACTTCATCGGCGGTGCGGGTTACCTGATTCACCGCCTCCACCACCGCTTTGTTGTAGTTGGCAACCGACAGATTGCTTTCAGCCTGGGCAATATCGAGATTCGCATTCAGGCGTCCGCTGTCAAAAATCGGCAGGGTCAGGCCAGCGGTGACGCCCATCTGCTGCGCCGAGGAGCGGAACAGATCGCTCAGATGCAGCGCATCCTGTTGCAGAAACGCCATCAGGTTCACGTCGGGATAGAACGCCGCTTTCGCCGCATCCACTTCATGCAGGGAGGCCTCGATATACCAGTGGGCTTCCTGCAGATCGGGGCGTCGGGCCAGGAGTTCATAACCCAGCGAGGAAGGCAGTTTCGTCTCGACGTTGGGTAAGGCGTGCGGGATGAGGGTGATCGACGGGGTGTTGGTCAGGGCCTCCAGGCGCGCGGTAATGGCTTTCATCTTGCCGTTCACCTCCGCCAGTCGCTCCTCGGTTTTACTGGCATTGATATCGGTTTCGACCCCTTCAACTGAGGAGGTGATCCCATGCTGGTACAGCTCCCGGTCGGTGCGAATAATATTCTCCTGCTCCTGCTTGATGGCGGTTAATACCTTCCCGGCCGCAGCCTGGGTCTGCCACTCCCAGTAGAGGCGCGCCACGCTGGTGGCCAGCAGCTGGCGGGTCTGCTGCAGCTCCGCCTGTTGGGCGTTGACCTTACCGATGCGGGCCTCCACCTGGGCGCGGTTTCTGCCCCACAAATCGAGATCCCAGCCGGCGGTCAGGCCAAAGGTGCCGTTGGTGTACCAGGGGCCGGTGGTGCCGGCCGCCGGATCGGTGATCGCAAAGGGCCCCATCAGCCCTTCGGCGGACATTTTTTGCCGTTCCGCATCAGCAGAAAAATCTATTTCCGGGCCCCCATCGGCGACCGCCATTTTCGCCTGGGCTTCGGCAAGGGCAATGCGCTGCCGGGCAATTTGCATATCCGGGGCGTCGGCCTGGGCTTTGACGATCAGAGCCGTCAGCTGTGGATCGTGGAAATCCTCCCACCACGCATTTTTCGGCCACTGTCCGGCCGTCAGCCCGGTCTCGATTTTCGCGGCGGGGATCTGTTGATGCAGCGATGCCGCCGGATCGTGATGAGGGGCACAGGCAACCAGAAAAAGGGAAACAGGCAGGCAGAGGCAGTAAAAACGTGAAGGTTTCATCGGGATAGTCACATAAAAAAGAAGGCTGCAAAATACGCCCGCTGCGCTTCATTTTTTTAGGAATCGGTGGCAATCCACACTTTGTCATACCTTTACACAGACAGAAAAGGCACCCGGGGTTGCCGGGCGCCCATGCGATCATCAGGCTTTCAGCGAAGCGCCTTTGGTGGCAATCACCTCCTGATACCAGTAAAAACTCTTCTTGCGGCTGCGCGCCAGGGTACCGGCCCCGCTGTCGTCACGATCGACATAGATAAAGCCGTAGCGTTTCGAGAGCTCGGCTTTGGAGGCACTCACCAGATCGATTGGCCCCCAGCTGGTGTAGCCCATCACCTCCACGCCGTCATCAATCGCCTCGCGCACCTGCACCAGATGGTCATTGAGGTAGCTGATGCGGTAATCATCCTGCACCACGCCGTCGGCATCCGGCTTGTCCTTCGCCCCCAGCCCGTTCTCAACGATAAACAGCGGCTTCTGATAGCGATCCCAGAGCACGTTCAGCAGGGTGCGCAGGCCAACCGGGTCGATCTGCCAGCCCCACTCTGAACTGGCCAGATGCGGGTTCGGCACCATGCTGAGGATGTTGCCGCGCGCCTGCTGATTCAATTCTTCGTCGGTGGTGACACAGCCGGTCATGTAGTAGCTGAAGGAGATAAAGTCGATGGTCGATTTCAGCGCCTCACGATCGGCATCGGTGATTTCAAGCTGAATGCCGTTATCGCGGAAGAAGCGCAGCATATAGCCCGGGTACGCCCCGCGGCACTGCACGTCGCCGAAGAACTGCCAGGCGCGGTTCTCCTGCAGGGCTTCCAGCACGTCGTCCGGCTTGCAGGTCAGCGGATAGACCAGGCCGCCCAGCAGCATGTTGCCGATTTTGGCGTCCGGGATGATCTCATGGCAGGCTTTCACCGCCAGGGCGCTCGCCACCAGCTGATGGTGGATCGCCTGATAGATCTCCGCCTTGCTGCTGGTTTCCGGCAGGCCGACGCCGGTCATCGGCGCGTGCAGGGACATGTTGATCTCATTGAAGGTGAGCCACAGCTTCACCTTGTGCTGATAGCGGGTGAAGACGGTGCGGGCGTAGCGTTCGAAGAAGCCAATCACCTGACGGCTGCCCCAGCCGCCGTACTGCTTCACCAGCCCCCACGGCATCTCATAGTGCGAGAGGGTTACCAGCGGGGTGATGTTGTGGGCCGCCAGTTCGTCAAACAACCTGTCGTAGAAGGCCAGTCCGGCCTCGTTCGGCTCGTGCTCATCGCCGTTCGGGAAGATACGCGTCCAGGCAATGGAGACGCGCAGGCAGCTGAAGCCCATCTCGGCGAACAGTGTGATGTCCTCCGGGTAGCGATGATAGAAGTCGATCGCCACGTCCTTGATGCCGCTGTCCCCCGCCACGCGTTCCACTACCGGGCCAAACACCCCCTGCGGCTGCACGTCAGAGGTCGACAATCCTTTGCCATCGTCCAGGTAAGCACCTTCTACCTGATTCGCGGCAACCGCGCCGCCCCATAAGAAATCGTCCGGGAAAGTTTTCATTCGGTTCTCCTGTTATTGATGGCTGACGCAAAGCAACGGCGCGCCGGCCTGGACGGCGGTCGCCGCCACGGTCGCGACATCACGGTAGTCGTCGCTATTGCTGATAATAATGGGGGTCGCCAGATCGTATCCGGCATCGAGGATCGCCTGGCGGTCGAACTCCAGCAGCAGATCGCCCGGCTGTACTTTGTCACCCACCTTGACGTGGGCGGTAAACGGCTTGCCGTCGAGCTTCACGGTGTCGATCCCGACGTGGATCAGCACTTCGATGCCGCTGTCGCTCAGCAAGCCGATGGCATGTTTGGTGGCGAATATCGAGGCCACTTCCCCGGCAAAGGGGGCAATCACTTTGTTATCGGCAGGAATGATCGCCGCGCCCTGGCCGAGCAGGCCGCTGGCAAAGGTGGCGTCCGGCACCTGGTCCAGAGCCAGCACCGTACCGCGCATCGGGGAGAGCACCGTATCTTCATCGACGTTAGCCGCCACCGTGGCAGTGGCCGAGGCCGGACTGGCGGGCATGCCGGCAATCAGGGTCAGCGCGCAGCTCAGCACCAGCGCCACCACCATACCCGCAATCCCACCCCACAGCGTGGCGTCCACCCCGCCCGGCGGGATCATCTGCGCGATGGTGAAGATATTGCCGAAGCCAAAGGAGTAAACGTGGGTGTCGAAGAAACCGACAATCGCGCCGCCGACCGCCCCGGCCACGCAGCCAAAGATAAAGGGACGACGCAGGGGCAGGTTGACGCCATAGACCGCCGGTTCGGTGATACCGAATATCCCGGCCGTAACCGAGGAGCCCGCCAGCATTTTCAGCCTTGTATCCCGGGTGCGCAGGAACACGCCGAACGCAGCCCCCACCTGGCCCATCACCGCCGGCAGCAGCATCGGCAGCATGGAGTCGTGGCCCAGCACGGCGAGGTTATTGATCATCAGCGGCACCAGCCCCCAGTGCAGGCCGAAGATGACGCACACCTGCCACACCGCGCCCATCGCCGCGCCCGCCAGCCACGGCGCCAGCACGTAGATCCACTGATAGCCGTTTGCCAGCATCTGGCTGAGCCAGGTGGCTACCGGGCCGATCGCCAGGAAGGTCAGCGGCACCGTGACGCCGAGGCAGATCAGCGGGGTGAAGAAATTTTTCATCGCCGACGGCAGGCGTTTGCTGCCCTGCTTCTCCAGCCAGCAGCTCACCCAGGCGGCGAGGATGATCGGAATGACCGACGAACTGTAGTTAAACCAGGTCACCGGAATGGCGAGGAAGGCATTGGCCGCCGCGCCCGCCTGCTGGCTGGCTTCAAAGGCCTGAATCATGGTCGGATGCACCAGCGCCCCACCAATCACCATGGTAATAAACGGGTTGCCGCCAAACTTTTTCCCGGCGGTGTAGCCCAGCACCAGCGGGAAGAAGAAGAACAGCGCGTCGCTGGTGGCAAACCAGATTTTGTAGGTGCCGCTGTCGGGGGTGAGCCAGCCGCACACCACCGCCAGCGCCAGCATCCCCTTCAGGATCCCCGAGGCGGCGAGGACGCCGATAAACGGGGTAAAGATGCCGGAGACAATGTCAATCAGCTGGCCGCCGAGGCTGGTTTTTTCGCCTTTATCTTCTGCGGCAGCAGGCGCGTCGTCACCCAGCCCCGCCTCCTGATTCACCGCCTGCCAGACGTCGTGGACGTGGTTGCCAATTACCACCTGGAACTGGCCGCCGCTTTCGACCACCATGATCACGCCGGGATTTTTCTTCAGCCCCTCGGCATCCGCACGCTGCGCATCTTTCAGCTTGAAACGCAGCCGGGTCGCGCAATGAACCAGGCTGACAATGTTCTCTTTGCCGCCAACGTGGCCGAGAATATCCTTCGCCAGTGCTTGATATTCCATCTCTGTTTCCTTCTTCACTGCCCGCAGGCAGGGTTTGACTGAGTCGTAAAAACAAAAAAACCCGAGAACGACACCCTTTCGGGAGCCGCGCTCAGGTTTTGCCTGCACAGTGCAGTAACAATCCGTTTGTAGGGGGCTTAGCGCCCCTCTTTTCTCACACGCTCAATATGAATGGTGAGAAACATAATCTCTTCAGTCGTCAGCTCGCGCTGATAACTCTTTTGCAGATGCCGGGCGATCTTCTCGGCGCACACCCAGGCTTTACCGTAGTTCTCTTTTACCGCCGAGTGCAGCGTGGCATCGTCATCCGCCACCACGGTGCGGGTCAGCATCCGCTGGGCGAAAAACTTCAGATGGGTGACGAAGCGCTGATAGCTTAGCGACTCTTCGTCATACTCCAGCTGTAAGCTGTATTTCACCAGCTGCAGGATCTCCTGCATCACCCGGGTGACGTGCATGACTTCCGGCATCTCGCTATGCAGCTGGGCGGTGACCAGATGCAGCGCGATAAACCCGGCTTCATCTTCACCCAGCTCCACGTCCAGCCGTTTAGCGATGATAGCCCGGGCCTGCTGGCCCAGTTCAAACTCTTTCGGGTAGAGCCGCTTAATGTCCCACAGCAGCACGTTTTTGATCGCCAGCCCCTTCTTCTGCCGCTCAATCGCAAAGTAGCAGTGGTCGGTTAAGGTGATGTACAAACTCTCCTGCAGTTTCCCCAGCCGCTGCACCGCCAGCCCGATAATGCGGTCGCAGGTGGTCATCACTTCCAGCGGGATCTGGCTGAGTAACTCCCCAAGCCGCTGCACCAGCTCGTCGCTTTGCAGGGCAAACACTTTCTCGATGTTCTCTTTCGGGACAAGGTCGCCAGGGTGCTTTTGAAAGGCCAGCCCACGGCCCATCACCACCTGTTCGCGCCCCTGCTCATCCAGAACAACCACCACATTGTTATTCAGTATTTTGGCGATTTTCATTCCATGCCCCAGAAACAAAAAAACCTGACCTCCGGCAGATGCCAGAAAATCAGGTTTTGCCTGCCGCAGCAGTAACAATCCAGTTAGCGCACTTTACCAGTTTCGTTCGATGCCACAATGCGCCCCGCTGAAAAACGTGACGCAGATCGACCCTGGCCTATTTTGCCTGAATGACCCGGGCGATCTCTGCCGAGGATTGCAGGGCGCGGATCTCCTGAAACAGCTCCAGGGCGTCGTCGTACTCTTTACGCAGGTAGCTCAGCCACTGCTTGATACGCGCCACGTGGTACAGGCCGGTGTCGCCCTGCTTTTCGAGGCGGGTGTACTTCTTCAGCAGCGTCACCACCTCCGGCCAGGGCATACGCGGCTCGTTGTATTTGATCACCCGGCTGAGGTTTGGCACGTTCAGCGCCCCGCGCCCGATCATGATTGAATCGCAGCCGGTCTCCGCCATACAGGCCAGCGCGCTTTCGCGATCCCAGATCTCGCCGTTAGCCACCACCGGAATCGTCAGCCGCTGGCGGATCTGGCCGATGGCCTGCCAGTTAATGCGCTCGGCTTTGTAGCCGTCCTCTTTGGTGCGGCCGTGAACCACCAGCTCGCTTGCCCCCGCCTGCTGGACCGCATCGGCAATTTCAAACTGCCTGTCACCGCTGTCCCAGCCCAGACGCACCTTCACCGTGACCGGCAGATGGGAGGGTACCGCCTCGCGCATCGCTTTCGCGCCGCGGTAGATCAGCTCCGGATCCTTCAGCAGCGTGGCCCCGCCACCGCTGCCGTTGACCATTTTCGACGGACAGCCGCAGTTTAAATCTACGCCCCAGGAGCCCAACTCGACGGCGCGGGCGGCGTTTTCCGCCAGCCATTCGGGATATTGCCCGAGCAGCTGCACCCGCACCAGGGTGCCGGAAGGCGTGCGGCTCTGGTGATGCAGCTCCGGGCAGAGTCTGTAAAACGATTTTACCGGCAACAACATATCCACCACCCGCAGGAACTCGGTGATGCAGTGGTCATAATCGTTAACGTCGGTCAGCAGCTCACGCACCAGCGAATCGAGCACACCTTCCATCGGTGCCAGTAATACACGCATATCAGTATCCGTAAAAAAAGACGCGCTATAGTAGCCGCTCCCGCCAAAGGTGGGAAGCGTCAGGGAGGATATGCGTGTGGGGCGGCGATTTTAATCGGGGATCGTCTCTTCCGGGCGCAGGGTCAGCACCTCAAACCCGTCCGCCGTTACGGCAATGGTATGTTCCCACTGTGCAGAGAGCTTTTTGTCACGGGTGACCACCGTCCAGCCGTCCTTCTTGGTTTTGATGCGGCTGTCGCCCTGGTTGATCATCGGTTCGATGGTAAAGACCATCCCCTCCTGCAACACCGGGCCTTCGCCGGGTTTGCCGTAGTGCAGGATCTGCGGCTCTTCGTGCATCTCTTTGCCAATGCCGTGGCCGCAATATTCGCGCACTACGCTGTAGCCCTGGCTTTCAACGTATGACTGAATAGCGTGGCCGATATCCCCCAGCGTGGCGCCCGGTTTGACGGCCTTAATTCCCCTCCACATCCCCTCGTAGGTCGCTTTCACCAGCCGGCGGGCCAGGGGTGAAACTTCGCCAATAAGATACATTTTACTGGAGTCCGCGATCATGCCCGCGTTTTCGAGGGTGATGTCGACGTTAACGATCGTGCCCGACTTGAGATGCTCTGACTCCTTCGGGATCCCGTGGCATACCACGTCGTTCACCGAGGTGTTCAGCACGTAAGGGTAGTCATACTGCCCTTTACTGGCCGGGCGGGAGTGAAGTTGTTCGACAATAAACGCCTCGGCGCGATTGTTGATCTCCATGGTTGATACGCCAGGCTTAATAAACTCGTCCAGCATGGTAAACACCGAGGCCAGCAGTTCGCCCGCATGGCGCTGGCGGGCCAGCTCATCGGCGGTTTTAATAAGAATAGATGGCATTGTTTACCTCCATTAAAGGATCAGGGCCGGATTTCAGCATCATTATCCGCCGATCGTATAGTGTCAGCGCCGCGTTGTCTCCTGCGGTTTGGGGAAATGCCCAAGGTTCCAGAAAGTAATGTCTGGTATGCTCAAAAGTCATGATGTGATCCGTAGCACGTTTCCAGTTTTAATTGTATGATGAATGCGTTCCATTAAGGACTTTCACCATGAAGAAATCACTGATCGTTGTCTGGCAATACCTGCGCGCCTTCATCCTGATTTATGCCTGCCTGTATGCGGGGATTTTTCTCGCCTCCCTGCTGCCCATCACTATCCCCGGCAGCATTATTGGCATGCTGATCCTGTTTGTGCTGCTCGCGCTGCAAATCCTCCCGGCAAAATGGGTTAAGCCCGGCTGCTCGGTACTGATCCGCTATATGGCGCTACTGTTTGTACCGATTGGCGTGGGGGTAATGCAGTATTACGACCTGCTGAGCGCGCAGTTTGGCCCGATATTTGTTTCCTGCACCATCAGTACGCTGGTGGTGTTTTTAGTGGTGAGCTGGAGTACGCATCTGGCGCATGGGGAACGTAACGTGGTTGGGCAAAAAGGACAGAAAAAATGATGGCCAATATCTGGTGGTCGCTGCCGCTCACCGTGGCGGTATTCTTCGCCGCCCGCAAGCTGGCAGTGCGCCTGAAGTTCCCGCTGCTTAACCCCCTGCTGGTGGCGATGGTGGTGATTATTCCTTTCCTGCTGTTAACCGGCATTCCCTACGCGAAATATTTCCAGGGCAGCAAGGTCCTTAACGATCTGCTGCAGCCTGCGGTGGTCGCGCTGGCATTTCCGCTGTATGAGCAGTTGCACCAGATCCGCGCCCGCTGGAAATCCATCATTACCATCTGCCTGATCGGTAGCGTGGTGGCGATGATCACCGGCACCTCGGTCGCGCTGCTGATGGGTGCGACCCCGGAAATCGCGGCCTCTATCTTGCCTAAATCAGTGACCACCCCTATCGCGATGGCGGTGGGCGGTAGCCTCGGCGGCATCCCGGCGATCAGCGCCGTCTGCGTCATTTATGTCGGTATCCTCGGGGCGGTATTAGGCCATACGCTGCTGAACGCCATGCGCATTCGCACTAAATCTGCCCGTGGTCTGGCGATGGGCACCGCATCCCACGCCCTCGGCACCGCCCGCTGCGCGGAGCTGGATTATCAGGAAGGGGCCTTCAGCTCCCTGGCGCTGGTGATCTGCGGGATCATGACCTCGCTGATTGCACCGTTCCTGTTCCCGATTATTCTGGCGGTAATGGGCTAAAATTTGCGACGCGTCGCGCATTTTTCATTTGAGTTTCATAAGTTGCACACATAATGAGATCTGAGTCACATATAAAGCCTTAGCGGCTCCGTACACTACCGATCCATTAACCTTTATGAGGCAACGCCATGCATCCACGTTTTCAATCAGCTTTCGCTCAGCTTGCAGAGAATTTGCAGTCAGCCCTGGCCCCGGTTCTGGCGGATGCACACTTCCCCGCCCTGCTGACGGCTGAACAGGTCACCGAACTGAAAGGTGCTACCGATCTGGATGATGACGCGCTGGCCTTTGCGCTTTTGCCACTGGCGGCGGCCTGCGCCCGCGCCGACCTGTCCCATTTCAACGTTGGCGCTATTGCGCGCGGCGTGAGCGGCACCTGGTACTTCGGCGGCAATATGGAGTTTCTCGGGGCGACCATGCAGCAGACCGTACATGCGGAACAGAGCGCCATCAGCCACGCCTGGCTGCGCGGTGAAAAATCCCTGCAGGCCATCACCGTGAACTACACCCCGTGCGGCCACTGCCGTCAGTTTATGAACGAGCTGAACAGCGGGTTACAGCTGCGCATCAACCTGCCGGGCCGCGATCCGCACACTCTGGCAGATTACCTGCCGGACGCCTTCGGACCAAAAGATCTGGAGATTAAATCCCTGTTGATGGATGAGCAGGATCATGGTTACGCCGTCAGCGGTGACGAACTGGCCCAGGCGGCTATTCTTGCCGCTAACAAGTCACACGCGCCGTACAGTAACTCCCCGAGCGGCGTGGCGCTGGAGTGTCGCGATGGCCGACTCTTCACCGGCAGCTATGCCGAAAACGCCGCCTTTAACCCGACGCTGCCACCGCTGCAGGGCGCCCTGAACCTGCTCAGCCTCAACGGTTACGACTACCCGGATATTCAACGCGCCATTCTGGCGGAAAAAGCCGATGCTTCGTTGATCCAGTGGGATGCTACCGCGGCCACGCTGCGCGCGCTGGGTTGCACCAGCATCGACCGCGTGCTGCTGGCGTAAGTCTCTGATGCGGGCAGCAATGC
The DNA here is from genome assembly GCA_002360945.1 of Leclercia adecarboxylata. Taxonomy (GTDB): domain Bacteria; phylum Pseudomonadota; class Gammaproteobacteria; order Enterobacterales; family Enterobacteriaceae; genus Enterobacter; species Enterobacter adecarboxylatus_B. The sequence goes on along the minus strand of DERO01000024.1, from coordinate 68,207 downwards.
CCGCACAATTGATGAAAATCCCTTCAATTAAACCGCCGTTTCTTGCGCTTACCAGACGGGTAAAGTAGCCTGAGTGAAATTTCACCTTCGGTACGAGTCATCTGTATGTTAAAGCGCGTGTTTTACAGCCTGGTTGCCCTGATCGCCATTGTGCTGCTGACTGCGCTGGGCCTCGACCGCTGGATGAGCTGGAAAACGGCCCCCTATATCTTTGATGACCTTCAGGATCTGCCCTACCGCCAGGTTGGCGTGGTGCTCGGCACCGCCAAGTATTACCGCACCGGGGTGATCAATCAGTATTACCGTTACCGCATTCAGGGAGCGCTCAACGCCTACAACAGCGGCAAGGTCAACTACCTGCTGCTGAGCGGCGACAACGCCCTGCAGAGCTATAACGAGCCGGTCACCATGCGTAAGGACCTGATTGCCGCCGGCGTGGATCCGGCGGATATCGTGCTCGACTACGCCGGTTTCCGAACCCTCGATTCCATTGTCCGCACCCGTAAGGTGTTTGATACCAACGATTTCATCATCATCACCCAGCGCTTCCACTGCGAGCGCGCGCTGTTTATTGCCCTGCATATGGGCATCCAGGCGCAGTGCTATGCCGTCCCGTCACCGAAAGACATGCTCACCGTGCGGGTGCGTGAATTTGGTGCGCGACTGGGGGCACTGGCCGATCTCTATGTCTTCAAACGTGAACCGCGCTTCTTAGGCCCGCTGGTGCCGATCCCGGCAATGCTCGAAGTACCGGAAGATGCCCAGGGCTATCCGGCAGTGACGCCAGAGCAGCTGCTGGAGATGCAGAAGAAGAAATAACCCCCGCCGGGTGGCGGCTTCGCCTTACCCGACCTACAAAAACCCGCAATACCGTAGGCCCGTGCAAGCGCAGCGCCGCCGGACGATTCGCCGGGTGGCGGCTTCGCCTTACCCGGCCTACAAAAAACCGCAATACCGTAGGCCCGTGCAAGCGCAGCGCCGCCGGGCAATTCGCCGGGTGGCGGCTTCGCCTTACCCGGCCTACAAAACCCGCAATATCGTAGGCCCGTGCAAGCGCAGCGCCGCCGGCCGATTCGCCGGGTGGCAGCTTCGCCTTACCCGACCTACAAAAAACCGCAATGCCGTAGGCCCGTGCAAGCGCAGCGCCGCCGGGCAATTCCCCGGGTGGCGGCTTCGCCTTACCCGACCTACAAAAACCCGCAATACCGTAGGCCCGTGCAAGCGCAGCGCCGCCGGGCAATTCGCCGGGTGGCGGCTTCGCCTTACCCGGCCTACAAAACCCGCAATACCGTAGGCCCGTGCAAGCGCAGCGCCGCCGGGCATAAAAAAACCCGCATTACGCGGGTTTTTTTCGTTATCACAAATCTTACTTCTTACGCGCGTACTTCAGGGAGTCCAGCGCCACGGCGAAGATAATGATCGCGCCCTTGATGATGTACTGCCAGTACGGGTTCACGCCGATATAGGTCAGACCGTAGTTGATAACGGTGAAGATGATTACACCGGTTACCACGCCCAAAACGGTACCTACACCACCGCTGAACGACACACCACCCACAACGCATGCGGCAATCGCATCCAGTTCATACATAAAGCCGAGGTTGTTGGTGGCAGAGCCGATACGGCCCGCTTCCAGCAAACCACCGAACGCGTAGAACACGCCGGACAAGGCATAGATCACCAGCAGGTTCAGCGCCACGTTAACACCGGAGACTTTCGCTGCTTCCGGGTTACCGCCGATAGCGAAGATATTCTTACCGAAGCGGGTTTTGTTCCACAGCACCCAGACAAAGGCCACCGCAATCAGGGCGTAGAAGGTGATGTAAGACAGGCGGAAGCTGCCCAGCGCGATAAAGCCCTGCGCAAAGGTGGAGAAGCCGCTGTCGAAACCGGAGATCGGCGATGCACCCACGAAGTCGTAGTACAGGGAGTTGATACCGTAAACGATGATCATCGTGCCCAGAGTGGTGATGAACGGTGTGACGTTCAGGTACGCGATGATGATGCCGTTAATCAGACCAATGATTGCACCGATAACGCAGACAATCAGGACCACCAGGATAATGGGCATGGTCGCCATTTCCGGGAACACCTTGTTGGCGTTTTCCATCGACTGCAGAAGCGTTGCCGCGACAACCGCCGCCAGACCGACCTGACGACCGGCTGACAGGTCAGTACCCTGAGTGACGATCAGACCCGCCACGCCCAGGGCGATAATAATACGTACCGAAGACTGGGTCAGAATGTTACTTAAGTTCAACAGACTTAAGAATGTCGGATCCTGGAAAATAATAATGGCCAGCAAGACTAAAAGAACAACGTAAATACCGCCTTCTTTCAGATAAGTAAGAAAACTTTTCTTATTTAACGCACTCATGAGGAGCCCCTAATCTTAAAGGTGCAAAGACGCAAGACGCAAAATTTCGTTTTGCGTTGTCGTTTTGGTTTCAACAATTCCGGCAACGAGACCATTGCTCATAACCAGAATACGATCTGTGATCCCTAACAATTCCGGCATTTCGGACGAAATAATAATAATCCCTTTATCTTTCTTGGCTAATTCAGCAATCAGCTGATAAATTTCAAATTTTGCACCTACGTCAATACCACGGGTGGGTTCATCCAGCATCAGAATTTCAGGCTGGGTTAACAACCAGCGTCCAATAATCACCTTTTGCTGGTTACCACCGGAGAGCGAACCAATTTGCGTGCGATGTCCTGGGGTTTTTACGCGCATTGAGTCAATTACCCACTGGGTATCGCTCTTCATGCGGGAATTATCCAACAGACCGATTTTGTTTTTGTAATTATGAATATTAGAAATTAAGGAGTTAAAGTTAATATCCAGGTAAGCGTAAATACCGGTCGAGCGACGCTCTTCCGTCACCAGCGCAAAGCCGTGGTTAATGGCTTCGTTGGCGTTATGGTTATTGATCTTTTTACCGTGCAGGGTGATGGTTCCACCGGATTTCTCGCGAATACCGAACAGGGTCTCCACGATATCGGTACGCTTAGCCCCCACCAGACCGGCAATCCCAAGGATCTCCCCTTTGTGCAAATCGAAGGAGATGTCGCGGATGGAAGGCTGGCGCAGCGACGTCAGGTTGCGCACTTCCAGAATGACTTCGCCCGGTTTGTTCTCTTTGTTTGGGAAACGCTGGTTCAGAGAACGACCCACCATCATGGCGATGATCTTGTCCATGTCCAGCCCTTCCAGCGGCTGGGTGGCGATCCACTGGCCGTCGCGCAGGACCGTAATCTCATCGCACAACTGGAAGATCTCTTCCATTTTATGCGAGATATACACGATGCCGCAGCCGCGATCCTTCAGCTTACGGATAATAGTGAACAGGTGATTCACCTCTTTCTCCGTTAACGAAGAGGTCGGCTCATCCATAATCACGATTTTCGCGTTATAGGAGAAGGCCTTGGCTATTTCAATCATCTGCATCTGTGAAACCGATAACGTACCCACGCGCGCACGCGGATCGATATCAATATCCAGTTCATCAAAAATGGCTTTAGTATCGCGATACATTTTGTCCTGATCGACAAATACGCCTTTGGTCGGATAACGACCCAGCCACATATTGTCCATAACAGAACGCTGAAGGACCAGGTTCAGTTCCTGGTGAACCATCGAAATACCATTTTCCAGTGCCTCTTTGGCAGAATGGAAATCGATCTCTTTCCCCTGAAAAAGAATGCTGCCAGAATCTTTTTGATAGATCCCAAATAAGCATTTCAATAATGTTGATTTACCCGCACCGTTTTCACCCATTAAGGCGTGAATGGAGTGAGGCCGTACTTTTAAATTAACATTATCCAGTGCTTTAACACCGGGAAAAGACTTGTTGATGCCGCTCATTTCCAACAAGTATTCACCGGACGACTGAGTCGTTGTGCTGACCATAATTATACCTTCTCGGCCTCGCGTCGCGTGATAACAGGGCGCAGAAACTGCGCCCAGTGGAATGCTAAAACTTATTTACCGGTGAACTGCGCCAGGTTTTCCTGATCTACGCCAACGTACGGTACGCGAACAACTTTGTTGTCGATTTTCCAGTTGGTGCCGTCAGCTGCGCCTTTGCCTTCTGCCAGGTTTTTCGCCAGATCGAAGGTGGCTTTTGCCTGGTTGTTAGCATCGTTCAGCACGGTACCGGCCATTGCGCCAGATTTAACCAGTGCCAGCGCTTCTGGCAGGGCATCCACGCCAAATACAGGGATAGAGGATTTGTTGTGTGCTTTCAGGGCTTCTACAGCACCCATTGCCATCGCATCGTTGTTGGCGATAACCACTTCGATTTTGTTAGCGTTCGGGCCGGACAGCCATGCGTCCATCTTGTCTTTCGCCTGGGCGGTATCCCACATTGCGGTATCTAATGCCAGCTGCTGGGTTTTCAGACCCTTGTCGTTCAGCTCTTTGATCACGTAAGTGGTACGTGCTTCAGCATCCGGGTGGCCTGGCTCGCCTTTCAGCAGAACGAACTGAACCTGACCGTCTTTGTTCAGATCCCAGTTCGGGTTAGCCGCCCAGTGTTTAGCGATCAGGTCGCCCTGAATGATGCCGGATTCTTTGGAGTCGGTGCCCACGTAGAAGGCTTTATCGTAGCTATCCAGCGCCTTACGGGAAGGTTCTTTGTTGAAGAACACCACTGGCACATTCTGGCCACGTGCTTTCTCAATAACGGTGCCTGCAGCCGCCGGGTCAACCAGGTTGATTGCCAGTGCTTTCACGCCTTTTGCCAGCAGTACGTCAATCTGGTCGTTCTGTTTTGACTGGTCATTCTGGGAGTCATTCATCAGCAGCTGCACTTCTGGCGCTGATTTGCCCTCTTTTTCAATGGCTTTACGCACAACCGACATAAAGTTGTCGTCGTATTTATAGATAGTCACACCAATACGGCTATCTGCAGCGTGCGCGGTTGCACCAAAAAGCATGCTTGCCATAACAGCAGACAGAGTCAACACCTTCTTATTCATGATATCTCCGGTTTTTATGCAGGGTAGTTCGTGTGAATAACGATCGGCGGGCAATTGTTAAAGAAACGTTAATGCCGGCCGAAGTCCACTTATAAAATTTCTATCTTCCTTGGTCGGTAACGCTCCAGAATGCGTTTTTTTGGATGTTTAACGTGCGCTGGCTATAGTGAAAGTGATTATTCACCGTTACATAGCGTTTCAGTCACTAAAACGCTGACATCATAGACAGCGTATTGTTAACTTACTGTGAATTTACTCACAAATTGAAAACGGTTACATCACGGCGAATTATTAGTTAGTGATCGGTGCCACAATTTGCCGAATGGCAACCGAGTGACGACGCACTAAAGTCGGCATGAAACAGTGAGTTGCGTCGATATCCAGCTTCCCTGCGGCCCCCTGTAACGCCAGCTCCGTAGCCAGCCGGGCCATGGAGGCGATTGGGTAGCGCACCGTCGTCAGCTGCGGGTCCGTGTAACGAGCAATCGGAATATCATCAAAACCAATCAATGACAGATGCTGTGGCACCGCAATGCCATTATCTTTCAGCGCCGTCAGCGCGCCTGCGGCCATGCTGTCGTTGTAGGCAAAGACCGCGGTCAGCTGCAGGTTGCGCCCGAGCAGTTCCACCATGGCCGCTTCCCCGCCCTGCATGTCCGGCGCGCCGGTGCCGATCCAGCTGTCCGATGCGGTAATGCCCTGCTCCAGTAACGCTTTCTGCCAGCCTTCACGCCGCATTTCGTCATCCTCAATGCGGTGACTTGACGCAAGATAGCCGATGCGCTGATGTCCGTTGTTCACCAGCATCCGTGTCGCCATCATCGCTCCGCTGACGTTATCAAGGCAGACGCAGCGGTGGGCATAGCCGGGCACGATGCGGTTGATCAGCACCATGCCGGGGATCTGCTCCATCAGGGCAGAGAGCTCCTCGTCGCTTAAGGCTTTTGAGTGGACGATCAGGGCGTTACAGCGCTGACGTATCAGCACCTCAATGGCGTTACGCTCTTTTTCTGCCTCGTGATAGCTGTTGCCGATCAGCACGTTTTTCTGGTGCTCCTGAGCGACCATGTCCACGGCTTTCACCAGGGCACCAAAGAAGGCATCCGACACGTCCATCACCACCACGCCGATGGTATCGCTGACCTGGGTCGCCAGCGCCTGGGCGTTAGCGTTCGGCCGGTAGCCCAGCGCGATGACGGCTTTCATGACACTCTCGCGCGTCTCCGGACTGACCAGCGCGCTGTTGTTGAGGACCCGGGAAACGGTAGCGACAGAAACGCCCGCCTGACGCGCGACGTCACGAATGGTGATCATATTCACCATCCTTATTTAGATTGCAGCAACTCACAGACACCCCCTGTGTTTAGCAAGGTGACTATTCTGGCAGCGAGAAAGGGAGGACTACGTGAAGAAGCTCACAAGGATGAAAACGGTTACATCCGTTTTGTTAATGATTGTGATCCAGATCGTTATCCGGATGTATTACTTAATGAAACCCCTGCAGCACGTGCGGTCAATTGTCGCCACAGCCATTCCATCGGTCCCTGACGGAAATGACGCAGCCAGAGAACGGAGAACAGAATATTCACCAGCCAGATGGGCAGGACAAAGCCCAGCAGCTGCAGGCGATCAAAATGCATAAACAGGTCAAGATGATAGAACAAGGTGGTGCAGATCAGCGTCTGCAGGAGATAGTTGCTGAGCGCCATGCGCCCCACGCAGGCTATCGCTATCACCAGCCGGAAACGGCAGAGCTGCGGCCAGAAGCCATACATCAGCGCGGCATAGCCTATGGTCTGGAAGGGCGCGCTCAGCTCGCGCGGCGCCTGTAACAGAAACGCACACCAGCGGTAATCCCAGTTCACATACCACTGGGCAATGACCGCCGGGAGATTAATCGCCAGACCGAGCAGCACCAGCCACAGTCCGGTACGCCGGTAATGACGCAGGCTAAACTCACCTTTCAGCCAGCCGGTACGCATCAGGGCAGCGCCGATAAGCATCATCCCCGCCAGCTGCCAGCCGTACTGCGCTCCGAGCGCCAGCAGGCTGCTGCCAATCATATCGGCCCGGTTGCTGATAGCCTCCGCCCCGCCACCCAGCTTCCAGTACTGCTCATACTGCAGGTTGGCCGCATCCGGCACCCATGAGCGATTGGTGGAGCCGCCCGAGATCACCCCCAGCAGCAGCAGGATGGCGACGCCAATAATGAACAGCACCACCCCGGTATTGAAGAGATTTTTGACATCGTGCGCATCACGGATGATGCGCCAGCAGATCAGTCCCACCAGCCCGTAGGCCAGCAGAATATCGCCGTCCCAGAACAGCAGGCCATGGATAAACCCCAGCAGGACCAGCAGTGAAAGCCGGGCCTGGATCCAGCGTTTACCGCGTTTAAGCAGCAGCTGAAGTCCGGCTCCGAACAGCAGGGCAAACAGGGTGAGGAATTTAACCTGGGCGAAGAGATCCAGCACCGCCCATGTCCAGGCGTCGCTGAGGGTAATATCGCCATACCAGGCGGGATTAAGATAAGCGGCTTTCGGCAGACCGAAGCCGCTTATATTGAGTAGCAGAATACCCAGAATAGCGACGCCACGAACGAAATCCAGCGTGACATTTCTTTCCATGTACCCTGCCCTGACGATCAGTCGTGATGACGCACGGCGCGCAGAAACTCCTGACGGGTGTTCTGGCTTGATTTAAACAGACCGCCCAGCGAGGTCGTCGTGGTGGCGCTGGTCGCATCGCGAATGCCGCGTGCTTTCACGCAGTAATGCACCGCGTCAATGGAAACCGCCACGTTGTTGGTGCCAAGCAGCGTCTGCAGCGCGATGAGGATCTGCTGGGTTAAACGCTCCTGCACCTGCGGACGCTGGGCAAAGAACTGCACGATGCGGTTAATCTTCGACAGGCCAATGACCGAGTCTTTCGGAATATAGGCCACGGTCGCTTTACCGTCGATGGTCACAAAGTGGTGTTCACAGGTGCTGGTCAGGGTGATATCACGCACCGTCACCATCTCATCCACCTTCATTTTATTTTCAATGACGGTGATTTTCGGGAAGTTAGCGTAATCAAGCCCGGAGAAAATCTCATCGACATACATTTTGGCGATGCGACGTGGGGTCTCCATCAGACTGTCATCGCTCAAATCGAGATTCAGCAGCTGCATGATTTCGGTCATATGCCCGGAAATAAGACGTTTACGCGTTTCGTTGTCCAGATCCTGAACCGGTGGGCGCAGCGGGGTTTCGAGACCGTGTGCGACCAGCGCTTCGTGGACGAGAGCAGCTTCTTTACTCATTGATGACATTCTTTTTCTCCTGCAGGTGCGGTGCTCTTCTGCCCTCCGTGGGGCAAAATGTGCACTCATTGTGCGCGAGGCGGCGACCATAATCCAGTATTCACCGCGATAATTATTCCAATTGCCGTAACCTTTCAACCTGACGCTGCCAGACCAGCCCGCCCGCCACGAAAAGGGCGATACCCGCAAGGCCCAGAGCGGGCTCCAGCTGATGGGTGAGCCAGCTCGACAACGCCGAGGTCATCGGGCCAATCAGCTGCCCGACCGCATAGCCGGTGGTCAGTAACCCGGCCATGTACCGTGTGTGATTCGGTGCCAGTTCACGCCCGTAGAGCAACGAGAGCTGCACCGCACATAAAAATCCGCCGCCGACCAGCAGCGCACCGGTCACCAGACCGGCCATCCCCGGCATCAGCCAGGCGGCAATCACTCCCACCGCCTGCAGCCAAAGCACCAGCGCCAGCCTGCGGTTAGTAGTGGAAACATGGCGCAGAGCGATACTCAGGGCAATACCCAGCACCGAGGCCACGCCGAACACCGGCCAGACAAACTGGGCAAACGCGCTACCAGGGAAACGCAGCGCCGCCATCTGCGACAAAAAGGTCGCCGGGAGGATGTAGCCAAACCCGGCGAGGCTGTAGCTCCAGACCAGACGACGCAGATCGCGGGTCAGCGTCAGCGGCTCCGGCGTGGCGCCCGGACGATGCAGTTGCCCGGCACGCGGCAGATAGCGGGCCACCAGCGCGATCAGCACCAGCGCCAGCACGCCGTAGATTTGCCATGCCGCGCTGGCCGACAACCCCTGGGCCTGGATCCACACCGCCAGCAAACCGCTGATAGTAATGCCCGCCCCCGGCCCGGCGAAGACCGCGGCGCTCAGGCCCGGCTTGCCGAAATGGGCCAGCCGCTCGTTGGTCCAGGCGGCGACCAGCACCATCGACCAGCCGCTCATGCAGCCAATCACAAACCGCAGCAGTCCGTGGACGATAGCGTTATCCGCGACGGCCGAGAGCAGGGTGAGCCCCACCGCGCCAACAATCCCCAGCCACAGACGGCCCTCGACAAACCGGTGCGCGCGCATGGCATCCCATGCCCCCACCAGATAGCCGAGATAGTTCATCGCCGCTACCAGCCCGGCGCTGGTCAGGGTCAGTTGCCCTGCCGCAATCATCAGCGGCACCTGCGGGGTAAAGGCAAAGCGCCCTATTCCCATCGCCACCACCAGAACCACAAATCCGCTGAGCGCGATACGCAGCGCCATGACCACTCCAGTTGTTAAAGTTTCGTAAATTCATGATGCAGGATATGTCGTTAATGCGGAAGTGAAAGTTACTCACTCGTTATTGAATTATCTGTATTATGACTTTCATCTCTTTATACAACCTTCCTGAAGGAGCCCTGCATGGAACTGCTCGAAGAGCACCACTGTTTTGAAGGTCGACAGCAGCGCTGGCGTCATGATTCTGCGGTGCTGAACTGCGCGATGACGTTCAGCATCTTTCTGCCGCCGGTTACCGGTGCGGCAAAACCACCGGTGCTGTACTGGCTCTCCGGCCTGACCTGCAACGATGAAAACTTCACGACCAAAGCGGGTGCCCAGCGGGTTGCGGCGGAGCTGGGGATCGCTCTGGTGATGCCCGACACCAGCCCGCGCGGCGATGAGGTCGCGGACGATGCCGGTTATGACCTGGGCAAAGGCGCCGGGTTCTACCTGAATGCCACCCAGGCGCCCTGGGCGAAGCATTACCGGATGTACGACTACCTGCGCGACGAGCTGCCAGCGCTGATCCAGGCGGAGTTCGCGGTAGCCGATCGCTGTGCCATCAGCGGCCACTCGATGGGCGGCCACGGTGCGCTGGTGATGGCGCTGAAAAATCCGGGTAAATACGTCAGCGTATCGGCCTTTGCGCCTATCGTGAATCCGTCCCAGGTGCCTTGGGGGCAGAAAGCCTTCACGAATTACCTGGGCGAGGATACAGAGACCTGGCAGGCATGGGACAGCTGCGCGCTGATGCTGGCCAGCCAGCCGGAACAGGCGATCCCGACGCTTATCGATCAGGGTGATGCCGATCAGTTCCTTGCGAGCCAGTTACAGCCGGCGGTGCTGGCGGAAGCCGCACGCCAGAAGGACTGGCCGCTGACGTTACGCATCCAACCAGGCTACGATCACAGCTATTACTTTATTGCGTCGTTTATTGAAGATCATCTGCGCTTCCATGCGCAGCAGTTGTTGAAGTAAGTGCGGCCTGATGCCCTCACCCCAACCCTCTCCCACGGGGAGAGGGAGTAAACCGTAGGCCGGGCAAGCAACACGCCGCCCGGCGATCCCACCGTCAGAACTGGTAATCCACCGCCATAAAGTAACGGCGTCCTTCCTCGGTGTAGCTGTAGTCGTCGCGGCTGAGATCTTTATCCAGCAGGTTCATGACGCCGGCACGCAGCTTGACGTTTTTCGTGGCCTGCCATGCGCCGCCGGTGTTCCACACCACGTAACCGCCCGGCGTTGCGTCGCCATCGGTAACGGTGCGTTTCTCACCCGTATAATTACCCTGCACATAGAAGGACCACGCCTGGCTTGCCTGCCAGTCCAGCGTGCCGTTGGCGGTGTGGAACGGCAGTTCGGAGAGCGGCTTGTTCTCGCCGTTGCTGATATCACGCCCGTCGTTATAGGTGTAATTCAGCGTCATGCGCCAGTCTTCGGCAATCGGGAACTTCACTTCCGTCTCCAGGCCGCGGATACGCGCCTTATTGACGTTGTAATAACGGAAAATCGGCTCGCCGTCGGCATTCAGCCCGACATAGTTCGGGTAGCCCTGCGCCTGGTTGACATTCGCCGTGCGCAGGATGCTGATACGGTCATCCACGTCATTCTGGAAGGCGGTAATGCTGCCCTGCACGCCCTCTAACCAGCCCTCTTCCCCGTTGTAGTAGAGGCCCAGCTCGACGCTTTCGCTGGTTTCCGGCTTGAGATCCGGGCTACCAACGATTTCACAGGCACCACGGCAGGAGCCGGTAGTCCAGTCCGGGCTGAGCTGCAGCAGGGATGGTGCTTTGAATGCCGTCGCCCAGCCGCCTTTTACCGTCAGGGTATCGGTGGCGTTATAGACCAGATACGCACGCGGGCTCCAGTGGTCGCCGTAGGTTTCGTGGTCATCCATACGCACGCCGGTGGTCAGCGCCAGCGGCTCGAAGATCCGCCATTCATCTTCCAGGAACAGCGCATACTGGCTGGCGGAGGTATTACTGCTGCTGCCGCCGGTGATGTTCACCGGATCCTTCAGCTTGTCGTGACGCCATTCCCCGCCAAAGGTCAGGAGCTGGTTAATCTCCCCCAGCGGCAGAACATATTTGCCGTCAATGGAGTTGCTTTCGGAGGTGATCGGGTTGCTGTTGCCCGGGTTCTTGTTATCGACCTTTTCGCCGTAGAATTTCAACTCGCTATTGCCCACGCCCCAGCGGCCATTATGGCTCAGGGAGTAGTTCTGGCGCTCAAGGCGGTTCTGATCCAGCGAGTCGGAATCACGATCCTGACGGTCAAAGCCGTAGCCCGCGGTGAAATCGTGGTTCTCGTTCGGGGTCCAGGCAAATTCCACGTTGGCATCGCGGCTGGTGAAGCCTTCAATGCGCGGGGTTTCCCCGGTAGCGCTGGTTGTTGAATCCTGCGGATCGTCTTTATCGCGTTTCTGCAGGCTGCCAAAGGCTTTCAGGCCGAGGACGCCATCCACCAGCGGGCCGCTGGTATAAAACTGGCCGCCGTAAGTGTCGCCACGATCGCGGTGCTCCTGAAGGGTGGTGTCAGCGGTGAGGGTGCCGGTCCATTTCTGGCCGATCTTTTTAGTGATGATATTGACCACGCCGCCCAAGGCATCAGAGCCATAGAGGGAGGACATCGGCCCGCGCACCACTTCGATACGTTCGATGGCATCAACCGGCACCCAGTTGAGGTCGAAGTCGTTATGGCGGAAAACGGCATTGCGGGAGTTGACGCGTTTCCCGTCAACCAGGATCAGCGTGTAGCTGCTGTCCAGACCGCGAATACTGACGCCCTTACGGTTGTCCCCTTCGTCAGTTAACTGGACGCCCGGAACGTCTTTTAACACATCTTTCAGGTTCTGCACCGGCTTGCGCTGCAGATCCTGCTGGGTGATGACGCTGATACTGGCCGGGGCATCCTTCAGGTTTTGCTCGTTGGCCGAGGCGGTCACCACCAGGGTGTCGCCAGATTCCGCCGCAACAACCGGCAGGGCCAGGGACAGAGCAGACGCACACAGCCCTCCCCGAACGAAGGGATTCAACCTAAACATTTCCTATCTCCATGAGGTAAACACTACAAAATCAAAGAGGTACTGCTCACTATTGCTTTTTTATTAACGTGCTAATGATAAAGCAAACGATAACTATTATCAATTCAATTGTTAAAAGTTATGTCAATTGTGCAGAATGTGGAAACAAAAAAAACCGCTCGAGTGAGCGGGTTTAAAGAGAGGCGTTGCGGTTATTTTTTAAAGCTATTCGGAAATTCCATTTCGCTATAGCTGACAAACTTCGTTCCCTTCGCCAGCTTGTAGCCAAACCAGATGATCAGGAACAGCGGGATACCGATATAGGTCGCTGCCACGCCGCCCCAGTCAATGGTGTCGGCCAGGAAGGCTTCGTAGTTCTGACCCAGAGTGATGATCAGACACAGCACAAAGGCGAAGATCGGCCCCAGCGGGAAGAACCCGGAGCGGTACGGCAGGTTGTTAATGTCGTAACCCTGCTTCACATAACCGCGACGGAAACGGTAGTGGCTGATGGCGATACCCAGCCAGGCGATAAAGCCCGTCATCCCGGAAGTATTCAGCAGCCACAGGTAGACCGTCTGGTTGCCGAACATCGAGGTCAGGAAGCACAGGCAGGCAATCACGGTGGTGGCATAGAGCGCGTTACGCGGCACGCCGCCACGGGACAGCTTCGCGAAAATACGCGGTGCTTTGCCGTCGCAGGCCAGGGAGTAGAGCATACGGGTGGAGGCATACATCCCGGAGTTACCCGCCGACAGCACCGCCGTCAGGATCACCGCGTTCATTACCGCCGCCGCAGAGAGCAGACCGGCATGCTGGAACACCAGGGTGAACGGGCTGACGCTGATGTCTTTCACATCGTTACGCAGCAGGCTCGGATCGGTATACGGAATGATCAGGCTGATAATCAGGATGGCGAACACATAGAACAGCAGGATACGCCAGAAGACCTGCCGCACCGCGCGCGGAATGTTCTTCTCCGGGTTTTCGGACTCACCGGCAGCAATGCCGATAAGCTCCGTTCCCTGGAAGGAGAAGCCAACGATCATCGCGACGCCAATCATTGCCGAGAAGCCCCCGGCAAAAGGCGCGTCGCCAATAGCCCAGTTGCTCCAGCCCGCGGGTTCGGTGCCTTTGAAGATGCCGACAATCATCGCCACGCCGACGACGATAAAGATGATCACCGTCGCGACTTTGATCAGCGAGAACCAGTATTCCGCTTCGCCAAAACCGCGCACGGAGATGTAGTTCAGCAGGAAGATCACCCCCAGGAAGAGCGCGCTCCAGATCCAGCCCGGCGTATCCGGGAACCACCAGGTCATCACCAGCTGCGAGGCCACCAGATCCACGGCGATGGTGACCGCCCAGTTGTACCAGTAGTTCCAGCCTAGCGCGAAGCCGAAGCCTTCTTCCACGTATTTCTGACCGTAGGTGGAGAAAGAACCGGATACCGGCATGTACGCCGCCAGTTCGCCCAGGCTGGTCATCAGGAAGTAGACCATCAAACCGATCAGGATATAGGAAAAGAGCGCGCCGCCAGGGCCCGCTGCAGAAATGGTCGCCCCAGAGGCGACAAAAAGACCTGTACCAATAGAACCGCCAATGGCAATCATCGTCAGGTGACGCGCCTTGAGTTCGCGACGTAGCGCGGGCGCTTCTGTGGTTTTAGTTTCGGAAACCATATGAAAATGCTGTCCATTCAAAAAATGAGGCGCGATTGTAGCAGACGATCGTCCGCTCTTCCGGCACAAATGCCCAGTTATAAGAGAGCTTCATGACCGGACCAGGATTATAAGTAAAGCAGAGAATCGTATCGGTGCGCGGAAGAGATCCCGGCGGCAAAACGCCGCCGGACGGGCTTACATTTCGCAGTAACGCAGGAAACGCTGCAGGGAGTTGGAGAGGTGCTTCTGGCGGTGATGGATGCGCCACAGGGTGCGCACCAGCTTATTCGGCAGCGGTACGGGGATCTCCACAAGCAGGCCGCTCTCCAGCTGTTCGGCAATCACCCGGCGCGACAGGCAGCTGATGCCCAGACCGTGGCGCACCGCATGTTTGATCGCCTCCGAATTGCCCAGCTCCATGCCCATATGAAACTGCGGCAGATGCGACAGCAGCAGATAATCGACGATCTCACGGGTGCCTGACCCCTGCTCGCGCAAAATCCACGGGGCCTGCGCCAGCCGCTCCAGAGTTACCTCCTGCTGTAATAACGATGAGGCCGGCGAGGCGAAGACCACCAGCTCATCCTCCAGCCAGGGGTCGGCAATGATGTCAGCGTTGTGGCATGGGCCTTCGATAAGGCCGATATCGACCCGAAAGTCGATCACCGCGTTGATCACATCCTGGCTGTTGCCAACGCTCATCTCCAGCGGTAAACCCGGGAAATCGCGGCGATAGCGGGCAATCACCTCCGGCAGGATGTAATTGCCGATGGTGCTGCTGGCATAGACGCGAATGGCGCCGTTATCCTCGCGAAACAGCTGTTCAATCTCGACGGTCTGCTCCAGCAGCGCCAGCGCGCGGGGATAGAGCAAGCGCCCGTGCTCGTTCACCACCAGTCGCTTCCCTACCCTGTCAAAGAGTTGAACCCCCAGTTGGCCTTCAAGATCGGTCAGCGCGGCGCTGACCGCAGACTGGGAGAGAGCCAGCATCTGGGAAGCCTGGGTTGTCGATCCGCTTTTCAGCACTTCGGCGAAGACCTCAAGCTGGCGTAACGTAATGTGCATAGTCACCATCCGGTACGGTAAGCGCCCTGCTTACCACTTATAGAGATTAATTATAAATATATAATCAATTTTATTTTTAAGCCAGCGCGCCGTAACCTTCAGTCAGAGAAAAGGAGAAGGTTATGACAACACTCACTTTGCAGCATCACCGTACAGTGTGGCACTACATTCCGGGCCTGGCGCTGAGCGCGCTGGTCACCGGCGTTGCGTTATGGGGCGGCAGTATTCCGGCGGTAGCGGGAGCGGGCTTCAGCGCCCTGACGCTGGCTATCCTGCTGGGGATGGTGGTCGGAAATACGATCTATCCGCACATCTACAAGCCGTGCGACAGCGGCGTGATCTTCGCCAAGCAGCACCTGCTGCGCCTCGGGATCATCCTGTACGGCTTTCGCCTGACCTTCGCGCAGATTGCTGACGTGGGCGTCAGCGGCATCGCGATTGACGTGTTAACCCTGACCAGCACCTTCCTGCTGGCCTGCTTTATCGGCCAGAAGGTATTCGGCCTCGACAAACAGACCAGCTGGCTGATTGGCGCGGGCAGCAGCATTTGCGGCGCCGCGGCGGTGCTGGCGACCGAGCCGGTGGTGAAGGCCGAAGCCAGCAAGGTGACGGTTGCCGTGGCGACGGTGGTGATCTTCGGGACCCTGGCGATCTTCCTCTATCCGGCGATGTATCCGCTGGTGGCGCACTGGTTTAGCCCGGAAACCTACGGGATTTACATCGGCTCAACGATGCATGAGGTCGCCCAAGTGGTCGCGGCGGGTCACGCCATCAGCCCGGAGGCGGAGAATGCGGCGGTGATCGCCAAAATGCTGCGGGTGATGATGCTGGCCCCCTTCCTGCTGATCCTGGCCGCGCGGGTGAAACAGCTCGCCCCGGCAGGCAACGGCGAGAAGAGCAAAATCACCATTCCGTGGTTTGCGATCCTGTTTATTGTGGTGGCGGTGTTTAACTCGTTCCATCTGCTGCCCAAAGCGGTGGTCGATATGCTGGTGACGCTGGATACCGTGCTGCTGGCGATGGCGATGGCGGCGCTGGGCTTAACCACCCACGTCAGCGCCCTGAAAAAAGCCGGGGCCAAACCGCTGCTGATGGCGCTGGTGCTGTTCATCTGGCTGATTGTTGGCGGGGGTGCCATTAACCTGGCGGTTCATAGCCTGCTGGCATAAACCGCTTCATCCTTCTCCTGTTAACCCGCTATCATAAGCGTTTGCGGGTTAACAGGAGTCCCTTTATGAAATATGTTGGAGCGCACGTCAGCGCTGCTGGCGGTCTGGCGAATGCCGCCATTCGTGCCGCCGAAATCGAGGCGACCGCCTTCGCCCTGTTCACCAAAAATCAGCGCCAGTGGCGTGCCGCCCCCTTAACCACCCAGGTGATTGATGAGTTCAAAGCGGCGTGCGAAAAATACCATTTCACTCCCGGCCAGATCCTGCCCCACGACAGCTACCTGATTAACCTCGGTCATCCGGTACAGGAGGCGCTGGATAAATCCCGCGAAGCCTTCCTCGATGAGATGCAGCGCTGCGAGCAGCTCGGCCTGACGCTGCTGAACTTCCACCCAGGCAGCCATCTGTCGCAGATTGACGAAGACGCCTGCCTGGCGCGCATCGCCGAGTCGATCAATATCGTGCTGGAGCAGACCAAAGGGGTGACGGCGGTGATTGAAAATACCGCCGGACAGGGCAGCAACCTTGGTTTTCGCTTTGAGCATCTGGCAGCCATCATCGACGGCGTGGAGGATAAATCCCGCGTCGGCGTCTGCATTGATACCTGCCACGCCTTTGCCGCCGGTTACGACCTGCGCAGCGTTGAAGAGTGCGCGAAAACCTTCGCCGAATTCGAACGCATTGTGGGCTTTGAATACCTGCGCGGCATGCACCTTAACGATGCGAAAAGCGCCTTTGCCAGCCGCGTCGATCGCCACCACAGCCTGGGTGAAGGCAACATCGGCCATGACGCGTTCCGCTTTATCATGCAGGACCCGCGTTTCGACGGCATTCCGATGGTGCTGGAAACCATCAACCCGGATATCTGGGCGGAAGAGATCGCCTGGCTGAAAGCACAACAGTACGCCGAGGCCACCGCATAATGATGAACGAAAGGGAAAAGCAGATCCTGAAGATCCTGCGGCGTAACCCTCTTATTCAGCAGCATGAAATCGCCCAAATCCTCGACATCAGCCGCTCGCGGGTGGCTGCGCACATTATGGATTTGATGCGTAAAGGGGCGATCAAGGGCAAGGGCTATATTCTCACCGAACAGGATTATTGCGTGGCGCTCGGTGCCATCAATATGGATATTCGCGGCGTGGCCGATATCCGCTTTCCTGAACCCTCCTCCCATCCGGGGGCCATTCAGTGCGCGGCGGGCGGCGTGGCGCGAAATATCGCCCATAACCTGGCGCTGCTGGGCCGCGAGGTGCACCTGATCTCCGCCGTCGGCAGCGATTTTTATGGCGAAACTCTGCTGGAGCAAACCCGGCTGGCGGGCGTTAACGTCCAGAGCACCATCCGCCTGCACGGGCAAAGCACGGCGACCTATCTGTCAATTGCCAACCCGCAGGACGACACCGTGCTGGCCATCAACGACACCCATATCCTGCAGGGGCTGACGCCGCAGTTGCTTAACCAGTCGCGCGAGCTGCTGGCCCATGCGGGGGTGGTGCTGGCCGACTGTAATCTCACCGCAGAATCCCTGGAGTGGGTCTTTACCCTCGCCGGAGAGGTACCGGTGTTTGTCGACACGGTTTCAGAGTTTAAAGCCGACAGAATCAAGCCCTGGCTGTCGCGGATCCATACCCTCAAGCCCACGCTGAAAGAGCTGCAGATTCTGGCGGAGTGCGATGATCGTCAGGCGGCGCTGACAGCCCTGCACGAGAAAGGCGTCCAGCGGATTGTGGTGTGTCTGGAAGATGATTCGGTGCTGTGCAGTGAGCAAGGCGCGGAGCCGTTCCTGCTGACGCCGCCTGCGCACCCGGTTGTCGACCGTTTCGGTGCCGACGACGCCTTTATGGCGGGTCTGGTCTATGGCTTCCTCGACGGGAGCGACTTTGCCGATGCGGCGCGGTTTGCCCTCGCCTGTGCGGCGCTCTCCCGCGCCAGCGAAAGCATTAATAACCCGACCCTGTCGGTGGATAACGCCTGGTCTCTGCTGGAGACCGCGCAGTAAAAAAGCCGGGTAGTGTTGCTACCCGGCCTGTTCCCTCTATCCCGATAAACCGATAAAGAACCCGGCAATGGTGGCGCTCATCAGGTTAGAGAGCGTCGCCGCTACCAGCGCCCGCACGCCAAGCTGGGCAATCTCGGGGGCACGCTGGGGCGATACCGCGGAAAAGGCCCCGACCACGACCCCAATCGAGCCGAAGTTGGCGAACCCGCACAAGGCGAACGAGATAATGGCGATGGTTTTCACGTCCAGCTGACCGGCGGTTTGCAGATACGGGGAGAAGTTGAGATAGGCGACGAACTCGTTAATCGCCAGCTTCTGGCCAATCAGGCTGCCCGCCAGGGTCGCATCCTGCCATTCGACACCCATGATCCACGCCAGCGGCGCAAGGGCGTAGCCAAACAGCCCCTCCAGACTCAGGCTTTCGATACCAAACCAGCCGCCGATGCCGCCCAGCATGCCGTTCAGCAGGGCAATGATCGCCACAAATGCCATCACCACCGTGGCGACCCCGGCGGCGATTTTCAGCCCGGTCATCGCCCCGGTCGCCGCGGCTTCGATAATGCTTTTTGGCGGCGTCTCGCTGAAGGAGAGATTATCAAAGGTGACCTGCGACTCCTCGGTGGCCGGGCTCAGCAGACGGGCAAACAGGATCCCGCCGGGGATCGCCATCAGCGAGGCGGCCAGCAGGTAATCAATCGGCACGCCCATCCCCGCATAGCCAATCAGCATCGAACCGGCAATCGACGCCATCCCGCTGCAAATGGCGGTGAACAGTTCGTTGCGGTTCAGCTTATCGACAAAGGGTTTCACGATCGCCGGGATCTCGTTCTGCCCGAGGAAGATGGTGGTCACCGCGACAAAGGATTCGATTTTGCTGATGCGCAGCGCTTTCTGGAAAATACCGCCCAGCACGCGGATCAGCAGACCCATCACCCCGATGTAGTACAGGAGGCTGATCAGCGCGGTGACAAAGATAATGGCGGGCAGCACCCGAAAGGCAAACACGAACCCGGCCCCGTCAAACAGGGTGTCCATCTTCGGCCCGACCAGCGCCCCAAAGATAAAGGCGCTGCCGGCATCGCTGTAGGACATGACTTTACTCACCCCGATGGCGGCCTGCTCGACCAGCCATTTGCCGGGTGGGAAATAGAGCATGATGCCGCCGATCGCCACCTGCAACAGGAAGGCGGCACCGACGGTGCGCAGGCTGATACGGCGTTTATTGACCGACAGGAGGAAGGCTATCGCCAACAGTACCGCCATACCCAGCAGACTTCTCATTACGTCCATAATGATTTCCTTACCTGAAAACCCGGCGACAGGCCGGGTATCCGTGATTCCACTGCGAAGACAGGCGACGGCAAACTGCCTGTAAAGGGTTACGCCATACGCTGATAAGCCTTCGCGATATCGCAGGCCAGGCGGGCGTTGTTAAAGACCAGCTGAATGTTCGATTTCAGGCTGTCGCCGCCGGTCAGTTCCGCCACGCGAGCCAGCAGGAACGGGGTGCTGGCTTTGCCGGTTACGCCCTGCTCTTCCGCTTCCCTCACCGCCTGGTCGATAGCCGCGTTGATGGACTCTTCCGCCATCGCAAACTGTTCCGGGATGGGATTGGCCACCACCAGGCCGCCGTTGAGGCCGGTCTGCCATTTCACCGCCATGGCCCGGGCGATAGCCTCGGCGCTGTCGAGACGGATGCTGACCTCAAACGGGCTGGTGCGGCAGAAAAAGGCTGGCAGGGACTGGGTCTGGTAGCCAATCAGCGGCACGCCGTTGGTTTCTAAATATTCGGTGGTCAGGCCGAGGTCGAGAATCGATTTCGCCCCTGCGCAGACCACGGCGACGTTGGTCTTCGCCAGCTCCTGTAAATCGGCGGAAATATCAAAAGTGTGCTCTGCGCCACGGTGAACGCCGCCAATCCCGCCGGTGGCAAAGACCTTAATCCCGGCCATCGCCGCAATGATCATGGTAGACGCCACCGTCGTTGCGCCGTTGATGCCTGCCGCCACCACGAAAGGCAAATCCCGGCGGCTGACTTTGGTCACCGCATGGCCTTCGCGGCCCAATAATTCGATCTCTTCTTTGCTCAGCCCCACTTTCATTACGCCGCGAATAATTGCAATGGTGGCCGGAATAACGCCCTGCTGGCGAATAGCATCTTCAACTTCCAGCGCCGTCTGGGCATTTTGCGGGAAAGGCATGCCGTGAGAAATAATAGTGGATTCAAGCGCCACAATCGGTTTGTTATTATTTAAAGCGTCCTGAACCTCAGGAGAAATTTGCAGGAACTCGGCAGGTAATTTTAATTCAGACATGTTCTCTCTCCATTAATGCGTTAACGTTTTCAGACGATAAATCAGGGTTATTAGTAAATACGGACGCCAGCGCCAGCGAAGAGCAGCCCTGGGCAAAACGAACGGAATCTTTAAATGCGGCCCTTTCCAGCCAGCAGAAGGCGAGCCCCGCCATCATCGCGTCCCCCGCGCCGGTGACGTTGACCACCTGGGTTTTAAACGGCGCTGACCAGCCGCTTTCGCCCGCTTTTTCGCTGTAATACACGCCGTCGCCGCCCATGCTCAGCACCAGCCGGAACAGGCCATGCTGGTGAAACCAGGCCGCCACTTTCGGCGCATCCGCCGCGCAGGAGAGCGGGATACCGCTCAGGGTTTCGGCCTCCAGCCGGTTGGGCTTCAGGGTATGGATATGGCCCAGCCAGTCGCTAATCTTGCTGCATTTCCAGGCCGAGACCGGATCAACGAAAACCGGCGTCTGGCCTGTGTTCTCAAAAATCCAGGCGAGCGCGGATTCGTTGAGGTTGCAGTCCACCACCACCGCTTTGGCAGCGCGGATAAACGCCAGATGGTGGGCCAGATAGTGCGGATTGATGTGGTCAGAAATCGCCATATCGTTGATGGCAACCAGCATCTCCCCGGTATTGTCGAGCAAGGATAAATAGCTGGAGGTGCCCTCCCCGGAAATAACCTGGCACTTGTCGACCTGCACACCGGCGGCCTGGGTTTGTGACAGCAGCGACTGGCCGTAAAAATCATCGCCTACCGCGGAAAGCAGCCAGACATTTTTACCTAACAGCGCCAGATTTTGCGCAATATTGCGGCCTACGCCGCCGGGGGTGAATTTTATTTTCCCTGGATTAGAGTCGGCATAATTGAGCGATGCATGTGAATATCCCGCCACGTCCATATTTGCAGAACCAATAACAACAATATAATCCTTTTCACGCATAGAACATCCTCTGGCGCGCAGGCCATCGCAATGATTATTAAGCGAGGTAGTAACATTTAAAGTTATTAGAACACATGTTTATCTATAAACACGTGTTCATATTATGCATGAGAAGGGGAAAGTAAAGCGAGCGGAGAGAGGATCGTCAAATGAATATGAACAGAATCACAAATTTTTGTAGATACAGTTTTCAGCGCGACAAAACAATGCGACCCCTGGCACGTTTAAATGTAAAAAAAAGGGCAGAGTTGCCTCTGCCCTTTTCGGATGAAGAAGGATTATGCTGCTTTCGCGGCAACCACTTCAGCTTCCGGACGTTTCACCACTGCGTAAGAGAGACCTGCCACCAGCGTACCGGCGATAATCGCGAACAGGTAACCCAGCACCGGGGTAATCGCACCCGGGATCAGCAGGACAAACAGACCGCCGTGCGGCGCCATCAGTTTTGCGCCAATCGCCATGGAGATGGCACCGGTCACCGCGCCGCCAACGATACAGCAAGGCAGTACGCGCATCGGGTCACGCGCGGCAAACGGGATAGCCCCTTCGGTGATAAAGCACAGGCCCAGAACCAGCGCCGCTTTACCGCCTTCCTGCTGCGCCTTGTCGAACTTACGACGGGCAACAATAGTCGCCAGGCCCAGCGCCAGCGGTGGCACCATCCCTGCAGCCATGATCGCCGCCATCGGCGCGTAGGTCTGGGTACTCAGCAGGCCAACGCCGAACGCGTATGCCGCTTTGTTCACCGGGCCACCCATATCGGTACACATCATTGCGCCGAGGATTGCCCCCAGCAGAACCGCGTTGGCGGTGCCCATGGTCTGCAGCCAGTGGGTCAGGCCTTCGAGGATACCCGCAACCGGTTTACCGATCAGATAGATCATCGCCAGGCCAACAATCAGGCTTGAGAACAGCGGAATGATCAGGATCGGTTTCAGCGCTTCCATACTCTGCGGCAGTTTCAGCTTCGAGCTGATCAGCTTGGCGACATAACCGGCGAGGAAGCCGGCGATGATCCCGCCGATAAAGCCCGAGCCGGTACTCACGGCCAGCATACCGCCGATCAGACCCGGGGTCAGACCCGGACGGTCAGCGATGGAGAAGGCAATGTAACCCGCCAGCACCGGCACCATCAGCGCGAACGCCGAGCCGCCGCC
Source organism: Leclercia adecarboxylata (assembly GCA_002360945.1). Lineage (GTDB taxonomy): Bacteria > Pseudomonadota > Gammaproteobacteria > Enterobacterales > Enterobacteriaceae > Enterobacter > Enterobacter adecarboxylatus_B. Next base: position 45,337 of record DERO01000024.1, on the reverse strand, counting down.
AATCTGCATCAGCGCCGCTGCCAGAGTACCCGGCTCTTTAAAGGCCTCGATACCAAAGGCGAAGGAGAGCGCGATACAGAGACCGCCCGCCACTACCATCGGCAGCATGTAGGAGACGCCCGTCAGAAGATGACGATACGCCCCGGCAGACTCTTTCTTGCCTTCGGAAGCCGAAGACGCGGTGTTGCCCGCAGGCTGGAAAGGTTTCGCTTCGACCTGGGCTTTATCCAGTTCCTGGGCCGTTTTCTTCAGCGCCAGACCGGTTGAGGTGCGGTACATCGGCTTACCGGCAAACTTCGCCAGATCCACTTCGATATCCGCCGCCACGATCACCAGATCCGCTGCCGCCACCTCTTCCGGGGTGATGGCATTGCCTGCGCCCACGGAGCCGCGGGTTTCAACCTTCACCCACCAGCCGCGTTTTTTGGCTTCGGTTTCAATGGCTTCTGCCGCCATAAAGGTGTGCGCCACGCCGGTCGGGCAGGCGGTGACAGCGACCACGCGTTTTGGACCGCTGGTCACAGTCGTTGCCGCAGCGGCCGCAACAGGCGCGGTATAAAGCGCCGCATGGCCTTTCGCTTCGCTCAGGAACAGTTCCGGATGCGCAACCGCACGATTGATATCGCCCAGCCACACTTTTTTGCCGTTCAGCGAGCTGTCGGCCGGGATGTTGTCGCCCAGCACGATAACCAGTTCGGCATCGCCCGGGTTGTCGATGAAATCAAGGTGTGCTTTATGTCCCGCCGAACCCAGCAAGGTTTTCGCCATATAGGCGCGGGCCTGTCCGAGTGCAGAGTCAATAATCAGCAGCGTTTTCATTATGCCTCTCCTGCTGTCAGTTAAAAGGTTTCAAGTCAACGCGCGCCATCATCGCGGCTAACTGGGTACGATCGGTAATCCCGACATTGCTCTGGCTGACGGCCAGGGCAGCAACGGCGGTGGCAAGACGTAACGTGTGTTCACTGGATTCGCGCATCAGCAGGCCGTAAATCAACCCACCCACCATCGAATCGCCGGCACCCACGGTGCTGACCACTTCCATCGACGGCGGTTTGGCGATCCATTCCCCGGAGGCGTTAACCCACAGCGCGCCCTCTGCACCCAGGGAGATCACCACATGAGCGATACCCTGCTCACGTAAGGCATGGGCAGCTTCAATCACGTCTTTTAATTCTGGCAGCTTACGGCCGGCCCAGATCTCAAGTTCGCGACGATTCGGTTTCACCAGCCACGGGGCGGCTTTCAGACCGGCCACCAGCGCATCGCGGCTGCTGTCAAAGATGATGCACGGGCACTGGCTGCGCAGGCGCGTCATCCAGTCGGTAAAGGCTTCCGGGCTGACGCCGGACGGCAGGCTGCCGCTGACGCAGACCATGTCGAACTGACCCAGCCAGGTCAGGGAGTCATTCACAAAACGCTCCCAGTCGGCCTGGGTGACTTCAAAACCGGAGAAGTTCAGGTCGGTCACTTCGCCATCTTTCTCGGTCATTTTCACGTTGATGCGGGTACGGCCCTGCACCACCTGAAAACGGTTGGCGATCCCCAGCTCGCTGAACAGCTGCTGGAAACCATCCTGGTTATCTTTGCCGAGGAAGCCGCCGACGGTGACGTCGATCCCAAGATCCTTCAGCACTTTCGCAACGTTAATCCCTTTACCTGCTGCGTGCAGGCCAGTGGTACGCACGAGGTTAACTTCGCCGCGTTCAATTTCCGGGCAAAAGCCCACGAGGTCGTAAGCCGGGTTCAGCGTAATAGTGGCAACACGTCTGCTCATTATGCGCCCTCCCCCAGACCGGCCGCGATGGCCTCGCCAATCGCTTTCAGCGCCTGTTCAGCATCGGCACCCTGCGCGGTGAAACGCAGGCGATGGCCTTTCTTCACGCCCAGCGCCACAACCTTCATCAGGCTGCGGCCGTTGGCCGGTTTGCCACTGCCGTCGAGGTTGGTGACGGTCACGTCGCTGTTGAACTGCTTAATGGTATTGACCAGCATGGTGCCCGGGCGGGCGTGCAGGCCATGTTCGTTACGCACCACAAACTCGGCGCTCAGCAGTTCATCGGTATTCACATCATCGCTGGTCAGCAGCGCCAGCAGGGTCGCGGCATCGGCTTTCAGCAGTTGTTCAGCTTTTTTGTTCAGCAGCAGGTCGCTCAGACGCTTCAGCACCTCAACCGGCTGTTCATCCGCCATGGCGACGGTGACCAGCAGGGCCGTGGTTTCCCCGGCGGTATCGAATGGCGTGGCCGCACGGCTGACGGCGATAGCGCTGCGCAGGTTGCCTTCAGCACAGTCGTTCAACCAGACGCCCTGGCCGAGGTTCAGCGGTTTGTCATTAACGGCGTGAGCCACGAAGGCGGTATCCACGGCACCGGCCTCTTTCAGGCGACCGGCGTTGAGCGCCTGCAGGGTCACCAGGTCGGAAGCCACCACGTCGAGGGTCAGCGTGTCGTTATCCAGCTTCAGGGCTTCGCTCTGCTTTTCGCCCATCAGCAAGGCGCGCAGCTCTTCAGCGGTGGTAGCGGACTTCAGCTGTTCAGCCACGGCGTCGTCGCTCAGGACGTGCGTCAGCTGACGCAGCAGGCCGAGGTGTTCATCGCTGCTGGCGGCAATCCCAATGGCGACATAGGCTACCTGGCCTTCGCCCCAGAGCACGCCCTGCGGGAACTGATAGACCTGAACGCCGGTTTTCAGCACCTGATCGCGGGTATCGGTGGTGCCATGCGGAATGGCGATGCCATTGCCAAGGAAGGTTGAGGTCTGCAGCTCGCGCGCCAGCATGCCGTCAACGTAGCCGTTGGCGACGTTGCCCGCCTCCACCAGCGCGGCGGCGATCTGCCGGATTGCCTCTTCTTTACTACCGGCCTGTTCGCCGGGATGAATGTCCTGCACGGATAACTGGAACATGGTTCTCCACTCCTGCTGAAATTGAATCGTTTCAGCTTAAATGTAAAAAAAGGCGCCAATCCGTTTGGGTTAGGTAAACCAATTAGCGCTGAAACGTTTCAAGAAGTCTTGCGCTTTATGCACCCGCTTGCAAGTAATGCGTCATTTCAGCTTGCAGAATTTAGAGTTACAGCACATTTTTACCTCAGGCAGAGGCTTTTGGCAGAGGTATAGCCGCTCGGCTTCAGCAACTTCAGCAAGCGCAGCGACAGGGTGAAATGCCATTTTGATTTTTTGTGGGATTACGCATGTGGATAACTGTCTATTTTCTGACAAGCGGCGTAAACTCCGCCTCTCTTCATATCACTGATACAGAAACATGCATACGACCCCCGCCGCCGCTACGCCAAAGTCATTAGATTTGACCTCATCAGCGTTTTTAATTGTTGCCTTCCTCACCGGGATTGCCGGTGCGTTACAAACCCCTACCCTGAGCCTGTTCCTCACCAACGAGGTGCATGTCCGGCCTGCCATGGTCGGTTTCTTCTTTACCGGCAGCGCTATAATCGGCATCCTGGTCAGCCAGTTTCTGGCCGGGCGTTCGGACAAGAAAGGCGACCGTAAATCCCTGATCGTCTTTTGCTGCCTGATGGGCGTTTTCGCCTGCCTGCTGTTCGCCTGGAACCGTAACTATTTTGTGCTGCTGTTTATCGGCGTGTTTCTCAGCAGCTTTGGCTCGACCGCCAACCCGCAGCTTTTCGCTTTAGCGCGTGAGCATGCCGACCATACCGGCCGCGAGGCGGTGATGTTCAGCTCGATCCTGCGCGCCCAGGTCTCACTGGCATGGGTGGTCGGCCCGCCGCTGGCCTATGCGCTGTCGATGGGGTTTGGCTTCCCGGTGATGTATATCAGCGCCGCCGTGGCCTTTGTGGTCTGTGGCGCGATGGTGTGGTTTTTCCTGCCGACGATGCGCAAAGAGCCGAAGCTGGCGACCGGAGTGCTGGAATCTCCCCGCCGCAACCGCCGCGACGCCCTGCTGCTGTTTACGGTTTGTACCTTAATGTGGGGCACCAACAGCCTGTACATCATCAATATGCCGCTGTTTATCATTAATGAGCTGCATCTGTCCGAGAAGCTGGCGGGGGTAATGATGGGGACGGCCGCCGGGCTCGAGATCCCGACGATGCTGATTGCAGGCTACTACGCAAAACGCTTCGGTAAACGCTTCCTGATGCGCGTTGCCGCCCTCGCGGGTCTGCTGTTTTACGTCGGGATGCTTACCGCTCACTCACCGGTGGTGCTGCTGGGATTACAGCTGCTGAACGCGATCTATATCGGTATTCTCGCCGGGATCGGCATGCTCTACTTCCAGGATCTGATGCCGGGCCAGGCGGGTGCTGCCACAACGCTCTACACCAATACCACCCGCGTGGGCTGGATTATCGCCGGCTCTCTGGCTGGAGTGGTGGCCGAGATCTGGAGCTATCACGCGGTATTCTGGATTGCGCTGGGGATGTGCATCCTCACCACGCTGTGCCTGACGCGCATCAAGGATATTTAAGGTGCGGTGAGTGCCTCGAGTTCAAGCAGCCAGGTCATCGCCTGCCCGCGCGAGGTGCTGCACATCTCGGGCGACGGCTGGAGTCCGGCGCAGACTTTGGGCCGCGAGCTCAGGCCGAAGATTTTGCAGCGCTGTTGTGCATCCAACTGGACGCAGGGGGTGTTGGCAGGCTTGCCGTTGGGCATCCCGGGAATGGGGCTGGAGATGGAGGGCGCGGTGCAACATGCTCCGCAATCCGGACGGCAATCCATATTCGTACTTTACCTGAAAGAAAGCCGCTCCCGCGGGCGTGACGCGCACAGTAACACCTTTTGCGTATTGATAGCAAAAGCCGCGAAATCCACTTGCCTGAAATGCCGCGCGCGAGTACTTTGACGCGATATTTTTGACCTTCCCGTGAACAGGATTACTGCAATGCCAAGAGCGAACGAAATTAAGAAAGGTATGGTGCTGAATTACAACGGCAAGCTGCTGATTGTGAAAGACATCGATATTCAGGCACCGAGCGCCCGTGGCGCAGCAACGCTGTACAAAATGCGTTTTGCTGATGTGCGTACCGGTCTGAAAGTTGAAGAGCGTTTCAAAGGCGACGATATCGTGGATACCGTTACCCTGACCCGTCGCTATGTCGACTTCTCCTACGTTGACGGCAACGAATACGTGTTTATGGATAAAGAAGACTATACCCCGTACATCTTCACCAAAGATCAGATTGAAGAAGAGCTGCTGTTTATTCCGGAAGGCGGGATGCCGGATATGCAGGTTCTGACCTGGGATGGCGTGCTACTGGCGCTGGAGCTGCCGCAGACCGTCGATCTGGAGATCGTGGAAACTGCACCAGGCATTAAAGGTGCCTCCGCTTCCGCACGTAACAAACCCGCCACCCTGACCACCGGTCTGGTGGTGCAGGTGCCGGAATACCTCTCCGCAGGCGAGAAGATCCGCATCCATATCGAAGAAAAACGCTATATGGGTCGTGCTGACTAATAGTGCGCTCTTTACGCCGGGTGGCGGCTTCGCCTTACCCGGCCTACACAAGCACGCATAAAAAAACCGGCTCAATGGCCGGTTTTTTTGTAGGCCGGGTAAGCGCAGCGCCACCCGGCAATACCCGTTACAGAAGCTCTGGATATTTGGTCATCTTCAGCGCCAGCTCGACGCCGCGCACTTCCGCCATCCCTTTCAGACGCCCAATCGCGGAATAACCCGGGTTGGTTTTCTTACGCAGATCGTCCAGCATCTGATGCCCGTGATCCGGACGGAACGGAATCGGACGCAGATCGCCCGCCCGCTTGCGGCGCTGCTCTTCACCCAGAATGGCATCCACTACGGCTACCATGTTCACGTCGCCGCCGAGATGCGCCGCTTCGTGGAAGGTTTTCGGGTTATCTTCCCGGCAGGTGGCCCGCAGGTGGGTGAAGTGAATACGGTCGCCGAAGGTTTCAATCATCTGCACCAGGTCGTTATCGGCACGCACACCGTAAGAACCGGTACACATAGTGAAGCCGTTGTTGATGCTGTCGACCGTCTCTTTCAGCCACTGCATATCCTCAATAGTAGAGACGATACGCGGCAGGCCGAGGATAGGACGCGGTGGATCGTCCGGGTGAACCGCCAGACGCACGCCCGCCTCTTCCGCCACCGGTACGATGGCGCGCAGGAACACGGCCATGTTTTCCCGCAGCTGGGCTTTGTCGATGTTGCCATACTCTGCCAGACGCGCGCGGAACTGGTCGAGGGTGTAACCCTCTTCAGCACCCGGCAGGCCGGCAATAATGTTGCGGGTCAGTTTTTCAATCTCGGCCTCGCTGGCGTTGTTGAACCATTCCTGCGCCTGCTGCTGCTCTTGTACGGTGTAGTCTGCTGCCGCGCCGTCGCGCTTCAGGATGTGCAGCTCGAAGGCGGCAAAGGCGATCTGGTCAAAGCGCAGCGCTTTTGAGCCGTCCGGCATTTCGTATTCCAGGTCGGTACGCGTCCAGTCGAGGATCGGCATAAAGTTGTAGCACACGGTATCAATGCCGCAAGCCGCCAGGTTGCGGATGCTCTGCTGGTAGTTGGCAATCCAGGTCTGGTAGTCGCCGGAGTGGGTTTTGATCTCTTCGTGAACCGGAATACTTTCCACCACCGACCAGGTCAGCCCTTTCTCGGCCAGCAGCGCCTGACGCGCTTTGATCTCCTCCACCGGCCACACCTGACCGTTGGGAATATGGTGCAGTGCGGTGACGACGCCCGTTGCGCCAGCCTGACGCACATCATCAAGAGAAACCGGGTCTTTCGGCCCGTACCAACGCCAGGTTTGTTCCATTGATTCACCCTCTAAAGTTGTTATACCAATATTATCGACTCAGATGACGACTACCATACATGCCTGACCAGAGAGGTCAATGTGTCTCGCTATATTGATTGATCCATCTCACAGTTCCCGGATATTTACGGCTCACCAATTCAATTTGTTGTCATATAACTTTACACTGGCATTGTTAATTAATGGTTAATCAGGTGTGTATTTCATGAAGACAATTGCCTCCACCGCGCTACCCGCTCACGTGTTACAGCCGCAGTACGATCGTCAGGCGCTACGCTCCCGTATCGTCCATTTCGGCTTTGGTGCCTTTCACCGCGCGCATCAGGCGCTCCTGACCGATCGGGTGCTGAACGCCAACGGCGGCGACTGGGGGATATGTGAGATTAGCCTGTTTAGCGGCGATACGCTGATGAGCCAACTGCGCGCGCAGGATCATCTGTTTACGGTGCTGGAAAAAGGCGCCGAAGGTAATCAGCCGATCATCGTGGGCGCGGTCCATGAATGCCTGAACGCGAAGCTGGATTCGCTGGCGGCCATTATTGAGAAATTTTGCGAGCCGCAGGTGGCGATTGTCTCCCTGACCATTACCGAAAAGGGCTACTGCATTGATCCGGCCACCGGCAAGCTGGATACCCGCAATGAACGCATCATTCACGATCTGGAAAATCCGGATACGCCGCACTCCGCGCCGGGGATCCTCGTCGAAGCCCTGCATCGCCGCCGCGAGCGGGGTCTGGCCCCATTCAGCGTGCTCTCCTGCGATAACATTCCTGATAACGGCCACGTGGTGAAAAACGCGGTGCTGGGCATGGCCCACACGCGTTCGCCAGAGCTGGCGGAGTGGATTGCCGCCAACGTCAGCTTCCCGGGCACTATGGTGGACCGGATCGTGCCCGCCGCTACCGAGGACTCCCTGGCGGAAATCGCCCGTGAAGTGGGCGTCGACGATCCATGCGCCATCAGCTGCGAGCCCTTTATCCAGTGGGTGATCGAAGACAACTTCGTCGCCGGTCGTCCGGAATGGGAAGTGGCCGGGGTACAGATGGTGCAGGACGTCCTGCCATGGGAGCAGATGAAGCTGCGCATGCTCAACGGCAGCCATTCATTCCTGGCGTATCTCGGCTATCTGGCCGGTTTCGCCCATATCAACGACTGCATGGCGGACAGCGCCCTGCGTGACGCTGCCCGTCGCCTGATGCTTGAAGAACAGGCCCCGACGCTGCGCATCACCGGGGTGGATCTCACCGCCTACGCCGACAGCCTGATTGAGCGCTTCGCTAACCCGGCTCTGCAGCACCGCACCTGGCAGATTGCCATGGACGGCAGTCAGAAGCTGCCGCAGCGGATGCTGGAGAGTATTCGCCTCCACCGCCAGCGCGACACCGCCTGGCCGCTGCTGGCCCTCGGGGTGGCGGGCTGGATGCGCTACGTCAGCGGCCTGGACGATGCGGGCCAAGCCATCGAGGTACGCGATCCGCTGAGCGATAAGATCCGCGCCATCGTCGACACCAGCAGCGAAGAGGAGCGCGTCACCGCCCTGCTGGCGCTCACTGAAATTTTCGGCACCGACCTGCCGCAGGATCCACAGTTCGTGGAGGCCGTCAGCGCGGCTTACCAGCGCATCCGCCAGTCGGGCGCGCGCCAGGCCATTATCGATACGCTCCAGGTTTAACCCTTTATGCGCTTAAGGCGAGCGGGAAGCCTCCCGTTCGCCCTCCCCCTTTCCAGGGCTGTTCTTTTGCGGCAGGATTACTGATAATTGTTATAGCATTACATTTATCACCCCTGGAGCACCTGTGACTAAAACCAATCTCATTACTGGCTTTCTCGGCAGCGGGAAAACCACGTCAATACTGCACCTGCTGGCGAATAAAGATCCTGCTGAAAAATGGGCCGTGCTGGTCAATGAATTTGGCGAGATCGGCATTGATGGCGCGCTGCTGGCCGATAACGGGGCGCTGGTAAAGGAGATCCCGGGGGGCTGTATGTGCTGCGTCAATGGCCTGCCGATGCAGGTGGGGCTGAACACCCTGCTGCGTCAGGGCAAGCCCGACCGGCTGCTGATTGAACCCACCGGGCTGGGCCATCCGAAGCAGATCCTCGACCTGCTGACCGCCCCGGTCTACGAGCCGTGGATCGATTTGCGCGCCACCCTGTGCCTGCTCGATCCACGCCAGTTGCTGGACGAGAAATATGTCCAGAACGAGAATTTCCGCGATCAGCTTGCCGCCGCCGATATCATCATTGCCAATAAAGAGGATCGCGCTACGGCGGAAAGCCGCGCCGCGCTGGATATCTGGTGGCAGCACTTTGGCGGCGAACGTCAACTCTCCTACACCACGCAGGGAAATATCGATAACGCCCTGCTCGACCTGCCGCGGCGCAATGTTGCTGAACTGCCCGCCAGCGCCGCCCACGTTCACAGTCACGGCGAAAAACAGGGCCTGGCGGCGCTTAGCCTGCCCGCCCACCAGCGCTGGCGTCGCAACCTGAACAGCGGTCAGGGGCATCAGGCCTGCGGCTGGGTGTTCGACGCTGACACCTGCTTCGACACCATCGGTTTGCTGGAGTGGGTGCGGTTGGCACCGGTTGAACGGGTAAAAGGAGTCATGCGTATACCCGAGGGGCTGCTGCAGGTTAATCGCCAGGGGGCCGATTTTCACATCGAGACACAGGGCGTAGCGCCGCCAGATAGCCGAATAGAGTTAATTAGTGCGGTTAACACCGACTGGAACGCCTTACAGTCGAGCTTGTTGAAGCTTCGTTTAAGTTCGGGCAACTAACGTTGCCCTGTTTTAACAGCTTACGGCATGATGATGAAAACCCGACTATTACCGATTTTATTGCTTAACCTCGCTGGCCTGGCTCTGTTTTTATCCTGGTATCTGCCGGCCAACCACGGTTTCTGGTTCCCGCTGGACAGCGGGATATTCCACTTCTTCAACCACCAGCTGGTTGAGAGTCGCGCCTTCCTCTGGCTGGTGGCGATCACCAACAACCGCGCCTTTGACGTCTGCTCCCTGTTGGCGATGGGCTACCTGATGCTGACGTTCTGGCGCAACGAGAGTGCTGTCGGACGTCGTCGCATTCTGATGATCGGCCTGGTGATGCTGCTGACCGCGGTGGTGCTGAACCAGCTGGCGCAGGCCCTGATCCCGGTGAAACGCGCCAGTCCGACGCTATTTTTCCCGGATATCTATCGCGTCAGTGAATTGCTGCATATTTCGACAAAAGACGCCTCAAAGGACAGTTTCCCGGGCGATCATGGGATGATGCTGCTTATTTTCACCGCGTTTATGTGGCGCTATTTTGGTCATAAGACTTTCGCATTAGCCCTGATTATTTTTATGGTTTTCTCTTTCCCACGAGTAATGATTGGCGCGCACTGGTTCAGCGATATTGCCGTCGGATCCCTTTCAGTGGCGTTGATTGGGCTTCCCTGGTGTCTGATGACCCCCTTGAGCGAGCGATTAATAGGCTTTTTCGATCGCTACCTGCCCCGGGTAATTCAACATTCTTAAAACAAATTACTAACTAAATTTAATAGTTTCAATCAGGGATTATCACCGATCCCTGATTGATTATCTTCCTGCACACCTCCCCGCTGTCATCTTCCTGTAATAGTAATAACGTTAGAAATTAACGCGTTGTTCAATACTTAACCTAAATTAAGCCACCCTATTGCTTTGCCGGTTGCTCACTTTCGGTATCACATTTTCTTATAAAAAATTGGATATTTTTGCTCGCAATGACCGCCCCGATCGGGTACTCTCAGACTCGTTTTACCTCAGCGCTACAATTATTATCGTTGTAAATAAATTTGTGCGATTCGCCACAGATTTGACCATAAAGAATTGTCTGATAGTGCGCAGGTATTTAGTCTCGTCTCGCTTGGCATTTTTTATAACGATATTTGTCGTTAAGGACTTCAAGGGATAATAAACAACATGGTCAAATCTCAACCGATCTTGAGATACTTCTCACGGGTGATCCCGGCGATTGCAGTAGCGGTTCTGCTTTCAGCTTGTAGCGCATCGAATACCGCAAAGAATATGCATCCTGAGACGCGTGTTGTGGGGTCAGAAGACGCCTCTTCACTGCAAGCTTCTCAGGATGAATTTGAAAAGATGGTCAGCAATCTGGATATTAAATCCCGATTAATGGACCAGTATGCTAGCTGGAAAGGCGTGCGCTATCGCCTCGGCGGCGACACACGTAAAGGGATTGATTGTTCCGGTTTCGTACAGCGTACTTTCCGTGAACAGTTTGGTTTAGAACTTCCGCGTTCAACCTATGAACAACAGGAAATGGGCAAATCGATCTCGCGTAGCAGTTTGCGCACTGGCGATTTAGTGCTGTTCCGTGCGGGTTCTACCGGCCGTCATGTCGGCATCTATATTGGTAACGACCAGTTTGTCCACGCGTCTACCAGCAGTGGTGTGACGATCTCCAGTATGAACGAACCCTACTGGAAAAAGCGCTACAATGAAGCGCGCCGTGTACTGACTCGCAGTTAACCGCCTGTGCTGTCCGTTTCCCTTGACTGACAGCATGGTAAAAAAGCACTGCTTATGCAGTGCTTTTTTTTTATACCTCGACATGGAAATCAGGTCTGGTCGTTCCAGGCTATAGTCTGATAGTTGCGTGAGTTTAGCCGTCATGATAACGCGGGCGGCACATCAGGATTCGATAACATTTATGTTTACCCGCCATTTATCAACCCGTCGAAGAGTGCTGATGCTCAGCGTGCTTGCCGGGCTTCTTGTCGCCCTGCTCTGCGGCGGTATGCAGTTTTTTTTCAGTTATCACAAACGGGAAGTGAAATACGATAACCTGATAACCGACCTCCATGACTACATGGCGGATTATTTCAAAGAGCTGCGCGTCTCTATTGATGAACTGCAGCCACTGACCTTAAGCCAGTGCCACGAGGTCAGTTCCGAATTGACCTCCCGCGCCGCATTCAGCCTTAACGTCCGTGCCTTCCTGCTGGTGAAAGATAAAATCGCCTTCTGCTCGTCCGCAACCGGGCCGATGAATGTCCCGCTTAGCGAGCTGGTGCCGGATATCGACGTCAATAAAGAGGTTGATATGGCCCTGCTACCCGGTACGCCGATGATGCCGCAAAAACCGGCTATTGTGTTATGGCACCGAAATCCACTCATGAATAACGGCGGGGTATTCACTTCAATTAATCTCAACCTGACTCCCTATCTGTTATATACCGCCCGTCAGGATGAATTTGCCGGTATTGCCCTTATTATTGGCGACACCTCTTTTTCGACCTATTCAAATCGTTTAATTCACGTTTCGGATCTGGATCAACACCCTGCGCGCTCAAGCCGGATTGAAGGGCTGCCGCTGACCATTCATCTGTATGCCGACACCTGGACGCTGGAAGATCTGCAATTTGCGCTGCTGTTTGGTCTGATGTGTGGCTCCAGCATCGGGGTGCTCTGCTTCTACTGGCTGATGACCCGCGCCAATCCTCGTAAAGAGATCCTCACCGGCATTAAGCAGAATCAGTTTCACGTGGTCTATCAGCCGGTGGTGGACGCGGCTACTCTGCAGCCAGGCGGTGTTGAGGTGCTGATGCGCTGGCACCATCCCGGTGCCGGGGAGATCCCGCCGGATGCCTTTATTAGCTTTGCGGAAGCGCAAAAGCTAATTGTGCCCCTGACGCTGCATCTCTTCGACCTCATTCTGCGCGACGCCCCGGCGCTGAAAAAGCGCCTCCCGGCCGGTTCCAAACTGGGGATTAATATCGCTCCGGGCCATCTGCATGCCGACAGCTTCAAGGAGGATATGCGCAAATTCGCCGCCTCGCTGCCGCCGGATCACTTCCAGATTGTGCTCGAAATTACCGAGCGCGATATGCTGAACCAGCGCGAAGCGACAAAGCTGTTTGAGTGGCTGCATCTGGAAGGATTTGAAATCGCGGTGGATGATTTTGGCACCGGGCACAGCGCCCTGATCTACCTGGAGCGCTTTACCATGGACTATCTCAAAATCGACCGGGGCTTTGTGAACGCCATCGGCATGGAGACCGTCACCTCGCCGGTGCTGGACGCGGTGCTGACCCTCGCACGGCGGCTTAATATGGTGACCATCGCCGAAGGTGTCGAGACCCCGGAGCAGGCCAAATGGCTGCGCGATCACGGCGTCAATATGCTGCAGGGCTACTGGATCAGCCGTCCGATGCGCCTGGAGCAGCTTATGACCTGGAAACCGGATGTTCACCAGGACCGCGAATAATTTCCCAACCACCGCTACGTCACTTATTATTCAGGTATTCGGCCTGGCCAGACTGTAAGAGGAAAACGTAGCGGAATGATTGTGCGCATGATAGTGCTGCTGATGGCGATGATGAGTGGACTCAGCCAGGCGCAAACCATCAAAGAGAGCTACGCGTTCGCGGTGATTGGCGAGCCGAAATATGCCATCAATTTCGATCACTACGACTACGTCAACCCCGCCGCGCCAAAGGGGGGCAGCATTACTCTTTCGGCCAACGGTACCTTCGACAACTTTAACCGCTACGCCCTGCGCGGCGTCGCGGCCGAGCGCACCGACGCCCTCTACGATACCCTCTTTACCACCTCTGACGATGAGCCGGGCAGCTACTATCCGCTGGTGGCCGAGATGGCGCGTTACGCCGACGATTTTTCCTGGATGGAGCTGACCCTCAACCCGCAGGCGCGCTTTCATGACGGCACGCCGGTGAAGGCCAGCGACGTGGCCTTCACCTTCCATAAGTTTATGACCGAAGGGGTGCCGCAGTTCCGGCTGGTCTATAAAGGAGCAACGGTAACCGCCATCGCCCCGCTAACGGTGCGCATCACGCTTGCTAATCCCAATAAAGAGGACATGCTGAGCCTGCTGACCCTACCGGTGATGCCCGAAAAATTCTGGAAAGATCACAAGCTCAGCGATCCGCTCTCCACCCCACCGCTGGCCGGCGGGCCGTATCGCATCACTCGCTGGCGGATGGGGCAGTATCTTATCTACTCCCGGGTGAAAGATTACTGGGCGGCCAACCTGCCGGTGAACCGGGGCCGCTGGAACTTTGATACCCTGCGCTACGACTACTATCTGGACGATAACGTGGCTTTCGAGGCCTTTAAAGCGGGTGCCTTTGATATGCGGGTGGAGAGCAGCGCCAAAAACTGGGCCACGCGCTACACCGGGAAAAACTTTGACCGCGGCTTTATCGTGAAAGAGGCGCTGAAAAACGACTCCGCTCAGGATACGCGCTGGCTGGCGTTTAATATTCAGCGCCCGGTATTCAGCGATCGCCGTGTGCGTCAGGCCATCACCCTCGCCTTCGATTTTGAGTGGATGAACAAGGCGCTGTTCTACGGGGCCTACAGCCGGGTTAACAGCTATTTCCAGAACACGGAGTATGCGGCGAAAGGCTACCCGGACGCTGCGGAACTGACGCTCCTCGGGCCATTGAAAAGCACTATTCCCGCCGAGGTGTTTACCACCGTCTTCCAGCCGCCGGTCTCCAAAGGCGACGGCTACGATCGTAACAACCTGCTGAAGGCCGGCCAGCTGCTGGACGAGGCCGGGTGGGAAATCAAAAACAGGCAGCGGGTCAGCAAGCAAACCGGGAAACCGCTCAGCTTTGAACTGCTGCTGCCCTCCGGCGGCAATAACCAGTGGGTGCTGCCTTTCCAGCACAACCTTGAACGGCTCGGCATTACCATGAATATCCGCCAGGTGGATAATTCGCAAGCCACCAACCGGATGCGCAACCGCGATTACGATATGATGCCGCGCCTGTGGCGGGCGATGCCCTGGCCCGGCACTGACCTGCAGATCTCCTGGGCCTCCCAGTACATTGACTCAACCTATAATGCGCCGGGGGTGAAAAACCCGGCTATTGACGCCCTGATCGCGCAGATCGTTGCCGCCCAGGGCGACAAAGAGAAGCTGCTGCCCCTCGGGCGGGCGCTGGATCGGGTTCTGACCTGGAACAATTACATGCTGCCGATGTGGTTTATGGCCCAGGACCGGGTGGCCCGTTGGGATAAGTTCGCCCTTCCTGCCCAGCGCCCGGTCTACACTCTCGGGTTCGAAAACTGGTGGTATGACGTTAACAGAGCGGCGAAATTACCCGCCGAGCGGCGTTAAGGATACGCAATGGGCGCTTATTTACTTCGTCGTTTACTGCTGATAATCCCCACTCTGTGGGCGATCATCACCATCAACTTTTTTATCGTGCAGATCGCCCCGGGTGGCCCGGTGGATCAGGCGATTGCCGCCATTGAGTTCGGTAACAGTGGGTCGATGCCCGGCGGGGGCGATCAAGGGATGCGTGCCAGCCACGCCCGCACCGGGGTGGGCAATATCAATGAGAGCCACTATCGCGGCGGACGCGGCCTGGATCCGGAGGTGATCGCCGAGATCACCCAGCGCTACGGCTTTGATAAACCGATCCACGAGCGCTACTTCAAAATGCTCGGGGACTATCTGCGCTTTGATTTTGGCGACAGCCTGTTCCGTAGCGCCTCGGTGCTGCATCTGATCAAAGAGAGCCTGCCGGTGTCCATCACTCTGGGGCTGTGGGGCACCCTGATTATCTACCTGGTCTCGATCCCGCTCGGCATCCGCAAAGCGATGGATAACGGCAGTCGGTTCGACATCTGGAGCAGTACCTTCATTATTATTGGCTATGCGATCCCGGCGTTCCTGTTTGCGGTGCTGCTGATCGTCTTTTTTGCCGGGGGGAGCTACTTCGATCTCTTCCCGCTGCGCGGCCTGGTATCGACCGATTTCAGCAGCCTGCCGTGGTACAAAAAGATCACCGACTATCTGTGGCACATCACCCTGCCGGTGCTGGCGACGGTGATCGGCGGCTTTGCGGCCCTGACCATGCTGACCAAAAACGCCTTCCTCGACGAGATCCGCAAGCAGTACGTGGTCACCGCCCGCGCCAAAGGGGTTAGCGAGCGGCGCATCCTGTGGAAACACATTTTTCGCAACGCCATGCTGCTGGTGATCGCCGGTTTCCCCGCCACCTTTATCAGCATGTTCTTTACCGGCTCCCTGCTCATTGAGGTGATGTTCTCCCTCAACGGCCTGGGGCTGCTGGGCTACGAGGCCACCGTCTCGCGGGATTATCCGGTGATGTTTGGCACGCTCTATATTTTCACTCTGATTGGCCTGCTGCTGAATATCCTCAGCGATATCTGCTATACGCTGGTCGATCCGCGCATTGATTTTGAGGGTCGCTGATGCCGCGCTTAAGCCCCATCAATCAGGCCCGCTGGGCTCGCTTTCGTCACAATCGCCGCGGCTACTGGTCGCTGTGGATTTTCGCCCTGTTCTTTGCCCTCAGCCTGTGCTCGGAGCTGATTGCCAACGACAAGCCGCTGCTGGTGTACTTTAACGATCGCTGGTACGTCCCGGTGGTGAAAGAGTACAGCGAAAGCGATTTTGGCGGCCCCTTCGCCACCGCGGCGGATTACCAGGATCCGTGGCTGCAGGCCCAGCTGGACAAGCACGGCTGGGTCCTGTGGACCCCGGTCCGCTTTGGTGCCACCAGCATTAACTTTGCCACCACCACCCCGTTCCCGTCCCCGCCTTCGACGCAAAACTGGCTGGGCACCGATGCCAACGGTGGGGATGTGCTTGCGCGTATTCTGTACGG
Source organism: Leclercia adecarboxylata (assembly GCA_002360945.1). Classification (GTDB taxonomy): domain Bacteria; phylum Pseudomonadota; class Gammaproteobacteria; order Enterobacterales; family Enterobacteriaceae; genus Enterobacter; species Enterobacter adecarboxylatus_B. The sequence continues at coordinate 28,933 of DERO01000024.1, read as the reverse complement.
GACGCGGATCTCGATTCTCTTTGGCCTGATGCTGACCCTGTTTTCCAGCGTGATGGGCGTGCTGGCCGGGGCGATTCAGGGCTATTACGGCGGCAAAATTGACCTCTGGGGGCAGCGCTTTATTGAAGTCTGGTCCGGGATGCCGACGCTGTTCCTGATCATTCTGCTCTCCAGCGTGGTTCAGCCCAACTTCTGGTGGCTGCTGGGGATCACGGTGTTATTTGGCTGGATGGCGCTGGTCGGCGTCGTGCGGGCGGAATTCCTGCGCACCCGCAACTTCGACTACATTCGCGCCGCCCAGGCGCTGGGGGTGAGCGATCGCGGGATCATCTTCCGCCATATGCTGCCGAACGCCATGGTGGCAACCCTGACCTTCCTGCCGTTTATTCTGTGCAGCTCTATCACCACCCTCACCTCGCTCGATTTTCTCGGTTTCGGCCTGCCGCTGGGGTCGCCGTCGCTGGGCGAGCTGCTGTTACAGGGCAAAAACAATCTGCAGGCGCCGTGGCTCGGGATTGCCGGTTTTCTCTCCGTCGCCGTGCTGCTGTCATTGCTGATTTTCATTGGCGAAGCGGTCCGCGATGCCTTTGACCCCAATAAGGCGGTGTAAGATGACCCAGCCTCTGCTTCATATCGACGCCCTTTCCATCGCGTTTCGCCAGCAGGGCGAGCTGCGCACCGTGGTCAACGAGATCTCTTTGCAGATTGACGCCGGCGAAACGCTGGCGCTGGTGGGGGAATCGGGTTCCGGGAAGAGCGTCACCGCCCTCTCGGTCTTGCGCCTGCTCCCTGCCCCGCCGGTGGTCTACCCGCAGGGTGACATTCTGTTTCACGGCCAGTCGCTGCTGCATGCCGACGAGCGCACCCTGCGCGGGGTGCGCGGCAACAAAATCGCCATGATTTTCCAGGAGCCGATGGTGTCGCTGAACCCACTACACACCCTCGAAAAACAGCTCTATGAAGTGCTCTCCCTGCACCGTGGGATGCGTAAAGAGGCGGCTCGCGGGGAGATGCTCGACTGCCTTGAGCGCACCGGGATCCGCAACGCTGCCAAACGGCTGGGCGATTTCCCGCATCAGCTCTCAGGCGGTGAACGTCAGCGGGTGATGATTGCCATGGCGCTGTTGACCCGCCCGGAACTGCTGATCGCCGATGAACCAACCACCGCGCTGGACGTCACGGTGCAGGCGCAGATCCTGCAGCTGCTACGCGAGCTGCGTGACGAGCTGAACATGAGCCTGCTGTTTATCACCCACAACCTCAGCATCGTGAAGAAGCTGGCCGACCGGGTGGCGGTGATGCAGAACGGCCGCTGCGTGGAACAGAATCGGGCCGCGCCGCTGTTAGCCGCTCCTCAGCATCCCTATACCCAGCGGCTGCTCAACAGCGAGCCCGCGGGAGATCCCGTCCCGCTGCCGGATGCGCTTGAACCGTTGCTGAGCGTAAAAGATCTCTCCGTGGCGTTTCCGGTGCGCAAAGGCCTTCTGCGCCGGGTGGTGGACAACAAGCAGGTGCTGAACAACGTCAGCTTTACTCTACGCCCCGGTGAAACCCTGGGCCTGGTGGGCGAGTCCGGCTCCGGAAAGAGCACCACCGGGCTGGCGCTGCTGCGCCTGATCGCTTCGAAAGGGGAAATTGAGTTTGACGGCCAGCCGCTGCACCGCTGGGATCGCCGACAGATGCTGCCCGTCCGCCACCGGATGCAGGTGGTGTTTCAGGATCCGAACTCCTCTCTGAATCCACGACTCAACGTGCAGCAAATTATTGAGGAGGGGTTGCGGGTGCATCAGCCCGATCTTAGCCTGCAGGCGCGCGAAGAGGAGGTGATTCGGGTGATGGGCGAAGTGGGGCTGGATCCGCAGACCCGGCATCGCTATCCCGCCGCCTTTTCCGGCGGCCAGCGCCAGCGCATCGCCATCGCCCGCGCGCTGATCCTGCGCCCGGAGCTGATTATTCTGGATGAGCCGACCTCATCGCTGGACAAAACCGTGCAGGCGCAGATTCTGGCGCTACTGAAGGATCTACAGGAAAAACACCGGCTGGCCTATATCTTTATCAGCCACGATTTGCAGGTGGTCAGGGCGCTGTGTCACCAGGTGATTGTGTTACGTCAGGGAGAGGTGGTCGAGCAAGGGGACTGTCAGCGCGTGTTTACCGCGCCGACGCAGGAGTACACGCGTCAGCTATTAGCGTTACGCTGACGCTCAGAAAGGATCCTGACCCGCTACAGATTCGGCGATCGCCACACCGAAGTTTTTCAGACGGCAGGTCGCCGCGAACTCATCCTGGCTTTTCACGAACAGGCACGGCTCGCCTTCGCACTCCAGGACCGAGCTGTAAAGCTCAATATCGGTCAGCGCCTGGCTCAACTTTTCCATTACCGGCCATGCGTTGCCCTCTTCCGGACCCAGCAGCTTGAGCGCTACCAGACAGTTGTCACCGTTCGCGGCATTTTGCGGAATCGGTTCAACTTTTGAGCCTGCAAAACCCGCCGACCAGCGATAGCTCTGCGGCAAGCGATGGATAATGGAGAGCTGTAATGTATTCACGTTTGTTCCCCGAAAGCAAAATATACTTCACAATCTATTTACATTTATAGTAACACATCATTAAACACTTGCTCTGTTTTGAGTAAGAAAACGCTTACACCCAGTCTCCACGGGCTCTGGCGTCTTATTTATCAGGGCGTTTAGTCAGTGTTTCAGATCGATGGCGGCGCTATATGTACCCGTTTCTGTGATCTAACACAACCTTTTTAGGTACAAAGCTGTGACTATTTACACAAATATATTTTACATAAAAGAAACAAACATGACTTCAGGGAAACCTGTTTTGATTGACCAGCATCAAAAAAGGGCCCCGTCGGGACCCTTTTTTGTGCGTTATTTCACCGCTTTTCGGGGGCGACTGGCGTAGAGGCAGAAAAGAATTGAGCCGGTGGCGCACAAGGCAATGGCCCAGAGCATCGGCCAGGCGCTGGTAAAGGTTGCGAGCGACAGCAGCGCTCCAACAATGGCGCCAATCCCGAAGCGGAAGGTGCCCGCCAGGGAAGAGGCCGTTCCGGCCATATGCGGGAACTCGTCAAGGATCACCGCCATCGCGTTGGACGACACCATTGAGATACAGCCGACAAAGGCCGCGATCCCCACCACCAGGGTCCAGAAGCCCACGTCGAAGAAGGCAGTCACCACCATCCACATTGCCATCACGAACTGGATCCACAGCCCGATGCGGAACATGTTCAGCGCCCCCACCCGACGGACGAAGCGGCTGTTAATCATGGTCAGCACAAAGATGAACACCACGTTCAGCGCAAAGTAGTAGCCAAAATGCTGCGGGGAGACGTGGTTAAGTTCGATGTAGACAAAAGGCCCGGCGCTGAGGAAGGAGAACATCCCGGCAAAGCTGAAGCCGCTGGCCAACATATAGCTCAGCACGCGTTTATGACGAAACAGCGAGGCAAAGTTGCCGAGCGTGGTGCGGATATGAAACTTCTGGCGATGCTCTGCGGGCAGGGTTTCCTTAATAAAGAAGAAGATCATCGCCGAGGCCAGCAGGGCCGCCAGCGCCAGGATCCAGAAAATCGCGTGCCAGCTGAACCACACCAGCACTGCGCCCCCGACCATCGGCGCTACCAGCGGCGCAACGGTGGTGACCAGCATGACGAATGACATCATGCGAGAGAACTCTTCTTTCGGGTAGATATCACGCATCAGAGCGTTGATGACCACGCTGGCCGCTGCTGCTGCCAGACCGTGGAAGAAACGCATCACGATCAGGTGATCGATGGACTGCGACATCGCACAGGCCGCCGCCGCCGCCGCAAACACCAGCGTCCCGCCCAGTATCACCGGTTTGCGGCCCAGGCTGTCGGCCATCGGTCCGTACAGCAGTTGGCCGAGGGCAAAGCCGAGAATATAGGTGCTGAGGGTCATTTGTGCGCTACCCGCAGGGACGCCAAATTGCTCAGCGATCACCGGCAGCGCGGGCAGATACATGTCGATGGACAGCGGCATCAGCATGGCCAGCAGGCCAAGGATAAAGACAATGCTGAACGACGAGTGTGGCCTGGTGGTCACAGTAAGCTCCTGAAATTAGCGTGAAGAGAGGCCAACGCTGGCAATTTCTTCTTCCGTCAACGGGCGGTATTCGCCTGGCGCAAGTTCCGGGTCGAGAGCAATCTCTCCGATCCGTTCGCGATGCAGACCGACAACGTGGTTACCCACGGCCGCAAACATGCGTTTTACCTGATGGTAGCGCCCTTCGCTGATGGTCAGACGCACTTCGGTAGGGGTGATCACTTCCAGCACGGCGGGTTTGGTCAGATCTTTTTCATTATGCAGCTGGACGCCGTGGGCAAATTGTTCTGCCGTGCTGTCGCTCACCGGCGATTCCAGGGTCACCAGGTAGGTCTTTTCGCAATGGTGGCGCGGGGAGGTAATACGATGCGACCACTGACCGTCGTCGGTCATCAGCACCAGACCGGTGGTGTCGATATCCAGACGCCCGGCGGCGTGCAGCTTGTGCGCCACGGGTTCATCAAGGAAATAGAGCACGGTCGGATGATCGGGGTCGTCGGTCGAGCAGACATAGCCTTGCGGCTTATTGAGCATAAAGTAACGCGGGCCGTTCTGCTGGGTCAGCGAATTGCCTTCATATTCCACCTGATGCTCAGGCTGGAGTTTGAACGCGCTGTCTCGCACAATATCGTCATCCACGGTAACGTGGCTGCCGCGAATCAGACGCGCAGCAATAGCGCGGCTTACGCCGAGTTGCTGAGCGATAAACTTATCAAGTCGCATGAAATAATTTTAGCCTTAAAGGTGCCAGGAGCCGGACGGGGCGCCCGGAAAAGAAGCAGTTAACAACAGCTCAGTATAACGGGCTCTGTGCGCCACTCAAGGGAAAAAGTTTCGTGGCATACTATATGCGGGATAACCAAGCTGAGTAACCATGACCTTTACACTTCGCCCCTATCAACAGGAAGCCGTGGACGCCACCCTCGCCCACTTTCGTCAGCATAAAGAACCGGCCGCCATCGTCCTGCCTACGGGCGCGGGCAAAAGCCTGGTAATAGCCGAACTGGCACGCCTGGCGCGCGGTCGCGTGCTGGTGCTGGCGCACGTCAAAGAGCTGGTGGCGCAGAACCATGCCAAGTATCTGGCGCTGGGCCTGGAGGCCGATATTTTTGCCGCTGGCTTACAGCGTAAGGAGAGCCACGGCAAAGTGGTGTTCGGCAGCGTGCAGTCGGTGGCGCGCAATCTGGACAAGTTTCAGAGCGAGTTCTCGCTGCTGATCGTGGACGAGTGCCACCGCATCAGCGACGACGACGACAGCCAGTACCAGCAGATCCTGACCCACCTGAAGAGCGTGAACCCGCAGATCCGTCTGCTGGGGCTTACCGCCACCCCGTTCCGTCTCGGCAAAGGCTGGATCTATCGCTTTCACTATCACGGGATGGTGCGCGGCAATGAGAAGGCGCTGTTCCGCGACTGCATTTACGAGCTGCCGCTACGCTACATGATAAAACATGGCTACCTGACGCCGCCGGAGCGGCTGGATATGCCGGTGGTGCAGTACGATTTCAGCCGTTTGCAGGTGCAGAGCAACGGCCTGTTCAGCGAGGCGGATCTCAACCGCGAGCTGAAAAAGCAGGATCGTATTACCCCGCACATCATCAGCCAGATAATGGAATTTGCCGCCGACCGCAAAGGGGTGATGATTTTTGCCGCCACCGTGGAGCACGCCCGGGAGATCACCGGCCTGCTGCCCCCCAGCGAAGCCCGGCTTATCACCGGCGAAACGCCGGGCAGCGAGCGCGACCGGCTGATTGAAGAGTTTAAGGCGCAGCAGTTCCGCTACCTGGTCAATGTGTCAGTGCTTACTACCGGCTTTGACGCCCCGCACGTCGATCTGATCGCCATTCTGCGCCCGACCGAATCCGTCAGCCTCTATCAGCAGATTGTCGGCCGCGGCCTGCGCTTAGCTCCCGGCAAAACCGACTGCCTGATTCTGGATTACGCCGGGAACCCCCACGATCTCTACGCCCCGGAAGTGGGCGCGCCAAAGGGGAAAAGTGACAACGTTCCCGTGCAGGTATTTTGCCCCGGCTGCGGGTTTGCCAATACCTTCTGGGGCAAAACCACCGCCGACGGCACCCTGATTGAGCACTTTGGCCGCCGCTGTCAGGGCTGGTTTGAAGATGACGAGGGCCATCGCGAGCAGTGCGACTACCGCTTCCGCTTTAAAAACTGCCCACAGTGCAACGCCGAAAACGACATTGCCGCCCGCCGCTGCCGCGCCTGCGATACGGTGCTGGTCGATCCCGACGATATGCTGAAAGCGGCCCTGAAGCTAAAAGACGCGCTGGTGCTGCGCTGTAGCGGGATGGTGCTGGCTCATGGTGCGGATGAGAAAGGCGAATGGCTGAAAATCACCTATTACGACGAAGATGGCGCTGATGTGAGTGAGCGCTTCCGTTTGCAGACGCCCGCCCAGCGTACCGCCTTTGAGCAGCTGTTTATTCGCCCGCACACCCGCACGCCGGGCGTGCCGCTGCGCTGGATCACCGCAGCGGATATCGTTCATCAACAGCCGCTGCTGCGCCACCCGGACTTTGTGGTGGCGCGCAAAAAAGGGCAGTTCTGGCAGGTGCGCGAGAAGGTTTTCGATTATGAAGGCCGCTATCGCCGGGCCAACGAATTACGTGGATAAAGGGACTTTTCATTGATGTGCGGGCCATTTGAGTATAAAATGCCGCCCGCTTCACATCCGTGAGGCTGAACACTTACCTGCTGCTGGGTCGCCTGTAGCAGGAATAATATGTACAGAGAGAAATCAATGTTAACTATCAATGTAGAAGCACGTAAAGAGCAGGGCAAGGGTGCGAGCCGCCGCCTGCGCGTAGCAAACAAATTCCCTGCCATCATCTATGGCGGCGAAGCTGCTCCGATCGCAATCGAACTGGACCACGACAAAGTGTGGAACCTGCAGGACAAGCCTGGTTTTTACGGCGAAGTTCTGACCCTGGTTGTTGACGGTAAAGAAGAAAAAGTGAAGGTTCAGGCTGTTCAGCGTCACCCGTTCAAGCCAAAACTGTCTCACATCGACTTCGTTCGCGCGTAATCGCTGACAGGTTGAGAAAAAACCCCGCATAGCGGGGTTTTTTTATGGGCGTTATTTACCGCCGGAGGTGCGGCGCTGCAGCTGGTCGCGCAGGTTCGGCGGAGTACCTTTAATGGTCAGGGTGTCGGTCGCCGGATCCCAGAAAATGCGCTCGCCCAGCAGCATGGCATCAAAGTTAATGGTTAACCCGCCGCCGCTGCCGGCAAATTTGGTGAGCTGACGCAGGGTGCTGCGATCCGCAGGGAAGCTCTCTTCCAGTTCGTAGCCTTTCTCCGCCGTAAAGTCCTGGAAGCTCACCTCGCTGACGCCGGCCAGCTCTTTTGACAGCGACTCCAGCTCGATCTCTTCCCCGGCCTGCAGCTGCTCGTTGCAGTAGGCATACACCTGCTGACGCACGTTCTGGCGCTCGGATTTGTCCAGCTCGGCTTCCGCGGTGAAGTCATCCACCGCCTGCAGCAGGCCTTTGTTCTGCGCTTTGGCGTTCAGCCCTTCGCTGGCGCCGAGGAAATCCATAAAGAAGTCGGCCACCTTGCGCCCTACCCGCCCTTTCAGGAAGGTCAGATAGCGGGTCGATTCCGGATTGGTTTCCCATTCGGTCAAATCGATACGCGCCACGATATCCGCGTGGTTGATGTCCAGATAGTGGGTAGAGCTGATATCCAGCTGCTCATTGACGCGCATGCTGCTTAAGTTGTTCAGCACCGCCACCAGCAGGTACTCCACCGCCAGGTAACGGTAGTGGCAGAACAGGACGATGCCGCCATCGGCGAACGGGTACTTCGCCAGCTCATCGCGCAGGCGGCCGGTAGCGGCCCGGCTGAAGGCGAGGAAATCCTCTTCGCCCTGACGCTGCAGGCGCAGCGCCTGCGCCAGTTCACTCTCTTCGCTGAACAGGCCGTAGGCTTTGTTTTTAGCGCTGTAAACCCGGTGCAGTTCCGCGATCATGTCGACCGCAGTAGGCGTGGGTTCCAGTAACGAATCGCGCAGCACCAGCTCAAGGGTTTGCTCATCACGCTTGATAAGCTGGTGCAGGGCAATCTGGTTGATATCCAGACTCATGATAAACTCTCCTTTTAGACCGGGCCGTATTCAACCACCCGCCAGTCATGTATGCAACCGAAGATAAAAAAGGGGAAAAAAAGCTGTTGCTACGGTAATATGTTGCCCTTTCCTCCACAAACAGATTTCGATTTATGCCACAACTCTCCCGCTACAGTGATGAACACGTTGAACAAATGCTCAGTGAGCTGCTCAACGTACTGGAAAAACATAAGGCACCAACCGACCTTTCCCTGATGGTTCTGGGAAATATGGTGACTAACCTTATCAATACCAGCGTTGCGCCGGCCCAGCGCCAGGCGATCGCGAAATCTTTCGCTCAGGCCTTACAGTCCTCGGTTAACGACGACCAGGCGCACTAAGGGAAACGAACGACAGTTTATGGTGACGAATCGTCAGCGCTACCGCGAAAAAGTCTCCCAGATGGTTAGCTGGGGGCACTGGTTTGCCCTGTTCAACATTCTGTTGGCGATGGTGCTTGGCAGTCGTTATCTGTTTGTCGCCGACTGGCCGACAACGCTTGCCGGGCGTATCTACTCCTGGATGAGCGTCATTGGCCATTTCAGCTTTCTGGTCTTCTCAACCTATCTCCTGATCCTGTTCCCGCTGACGTTTGTCGTCATGTCCCAGCGGTTGATGCGGTTTATCTCCGCCATCCTCGCGACCGTCGGCATGACGCTGCTGCTTATCGACAGCGAAGTCTTTACCCGTTTCCACCTGCATCTTAATCCTGTCGTCTGGGAACTGGTGATTAACCCCGACCAGAATGAAACGGCACGCGACTGGCAGCTGATGTTTATCAGCGTGCCGATTATCCTGCTGATTGAGATGCTGTTTGCCACCTGGAGCTGGCAAAAGCTGCGCAGCCTGACGCGCCGTCGTCGCTACGCCAAACCGGTCGCGGCCCTGTTTTTTGTGGCCTTTATCGGCTCGCACTTCATGTATATCTGGGCGGATGCCAACTTCTACCGGCCGATCACCATGCAGCGCGCCAACCTGCCGCTCTCCTATCCAATGACCGCCCGTCGTTTCCTCGAGAAGCACGGTCTGCTGGATGCGCAGGAATATCAGCGCCGCCTGATTGAGCAAGGTAATCCCGAAGCGGTATCGGTACAGTATCCGCTCAGCGATCTGCGCTACCGTGACATGGGCCAGGGCCAGAACGTCCTGCTGATCACCGTGGACGGGCTGAACTACTCGCGCTTTGAGAAGCAGATGCCGACGCTGGCGGAGTTTGCCGATAAGAACATCAACTTTACCCAACATATGAGTTCCGGTAACGCCACCGATACCGGGCTCTTCGGCCTGTTCTACGGCATTTCGCCGGGCTATATGGACGGCGTGCTGTCGTCGCGTATCCCTGCGGCGCTGATCACCGGCCTGAACCAGCAGGGTTACCAGCTGGGGCTGTTCTCGTCTGATGGCTTCAGCAGTCCGCTGTATCGCCAGGCTTTGTTGTCCGACTTCTCACTGCCCGCCACCCAGAGCCAGTCCGACGCACAGACCGCCGGACAGTGGATCAGCTGGCTGAACCGCTATGCGCAGGACGATAATCGCTGGTTCTCATGGATTGCCCTCAACGGCACCACGCTGGATGACAGCAACCAGAAAACCTTTGCCCGTCGCTACGCCAAAGCGGCAGGCGATGTGGATGCGCAGATTGCCCGGGTGCTGAATGCCCTGCGTGAATCCGGCAAGCTGGAGAACACGGTAGTGGTGATCACCGCCGGTCACGGCATACCACTGGACAACGAGAGCAAGGATGTCGACTGGTCGCGCCCTCGCCTGCACGTTCCGCTGGTGATCCACTGGCCGGGTACGCCATCGCAGCGCATCAACATGCTGACCGATCATAAAGATGTGATGACCACCCTGATGCAGCGTCTGCTTCACGTCAGCACGCCAGCGAATGAGTATTCCCAGGGTCAGGATCTGTTCAGCGCCACACGTCGTCATAACTGGGTGACCGCCGCCAGCAATAATACGCTGGCCGTCACGACCCCAAACCTGACGCTGGTCCTGAACAGCAACGGCAGCTACAAAACCTATAATCCGCAGGGCGAGAAGCTCAACGACCAGACGCCACAGCTCAGCCTGCTGTTGCAGGTGTTGACGGATGAAAAACGGTTTATTGCTAACTGATTCAAAATTAATCAGTTAGTCTGAACTGGCCTTGCATTAAACGCGGAAATGGGTAGTATAAATTTTCTGATTCGGCACGTAGCGCAGCCTGGTAGCGCATCGTCATGGGGTGGCGAGGGTCGAGAGTTCAAATCTCTCCGTGCCGACCAAAAATTCCCAAAAAAACCAACCGCAAGCGGTTGGTTTTTTTATGCCTGTCAGATTTCCGGGGTATGTTTATATCCGCTCAGCATCAGCATCAGGCTCTCCTTAGAGTCCGCCGGGCTGAACTGATAGTGGTTACCCTGACGGTCGCCACCGATGTACCACGAGATTTCCGTTTTCCCTGCGGCCAGCGCTTTACGCACCGCCTTGTCGACATCCACCATCCGGTATTCACGCTTGTTGTTGAGATACAGGACAGCATCCGAGCTGTAGTTGCAGGAAGGTCGTTTTTTCCAGGTGACGGTCGTCGGATCCCAGTCGTTGCTGGCCGGGTAGAAGAAGATCTGATCCGCGCCGTTAGCTTCCACTTTCCCGCCATAGATGCGGATCTTGTACTTGAACAGAGACGGATCCTGACCGGTCGGCAGCGCAGGTATCTTAAATTTCACCAGGCTCATGGTCTCGACGTTACGGGTACGACCGCCGTTTTTCCAGTTATCCTGGATTAACAGAGCCTGCGCCGTCGGGACCGGGGTGGTCGGCGTTTCGCTGCTCACCCAGACGTTGGCCAGCGCCTTCGAATAGCCGTAAGGCACGTTGGTGCCGCAATCCATGCCCTGATTCATGCACATTTCTGTCATAAAGCGAGCAGCGTCTTCGGTCCAGCCGTTCATAAAGTCGGCGTGGGCGGTATAGAGGCTGCCCCAGTGCTCCTCGCGCACATCACCGTTCATGGTGGGATCGAGCGACAACTGCGCTTTAGCCGTATCCAGGGAGCTGATGCCGTGCAGCACGTAAGCCACGTTCATGTTCACCGTTGGGATCTTCACCGGGAAGCCGGAAGGACACTGCCCTTTCACATCGTAGGCCGCGTTAGCCATCCCGTGGTGCGGCTTCAGGTTGATGCCGTCCCAGCAGTTGGGGAACTGGATGCCGATATTAAACTGCACCGCATCTTTGGCCTTTCTCAGGCCGCACACTTCACCGATTTTATTGCTGTAGCCTTTGCCGTTGGCGCATAAAAAGGTGATTCGCGAGCTAGGTTTCGTACCGTGGTGATCGCCCGCCACCATCGCCAGCCCGGCCGGGAACGGGCTGAGCGGATACTGATCGACGTTTGAAGCCTGATAGTAGGTTTTCTGATACGCCGGCTTCACCACCGTGCCGTCCGGGAGGCGCAGAGAGGGAGCCCAGTAGGCCGAGCTATCGGCTTTGTTATCGCAGGTGGTGTCTGCCTGCTTGCGCAGCGAGGCATAGGATGAGTAAGCGTCGGTGCGGGTATTGCCAAAAAAGTCGTGCCACATCGCCTGATTGACTTTGCCGAACATCATCACGGCATCATCGCCCAGGGTGTGGTTGTAGGCGCAGACGACGTGCGCCTGTGGGCCGGCATGGGCATAAAGTGACGGAAGTAACAAAGCTGTCGCCAGCGCGGTATACAGTGTGGTCCTTTTCATAAATATCTCCTGATAGAAAGGACCACATTGGTAACAAAACGGCGCTAACTCTCCGAATTTTTTACTGAATACTTTTCCACTATCGCCCTCTTTACAACTCAGCCGGGCGCTTAAGCAGATAAGCCAGCGTTACGAGGCAGATCGCCGCCCCGGCATAGAAGGTGTATTCCGCTCCCCACGTCTCCCAGATAATGCCCGCCCCCAGGCTGGCAATCAGCAGCGCCACGCCGCTCACCATGCTGAACAGGCCAAAGGCGGTACCGCGCAGGTCGGCGGGTGCCGTTTTCGCAATCATCGCGGTCAGCAGTCCCTGGGTCATCCCCATATGGATGCCCCACAGCGCCACGCCGAGGATGATCCCCGCCCAGTGGGTCGTCAGGGCCAGCACGATATCCGCCGCGATCAATACCGCCAGCCCCCACTGCAGCAGGCGGGTATGGCTCATGGCATCAGAGAGTTTGCCGAACGGATAGGCGGAAAAGGCGTAGAGCAGGTTCATGGCGACCATCACCAACGGGATCAGCGCCAGCGGAATACCGGACTGCTGGGCCCGCAGCACCAGAAAGGCCTCGCTGAAGCGGGCCAGGGTAAAGACCGCCCCCAGGCCAATTACCCACCAGCAACTGTTGCCGAGACGTTTGAGGTTCTCTTTTTTAATCGGATTGGTGCGTTTATGGGTGACGGGAGAGGCGGGTTCATGCAGGCCAAAAAAGAGCAGCGCGACGGCAAGTACGCCGGGGATGACGGCGATCCAGAAGATGGTGCGGAAATCGTCGTTCCACAGCAGCATCATGCCGACCGCCAGCAGCGGGCCAAGAAACGCGCCGATGGTATCCATGGACTGCCGCAGCCCGTATGCCGCCCCGCGCAGTTCAGGCGGCGTAACGTCGGCCACCAGTGCGTCGCGGGGTGCGCCGCGGATCCCCTTCCCTACCCGGTCAATTAAGCGTGCCCCGAGGATGATTCCCGATGACGAGGCGAGGGCAAACAGCGGCTTGCTGGCGGCACCCAACCCGTAGCCCAGCAGGGCCAGCCCTTTGCGTTTGCCCAGATAGTCGCTGATGGCGCCGGAGAAGACCTTGATAATCAGCGCCGTGGCTTCCGCCAGCCCTTCGAGAAGACCGATAAAGATGACGCTGGCACCCAGCGTGGTCACCATAAACAACGGTAATAAGCTATGGATGATCTCCGAGGAGATATCCATCAACATGCTGACGCCGCCAACGACCCAGACCCCTTTGGGGATCCGGCTCAGCGTGGAAAACCGGGAGGCCATGCTCCACTCCTGCTATCGGGAAAACAGCTATTTAACCCGAAAACGACGCAGGAGGGAATGCGAATAAATATCGTTAATATCGAAGCGGGAAAACTCAGTGCTTATCGCTGTCCCCGAGGAAAAAGATCCCCAGCGGAATGGCCAGCAAAACGGTAAAGACCGTGCTGTAGACCAGCACCATTGCCGATTGCAGAACAAACATGCTGGTGGTCCACTCCGTCAACGGAATGTTGTACTGCTCAACCACGCCGACGATCGTCACACGCCCCACCCCAATCACCGCAATCAGAAACACCGTCAGCAGTGCCAGCAGAAATTTTTTCCCCGCCGGGGTGTTAAGTTTTTGGCGTACCATGCATTTATTCCTTCACAGATGAATAACAATGATTGCCGCTCACCCTACCACGATCGGCTCCCTGACACCATTCCAGAATTTAAAACCACAATAAAGGCAAATTGTCAGTGATATAAACCAGATAAAAATAAAATAAAGGCAAGAAACACCAGTTATGGTAGTCTGGGCATGACCCGTTTGACATAAAAAGGAATGACTGTGAAAAACGCACCTAAAAGTGTAGTCGCCCTGCTGGCCCTGGCCTGTGCCAGCGCTTATGCCGCCCCTGCCGCTCAACCGCTTGAGAAAACGGCCCCCTATCCGCAGGCAGAGCATGGGATGAAGCGCCAGGTTATCGACCTGCCGGCGCAGAAAGATGAAGCGAATTACAAAGTTGAGCTGCTGATCGGCCAGACGCTGGAAGTGGACTGCAACGTGCACCGCCTCGGCGGGCAGTTAACCAGCAAGACGCTGGAAGGCTGGGGCTATGACTATTACGTCTTTGATAAGGTCACCTCGCCGGTCTCCACCATGATGGCCTGCCCGGAAGGCAAAAAGACCGCCAAATTTGTGACCGCCAATCTGGGTGAGCACAGTCTGCTGCGCTACAACAGCAAGCTGCCAATTGTGATCTATACGCCGGACAACGTAGAGGTGAAATACCGCGTCTGGCAGGCAGATGAGAAAATCGAAAACGCCGTCGCGCGTTAATAAAAAAGCCGGGTTGATTAACCCGGCTTTTTTGTATCAGAGCGCGATATCCGCGACCGGTTTGCTTTCCGGCTGGGATGTCGCCTGCGGCTGCGCCTGAGGCGCGGCATCCGGTGCCTGCGGCTTTTCATACTTCAGCTGCAGCACGCGGCTGGTGTACTCCAGCTCCTGCTCGGTGGCGTCAACGTTGCCGTTCAGCGCCGTACCGTAAGAGGGAATGATAGTCTTCAGCTTCGCCTGCCATTCCGGGCTGGCGACTTTGTCTTTGAACACTTTTTCCATCAGGTGCAGCATGATCGGTGCCGCCGTTGATGCCCCCGGGGATGCCCCCAGCAGTGCAGCCACGGTGCCCTCTTTATCGCTGACCACTTCGGTGCCCAGACGCAGCACGCCGCCTTTGTCTTCATCACGCTTGATGATCTGCACGCGCTGGCCCGCCTGCCACAGACGCCAGTCCGCTTTCTTCGCTTCTGGATAGTACTCTTTCAGCGCCTCAAAGCGATCGTCATCGGAGAGCAATACCTGGCTAATCAGGTACTTCACCAGATCGAAGTTATCCAGCCCGACGTTCATCATCGGCCCGACGTTCGAGGTAGTGGTGGCGCTTAGCAGATCCCACAGCGAACCGTTCTTCAGGAACTTGGTTGAGAAAGTGGCGAACGGCCCGAACAGCACTACACGCTTGCCGTCAAGAATACGGGTGTCGATGTGCGGCACCGACATCGGCGGCGCGCCCACGGACGCCTGACCATACACCTTCGCCAGATGACGGTTCACCACTTCCGGGTTTTCCGACACCAGGAACTGGCCGCCAACCGGGAAGCCTGCATAGTTATCCGCTTCCGGGATACCGGTCTCCTGCAGCAGCTTCAGCGCCGCGCCGCCCGCACCGATAAAGACGAACTTCGCCTTGATGACGTGCTCTTCTTCATTGTGCTTCAGATCGGCGACGGTCACGCTCCAGGAGTTGTCCGCGTTACGCTTAAAGCCGCGCACTTCAGTACTCAGCGACAGGTTGAAGTTCTCTTTTTTCTGCAGAGAGCCCACCAGCTGGCGGGTAATTTCGCCGTAGTTCACGTCGGTACCAATTTCAGTACGGGTTGCGGCCACTTTCTGGTTCGGGTCACGCCCTTCCATCACCAGCGGCGCCCATTCTTTGATCTGCGCGTGATCTTCGGAGTACTTCATGCCGCGGAACAGCGAGCTTTGCTGCAGGGCAGCATAACGACCGCGCAGGAAGTTAACGTTGTCGTCGCCCCAGACGAAGCTCATGTGCGGCACGGTGTTAATAAAGCTGTGCGGATCGTGCATCACGCCGCTGTTCACCTGGTGAGACCAGAACTGACGGGAGATCTGGAACGCTTCGTTGATCTCCACGGCTTTCTCAATGCTGATAGAGCCGTCTTTCTTCTGCGGGGTGTAGTTCAGCTCCATTAAGGCCGAGTGGCCGGTCCCGGCGTTGTTCCAGCCGTTGGAGCTCTCCTGCGCCACGCCGTCCAGGCGTTCCACCATGGTCATAGACCAGTCCGGCTGAAGCTCCTGCAGATAGGTGCCGAGCGTGGCGCTCATGATCCCGCCGCCAATTAACAGAACGTCCGTTTCCTGGTCCTGCGATGCCTGAGCCTTCGCCGCCATCGGGGCAGCGCTAAGGCTTGCCGCCGCAGCCAGCAACAGGGCAGTCATTTTTTTCATAATTAATGCCTTCGTAATAAGCGTGTTGTTCGCTATTTATGCAGATGAAGTCGAGTGCGGCGCCACGGTAGCAATAATTAAATATTGTTTAAAGGTTAAATAATTATTGTAATTATGATAATTAATGTTGTTATGTTTGTAGGGACATAGCGCCAGCTGCGCTGGAAAGGCGTGCGTTTTCCCGCTACTATGCTGCCCTTTGTGATCGGCCGCACAGATCCTGCCCTGCGCCACTAACCTGCGAAGAATTATGTCACCAACACAGGCTTCTCCCTCTCCGCTTGCCGTCCTGCGCGCGCCGTCGCTGTTGACGCGTGAAATCCTTGCCGGTGTGATCACCGCCCTGGCGCTCATTCCGGAGGTGATCTCCTTCTCCGTGGTGGCGGGCGTCGATCCGAAAGTGAGCCTCTTCGCCTCGGTGGTGCTGTGTCTGGCGCTGTCGGTGATGGGCGGCCGTCCGGCGATGGTGACCGCCGCCGCGGGCTCGGTGGCGCTGGTGATTGGGCCGATGGTGCATCAGCATGGCGCGCAGTATATTCTGCCGGCGGTGCTGCTGGCGGGGCTGATCCAGATCCTGTTCGGCGCGCTGGGGATGGCGCGCCTGATGCGCTTTATTCCCCAGGCGGTGATGACCGGGTTTGTTAACGCGCTGGGGATTTTGATTTTCTTTGCTCAGGTGCCGCATTTCTGGAGCACCAGTCCGCTGGTTGTCGGCCTGTTTGTCCTGACCCTGCTGATTGTGCTCTGGGCGCCCCGCTACATTAAAAGTATACCTTCCCCGCTGATTGCGATTGTGGTCCTGACCCTGTTTACCGTCACCAGCGGGCAGCTCCTGCCGACCGTCGGCGACGAAGGCGCTATCGGCGGCGGTCTGCCGGGGTTCTCTCAGATGCTGGTGCCTCTGAACCTGCATACCCTGAGCATTATATGGCCCTGCGCGCTAAGCATTGCCTTTGTCGGCCTGATGGAGTCGCTGCTGACGGCAAAACTGGTGGATGAACTGACGGCTACTCCGTCCAGCAAGCGCCGCGAGAGCATAGGGCTGGGCGTGGCCAATATCATGGCGGGCTTCTTTGGCGGGATCGCCGGATGCGCGATGATCGGTCAGACCATCGTTAACGTCGAAATGGGTAAAGGGCGCAGCCGCGTCTCTACCTTCGCCGCGGGGCTGGTGCTGCTGTTGCTGGTCACCGCCCTGAGCGAGGTGATGGCGAAAATCCCGATGGCGGTGCTGGCGGGGATCATGGCGATTGTCGCCATTAAAACCTTCAACTGGCAGAGCATCCGCCCTGCCGCGGTGAAAGGCGCGCCCGTCGCGGAAACCCTGGTGATGCTGGTGACCGTGGCGGCCACCGTTTCAACCGGCAATCTGGCGATTGGCGTGCTGGGCGGGATTATCGTCATGGCGATCCTCCCTGCCCGCCTGCGACGCCATAGCGCCGCTACAGCAGAAACAGCGTCGCCAGCCCAAGAAAAATAAAGAAACCGCCGGTATCGGTGATGGCGGTGATCATCACGCTCGACCCCACTGCGGGGTCGCGCCCGAGGCGGGTCATCACCATCGGAATGATCACCCCCATCATCGCCGCCACCAGCAGGTTCAGCACCATCGCCAGGGTCATTACCCCACCCAGCGCCATATCGTCGTACAGCCACCAGGTCACCCCACCCATAATCCCGCCCCACACCAGGCCGTTGATTAACGCCACACCCAGCTCGCGCAGGATGAGGAAGCGGAAGTTGCCCGGCTGAATATTTTGCAGCGCCAGCGCGCGGACGATCATGGTGATGGTCTGGTTGCCGGTATTGCCGCCGATGCCCGCTACGATGGGCATCAGCGAGGCCAGCGCCACCAGCTGAGAGATGGTGTGTTCAAAGCCGTCAATCACCCGCGAGGCGATAAAGGCAGTGCAGAGGTTGATCGCCAGCCACGCCCAGCGGGTTTTTACCGCCTTGCTCACCGGGGCGTAAACATCCTCTTCCGCGCTCACGCCGCCCATAGCGCGCATATCGTTCCCCGTCTCTTCGTACACCACGTCGACAATCTCATCGATGGTTAAGCGGCCCATTATTTTGCCGGTTGAGTCCACCACCGCGGCGCTAAGCAGGTTGTCACGCTCGAAGGTGCGCGCGGTTTTTTCGGCATTATCTTCGGGGAGGAAGATCGTCGGCTCGGCATCCATCACCTCGCTCACCCGGCTGTGGGCGTCGTTGAGCAGAATCGTTTGCAGCTCCAGCTCCCCCAGCAGGGTTTTATCCCGGGAGGTGACAAAGAGCTTGTCGGTGTTCTTCGGCATTTTGCCGAGCCGACGCAGGTAGCGCTGGACCGTGCCCAGGGTGACATCCGGGCGCACGAGAATGACGCCGAACTCCATAATCGCGCCAACGCTGTTTTTCTCGTAGTTCATGACCTGGCGCACGCGGGCGCGCTCGTCGGCCGGCATCGAGGCCAGCAGGCGGCCCGTCAGGTCGCGGGGCAGATGCTGCACCAGGTAAATCTGATCGTCGATATCGAGGGTTTGCAGGGCATCGAGGATGGCGCTGTCGCTCATCTCGTCGATCAGATCGTCCCAGACGTTTTCAGAGGCCTCGAGCAGCACCTGGCCGCGCTCGTGATCCTCCACCAGCCGCCACAGGGCGTGGCGCTCTTCCGAGGGTAAGGCTTCCAGGGTATCGGCCAGATCGGGCGGCGGCAGATGCGCCACCAGCGCCCCTACCTCAGCAATATTGTCGGATAAGGTGCCAACGTCATATTGCTCAGCCAGGGTCAGCTTGCCTAACAGGGTGGAGACCACCGCTTTATCGGTAGTGAGCAGCCAGATCAGACGGGCACGCTCTTCATCGCGCAGCCTTGCGCTGTGTTTATTCGTAAATGCCATCAATCATATATCCATTAAATGTGATGGCATTAAGCATAGCGTGACGATATGTAAATAAGAATAAACGGCGGAGGGGGATGGATAAAAAAACAGCGATGCGGTGAAAGTTGCCCGGCAGGCGCGGTGCCGCCGGGCAGGAAGATTACGCGGTACGGGCTACCGCATCACGCGATGCGGCATCGCGCTCGGCACCGGTCAGCTCGGTCAGCTGGCCGCTGCGCATCTCCAGCAGGCGGTCGGCATGGATAAAGTAGTGATCGTCATGGCTAATGGCAAAAATGGTTTTGCCCATCTGCTGCATCAGCGGCAGCAGCACCTGGTAGAACTCGCGGCGGAAGTGCGGGTCCTGATCGGCAGCCCACTCATCCAGCAGAATGATGTCGCGCTCTTCCGCCAGCGCCAGCAGCAGGGCCACGCGCTTCTTCTGTCCTTTCGACAGCTTGAGGTTGAGGAGCTTGCCATCCTGCAGCTCCAGCTTGTGCGACATTTGCAGATGCGCCAGCCACTTCTCCACCAGCGCCGGATCGGCCTGCTTGCCTTCCGGGCCCAGCAGCTGATCGAACAGCCAGACATCGGTGAATACCGCCGAGAACAGCTTGCGGTAATCTTCCGGTTTTTCGGCACTCAGCGGTTTGCCGTCCAGCAGGATCTCGCCCGACTGAGGCTGATAGAGACCGGTGAGCAGCATCGCCAGCGTCGATTTGCCGCTGCCGTTGCCGCCAATCAGGAACAGCAGCTCGCCGCGGTTCAGGGTTAAGTTCACCGGCCCGACGGAGAAGTCGTTGTCCTGATACTTAAAGGTAACGTTGCGCAGCTCCAGCGTCTGCCAGTCCGGGAAGGCCTGCGGCTGCGGGAATTCGGCTTTGTACGGCGCGAGGGCAAACTTGCGCAGCTTGTTAAAGGCCACCTGGGCGCTGAGCAGGGTCGGCAGCGCGCCTACGGCGGAGAGCAGCGGCGTGCGCAGGAACAGCAGGGTCAGGGAGTAGGTGGCGGCGACGTTGGTATCCGCCCAGCCGAGGCTGTTGGCCATCCAGAACACCAGGCCAATCGCCCCCAGCATCATGATATTTGACCAGTTGACCGCGCTCAGGTGGAAGGTATCGGCACGCACAATGTGGTGGCGATATTCGCGGGCATCCGGGATATAGAGGTTATTGAAGATATGCTCGGCGCGCTCGCGGTTGAGGGTCAGCTCTTTGCGCCCTTCCAGCACCGTCTGATAGTCGTTATAGAGCTTATCTTCGGTTTCACGCAGCACCGCCATGTGCTTGTAGACCCGCGACACCAGCATGTACCCCCCCCAGATGGTGATGGCAATCCACAGGGCGGTGATCGCCAGCATTTTGGTGGAGAGCCAGGCCAGATAGGCGGCCGAGCCGAAGGTCAGGATAATCCCCTGCACCAGCTCTGGCAGACGCACAAAGGCAATGGTGATGGAGCGGACGTCGCTGGTCAATCCGGCCAGCAGCGAGGCGCTGCCCAGCTGCTCGACGCGTTCAACCTGGGTATCCAGAATACGCTTGATGAACTCGCTGCGCAGACGGTAGACGAAGTGGTGGCCGAGGGTGGTGAGCGCCAGCTGCGAACCCAGGGTAACGGCCATCAGCAGCACCAGCAGGCCGAGAAACTCCGGCAGCACCATCAGGGTCGTGTCGACCGTTTCAATTAAACGCAGGTTAATAAAGGCGATAAGGCCAATGCCCAGCGCGGCGCTCAGCAGGCTTAATGCCATCACCGCGATAAACGGCCAGCGGTATTGCCGCCAGACCAGTAACAGGAGTTCCATACAAAGCAATCCAGACAAGAAAAAACAGCCAGCAGTGTAAACTGCCCGCCACTTACATCAAGAATAATTCTTATTTTTATTCGTTATTCGCTGCCTGACGGAAGGTCAGGTTATAGCGACACTCCCCGGTAAGGGGGTGCTCTCCGGGCTTAAGCGGCTGAATACCATGATAAAACAGGCGGGATGGACCGCCCCACACCACTACGTCACCGTGCTCCAGCAGCAGGCGTTGCAGCGGATCGTTGCGCCGTAACCCACCGAACTGAAATACCGCGGGCAGGCCGAGCGATACCGAGACAATGGGTGCCCGCAGGTCCGCTTCATCCTTATCCTGATGCAGAGAGAGTTTGGCCCCGACAGCGTAGCGGTTGATCAGACAGGCATCCGGCTGAAAATCCGCATAACCGGCCTCGCAGGCCGCATCGTGGCAGAGAGTAGCAAAAGCGTCCGGCATCGGCGGCCAGTGCGCGCTGGTGAGAGGATCGATCGGGGAATAGAGGTAGCCGCGCTGATTGGTGGTCCAGCCCAGCCCGCCGCAGTTGGTCATCGCCACCGACATGGTATAGCCCCCGGGGGTGACCATCTGGCGGAACGGCGAGGCGCTGGCGACCTGTTCGATCCCCTGCATTAAGGCGGCGGCCCGCGCCAGCGCAAAGCGGCGCAGGATCACCGCCCCCGGTGCCAGTGACTCCTGCCAGGGTTCAGCATCCGCAAATAAATCCAGCATCACACCTCCTCTTTTTTGGCTTCACGACGCAGCAGCGCCGCTTTGCGGGCGGTGCCCCAGCGGTAGCCCGAGAGCCCGCCGTCGCTACGTACCACCCGGTGACAGGGGATAATAATCACCAGTTTGTTGGCGGCACAGGCCCGGGCCACCGCCCGCACCGCACCTGGCTGACCAATGGTGTTGGCCACCTGCTGATAGCTTGCAGTCTCGCCGCCTGGAATGGCGCGCAGGGCCTGCCAGACCTGGCGCTGAAAGGCGGTGCCGCGAATGTCCAGCGGCAGGGCCAGCGCCACGGCGTGGTTATCCACGCTGGCGATCACCTGGGCGACGCGCCCGGCGAAGGCGGCATCCGCCTGTTCCCGGCGGGCGTGCGGAAAGAGCCTCTCCAGTTCGGCAATCAGGGCGCTGTCGTCATCTCCGGGGAGGATCGCGCAAACCCCCCGCGCACTTTCCGCCACCAGACACCGGCCGAGCGCACAGTCGCTCAACGCATAGCGCACGGTGGTCTCCTCCCCGCCGCTGCGGTACTGCTTCGCGGTCATCCCAAGCGTAGCGTCGGCGTTGCGATAGTAGCTGCTGCTGTCGGGGAAACCCGCCGCCAGCACGGAGTCGGTAATGCTTTCACCCTGCGCCAGGGCGTGGCGCAGCCGTTTCGCCCGGGCCGCCTGCTGCCAGGCTTTTGGCGTCATCCCAGTAGAGGATTTGAACAGACGATGCAGGTGATACGGGCTCATCGCCACCGCCTGCGCCAGCTGCTCAAGGGTCAGAGGCTGCTCCTGCTCCAGTAACCGGCAGGCTTTTTCGATGGTGCCAATCCGCTGCGCATGTGGATCCTGTTGATCCGGGCGGCAGCGTTTGCAGGGACGAAAACCCGCCTGCGCCGCCTGGCGGGCATCGGGGTAAAAACGAACATTTTCACGTAGGGCGTGGCGCGCCCGGCAGGAGGGGCGGCAGAAGATGCCGGTGGTCCGTACGGCAAACACAAACTGACCATCGGCACTGCCATCGCGGGCCAGCACCGCCAGCCAGCGTTGATCGTCATTCATCAGGTTCGGCTTTTTCATGATCGGCTCCTTATATAAGCATACGCCTAGCCTGCCTGAACGCCACCCGACAAAAACCCGCAACCTTGCTTTTTAATTCGCCCCGTTGACGAGGAAGCTGGAGAACTGCGGGGACATCCAGGTTTTGAAGTCCTCCCCTTCGCGGACGATCATATAGACCGCCAGACCCTGCTCACGCACGATCTCTTTGGCTTTGTCTGTCCCCAGCACCATCAGGCCGGTATCCCAGGCATCGGCTTCCAGCGCCGTGGGGGCAATGACCGTCACCGACACCAGATTATGCGTAATTGGGCGGCCGGTCTGGGGATCGATCACATGAGAGATGCGTTTTCCGTCCAGCTCATAATAGTTACGGTAGCTGCCGGAGGTACTGATGCCGTGACCGTTGATGTCAACGATGGCCTGAACGGCATTTTGCCGATCGGTAGGTTTCTGGATCGCCACGCGCCAGGGTTTATCGCTGGCGTTCATGCCGCGGCTGACCAGCGCCCCGCCCACCGACACCAGGTAGCGCGAGATCCCCTCCTCGGCCATCAGTTGGGCCAGGTGATCGGCGGCATAGCCCTCCCCTACCGTCGAGAGATCAACAAACAGATCGGGGATGTCTTTTTCGAGGTATTGCTTGCCGGACTGATTGATGACCGTCAGATGCTGCAGGCCCGTTTGCGCCCGGGCATCGTCAATCTGCGCCTGATCGGGGGTTTTCACCGGCTGTTTGTTCGAGCCAAAGCCCCACAGGTTAACCAGCGGGCCGACGGTGATGTCCATCGCACCGTGGGTTTTGTAGCCCACCCGCAGCGACTCGGTGACAATGTCCGCCATTGCTTCGCTCACCGGCCAGGGTGAGGTGCTCTGAGACTGGTTAAAGCGCATCAAAGCCGAGTCATTTTTATAGGTGGACATCAGTTGGTCGTCGCCATCCAGCTGGGACTGGATCTTCCCGCGCAGTTCTTCCGCCCGGGCAGCTGAGAGATCAATCACGCTGACGCGCCAGAAGGTGCCCATGGTTTTGCCTTCCAGCACCGTCGCGGCGGCAGTTTCGCTCTTTACCGGAGGGGTGGGTGCATCGCACGCGGAAAGCATCAACAGTGTCGCCAGAAAGCCGGCGCGCAGAAAAGTAATTTCCATTCGTTATTATCCTCAAGCCTGAGACCGGCAAGAGTACACTAAAAAGCAGGCTTTGTAAGGGGCTGATAGTAAGGCCAAAAAAAGGGGCCAGTTGGCCCCTTTTGCAATACTGCGTAAGACTTAGAACTGGTAAACCAGACCCAGGGCTACGATGTCATCGGTGCTGACGCCAGCCTGACGGGTGAAGGAGTTATCATCCAGCAGGTTGATTTTGTAATCCACGTAGGTGGACATGTTTTTGTTGAAGTAGTAAGTCGCGCCAACATCAACATATTTCAGCAGATCCTGGTCGCCGTAGTTTTCGATGTCTTTACCTTTGGACTGCAGGTAAGCCACGGATGGACGCAGACCGAAGTCGAACTGGTACTGTGCAACCACTTCGAAGTTCTGTGCTTTGTTTGCAAAGCCGTATACATTGCTGTCGTTCTGAGAGTTACCAAAACGGGTTGCGTTGTAAGTCTGGGAGTACTGCGCTGCCAGATAGATGTTGTTCGCGTCGTATTTCAGGCCGCCGCTGTATACGTCAGCACGGTCGCCTTCGCCGTAAACACCTGCTGCGTTCTGGTCTGCGGTACGTTTGGAAGATGCTGCTGCCGCACCCACGCTGAAGCCTTCGCCCAGATCATAGGTCAGGGATCCGCCGAAGCCGTCACCATTCTGTTTCAGCAGGCTACGGCCCGTGTCGTTTTCACCGCTGACGCTGCCGTTTTTACCCTGATACTGCAGAGCAAAGTTCAGGCCATCAACCAGACCGAAGAAGTCCTGGTTACGGTAGGTTGCAACGCCGTTACCACGGGATTGCAGGAAGTTGTCAGAACCGTAGGTGTCGCCGCCGAATTCTGGCAGAACGTCGGTCCAGGAGGTTACGTCGTAGATCACACCGTAGTTACGACCGTAGTCGAAAGAACCTGCTTCAGCGAATTTCAGACCGGCGAAGGCCACACGCGTCCAGGACTGGTCGCTGCTGCTTTCTGTATCATTGGCCTGAACGTTGTATTCCCACTGACCGTAGCCAGTGATCTGGTCGTTAACCTGAGTTTCGCCTTTGAAGCCGATACGCATGTAGGTCTGATCGCCATCAGCGCCGTCGTCATCAGAGAAATAGTGCAGACCGTCTACTTTGCCGTAGAGATCTAATTTGTTGCCGTCTTTGTTGTAAATTTCAGCCGCATTTGCTGCGCCTGCTACCAGCAGTGCTGGTACCAGGAGGGACAGTACTTTGACTTTCATTGTTTTAACCCTCTGTTATATGTTTTTTTTACCACTGCTTACTGATTAACCCTCTTAACCAGTCGGCAAGTTCATTCTCCGCAAAAATACAGAATAATCCAACAAGAATATGATACGAAAACTTTTAAGATGTTTCATATTGCCGTATAGATGTTTCAATTTGTAAATATGAGGGAACTTTTTTGCCGCACAATAAGTTAAAAAATAAAGCACCAAAAATCAAAAACTTAAAATAATTCATTAAAATCAATAACTTAACAAAAAATAAATTATAGCACTGATTGCCAAAACAAAAAGGCGTCTGGCTACTAAAATATCTCTCGCTATCATCATTAACTTTATTTATTACCGTCATTCAAATTTGAATGTCTGTTTATCCCGAATTGAACCGAATGCAATGCATTCGGTTTTTTTTTACCCTTCTTTACGCAAATTTAAAATATTTGTGCTACCCACCCGAAACTATAACGACTATTAATTAAATCTTAGCAGCCTATTTTTATACCTGAAAACTGAACGGGCAATTCAATTTCTTGTTTATTCGTGCTATTTTTTCGCTATATTGTTAGTTATTTGTACAATATATGTTTAACCGTACAGATTTAAAACAATCCTTTTCGACTTGCGCAACGGGATGAAAAAGTCAGCCCCGGAAGTAGCGTGAGGCTGGAAATTCGATTATTACGCTTTATACTGCCCTATTCGCCTGAAGCGCAGCCATAACGGGTTAACCACATCAATGAGTCAGTCTGAAACCACAGCCGCGAACAAATTTTCCCTGCTTCCGGGCAGTATTACCCGTTTCTTTCTTCTATTGATCGTTGTGCTGTTAGTGACCATGGGCGTGATGGTACAGAGCGCGGTGAACACCTGGTTAAAAGACAGAAGCTATCAGATTGTCGATATCAGCCATGCGCTGCACAAACGCATCGACACCTGGCGCTACGCCACCTGGCAGATTTACGACAACATCGCGGCTACTCCAACAACATCCTCCGCTGAAGGATTGCAGGAGACGCGCCTGAAGCAGGACGTCTACTATCTGGAGAAAACGCGGCGCAAAACCGAAGCCCTGATTTTCGGCTCGCACGACAGCGCCACGCTGGAGATGACCCAGCGCATGTCGACCTATCTCGACACGCTGTGGGGTGCGGAAACCGTTCCCTGGTCGATGTACTATCTCAATGGTCAGGACAACAGCATGATCCTGATCTCCACCCTGCCGCTGAAAGATCTCTCCTCCGGTTTTAAAGAGTCCTCGGTCGGCACGATTGTTGACTCCCGCCGCGCGGAGATGCTGCAGCAGGCCAATGCTCTGGATGAGCGCGAAAGCTTCTCTTCCTTGCGCCGTCTGGCCTGGCAAAATGGCCACTACTTTACCCTGCGCACTACCTTCAATCAGCCAGGCCATCTGGCGACGGTGGTGGCCTTCGATCTGCCGATTAACGATCTGATCCCGCCGGATATGCCGCTCGACAGCTTCCGCCTGGAGCAGGACACCTCAGCGCAAAGCCTGCGCGCGCCGACGGATAAAGAGAGCCCCGACAGCGTCTCGATCTCCTTTAATGGCTCGAAAATCGAGATTGCCTCCTCGCTGAACACGACCGGCATGCGTCTGGTCTGGCAGGTACCTTTCGGTACGCTGCTGCTGGATACCCTGCAAAATATCCTGTTGCCGCTGCTGCTCAATATTGGTCTGCTGGCGCTGGCGCTGTTTGGTTACAGCACCTTCCGCTCGCAGCCGGGCCGCCAGAGCGATGTTCCCGTCGCCGCCGGTACCAGCAACGAGCTGCGCGTCCTGCGCGCCCTGAATGAAGAGATTGTCTCGGTGCTGCCGCTCGGTCTGCTGGTGCACGACCAGGAAGCCAACCGCACGGTGATCAGCAACAAAATCGCCGATCACCTGCTGCCGCACCTGAATCTGCAGAACATCACCAGCATGGCCGATCAGCATCAGGGCGTGATTCAGGCCACCATTAATAATGAGCTGTACGAGATCCGCCAGTTCCGTAGTCAGGTGGCGTCGCGTACGCAGATCTTTATCATTCGCGATCAGGATCGCGAAGTGCTGGTGAATAAAAAGCTCAAACAGGCGCAAAGACTGTATGAGAAGAACCAGCAGGGCCGAGCGGCCTTTATGCAAAATATTGGCGACGCCTTCAAACTGCCGCTGAAGGCGCTGGCCAGCGAAGCGGCCCAGTTAACCAGCCCGGAAAGTCTGCAGCTATCAGGTCATGCCGATACGCTGGTGCGGCTTGTGGACGAGATCCAGCTCGCCAATATGCTGGAGAACGACAGCTGGAAGAGCACCGCCACGCTGTTCTCTATTCAGGATCTGATCGATGAAGTGGTGCCGGAAGTGCTGCCGGTGATCAAGCGTAAGGGGCTGCAGTTGCTGATCAACAACCCGCTGCGTGCCAACGATGTGCGCCACGGCGACCGTGACGCGCTGCGTCGCATTCTGCTGATGCTGATCCAGTACGCGGTGACCACCACCCAGATCGGCAAAATTACGCTCGAAGTCAGCAGCGATGAATCGGCTGAGGATCGTCTCACCTTCCGTATTCTCGATACCGGTGAAGGGGTCACGGCCAGTGAAATCGACAATCTGCACTTCCCGTTCCTGAACGACACCCAGGGGGACAATTACGGCAAAGCCAACGCCCTCACCTTCTGGCTCTGCGATCAGCTGGCGCGTAAGCTTGGCGGTCACCTGAATATTAAAGCCCGTGAATCGCTGGGTACCCGTTATTCACTGCACGTCAAAATGCCGGCCACCCCGCAGGAAACCGAGGACGATGAAGGCCTGCTGGATGAGGTGGTGATCATGGTGGATGTGACGTCGAATGAGATCCGCAGCATTGTGGTGCGTCAGCTGGAAAACTGGGGAGCGACCTGTATTTCCCCGGACGAAAGGCTGGCAAGTCAAGAATATGATCTCTTTTTAACGGATAATCCGTCTAATCTTACTGCCTCAGGCTTGCTTTTAAGCGATGATGAGCCTGGCGTGCGAAAAATTGGCCCCGGCCAGGTGCGCGTCAACTTTAATATGAGCAATGCGATGCAGGAAGCTGTACTACAACTAATAGAGGAGCAACTGGCGCAGGAAACGATCCCGGAATCCCCACTGGGCGGCAATGAAAATGCCGAACTGCAGGCCAGCGGCTATTATTCTCTCTTCGTAGACACAGTACCAGATGATGTTAAGAGGTTGTATACTGAAGCCGCCGCGAACGACTTCGCAGCGCTGGCTCAGACAGCACACCGGCTCAAAGGGGTGTTTGCCATGCTTAATCTGGTTCCAGGCAAGCAATTATGTGAAACGCTGGAACATCTTATTCGTGAGAAAGATGCCGCCAGCATAGAAAAATACATCAGCGACATTGACGACTATGTCAAAAGCTTGCTGTAGCAAGGTAGCCCTATACATGAACAATATGAACGTAATTATTGCCGATGACCATCCGATTGTACTGTTCGGTATTCGCAAATCACTTGAACAGATCGAGTGGGTGAATGTAGTCGGCGAATTTGAAGATTCCACAGCACTGATTAATAACCTGCCAAAGCTTGATGCGCACGTGCTCATCACCGACCTTTCCATGCCTGGAGATAAATACGGTGACGGGATTACGCTGATCAAATACATCAAGCGTCACTTCCCGAGCATTTCGATCATCGTGCTGACCATGAACAACAACCCGGCCATTTTAAGTGCCGTTCTGGATCTCGATATCGAAGGGATCGTCCTGAAACAGGGCGCACCAACCGATCTGCCTAAAGCGCTGGCCGCGCTGCAGAAAGGGAAGAAATTTACCCCGGAAAGCGTCTCCCGCCTGCTGGAAAAAATCAGCGCTGGCGGTTACGGCGATAAGCGTCTGTCACCGAAAGAGAGCGAAGTGTTGCGTCTGTTCGCAGAAGGTTTCCTGGTGACCGAGATTGCCAAGAAGCTGAACCGCAGCATCAAGACCATCAGTAGCCAGAAAAAATCGGCGATGATGAAACTGGGCGTGGAAAACGATATCGCCCTGCTGAACTATCTCTCTTCCGTGACCCTGAGCCCGGCCGATAAAGATTGATTGTGCGAAACGCCGGGTGGCAAGGTAAATGTAAAAAGGCAACGTAAGTTGCCTTTTTTTATGTTTGCGCCCTCTCCCTGCGGGTGTACGGTCCGGGGAC
>DERO01000014.1 GCA_002360945.1 Leclercia adecarboxylata | reverse complement strand
GGGGCGGGAAAGGGAGACGTCTGAGTGCAGGCAAGGCGTTCAGGAATGAACGGGTCGGGCTGAAGGAGACGCAGGAGGACGGATATTACGAAGTGTGGTGGTACAGCACGAAAGTGGGGGTGATCGACCTGAAGAAAAAGTCGATCACCATGGGTAAGGGATGTTAAAAAGTGTTCACCCTGTCCCCGAACACCTGTCTGCCATGTCCCGGGACCGTACAGTGGGAGAGGGCCGGGGTGAGGGCATCAGCGCGCACTCACCCCGACCATCCTGAACTTTTTTCACCTTCCCTGAGCAATCCTCACCGTTAATGATGATATTTTCAGTTGACGCCAGTCCGCTTTTCCGTCATTTTTACATCTGGACGTCTAAACGTATAGAAGTTCGAACACAACAAACAATGACACGCGATTGATGAGGTAAGGTATGAGCTTTTTTCACGCCAACCAGCGGGAAGCCCTGAATCAGAGCCTGGCTGAAGTAAACGGCCAGATTAACGTCTCTTTTGAATTTTTCCCGCCGCGCACCAGTGAAATGGAGCAGACCCTGTGGGCCTCTATCGATCGCCTGAGCAGCCTGAAGCCGAAATTTGTCTCGGTGACCTACGGTGCGAACTCCGGCGAGCGCGACCGCACGCACAGCATTATCAAAGGCATTAAGGATCGTACCGGTCTGGAAGCCGCGCCGCATCTGACCTGCATCGACGCTACCCGCGACGAACTGCGCACCATCGCCCAGGATTACTGGAACAACGGCATCCGCCATATCGTGGCCCTGCGTGGCGACTTGCCGCCGGGCAGCGGTAAGCCGGACATGTACGCGACCGATCTGGTGACGCTGCTGAAAGAGGTAGGCGACTTCGACATCTCCGTGGCGGCTTACCCGGAAGTGCACCCGGAAGCGAAAAGCGCCCAGGCGGATCTGCTCAATCTGAAACGCAAAGTGGATGCCGGTGCCAACCGCGCCATCACCCAGTTCTTCTTTGATGTCGAAAGCTATCTGCGCTTCCGCGACCGCTGCGTCTCCGCCGGTATCGACGTCGAGATCATTCCGGGCATTCTGCCAGTCTCAAACTTTAAGCAGGCGAAGAAATTTGCCGACATGACCAACGTGCGTATCCCGCAGTGGATGGCGAAGATGTACGAAGGCCTGGACGATGACGCTGAGACCCGCAAGCTGGTGGGAGCCAGTATCGCCATGGACATGGTGAAGATTTTAAGCCGCGAAGGGGTGAAAGATTTCCATTTCTATACCCTCAACCGCGCCGAAATGAGCTACGCGATCTGCCATACGCTAGGGGTTCGCCCGGGTCTGTAACGGCAAAGCCCTCAGTAATGTGAGGGCTTTTATATTTCAGGCAGATATCAACGGTATTAACTATCAAATCTGTGGATGGTTTCAATTATCTCTTGTTCCCGGTGGTGTATATCCTAACGATAAAACCATAAGGGGAGCAGAGCGATGAGTACGTCCGACGAGAACCAGAATTCAGGTAAGTGCCCTTTCCACCAGGGCAGTTATGACAAGAGTGCAGGTGCCGGCACCAACAGCCGGGACTGGTGGCCCAAACAGCTTCGTATCGACCTTCTCAATCAGCATTCCGAACGCTCCAACCCGCTAGGCAAAGACTTCAACTACCGTAAAGAATTCAGCAAACTGGATTACTCCGCTCTGAAAGGCGATCTGAAAGCCCTGCTGACCGATTCCCAGCCGTGGTGGCCTGCGGACTGGGGCAGCTACGCCGGTCTGTTCATCCGTATGGCGTGGCACGGCGCGGGAACCTACCGCTCCGTAGACGGGCGCGGCGGCGCGGGTCGGGGTCAACAGCGTTTCTCTCCACTCAACTCCTGGCCGGATAACGTCAGCCTCGATAAGGCGCGTCGTCTGCTGTGGCCGATCAAGCAGAAATATGGCCAGAAAATCTCCTGGGCCGACCTGTTTATTCTTGCCGGTAACGTGGCGCTGGAAAACTCCGGCTTCCGGACCTTTGGCTTTGGTGCCGGGCGTGAAGACGTCTGGGAACCGGATCTGGACGTTAACTGGGGTGACGAGAAGGCCTGGCTTGAGCATCGCCATCCGGAAAGTCTGGCGAAAAGTGCCGTCGGTGCCACCGAGATGGGGCTGATTTACGTCAACCCGGAAGGGCCAAACGC
This sequence comes from Leclercia adecarboxylata, assembly GCA_002360945.1. Lineage (GTDB taxonomy): Bacteria > Pseudomonadota > Gammaproteobacteria > Enterobacterales > Enterobacteriaceae > Enterobacter > Enterobacter adecarboxylatus_B. Next base: position 19,937 of record DERO01000014.1, on the reverse strand, counting down.
CAGCGGTGAACCGCTGTCTGCGGCGGCGGCGATCCGCGCCACCTTCGGCAACATGGGGATGAACGATGAAGAGACCGTCGCGCTGATCGCCGGGGGCCATACGCTGGGGAAAACTCACGGTGCCGGGGAAGCGACCCACGTGGGAGTCGATCCGGAAGGCGGCCCGCTTGAAGCCCAGGGTCTGGGCTGGGCCAGCACCCACGGCAGCGGTTTTGGTGCTGATGCCATCACCTCCGGTCTGGAAGTGATCTGGTCCCAGACGCCGACCCAGTGGAGCAACTACTTCTTTGAGAACCTGTACAAATACGACTGGGTACAGACCCGCAGCCCGGCAGGGGCGATCCAGTTCGAAGCGTCGAATGCGCCGGAAATTATGCCCGACCCGTTCGACCCGTCGAAAAAACGTAAACCGACCATGCTGGTTACCGACCTGACGCTGCGTTTCGATCCGGAGTTCGACAAGATTTCCCGTCGTTTCCTCAACGATCCGCAGGCCTTTAACGAAGCCTTTGCCCGGGCGTGGTTCAAACTGACCCACCGCGATATGGGGCCAATTGCGCGTTATATCGGGCCGGAAGTGCCGAAAGAAGAGCTGATTTGGCAGGATCCGCTGCCGCAGCCGTTCTTCCACCCGACCGCAGAAGATATTCAGAGCCTGAAAGCAGATATCGCCGCTTCCGGGCTGTCGGTCAGCGAGCTGGTGTCGGTGGCGTGGGCGTCGGCATCTACCTTCCGCGGGGGTGATAAGCGTGGCGGGGCCAACGGTGCCCGTCTGGCCCTCGCGCCGCAGCGCAGCTGGGATGTTAACGCCGTGGCCGCACGCGTGCTGCCGGTGCTGGAAGACATCTATAAATCGGCGCATAAAGCGTCGCTGGCGGACATCATTGTGCTGGCCGGTGTGGTGGGCGTAGAGCAGGCGGCCAAAGCCGCTGGCTTCAATATCACCGTGCCGTTTACGCCAGGTCGGGTTGACGCCCGTCAGGATCAGACCGATATCGGGATGTTTACGCTGCTGCAGCCGGTTGCCGATGGTTTCCGTAACTACCGGGCGGCGATCGACGTATCGACCACCGAGTCGCTGCTGATTGATAAAGCGCAGCAGCTGACGCTGACCGCGCCAGAGATGACGGTACTGCTGGGCGGGCTGCGCGTGCTGGGCGCTAACTTTGATGGCGGTAAGAGCGGGGTCTTTACGGACCGCGTGGGCGTACTCAGCACGGACTTCTTCGTCAATCTGCTGGATATGGGCACGCAGTGGAAAGCCACCGACGAATCCAGCGAGCTGTTTGAAGGCCGCGACCGCGTGAGTGGCGACGTGAAATATCTGGCGAGCCGTGCGGACCTGGTGTTTGGTTCCAACTCCGTACTGCGCGCCCTGGCGGAGGTTTACGCCAGCAGCGATGCCCACGAGAAGTTCGTGAAGGACTTTGTCGCCGCGTGGGTGAAAGTGATGAACCTCGACCGGTTTGATCTGCTGTAAACAGGAAAATCCCCGCTTCGGCGGGGATTTTTTTTTGCCGGGTGGCGGCTTCGCCTTACCCGGCCTACGGATTGTAGGCCCGTGCAAGCGCAGCGCCGCCGGGCATGAAGGCTACTCCCATTCCTGTAAAAAACGCTGACCGTACTGGTCGGCGACCAGCAGCGCGGCATACACCTGGTCCGGCGTCGCACCGCCCGGCATGTTATGGATGGTTTCATCTTTCGCGCACGACGCGGTTGCCACTAAGCGCATTTTGGCGTGGATATCGCTGGTGATATCCAGCTGCGCCAGCGTAATTGGCAGCCCGACGCTGTGGCATAACGCCGCGACGGTTTCGATCTCTTCCACCGGAGCATTCTCCAGCACCAGCTGGGTCAGGGTGCCAAAGGCCACTTTCTCGCCGTGGTAGTAATGATGGGCATCCGGAATGGCGGTCAGACCGTTGTGAATGGCGTGCGCCGCCGCCAGTCCACCGCTTTCAAAACCCACGCCGCTGAGATAGGTGTTGGCTTCAATCACCCGCTCAAGGGCCGGGGTCACCACGTGCTGCTCCGCCGCCAGCATTGCTTTCTCACCCTCTTCCACCAGCGTGTTGTAGCACAGCTCGGCCAGCGCCAGTGCGGGCTGAGTGCACTTGCCGCCCGCCATGGTGGTCGCGCCGCTGCGGGAGCAGGCCCGGGCTTCAAACCAGGTCGCCAGCGCGTCGCCAATCCCGGCAGCCAGCAGGCGTGCAGGCGCGCCTGCTACCACTTTGGTATCCACAATCACCATGTTTGGGTTGTGCGGCAGCATCAGATAGCGATCGAATTCGCCGCTGTCGGTATAGATAACGGAAAGCGCGCTACAGGGTGCATCGGTAGAGGCAATGGTCGGGGCGATAGCGACCGGGACGTCCATAAAGTGCGCCAGCGCTTTGGCGGTATCCAGCGTCTTACCGCCACCGATGCCGAGGATCGCCTGGCAGTCAGCCCCTATGGCCAGCTCACGCAGACGGTCGATCTCATTCTGCGAACATTCGCCGCCAAATGGCGCAATTTCGACATAGAGTTCCGCCTGTTTGAAGCTCTTACGCAGCGTCTCTTCGGCAAAACCCAGCACAAACTTATCGCCTACTACCAGCCAGCGTGCCGCCAGCGGCTTGAGATAATCGCCGAGGCGGGTCAGCACATCGGCACCCTGAATGTATTTACCAGGTGATTGAATAATACGGTCCATACTGTGTCTCCCTTAGAGGCTGAGGTTACCAAACGCGTTTTTCCAGTCCTGCTCGAACTTATCGATGGCCGACTCTACCGCGGGGGTATTGAGCATTTGCAGCGCAACATCGGTGGGCAGGGTGATGGCTTCACATCCGGCGAGCAGGCAGTCCAGCGCCTGACGCGGGGTTTTGAAGCTGGCGGCCAGCACCATGCTCTCCGGCGCGTGGAGCTCAAGCAGGCTTTGCAGCTCCTGCACCGTGCGGATCCCGTCTCCGCCCTGAGCATCCACGCGGTTGACGTACGGCGCGATGTACTTCGCCCCCGCCAGCGCGGCGAGTAACCCCTGGGCTGCACTGTAAACCGCAGTGCCGAGGGTGGTGATACCCTCTTTTTTAAGGGTCTTGATGGCGACCAGGCCTTCTGCGGTAACCGGAACTTTAACCACGATGCCGGGGAAAGTGCTGCTCAGGCGTCGGGCTTCGGCAACCATTCCGTCGGCATCACGGCTCATGGTCTGGGCAAACAGGGTGCCTTGCGGGCCAAGGATCTGCTGCAGGCGCGGGAGGACATCCCAGACGGATTCCCCGTTGGCGGCAATAATGCTCGGATTGGTGGTCACGCCGGCAATGGGAAAGATGCGGGCAAGGCGTTCAACGTCCGCCATGTTGGCGGTATCCAGATACAGTTCCATTATTATTCCTTAAGTCTTCAGGTCTGAATTAAGGATACGGCGGGCCGGACGGGGGGAGATAGAGGTCAATTTTGCCAAATACTGGACAAATGTAAGGTCCTTAGCGAAGTGAGAGGGGGATCACAATGCTAGTTTTTGGCGGTGAGCTGGCTGTGATACTGGCGGCGGTATTCTGAAGGCGAGCGCTCGGTGTGCTTGCGAAACAGTCGGCAGAAGTAGTTGCTGTCGGTAAAGCCGCAGTGCGTGGCGATATCTTTGATTTTCAGATCGTAGCCTTTGAGCAACTGCCGGGCATGCTCGAGACGGGTGCGGGTCAGGTATTCATTAAAACCCACGCTGCCGGTCTTTTGAAAAAGATGTGAAAGGTAGTTCGGCGAAATGTAAAAGGCTTGCGCCACCGACTCGCGGGTCAGGGCTGAGGCGTGGTGTTCTTCTATATACGTTCGAATGGCTTCAAACAGCGCCCGGCTGCGGGAGGCGGTGTGGATATCGCTGCCCAGCAGATCGCGACAGTGGCTGAGCAGGCTTAAGACCACCAGCCTGGCCGTCTCCTGCTCATCCGGCTGCATCTGCAACTCGGCGAGCGTTTGCAGCAGAAAGGCACCCGTTCTCGGCCCGCGTCTGGCAACCTGCTGCTGGTGCAAAACGGTGGCGTCACGCTGTAGCTGGAGAGTCAGTTGCTGTTTGCCGAAGCTGATGCTGAGACAGGTTGTGGGTTGCAGAGGAAGATGCCCGGATGAAGAGAACACCGCGCCACAGGTTTGGCTCTCAGGCACAATGACCAGACGAGGAGAAGCCTGGGGGATCGCATCGACCGGAGGGGCAAAACGCACCTGACGCAGAGGCGACACGCCGTGGATCAGATCCGTGAGGATGGCGGTGATATCGTGTTGCATGGTGAGACTACCGAAATGTGCCGGGTGGCGCTAACGCTTACCCAGCCTACTTATCGTAGGCCCGTGCAAGCGCAGCGCCGCCGGGCATAAAACCTTAACCGGTGTTACGCATCCCTGCCGCAACGCCCGCGATGGTGACCATCAACGCTTGTTCCACGCGTGGATCCGGCTCCAGACCCTCTTCTTCCGCTTTACGCGAGCGGTACAGCAGCTCTGCCTGCAGCACGTTCAGCGGGTCGGTGTAGATATTACGCAGCTGGATGGACTCGGCAATCCACGGCAGATCGGCCATCAGATGGGAGTCGTTGGCGATAGCCAGTACCACTTTGATGTCGTCTTCCAGCAGCTCGCGCAGCTCGCTGCCCAGCGCCCACAGCTCCGGTTTCACCAGACGCTGATCGTAGTATTCCGCCAGCCACAGGTCGGCTTTCGAGAACACCATCTCCAGCATGCCGAGGCGGGTGGAGAAGAACGGCCAGTCGCGACACATCGTTTCCAGTTCGCTCTGCTTGCCGTCTTCCACCACTTTCTGCAGCGCGGCGCCGGCACCCAGCCAGGCCGGAAGCATCAGGCGGTTCTGCGTCCAGGCGAAGATCCACGGGATAGCACGCAGGGACTCCACACCACCGGTCGGGCGACGTTTTGCTGGACGTGAACCCAGCGGCAGTTTGCCCAGTTCCTGCTCCGGGGTTGCCGAGCGGAAGTAAGGTACAAAGTCTTTGTTTTCGCGCACATAGCCGCGATACATATCGCAGGAGATATCCGACAGCTCGTCCATGATATGACGCCAGGCGTCTTTCGGCTCCGGCGGCGGCAGCAGGTTCGCTTCGAGGATCGCGCTGGTGTACAGCGACAGGCTGCTGATGGTCACTTCCGGCAGACCGTACTTGAAGCGGATCATCTCGCCCTGTTCGGTCACACGCAGGCCGCCTTTCAGGCTGCCCGGCGGTTGTGAGAGCAGAGCCGCGTGAGCAGGGGCACCGCCACGGCCAATCGAGCCGCCGCGACCGTGGAACAGGGTCAGTTCAATCCCGGCTTTTTCACAGGTTTTGATCAGCGCATCCTGAGCCTGATACTGCGCCCAGGAGGCGGCCATCACGCCCGCATCTTTTGCGGAGTCGGAATAGCCAATCATCACCATCTGCTTGCCCTGGATAAAGCCGCGATACCAGTCGATGTTCAGCAGCTGGGTCATTACGTCGTTGGCGTTATTCAGGTCGTCGAGAGTTTCAAACAGCGGCGCAACCGGCAGGGCGAAGGTAATACCCGCTTCTTTCAGCAGCAGGTGAACCGCCAGCACGTCGGATGGGGTTTTCGCCATGGATATCACATAGGCCGCCACCGATCCTTTCGGCGCATCGACGATCGCTTTGCAGGTGTCGAGCACTTCGCGGGTCTCTTCGCTTGGCGCCCAGCTCCGCGGCAGCAGAGGACGTTTGGAATTCAGTTCGCGGATCAGGAAGGCCTGTTTGTCTGCTTCTGACCAGCTTTCGTAGTCGCCAATGCCGAGATAGCGGGTCAGTTCGCCCAGTGCCTCGGTGTGGCGGGTGCTCTCCTGACGCACATCGATACGCACCAGCGGCACGCCGAAGCACTTCACGCGGCGCAGGGTATCGAGCAGCTCGCCGTTGGCGATGATGCCCATCCCGCAGGCCTGCAGCGACTGATAGCAGGCGTACAGCGGCTCCCACAGCTGCTCGTTCTGGCTCAGCAGACCGGCCGGTTTCGGCAGGCGCTGGCCCTTAAGGCGCGCTTCCAGCCAGGCCTGCGTGGCCAGCAGTTGGCTGCGCAGGTTTTTGAGCAGGAAGCGGTAAGGTTCGGTTGCGCCGGCTTCACCCACAAGTTCAAGCAGTTCTGGCGTGGCTTCGACCATCGACAGCTCTGAAATCAGCACCTGAATATCTTTCAGGAACAGGTCTGTGGCTTTCCAGCGGCTCAGCAGCAGGACGTGACGGGTGATCTCGGCAGTGACGTTCGGGTTACCGTCGCGGTCGCCACCCATCCAGGAGGTGAAACGCACGGGTACAAAATCCACCGGTAGGCGATAACCGAGGTTCTCTTCCAGCTGCTCATTCAGCTCGCGCAGGTAGTCAGGAACCCCTTTCCACAGGCTGTTTTCCACCACCGCAAAGCCCCACTTGGCTTCATCAACCGGGCTTGGGCGGTGCTTACGGATTTCATCGGTATGCCAGGACTGGGCAATCAGCTGGCGCAGACGGCGCATCAGCTGGTTACGTTCGTAGTCGGCAATCTCTTTGTTATCGAGCTGCTTAAGGCAGCTGTTCACTTCACCCATTTTGTGGATCAGGGTGCGACGGGTGATCTCAGTCGGGTGGGCGGTCAGCACCAGCTCCAGTGACAGAGACTCGACGGCCTTTTTGATGGTCGCTTCGTTGAGGTCGGGCTGGTCCTTGAGTTTTCTGAGCGTGCGGGCAATCACTTCCGGGTTGCTGGCCCCTTCGCCATTCGGCGAAATGCTGTGGTACTGTTCGGCGGTGTTCGCCAGGTTAAGGAACTGGCTGAAGGCACGGGCAACGGGCAGCAGCTCGTCGTTGGAGAGGTTCTGCAGCGTGGTGAGCAGCTCCTGACGATTGGCTTCGTTACCGGCACGGGAAGATTTAGACAGCTTACGGATTGTTTCAACGCGATCGAGAATGTTCTCGCCCAACGCATCCTTGATGGTATCTCCCAGCACCTTGCCGAGCATACTGACATTACTACGCAACGCGGAATATTGTTCGTTCATAAAAACCCAGTCACCCCATCATTTTTGTTTATGCCCGGCCAGACATCTAACGGACATTATTTTGTCATCTCCCTTTATAAAGCCACGTAAAACCCCCGTCGTCAATTGCTGCGAAAACGGTTCAGCATACGAATAAATGCGGGCAATTTACGAAATTTAATTGGCTTCGCGTCAGATAAGAGATGCTTATGAGAATGTGACGAGGATCATGAGATTTTTCCCCTCTCGTGAGAGAGGGGAGCAGTTATTAATGCCAGCAGAAGTGATGCACAACCTGAGTAATTAACTCACGGGTCGGTTTAATAAAGCGGGTTTCCAGGTACTCATCTGGCTGGTGGGCCTGGTTGATGGAGCCCGGGCCGAGGACCAGCGTCGGACACAGAGTCTGAATAAACGGCGCTTCGGTGCAGTAGTTCACCACGTCGGTTTTCTCGCCGAGCAGTTTTTCCACCACTTCGACCAGTTGGTGATCCGGCGGGCATTCGTAGCCCGGGATCGGCGGATGCAGTTCAGAGACCGTCAGACGGCCCGGCCAGCGCTCGCTCACCGGGGCCAGGGCTTCATTCAGCAAGCCATCGAGATCGCTCAGCGTCATGCCCGGCAGCGGGCGGATATCCATATGCAGCTCACAGCAGGCGCAGATGCGGTTGGAGGCATCGCCGCCGTGCAGGCTGCCGAGATTCAGGGTTGGATACGGCACGGTGAAGGCGTCGTAGTGATAACGCTCTTTCAGGTCATCACGCAGGGTCATGATGCGGCCAATAGCGTCGTGCATCAGCTCGATGGCGTTCACGCCGCGCGCCGGATCGCTGGAGTGGCCGGACTGGCCCAGCACGCGTACCGCCGTGGAGATATGGCCTTTATGTGCGCGGATCGGCTGCAGGGAAGTCGGCTCGCCGATGATGGCGCAATCCGGACGAATCGAGGTATTTTCAGAGAAGTAGCGTGCACCCGCCATGCTGGTCTCTTCGTCGGCGGTCGCCAGAATGTAGAGCGGCTTTTTCAACGTTTTCACATCGACGTCACGCAGCGCGTCGAGGATAAAGGCGAAGAAGCCTTTCATGTCGGCGGTGCCCAGCCCGTAGAGCTTGTTGTCGTGCTCGGTCAGGGTGAAGGGATCGCGCGTCCAGCGGCCATCGTCAAAGGGGACGGTATCGGTATGTCCCGCCAGCAGCAGTCCGCCCGCACCCTGGCCGGTACTGGCGAGCAGGTTAAATTTATTACGGGTTCCCGGGACCGGTTGAACCTCCACCTTAAACCCGAGATCGCTGAACCACCCCGCCAGCAGATTGATTAAAGTCTCATTACTCTGATCCAGCGCTTCTTCCGTTGCGCTGATGGACGGCGTGGCAATCAGGGCGCGGTAGATCTCGATAAATGGCGGTAAATTCATTTTCATTGTTGACACACCTTAGGTCGTGATAGTATCAATATTCATGCAATAAATGTGAATAAAAATACATTAACGTTGAGCATAAAGGAACCCGATGTTGAATACGCTGATTGTAGGCGCTAGCGGTTATGCGGGCGCAGAGCTTGTAAGCTACGTGAATCGCCATCCTCATATGACCATAACCGCTTTGACTGTCTCAGCGCAAAGCAATGATGCAGGAAAGTTAATTTCCGATTTACATCCGCAACTTAAAGGGATTGTCGATCTGCCGTTGCAGCCAATGTCGGATATCAACGAGTTTACCGACGGCGTGGACGTAGTATTTTTAGCCACCGCTCACGAAGTCAGCCACGACCTGGCGCCGCAGTTCCTGGCCGCCGGCTGCGTGGTGTTCGATCTCTCCGGTGCGTTCCGCGTGAACGATGCCGCGTTCTATGAAAAATACTATGGCTTCACCCATCAGCATCCGGATCTGCTTGAAAAAGCGGTGTACGGTCTGGCGGAGTGGAGCGCAGATGCGCTGAAAGAAGCCAACCTGATTGCCGTGCCGGGTTGCTACCCGACGGCGGCGCAGCTCTCCCTGAAGCCGTTGATCGACGCGGGCTTGCTGGATCTGAACCAGTGGCCGGTGATCAACGCCACCAGCGGCGTGAGCGGGGCAGGGCGCAAAGCGGCGATCTCTAACAGCTTCTGCGAAGTGAGCCTGCAACCGTATGGCGTGTTCAATCACCGTCATCACCCGGAAATCACTACCCATCTGGGGGCGGATGTCATCTTTACGCCGCATCTGGGCAGCTTCCCACGCGGGATCCTCGAAACCATTACCTGCCGCCTGAAGCCAGGTGTGACCAAAGAACAGGTGAATGCGGTCTTCACGACAGCCTATGCGGATAAGCCGCTGGTGCGTCTGTATGACAAAGGGGTTCCGGCGCTGAAAAATGTGGTCGGCCTGCCGTTCTGCGATATCGGCTTTGCCGTGCAGGGCGAGCATCTGATTGTCGTGGCCGCAGAAGATAACTTATTGAAAGGGGCTGCCGCCCAGGCAGTTCAGTGCGCAAATATTCGTTTTGGCTATGCTGAAACGCAGTCTCTTATTTAAGGTGTGATGATGAACCCATTAATTATCAAGCTTGGTGGTGTCCTGCTGGACAGCGAAGAGGCGCTGGAGCGTCTGTTTACCGCGCTGGTGAACTATCGCGAATCCCATCAACGCCCGCTGGTGATTGTTCACGGCGGCGGTTGTGTGGTCGATGAGTTAATGAAAGGCCTGAACCTGCCGGTGAAAAAGAAGAACGGCCTGCGCGTCACGCCTGCCGATCAGATCGACATTATTACCGGCGCGCTGGCGGGCACGGCTAACAAAACCCTGTTGTCCTGGGCGAAGAAGCACCACATTGCCTCCGTGGGCCTCTATCTGGGCGATGGTGACAGCGTGAAGGTGACCCAGCTCGACGAAGAGCTTGGCCACGTAGGGCTGGCGCAGCCGGGTTCACCTAAGCTGATTAATACGCTGCTGGAAGGCGGTTTCCTGCCGGTGGTCAGCTCTATCGGCGTCACCGAAGAGGGGCTGCTGATGAACGTCAATGCGGATCAGGCGGCAACCGCTCTGGCGGCGACGCTGGGCGCAGACCTGATCCTGCTCTCTGACGTGAGCGGCATTCTGGACGGCAAAGGCCAGCGCATTGCGGAAATGACGGCTGAGAAAGCCGAGCAGCTGATCGAGCAGGGCATTATTACCGACGGCATGATCGTCAAAGTGAATGCGGCGCTGGATGCCGCCCGCACGCTGGGCCGTCCGGTGGATATCGCTTCATGGCGTCACGCGGAGCAACTTCCGGCGCTGTTCAACGGCACGCCGATCGGTACGCGTATTCTGGCTTAAGATTTACTGCCCGGCGGCGCTCTGCTTGCCGGGCCTACAAGACCGTAGGCCGGGTAAGCGTAGCGCCACCCGGCGGAACTAACGAATAAAGGAAGCATGTTATGGCACTTTGGGGTGGGCGTTTTACACAGGCAGCGGATCAACGGTTCAAACAGTTCAACGACTCTTTGCGCTTCGACTACCGCCTGGCCGAACAGGATATTGTCGGCTCTGTGGCCTGGTCCAAAGCGCTGGTTACCGTGGGCGTGCTGACCGCTGACGAACAGCTGCAGCTGGAAGAGGCGCTGAACAACCTGCTGGAAGAGGTGCGTCTTGACCCACAGCAGATCCTCGCAAGCGATGCCGAAGATATTCACAGCTGGGTGGAAGGCAAGCTGATCGACAAAGTCGGCCAGCTGGGTAAAAAGCTGCACACCGGCCGGAGCCGTAACGATCAGGTGGCAACCGACCTGAAGCTGTGGTGTAAAGATACCGTGGTGGAGCTGCTGGCGGCGAACCGTCAACTGCAGAGCGCGCTGGTAGAAACCGCGCAGAACAATCAGGACGCAGTGATGCCGGGTTATACCCACCTGCAGCGCGCGCAGCCTGTCACCTTCGCTCACTGGTCACTGGCCTACGTTGAGATGCTGGCGCGTGATGAGAGCCGTCTGCAGGATACCCTGAAGCGTCTGGACGTCAGCCCGCTGGGCAGCGGCGCGCTGGCCGGTACCGCCTATGAAATCGACCGTGAACAGCTGGCAGGCTGGCTGGGCTTTGCCTCCGCCACCCGCAACAGCCTGGACAGCGTGTCCGATCGCGACCACGTGCTGGAGCTGCTCTCCAATGCCTCTATCGGTATGGTGCACCTGTCGCGCTTTGCCGAAGATCTGATCTTCTTCAACTCTGGCGAAGCCGGTTTTGTTGAGCTGTCTGACCGTGTGACTTCCGGCTCCTCCCTGATGCCGCAGAAGAAAAACCCCGATGCGCTGGAGCTGATCCGCGGCAAGTGTGGTCGTGTGCAGGGCGCGTTGACCGGCATGATGATGACCCTGAAAGGGCTGCCGCTGGCGTACAACAAAGATATGCAGGAAGACAAAGAAGGGCTGTTCGACGCGCTCGACACCTGGCTGGACTGTCTGCATATGGCGGCGCTGGTGCTGGACGGCATTCAGGTGAAACGCCCGCGTTGCCAGGAAGCAGCCCAGCAGGGCTACGCTAACTCCACCGAGCTGGCGGATTATCTGGTTGCCAAAGGCGTGCCGTTCCGTGAAGCGCACCATATTGTCGGTGAAGCGGTAGTGGAAGCGATTCGTCAGGGTAAACCGCTGGAAGATCTGCCGCTGACCGACCTGCAGAAATTCAGCAGCGTGATTGGTGATGATGTCTATCCGATCCTGGCCCTGCAGTCCTGTCTGGACAAGCGTGCGGCGAAAGGCGGCGTGTCGCCGAAGCAGGTAGCGCAGGCGATTGCGGATGCGAAAAACCGTCTGGTTTGATTCGTGCGGGCTGGTGCCCTCACCCCGGCCCTCTCCCACCGGGAGAGGGAGCAAACACTAAAAATGGCAACTTCGGTTGCCATTTTGCTTTTACCCCGGCTTTTTTACGCAAAAAAAAGGCGGACCACGGGGTCCGCAAAAGTTCACGTTGGCTTTAGTTGTTCGAGTTTTGAGAGAAACTCGTAAGACGGGACAGGACTTCAAGGGTAATCGGTGCCGCCTCGTCTCTGTGATGCATTATTCAACAGAACGCTTGATAGGGATAATCGTTCGTTGCTATGCTATCTATCGCCATGAACTATCGTGGCGACGGAGGATGAATAATGAATATTCGTGATCTTGAATACCTGGTCGCATTAGCTGAACACCGCCATTTTCGCCGCGCGGCAGACTCCTGCCACGTCAGTCAGCCGACGCTGAGCGGTCAGATCCGCAAGCTGGAAGACGAACTGGGCGTGATGTTACTGGAGCGCACCAGTCGTAAAGTGCTGTTCACCCAGGCAGGTCTTCTGCTGGTGGATCAGGCGCGCACCGTGCTGCGCGAGGTCAAAGTGCTCAAGGAAATGGCAAGCCAGCAGGGGGAGACCATGTCCGGCCCGCTGCATATCGGCCTGATCCCAACCGTTGGCCCGTACCTGCTGCCGCAGATCATTCCGATGCTGCATCAGACCTTCCCGAAACTCGAAATGTACCTGCACGAAGCGCAAACCCATCAGCTGCTGGCGCAGTTAGATAGCGGCAAGCTCGACTGTGCCATTCTGGCGCTGGTCAAAGAGAGTGAAGCCTTTATCGAAGTGCCGCTGTTTGACGAGCCGATGATGCTGGCGATCTATGAGGATCACCCTTGGGCGAACCGCGATCGCGTGCCGATGGCCGATCTGGCCGGTGAAAAGCTGCTGATGCTGGAAGATGGTCACTGCCTGCGCGATCAGGCGATGGGCTTCTGCTTTGAAGCGGGTGCCGATGAAGATACCCACTTCCGTGCCACCAGCCTGGAAACGCTGCGCAACATGGTGGCGGCAGGAAGTGGTATTACGCTGCTGCCCGCGCTGTCAGTCCCGCCAGAGCGTCGCCGCGATGGCGTCGTCTATCTGCCGTGCATCAAGCCGGAGCCGCGTCGTACCATTGGTCTGGTCTATCGTCCGGGGTCGCCGCTGCGCAGCCGCTATGAGCAGCTGGCAGAGGCCATCCGCAGTTCGATGGATGGCCGTTTCGACAGTGCGTTAAAACAGGCGGTTTAAGCCGTTCAGCGCCGCTACCCGATAGGCTTCTGCCATGGTCGGGTAGTTAAAGGTGGTATTAACAAAGTATTCGATGGTGTTACCGCCACCTTTTTGCTCCATGATCGCCTGGCCGATGTGAATGATTTCCGCCGCGCGCTCACCGAAGCAGTGAATGCCGAGGATCTCTTTCGTCTCGCGATGGAACAGGATCTTCAGCGTACCCACGCTCATCCCGACGATTTGCGCCCGCGCCAGATGTTTAAACTGGGCACGACCCACCTCGTAAGGCACCTTCATGGCCGTCAGCTGCTGTTCGGTTTTGCCGACAGAACTGATTTCCGGAATGGTGTAAATGCCGGTCGGGATATCTTCAATCAGATGCGCCGTCGCTTCACCTTTCACCAGCGCCTGAGCGGCAATGCGCCCCTGATCGTACGCCGCTGACGCCAGGCTTGGATAACCAATCACGTCACCCACGGCATAGATATGCGGCAGGGCGGTCTGGTACATGCTGTTGACCTTGAGCTGTCCACGACTGTCGGTGGTCAGGCCGATGTTTTCCAGCGCCAGCGAATCGGTGTTACCGGTACGGCCGTTAGCGTACAGCAGGCAGTCGGCTTTCAGCTTTTTGCCGGACTTCAGGTGCATGATCACGCCGTCATCGCAGGGTTCGATCTTCTCGTACTCTTCGTTATGACGAATCACCACGCCGCTGTTCCAGAAGTGATAGGAGAGCGAGTCGGACATCTCCTGATCGAGGAACGCCAGCAGGCGGTCGCGGGTGTTGATCAGGTCAACTTTGACGTTCATGCCGCGGAAGATGGAGGCATATTCACAGCCGATCACCCCGGCACCGTAGATCAGCACGTGGCGCGGCTCATGGTGCAGGCTCAGAATGGAGTCGCTGTCGTAAACGCGCGGGTGGGAGAAATCCACATCGGCCGGACGGTACGGGCGCGAGCCGCAGGCGATCACAAATTTTTCGGCGGTGATGGTCTCGACGGAACCGTCATGACACTCCAGCGCCAGCGTATGCTCATCCACGAAATGTGCGCTGCCCTGCAGAATTTCGCAGTGGTTGCGCTCATAAAAACCCTGGCGCATCCGCGTTTGCTGATTAATCACGGTATCCGCATGATTCAGGATATCGGCAAAAGATGAGCGGAGAAGGCGGGAGTGATCGCTGTAAAGAGGGTTCTGGTTGAATTCAATAATGCGGCTGACGGCGTGGCGGAGGGCTTTGGAAGGGATGGTGCCCCAGTGGGTACAGCCGCCGCCCACGTTATGGTAACGCTCAATGACCGCTACTCTGGCTCCTTGCTTAACCAGTCCCATAGCAGCGCCTTCGCCGCCGGGGCCGGAACCAATAACTATTGCGTCGTAATCGTAGGAATGTGACATGGTAAGGCTTACCTGTTCTTATACATAAAAGCAACAGAATAGTAACATCATTGGCGGGATAACCCAATTATCGTTGTGCTCTTTTCGCGTGGTGGAGCACAAACAACAGGGAAACCTTCATTCTGTAAGCCAGGTAAACAGATTAATTTTATTCTCTGGTATAGTGCCAGCGGGCCTTTGGAAGGATTCAACTATCGTGATGGGCGTAAGAGCACAACAAAAAGAGAAAACCCGGCGTTCGCTGGTAGAAGCCGCATTCAGTCAGCTGAGTGCCGAGCGAAGTTTTGCCAGTCTGAGCCTGCGCGAAGTCGCACGCGAAGCCGGGATTGCGCCTACCTCGTTCTACCGTCATTTCCGTGACGTAGATGAACTGGGTCTGACCATGGTGGATGAGAGCGGGCTGATGCTCCGCCAGCTGATGCGCCAGGCGCGTCAGCGTATCGCCAAAGGGGGCAGCGTGATCCGCACCTCCGTTTCTACCTTTATGGAGTTTATCGGCAATAACCCTAACGCGTTTCGTTTACTGCTGCGGGAACGCTCGGGGACCTCGGCCGCGTTTCGTGCCGCCGTGGCGCGTGAGATTCAGCATTTTATTGCGGAACTTGCCGACTATCTTGAACTCGAAAACCATATGCCGCGCGCCTTCACTGAAGCGCAGGCCGAGGCGATGGTGACAATAGTCTTCAGTGCGGGCGCCGAAGCACTGGATGTGAGCGTTGAACAACGCAAGCAACTCGAAGAGCGACTGGTATTGCAACTGCGGATGATCTCTAAAGGTGCGTATTACTGGTATCGCCGTGAACAAGAAAAACTGGCGCATCAATCCGATGAGTGAAAGGTGAGTAATGAAACAGACAGGACAGGATAAAGGAACATTGTTGCTGGCATTGATCGCTGGCTTATCCATTAACGGGACCTTTGCAGCGATTTTTAGCTCTATTGTACCGTTTTCGGTTTTCCCGATGATCTCTCTGGTGCTGACGGTGTACTGTCTGCATCAGCGTTATCAGAATCGCACCATGCCGGTGGGGTTACCGGCATTGTCGGCGGCGTTCTTTGTGCTGGGCGTCCTGCTGTATAGCACCGTGGTGCGTGCAGAGTACCCGGACATTGGCTCTAACTTCCTGCCTGCGGTGCTGTCGGTAGCGCTGGTCTTCTGGATTGGCTTTAAAATGCGTAATCGTAAGCAGCAGCTGCCAGAGTAACGGTTTTGTAGGCCGGGTAAGCGCAGCGTCACCCGGCAATACGATTTACCGGGCCGTCAGTAACACGCCGCACTCCATATGGTGCGTATACGGGAACTGATCGAATAACGCCAGACGTTCAACCTTGTGCGTCTGGCTTAATGTTTCCAGGTTCTTGCACAAGGTTTCCGGGTTACAGGAGATATACAGAATACGCGGGTACGCCTGCACCATCTTCTCGGTTTCGCTGTCCAGACCGCTGCGCGGTGGATCGACGAAAATCGTCTCACACTGGTAGCTCTTCAGATCAATTCCCTGCAGACGGTTAAATTCCCGCACGCCATTCATCGCCTGAGTAAACTCTTCCGCCGACATACGAATGATCTGCACGTTATCGATGCGGTTCGCCGCGATGTTGTATTGCGCCGCGGCAACCGATGGCTTGGCGATTTCGGTGGCCAGTACGCGCTCGAAGTTACGCGCCAGCGCCAGCGAGAAGTTGCCGTTACCGCAGTAGAGCTCCAGCAGATCGCCGGTTGACCCTTCGGTGGCATGCAGCGCCCACTCCAGCATTTGCACGTTCATCGCCGCATTCGGCTGGGTAAAGCTGTTCTCAACCTGGCGATAAATCATCTCTTTGCCCGCCACCGGCAGGCGCTCGTCGATGAAATCCTGATCCAGCGCGATTTTGGTTTTTGTCGCACGGCCAATCAGATGCACGTTGATGTTCTGCGCGCGCAGCGCATCACGCAGGGCTTCTGCCGCCTGGCGCCACTCGTCATTCAGCGCTTTATGGTACAGCAGGGAGACGATGGCCTGATTGCTTTGGGTGGTCAGGTAGTCAATCTGGAACAGCTTATGGCGCAGCAGCGGATTATCGCGCACGCCATCCATCATCAGGGTCATCAACTGGTTAATCAGCTCGCTGGCCGCCGGGAAACTGTCCACACGGATCCGGCTTTTGGTCTGCTGATCGAAAATGATGTGGTACAGGTCGTCGCCGTCGTGCCAGATGCGGAATTCGGCACGCATACGGTAGTGGCTGACCGGGGAGCGGAACACCTCAGGCGCAGGCGCAGCAAAAGGCGTCATCATACTTTGCAGACGGACGACTTTCTCTGCCAGTTGCGCGTCGTACTGTTCTGTCGGGAGGTGTTCGGGGGTCATGATGCTTCCTGATTGATGATGAATTACGCGGGGATTGTAGGGATTGTGCAGGGGATGTCCAGCCTTAATGGTTAACGGCAGTCTGGACATCTATACGTGTCTAAATGTAGCATTATGTTTCCGGTCTCTTTTGAGTGAAAAGGGAATCCAGTGCAAATCTGGAGCTGACGCGCAGCGGTAAAGACTGGCGGGATGAGAGCTGTAGACA
The DNA here is from genome assembly GCA_002360945.1 of Leclercia adecarboxylata. Lineage (GTDB taxonomy): Bacteria > Pseudomonadota > Gammaproteobacteria > Enterobacterales > Enterobacteriaceae > Enterobacter > Enterobacter adecarboxylatus_B. Next base: position 2,992 of record DERO01000014.1, on the reverse strand, counting down.
CTGTGAAAATGGGAAGTCTTCATCCTTATAAAGCCACCTAGCCCGAAGACCTGCCGGGATCACGTCGCATTTGGTTTCATCATCGCGTGCTATGGGTGAGGCCTGCGGCATCCTTCTTATATTGTGGATGCTTTTACAATGATTAAAAAAGTATCGCTGTTGACGGCGCTTTCCGTCACGGCATTTTCGGGCTGGGCGCAGGATAGCGCGGACGCGTTGGTCGTAACGGCAAACCGTGTTGCACAACCTGCCAATACCGTTCTGGCCCCCAGCTCCGTTGTTACCCGGGAAGATATTGAACGCTGGCAGGCAAAAAGCGTCGTTGAAGTCATGTCACGCTTACCGGGTGTGGATATCGCCCAAAGCGGCGGCATGGGCGCCAACTCCTCTACCTTTATTCGCGGGACGGAATCCCGTCATGTGCTGGTGCTGATCGATGGCATTCCACTGAATAACGCCGGGATCAGTAACTCCCCGGACCTCAGCCAAATCCCCGTTTCGCTCATTCAGCGTGTCGAATACATTCGTGGCCCGCGCTCGGCCCTGTACGGTTCGGATGCGATTGGCGGCGTGATTAACATCATTACGGGTCGGGACAAGCCAGGGGCGGAAATCACCGCCAGCGTCGGCTCGAAAGGCTATCAGTCCTACGATGGTGCCTTCCAGCAGGTGCTGGATAAAACCAAAATCACTCTGGGCGGTAACTATACCTACACCCGTGGTTTTGATATCGATGCGGCAGATGCGCCACGTCAGCCCGATCGCGATGGTTTTATGAGTAAGTCGCTGTTTGGCTCGGTTGAGCAGCAGATCACCGACAACCTGAGCGGTTTCGTGCGTGGTCTCGGCTATGACAACCGCACCGCGTATGACGGCTATGAGCATTATGACGATAGCTTTATGGTCGATGGCCTGCCGGATACTCGTCAGCTTTACAGCCAGAACTGGGACACCGGCCTGCGCTATAACCAGGGGATCTATCAGACACAGCTGGTGGCTGGTTACGGTCGCAGCAAAGACCAGAACTACGATCCGAGCAAAGGCCGCTATGCTTCCTCCGCCACCACGGATGACGTCAAGCAGTATACCGCCCAGTGGATGAACACGGTCACGGTGGGCCATGGCAATATCGGCGCGGGTCTGGACTGGCAGAAGCAAAAAACCCAGGCGGGAACGGGTTACCTGGATAAAGGCTACGACCAGCGCAACACCGGCGTATTCCTGTCTGCCATGCAGCAGTTCGATAGCGTCACCCTGGAAGCCGCAGCGCGTAACGATGATAACTCTAACTTCGGTAACCATAACACCTGGCAGACCAGCGCCGGATGGGAGTTTATCGACGGTTACCGGATCATCGGTTCCTACGGCACGGCCTATAAAGCGCCGACCATGAGCCAGATCCACAGCGCGAGCTATGGCAACCCGGACCTGAAGCCAGAAGAGAGCAAGCAGTGGGAAGGTGGCTTCGAGGGGCTGACCGGCCCGGTGACCTGGCGCGTATCCGGTTATCGCAACGATATCGACAACCTGATCAGCAGCGACCCGCGCACGTTCCGCTACTACAACGTGGATAAAGCGCGCATTAAAGGTATCGAAGCCACGGCGCAGTTCGATACGGGTCCGGTAGGGCATCAGATTTCTTATGACTATGTTGATCCGCGTAATGCCAAAACCAACGAGGTGCTTGCCCGCCGTTCGAAGCAGCAGGTGAAGTACCAGCTGGATACGCAGGTGTGGGATCTCGACTGGAATCTGGCCTACCGCTATCTGGGCACCCGTTATGACGTGGCGTATGATCCTAATACCTTCACTTCAGAGCGAGTGAAAATGGGTGGGGTCAGCCTGTGGGATCTCGCCGTTTCATATCCTGTCACCTCTCACCTTACAGTTCGTGGTAAAATCGCCAACCTGTTCGATAAAGACTACGAGACAGTTTATGGCTACGAAACTGCAGGACGGGAATACACCTTGTCTGGCAGCTACACCTTCTGACGCGCGTCCCACCGTACTGGTGTTTGACTCCGGTGTCGGTGGGCTTTCAGTCTATGATGAGATTCGGCATCTCCTGCCGGATCTTCATTACATCTATGCATTCGATAACGTGGCTTTTCCGTATGGGGAAAAGAGCGAAGAGTTTATTGTCGAACGCGTCGTTGAAATCGTTACCGCCGTGCAACAGCATTATCCTCTTGCACTGGCGGTAATCGCCTGTAATACGGCGAGTACGGTTTCCCTTCCCGCCTTACGCGAAAAATTCCCGTTCCCGGTTGTCGGCGTAGTGCCGGCGATTAAACCTGCGGCGCGCCTGACGGCAAATGGCGTGGTGGGGCTGCTGGCAACCCGCGGAACGGTGAAGCGTCCTTATACCCGCGAACTGATCGAGCGCTTTGCCAATGAATGTCAGATCGCGATGTTAGGTTCTGCCGAGCTGGTGGAGATGGCGGAAGCGAAGCTGCACGGTCAGCCGGTGTCGCTGGAAGAGCTGCGTCGTATTCTGCGTCCCTGGCTGCGTATGGCGGAGCCGCCAGACACGGTTGTGCTGGGCTGCACGCATTTCCCTTTATTGCAGGAGGAGTTGCTTGCCGTACTGCCGGAAGGCACCCGCCTGGTGGATTCGGGCGCGGCTATTGCTCGTCGCACCGCATGGCTGCTTGAACATGAAGCGCCAGATGCGAAATCTGTCGATGCGAATATTGCTTATTGCATGGCATTGACCGCTGAGACTGAGCAACTTTTACCCGTTTTGCAGCGTTACGGCTTCGAAACGCTCGAAAAACTAGCGCTGTAGCACGTTTTTGAGCAAAAAAAAGGCGGTTGAAAGATTTTTTTAAATTAGCTCTTGTCACTGCCGAAGAACTCCCTATAATGCGCCTCCACTGACACGGAACAACGGATTACAAACCGCCGTGACAGCAGGCTTCAGAGATGAATGTCGACAGAGAAAAGCGAAAATAATTGCTTGACTCTGAATGAGGAAAACGTATTATACGGG
>DERO01000011.1:1032-39166 GCA_002360945.1 Leclercia adecarboxylata | reverse complement strand
TGATGTCCCCGGACCGTACAGCGGGAGAGGGTTGGGGTGAGGGCGGCAGGCCGCACTCTTATCCTCTCGTCTTCCTCACCCGATCCGCGTACACCGACAGCGTCTGCTTCAGCACGTCCAGCGTGACCGGCTTGGAGAGACAGCTGTCCATCCCCGACTCCAGACAACGCTGCTTCTCTTCTGCCAGCGCGTTGGCGGTGACGCCCACCACCGGCAGCGTCAGGCCCAGCTGGCGAATACGCTGGGTCAGGCGATAGCCGTCCATGTTCGGCATGTTCACGTCGCTCAGGACGATATCGATGTGGTTTTTACTCAGCACGTTTAGCGCGTCCACGCCATCATTTGCGGTCTTGCACTGATAGCCCAGCGATCCTAGCTGGTCGGCCAGCAGACGGCGGTTAATCGGATGGTCATCCACCACCAGAATCATCATGTCTTCATTCAGCGACTGTGCCGATTCCGGTGACGGCAATGACGTCGAGCCATCGCCTGCGTCCAACTCGATACGGTAGATCCGCGCCAGCAGAGCAATCAGCTCGTGCGGCGCGGCCACGCTGTTCACCCACTCGCCATGGGCGCGCTCCTGGGCGATGCCGATATGGCGACGACAGAAGATCACCGCCGCTTTGCCCTGCCACGGCTGCGTCAGCTCATCATCGGTGATGAGGATGTCTTCCGCGTCCGGCGTTTGCCCCACGTAGCGCGCCACGCGAATGCCGTGCGGCGTCAGCAGGGACTCCAGGTAGGCATGCAGCGAGGCATTATTGACCGCCAGCCAGCAGCGTTTATCGCTCAATCCCTCTACCAGCCCGTTGGCCGGAGACTGCGCGGCATAGAGCGGAATACGGATGGTGAACTGGCTGCCCATACCCGGCTCGGTATCCACCGAAATGTCGCCGTCCATCATGCTGATCAGTTTTTCACAAATCGCCAGCCCCAGTCCGGTCCCCTGGAAGTTACGCTGAACCCCCGTCCCTACCTGGAAGAACGGATCGAAGAGTTTGACCACCTCTTTGGCCGGAATACCCACCCCGGTGTCGCGCACGCGAATGCTCAGGTAGTCCCCTGCTTTGGCGACATGCATCACGATGCAGCCCATGTCGGTAAACTTAATGGCGTTGCTGAGCAGGTTGGAGATCACCTGCTGCAGGCGCATCGGATCGCCCTGCAGCGAGACCGGCACGTCCGGCTCAATAAAGCAGTACAGCCCCAGTTGCTTACGCACCACCAGCGGCAGGTAGTTGGCGCTGATATGGTTCATTACCTCGCGCGGGGAGAATTCGCGCGGTTCAATTTTCAGCTGCTCGGACTCAATTTTGGAGAAGTCGAGAATATCGCTGATGATTTTCAACAGCAGGCTGGAGGAGTTGTTCATCGCCGTCACCAGGCGGTCAACGCCACGGGGCAACTCTTTGGTCTGGAGCAGATCGAGGTTACCGATAATCCCGTACAGCGGAGTGCGCAGCTCGTGGCTGACGGTGGCGAGGAACATCGATTTCGACTGGCTGGCCTGTTCAGCCGACTGGGCCATATCCTGCAGTGACTCTTCCATTTTGACGCGCGCGGAGACATCCACCAGCACGCAGATGGCGACGTTCTCATTGCGATAGCGCGAGTGCACAAAGCTGATCTGCAGATTGGTGTTGTTGCTGGTCAGCACGTCGACGAAGTTGACCTGCTGCCCGCAGATGATCTGCGTCAGCCGCTGGCGGTCCTCGTGAGTCAACATGTTCAGGTAATTATGTGCCAGCTCGTTACTGAGGATGTTGGTACCGTCCAGGGTGCGCAGAATACAGATCCCCACCGGCGCAGAGGCGACAATCTTGCGGTTGAACTGCTCATGCTCTTCGAGGCGCTGGGCGTCGATCTCCGCCGGGATAAAGATTTTGCGCTCGTACATCCGCGCGAGGGTAAAGAGCGCAATCCCCACCAGCACGTTGAGCAGCACCGAGTTGAGGATCAACATGCGGATACGCTCCAGCACCATATCCACCGGCACGGAATAGACGATGCTCAGGGACGATGGCGGCAGGCTCTTTTTCAGCACCAGCTCGCGGAAACCGGAGGTATAACCAAACCATGACCGCTCCTGCATCCAGCGAGGGTCGACCTTGAGACGGGTTTCCGGCCCCACCAGCGAGATAAGCGAATGGCCATTTTCATCGAGAATGGTCACGCCCATCGGCAGATTACCGGGGGTGAAAAAGTTCTCCATGCGGATAGTCTGTTCGGTGCCAAGCATCGCCTGCAGACGGTTAGCCAGATAGACCGGCGTCATGGCGTAGAAGTACCCTACCCCGGGACGCGGGCCCTGGCCGATCCAGAACAGATTATTGCCGCGCTCATCCTGCGGCGCATTGCGGTATTTCATGATCCGCTCATGCAGGCTTTTCATGGCATTGTCACGATCCACCGGCACGTCGCGCAGGCCAAAATTGGCCATACAGAGGTTTTCGCTACCAATCAGAAAGACCCGGTTCAGATCGTAGGCTGCCGAGAAGTTATCGCGCCAGTAGCGCATAAACCAGGCCAGCGACTCCAGCGACCCCCGCCATGCCGGACCCATCGTCGAGCAGTCAGAATCGGGGAACAGCGGCTCAAAGTTGGGGACCTCGGTTTTACTGTCGCGCCCGCGGTTAGCCAGCACGCCGTTTTCTGCTGTCAGACGGTTCTCCGCAATATACTTGAGCTCTTTCATGACGTCGGCGGTGCGCTGAATGTAGCGTTGGGACTGATCGTAGCTGAGGTTAAATTCCTGACGGATCTCCGACTCCTTCTGGTGCAGCGCATTGACGATGTAAAACACCGAAAACAGTGCGATCAGCACCCAGATCAGGAGCGCCAGCGCCCGAAACAGATAGCGAGAGACTTTCAGCGTGGTTCGAAAGGAGACGAGGTATTTCAAGGGGGCGAGGCTCCGCCATCAGGGTCAAAAGGAATGGCTTAAGGTAGCGGTAAACGCACGCGGTCGCAATGTTCGGTTGTCTGCAATTGCGTGTACCAGCAAAAGAAAAGGGCCGGAGACCGGCCCTTTATCGTCAGGAGACATTACTCTTCAGCGTCGTCCGCTGCATCGTCGTCGGTGTCCGCTTCAGGTGCGATCTCATCGTCACCTTCTGCGACGCTGCCGTCGATGGAGTCGAGTTCTTCGTCATCTACCGGCTCAGCGACGCGCTGCAGACCCACCACGTTTTCATCTTCCGCGGTACGGATGAGGATCACGCCCTGGGTGTTACGGCCCACCACGCTGATCTCCGACACGCGGGTACGCACCAGCGTACCGGCATCAGTGATCATCATGATCTGGTCGGTATCATCAACCTGGACCGCGCCAACAACGGAGCCGTTGCGCTCGGTCACTTTGATCGAGATAACGCCCTGAGTGCCGCGGGACTTGGTTGGATACTCGTCCTGGGCGGTACGTTTACCGTAGCCGTTCTGCGTAACGGTCAGGATCGCTCCCTCGCCGCGCGGAACAATCAGGGAGACCACGCTATCTTCGCCCGCCAGTTTGATGCCGCGAACGCCGGTCGCGGTACGACCCATGGCGCGCACTGCGCTCTCTTTGAAGCGCACCACTTTACCGGCAGCAGAGAACAGCATCACTTCGTCGGAACCGGAGGTCAGATCCACACCAATCAGTTCGTCGCCTTCGTTCAGGTTGACGGCGATAATGCCGGCAGAACGTGGACGGCTGAACTCGGTCAGAGCGGTCTTCTTCACCGTACCGCTGGCGGTCGCCATAAAGACGTTCACACCTTCTGCGTACTCGCGAACCGGCAGGATAGCGGTAATACGCTCGTTCTGCTCCAGCGGCAGCAGGTTGACGATTGGACGTCCACGCGCGCCACGGCTCGCTTCCGGCAGCTGATACACCTTCATCCAGTACAGACGGCCCCGGCTGGAGAAGCAGAGGATGGTGTCGTGGGTGTTGGCCACCAGCAGGCGGTCAATAAAGTCTTCTTCTTTAATACGTGCCGCTGACTTGCCTTTGCCGCCACGACGCTGTGCTTCGTAGTCGGTTAACGGCTGGTACTTCACGTAGCCCTGGTGAGACAGGGTCACAACAACGTCTTCCTGGTTGATCAGGTCTTCGATGTTAATATCAGCGGTGTTCGCCGTGATTTCGGTGCGACGCTCGTCACCGAACTGATCGCGAACCAGTTCCAGCTCTTCGCGGATCACTTCCATCAGACGATCGGCGCTGCCGAGGATATGCAGCAGCTCGGCAATCTGTTCCAGCAGCTCTTTGTACTCGTCGAGCAGTTTTTCGTGCTCAAGGCCGGTCAGTTTCTGCAGACGCAGATCCAGAATCGCCTGGGCCTGCTGCTCGGTCAGGTAATACTGACCATCACGCACGCCGAACTCGGGCTCCAGCCACTCCGGACGCGCAGCATCATCGCCCGCACGCTCCAGCATCGCAGAGACATTGCCCAGCGCCCATGGCTGAGCCACTAACGCCGCTTTCGCTTCAGCAGGAGTTGGTGCACGACGAATCAGCTCGATGATCGGATCGATGTTCGCCAGCGCAACCGCCAGAGCTTCAAGGATGTGCGCGCGATCGCGGGCTTTACGCAGTTCGAAAATGGTACGACGGGTCACCACTTCACGGCGGTGACGGACGAACGCGCTCAGAATGTCTTTCAGGTTCATGATCTTCGGCTGACCATGGTGCAGCGCAACCATGTTGATGCCGAAGGAGACCTGAAGCTGCGTCAGGGAGTAGAGGTTGTTAAGAACCACTTCCCCTACCGCGTCACGTTTGATCTCAATCACGACGCGCATGCCGTCTTTATCAGACTCATCACGCAGCGCGCTGATCCCTTCAATACGCTTCTCTTTAACCAGCTCGGCAATCTTCTCGATCAGGCGCGCTTTGTTCACCTGATACGGAATTTCGTGGACGATGATGGTCTCACGGCCGGTTTTGGCGTCGGCTTCCACTTCAGCGCGGGCACGAATATAGATCTTGCCGCGGCCGGTACGGTAGGCTTCTTCAATACCGCGACGGCCATTAATGATGGCGGCGGTGGGGAAGTCCGGACCCGGGATGTGTTCCATCAGCCCTTCAATGCTGATCTCTTCATCATCGATATAGGCCAGGCAGCCGTTGATCACTTCCGTGATGTTGTGCGGCGGAATGTTGGTCGCCATACCTACGGCGATACCGGATGCACCGTTTACCAGCAGGTTAGGGATCTTGGTTGGCATCACATCCGGAATGCGCTCGGTGCCGTCGTAGTTATCGACGAAATCAACGGTCTCTTTTTCCAGATCGGCCATCAGTTCGTGGGCGATCTTCGACATACGGATTTCCGTATAACGCATCGCTGCGGCGGAGTCGCCGTCGACTGAACCGAAGTTACCCTGACCATCAACCAGCATGTAACGCAATGAGAATGGCTGCGCCATACGGACGATGGTGTCATAAACTGCTGTATCACCATGCGGGTGATATTTACCGATTACGTCACCAACGACACGGGCAGATTTTTTGTAGGCTTTATTCCAGTCATTGCCCAATACGTTCATGGCGTATAGTACGCGACGGTGTACCGGCTTAAGTCCATCGCGGACATCCGGCAGCGCACGGCCAACAATGACCGACATCGCATAATCCAGATAGGAGCTCTTCAGCTCTTCCTCGATGTTAACCGGTGTAATTTCTCTCGCAAGGTCGCTCATCTAACCGCTATCCCTCTACTGTATCCCGGGTTCAAAGGTCGGAAATTATAACACACCCGCTTAGGTTTAAACTAATTTGCTTTGTTATCCTGATATACTTCCTCGTCTTTAAATTACGGAGTAAAAGCGTCCATGAATGCGGAAAAATCCCCGGTGGCTCCCAACGTTGACCATGAAGAGATCGCCAAATTCGAAGCCGTCGCCTCGCGCTGGTGGGATCTTGAAGGTGAGTTCAAACCTCTGCACCGCATTAACCCCCTGCGCCTGGGCTATATCGCAGAGCGTTCCGGCGGCCTGTTTGGTAAAAAGGTGCTCGATGTGGGCTGCGGTGGCGGGATCCTGGCCGAGAGCATGGCGCGCGAAGGCGCCACGGTAACCGGGCTGGATATGGGCTTCGAGCCGCTGCAGGTGGCGCGACTGCATGCGCTGGAGAGCGGCATTCAGGTGGAGTACGTGCAGGAGACGGTCGAAGCGCATGCGGCGGACCACGCCCATCAGTATGACGTTGTCACCTGCATGGAGATGCTGGAGCACGTTCCGGATCCGCAATCGGTGGTAAAAGCCTGTGCGGCGCTGGTGAAACCGGGCGGCCAGGTGTTCTTCTCCACCATCAACCGCAACGGCAAGGCGTGGCTGATGGCGGTAGTCGGCGCAGAATACGTGCTGCGGATGGTGCCAAAAGGTACCCACGACGTGAAAAAATTCATCAAACCGGCCGAATTACTGAGCTGGGTCGACGGTACCTGGCTGAAAGAGCAGCACATCACCGGCCTGCATTACAATCCCCTGACCGACAAGTTCAAACTGGCACCGGGCGTGGACGTGAACTATATGCTCCATACCACCGCAAAAAAAGACTAAGGTTAGCCACTCTTTTTCTAACGAATGCGCAACCCTCCGTTGCGCATTTTTGACCACCCGTTGAAGAAATCAGCAGTCGATCAAATTTTCATTTTTTTTTCTAGATTATTGACATGACGTCCAGGCCTTACGGTACGAGGACTTACGCTTTTTTACTCTTTGACAACCTCAATTTAACCTCAAAATCAACTCTTGTACTGAAAAGAATCCTTACTAGAATACTCACCATCTTGCGTTATCCTTATCATATAACCCCTACATGTAGTATTTATCCACAGAGGTCTGTGGATAAGCGGGGGATATTTTCTTTTTTCACGGACAGGTAAAAACCCACATGAATCAGAGTCTGCTGGTGACAAAGCGCGACGGTACAACCGAGCGTATCAATCTGGACAAAATCCATCGAGTTCTCGACTGGGCAGCAGAAGGACTGAACAACGTATCTATCTCCCAGGTTGAACTGCGTTCCCACATTCAGTTCTACGACGGCATCAAAACGTCTGATATCCATGAAACCATCATCAAGGCGGCGGCGGATCTGATCTCCCGCGAAGCGCCGGATTATCAGTACCTCGCTGCGCGTCTGGCGATTTTCCACCTGCGTAAAAAAGCCTACGGCCAGTTTGAGCCGCCGAAGCTGTACGATCACGTGGTGAAAATGGTCGAGCTGGGCAAATACGACATGCATCTGCTGGAAGACTATACGGAAGAAGAGTTCGAGCAGATGAACGGTTTTATCGATCACTGGCGCGATATGAACTTCTCTTACGCGGCGGTGAAGCAGCTCGAAGGTAAATACCTGGTTCAGAACCGTGTGACCGGCGCAATCTACGAGAGCGCCCAGTTCCTCTACATTCTGGTCGCTGCTTGTCTGTTCTCTAACTACCCGCGTGCAACCCGTCTGGAATACGTGAAGCGTTTCTACGATGCGGTTTCGACGTTCAAAATTTCTCTGCCAACGCCGATCATGTCCGGCGTGCGCACCCCAACCCGCCAGTTCAGCTCCTGCGTGCTGATCGAGTGCGGCGACAGCCTGGACTCCATTAACGCCACCTCCAGCGCCATTGTGAAATACGTTTCCCAGCGCGCCGGTATCGGCATCAACGCCGGTCGCATTCGTGCGCTGGGCAGCCCGATCCGCGGCGGTGAAGCGTTCCACACCGGCTGTATCCCATTCTACAAACACTTCCAGACCGCGGTGAAATCCTGCTCTCAGGGCGGCGTGCGCGGTGGTGCAGCGACCCTGTTCTACCCGATGTGGCATCTGGAAGTCGAAAGCCTGCTGGTACTGAAAAACAACCGTGGCGTGGAAGGTAACCGCGTGCGTCACATGGACTACGGCGTGCAGATTAACAAGCTGATGTACACCCGTCTGCTGAAAGGCGGCGACATCACCCTGTTCAGCCCGTCCGACGTCCCGGGCCTGTACGATGCCTTCTTTGCCGATCAGGATGAGTTCGAGCGTCTGTACGTTCAGTACGAGCAGGACGACAGCATCCGTAAGCAGCGCGTGAAGGCGGTTGAGTTGTTCTCCCTGATGATGCAGGAGCGCGCCTCTACTGGTCGTATCTACATCCAGAACGTTGACCACTGCAACACCCACAGCCCGTTCGATCCGGTCGTTGCCCCAGTGCGCCAGTCCAACCTGTGCCTGGAGATCGCCCTGCCGACCAAACCGCTGGAAGATGTGAACGACGAAAACGGCGAAATCGCCCTCTGTACGCTCTCCGCGTTCAACCTGGGTGCAATCAACAGCCTCGACGAGCTGGAAGAGCTGGCGGTGCTGGCGGTACGTGCGCTCGACGCCCTGCTGGATTATCAGGATTACCCAATCCCGGCGGCAAAACGCGGTGCAATGGGTCGTCGTACTCTGGGCATTGGCGTCATCAACTATGCCTACTGGCTGGCGAAAAACGGCAAGCGTTATTCCGACGGCAGCGCCAACAACCTGACGCACCAGACCTTCGAAGCCATTCAGTATTACCTGCTGAAAGCCTCTAACGATCTGGCTATCGAACAGGGTGCCTGCCCGTGGTTCAACGAAACCACCTACGCCAAAGGCATTCTGCCGATCGACACCTATAAGAAAGACCTGGACGCGATCGCCAACGAGCCGCTGCATCTTGACTGGGAAGCGCTGCGTGAATCCATCAAGACCCACGGCCTGCGTAACTCCACGCTCTCTGCCCTGATGCCGTCCGAGACCTCCTCGCAGATCTCCAACGCCACCAACGGCATCGAGCCGCCGCGCGGCCACGTCAGCATCAAAGCGTCGAAAGACGGGATCCTGCGCCAGGTGGTGCCGGACTACGAGCTGCTGAAAAACAACTACGAGCTGCTGTGGGATATGCCAAACAACGATGGCTACCTGCAACTGGTGGGCATCATGCAGAAGTTTATCGACCAGTCGATCTCTGCGAACACCAACTACGATCCGTCACGTTTCCCGTCCGGGAAAGTGCCGATGCAGCAACTGCTGAAAGACCTGCTTACCGCGTACAAATTTGGCGTGAAGACCCTGTACTATCAAAACACCCGTGACGGTGCGGAAGATGCGCAGGACGATCTGGCCCCGTCCATTCAGGATGACGGCTGCGAAAGCGGCGCGTGTAAGATCTAAGCACTTCGCCGGGTGGCGCTACGCTTACCCGGCCTACGGTTTTGTAGGCCCGGCAAACGCAGTGCCGCCGGGCAATAAAATCTCAACAGGACACACTCATGGCATACACCACCTTTTCACAGACGAAAAATGACCAGCTCAAAGAGCCGATGTTCTTCGGCCAGCCGGTCAACGTGGCACGCTACGATCAGCAAAAATATGACATCTTCGAAAAGCTGATTGAAAAGCAACTCTCCTTCTTCTGGCGTCCGGAAGAGGTTGACGTTTCCCGCGACCGCATCGACTTCCAGGCTCTGCCGGATCATGAAAAGCACATCTTCCTCAGCAACCTGAAGTACCAGACGCTGCTGGACTCCATTCAGGGTCGTAGCCCGAACGTCGCCCTGCTGCCGCTGATCTCCATCCCGGAGCTGGAAACCTGGGTCGAGACCTGGGCGTTCTCCGAGACGATCCACTCCCGCTCCTACACCCATATCATCCGTAACATCGTCAACGATCCGGCGATTGTGTTCGATGATATCGTCACCAACGATCAGATCCTGAAGCGCGCCCAGGGCATTGCCCACTTCTACGACGACCTGATCGAGATGACCAGCTACTGGCATCTGCTGGGTGAAGGCACCCACAGCGTGAACGGCAAAACCGTCACCGTGAACCTGCGTGAGCTGAAGAAAAAGCTCTACCTGTGCCTGATGAGCGTCAACGCCCTGGAAGCGATCCGCTTCTACGTCAGCTTCGCTTGCTCCTTCGCCTTCGCGGAACGCGAACTGATGGAAGGCAACGCTAAAATCATCCGTCTGATCGCCCGCGATGAAGCTCTGCACCTGACCGGCACCCAGCATATGCTGAACCTGCTGCGCAGCGGCGTGGACGACCCGGAGATGGCTGAGATTGCGGAAGAGTGCAAGCAGGAGAGCTATGACCTGTTTGTCCAGGCGGCACAGCAGGAGAAAGAGTGGGCGGAATACCTGTTCCAGGGCGGCTCCATGATCGGCCTGAACAAAGACATTCTCTGCCAGTACGTGGAGTACATCACCAACATCCGTATGCAGGCGGTGGGCCTGGATCTGCCGTTCCAGACCCGCTCTAACCCAATCCCATGGATCAACACCTGGCTGGTATCTGATAACGTGCAGGTGGCGCCGCAGGAAGTGGAAGTGAGCTCCTACCTGGTCGGTCAGATTGACTCAGAAGTCAACACCGACGATCTGAGCGACTTCCAGCTCTGATGAGCCGCGTGACGCTTCGTCTTACTGGCACAGAACTCCTGTGCCAGGAAGAACACCCCTCCCTGCTGATTGCGCTGGAATCCCACCAGATTGAAGTTGAATACCAGTGCCGTGAAGGCTACTGCGGCTCCTGCCGCTGCCGCCTGGTGAACGGCCAGGTTGATTGGATCACCGAACCGCTGGCCTTCATCAACGAAGGGGAAATTTTGCCCTGCTGCTGTCGGGCAAAAGGCGATATTGAGATTGAGATGTAAAAAAGGGCCTTGCGGCCCTTTTTTTATTTTAAGAACGTCACCGCTTTATCGGGGAAATCCGTAAATAACCCGTCCACGTCCGCCTGGTTATACAACAGGTCGTAAAGCTGATTCACATCCGTGGCATATTCCGGCAGCTGGTCCGCACGTACCGTATAAGGATGGACCTGCATCTTACTGGCATGCGCCTCTTTCACCATCGCCGTCAGCTTCACGTGGCCCGGCGTAGAGCCCTCCGCCACCAGCATGTGGTAATTCGGCCCGATGCCGTCGGCGTACTGCGCAATCTGCTGCATCGCACCCGGCTTAAACATCCAGTCGTAGTTATAGTTCACCCACTTGCCGTCCGGCTGCTTCTCCTGGGTTTCATTCCAGTCGGTATAAGCAATCAGCTGCACCAGATTGAGGTTCATCCCCCTCTTCGGCTCCAGCTCGGTTTTGATGCGCTTCAGCTCGGCGGCGTCAAAGCACTGCAGATAAACCTTGTCCTTCTTGCTGGTGTAGCCGTACTGCTTCAGCACGTCCAGCGTTTTCGCGGCAATGTCTTTCCCTTCCTGGTGGTGGAACCACGGCGCTTTGATTTCCGGGTAGATACCGATATTTTTTCCAGTTGAGTGGTTCAGCCCCTGAACAAACTCAATCTCCTCCTGGAAGGTATGGATCCGGAAGTCAGATTTGCCCATCGGGAAACGTCCCGGATAGACCTGCACCTTCTTGCCGTTTTCAATCTCGAAGCCTTCGGTAAACTTCAGGGAGCGGATCTCCGCCAGGGTAAAATCAATGGCGTAGAAGCGACCATCTTTGCGGGCGCGGTATGGGAAACGCTCCGCCACGTCCGTCACGCGATCAAGATAATGGTCGTGCAGGACCACCAGCTGATCGTCCTTCGTCATCACCAGGTCCTGCTCCAGATAATCCGCGCCCTGCGCATAGGCCATCGCTTTTGCCGGCAGCGTATGCTCCGGCAGATAGCCGCTGGCACCACGATGGGCAATGACGATTTTATCTGCCGCCAGCGCGGACCCGGTCATCAGGCCCGCCAGCAGCAGGCCGGTTGTTAAGTAAGATAATTTCATGGCAATACTCCTTATTGACGTCGTGCGAGCATTTCCGCGTGGTGACGTTTCTCACCGATCATCACGACAACCAGCAGCAGTACTGCCAGCACGCTACCGCCAATCATCACCATAAAGCCGCCGTCCCAGCCGAAGAAGTCAACGGTATAGCCCACGATGGCGCTCGCCGCGACCGACCCACCCAGATAGCCGAACAGACCGGTAAAGCCTGCCGCCGTGCCTGCCGCTTTCTTCGGTGCCAGCTCCAGGGCATGCAGGCCAATCAGCATAACCGGACCATAAATCAGGAAGCCGATGACGATCATACAGGCCATATCCACGCCCGGGTTGCCCGGCGGGTTGAGCCAGTACACTACGGTGGCGATGGTTACCAGGGTCATAAAGAAGACGCCCGTCGCACCGCGGTTGCCTTTAAACACCTTGTCCGACATCCAGCCGCAAAGCAGCGTGCCCGGGATCCCCGCATATTCATACAGGAAGTAGGCCCACGAAGATTTATCCAGCGCGAAGTGCTTCACCTCTTTCAGGTAAGTCGGGGACCAGTCAAGAATGCCGTAGCGCAGCAGATAAACGAACACGTTGGCGACCGCGATGTACCACAGCAGCTTGTTGGGCAGCACGTACTTCATGAAAATCTGTTTCGCGGTCAGCTCTTCTTCGTGCTGTTCGCTGTAATCATCCGGATAGTCGTTTTTGTACTCTTCAATCGGCGGCAGGCCGCAGGACTGCGGTGTGTCACGCATCAGGGCGAAGGCAATAATCGCCACCACAATGGCACCAAAGGCAGGCATATAGAGCGCCGCGTGCCAGTCGTTGAACCAGGCCATCCCCAGCAGGAACAGCAGAGGCGGAATACCACCGCCCACGTTATGCGCGCAGTTCCACACCGACACGATACCGCCACGCTCTTTCTGCGACCACCAGTGCACCATGGTGCGTCCGCACGGCGGCCATCCCATCCCCTGGAACCAGCCGCAGAGGAACAGCAGCACGAACATGACGGCAATGCTGGAGGTTGCCCAGGGCACAAAGCCCATAAACAGCATGACCGCTGCCGCCAGGATCAGGCCGGCCGGCAGGAACACGCGCGGATTCGAGCGGTCGGAGACTGAACCCATAATGAATTTGGAAAAACCGTAGGCGATGGAGATCCCCGACAGCGCGAACCCCAGATCGCCACGCGAAAAGCCCTGCTCCACCAGATACGGCATGGCGAGGGCGAAGTTTTTACGCACAAGGTAGTACGCCGCGTACCCGAAGAAGATCCCCAGGAAAATTTGCCAACGCAGACGGCGGTATAGCGGATCAATTTCTGCCTCTGGCAGACGCGCCCGATGCGGCGCAGGTTTGAAGATACTGAGCATGACAGCCTCCGTGGCCAGGTATTGAATTTACAGGGGTTTAACTGCCCCCAACTTCAGAGAGGCCGCGATGTTAAGAAATCACAGTGATTGTTACTGTGAATCAACGCACAGATTGTTACAGAAATATGACAGAATGCGCAAAAAAGCGCATGAAATCACGTTTCACTTTCGAATATCGCTCGTTTGTGCTCGAAATCAAACAAACCATAGTTTTAGTGTGGCTAAATGATAGAAAACGAACACAGAGGGATAGCAATGACCATTCAGGATCCTCGTTACAGCGATGTGATAATCATTGGCGGTGGCGCGACCGGCGCCGGCATCGCACGCGATTGCGCCCTGCGGGGATTAAGCGTCACGCTGCTGGAGCGCCATGACATCGCGACAGGCGCTACCGGCCGCAATCATGGACTGCTTCACAGCGGCGCCCGCTACGCCGTGACCGACGGCGAATCCGCGCGTGAATGTATCGCCGAAAATCAGATCCTGCGGCGTATCGCCCGCCACTGCATTGAACCGACCGACGGTCTGTTTATTACGCTTCCCGAAGACGATCTCGCCTTTCAGTCAACCTTTATTACCGCCTGCCGTGCGGCGGGGATTCAGGCCGAGGCTATCGACCCGGCCCTCGCGCGCCGCATTGAACCCTCCGTCAACCCGGCCCTGACGGGGGCGGTAAAAGTGCCTGACGGTACGGTGGATCCTTTTCGCCTGACGGCCGCCAATATGCTGGACGCTCGCGAGCATGGCGCGCGCATTCTGACCGGACATGAGGTAACCGGACTCATCCGCGAAGGCCATCGCATCTGCGGCGTGCGGGTGTTTGACACGCAATACAATGAACACAGCGAGCTGTTTGCCTCCGTCGTCGTCAATGCCGCGGGTATCTGGGGGCAGCGCATTGCGGAATACGCCGACCTGTCGGTTCGCATGTTCCCGGCGAAAGGCTCCCTGCTGATCCTCGATCACCGCATTAATAACCACGTGATCAACCGCTGCCGCAAACCCTCCGATGCCGATATCCTCGTCCCCGGCGATACCATTTCGTTAATCGGTACGACCTCAACGCAGGTGGACTACAGCGAGATTGATTACAACCGCGTGACCGCCGAAGAGGTAGATATCCTGCTGCGCGAAGGGGAAAAACTGGCCCCGGCGATGGCGCAGACCCGGATCCTGCGCGCCTATGCGGGCGTACGTCCGCTGGTCGCCCGCGATAACGACCCAAGCGGGCGTAACGTCAGCCGCGGCATTGTGCTGCTCGACCATGCCGTGCGTGACGGTCTGGACGGGTTTATCACCATCACCGGCGGCAAACTGATGACCTATCGTCTGATGGCGGAGTGGGCAACGGATGCCGTCTGCCGCAAGCTGGGCAATACCGAACCGTGCGTGACGGCAGAACAGCCTCTGCCCGGTTCGCGGCAGTCCACCGAGAAGACACTGCAAAAAATTATCTCCCTGCCCGCCCCTCTGCGCGGGTCAGCCATCTATCGCCATGGCGACAGAACGCCGGCCTGGCTGGGCGAAGGGCGACTGAGCCGCAGCCTGGTATGCGAATGCGAAGCCGTGACCGCCGGTGAAGTGCAGTACGCGGTGGAGAACCTGACGGTCAAGAGCCTGCTCGATCTCCGCCGGCGCACCCGCGTCGGCATGGGGACCTGCCAGGGCGAGCTCTGCGCCTGTCGTGCCGCCGGACTGCTGCAACGTTTTCATACCACTACCGCCACCCAGTCGCTCGATCAGCTCAGCGCGTTTTTAAACGAGCGCTGGAAAGGTATTCAGCCTGTCGCCTGGGGAGATGCCCTGCGCGAAAGCGAGTTTACCCGCTGGGTCTACCAGGGGCTTTGCGGTCTTGAGAAGGAGCAACAGGATGAAATTTGATACCGTGATTGTCGGCGGCGGGCTGGCAGGCTTGCTTTGTGGCATCAAACTTACAAAACAGGGGCTGCGCTGCGCCATTAGCACCCGGGGCCAGAGTGCCCTGCATTTCTCATCGGGCTCGCTGGATCTGGTGGACGACAGGTACCGCGATAAGCTGCCGCCAGAACATCCCTATCACCTGATCGGCGCGCAGCATGTTGACCGCTTTGCGCTGGAAACCGAAGCGCTACTGGCGGACTGTGGCGCGCGTCTGAAGGGAAGCGCCAGGCAAAATCATCAGCGCGTCACGCCGCTCGGTATCCTGCGCTCCGCCTGGCTTAGTCCGGAGGAGGTGCCCGTTGCCCCGTTCAATGCTGCTCGCGTGCGGGTCGTGGGTATTAGTGGTTTTCTTGATTTCCAGCCCCATCTCGCGGCGGCGTCACTTTGTCGCCAGGGGGTTAATGCCGAAGCGGCAGAGATAGAGCTGCCCGAACTGGATGTCCTGCGCGACAACCCAAGCGAGTTTCGCGCGGTGAATATCGCCCGTTTCCTTGATAACGAAGAGAAATGGTCGCTGCTGTATGACGCGCTCAGGCCGCTCGGCGAAAGCTGCGACGCGCTGTTGATGCCCGCCTGCTTTGGCTTAAGCGACAACCGGCTCTGGCACTGGCTCTCGGATCGTCTGCCCTGCACGCTCGGTCTGCTGCCAACGCTGCCCCCTTCCGTACCCGGTATTCGCCTGCATACCCAGCTGCAGCGCCAGTTTGTTGCCCAGGGTGGCATCTGGATGGCGGGGGATGAGGTGAAAAAAATCACCCTGACGGACGGCGCGGTCAGCGAAGTCTGGACGCGTAACCACGATGATATTCCGCTTCGTGCCCGCTATACGGTGCTGGCCAGCGGCAGCTTCTTCAGTAACGGACTGCTGAGCAGCCGGGAGGGCATCCGGGAAGCCATTATGGGGCTGGATGTCCGGCAAAGCGCCTCCCGCGCGGACTGGTATAAGAGTGATTTCTTCTCGCCGCAGCCCTGGCAACAGTTCGGCGTGATTGTCGATAACCAGCTACACCCGCAGCTTTCCGGTAAGCCCGTCAGTAATCTGTTTGCCATCGGCTCGCTGCTGGGCGGATACGATCCCATTGCCCAGGGATGCGGGGGCGGCGTCTGCGCCGTCACGGCGCTGTATGTGGCAGAGCAGATTAGCCAGCGCACGGAGGCTGAACAATGAACGATACCCGTTTTGAAAGCTGCATCAAATGCACGGTGTGTACCACCGTCTGCCCGGTTAGCGGCGTCAATCCACGCTATCCCGGGCCGAAACAGGCCGGGCCGGACGGCGAACGTCTGCGCCTGAAGGACGGCAGGCTGTATGACGAGGCGCTGAAATACTGCATCAACTGTAAACGCTGCGAAGTGGCCTGCCCGTCTGATGTCAAGATCGGCGATATCATCCAGCGCGCGCGGGCGCGCTACGGCACGCAAAAGCCGTCATTACGGGACGCCATTCTGAGCCACACCGACCTGATGGGCAGCCTGTCGACGCCGTTTGCCCCGCTGGTGAATGCCGCGACCTCTCTCAAACCGGTACGCCAGCTGCTGGATGCCACGCTGAAGATAGACCATCACCGCAGCCTGCCGAAATATTCTCACGGCACCTTCCGCCGCTGGTACAAATCCGTCGCGACGGAGCAGGCGCAGTATGCCGACCAGGTGGCCTTTTTCCACGGCTGCTATGTGAATTACAACCACCCGCAGCTGGGCAAAGATCTGCTGAAGGTGCTCAACGCCATGGGAACGGGCGTTCAGCTACTGAACAAGGAGAAGTGCTGCGGCGTACCGCTGATTGCCAACGGGTTTACCGATAAAGCGCGCAGGCAGGCAAAAAGCAACGTTACGTCGCTGCGCGAAGCCATTGTCGACAAGGGTATTCCGGTGCTGGCGACCTCGTCCACCTGCACCTTCACCCTGCGCGACGAGTACCCGCATCTGCTGGACGTGGATAATAGCGGGCTGCGCGAGCACATCGAGCTGGCAACCCGTTTCCTGTGGCGCAAACTGGATAGCGGACAGACGTTACCGCTGGGAAAACTGCCCCTGAAAGTGGTGTACCACACGCCGTGTCATATGGAGAAAATGGGCTGGTCGCTCTATACACTTGAACTGCTGCGGTTGATTCCTGGCCTTGAGCTGACGGTGCTGGATTCGCGCTGCTGCGGGATTGCAGGTACCTACGGCTTCAAGCGTGAGAACTACGAAACGTCACAGGCGATTGGCGCCCCGCTGTTCCGCCAGATTGAGGAGAGCGGCGCGGATATCGTGGTGACCGACTGCGAAACCTGCAAGTGGCAGATTGAGATGTCCACCCGCAAGCGCTGTGAACATCCGATTACCCTGCTGGCGAAGGCGCTGGGCTGAACAGTGCCGGGGAAAGGCCCCGGCACAGGTTTTACTCAACGAACAGCGATTCGACGACGTTGATCCAGCCATGCTCGCTGGCCACCGGCTTGTCGTTCAACCAGCGGCGCAGCATGTTCAGCGCCATCATCGCGCAGACCTCCTGACGGACTGCCAGGCTGTAGCGCGTTGTGCTCATTTTCACCCGCAGGGCGTGGGTGCCTTCCGGGGTAGCCAGCGCAAAGTTGAGATGATCCTCTTCTGCACCCGACACCGCCAGTGCCAGACCGGCAAAATGTTTCACCCGCCGCTCGGCCACCCAGTGGGCGGTTTGCGCCAGGGTCTCCTCCTGGGAAGGCACCACCTCGCTTGCCAGCAGCGGAGCGCTTACCCGCGAGAGCTGTAACGCCAGCAGGCCACCGGTAAATTGCTCGCTCAGGGTGAGGCTCAGCTGACGGGCCTGCAAATTGCGGGCGATTTGCGCCGGGAGTCCTTCGGTGCCTTCGAAGATCAGGTTCTCACCCGCCACGCGCTGCACCTCAGGCCACAGGGCCAGCATTGCGGCCTTCTCGGTTGCCGGGCCGGTTAATTTCAGTTCGATAATCGGCATGGAAGAGCGGTAGCCCATCGTCACCCCTGGCGGTAAGCTCAGGTGATCGAGGCTCTGGGCCAGGTCGCTCTCCGAGCGGCCGAAAGTGGTGAGTCGTAAACAGATCGGGGGTTCCGGTAAGGTAAAACGCTGACGCAGACGCGGCAGGATCTCTTTTTCCACCATCACCTTAAATTCGGACGGGACGCCGGGAGTGAAGAACATCAGGCAGCGATTAAGCTGAATGGCAAAGCCGCAGGCGGTACCGACGGGGTTATCCACCAGCTCCGCACTGGCCGGAATTTCCGCCTGCTTGCGGTTGCTGGGAGCCATCACCTTGCCGCGATCGCTGAAGAAACGCTCCATATGGCTGAGCCACTCGGTGTGCAGCACCAGCTCTTCGCCTTTCGCCGTGGCGGCGGCCAGCGCGCTCAGGTCGTCGCTGGTGGGGCCGAGGCCACCATTCACAATCAGCACATCCGCCTGTTCGCTGCGCTCACGCAGCACGTTGACCAGCGCCTCCAGCGAGTCGCCCACCGTGTTACGCCGCGTTAACGGTAATCCCTGCTCAAAGAAAATATCCGCCAGCCAGGCCGCATTGGTATCAGTGATTTGTCCATGCAGCACTTCATCGCCAGTGGACAGCATCTCCACGTTTATCATTGTGTTCTCCCGCATTTGTGGTGAAAACACTATAGCGCAATCGGCTGTGGGGGGAAGAGAGAAACAGGCGCGGCAGAATGCCGCGCCGGGGGATCAGAAGCCAGCGCTCACGCCCACGTACGGGCCATCGGCAATGGCGTTGTCGCGGTTGCCGTCTTTGCCCGCCAGGTTCAGGTAACGGTAGCCCGCCTCAATGGTGATTGGGCGCATGATGGTCCAGCGCGCACCGGCGTTGGCCTCTTCGTAGCTATCGATACCGCTGGAGAGGGAGTCCGGAGAGTAGTAGTACTCGCCAAACAGACCAAAGCTGTTGCCAATTTTCCACTGCAGGCCGCCGCCTACCGCTGCCGCATAGCCTTCATCGCTGTCTTTCGGGTGGGTGTAGATGCCTTTACCGCCCACGGTAGCGAGGAACGGACCGAGCGGCACGTTCAGGCCCAGACCGATGCTGGCGACGTCACCCTCATCGTCGTTATTGGTCCAGTTGCCGGTCGCCGCCAGGCCCGACGTTTCCGTGCCAAAACCGACGCCAACGTTGGTGTAGTCCTCACCGGCCTGGCCGCTGATGGTAATGGCGTTAGCTGCCGCAGAAACAAACATCAGGCCGCCAAGGCCCAGTAATGCCACTTTTTTCATTGTCGTGATCCCGCACAATTATTTAGATAAATTCCCAAAACGCGTGATTTTAACCTGTGTCAGCCAGCGATCAACGCTGAGGCGGGGTAATAAAAAAATTAGATTGTAACGAGTTGATACTTACAGGTTTTAACAATGTTAAATCCTGAGAAACAGGTTAGCCCCGGTTAAATTGCGCCCGATCAATAATCGCCCTGACTAATTTATTTAGATTAACTTTCGCTCAAAACGGAATTTACCGATTAATACTCACACATCAGGGAGAACATATGAGCAAGAAAGGTTTAACCACGTCATCCGGCTGCCCCGTCGTCCATAATAACAATGTTGCTACGGCGGGCCCACGCGGCCCGATGCTGCTGCAGGATGTCTGGTTCCTGGAAAAACTGGCGCATTTCGACAGGGAAGTGATCCCGGAGCGTCGAATGCACGCCAAAGGCTCAGGCGCCTATGGCACCTTTACCGTCACCCAGGACATCACCGCCTTTACCCGCGCGAAGCTGTTCTCCGCTGTCGGTAAAAAAACCGATCTCTTTGTGCGCTTCTCCACCGTGGCTGGTGAACGCGGTGCCGCCGATGCGGAACGCGATATCCGCGGCTTCTCCATCAAGTTCTACACCGAGGAAGGCAACTGGGACCTGGTCGGCAACAACACCCCCATCTTCTACCTGCGCGATCCGCTGAAGTTCCCGGATCTTAACCACGTGGTGAAACGCGATCCGCGTACCAACCTGCGTAACCCGACGTACAAATGGGATTTCTTCTCCCTGCTGCCGGAAACCCTGCACCAGCTCACCATTGACTTCAGCGATCGTGGTCTGCCGCGCTCCTATCGCACCATGCACGGCTTTGGCAGCCACGCGTTCAGCTTTATTAATCACAATAACGAACGCTTCTGGGTGAAATTCCACCTCAAGTCCCAGCAGGGTATCGATAACCTGATGGACGATGAAGCTAAGCGCCTGGTCGCAGAAGACCGTGAAAGTTCCCAGCGGGATCTGTTTACCGCTATCGAAAAAGGCGATTTCCCGCGCTGGACCTTTTACGTGCAGATCATGCCGGAGAGCGATGCCGCGAAGGTGCCTTACAATCCCTTCGATCTGACCAAAGTCTGGCCGCACGGCGACTATCCGCTGCAGGAAGTGGGTATGCTGGAGCTGAACCGTAATCCGGATAACTACTTTGCAGAAGTCGAGCAAGTGGCAATGTCGCCGGCTAACGTGGTCCCAGGAATTAGCTTCTCGCCGGATCGCATGCTGCAGGGGCGTCTGTTCTCCTACGGTGACGCTCACCGCTACCGTTTAGGCGTAAATCATCATCAGATCCCGGTGAACGCCCCGCGCTGTCCGTTCCATAACTACCATCGGGACGGCGCGATGCGTGTGGATGGCAACAGCGGCAACGGTGCCACCTATGAGCCAAACAGCTTTGGCGTCTTCCAGGAACAGCCGGACTACAGCGAGCCGCCGCTGTCGCTGGAAGGTGCGGCCGATCACTGGAATCATCGTGAAGATACCGACTACTTCAGCCAGCCGCGCAAGCTGTTTGAACTGCTGAGCCCGGAAGAACACCAGCGGATGTTTGACCGTATTGCCGGGGATATGCGGGATGTACCGGCGTTTATTCAGGCGCGCCAGATTGCCCTGTTCAGTGAAGTCCATCCGCACTACGGGGCGGGTGTCCAGGCAGCGCTGATGCGCTTAGCCGAAGAGCAGTAAAAAAACAGAACGGGAGCCCAGGCTCCCGTTTTTTATTGCATGATTAATGTCTGGCCTGCTCGACAATCTCGGGTGCCAGCCCGGTCAGTTGAGTGACGGTCTCAGGCGGCAGGCCCTTTTCCAGCATGGCCTTCGCGATACGAAGCGCCTCCTGTTCGATGCCTTCCGCTCTACCTTCCACCTTGCCCTCCGCTCTGCCCTGACTTAGCCCCTGATTTAATCCCTGAGCCATGCCCTCTTCCCGGAGATATTGCGCAATATTCATTAACGTCTCCTTATGCTGATGATCCTTCGTCCTGTGTGCTAATGCCTGCAAAAACGCTGCGGGATCGGCGGTATGACCGGCCTTAAGAAGATAGTTGAGCAACGTTTTTAGCTGGGCGTTGCCAGTGTATCCCAGCGCAAGTAGCCTGACCAGTTGCTCATGGAGTTCCAGCATGTCCCGCTGCCGGACATGCTTTTGCAGCAGCTCCAGCATCGCAATCCGGCGATGCTGCATGATGTTCTCGTCGGGCACACAGGTAATGTCAATCAGGGGAAAGCCCCCGGTATAGAGGGATTCGGCCTGCTCAGGCACCTGAAAGCCATCCAGCCAGCGCAGCGACCAGGGATAAGGCGAGATTCGGCCATGATAAAACAGTAGTGGGATCACCAGCGGCAGCTCGCGATGACCTTTGTCGAGATGTCGCTGCATGGCGGCAATCGCATAGCGCATCAGGCGAAAGGCCATGTGCCGATCCGGGGAGCTTTGATGCTCGATCAGCACATAAATATACCCCTCGCCGGAAGAGGTATTCACGGACCAGAGGAGATCGGCGTAGCTGGGGCGAAGATCCTCTTCCACAAAGCTGCCTGATTCCAGCCGCAACGACGATAAATCACAGAGCGCGCGCAATTTTTCCGGCAAGTGAATTGCTAAAAAATCACGCGCCGTCTCTGGCTGCGACAGAATATGACGAAACACCGCGTCATGCGGCGTGGGTGTTGATGGGCTGTGCATATTTTCCCTTGCGCCAGTTCCTTTCGCCGGAAAATAGCACAGCGCGTGCAGCAGGTAAGCTTATTGATTTCCTTTCCCGAGCAGGCTCGCAAATCAGCCTCTTAACGACTGATGAACCCACTGTTGCAGGGCGCGACGGGAGATTTTAATCCCGCCATTTTTCAATTCAGCCGGCAGGACCAGCCAGTGCACCGGCTGCTGAAAACGCGCCAGCTTATCGCTGAGCCAGTGCGGCAGCTGTGTAATATCCGCTCCGGCTTCGCACTCGACGACCGCCACCGGCCGCTGCCCAAACTCGACGTCATCGAGGGGAACCACGTACACCTGACTGACCTGAGGATGGGTGCCGATCACCCGCTCCAGCTCTTCCGGCTGGATCCCTTCCCCGCCGCTGAAAAACAGGTTATCCATGCGGCCGAGGATCGTCAGGCGTCCTTCCACGATCTCACCGCGATCGCGGGTAGCGAACCAGCCCTGCGCGTTAGCCACGCTAACAAGTTGGCCGTCACGCCAGTAGCCGCTGGCCATGCTTGCCGCCTTTAACCATACTTCGCCCTCCACCAGCTTCACTTCGCGACCCGGCAGCGGATAGCCGACATCCGCCAGGCCATCCGCCTCTTTGGCGCAGACCGTGGAGGCGAACTCCGTCAGGCCGTAGCCGCACCAGCTACGAATGCCCCGGCTGGCAGCCCGCAGGGTTAACTCCCCAGGGATCGCCGCGCCGCCCAGCAGCACCGCTTTTAGCGCCACCTCTTCCTCGCCGTTGAGCAACCGCCAGAGCTGTGTCGGCACCAGCGAAGCGTGGGTACAGCCCTGCAGCATCTGCTCCAGAGGCTGTTTTTCCCAGACGGTCAGGCGGGCACCCGCCAGCATCCAGCGCCACAGGATCCCCTGCCCGGAGACATGGAACAGCGGCAGAGAGAGCAGCCAGTCGTCTTCACCGGCGTAGGGCAGAAGTGCCAGCACGCCTTCGGCGCTGGCCAGATGGGCGGCACAGGTGTGCACCGCCGCTTTCGGCAGCCCTGTCGAGCCCGAGGTTAAGGTCATGGTCGCCAGCCGCTCAGGCTGCCAGACCGCACCCACACTCCCCTGCTGCCGATCCAGCGTCAGAGCAGACAGGCCGGAATAGCCGCCATCGCCGTTGAGTACCAGCGCAAAGCGCAGCGTCAAGGGTGGAAGCAAAACCTCCAGCACGGAACGCGGCAGCTGCGGGTTTACCGGCAGGATCCGCGCCCCGCACTGCAACAGCGCCAGCCACGCCAGCAGCGTGTCAGGATGATTATGCGCCTGCAGCATCACTCCATCGCCTTCCCTTACCCCCTGCTGCACAAAGCCGCTCGCCAGCGCATCGGTACGCTGGCAGAGCTCGCGCCAGGTCAGACATTCGCCGTTAAGCCGCAACGCCGGTTGTTCAGCCTTACGCGCGCACCAGTGCCGCCAAGGCCAGTCGGAAAAGGTCATAGCAGCGGCTCCAGCGCCTCGCGATCCCGGCACGGCAAGGTGTTGCCCGGCCACGGCCGCAGCAGTTGCGCCTGCATCAGGTTCAGGGTATCCAGGCCGGGAACGGTGTCCGGCGTGAACTGCGCGGCAATCCGCGCCAGCTGGGTCAGGCCGAGGCTCGACTCAATGGACGAGCTGATCACCGCTATCAGCCCGAGGCCATGGGCCGTTTCCACCTGCTCACGCACCTTCGCGATACTGCCGGTGAGCGTGGGTTTGATCACCACCGCCCTGACGCCCGGCTCGGCAGTCCATTCAAAATCGTTTTCGCGGAGGCTTTCATCCCAGGCGATGGCAATCCCCGTCTCCCGGGCAAACGCCAGCGAGTCCGTACGCGTTTTGCAGGGTTCTTCCAGGAAGGCAATACGATCCCGGTACGCCGGGTTAACGTACTTCGCAAACTGCTGCGCTTTCAGCGGGGTCCAGGCACGGTTAGCATCAAGGCGCAGCCGCAGATCCGGGATGGCCTCCAGCAGCAGATTCGCTACCATGCCGTCGCGCACCGCTTCATACAGACCGACCTTGATCTTCGCCACTTTCTCGCCCGGCATGGCGGCCAGTACGGCAAAAAGTTCGTCAGGATCCCCGGTACAGAGCGGGGCCGCGCGATAGTTAGCCTCTTCCGGCAGAGAGGCGTCCAGCTCCGCCAGTGCGCAGCTGATGCCAAAATCTACCGACGGCAGACCGGGCAACAGAGGTGCTCCGCCGTCACGCCAGGCGCTGCTCCACGCCCGCAGCGATGCTTCAGCCTCCTCCAGCGATTCGCGGCTGAAGCCCGGCAGAGGGGAGATTTCTCCCCACCCTTGCCGGTCGCCCTGCTGCAGATGAACGAACAGACCGTCGCGGGTTTTTAACCGCCGCTCGCGCAGCACCACACCTGCGTCCATCGGTAGCTGCCAGCGGTAGATCTGTACGCTGCGCATTACGGATTCCGTTTGTATTTACTGAAGTCCGGCTGGCGCTTCTCGTTGAAGGCGTTACGTCCTTCCTGACCCTCTTCGGTCATGTAGAACAGCATGGTGGCGTTGCCCGCCAACTCCTGCAGACCGGCCTGACCATCGCAGTCGGCGTTCAGGGCCGCCTTCAGGCAGCGCAGCGCCATCGGGCTGTTTTGCAGCATTTCACGGCACCAGCGCACGGTCTCTTTTTCCAGATCGGCAATCGGCACCACGGTGTTGACCAGGCCCATATCCAGCGCTTCCTGGGCGTTGTACTGACGGCACAGGAACCAGATCTCACGCGCTTTTTTCTGGCCGACGATGCGGGCCATGTAGGATGCCCCCCAACCGCCGTCGAAGGAGCCGACTTTCGGACCGGTCTGGCCGAAAATGGCGTTCTCTGCGGCAATCGTCAGGTCGCACATCATGTGCAGCACGTGGCCCCCGCCGATAGAGTAGCCGGCCACCATCGCCACCACCGGTTTCGGACAGGTGCGGATCTGGCGCTGGAAGTCGAGCACGTTCAGGTGATGGGTACCCGCATCGTCCTGATATCCGCCGTAGTCACCGCGTACTTTCTGATCGCCCCCGGAGCAGAACGCTTTATCACCTTCGCCGGTCAGAACAATCACGCCGATGTTGTCGTCATAGCGCGCATCCGCCAGGGCCTGAATCATCTCTTTGACGGTCAGCGGACGAAAGGCGTTACGCACCTCGGGACGGTTGATGGTGATTTTGGCGATGCCGTCTGCCGATTTGTGGTAACGAATGTCGGTGTAACCTTCGGAGCAGTCCTGCCATTCCACGGGTGCGTAGAGCATGTTTTCATCAGGGTAGATCATAGCGTGTCCTTTATGGGTAGACGGAGTATCTGAGCCAGACGCTCAGCCACCGCATCGGGGCTTTCCCGATGGGCGTTATGTCCGGCAAAGGGAATTTCATGGCCGATCGCGGGAAGTTCCCGGGCTATCGCCCTGAACTTCTCATCCCGCTCGCCATACAGGTAGAAAAAAGGGACCACGCACTCAGCGAGCGCGGCCCGTAAATCGGGTTGTTCGGCCAGAGAGGTCGCCTGCAGCATCGCGGCCAGGGTTGTGCCGTTGTTGCGGCTGCGCAGAGCTACCAGTTCCTGACGCTGTGCTGCGGTTAACGAGGCGAATACCGGCTGTTGATACCAGTCTGCAAATACCGCCTCTAAGGGTTCATGGCGAAAACGGGCGGCCCAGTGCGCATCGGAGGCGCGGCGGCTTGCGCGTTCATGGTCGTCACGCAGCCCCGGATGTGCCCCCTCGACGATCAGCCCCTGCAGCCCTTCCGGACGCTGGCAGGCGTGATACATCGCAATGCGGCCGCCGAGGGAGTACCCCACCAGCCAATAATTAAGTATGTTGTAACTAATAAGAGTGCGATTTAGCAGACGAGTCATATCACTGAAATCATTCACCACAATGGACGCCGATTCGCCGTGCCCCGGCAGATCGAGATACAGCCGGGGATACTCGTCCAGACGCGCCTCGGGCAGCTGCCATTCACGGCGATCGCCGGAAAAGCCGTGCAGGAAAACCAGCCAGGGTTTTCCTGCCGCGCCGACGCAGTGCATTCCCTGCAGGATCATAGATGGCTTACCTGCGCCAGCAGGTTCTGCAGCATCTGTGCGCCATCGCTGTCGTTAACCACCACTTCAATAAGCGTTGCGCGGGGTTTGCTCCACGCCGTATTCAGGGCGCTTTCCAGCTCTGCCCAGTTCGTCGGGCGCTGATAGCGGAGGCTGAACATCGCCGCGGCATGTTCAAACTGTACGTTTTGCGGCATCAGATAGAAGCGCTCGCGCTCGCTTTGCGGCGTCGGCAGCAGGGAGAAAATCTGCCCACCGTTGTTATTGATCACCAACAGCACAAAGGGGGCAGAGGCCTGACGTAATAGCGCCAGCGCGTTGAGATCGTACAGCGCCGAGAGATCGCCCACGATCGCCAGCGTCGAGCGGGCGTTGGCGCGCTGGACCCCGGCGGCGGTGGAGATCAGCCCGTCAATGCCGCTGGCACCACGGTTGCTGAACACCGGATAGCCTGCCGGCAGGCGGGAAAAAGCATCAATCAGACGCACCACCAGACTGTTGCCGACAAACAGCTGCCCTTGCTCGGGCAGATAGTGACGAATGCGGTGCGCCAGCTGGGCCTCACCAAACTCTTCGCTGTGTTGCGCCGTCAGCTGCCAGGCCTGGCGGGAGAGTTCCGGGATCGCCGCGGCCCAGGGGGCGCGTTTTTCCGCCGGATGCAGTTCCAGCCAGTCGGCCACGTTCGAGACCAGTCGGCGACCGCGATGGTGCGCCGGATCCAGCCGTCCTTCCCGCGGATCCACCAGCCAGTACTCCTCCGGCGTGCAGGTAGCCTGCCACTGCAGCAGCCGTTTCCCCGTCAGACTGCCGCCCAGCTGGACCACAATCTGCGCCTGCTCCAGCTCGGTGACGGCTTTGGCATTGCCCAGCCACAGGTCGGCACACGGCAGCGGCTGCCCGGTCTGGGAGAGCACGTCGCCAATCAACGGCCAGCCGAGGGTTTGCGCCCACTCCGCCACCTTTTTGCCTTCCGCAGCGCTCATTCTGCCCGCGAGTACCACGCCGCGTTTTTGCCGCCAGAAGAACCAGTCGCGCTGTTTGGGGCTGGCAAGCTCTGTCGGGGCGCTCAGCCAGGGTTTATCGCTCTGCCACCAGTCGCCCAGCGCCTGCTGCCAGGCAAGATCGGTCTCGTCCATTTCGCCATACAGCGGCTCGGCAAACGGGCAATTAATGTGCAGCGCGCCCGCGCGCAACGCGCCCAGGGCAT
The DNA here is from genome assembly GCA_002360945.1 of Leclercia adecarboxylata. Taxonomy (GTDB): domain Bacteria; phylum Pseudomonadota; class Gammaproteobacteria; order Enterobacterales; family Enterobacteriaceae; genus Enterobacter; species Enterobacter adecarboxylatus_B. The sequence goes on along the minus strand of DERO01000011.1, from coordinate 11,954 downwards.
TATCCACCGTTGAGACCAGCCAGCGGGCGGGAATATCCCGGGTCGGACGCGGCAGCGACAGCGTTTCGGTAGGGTGAGAGGCAAAGAGCCCCGGCTGGCGAATGGCCTGGTTTGCGCCACAGTCGATCAGCTCCGGGGGGCGATCCGCCGTCAGCAGGACCAGTTTTTCGCCGGTCAGCCCGGCTTCAATCAGCGCCGGATAGAGGTTGGCCACCGCGGTACCGGAGGTGACAATTACCGCCACCGGGGCGTTACTGGCTTTGGCCAACCCCAGCGCCAGATGCCCGAGTCCGCGCTCATCAAAATGGGTGTGATGAATAAAGGCGCGGTTTTCCGCAGCGGCCAGGGTCAGCGGCGTCGAACGCGAGCCGGGTGCGATGCAAACGTGCCTGACGCCATGGCGGGTCAGGGCTTCAAGGATCACCGCCGCCCAGCGCCGGTTAAAAGAACTCACTGACATGGAATTGTCCGGTATCAATATTGCGACTTAGTATAAATAATAGGAAAAGATGTAATTTTGATATGAATCGGGTATGTACGACTCAGTATTAATCCTTTAGGAGGAGAGAGCGCAGCCCGGCGGCTTTATTTTCGATCTCCTGCCACTCCTGTTCCGGGTCGGAACCACTCACAATTCCCGCCCCGGCGTACAGGCGCACGCAGGATCCTTGCACCCTCGCCGAGCGCAACGCCACGCAGAACTCGCTTTGCGCTAATGACAGATAGCCGGCGGAACCGGCGTACCCTTCCCGATCGAAGGGCTCATTGCGGGCGATAAACTCCCATGCCGCCTGGCGCGGCAGACCAGCGACCGCCGCGGTGGGCTGAAGCAGCATCAGACACTGTTCATCGTTCGGCTGTTGCAGCGCGGTCCAGATGCAGCGGCGTAAATGCTGGACCTTACGCAAGCGCACGATTTGCGGCGGCAGGACGTCAAGCACCCCACCCTCGCGCTGTAGGCGCTGACAGATATCCTCGACCACCAGCATATTTTCACGCTGGTTTTTATCGTCATGCATCAGCCAGTCGCCCAGGCGGGCGGCCTGCGCCTCATCCGGATGGCTGGCGACCGTACCGGCCAGCGCCTCGGTGCGCAGCAGGGTTCCGCGCCGCCGCCATAGCCGCTCCGGCGACGAGCCGAGAAAGGCATGAGTCGCATCAGGACGCATCAAAAAGTGGTAGCACTGGAAATTCACCCGACGACTGGCAGTCATCAGGGCGGCAGGATTAACCGGCAGGTTGAACTGCAGATCCGTTGCCCGGGCCAGTACCACTTTGTCGAACGCCCCCTGAGCAATGGCGTCGGTGGCACGGCGGACTAACGCCAGCCAGCCGGGTTTCTCCGGTCGGTGGGTCTCGCTCACCACCGGCTGGACTACAGCCTCGACAGGCTGGATCTCTTCAAGGGAGCGGATAAATTCGCGCGCGTGCAGCGCATCGTTTTTCAGCGAGGTAGCGCTGCAAAGTACCAGCCGCAGCGTCGCGGTTCCGCCGTTGCGTTGCCACAGCAGACGCGGCAGGAACAGGTCGCCCTGCTGCGGATCAAAAGCATTTACGCCTACGACCTTAAGGTCAGGACATTGCGGATAACGCTGTAAAAAATGACGGGCGGTTGAGAGAGAGGAGAAGTGTTGGGTTGCCCCCAGCGCGGCGTACTCTTCATCGCCGTTACGCTGTTGCCAGTAGAACTGGGGGAAACGCTGCTGGGCATTCAGCCAGGCGAGCGGGTCAAACGCATCGTTGAGTGCAAAAGAGACATCGAGGTGATGCAGACCAGGTGCATCAGAAAAATCAGCGGCTAACTGGTGGCAAAGGCCTGCCAGCGCGGTGGAAATCGAGTGCACGCGAACTTCTCCCAGCTCAAAAACCTCACATTATAAGGGGTAGTTGCCTTAAAAAGCAGTACCCCCGATTTGGCAGGGAGAAGCGTGCGTGTGTAGCGTTAACGGCGGGCGAGAAGAATACCGAGAACCAGACCGGCGGCGGCACCTACCCCGATACCCTGCCAGGGTTTTTCACGGACATAATCGTCTGCACGATAGACCGCTTTTTTAGCCCGATAATAGTAAGTATCCGACGCCTGGCTGACGCGTGTTTTCACGTCGTGCAGTGCCTGTTCGGCGCGCGCCTTCAGCTCAATGTATTTTTGATCGGCCGGATCGCCTGAAGAACGGAGGACCTCTTCCAGCGTTTCACTTAACAGCGTCAGATCGTCATCAACATGCGTTTCTGAAGATTGGAAGGACATAGTTTTCTCCTTGTGGTTGCATCAGTTCGCTAACTATAGACAATCCCTGCCGATTCTGCCTGCTACGCTTGTTGTACCTCTTTCGCCATACCGATATGCGGGATGCCGTCTTCATCGTAGATGTCGGTCACGGGGACAAAACCGAAACGGGCATAAAAGGCCTGCAGATGCGCCTGTGCGCCCAGGTATAACGCCTTGTTCGGCCACTGTTTTTCGCAGGAACGCAGCGTTTGCTCCATCAGGGCGTATCCGAGCTTTTCACCCCGCGCCTCGCCGCTGACAATGACCCGTCCAATCACCACGGGAGAAAAATCGTCGTCGCTTTTCAGAATCCTCGCATAAGCCACCAGCTGATTGTCTTTCCAGCCGAGGATATGGCGGTTCTCCCCCACCAGGTCGTCGCCGTCGATGTCCTGGTAAGGGCAGGTTTGTTCGACGACAAAGACCTCGCAGCGCAGCTGGAGTAAAGCGTAAAGCACGGGAACGGTCAGCTCGCTATGGTGCAGATCTTGCCACTGAATCATGGGGGTCTCCTTATCGTGTGGGTTGCCATTATACTAATGACTTTTCGTCCCCGGCACAGAGGCTGAATGCATTATGGAACTGCTTTTTTTAGGAACATCCGCTGGCGTGCCGACCCGTACGCGCAACGTCACCTCAATTCTGCTGGATTTACAGCACCCGACCCGCGGCGGGTTGTGGATGTTTGACTGCGGCGAAGGGACGCAGCACCAACTGCTGCGCACCGCCACCCATCCCGGCAAACTGGATAAAATTTTCATTACCCATCTGCACGGCGATCACCTGTTTGGCCTGCCGGGGCTGCTGTGCAGTCGCTCGATGGCGGGCAATATCCACCCGCTAACCATTTACGGCCCGCCCGGGATCCGCGAGTTTGTCGAAACCAGCCTGCACATCAGCGGCTCCTGGACCGACTATCCCCTTGAGATTGTCGAGATTAGCGCCGGGGTGGTGTTCAGCGATGATGCGTATACCGTGACCGCAGCCGCGCTGAATCATCCGGTGGAGTGTTACGGCTATCGCATTGAGGAGCAGGATAAACCCGGCGCTCTGGACGGTGCAGCGCTCGTGGCCGCCGGGGTCCCCTTCGGCCCGCTGTTCCAGCAGCTCAAGCGCGGGGAGCGCGTCACTCTGGACGATGGCCGGACGATCGACGGGGCAGACTATCTCTCCCCTCCCCGTCCCGGTAAGAAGCTGGCCATCTTTGGCGATACCGCCCCCTGCGAGAACGCTCTCGCGCTGGCCCAGGGCGTCGACCTGCTGGTGCATGAGGCCACGCTCGAGGCGGCGATGGAAGAAAAAGCCAACAGCCGCGGCCACAGCTCAACGCTTCAGGCGGCAAGGCTTGCCTGTGAGGCGCAGGTGAAAAAGCTGATCGTCACCCACGTCAGCTCCCGCTATGACGCCGAAGGCTGCGCCATGCTGTTGGCCGAGTGCCGTACCCTGTTTGCCGACAGCCAGCTGGCAGAAGATTTTACGACGGTGCGCGTTTAACGCTCTGGTTTTCCCCGAACCTGCCGATAACCATACCAGGCAGGTATTTTTCACTTAGGGGCAAAAATGGATAACTTCCAGAAAGACATTGATGACAGGGCAAATCTGACCCTGTCGAACCGTTTTGAGCTGCTGCTGTTTCGTCTCGGCACATCTTTGAATGAAAACAAATCTGAGCTGTTCGGCATCAACGTCTTTAAGCTTCGCGAGATTGTGCCCATGCCAGCGTTCACCAAACCGGCGGGGATGAAGTCCCCCCTGATGGGGATGGTCAATATTCGTGACCAGGTGATCCCGGTTATCGATCTGGCCGCCGTGGCCGGCTGCAAGCCGACGACGGGGCTGAATATCCTGCTGATCACCGAATACGCCCGTAGCGTGCAGGCCTTTGCCGTCGAGTCGGTCGAAAACATTATGCGACTGGACTGGAAACAGGTGCATGCGGCGGAAACCGCGGTCAGCGGACGCTATATCACCAGTATTGCCTGCCTGGACGAGAAGACCGATACCAACGATCTGGCGATGGTGCTGGACGTTGAGCAGATCCTGTATGACATCACCCCGGCCAATCACGACCTGCATGCCACCGACCTGAAGACCACCAAATTCAATATCAAACCGGGTGCCGTGGCGATTGTGGCGGAAGATTCGAAAGTCGCGCGCTCGATGCTGGAAAAAGGGCTGCAGGCGATGCAGATCCCGGCGCTGATGCACATCACTGGCAAAGAGGCGTGGGAGAAGATTGGCGTTCTGTCAGCGCAGGCTCAGGCGGAAGGGGTGCCGATCACCGATAAGATCGCCATGGTGCTGACCGATCTGGAGATGCCGGAGATGGACGGCTTTACCCTGACCCGCAAAATCAAAACCGATGCGATCCTGAAAGACATTCCGGTGGTGATCCACTCCTCCCTATCCGGCAACGCCAACGAAGATCATATCCGCAAGGTGAAAGCCGATGGTTACGTGGCGAAGTTCGAGCTAAACGAGCTGTCATCGGTGATTGAAGAGGTGCTGGAGCGCTCAACGAAGAAGATTGATGGGCCGTTGATTAGCCGTAAGCAGTTGGCCTGATTTGCGCTCTTTTGCCGGGTGGCGCTGCGCTTACCCGGCCTACAATACTGCGGGCTGGTGCCCTCACCCCGCCCCTCTCCCACAGGGAGAGGGCGCAAACCATAAAAAAACCCGCCGAAGCGGGTTTTTTGTTTTTTACATCAGCGGCATCGCGTGCTGCACGATGGTGATCAGCGGCTGCGGATAGATACCGAAGATCAGCACCAGCAGCGCGGAGATCAGCACCACAATACCCCCGGCGCTGTACTGCCAGTTGGTCGGCGCATCGCGGTTGAGCTGCTGAGGCGCGCTCAGGTACAGGCTCACAGCAACGCGCAGGTAGTAGTAGAGACCAATCGCGGAGCCGATAACGACACCCGCCGTCAGCCACCACAGACCCGCCTGCACACCGACAGCCAGCACGTAGAACTTACCGATAAAGCCGAGCGTCATCGGGATACCCGCCAGCGACAACATCATCACGGTCATCACCGCAGAGAGGATCGGACGGTGCCAGAACAGACCACGGTAGGAGAACAGAGAATCTGCATCCGGGCCACGGTACGGGCTGGACATCAGGCTCACCACGCCGAACGCGCCGAGGCTGCTGAACAGGTAACCGGCCAGATAGACGCCGACGGTTTCCATGGACATCTGACCGCTCTGCAGCGCAATCAGCGCCACCATCAGGTAGCCGAGGTGCGAGATGGAGGAGTAACCGAGCAGACGCTTGATATTGGTCTGGCTCAGCGCCATCAGGTTACCGAAGATGATAGAGACGAAGGCAATAATACCCAGCACCACACGTACCGCTTCGCTCTCGCCAACCGGTGCGTACAGGAACAGACGCATCACCACGCCGAAGATAGCGATTTTGCTCGCCGTCGCCAGGAAGGTGGAGACCGGAGCCGGAGCACCCTGATAAACGTCTGGCGTCCACAGGTGGAACGGCACCAGAGAGAGTTTAAAGCCAAGGCCAACAATCATCATGCCCAGACCCGCCAGCAGCAGCGGCTCGTGCAGCATGCCGTCGCCGAGGCTCTTACCGAGCGCCATGAAGGAGAGGTTACCGGACTGAGCGTAGATCAGCGCAATACCAAACAGCAGGAAGGACGACGCAGCAGCAGACAGGATCGTATACTTGATACTCGCTTCCAGAGAGCGCTTCTGACGGAAGGCATAACCAATCAGGCCGAACAGCGGCAGAGAGATCAGCTCAATACCGAGGAACAGCGCCGCCAGATGATTCGCATTCGCCAGCAGAATACCACCGAGGGCGGCAATCAGAACCAGCAGATAGAACTCTTCTCTGTTGTCGTTGTAGCCTTCCAGCCACGGATACGCAAAGGTACAGGTTGCCAGGCTGGCTAACAGCACCAGCCCGGTGTACAGCATGGCGAAGCCGTCAACGCGCATCAGCGGAGTGACATCCATCGCGCCCGCCTGGCCAACAAACCAGAGGGAGACTAACGCAGCGTTCAGACCCAGAACCGCCAGCGTGGCATTCAGGAAGTGATTGCGTCGCCACGCAATGGAGAGCATCACAACCACCACCGTCAATCCGACGATCAGCAGCGGTAGCAGCGCAATCAGTTGTTGTGGAGTTATTGTCATGGCGATTTACGGCCTTGTAGTAGAAGCAGAATTAACAAACCACTGCTGGATGTTACCCATCGCGGAGTGCGAGGTATCCAGAATCGGCTGCGGGAAGAAGCCCAGCAGCACCAGCAGTACGACCAGCAACAGGATGATGAACAGCTCGCGCAGCGACATCCCCGGCAGCTCTTTGGCAGCGATTTCACTCTTCGCTTTACCGAAGTAAGCGCGGTGCAGCATCGCCAGCGAGTAAACCGAAGCGAACACCAGACCAAAGGTAGAGACCACGGTGATCAGCGGCACCACTTTGAAGCTGCCGAACAGGATCATGAATTCGCCGACGAAGTTACCGGTGCCTGGCATCCCCAGGGTGGCAACCGCGAAGAACATCGACATCGCTGGCAGCCATTTCATTTTGCCCCACAGACCACCCATCTGACGCATGTCACGGGTGTGCAGACGTTCATACAGCTGACCGCACAGGATGAAGAGGCCGGCTGCGGACAGACCGTGCGCAATCATCTGGATCACCGCGCCCTGGTACGCCAGCTGGCTGCCGGTGTAGATGGCAATCAGCACGAAGCCCATGTGGGAGACGGAGGTGTAAGCAATCAGACGTTTGATGTCGTACTGCGTGAAGGCCATCCAGGCACCGTAGAAGATACCGATCACACCCAGCCACATGGCAATTGGCGCGAACTCTGCGGAAGCATTCGGGAACAGCGGCAGGGCGAAACGCAGCAGACCGTAGGCTGCGGTTTTCAGCAGGATGCCCGCCAGGTCAACGGAACCCGCCGTTGGTGCCTGGGAGTGCGCATCCGGCAGCCAGCCGTGCAATGGCACCACCGGCATCTTCACCGCAAACGCAATGAAGAAGCCCAGCATCAGCAGGTATTCAACACCGTGAGACATCGGGGTCTTCAGCAGATCCTGATAGTTGAAGGTCCAGTCACCGGTCGCGTTGTAGTGCACGAACACCAGCGCCAGGATGGCAATCAACATCACCAGACCACTCGCCTGGGTATAGATGAAGAACTTGGTTGCCGCCGTGATACGCGTTTTACCGTCGGAGGCCTTATGGCCCCACAGCGCGATCAGGAAGTACATCGGCACCAGCATCATCTCCCAGAAGAAGAAGAACAGGAACATGTCGATGGCAAGGAACACGCCGATAACGCCGCCCAGGATCCACATCAGGTTCAGGTGGAAGAAGCCCTGGTATTTTTCGATTTCTCGCCAGGAGCACAGTACCGCCAGAACGCCGAGCAGACCGGTCAGCACCACCATCAGCAGCGACAGACCATCAATGGCCAGGTGAATGGTGATACCGAAACGCGGGATCCACGGCAGGATAAACTCAGACTGCCACTGCGGAATACCCGCGGACTGGGTCAGAGAGTAGCCACCCTGCAACCAGAGTTGCAGACCAAGCGCGAGCGTCAATCCCATGGTGATCAGCGCAATCCAGCGCGGCATCTTCACGCCAAAGCGTTCGGTCTGCCAGCACAGGAACCCACCGATAAAGGGAATTAATATTAGCCAGGGTAGTAACATGGCGATTTGCATTCCTTTTTAAGGCCCCCAGCAGGGGCCTGATTTTCAACGAATTCGAATTAAATTCACTTAACGATCAACGCAACACCATCAGCAGCGCCAGCACCACAACCGCACCGATGCTCATGGACGCCACGTACCAGCGCAGATACCCGTTCTCGCTGAACAGCAGGCCTTTACCTGCAAAGCGGGAGAGGATCGCCGGGGTGTTCATCAGTGAGTTCAGCGGATCGCGTTTAATCAGCCACGCAATACCGAGGAAAGGCTTCACGAAGATCATGTCGTACAGCCAGTCGAAGCCCCACGCGTTGTACCACCAGGTACCCAGCAGACGGCCCGGCGCACTGTTGGCCACCGCAGTGACCAGCGTACGCTTACCGAGCCACAGCCAGGCAGCAATCAGGATGCCCGCAATGGCGACCACACCCGAGGTGATTTCAAGCGTCAGAACGCGACCGTGCTCAAGCTCGGTTGTCGCTGGCAGTACGCCCTGCAGCGGTGGCACAATCATCGCGCCAACGAAGGTGGAGAGTACCAGCAGCACAATCAGCGGCAGGTGGTGGGTGATCCCCTTCCCTGCGTGAGCGTGAATTTGTTCTTTACCGTGGAAGACGATGAAAATCATACGGAAGGTATACAGGGAGGTCATGAATGCACCGACCAGACCCGCAACCATCAGATTGATATGACCATTCGCCATGGCGCCCGCAAGGATTTCGTCCTTACTGAAGAAGCCCGCGGTGATCAGCGGCAGCGCCGCCAGCGCCGCGCCGCCCACCAGGAAGCAGACGTAAACCAGCGGAATGGATTTGCGCAGACCGCCCATCTTGAAGATGTTCTGCTCGTGGTGGCAGGCGAGGATCACCGAACCGGACGAGAGGAACAGCAGCGCTTTAAAGAACGCATGCGTCATCAGATGGAAAATCGCCGCGTCCCACGCCTGGACGCCCAGCGCCAGGAACATGTAGCCAATCTGGCTCATGGTAGAGTAAGCGAGAACGCGTTTGATGTCGGTTTGCACCAGCGCGGCAAAGCCTGCCAGCACCAGCGTCACCGCACCAACGATACCCACCAGGTGCAGGATTTCCGGGGTCATCAGGAACAGACCGTGGGTACGCGCAATCAGGTAAACACCGGCGGTAACCATGGTCGCGGCGTGGATCAGCGCGGAGACAGGGGTTGGACCCGCCATCGCGTCGGCAAGCCAGGTCTGCAACGGCAGCTGTGCGGATTTACCCACAGCACCACCCAGCAGCATCAGGGTTGCCCACCACAGCATGTTATTGCCTGCTTCGAAGTGCGCCGGCGCCAGTTCCACCATTTCGCGGAAGTTCAGCGTGCCCAGTTCGTTGTAAAGAATGAACAGCGCGAAGGCGAGGAAGACGTCACCCACACGGGTCACGACGAACGCTTTCATGGCCGCTGCGCCATTCTTCGGATCGGTATAGTAGAAACCGATCAGCAGGTAAGAGCAGAGACCCACGCCTTCCCAGCCGAGATACATCAGCAGCAGGTTATCGGCCAGCACCAGAACCACCATGCTGGCGATAAACAGGTTGGTGTAGGCGAAGAAGCGGGAGTAACCCTCTTCACCGCGCATATACCAGGAGGCGAACATGTGGATCAGGAAGCCGACGCCGGTCACCACGGAGAGCATGGTCAGCGACAGACCATCCAGCACCAGGTTGAAACCGATGTTGAAATCACCGACCGACATCCAGGTCCACAGCGGCACGCTGTGAGGCTGACGTCCGTTACTGAAGAAGTCGATACCGGCATACGCTGTGACCAGCGCAGCCAGACCAATAGAGCCGATGCCAACGGTGGCAGACAGATTCTCAGACCAGCGGCCGCGAGAGAACGCCAGCAGCAGGAAGCCAATCAGCGGAAAAATAATGGTTAAGGCAAGCATGTTCATCCACGCAACTCACTTACTGAATCGATGTTCAGGTTCTGGCGGCGACGGTGGAGCTGCAGTAACAGCGCCAGGCCAATACTCGCTTCGGCAGCCGCAAGGCTGATGGCGAGAATGTACATCACCTGACCATCGGTCTGGCCCCAGTAGCTACCGGCGACCACAAAGGCCAGCGCGGCAGCGTTGATCATGATCTCCAGGCCAATCAGCATAAACAGCAGATTGCGGCGGATAACCAGACCGGTTAAGCCCAGCACGAATAAAATCGCTGCGAGGATCAGTCCGTGTTGTAAAGGGATCATGCGCGTTCCTCCGTTTTTCTTTTCGCGCTGTCGTCCTTGCGGTTGCTCAGCACCTCGCCAGCACGCTCTTCGCGACCAACGTGGAATGCCACCACCAGGCCTGCCAGCAGCAGCATCGAGGCCAGTTCAACCGCCAGTACGTATGGCCCGAACAGGGTGATACCCACCGCTTTGGCGCTGATTGGCGTACCGTCGATACCCTGGTCGTTGACACCCAGAATGGCGTAAACGATCACCGCCAGCATGATGGCCGACAAAATTGCCGGACCAATCCACACCTGCGGCTTCAGCCACTGACGTTCCTGTTCAATTTCAGAGCCGCCCAGGTTCAGCATCATCACCACGAAGACGAACAGAACCATGATGGCCCCGGCGTAGACGATGATTTCAAGCGCACCCGCAAAGTGTGCGCCCAGCGCAAAGAACACCCCGGAAATGGCCAGCAGCGAAATGATTAAATAGAGCAGCGCATGCACCGGGTTGGTGTGCGTAATCACTCGCAGCGTAGCCAGGATGGCGATCAGGCCACAGATATAAAAAGCGAATTCCATTGCCCCTCTCCTTACGGTAACAGGCTCTTGACGTCGATAGGCTTGGCTTCGTTCTCTGCTTCGCCCTTATCTTTGCCGTCGATTGCCATACCCGCCATCCGGTAGAAGTTATATTCCGGGTATTTGCCCGGACCGGAAATCAGCAGATCCTCTTTTTCGTACACCAGGTCCTGACGCTTGTATTCGCCCAG
>DERO01000011.1:0-991 GCA_002360945.1 Leclercia adecarboxylata | reverse complement strand
GGATCGCGCGTCAGCACGATACGGCCACGGTAGCGCGGCGGCAGATATACCGGCTCTTCCGGGTACATCCGGGTTTCGCGTTTGGCAAACGCGTGCAGGCCGATCATCCAGATACTGCGTACCTGGGTGCCGAAACCTACCAATAATTCTTTCAAGGTCATGGTCTAAAGCCCCTTATGGCTGCTGCCAGAGAATGACAGCCGCCGTTACCAACAAGTTGACGAGCGTCAGCGGCAGGCACACTTTCCAGCCGAAGGACATTACCTGGTCATAACGCGGACGCGGTAACGCTGCGCGAATCAAAATGAACATCATCATGAAGAACGCGGTTTTCAGCGCGAACCAGATGAACGGCGGTAAGAACGGGCCATGCCAGCCACCAAAGAACAGCGTTACCATCAACGCGGAAATGGTGACGATACCGATGTACTCGCCCACGAAGAACAGACCGAACTTCATACCGGAATATTCAATGTGGTAACCGTCGGCCAGTTCCTGCTCGGCTTCTGGCTGGTCAAACGGGTGACGGTGACACACCGCCACGCCCGCGATAGCAAAGGTCACAAAACCAAAGAACTGCGGGATCACGTTCCAGATGTCAGCCTGGTTGTTGACGATGTCGGTCATGTTGAATGAACCGGCCTGCGCCACCACGCCCATCAGGGAGAGACCCAGGAACACTTCGTAGCTCAGGGTCTGCGCAGACGCACGCATCGCACCCAGCAGGGAGTATTTGTTGTTACTGGACCAGCCGGCGAACAGCACCGCATAAACCGCGAGGCCTGCCATCATCAGGAAGAACAGGATCCCGATATTCAGATCCGCCACAACCCAGGTCGGGCTGACCGGAACGATAGCAAACGCCAGCAGCAGCGAGGTGAAGGCGATCATCGGTGCCAGAGTAAAGATCACGCGATCCGAGAAGCGCGGGATCCAGTCCTCTTTAAAGAACATCTTGATCATGTCCGCAACCAGCTGGAGTGAACCACCC
>DERO01000012.1 GCA_002360945.1 Leclercia adecarboxylata | reverse complement strand
TCAGTGGAGGCGCATTATAGGCAGTTCTTCTGGGCTGGCAAGTATAAAGTGAAAATTATTTTTCAACCGCTCACTTTCCAGGCAATTCCGCATCCGGACCTCTATTCTTGCCTGGTTTTTAAACAAAAACGAGCCCCTGGGGGCTCGTTTTTGCCTTTTTGTGACTTACTGCACTGCCACAATCTGGTCGTCTTTTTTCACCAGCTGTATCGTTTTGCCCGGGATCAGCTTCCCGGAAAGGATTTGCTGGGCCAGCGGGTTTTCGATCTGCTGCTGAATAGCGCGTTTTAGAGGACGAGCGCCGTAAACCGGATCGTACCCATTTGCACTCAGCAACTGCAGCGCGTCATCTGCAATCTGCATTTCATAGCCGCGCTCTTCCAGACGTTTATACAAGCGCTGCAGCTGAATACGGGCAATCGACGCAATGTGTTTTTCACCCAGCGGATGGAAGACCACTACTTCATCAATACGGTTGATGAACTCAGGACGGAAGCTGTGGCTTACCACGCCCAGCACCAGATCCTTCATATGACCGTAATCCAGTTCGCCAAAACGTTCCTGAATCAGATCGGAACCAAGGTTCGAGGTCATAATGACGACCGTATTACGGAAATCGACCGTTCTCCCCTGCCCGTCTGTCAGGCGGCCATCATCCAGCACCTGTAATAAGATGTTGAATACATCCGGATGCGCCTTTTCCACTTCATCCAGCAGGATGACGGAATAAGGACGACGGCGAACCGCCTCTGTCAGATACCCGCCCTCTTCATAGCCGACATAGCCCGGAGGTGCCCCGACGAGACGCGACACGGAATGTTTTTCCATAAACTCGGACATGTCGATGCGCACCATCGCATCATCACTATCGAACATGAAGTTCGCCAGCGCCTTACACAGCTCCGTTTTCCCGACACCGGTCGGCCCCAGGAACAGGAAGGAGCCAATCGGGCGGTTAGGATCGGACAAACCCGCACGGCTACGACGAATGGCGTTTGATACTGCTTCCACCGCTTCATCCTGGCCAATCACGCGATGATGGAGGTCATCCTCCATACGCAGCAATTTGTCGCGCTCGCTCTCCATCATTCTGGCGACCGGGATCCCGGTCCAGCGCGCCAGTACCTCAGCAATCTCTGCTTCCGTCACTTTATTACGTAACAGACGCATGGTTTTGCCTTCAGCCTGAGTTGCCGCCGCCAGTTGTTTTTCCAGTTCCGGAATTTTGCCGTACTGCAGCTCAGACATTTGCGCCAGATCGCCCACGCGACGCGCCTGCTCGATGGCAATCTTAGCCTGCTCCAGCTCGGCTTTAATAGTCTGGGTGCCGGAAAGGGATGCTTTCTCCGCTTTCCACTCCTCCTCTAAGCCGGAATATTGCCGTTCTTTATCAGCAAGCTCTTCATTAAGCATATCCAGGCGCTTCTTACTCGCTTCATCAGACTCTTTTTTCAGCGCCTGCTGCTCAAGCTTGAGCTGAATGATTCGGCGATCGAGCCTGTCGAGCTCTTCCGGTTTTGAGTCAATCTGCATACGAATACTGGAAGCCGCTTCGTCGATGAGATCGATCGCTTTGTCCGGTAGCTGCCGATCGGCGATATAACGATGCGACAGGGTTGCTGCCGCCACAATAGCCGGGTCGGTGATCTGCACATGGTGGTGCAGCTCATAACGTTCTTTCAGACCACGCAGAATGGCGATGGTATCTTCCACTGTCGGTTCAGCCACAAACACTTTCTGGAAGCGACGTTCCAGGGCGGCATCTTTTTCAATGTACTGACGATACTCATCAAGCGTGGTGGCCCCGACGCAGTGCAGCTCACCACGAGCCAGTGCCGGCTTCAGCATGTTGCCAGCATCCATGGCGCCGTCTGCTTTACCGGCACCCACCATGGTGTGTAACTCATCAATAAACAGGATGACGTTACCTTCCTGTTTCGCCAGATCGTTGAGCACCCCTTTTAAGCGCTCTTCAAATTCACCGCGGTATTTTGCCCCCGCCACCAGAGCGCCCATATCCAGAGCGAGTACGCGACGGCCTTTCAAGCCTTCCGGGACTTCACCATTGACGATACGCTGCGCTAACCCTTCAACAATGGCGGTTTTACCGACACCCGGCTCCCCGATCAGTACCGGGTTATTTTTGGTCCGGCGCTGCAGAACCTGAATCGTACGGCGGATCTCTTCGTCACGGCCAATGACCGGGTCAAGTTTGCCCTGCTCGGCACGCTCGGTCAGGTCGACCGTATATTTTTTCAATGCCTGACGCTGGTCTTCGGCACCCTGATCGTTCACGCTTTCCCCTCCGCGCATCTGTGCAATCGCCTGCGTCACGTTGGCGGTGGTTGCACCGGCCGTTTTCAGCAGGTCGGTCAATGTGCCGCGTGATTCAAGCGCCGCCAGAACAAAAAGCTCTGACGAAATAAAGTTGTCGCCGCGTTTCTGCGCTAGTTTGTCGCAAAGGTTTAATACGCGAACCAGATCCTGGGACGGCTGTACATCCCCGCCCGTGCCCTCTACCTGAGGCAGACGGCTCAATGCCTGATCGATGGCGGTGCGTAACTGGCCCGCATTGATGCCGGCAGACGTAAGTAAAGGACGAACCGATCCCCCTTCCTGATTCAGTAAGGCGCTCATGAGATGAAGAGGTTCGATAAATTGGTTGTCGTGCCCCAATGCGAGTGACTGGGCATCAGCGAGAGCAAGCTGGAATTTATTAGTAAGACGATCCAGACGCATAACTCCTCCCATAACAGGTCAAAATTGCTACTGGAGATTAAATGAGGTCATCCCTCAATTATTCAAGGTGAATGACCTGAATTATGCGAAAAGAAAACGGCGCGTGCCGGATCGTCTTGATTCTATAGGTTATATCAGCCAGATGAAACTTGCCATACGCCCGGTGGTCTTGTCGCGGCGATAAGAAAAGAAATCATCCTTCTCGGTGAAGGTACAGCGATCGCCACCATAGATCTGGCTGATGCCGAGATGGGCCAGGCGTTGACGGGCAAGCTGATAGATATCCGCCATGTACTTCTCCCCCGCCGGGCGAAAAGCACTCTCTGCCTGCGGATCGTGCGCCATAAAGGCCTCACGCACTTCGGGACCCACTTCAAAAGCCTGTGGACCAATCGCCGGGCCGAGCCACGCGAGAATGTTATCCGCGCTGTCAGCAAAGCAGGCAACGGTCTCTTCCAGCACGCCGGCACATAATCCGCGCCAGCCAGCATGGGCGGCGGCCACTTCGGTGCCCGCACGGTTGCAGAAAAGTACCGGCAGGCAGTCGGCGGTCATCACGGCACAGACTGTACCCGGAGTATTGCTGTAAGAGGCATCGGCGCGTTTCGAAGCATAGGGTTCGCCGGTAAGACTGAGCACAGCCGTACCATGAACCTGCTCAAGCCAGATCGGTTTCGACGGCAGCTGGCCCGCGGCAAAAAACCGCTTACGATTCTCTTCGACATGATTGAGGTCGTCGCCACAGTGCGCGCCCAGGTTTAATGACTCCCAGGCTCCCTCACTCACGCCACCTGTACGGGTGGAACTGCAGGCCGCCACACCTTTAGGCATCGGCCACTCCGGGACAATCAGTTTGGTCATAACCAGTCCACGTCGTCCTTATGTTCTTCGAAATCGGCGCGCATGGCGTCGATAAGATCCACCATGTCCTGAGGGATGGGCGCATGCCACTCCATCTCGATGCCGGTGATCGGATGATAGAGACGCAGCATGGTCGCATGCAGGGCCTGACGGTCGAATTTACGCAGCATGGCGATAAATTCCTCGGAGGCCCCTTTCGGCGGACGCGGACGGCCACCATAAAGCTGATCGCCCACCAGCGGATGGGTGATATGCGACATATGCACACGGATCTGGTGAGTACGGCCGGTTTCCAGACGCAAACGCAGACGCGTATGGATGCGGAAATGTTCCATGATGCGATAGTGCGTGACCGCCGGTTTGCCCATCGGATGAACGGACATATGGGTACGCTTGGTCGGGTGGCGGCTGATAGGCTGTTCTACCGTACCACCGGAAGTCATGTGGCCAATCGCTACCGCTTCGTACTCACGGGTGATTTCACGCAGCTGCAGCGACTCAACCAGACGCGTTTGCGCCGGAATGGTCTTCGCGACGACCATCAGGCCGGTAGTGTCTTTATCCAGACGGTGAACGATCCCTGCACGCGGTACGTCAGCGATCGGCGGATAGTAGTGCAGCAGCGCATTGAGCACTGTGCCGTCAGGATTGCCTGCGCCAGGGTGGACAACAAAGTCACGTGGCTTGTTGATCACCAGAATGTCGTCATCTTCGTAGACGATATTCAGCGGGATATCCTGAGGTTCAAAACGGACTTCTTCTTCGATGTCAGCATTGATGGCGACCACTTCCCCACCCAACACTTTCTCTTTTGGCTTGTCCCAGATCTTGCCATTTACCAGCACGCGCTGGTCAAGAATCCATTCTTTTATGCGTGAACGCGAATAATCAGGGAACATTTCGGCCAAAGCCTGATCTAAGCGTTGTCCGAGCTGTTTTTCGGAGACTGTTGCGGTGAGTTCTACTCGTTGTGCCATAGACTGCTTCTTCGTTTAACGTTGGGTTTTACGGCTTTGCCGTTTAATATAGTGTGCTATTGTAGCTGGTCTTAATCGGGAGCAGGAAAGAGATTCTCCCGGACAAACATTTGAGGAAAGTCAAAACGTCATGACGCGCATGAAATATCTGGTGGCAGCGGCCACGTTGAGCCTGGCTTTGGTGGGCTGCTCCGGTTCGAATGAACAGGTCCCTGACAATCCGCCGAATGAAATCTATGCGACTGCTCAGCAAAAGCTCCAGGACGGTAACTGGAAACAGGCGATAACGCAACTGGAAGCGCTGGATAATCGTTATCCATTTGGCCCGTATTCCCAGCAGGTACAGTTGGATCTGATCTACGCCTACTATAAAAATGCCGATCTGCCACTGGCCCAGGCGACTATCGATCGCTTCATGCGTCTGAATCCAACTCACCCTAATATTGATTACGTCATGTATATGCGCGGCCTGACCAACATGGCGCTGGATGACAGTGCGCTGCAGGGTTTCTTTGGTGTTGACCGTTCAGACCGTGACCCTCAGCACGCCCGCGATGCGTTCAATGACTTCTCCAAACTGGTACGCGGCTATCCGAACAGCCAGTACGTGACGGACGCCAGCAAACGTCTGGTGTTCCTGAAAGACCGTCTGGCGAAATACGAATACGCTGTTGCGGAATATTATACCCGCCGCGGTGCATACGTTGCCGTTGTGAACCGTGTTGAAGGCATGCTGCGTGATTATCCTGATACCCAGGCAACACGCGATGGCCTGAAACTGATGGAAAATGCCTATCGCGAGCTGCAGATGACATCTCAGGCTGACAAAGTCGCGAAGATTATTGCCGCTAACAGCAGCAGCTCCTGATCCGTCAGTAAGATGCAAAACGGCAGCCCCAGGGCTGCCGTTTTTTTATCCGTTTTATCCGTTTTCGGATTAAGCTGAAGCGGTTTAGCCCGCACCAATCCTATCAACTATGGCCGCAATTTCTTGCGGCGACAAGGTAAAAGTTACTTCTTCCTGTCCTGCCTCACAAAAAGAATCCGTTGACAAAAATGGACATTAAAATGTGATTTAGATCACACAAATTGACATTAAGAACGGTATGCTGGAATCACCAAGACGGGAAAGACAAGAGGTAAAATTTATGACAATGAACATTACCAGTAAACAAATGGAAATTACTCCGGCAATCCGCCAGCACGTCGCAGACCGTCTCGCCAAACTGGATAAATGGCAAACACACCTGATTAACCCGCATATCATTCTCTCTAAGGAGCCACAGGGTTTCATCGCTGACGCAACTATCAATACTCCAAACGGCCATCTGGTCGCCAGCGCGAAACATGAGGATATGTACACCGCCATCAACGATTTGATTAACAAGCTGGAACGGCAGCTCAATAAAGTGCAACACAAAGGTGAAGCCCGTCGCGCCGCAACGTCGGTGAAAGACGCCAGCTTCGCAGAAGAAGTTGAAGCTGAAGATGAATAATCCTTTACATTGAGTCTATCGCCAACGCGCCTTCGGGCGCGTTTTTTGTTTTTTATTGACAGGGTTAAAACAGTACAGGTACTTTAAGTCTGTCTTCTGAAGGAATCATCCATGACCGTTAAACCGTTTTTCTTCGCATTCTTTTTTACCTTCCCCTGATTGGGAGGCGTTTCGTCGTGTGATAAAGAATGCGAAGACGAACAACAAGGCCTCCCACACCGGGGGGCCTTTTTTATTGATAACGATAATATGATTAAGGCAACGCTATGACACCGGAAAACCCGTTACTGGATCTGCGCGACAAGATCAGCGCTCTGGATGAAAAACTGCTTTCGCTGCTGGCTGAACGCCGTGCGCTGGCCGTCGAGGTAGGAAAGGCAAAGCTGGCGTCACACCGTCCGGTACGCGATATCGATCGCGAGCGCGACCTGCTGGAACGTCTGATTAACCTCGGCAAAACGCATCATCTGGACGCGCACTACATCACCCGCCTGTTCCAGCTGATCATTGAAGATTCCGTCCTGACGCAGCAGGCATTGCTGCAACAGCATCTGAACAAGACCAACCCGCACTCGGCGCGTATTGCCTTCCTTGGGCCGAAAGGTTCCTATTCTCACCTCGCCGCGCGTCAGTACGCAGCCCGTCACTTCGAAGAGTTTATTGAGAGCGGCTGCGCGAAGTTTGCGGATATCTTTAATCAGGTGGAGACCGGACAAGCGGATTATGCCGTTGTGCCGATTGAAAATACCAGTTCCGGCGCGATCAACGACGTGTACGATTTGCTCCAGCACACCACCCTGTCACTGGTGGGCGAGATGACGATCCCTATAGACCACTGCGTGCTGGTCTCCGGCACCACCGACCTCGACAAAATCGAGACGGTCTACAGCCACCCGCAACCCTTCCAGCAGTGCAGCCAGTTCCTGAACCGCTATCCGGGCTGGAAAATTGAGTATACCGAGAGCACCTCGGCAGCCATGGAAAAGGTCGCTCAGGCCAACTCCCCAACCGTGGCCGCGCTGGGCAGTGAAGCCGGTGGCGCGCTGTATGGCTTACAGGTGCTGGAACGTAACCTGGCGAACCAGACGCAAAATATCACCCGTTTCATCGTGCTGGCACGTAAGGCGATCAACGTCTCCGATCAGGTTCCGGCCAAAACCACGCTGCTGATGGCAACCGGTCAGCAGGCGGGTGCGCTGGTAGAAGCTCTGCTGGTGCTGCGCAATCACAATCTGATCATGACCAAGCTGGAATCGCGCCCGATCCATGGCAACCCGTGGGAAGAAATGTTCTATCTCGATATCCAGGCTAACCTCGAGTCTGCTTCCCTGCAGAAAGCCCTGCGTGAACTGGGTGAGATCACCCGTTCGATGAAGGTGCTGGGCTGCTATCCGAGCGAAAACGTCGTCCCGGTTGATCCGGTTTAACGCGCAATAAACGGGCCTTTTTTTACCCCTGCTACGCTGACGGGCAGGGTGAAAATGGCGCCGGAAAGAGGATATGCCGCCACTTCCTCCGGCTCCATGTTCTCGCGGGTGGTGGTGATAAACAGCGTCTGCATATCATCCCCACCGAAACAGACCATCGTCGGGTAGCGCACCGGCAGCCGGTACTCTTCCAGCTGTTCGCCCTGCGGTGAAAAACGGGCGATACGCCAGCCGTCAAACAGCGCGCTCCAGTAACAACCTTCCATATCCACTGCCGCACCATCCGGAATACCCTCTCCCGGCTGGAACCGGCGAAAGACCTCTCGTTTACCCGGTTCTCCCTGCTCATCCAGCGGCGTGCGATAGATCACCGCGTTGGGGGTGTCGGAGGTGTACATCCAGCGCCTGTCGTCGCTGAAAGCAAGACCGTTATGCCCGTGGATATCACACTGGATCACCTCCGGCGTCAGGTCGTTATCGATCCGCATCAGCAGCGCGCCATTGTAGTCGCCCGGCGCCCAGAAGGTGCCCGCATAGAAGCGGCCAAAATGATCGGTTCCCCCGTCATTAAAACGCGCCAGCTGCGGGTTCGACGGGTTATCACAGACCTTACGTTGCAGCAGGCCGTGCTTATCCGCCAGCCAGATGCCCGTGCGCATGGCAACAATAAATCCCCCACCCTCGCGCAGCGCGAAACAACCTACCTCTTCATGGAAGGATAAAACCGTATGTTCACCTGTGGGCAGATGGTAGCGGTGGATCTCACCCTCCAGAATATCTGCCCAGTAGAGGGCGCTTTCCGCTTCGCTCCAGGTCGGGCACTCAGGTAAGTGCCCCGTATAGTCAAATAAGACGCGTGGTTCAGCCATGACAGATCCCCAAAATAAAAAAAGCCAGCAGTGCTGGCTTTCAGTATATACATCATCAGATTACTGGCGACTGTCATTTGCCTGTCGCAGCAGAATGCGACTCTCGCTCTGGAAGCGCTGAGCATAATCGCCAAACCAGTGTTCAACCTTACGGAAGCTGTCGATAAACGCCTGTTTATCGCCGTGCTCCAGCAGGGTGATCGCCTCACCAAAACGCTGGTAGTAACGCTTAATCAGCGCCAGGTTATTGCCCGAAGACATAATGATATCGGCATACAGCTGCGGATCCTGGGCAAACAGTCGACCGACCATCGCCAGTTCGAGGCGATAGATAGGTGACGATAGCGACAGCAACTGCTCAAGCTGAACATTCTCTTCCGCCAGGTGCAGGCCATAGGCGAAGGTCGCGAAGTGGCGCAGCGCCTGGATAAAGGCCATGTTCTGGTCATGCTCGACGGCGCTAATTCGGTGCAGTCGAGCGCCCCACACCTGAATCTGCTCCAGGAACCACTGATAGGCTTCAGGCTGACGGCCATCGCAGTAGACGACCACCTGCTTCGCCAGGCTGCCGCTATCCGGACCGAACATCGGGTGCAGCCCCAGCACCGGGCCGTTATGCGCCGCCAGCATCGCCTGCAGCGGACCATTTTTTACCGAGGCCAGATCGACCAGAATGCAGTCTTCCGGCAGCGGTGGCAGTTTGGCAATAATCTCTTCGGTGACATGGATCGGCACGCTGACGATGACCATGCCCGCATCGGCAACCATCGTCTGCGCCTTCGTCCAGTCCTCTTTTTCAAGGATGCGCACCTGGTAACCAGAGAGCGTCAGCATCTTCTCAAACAGACGCCCCATCTGCCCGCCGCCGCCGACAATCACCACCGGGCGCAGCGTCGGACAGAGGGTTTTGAAGCCTTTGTCGTTTTCGCTGGAGTAAGACTCACGCATCACCCGGCGCAGTACATCTTCAATCAGATCCGGCGAGACGCCCAGCGCCTCGGCCTCTTTACGCCGGGACGCCAGCATGGAGGCTTCGCGCTCCGGCACGTAGATTGGCAAACCATATTTGCTTTTCACTTCGCCAACTTCAGCGACCAGCGCCATCCGGCGCGCCAGCAGATCCAGCAGCGCCTTATCCACCTCGTCAATTTGATCGCGCAAGGCGGTCAATTCAGCAACCATAACAAACCTCTTAAGCCAGACGCGTCGCCAGCTGGCCGTTCAAATCTTTGTGGATCTCACGCAGCAGCGCGTCGGTGGTTTCCCAGCTGATGCAGGCATCGGTTACGGACACCCCATGCTTCATGGCGCTGCGCGGCTGTTCGGATGACTGATTGCCTTCATGGATGTTGCTTTCAATCATCAGGCCAATAATCGAACGGTTGCCATCTTTAATCTGCGCGACGACGGATTCCGCCACCGCAGGCTGACGACGGTAATCTTTATTCGAATTACCATGACTGCAATCTACCATCAGTGCCGGGCGCAGTCCTGCCTGTTCCATCTCTTTTTCACACTGGGCCACATCTGCCGGGCTGTAGTTAGGCGCTTTGCCGCCGCGCAGGATAACGTGACCATCCGGATTGCCCTGGGTCTGCAGCAGGCAGACCTGGCCGGCCTGGTTGATGCCGACAAAACGGTGCGGCATGGCGGCGGCGCGCATGGCGTTGATGGCGGTGGCCAGGCTACCGTCGGTGCCGTTTTTGAAGCCAACCGGCATGGAGAGGCCCGAGGCCATCTCGCGGTGGGTCTGCGATTCGGTAGTACGCGCGCCGATGGCGGACCAGCTGAACAGATCGCCCAGGTATTGCGGGCTGTTCGGATCCAGCGCTTCCGTTGCCAGCGGCAGGCCCATGTTCACCAGCTCCACCAGAAGATTACGCGCAATCTTCAGGCCAGCTTCCACATCAAACGAGCCATCCATGTGCGGATCGTTAATTAACCCTTTCCAGCCGACGGTGGTGCGGGGTTTTTCAAAATAGACGCGCATGACCAGGTAGAGGCTATCGCTGACCTCCTCGGCCAGGGCTTTAAAACGGTGCGCATATTCGATGGCAGTTTCTGGATCATGAATGGAGCACGGACCACATACCACCAGCAGACGCGGATCGCGCCCGGCAATGATGTTGGAGATGGTCTGGCGGGAGTGCGCGATTTGCGCCTCTTGCTCAACGCTCAGCGGGAATTCCGCTTTCAGTTGATCCGGGGTGATCAGAACATGTTCATCACTAATATGTACGTTATTCAGCGCGTCTTTTTGCATGATTGCGATCCTGGAAGCTCGTTTGCGATAGTGGTTTCCTCGATGAGGAAGCCCAACGATACCATACCGAGTAAAGATTTCAATCCAAAATACGTAAATAATACTTTACAGTACCCACTTTTATGCAAAAAACATCCGATTATTGTGTAACGTAAAAATTACAGCATGGATTTTTACCGCCAGGCTATGCTCAATGGAAAAAGGAGAATGCCTTATGCGCCTGATTGTTACCCCGCTGCTGTGCCTGCTTTTATCCGCTTGTCAGATCGATCCTTACACCCATCAGCCCCACTGGACGGGAACCGACTGGCATGATGCCGGTAAAGAAGACGCCATGAATGGCGTGGCGGTTAAATCCAATGAAACCCTTGCTGCTAATTTCAACGACACCAAGGTGGATCGCTCTGACTATCTCAGCGGATATAAAGAAGGCCAGCAGAAAATATGTCAGAAAAATTTTGTTTACGCCTGGGGATTAGCGGGTCGAATATTCCCCGCCAGCTGTGACACTGCGGAAAACGCCACCGCCCTTCGTACCGCCTGGCAGCAGGGAATGAATGAAGGAACCAAAGCCAGCCGTTTAAATTAATAGTGTCAACCTCGCACCGTTAATTAATAGCGAGATTTTACTTAAGTACCTCAATATGTTTTTGGCATAATGACTGAACGGGTAAAAAATGATATTCTGCCGGCGAAACTCAAGGACTACTATTTCCAGAGTGGTATGGCGGATTCTGGTGTGTAACTTTTTTCTTATCTCCTGGTACCGGGCGGCATTGGTGCTGATGTTATCCATGCCCTGTGGACTTGCTATTGGCGGCACCTTATCCCAAACGGATAAATCAGTACGTTCTATCGTCTCCGGGATCGTCAGTTACACCCGTTGGCCTGCGCTCTCCGGCAAGCCGAATCTGTGTATTTTTGCCTCTTCCCACTATGTTGAGGCGCTCAGTAGTCAGGGCCCGGATGCGCTGCCTTACACCCCCGTCATTATTCATGACGATGAGGAAGCATTGAGTGCAGAATGTCACGCGCTCTATTTTGGCAATGAATCCCCGACCCACCAGCTTGAATTAAGCCAGGCGTTTCATGCCCGACCGTTACTATTAATTGCGGAGCAAAATCCGCAATGCCTTACAGGCAGTGCTTTCTGCCTGATAATAGACAGTGCCAGAGTGAGATTTTCCGTCAATCTGGACGCACTGTCGCGCAGCGGAGTCAGAGTCAATCCTGATGTGTTAATGCTCGCACGGAATAAAAAGCATGAATAAGGAAATGTTCTCAGCGCCGCGTCTTACGTTCAAAAGAACCCTGCGGCGTATCAGTATAATTAGCGTCCTCATTACAATGACGCTTGTCTGGTTATTATTGTGCATTGCTTCCGTGGTGACGCTGAAACAGTATGCGCAACGCAACCTTGAATTAACCAGCGCTACCATGAGCCGCAGCCTGGAGGCGGCGTTGGTCTTTAATGATGCCACTGCCGCCAACGAAGCGCTGGCCTCGCTCGGCAAGCAAGGGCAGTTCTCGGCAGCGGAACTGCTGGATCGTTACGATAATCGCTTTGCCGCCTGGTCAATGGGACCGAACGACGAAGCGGATCCACTCAGCCAGCTGGTCAGCCAGTGGTTGTTCCCGCATCCCATCAGACAGCGCGTCTGGCACAACAATTTGCCGATCGGTGAATTACACCTTACCGCGCGGGATAGCCTGATCGGCCACTTTCTCTGGACATCGCTGGCGGTATTAACCGGCTGCCTTCTGTTTGCCTCTCTGGTGGCGTTAACTATCACCCGCACCCTGCACAATGGCGTGGTGGCCGCCCTGCAAAACATTACCGATGTGGTGCATGACGTACGAACAAACCGCAACTTCTCCCGTCGGGTATCCCAGGAGAGAATTGATGAATTTCATCGCTTCGGCCAGGACTTCAACAGCCTGCTGGATGAGATGGAGGAGTGGCAGCTAAAACTACAGGCCAAAAATGCCCAGCTGATGCGCACCGCTATGCATGACCCGCTCACCGGTCTGGCTAACCGGGCCGCCTTTCGCACCCACATTGCGGCACTGATGAATGACGCCTCCGCGCGGACCAACGCCGCCCTGCTCTACCTGGATGGGGATGACTTTAAGCGTATTAACGATACCTGGGGTCATACCGCAGGCGATTGTGTATTGATAGAAGTGGCCCGCAGAATGGTCGAGTTTGGCGGTGCACAGCATCAATCTTACCGTCTGGGTGGGGATGAGTTTGCCATCATTCTGTATGACGTCCATTCAGAACAAGAAGTGCTGCGTCTCTGCGCCGCGCTGAGGCAACAATTCAGCCCCTCCTATGAACTGCACAACGGGTTCTCCTCCCGAATGTCGCTTAGCATTGGCTACGCGCTGAGCTGGCAGCATCACTCCGTTGAAGCGTTACTGGAGCAAG
The DNA here is from genome assembly GCA_002360945.1 of Leclercia adecarboxylata. Classification (GTDB taxonomy): domain Bacteria; phylum Pseudomonadota; class Gammaproteobacteria; order Enterobacterales; family Enterobacteriaceae; genus Enterobacter; species Enterobacter adecarboxylatus_B. The sequence continues at coordinate 100,942 of DERO01000012.1, read as the reverse complement.
CCGACAGAAATATGTATCAGGTGAAGCACCAGCGTTCGAAAATTACATCGTAGAAAGGAACACATTATGTTAAAGCGATACGTCGCACCGCTCTTTATGGCATCAATGCTGCTGGCAGGATGCCAGACGCCGAAAGGCAAATTTACCGCTGAGCAGGTCGCCGCCATGAAGTCTTACGGCTTCAATGAGATGAACGGTGACTGGTCACTTGGCCTTTCTGCGAAGATCCTGTTTGGTAAAAACGAATATAAGCTGCAGCCAGAGAGCGAACAACAGATTAAAAGTATGGCTGCCCGACTTGCCGCGACGGGCCTGAAGCACGCGCGGATGGACGGCCATACCGATAATTACGGCGAAGAGAGTTACAACAAAGCGTTATCCCTGAAGCGGGCGAATGTGGTTGCCGATGCCTGGGCGCAGGGTGCCAGCATTTCACGCAGCAATCTGACAACCCAGGGTTTAGGTCAGCAATATCCTGTCGCGGATAATAAAACCGGCCAGGGTCGTGCCGAAAACCGCCGCGTGGCGGTGGTGATCAGCACGCCCTGAGTCATTATTTCCGCGATTCTGCCAGAGAGACTCGCGCTGCCGTACGCCAGCGCAGCCAGTCAATAACCACAAACAGCGCCAGGCTACAGCCCATCACCGGCATCATGAGGCCCAGCGCTACGCTGACGGCTAAAGCGACCACGCGCCCCTCCAGCGGCAACGCCAGCCAGCTCTGACACAGCGTCTGCGCCGGATCCGTTGCCGTCTGCCGGGGGCGACGCATCCACCACATCCGGTAGCCCCAGACAATCATGACGCACAGCGCGATGCCAAAGGCAATCAGCACCACTTGGTTTGGCAGGCCAAACAGCACCCCCATGTGGAAATCCACGCCCCAGCGGGTCAGTTTGGCCATCAGCGGGTAATCGGCAAACCGGGTGCGATCGACAACGGTCAGGGTCGCAGGGTCCACGGCAACTGCATCAACCTGCGTTGGCCAGCTGCGATCGATCTCAGTTACCGTCCACGCCATTGCGGCACGCTTCGCCGGGCGTATCTCCAGCTTCGCGGCATCAATTCCCGCCGCATTGGCCGCCTGCAGCACGCCGTCATACAGAGCCAGGTCAGGCTTCATCTCCGGCATGGGCATGGTCATATGATGGCCCTGGTGCTCAGCATGCGGATCGGCGACTTCCGCCAGCCCCTGCAGCTGCGTGTTCACCTGCGGCGTGAGCCAGTTCATCTCTGCCCGCAGTTTATCCACATTACCGCCCGCCCACTGGGACCAGGTCAGGCCGGTCGCCGAGAACAGCAGCATCCCCACCAGCAGGCTCCAGCCGAGGGAAACGTGCAGACGACGGCGATTCTGAAAACGGTTGTTGATGCGCCGTTTTGGCCGGGTATAAAACCACAGGGCAATCCCTCCCAGCGCGGCAATCCACATCCAGGAGGCGGCCAGTTCGCTGTAAAGACGCCCCACATCCCCCAGCAGCAAAGACTGGTGCAGATAATCAATTTTCTGACGCAACGGCAGGATACCGCTGGTGCCATAGACGGTCATATCGCCACGCACTTCGAGGCTGACCGGATCGATAAAGATGGCCCGGTTCTCCGAGGCTTTCAGCACCGGGTCAACGTACATCACCCGGGTGGTTTCCCCTGCAGCCAGCCCCGGACGTACCGCCTGAAGCCGCAGCGCCCCGCCGGTGACCTTTTCTGCCACCGCGATTTGCTCGGCAAGGGGACGTGCTGTGCCCTCGGTCTCGCTAAACAGCGCGTGATGATAAAGCGCGTTTTCCAGCTGCGGTGTGGCGACATATAGCGTTCCGGAGAGCGCGGCAATAAAGATAAACGGCCCGACAAACAGACCAATATAGAAGTGAAGACGACGCAGCAGGTTGCCCCATGCTGCGCGCGGAGTGCAGGTAGTCATGCTTTTCCTTTTTAAGGCAAAAAGTTATCGATACACCGGGGTGTACATTTTTTTACGTGGATTAAGCAGACAGGTGCGGTGGCGCGCGGGTATCGGGACAGAGCCAGGGGAAGAAATGCCAGTGGTATACGGCGGGGCGCGGCGGCGTGAGGCGCTGTCGGAGCAAGACCGCGCAGAGCAGCAGCACCAGCGTCAGAATAACGCCCGGCACGTGGGCCAGCAGCACGCAGTAACCGCAGGCTTCGGCGTGGTCGACAGGCGTACTTTCAGGCGTTGCAGGGTGGTGCTCCGCCATCATGCTCATGTCATGGTGCATGCCCGGCATCGCGCTCATGGGATCTTTTTGCAATGAGACAGAGACCAGCGGCGCGAAGACGATCATCAGGATCGCAAATAACGCGAGCCCTGCCGCGATACGTTGCCACTGTGCCTGATGTTGTTTAATCGTCACTTCCCCTCCGTCAGAGCGGGGCATTGTAAACGATTTATGACGGCGAGGTTAACGTTCATGGCATACAGATATAAAAAAAGGGCCAGCCTTTCGGCTGGCCCTTTTTACAGGATGTCGCTTAAGCGAATCTTAGTTCAGACGCTCTTTAATACGAGCAGACTTACCAGTACGCTCACGCAGGTAGTACAGTTTAGCTTTACGTACAGCACCACGACGTTTAACAGCAATGCTGTCAACTACCGGAGAGTGAGTCTGGAAGACACGCTCAACGCCTTCGCCGTTGGAAATTTTACGAACAGTGAATGCAGAGTGCAGACCGCGGTTACGAATAGCGATAACCACGCCCTCGAATGCCTGCAGACGTTTTTTGGAACCTTCAACAACCCATACTTTCACTTCCACGGTATCACCCGGACGGAAGGAAGGTACGTCCTGCTTCATCTGCTCTTGTTCAAGTTGCTTAATAATGTTGCTCATAATTTAATCTCTTATCCTGGGTAAACTGATATTCGGGGGCCTCAGGCCATCCCATCATGTTTCTGCTGCTGGTGCGCGTGTTCTCTTTTGAACTCGGCCAGCAACTTTGCTTGCTCTTCAGTCAGAGCCAGGTTTTCCAGAAGTTCAGGTCTTCTAAGCCAGGTACGGCCCAGCGACTGCTTCAGACGCCAGCGACGAATCTCGGCATGGTTTCCCGACAGTAATACCGGCGGTACCTCCATCCCTTCTAACACTTCAGGACGGGTATAGTGTGGACAGTCCAGCAATCCGTCAGCAAAAGAGTCTTCTGTTGCTGATGCTTCATGGCCCAGTACCCCCGGAATGAACCGGGAAACGGAGTCAATCAGCGTCATTGCCGGTAACTCACCACCGCTGAGAACGTAATCGCCGATAGACCATTCTTCGTCAATCTCGGTTTGAATTACGCGCTCATCTATCCCTTCGTAGCGACCGCACACCAGAATCAGCTTCTGATTCGCTGCCAGTTCGCTGACGCCCGCTTGATCAAGCTTGCGTCCCTGAGGTGACAGATAAATCACCTTTGCGCCTTCACCTGCCGCGGCTTTTGCTGCTGCGATGGCATCCCGTAAAGGTTGTACCATCATGAGCATCCCCGGTCCGCCGCCGTAAGGACGTTCGTCCACGGTACGGTGCCGGTCGTGGGTGAAGTCACGTGGACTCCAGCTCTCGATGCTCAGCAGGCCATTTTTTACTGCCCGGCCAGTTACCCCGTAATCAGTAATCGCGCGGAACATTTCAGGAAACAGGCTAATAATGCCAATCCACATAGCGCCGTCTTTTACCGTTTTCAGGAGAATTTAAAAACCAGGATCCCAATCTACTTCGATAGTTCGAGTAGCGAGATCGACTTTCTTGATAACCTGCCCATCGAGGAACGGAACCAACCGCTCCTTGATACCGAACGCATCTTTCAGGTTTGCCTTAATGACGAGAACGTCATTGGATCCGGTTTCCATCATATCGATGACTTTGCCCAGACCGTAACCTTCGGTAGTAACTACCTGGCAACCAATAAGGTCTTTCCAGTAGTAACCTTCTTCCAGTTCAGGCAACTGCGACGAATCCACGACAATTTCACAATTAGTCAGCGCATTCGCGGCATCGCGATCGTCAACGCCTTTCAGCTTGATAACGATGTCCTGATTGTGGTGACGCCAGCTTTCCAGCTCGACCTCTTGCCACTGACCCGCCTTCTGGATAAACCAGGGCTGATAGTCAAAAATGCTTTCGGCGTCTTCGGTGGAGGAAAACACTCTGAGCCAACCACGGATACCGTAGCAAGAACCCATTTTTCCCAATACAATCGGTTCAACAGGTGCTTTTTTGCTCATCATGACCACCGTGACAGATTAAGCTGCTTTGTTTGCTGCTTTGATCAGCGTAGCAACGCGATCGGAAACGGTAGCGCCCTGGCCAACCCAGTGAGCGATACGATCCAGATCCAGACGGGTTTCTTCTTCTGCGCCAGCGGCCAGTGGGTTGAAGAAACCAACGCGCTCGATGAAGCGACCGTTGCGTGCATTACGGCTGTCAGTAACAACAACCTGGTAGAACGGACGCTTTTTCGCGCCGTGACGTGCTAAACGAATAGTTACCATAACATCCTCTTGTGTGAATAAAACACCGGGCCCCATCGAGGGAAGGAGCCCGGTGTCATATTAAAAGCCCGAAAATTTTACTGATTTCTGGGGAAAATGCAATCAACAGTTGATAAGTCTGCTGAAAAGGCCGTCGGCGAGCGCGCAGAAAGCGGAGCGTACACGTAGTACGTGAGCATTTCGAGCACTCCCCGGCGTCAAAATGGCAAACAAGCCAGGCCGATCAACGACCAGGGAAGCCTGGAGGCATCATCCCTTTCATCCCACGCATCATTTTGGCCATCCCGCCCTTCTTCATCTTCTTCATCATGCGCTGCATGTCGTCGAACTGCTTCAGAAGACGGTTAACGTCCTGGACCTGCATCCCACAACCCGCCGCGATACGGCGTTTACGGGAGCCTTTAATGATTTCCGGCTTGGCGCGCTCTTTCAGCGTCATGGAGTTGATGATCGCTTCCATCCGCACCAGAACCTTGTCGTCCATCTGCGCTTTGACGTTGTCCGGGATCTGGCCCATGCCCGGCAGCTTGCCCATCAGACTCGCCATGCCGCCCATGTTCTTCATCTGGCGCAACTGCTCCAGGAAGTCGGTCAGATCGAAACCGTCGCCTTTTTTGAGCTTGGAGGCCAGTTTCTCAGCCTGCGCACGGTCGACTTTGCTCTCGATATCTTCGATCAGCGACAGCACGTCGCCCATGCCGAGGATACGGGAGGCAATACGGTCCGGGTGGAACGGCTCCAGCGCTTCGGTCTTCTCGCCGACGCCGAGGAACTTGATTGGCTTGCCGGTGATATGACGGATAGAGAGCGCCGCACCGCCGCGGGCGTCGCCGTCCACTTTGGTCAGTACCACACCGGTTAACGGCAGCGCTTCATTAAACGCTTTCGCGGTATTCGCCGCATCCTGACCGGTCATGGCATCGACCACAAACAGGGTCTCTACCGGATTGATGGCGGCATGCACCTGTTTGATTTCATCCATCATCGCTTCGTCAACGTGCAGACGACCGGCGGTATCCACCAGCAGCACGTCGAAGAACTTCAGCTTCGCTTCTTTCAGCGCCGCGTTAACGATGTCGATTGGCTTTTGCGACACGTCAGACGGGAAGAAGTCGACGTCAACCTGTTCAGCCAGGGTTTCCAGCTGTCTGATCGCCGCCGGACGATAAACGTCGGCAGAGACGACCAGCACTTTCTTCTTGTGCTTCTCGCGCAGGAATTTACCCAGCTTAGCGACGCTGGTGGTTTTACCCGCACCCTGCAGACCGGCCATCAGCACCACTGCCGGCGGTTGCGCCGCCAGGTTCAGGCTCTGGTTCTCTTCGCCCATCGCCGAAACCAGTTCGTTACGCACGATTTTGACGAACTCCTGACCCGGGGTCAGGCTCTTGTTCACTTCATGACCAACCGCTTTCTCTTTTACGCGGTTGATGAAATCACGCACGACCGGCAGCGCGACGTCTGCTTCAAGCAGCGCCATGCGCACTTCGCGCAGCGTCTCTTTGATGTTGTCTTCGGTAAGGCGTCCACGGCCGCTGATGTTGCGCAGCGTGCGCGACAAACGATCGGTTAAATTATCAAACATTGTCTCTCGCCTGAGTAGAAACGTTGGGCCGCCATAAGCGACACATACACAGAATTTTGCCGCAGTATAACATGAAGGCGCCTTTGTTGTTATGCAACGGTTGGAGCACGCCTCACGTAACGTTATACTGCCTCTCTTTCTCATCAGGACAACTGTCGACACCTATATGCCTGTTTTCGCACTGATCGCTCTTGTGGCGTACTCTGTCAGCCTCGCGCTGATCATCCCTGGCCTGCTACAAAAAAACAGCGGCTGGCGGCGAATGGCTATTTTGTCGGCTGTCATCGCGTTGATAAGTCACGCCTTTGCGCTCGAAGCGCGCATTCTGCCGGGCGATGGCAGCGGGCAAAACCTGAGCCTGCTGAACGTCGGGTCGCTGGTCAGCCTGATGATCTGTACGGTAATGACCATCGTGGCATCGAAAAACCGCGGCTGGCTGCTGTTGCCGATTGTCTACGCCTTTGCGCTGATCAACCTCGCTTTTGCCACCTTCGTGCCGAATGAGTTCATCACCCACCTTGAAACCACGCCGGGGATGATGGTGCATATTGGCCTGTCGCTGTTCTCGTACGCGACGCTGATCATCGCCGCGCTGTACGCGCTCCAACTGGCCTGGATTGACTATCAGCTCAAAAACAAAAAGCTGGCCTTCAGCAACGAAATGCCGCCGCTGATGACCATCGAGCGCAAAATGTTTCACATCACCCAGGTGGGGGTAGTCTTGCTCACGCTCACGCTGAGTACCGGCCTGTTTTATATGCACAATCTCTTCAGCATGGAGAATATCGATAAGGCCGTGCTCTCCATCATCGCGTGGTTTGTCTATATTGTCCTGTTATGGGGCCATTATCATGAAGGCTGGCGCGGTCGCCGCGTGGTCTGGTTCAACGTTGCGGGAGCAGGCCTTCTGACACTGGCTTATTTCGGTAGCCGCGTCATCCAGCAAATCGCCAGCTAAGTAACCAAGGAGTTCCCCCTGGAACACATCTCTACTACCACGCTGATCATCACCCTGATCGTCATGGTGGTTATCTCCGCCTATTTCTCCGGCTCGGAGACCGGCATGATGACGCTGAACCGCTACCGGTTACGTCATCGCGCCAAACAGGGTAACCGGGCCGCACGTCGTGTGGAAAAATTGCTGCGTAAACCGGATCGCCTGATAAGCCTGGTGCTTATCGGCAATAACCTGGTCAACATTCTCGCCTCTGCGCTGGGCACAATTGTCGGCATGCGCCTTTACGGCAACGCCGGGGTCGCTATCGCCACCGGGGTGCTGACCTTTGTGGTGCTGGTCTTTGCCGAAGTGCTGCCGAAGACCGTCGCCGCGCTCTACCCCGAGAAGGTCGCCTATCCCAGCAGCTTCCTGCTGGCGCCGCTACTTATTCTGATGATGCCGCTGGTGTGGCTGTTAAATGGCGTGACGCGCGTGCTGATGCGCATGGTGGGCATTAAGGCGGATGTGACGATCAGCAGTGCGCTGAGCAAAGATGAACTGCGCACTATCGTGCATGAGTCGCGCTCGCAAATCTCCCGTCGCAATCAGGATATGCTGCTGTCGGTGCTGGATCTGGAAAAGGTCAGCGTTGACGACATTATGGTGCCGCGCAACGAGATCGTCGGTATCGACATCAACGACGACTGGAAAGCCATTGTCCGCCAGCTGACCCACTCCCCGCATGGCCGCATCGTGTTGTACCGTGATTCGCTGGACGACACCATCAGCATGCTGCGCGTGCGTGAGGCGTATCGTCTGATGACCGAGAAAAAAGAGTTTACCAAAGAGGTGATGCTGCGGGCGGCGGATGAGATTTACTACATTCCGGAAGGCACCCCGCTCAGTACCCAGCTGGTCAAATTCCAGCGGAATAAAAAGAAAGTGGGTCTGGTGGTCGATGAGTATGGCGATATTCAGGGGCTGGTGACGGTGGAGGATATTCTCGAGGAGATCGTGGGCGACTTTACCACCTCCATGTCCCCCTCCCTTGCGGAAGAGGTCACGCCGCAAAACGACGGCTCGGTGCTGATTGACGGCAGCGCGAACGTCCGTGAACTCAATAAAGCCTTTAACTGGCAGATGCCGGAAGCGGAAGCCCGTACCATTAACGGTATGATTCTGGAAGCGCTGGAGGAGATCCCGGCGGTGGGCACGCGGGTGCGTATTAGCCAGTACGATATTGATATCCTGGACGTGCAGGACAACATGATTAAGCAGGTAAAAGTCTTGCCGGTGAAACCGCTCAGGGAAAGCGTCGCGGAGTAATCAGGTGTAGGCCGGGTCAGGCGAAGCCGCCGCCCGGCACTACGGGAGGCTAATTACGCCTTAGCTTTCGCAACGGAGACCATCGCCGCGCGAATAGTACGACCGTTAAGGGTATAGCCTTTCTGCATCACCATCAGCACGTTACCGGCAACAACGTCCTCAGACTCCACCATCGCAATGGCCTGATGCACGTTCGGATCCATCGGCACGTTGGTGTCGGCAACCACTTCAACGCCAAACTTCTTCACCACGTCGAGCATGGATTTCAGCGTCAGCTCGATGCCTTCAACCATCGGGGCCATGTCCGGGTTGGCTTTATCCGCCACTTCCAGCGCGCGATCCAGGCTGTCGATCACCGGCAGCAGTTCGTTGACGAACTTCTCCAGCGCAAATTTATGCGCCTTTTCAACGTCCAGCTCGGTACGGCGACGCAGGTTTTCCATTTCCGCTTTGATACGCAGGATGCCATCGCGCTCGCGGTTCTGGGCTTCAGTGACCTGAGCTTCCAGATTCGCAATTTTTTCATCGCGCGGATCCACCTGCTCAGCACCAGCCTCAGGCTCTGCAGCCTCAACCTCTTCGTGCTGCTCCGTGATAATTTCTTCCGGGGCTTGCCCCTCAGGCGTTTTCTGTTCTTTACTACTCATGAATTTCTCCGCGTTTTTCTGCATTCAACTCGCTAACTTCGCTTATTATGGGGATCAGTTTCCGGGATTCAAGGGAACAAGCCACATTGTCATCATTCATTCGCACAAGGACCTTCAGAAAATGAGCAACCATTTCAAGTGTATTGGGATTGTCGGTCATCCACGTCACCCTACTGCGTTGACGACACATGAAATGCTGTATCGCTGGCTGTGTGCGAAAAATTACGATGTGATTGTTGAACAACAGATTGCTCAGGAACTGCAGCTGACCAATGTGAAGACCGGCACGCTGGCGGAAATCGGTCAGCAGGCCGACCTGGCGGTGGTGGTCGGGGGCGACGGCAACATGCTCGGCGCTGCGCGGACCCTTGCCCGTTACGATATTAAAGTCATTGGCATCAACCGTGGTAACCTGGGCTTTTTAACTGACCTCGACCCGGATAACGCCCAGCAGCAACTCGCCGACGTGCTGGAAGGCCACTACATCAGTGAAAAACGCTTTTTGCTGGAAGCGCAGGTGTGCCAGCAGGATTGCCAGAAACGGATCAGCACCGCCATTAACGAAGTGGTGCTGCACCCGGGGAAAGTGGCGCACATGATTGAGTTCGAAGTCTATATCGACGAAATCTTTGCCTTCTCGCAGCGCTCCGATGGGCTGATTATCTCTACCCCCACCGGCTCCACGGCCTACTCGCTGTCGGCGGGCGGCCCGATCCTGACGCCGTCGCTGGATGCCATCACGCTGGTGCCGATGTTCCCGCATACCCTCTCGGCTCGCCCGCTGGTCATCAACAGCAGCAGCACCATCCGTCTGCGCTTCTCGCACCGCCGTAACGACCTGGAGATCAGCTGCGACAGCCAAATCGCGCTGCCGATCCAGGAAGGTGAGGATGTGCTCATCCGCCGCTGCGATTATCACCTCAATCTGATCCACCCGAAAGACTACAGCTATTTCAACACATTAAGCTCCAAGCTCGGCTGGTCGAAAAAATTGTTCTGAAATCGCATCCAGCACTTTACTGTATAAAAAACCAGTTTATACTGTACACAAACACAGTTATGGTTTTTCATACAGGAAAACGTTTATGCTGGCACAACTGACCATCAGCAACTTCGCCATCGTTCGTGAGCTCGAAATTGATTTCAACAGCGGAATGACAGCTATCACCGGGGAAACCGGTGCCGGTAAATCTATTGCGATTGATGCGCTCGGGCTGTGCCTTGGCGGTCGTGCCGACGGCAGCATGGTTCGCGCTGGTGCCAGCCGCGCCGATCTCTGCGCTCGTTTCTCCTTAAAAGATACCCCTGCCGCACTGCGCTGGCTTGAGGAGAACCAACTCGAAGATGGACGTGAGTGCTTACTTCGTCGTGTTCTCAACAGCGACGGCCGCTCCCGTGGCTTCATCAACGGTACCGCGGTGCCGCTGTCCCAGCTGCGCGAGCTGGGACAGCTGTTAATCCAAATCCACGGGCAGCACGCCCATCAGCAGCTCATCAAGCCTGAACAGCAGAAGTCCTTACTCGACGGCTATGCCGGTGAATCCGACCTTATGCAACTGATGGCGGCGCACTATCGTCAGTGGCATCAAAGCTGCCGGGAGCTGGCGCTGCATCAGCAGCAGAGCCAGGAACGTGCAGCCCGCGCCGAACTGCTGGCGTATCAGCTGAAAGAGCTGAACGAGTTCAGCCCGCAGCCGGGCGAGTTTGAGCAGATCGACGAAGAGTACAAACGTCTCGCCAACAGCGGTCAGCTGCTCTCAACCAGCCAGCAGGCGCTGAACCTGATGGCCGACGGCGAGGATGTAAATCTGCAAAGCCAGCTCTATACCGTGCGCCAGTTAGTCACCGAACTGGCGGGCATGGACAGCAAAGTCTCCGGCATGCTGGATATGCTGGAAGAGGCGGCGATTCAGATCTCCGAAGCCAGCGACGAGCTACGCCATTACTGCGAGCGGCTGGATCTCGATCCTAACCGCCTGTTTGAGCTGGAACAGCGCATTTCGCGCCAAATCTCCCTCGCGCGTAAACACCACGTTTCGCCAGAGGAGCTGCCTGCGTTCCACCAGTCCCTGCTCGATGAGCAGCATCAGCTTGACGATCAGGCCGATTCGCTGGAGACCCTCTCTCTGGCCGTCAGCGTGCATCATCAGCAGGCGATGCAAACCGCCACGCAGCTGCACAACGTGCGTCTGCGCTACGCTCAGGAGCTGAGCCAGCACATCACGGAGAGCATGCATCTGCTGTCGATGCCGCACGGCGTTTTCACCATCGATGTGAAGTTTGAAGACAATCACCTGACGGCCGAAGGGGCAGACCGCATTGAATTCCGCGTCACCACCAACCCGGGCCAGCCGCTGCAGGCGATCTCCCGTGTCGCGTCCGGCGGTGAGCTGTCGCGTATCGCTCTGGCGATTCAGGTGATCACGGCGAAGAAAATGGAAACCCCGGCGCTGATCTTCGATGAAGTGGATGTCGGTATCAGCGGCCCGACCGCAGCGGTAGTGGGTAAACTGCTGCGTCAACTGGGCGAGTCCACCCAGGTAATGTGTGTGACCCACCTGCCGCAGGTTGCCGGTTGCGGCCACCATCACTTCTTTGTCAGCAAAGAGACCGACGGCGAGATGACCGAAACGCACATGCAGCCGCTGGACAAACGCGCTCGTCTGCAGGAGCTGGCCCGTCTGCTGGGCGGTAGCGAAGTGACCCGCAACACGCTGGCGAATGCGAAAGAACTGCTGGCTGCCTAAACTTTTTCGGTATCTCAGGGTCATACAGAACAATAAAAACGCCGACAGACCGGACGCCAGAGGTTTTAATGTGGTGAAAGGTCTATTATCATCGGCATATTACATATGAGCCGTCGCGTATTGCCCGGGCCCGAAAAGGAATCAAATCACTATGCGCTGTAAAACGCTGACCGCTGTTGCTGCGGTTCTTCTGATGATGACCGCAGGCTGCTCCACTCTGGAAAAAGTGGTTTACCGCCCTGACATCAACCAGGGGAACTATCTCGCTCCTAACGATGTGTCTAAAATTCGTGTCGGTATGACGCAGCAGCAGGTTGCCTATGCCCTGGGCACACCGATGATGTCCGATCCGTTCGGCACCAACACCTGGTTCTACGTGTTCCGCCAGAAGCCTGGCCATGAAGATGTATCCCAGCAGACCCTGACGCTGACCTTCAACAGCAGCGGCGTGCTGACCAACATCGACAACAAACCTGCGCTCACTAAAGAGTAAGGTTTCAGAAATGCAAAAAGGTGCTCATTGAGCACCTTTTTTTGTTTTATCGTTAGTTACTTAGCGGTCTTCTCAGCACGCTGGCGACGCAGCTCTTTCGGGTCGGCAATCAGCGGGCGATAGATCTCAACCCGGTCGCCGTCCTTTACGCTATCGGCCAGTTTGACCGGACGGCTGTAAATCCCGACTTTGTTTTTTGTCAGATCGATATCGCTGCGCAGCGTCAGCAGGCCAGAGGCGCGGATCGCCTCTTCAACGGTAGCACCCTCTTCCAGGGTCACGCGCTGCAGATACTGCTTTTCCGGCAGCGCGTAGGCCACTTCCACCACGATGTTAGCCGGCACTGTAAACCTCTTTGGCGCGCACCGTAAAGGCCTGAACCATATTCGCTGCCAGCTCTTTAAACACGCGACCAAACGCCAGCTCGATCAGGGCGTTGGTAAACTCAAAGTCGAGATGAAACTCGATCCGGCAGGCATCGGCGCTGAGCGGGACAAACTTCCATCCACCCATCAGTTTCTTGAACGGGCCATCCACCAGCTGCATCAGAATACTCTGGTTATCGGTCAGCGTGTTGCGGGTGGTGAAGGTTTTGCTGATCCCGGCTTTGGAGACATCCACCGCCGCCGTCATTTGCGTCGGGCCTGAGTCCAGCACGCGGCTCCCGGTACATCCCGGGATAAACTGCGGATATGACTGTACGTCATTCACTAACTGGTACATCTGTTCCACACTGTAGGGGACAAGCGCAGTACGACTAATCTGAGGCATAACATTTTTCCTGATCAAACAACCGACAAATAATAGCATTTATCACCTGTTAAAAAAACGCTGAGCCTCATCTCGTGCTAATATAGCGCGTTAGACCTCACAGGACGCAATGAGGTGACTTTTTGACATCAGATTACCTACGGCTTCACGACACTTATGACGAAGAAAAAAGCACATAAACCTGGCTCGGCAACCATTGCGCTCAACAAGCGTGCCCGCCACGAGTATTTCATTGAAGAAGAATTCGAAGCTGGCCTTGCGCTGCAGGGCTGGGAAGTTAAATCGCTGCGTGCGGGTAAAGCCAATATCGGTGATAGCTACGTGATCTTCAAAGACGGCGAAGCCTTTCTGTTTGGCGCGAACTTCCAGCCGCTGACCGTCGCCTCTTCCCACTACGTTTGCGATCCCACCCGCACCCGTAAGCTGCTGCTGAACAAGCGCGAGCTGGACTCCCTTTTCGGGCGTATCAACCGCGAAGGTTATACCGTGCTCGCCCTGTCGCTGTACTGGAAGAACGCCTGGTGCAAAGTGAAAATCGGCGTGGCGAAAGGTAAGAAGCAGCACGACAAGCGTAACGATGCCAAAGATCGCGAGTGGCAGGTCGATAAAGCGCGCATCATGAAGCACGCAGGCCGTTAATTTCCGGATACTTATTGAGCGATTCAATAAGTTAGCGTTCCGGACTGGTATCCGGGCTGCAAATTCTGGTATACTTGCTGTAACACTATTGGGGCTGATTCTGGATTCGACGGGATTTGCGAAACCCAAGGTGCATGCCGAGGGGCGGTTTGCCTCGTAAAAAGCCGCAAAAAAATAGTCGCAAACGACGAAAACTACGCTTTAGCAGCTTAATAACCTGCTAAGAGCCCTCTCTCCCTAGCTTCCGCTCTTAAGACGGGGATCAAAGAGAGGTCAAACCCAAAAGAGATCGCGTGGAAATCCTGCCTGGGGTTGAAGCGTTAAAACTAATCAGGCTAGTTCGTTAGTGGCGTGTCTGTCCGCAGCTGGCGTGCGAATGTAAAGACTGACTAAGCATGTAGTACCGAGGATGTAGAAATTTCGGACGCGGGTTCAACTCCCGCCAGCTCCACCAAAATTCTTTGTTGATGGTCACCAGAGCCTGATACGAAGTCCTGAAAGCCCGCTCGGCGCAAGCCTGCGGGCTTTTTTGTATCCTCAATTCATCCAGCGAAAGCCATTAGCCCCCGTCAGAACCCTTCCAGCACAATCTTCCCGACCGCACGCCCTGTTTCCAGTTGAGCGTGAGCTTTCTGCACATTCGCCGCCGTGATTGCCCCGTAGTGCTCACCCAGCGTGGTGGTGATCGCCTGCTCATCAATCAGCGTGGCAACTCGGGTCAGAAGCTGGTGCTGGGCGATCATATCCTGGGTTTCAAACATTGAGCGGGTGAACATAAACTCCCAGTGCAGGGAGATGCTCTTCGCCTTCAGCGGGCGGGCATCCAGCGTCTCGGGATCGTCAATCAGCGCCAGTTTGCCCTGCGGCGCCAGAGCCTTGATGATTTCAGCGTAATGCGCCTCGGTATGGTTCAGGCTGGCGACGTGGGTCACCTCGTTAATGCCCAGTCCGGCCAGCTCTTCCGACAGCGGCTTGCTGTGATCGATAACATGATGCGCCCCCGCCTCACGCACCCACAGCTGGCTTTCCGGGCGCGACGCCGTGCCGATAACGGTCATTTTTGTCAGCTTACGCGCCAGCTGAACGAGGATCGAGCCCACGCCGCCCGCGGCACCGACGATCAGCAGCGTGTCGCCTTCGTTACCCTGTTCCTGAACGCCCAGCCGATCGAAGAGCATCTCCCAGGCGGTGATGGCCGTTAACGGCATCGCAGCGGCGGCGGCGTTATCCAGCGTTTTTGGCTTCAGGGCCACAATGCGCTCGTCCACCAGCTGATACTCGCTGTTGCTGCCCGCCCGGCCCAGCGCCCCGGCATACCAGACTTCATCCCCCGGCGCGAAAAGGGTCACCGCCTCGCCCACTGCGGTAACCACTCCCACCGCGTCCCAGCCGAGAACGCGCGGCGTATCCCCGCTAAACCCGGCGCGTACCTTGGTGTCTACCGGGTTAACGGAGATGGCTTTCACTTCAATCAGCAGGTCGTGCCCTGTTGCCGTCGGCTGCGGCAGCGTAATCTCGTGCAGAAACTCGATGTTGTGGGGTGCAGAACGGGTAATGGCAATGGCTTTCATAATGTCTCCGGCGTTTTATCCACTGTGTCGCAATAATTTGATGGTAAAGCGAAGCTGTGACGGGAAAAATAGCCTCGCGGAGACAAGACTTATACTCGGGAGATGAAAATGGTGCGGCTTGAGGATCTGATACTGTTCGTTCGCGTCGCTGCCCTGAGCAGCTTCAGCGATGCGGCACGAGAGGCGGGCGTCCAGCCGGCGCAGGTCAGCGCCGCCATCAAACGGCTGGAGTCGTCCCTGGCCATCCGGCTGTTTGCGCGCTCCACCCGCAGCCTGCGACTGACGCCGGAAGGTGAAGCCTGGCTCCCTTACGCGCGACAGATGCTGGATGCCATGTACGCCGGGATGCAAAAAATCCAGGCCCCGGAAGAGGAGATCGCCGGCACCCTACAGATTGCCGTTCCGTCGGATTTAGGCCGCAACTTGCTCTTGCCGGTGTTTCAGGTCTTTGACGAGCGTTATCCGGCACTGCGGCTGCGCATCTTTTTCTCCGATCAGGTGGCGGATGTTTTTAAGGATCCGGTCGATATCGCCTTTCGCTACGGTATGCCGGAAGATGCCTCCTATATTGCCCTCCCCGTCGCCCCGGATAACCGCCGCGTGCTGGTGGCGTCGCCCGAGTGGGTCGCCCGTTACGGCGATCTTAATCATCCTGAAGAATTAAGCCGGGTCAACGCCCTCACCTTTGTCCTGCGCGGACGCCTGCACGATCGCTGGACCTTCTTCCGCGACGGCGGGACGCACAGCGTCAACGTCAGCGGCAGCATGATGAGCGATGATGCCGAGGTGATCCGCCGCCTGGCGGTCTCCGGGGCGGGCGTGGCGTACAAATCCTGGCTGGATGTCGCGGAAGATGTCCGCGCCGGTCGGCTGCAGGTCTTAATGCAAGACTACGCGGGCGAGAGCGTGCCGCTGAACATGATCTGCCCGCACCGCAAGCAGCTCTCGGCGGGCGTCAGGTTACTGTATGAGGCGGTCAAAGCCTGCTGTGAGGGTCAGGCAATACGTTAATCCTCTGGAAGACGATATTTGCCTGCTTTTTTGGTACGAAAAGCGGCAAAAATGCGCTATAAAAGCCGCATGAAAATCCCAAACAGACTCCAGCCCCTGGTCGATGACGGCCTGATAGACAACGTGCTTCAACGCCTGAAAAGCGGCAAAGAGGCTGACGTTTACACTGTCCTATGCGGGGACCAGATTCAGTGTGCCAAAGTGTACAAGGAAGCGTCACAGCGCAGCTTTAAGCAGGCCGTGCAGTATCAGGAAGGCCGCAAAGTCCGCAATACGCGTGACGCGCGCGCCATGCAGAAAGGCTCAAAGTTCGGCCGTAAGCAGCAGGAAGAGGTCTGGCACACCGCAGAGGTCGATGCGTTATTCCGCCTGGCCAACGCCGGGGTGCGCGTGCCGCAGCCCTATATGTGTCTCGACGGCGTGCTGCTGATGGAATTGGTCACCGACGGTGAAGGCACCGTTGCGCCACGCCTGAGCGATGTGTCCTTAACGGAAGCAGAGGCCGTAAAAGATTTCGACACCATGATCCGCAATATCGTGCGCATGCTGTGTGCCGGTATTGTCCACGGCGATCTGTCCGAGTTTAACGTGCTGCTTGATGACCAGGGGCCGGTGATTATCGACCTGCCGCAGGCGGTGGATGCCGCCGCCAACAACCATGCGCAGTCCATGTTTGAACGCGATGTGAATAATATCACCGAGTATTACGGTCAGTTCGCCCCGCAGCTACTGAAAACGCGCTATGGGAAAGAGATCTGGATGCTCTATGAAGACGGCAAACTCACCCCGGAAACCCCGCTCACCGGGCTGTTCGTCGAAGAGACCCATGCTGTGGATATGGATTCCTTGCTGGATGAGATCGTTTCGGCAGAAGATGAGTACTACGAACGCCAGCGCGCGGTCAGAGAGCGCGAAGACGACTAACGCCGTGAAAGCCCGCATACGCGGGCTTTTTTTTAGCCTTTAAGGCAGCAGGCTGCGATGCACCTTAATCACCGCTTTTTTGATCGTGCCCGACCGGGTGACGTAGCAGCCGGGTTTATGCGGCTCCCCCGGCATAAAGACGGCAAACATCCCCGGCGTTAACCTCAGAGACTGTTCATTCTCAATGCGCTGGCAGAGCTGATAATCCTCCTCCTCATGCCACGCATCACACTCCCGGGCGCTGCCCCCCAGGCCGTAATAAATCTGCTCTTCCCCTTCCAGCAGGATCTGGATGTCGATATAGCTGCGGTGCAACTCGGCGCGTTTCTCTTCCGGGCGCTGCGTCGCAAACGTCATCACGTTAACAAATACCCTCTCCCCCTGCAGCGGGTAGCTGCCCGGTTCAAGGTTCGCCATCCCCGCGCTCAGCGCCTGGTCGATAGCCTGACAGAACGCAGCCGGCAGCCCGGCCGCCTGAAGCTGCTTGATATCACCCACAATCATTGCAAAGTTCCTTGTGCCCATAATGCCGCGCCCAGCAGCCCGGCATTGTTCTGATGGCTGGCTGGACAGAGTTCGGTCTGGTACGCAGCGGGTTCCTGCGCCAGGTAGTGCTGCACCAGCGAGAGATACCCGTCGGCCAGGCCGATGCTGCCGCCAACCACCACCCGCTGGCAGTCGGTCAGGGCTTTCAGATCCGCAATCAACCGCGCCATCGTTTTAGCGGAACGCTGAATCAGCGCCACCGCCTGTTCATGCCCCAGGGCGGCGTGAGCGAATATGGCCTTCGCATCCAGCCCGGCCAGTTCCCCTTCTGCCGCCGCGGCGATCCCCCGCCCCGAGGCGATGGCCTCCACGCAGCCGATTCGCCCGCAGCCGCAGCGCGGACCGTTCGGGTCGGCCAGGGTGTGGCCGCAGTGGCCGGTCAGCCCGCCGGAGCCGGTCACCAACTGGCCGTTATGGATCACCCCTCCCCCCACCCCGGTCGAGACGGTGATAAACACCATGTCGCGGATAGCGTGCGGCACCTGCTGATATTCCGCCAGCGCCGCGGCCTGGGCATCGTTTAAGGCCACGCCGGGAAGACCGGTCAGGGCGGATAAACACTCCACCAGCGGGAAGTGAGAAAGCCCCCCGAGGTTGGACGGGTTGATCGAGGTTAGTACCCCGTTCTGAATAATCCCGGTCGAGGCGATGGCAAAGTGCTGCGCCCGCGCAGAGAGCGGCGTCACCAGCTCGCGCAGCGCGGCCTCCAGCGCATCCGGCGTCTGGCTGGCGGGCGTGGGGATCTCTTTCCGGGCGATAATCTGTAAGGCGCTGTCCACCAGCGCCGCGGCGAGCTTGGTCCCGCCGATATCAATGGCGAGCGCGATCATCTTGACGCTCTCTGTAATGCATCTGACGCGATCAGGGCACCGCTAAAAGGTTTGCCGTCGATGGCATCATGGGTCCGCAGGGCTTCAGGGTGCAGCCAGCGCTGCACACGGGACGGCATATCAAAGCCAATCAGCAGGATGACGACAAAGGTCAGGCCGAACGACAGCGAACAGAGCGCGGTGCCCAGATCCAGACGCTGGGCGATAAAGGCCCCCAGCACCGGAGCCAGTGCGCCACCCAATGCGCCGACGTTGTAGGTAAAGCCGAGCCCGGCCGCGCGCTGCTCGGTATCAAAGTAGCCGCCGATCAGTTTCGGCAGGATCCCGGAGATCCCCTGGCCGAACATCTGCTGGAAGAAGAGCAGCAGGCCCAGCACCCAGACGCTGCTGCCGCCGATGGTGAACACCGGGATAATCAGCAGCTGCGAGGCCAGCAGGCTATAAACATAGGCTTTCCGCGTGCCTAACCAGTCCCCGAGGAAGCCCCCGGCGCAGCAGCCCGCCGCAGAGCCAAAGCCGCTGAAGAACAGCACCTGGGCGACGGTGGCAGGATCGTACGCCAGATCGGTTTTCAGATACGTAGGCAACAGAGCCTGGATAGGCCAGGAGTAGAGGAAGGCGAACAGCACCACCACCATCAGGGTGACGCCGGTCGGCCAGCGTTTGCCGTTGCTCTGCACCATAAAGCTGATAAAGATCCCCGCACACAGCAGGCCGAGCACGGCGACAATGGCGGCGCTGTTCAGCTGGCCCGCGAAGCAGAACCACAGGGAGACGGCCGCTACCAGCGTCATGGCGATGTTGATGAACCGATGTTCGCCGCGATAAAGAATGTCCACCATGGTCTTAACCGGGGTTTTGCTCTGCTGCTTTTCCTTCCAGTCTTCGGCTTCCGGGATGTTTTTACGCAGCCACAGGGCAAAAATAATCGGCAGAATGCCGATGAAGAACAGCGCCCGCCAGCCCCACTCCGGCACCACCAGGCTGTAGACCTGGGCCGCCACAACCGCGCCGACGGAGAAGCCGGAAATCAGGAACCCGCTGGCTTTATTGCGCAGCTGCTTTGGCCAGCTTTCGATGACGTAAGTGGCGCTGGAGCCATACTCCCCCGCCATCCCCATGCCGATCACCAGACGGGCAATGAACATGGTGGTGTACCCTTGGGCCAGGCCGCACGCCAGGGTGCCCACGGAGAAGAGAACAATACTGCTCACCATCGCCAGGCGGCGACCGTAGCGATCGCCCATCGCGCCCAGCATCAGGCCGCCGAACCAGCGGGAGATAAAGGCGGCGGAGATCAGGCTCGCGGCGTGCAGGGTGGTCAGGCCGAATTCGGTTTTTATATCGGTGAGAACGAGGGCGATCAGAACAAAATCAAAACCATCAAGAACGTAACCGACCCAGGCGGCAGAAAACGCACGCCACTGTTGACGGTTGAGGCAACGATACCACGGGACATTTTGTGTCATTGTATTCATGTCAGTCTCCGCAATGGGTAAACCCATACGCTGTTTTTGTAGGGTACAGCTTCAGTGATGCCGGGCAGGCCCGGCATCGGGCGTGGTCTTAACCTTGTTCTTTTTCTTGCTGGAGTTGTTGCGCCAGGGCCCGCAGCTCGGGCAGGTATTTTTCATCCACCGGCGCAAACGGCTTACGGCACAGCGGAACGTCAATCACGCCCATGTAGTGCAGCACCGTTTTCAGGCCGCGGAACACCCCGACCTTGATCAGCAGATCGATAACCTCATTGCATTTTGTCTGCAGCGCCTGAGCGGTGGCGATATCCCCCTCTTTCAGGGCGTTGACGATCCCCTGATAGCGCCAGCCCATGATGTTATAGGTGCTGCCGATCCCGCCATCTGCTCCCGCCAGCAGGCCGGACGCAAAGATCTCATCGTAGCCGTTGTACAGCACCAGATCCGGGTGCGCCCGGCGGATCTGCTCCATCTGGAAGAGATCCCCGGAGGTCTGCTTCAGGGCACCCACGCCCGGCAGGGTCACCAGGGTGTTGATCTGATCCAGAGAGAGTTTCACCCCGCTGAGGGCCGGAATGTTGTACACCACCATCGGCAGCCCTTCTGCAGAATCAATGATCCCCCGGTAGTGATCGCAGTGCTCTTCAAAGCTGAACGGATAGTAGAACGGCGTCACGGCAGAGACGGCGTTATAGCCAAAACGGCTGGCGGCCCGGGCGAGCTGCTGGCTCTCATGGGTGCTGACGGTGCCGACGTGGGCAATCAGAGTGAGTTTCCCTTTTGCTTCTTCGGCCACGATTTCAAGCACTTCCTGACGTTCCGCGATGCTCTGCACAAAGGCTTCGCCGGTGGATCCGCCGACGTAGAGGCCGTCCATTCCCTGGGCGATATTGAACCGCACCAGCTGGCGCAGGCTTTGGGTATCCAGCTGCTGCTGGTCATTAAACGGCGTAAGAAGTGCGGGCATAACCCCTTTCAGCGTAACTGACATACAAACCTCGAGTGTGTAGTGATGATGTTATGACTGTAGACCTTTATACCTGTTATACCAGCAAGACCGAAACAAACATCAACGAAATGCGCAGAACGCGATCCAGTTCACTAAACGATCGTGGGAACTACTTGCGACGCTTTTTGCTCTGCTCGAAGGCGTGCCAGGTGGCGAAAACGCTGGTGAGGTGCGCCTGCAGAGCCTGTTCAGCCGCATCGGGATCCTGATTGCGGATCGCCTCAAAGATGGCGATATGCTGCTGATAACTGGTGTTATTGTGCTCGCGCAGCGCCTGCTCGGGTACCGTCGGACGGGCGGCGATCAGCCAGTCGATCAGGGCCACGTGAATGGCCATAAAGATAGGGTTGTTGGGGATCTCCGCCAGCACGCGATGAAACTCAACGTCGGAGCGGATAAAGAGCGCGTTGTCATCCAGCGACTGGCTGTTCAGCTCCAGCGCTTTTTCCAGCAGAGCGATCTGCGCCTTGCTGGCATGCTGGGCGGCATGGCGCACCAGGCTCGATTCAAAGAACAGGCGCAGTTGCTCGAAGTGGGCAATCCCGCCCGGATGGGCGAGAAAATCTTTCGCCATGCCGGAAAGCTCGCTGATGATGGTATCCGCTGACGGACGCGAAATGCGGGCGCGCTCGCCGTTCTGGATCTGCACCAGCCCTTTGCGTTTAAGCGCCGCCAGGGCTTCACGGACCGAGGGGCGACCGACATTAAAAAAGGCCATCAGCTCACGCTCGGACGGAAGCTGCTCCCCTTCGGCGAACTCGCGACGACGGATCATCTGCTCCAGCTCTTCTTCCACCATCTCGGACAATTTTTTGCGCGCTAGCGGGCGACGGCGTAATGCATGCCCAATGGTTTCCGGGGTGGAATCTGCCTGTTTTTCGCTGGATATTGTCATAGACGTTACATCGTAAGAAGTTGAGTTAAGGAGTTCTTTATCATAACACAGCCCTCTCTGCCAGGCGTTATGCGAACGTTCGCAATACAGGCGGAATAATTATCAATTACAAAAGCGATTAAATATTTTCTGATACTCCCCCGCTATTATTAAATTTGACCAGCCATTCAAATATTACTTCGCCTGGTAATATTATTCTTGCCACCCCAGAAATTAAAAAAAATAAATTCGCCTGCTAAATAATTTTAAAGCTCAACAGAAACCCGACCAAAATAATTTCGAAAATATAGACAGCGCGATGAAAGTTGTACAACTCTGCAAAAATGGCGTAGATAAAATAATAACCGGGCCTCTCAGGGCTCATAAAAAAGTATGATTGTGGGAAGATAAAGACCCTTCATAGTTAACTTTATAGCGAGACAGTAACATGTGATAACACTTTTAAACATTCGTTAAGCCCCGCTAAAACATTGTCATCCATGGCCCTAACCCTTTGAATGTCCATGCACATTCTAAGCGTCGAGTCCGTTAGTGATTTTATTTATCTCTCCACAGGAGGGATAAATAAACTTACCCAAAATTCACTCCCGTAACCCCGGAAATAGTGGGCGAAAGGGTATTGTCATTAACGACTTTACACGGAGCATATTAATGCAATCACCAGCAATAGCGTAATCCCGTATGACCCGGCACGTTCTTTTCGCACGCTTTTTAAACAGCGAAAAAGAATGATGATAGCGATTCAAGATTGAGGTAATTAATTATGGCCGAACAATATGATTTTACTGTCACGCTGCATGACCTCGAATTTATTCTCAAGCAGATCAAGATCTCCGAATCCGCCACGAATGCCGATGGCACCGTCAACGGCGATGCGCTGCGTGATGCGGTAGGTGACCCGCTGCTCCCGTACGGCATACGTACCGTGGACGGCTCCTGGAACAACCTGTTACCGGGCCAGGAGCTGTACGGCTCTGCCGACCAGACCATGCCCCGGCTGGTGCCGCTGGATCTGCAAGCCATTCAGAACAATCCCGAGCTGGCCAAATATCTGAGTATCTCCGGCCCTAACGGCGTGGTGACCGATTCTGACCCCCGCACCATCAGTAATATTATTTCCGACCAGAGCACTAATAACCCGGCGGCAGTTGAAGCGGCGGACGGACTCAAAGACGCCCCGGGGGGCGGCACCAGCGAGAACGGCAGCCTGTCCATCCCGAACCTCTCCCCGGATATTGGTCTGTCGCCCGCCTTCAACGGCTGGATGACCTTCTTCGGCCAGTTCTTTGACCACGGTCTGGATCTGATCCCCAAAGAGGGCAACGGGATCGTCTTTATCCCGCTGATGCCGGACGATCCGTTGTACAAAGAGGGCTCCCCGACCAACTTCATGATCCTCACCCGGGCCAAGGTGGATGCCACCCACAACACCGTCAACACCACCACCCCGTGGATCGATCAGAACCAGACCTACACCTCCCATCCGTCGCACCAGATCTTCCTGCGCGAATTCACCATCATCGATGGCAAGCCCGAGCCAACCGGTCATCTGCTGAACGGCGCGCACGGGATCGCCACCTGGGGTGAGGTCAAAGCCCATGCCCTGCAGTTCCTTGGTATTCAGCTGACCGATGCGGATATTTTCAACGTGCCGCTGCTGGCGACCGACCGCTACGGCAACCTGATGTTGAGCGCCAACGGGAAGGTGCAGATTGTCACCCTTCACGGGCTGGTGGAGGCCAACGGCGGTTTACTGCCTTCCGACACCCTGCGCACCGGCCATGCCTTCCTCGATGACATCGCGCACACGGCGGTGCCGAAATTTGACGCCAACGGCAACCTGCTGGCCGATACCAATGATGCCATCGGCGGCGCGCCAGAAGCCGGTACCTACGATAACGAACTGCTCGACCGTCACTTCATCACCGGCGACGGCCGCGGCAACGAGAACATCGGCTTAACCGCGGTACATTCGGTGTTCCACGACGAACATAACCGTCTGGTGGAGCAGTATAAAGCCACTATTCTCGGCTCCGGCGATATCAGCGTTATCAACCAGTGGCTGATGCCGAATCATCAGATCACCGAGATCCCGGCGGATACCAGCGCCCTGGTGTGGAACGGCGAATACCTGTTCCAGGCCGGTCGCTTCACCACCGAGATGGAATACCAGCACCTGGTGTTTGAAGAGTTTGCCCGTTCCGTGCAGCCGGCAGTCGACCCGTTCGTCTTCTCGAACACCGCCGACATCAACCCGGCGATCTTCGCGGAGTTCGCTCATGTGGTGTACCGCTTCGGCCACTCGATGCTGACCGAGACCGTGGATCGCACCACTTTTGATATGCAG
Source organism: Leclercia adecarboxylata (assembly GCA_002360945.1). Classification (GTDB taxonomy): domain Bacteria; phylum Pseudomonadota; class Gammaproteobacteria; order Enterobacterales; family Enterobacteriaceae; genus Enterobacter; species Enterobacter adecarboxylatus_B. The sequence continues at coordinate 76,700 of DERO01000012.1, read as the reverse complement.
AGCGATGACCTGGGTCTGATCCAGGCCTTCCTCAACCCGCTGGCCTTCGATAACAACGGCTCGATGGACAACCAGGCGGCCATCGGTGCCATCGTGCGCGGCATGACCCGTCAGGTGGGGAACGAGATCGATGAGTTTCTGACCGGAGCGCTGCGTAATAACCTGGTCGGCCTGCCGCTGGATCTCGGCGCGCTCAACATCGCCCGCGGCCGCGACACCTTTATGCCGACCTTTAACCAGGCCCGCGAACAGTTCTTCACCCTCACCGGCAACAGCGAGCTGAAACCCTATGAGAGCTGGGCCGATTTCGCCGCGAACCTGAAAAATACCGCCTCGATCCTCAACTTTATGGCCGCCTATGGCCAGCATCAGCTGATCCTCAACGCCACCACCATTGCCGAAAAACGCGCGGCGGTTGAGTTCCTGCTGTTTGGCCCGGCCGACGATGCCACCCGCGCCGATGCCTTTGATTTCTTCAACAGCACCGGGGCCTGGGCGAGCAAAGAGTCCGGCCTGAACATGGTCGACTTCTGGATTGGCGGCCTGGCGGAACGGAAGATGGAGTTCGGCGGCATGCTCGGCTCTACCTTTAACTTCGTCTTTGAGACGCAGATGGAGATGCTGCAGGACGGGGACCGCTTCTACTACCTGAGCCGTACCCAGGGGCTGAACATGCTCAACCAACTGGAGGCCAACTCCTTTGCGGCGCTGGTGATGCGTAACAGCGATCTGGGCGATGAGGGCTCCTCCCACGTCCACGCCAAACTGTTCATGACCCCGGACCATGTTCTGGAAGTGAACACCGGCGTGCAGATGGGGGCCGATCCAAAATGGGGTAACGCGCTGAAAGATCTGCTCACCCCGCTGGTGATTCGTAAAGCGGCCGGGGCGGATGTCAACGGCGACGGCAAGGCGGACGGTGCGTACCTGAAATACTCCGGTGACGGACACGTGGTGCTCGGCGGCTCTGCCGGGAACGACACCTTAATCGGCGGCAAAGGCATCGACAGCCTGTGGGGCGACGGCGGTAACGACCGTCTCGACGGCGGCGATGAAGCTGATACCGTGCACGGCGGCGACGGGGACGACATCATCACCGACACCGGTACCCCGGTAGGGGGGGCCGACTTCCTGCACGGGGATGCCGGGAACGACGTCATCTTCTCCGGCAACGGTAACGACCTGAGCTTCGGCGGCAGCGGCCAGGACTTCATTGTCGTGGGCGAGGATGCCCAGGAGGTGTTTGGTGGGCTGGATAATGACTTTATCCTTGGCGGCTCCGGCGCTGACGCGCTGCTGGGCAACGAAGGTGACGACTGGCTGGAAGGCGGCGACGGCTTTGACTCCCTGACGGGTGAGAACTCTGAGCTGTTCTTCAACAGTACCATTGTCGGCCACGACGTCCTGAACGGTCAGGGGAATGACACCGACTACGACGGCGAAGCGGGCGATGACATCATGGTTCAGGGGGCCGGCATCCAGCGTAACAACGGGATGGCGGGCTTCGACTGGGCGATCCACAAGGGCGACGTTGTCGGCGCGAACTCTGACCTCGGTATTCCGATCTTTGTTAACCAGCAGGAGTTTATCCTGCGCGATCGTTTCGACCTGGTGGAAGGGCTATCGGGCTGGAAATTTAACGATGTGCTCACCGGCACCGATCAGCCACTCGGTACTGCCCCGGTTCAGGGAACCCCGCTCTCCAACAACCTGACCCTTGAAGGCGTGGCACGCATCAACGGCCTGGATAAGGTAGTTGGCAGCAATCTGATCAACGGCGCGGTGAATGGCGTGGTGCTGAACCCGGACAACGGCGCGGACATTCTCCTCGGCGGCGGCGGCAGCGACCGCATCATGGGTAAAGCGGGCAATGACATTATCGATGGCGATGCCTGGCTGAACGTGCGGATCGAAGTACGCGACGCCAACGGTGCGGTGATCAAGAGCGCCGACAGCATGAACGAGCTTAAAGCCGAGATGCTGAATGGCACCCTCAATCCGGGCCAGCTGCACATCGTGCGTGAGATCCTCAATGACGGTAACAAAGGCGAAACCGACATTGCGCTCTACCGCGACGTTAACGGCAACTACAACTTTACCCGCAACGCTGACGGCAGCCTGACGGTCAACCATGCCACCGTCTCCGCTAATCTGCCTTTCGGGGACGGCACCGACCGCCTGCTGAACATGGAGAAGCTGGAATTTGGCGACAATACCCAGCTGTGGGTGACGGCGCAAAAGGCCACCGGCGACGTCAACATCAGCAACAGTGCGCCGGGGGTGGGCGACCTGCTGCGGGTCAACACCGCTAACCTGGCGGATGGCAACGGTCTGGCGGGCAACCTGCCGATTACCTACACCTGGCAGGCGCTGATTGGCGGACAGTGGCGCGACCAGGCCACTGGCACCGAGTTCCGGGTGGGGGATAACCTCGCCGGCACGCAGCTGCGGGTGAACGCCAGCTTCACCGACCGGATGGGCGATGCAGAATCCCTGGTGTCGGCCGTCACCAGCGCGGTAGGACCACGGGATCAACCGACCCGGGGCGTCCCGGTGGTCAGCGACCTGACGCCAACCCGCACCCTGGCGGTAACGGCTGACGTCTCGGGCATCACCGATGGCGACGGCCTGACCAACGGCAACAACTTCCGCTACCAGTGGCAGATGAGCTCGGGTCTGGGCTTTATCAACATTGTCGGGGCTACGGCGGCCACCTTTGTCCCGACGCAGGCCACGATGGAGCGGCAGCTGCGGGTGGTTGTGACCGTCACCGACGATGAGGGCAACCCGTCGGTGACCCTGACCTCCGCCCCGACCCAGCTGGTCGGCAATATCGTGACCGGCAACAACGGGGCCAACACCCTGTTCGGCACGGCCGGCAGCGACTACATCGACGGCGGCGCGGGTAACGACACTCTGCTCGGCCTGGCGGGCGATGACGTGCTGATCGGCGGGACGGGCAATGACGACCTGGACGGCGGCGCGGGGGCTGACCAGATGGCCGGCGGGGTCGGCAACGACACCTACCACGTAGATGATGCGGGCGACGTCATCACCGAGGCCGTCAACGCCGGAACCGATCTGGTCGAGGTTACCGCCGCCAGCTACGTGATGGCCGACAACCTTGAAAACCTGACCTATACCGGAACGGGCAACTTCAACGGCACCGGCAACGCACTGGCCAACACCATGACCGGCGGCAGAGGCAACGACACCCTCAACGGGATGGACGGTGACGATACCCTGTTCGGTCTGGCCGGGAACGACACCCTGATCGGCGGAAACGGTAACGATGGCCTTGACGGCGGCCTGGGTGCCGATGCCATGACCGGCGGGCTCGGGAACGACACCTACACCGTCGATAACGCGGGCGATACGGTGGTGGAAGGCGTCAACGGCGGGACCGATACCGTCCGGGTCAGCCTCAACACTTATACGTTGACCCAGGATGTCGAAGTGCTGACCTTTACCGGCAATGGCGGATTCACCGGGACCGGTAACGCCCTGGCGAACACCCTCACCGGCGGCACGGGGGTGGATCGACTGAACGGCGCAGGCGGGAATGACACCCTCACCGGCGCAGGCGGCAACGACTTCTTTATCTTCGGGGCTGGCTTCGGGCAGGACACCATTACCGACTTCGACAGTAACCCGACCGGCGGTCAGGATCTGATCAACCTGCAGGCGCGGGGCATTACTGCCGCCAACTTCAACAGCAATATCACGATGACCACCAGCGGGACGTCGACGATCCTGAACTTCGCCAACGGCGACAAAATCACGTTACTGAATACGGCAGTCAGCTCTATTCAGTTGACGGATTTCCAGCTGGGTTAAGTACCACGGTCATCGATAACACGACGTCATTGATTTAATAAGGAGCACCCTATGCCGCGCCAGTATAAGTCAACAGAACTGAAAAACGCCCTTAAGGGGACCAGGCCTGCCTTTATTACCCTGCTGTTTTTTGGCAGCGTGATAAATATGCTTATGCTGGCGCCGGCAATTTATATGCTACAGGTGTACGACCGGGTTCTGGCCAGCCAGAACACCACTACCCTGCTGATGCTCACGTTACTCATCATCGGGCTCTATACCGTCATCGGGATGATTGAGTTCGCCCGCTCCAGCGTGATGACCCGGCTGGGCAATCGTCTCGACGTGAAGTTAAATCAGCTGGTCTTTAATGCCGCCTTTAAGCGCAAAATTGCGACGGGCGATAATAACCCGGCGCAGGCGCTGAACGAGCTGGCGCAGATCCGCCAGATCCTTTCCGGCAACAGCCTGTTTGCCCTGCTCGATATTCCCTGGACGCCCTTCTATCTGTTAGTGGCGTTCCTGGTCCATCCCCTGCTGGGTTATCTGTCGCTCGGCGGGATCCTGATTTTACTCTGCCTGACGCTGCTCACGGAGCTCTCCACCAAAACGCCGATTCAACAGGCGCAGATGCTGAGCGTCAGCAACTCGATCATCCTCAACAAGCAGCTGCAGAACTCCGACACCATCGAGGCCATGGGGATGCTGGCCACCCTGAAAAAGCACTGGCTGGAAGGCCATACCAAAGTGATGGTGCTCCAGACCCACATTGCCGATAAATCGGCGGTCTACAGCAGCCTGAGCCGCTTTGTTCGCGTCCTGCTGCAGTCCGTATCGCTGGGGGCCGGCGCCCTGCTGGTGATCGCCGGTGAAATCACCCCCGGGCTGATGATTGCCGCGTCGATCATCCTCGGGCGCGTGCTGAGCCCGGTGGAGCAGATCATCGGCAGCTGGAAGCAGTTTGTGCAGTTCCGCAGCGCCTGGAAACAGCTCACCCGCCTGCTGGAGGAGTACCCGGCACCGAAAGCGATCCTCACCCTGCCAACCCCGAAAGGCGTCATCAGCGTCGAAGGGGTGTTTGCTGCCCCTCCGGGACAGAAAACGGCCACCCTGCGCAACGTCTCTTTCCAGCTCGAACAAGGCGAAGTGCTGGGGATCATCGGCCCTTCCGCCTCCGGCAAAAGCTCGCTGGCGAAGCTGCTGGTGGGGGTATGGCAGCCGCTGGCCGGGAAAGTGCGGCTGGATGGGGCCGACATCTGCCAGTGGGATAAAACCCTGCTTGGCCCGTCGATGGGCTACCTGCCGCAGGACGTGGAGCTGTTTGACGGCAGCATCGCCCAGAACATTGCCCGCTTCGGTCAGGCCAACAGCGAGCTGATTGTCGCCGCGGCGCAGCTGGCCGGGGTTCACGAGATGATTTTGCGTCTGCCGCAGGGCTACGACACCCCGCTGGGTGCCAGCGGCCATCAGCTCTCCGGCGGGCAGCGCCAGCGCATCGGTCTGGCGCGAGCGGTGTACAACAACCCTGCTTTTATCGTCCTCGATGAGCCCAACGCCAACCTCGACGACGCCGGGGAGATGGCCTTGATCAAAGCCATCAACGCCCTGCGCGCCCAGGGTCAGACGGTGGTGCTGATCTCCCATCGCCCGACCCTGCTGGGGGTGGTGAATAAAGTGCTGCTGATTAACGAAGGTGCCGTTCAGGCGTTCGGCCCGCGCGAGCAGGTGTTTGCCAACCTGCGCCAGGCCAACATGCTCAAATCGGTCCCGGTCGCACCCGCCGCCGAAAGCCCGGCACCTGTTGAAACCCAATCATCACCCCGTGAGGCATTATCATGAACAAGAATAATAAAGGGCCAGAGATGCCAGACGCCGACCTCGTCGATATCAATATCTGGCCGCCGTTGATCCGCGGCCTGGCGGTGATCCTCATTGCCGTTGGGGGTTTTTTACTCTGGGCGGTAAAAGCGCCGCTGGATGCCGGGGTAGTGGCCGACGGCACGGTGACGGTCTCCAGCAACCGGAAAACCATCCAGCACTTAAGCGGCGGCCGGGTGACCGATATCTTTATGAAGGAAGGGGAAGCGGTGAAAAAGAACCAGGTGTTAATGCGCCTCGACACCCTGCAGCTGGACATGCGCTACAGCGCACTGAGCGCCCAGTATATCTCCGCCAAAACCAGCGAGGACCGGCTGCTGGCGGAACGAAACGGCGCACAGACCATCACCTTCAGCGATACGCTGCTAAAAAACTTTGCTGGCAACAAGCGCCTCGCCGAGAGTCAGCAGCTGCAGGCCAAACTGTTTGAGACCCGGCGGAAAAATATTCAGGATGAGCTGTCGATGATCGAGGAGTCCCTTGACGGTCTGGTCGGGCAGACGGAGAACCTCAATAAAATTAAAGGCTACCGCGAGCATCAGTTCACGCTGATCAACAGAGAGCTGGGGGCTATCCGGGCGCTGAGCGAAAAGAACTACTACCCCAAGGCCCAGCTGATGGTGCTGGAGCGCGAGGCGGCAGAAATCTCCAGTACCGTCTCGGAAGATATCCTCAACATCGCCAAACTAAAGTCGCAGCAGAACGAGCTGCGGATCAAAGCGTATCAGGTGCAGCACCAGTACCAGCGGGAGGTAGAGTCTGAGTTAACGGATAAGCAAAAAGAGGTGGCGATGCTGGAGGATGAACTGCAGTCGACCCGCCACGAGCTGGATAACACCCTGATCCGCTCGCCGATCGACGGCATTGTGCTGGACGTCAAAGTCAGTACCGTGGGCGGGGTGATCCAGCCTGGCGAACATCTGATGGATATCGTCGCCGCCGGACAACCGCTGCAAATCGACGCCAAAATCCCGGTGCAGGCCATCGATAAAATGGCCCCGGGGCTGACCGTCGACGTGATGTTCCCGGCGCTGAACCACGCCCTGCTGCCGTCGGTCCCGGCTAAGGTGCTGACCGTCTCGGCTGACCGCCTGACCGACAAAGTGACCCAACAGCCCTATTACCTGGCCGAAGTGCAGGTCTCCCCGGAAGGCGTGCGTCTGCTGCGCGATCACAAGATCAAAGCCGGGATGCCCGCCAACGTGACCATTAAAACCGGGGAGCGCACCTTCCTGAGCTACCTGTTTAAACCGCTGCAGGCCCGCCTGGAACTGGCGTTTAAGGAGATTTGATAGGGTCACATGCCGGGGGTGCGGTCTGATACCCTCACCCCAACCCTCTCCCACAGGGAGAGGGAGCAAACATTAAAAACGGCAACATGCGTTGCCGTTTTACGTTTACCTCCGCCACCCGGCGATGCAGTGCGGCGGTGGCTACTTCATCGCCGTCGTAGAGGCGCTCCCGCCGAACAGCATTCTCAGCCCCAGGCCGATCATCACCACCCCGGTGAATCGCTCCTGCCATTTGAGGAAGCCGGGATGTTTGCCCAGCCATGCGCCAAAGGTGCCAGATGCCATCGCCACCGAGCCCAGGGATAAAATCCCGGCCAGCTTCTGGATCGAGCCCAGAATCAGCAGCTGTAGCCAGATTGGCCCTACCGCCGGGTTAACGAACTGCGGCAGGAACGCGAACATAAAGAGCAGCGATTTCGGGTTGGTCAGGCTGTTGATCGCCCCCTGCTTCACCGCCTCACGTCCGGTGATCTGCACCGTCTTTCTTAATTTCGTATCCGCGCCCGAGCTGAGCAGCATCTTGATCCCCAGCCATATCAGATACGCCGCCCCGGCCCAGCGCAGCACATCCAGCGCCACGGGCCACGCATGAACCACAGACACCAGGCCCAGCACCAGAAAAGAGACCTGCACGATCCCGGCAACAAACACATTGCCCAGCACCGTCAGGAAGGCGATACGCCGCCCCTGCCCTATCCCCCGGGCAATGGTCAGCATCATGTCCGGGCCAGGAGAGATCTCTAATAAAAAGAGGGCGAACAGAAAAGTTATAAAGGTTTCAGCGGTTGGCATAGTCGGATGTTCACAGGGTCATGTGCTGACAGAATAACGATCGGTGGCACACAACCCAACAACTTTTATTGTCCGTAGGTTGGGGTGCGGCTGCCCGGCGGCGCTTCGCTTGCCGGGCCTACTGTTCGTAGGCCGGGTAAGGCGTAGCCGCCACCCGGCGATGCACATCACACCACCTCAACCACCGCAAACTCTTCGGCCACCAGCTCCATATCCTCTGCGTATACCCCTTCCCGGGTGAAAAACGCCTGATGTTCCTCGCGCCAGTATGCCAGGCTTAAATCTCCTTCCCCCTCTTTACGGGCAAAGTCTTCCGTCACCTCAGAGAAGCGAACCAGGCGCAGAGAGACCATTCTGATAACGCAGACCGGCACGCCCTGGCCGTTAAGAATAATGTGGTAGCTCCCGGGGCCGGGAGCGGCGTCATCGGCATTAAAGGAGGCCAGCGAGCCGCAGGAGGCGGTCTTTATCCCTTTGACGACCAGGTCCGCAAGTTCGTTAGCCATCGCAGGACTGTCCCCGAAGGCCCACGCCCGGGCACCCGGATATTTCAGTTTTAAACCCTCAACCAAATCCATCGTAAAACCTTTTCAGATCAAATTTTAATGGCTCACTGTAGCACGATTTGATCGGCCTGCTTGCCGATGCGCTTTCGCCTCTCTACGCTTATCACACGCAGGGCCTGACCTCGAATACACCTGCGCTCTATGAAAGGGAGACCTTATGCTGCGCCTTCTTCTCCTGCTGGCGGTCACGCTCGTTTGCCCGTCGCTTTTAGCGGCGCCGATCGCGCACACCATCGACACGGACAAAACCGCCATCAGGCTGTCATGGCGCGCCTTTGGCGGTATTCCGTCGTGGGCGAATCTGAAGGGGGTGACGGGGACGGTCACGCTGAACCCGGACAATGAATTTGACGACCGCATCAACGTCACCATTCCGGTGGAAACGCTGCAGGCCTCCAACAACCTGCTCACCTGGCAGCTGAAAAGCAATATGTTTTTTGATGCCGCCCGCTACCCGACCATCACCTTTGCCAGCACCCGGGTGGTGAAGATCGGCCCGGATCGCTACCGCGCCTTTGGCTCCCTCACCGTTCGGGATCTCAGCCGCCCGGTGATCCTCGACGCCCGGCTCGATCGTCTGTCAGGAGAAGCGATCGCCCTGCATGCCACCACCGCCATCTCACGATCGGCCTATAAAATGGATCGCTTTGCGCTGGTGGTGGACGATCGGATCGCCATTGCCATCGAGATCCAGGCAAAGCCCGCCAAACTATGACAGCGCGGCCTGCAGCTGGCGGGCCCCTTCTTCTAACTGCGCAACAGGCGTGCGACCAATCAGGGTAAACTGATATCCCCGGGCGTGCCACCAGACGATATGCATGCCGTAACGCTGTTCGGTGGCCATCGTGGTTGACCGTTCCTGGCCGTGGGCCGAGACGCACAGCGCCAGCGGGCCATAATCGGCCTGGTTCCAGGCTATCTGGGCGATAGCGGTATGTTCATAGCGCAGAATGCGCACCATCTTCAGCTCGCTGTCAGGCAGAATCAGCTGCTGCGCGTGCAACTGCAACCCCACATCCTGGGCGATACGGGCCAGGCCACGGCGCAGCACCGGCGGCGAGCTGTCGGCATCGAGCAGGGTTTCGGCGCTGTAGAGCGACATGTAGCGCGCCTCCAGATCGCGGATGCTGGCATTCTCATCGCGTTCCTCCGGCTCTTCACCTGACAGAGTGCGCGCCAGATAGCCCACGCCCGTGCCGGTCAGCAGAAAACAGACCGAGGCGGCAATCAGTGCCCGGCGGCTGACCCCCGCGCGTGACGGGGCCTGTTCGCTGAGATGGGCCGCCAGCCGGGCCTGCATCCGCGCCCCGGGGGCCTCCTCCAGCAGAGGGGAAAAGGCCGCACGGTAATCCTGGTTGCTCTTCATCAGTTCGGCGGTACGTCCGGCAAGCTGGTCGTCGCTGCGCAGCTGGCGGGCAAACTGCTCAGCGTCGTCCTCCTCCATCTCGCCATCCAGCCAGGACACGATGGCCTCATCGCCGTAGGGGGGCGTAAAGCGGATCCTTTTCACCAGCGTTTCTCCTTTGCAGCAGGCGGGACAGACACCGTGTTGGCCAGCGTCGCCCGGGCGGTGGCCAGCCGGCTCATGATCGTGCCAATCGGCACCGATAAGGTGTCGGCCGCCTCCTGATAGCTAAAGCCTTCGACATAGACCAGAAAAAGCGTATTGCGCTGCGCCTCCGGCAGGGCGTTAACCCGACGCATGATCTGCTGGTAACGCTGGCGATCCTCGTCCTGTTCGTGTGTGTCGGGGGCCAGCAGATCCTCGGTATCGACAAAGCCCTGCCCCATCCGCACGCGGCGCGCGCGCAGATCGGAGATCCAGATCGAATGAAGGATCGAAAACAACCACCTGTCGAGGCGCGTGCCCGGCGCAAACTGCGCGCTCTTTTCCAGGGCACGCACGCAGGTGGCCTGCACCAACTCTTCGGCCATGTCCCGGTTGCGCGACAGCACCAGGCCGTAGCGCCAGAGGCGATTCAGATGTACAGCAAGCTGCTGGCGAACGTCGCTGGTGATGATTTTTCGATCCTCGCGTCCGGTTTCAGGATTCAGGATGGCCGTTAATGGCCGCCTGCAGATCGCGGTACTCTTCACAGTCCTGGCCGCAGATGGCGGCGATGGCTTTCAACTGCTCCCCGGCGAGATCGGGACGCCCTTTCACCATCCAGGCTTCGCCCAGGTATTCCCGCGCTTTGGCGTAGTTCGGGGCCAGGGCCAGCGAACGCTGATAGTAGCCAATGCCTTCGTCGGTGCGCCCCAGCTTGCGGGTGGCATAGCCACGATAGTTCCAGGCCTCCGCCGTGTTGCTGTCCTTCAGGGTGTCGAGCAGGTTCAGGGCCGCCTGGTACTCCCCTTTTTTTGCCAGGTGATACGCGTAGTTGGTTTTATCCAGATCGCTGAGGCTGCCGGACTTATCCGGCACGCATTTTTTGCTCACGCTGTCATATACCTGCCCTTTCGGACAGTCCGGGGTGGTCTTGTCGGTATTATTATCGCCCATCGCCAGTGCCAGAGGCGTATGGACGAGAACGATCAGCATGAAACAGGTAGAAGTGAGTTTACGCATGGTGGTGACTCCGGTTAGCTGCACAGGGAACATCCACCGGGTAAACGCGTACAGCCTCGGCTTTATTCGAAAATATTTATTAATAATTGCTCCAGAAATTTCCGCGATTATGTTCTACACTGCGTGACTAAAAATAACACTCACCAAGAAAATAATACTAATGTCGTAGGGTTATTCACCAATGTCCAAATTATAAAATTAAAAAATCATGCTTTTGTATTATTATCATTCAGAATAACCAGGCTAATAGCCTCACCGGCAGATATTGCAACTCTGGCAATAATAAATTACGCGTTATTATTAAGGGGTCGCATTTAATTAATCAAATTGACGAATTTATCGCGGTAAATTGTGATCGGCCTCAATCCCCACGACCTTCACCTTTGCCAGGAAACCCCATAAAACCCTTACAGCACAAGGCCTAAAGTAAACCTACCGCCTGCAACCGTCTATTTATGAGACTACAACAGACATTATCAATCGCCAGAAATTTATTTTGCCGCTTCGTCATTTGCGCTTTTAGTGCTTTCTGGCTATATCATTTTTAAGCACTAATGAGACGATCGTCCTATTAATAACAGGGATGGCATACATCACGCCTGGCATGAGCCGCTTTAAAAACATTACAGCAGGTCACTATTTCTGACAAATAGTGTCTCTTTCGGGACGCTTACACTCTGCTGCGAATAAATGAATTTAAACACACAGCATTTCTTTCACTCTGTTGGGAGTCATACACATGAGTAAATTCACTGTCATCTCCAGACTGACGCATCAGGAAACGGTAGCAGAAGGAAACCAGATAATACTGGGTGAAGATTCCGTGGTGAAGCTTCAGGCCGGCAGAGGTGATATCGCCAGCTATTACCGCACCAACAACGATCTGCTCGTCAGGATGACCAACGGCGAAACCGTGACGCTGAAAAACTACTTCGTCAACAAGCACCAGCTGGTGCTGGATGAAAACGGTGCCCTGTGGTGGATCGACGATCCGCTGGCGGTCGAGCGCTACCAGTCCATCCCCTCAACCGATGCCCTGATTGCCGGCAACGTCAATAACTCATCCGGCGATACCCCGATCTGGCCGTGGGTGCTGGGTGGCGTGGCGGCGGCAGGGGGGATTGCGCTGGCAGCCGGTGGCGGCGGTGGTGGCGGCGGCGGTGGCAGTAAGCGGATCGATCCGGGCCCGGTGCCACTCGATACCACACCGCCTGACGCGCCCACTAACCTGCATTTCGCCAACGGCAACACCCAGTTGCTCGGCAATGCCGAAGCCAACAGCACCGTCACCATCACCGATGCCGACGGCAACGTGGTGGGCAAAGCGAAAACCAACGGCAACGGCGAATTTACCGTCGAGTTAGGCATCCCCTACACCAACGGCGAGACCCTGACGGCCATCGCCACCGACAGCTCCGGTAACGTCAGCCCGTCAACCAGCATTACCGCCGCGGATACCACCCCACCGGACGCGCCGATGATTATCCTCGCGGACGATGCTGTCGGCAGCCTGACCGGCGCGCTCAACAGCGATGATACCACCGACGATCCCCGCCCGGTCTTCAGCGGCAGCGGCGAGGCCGGGACTACCCTCACCATCTACGACAACGGTAAGGCCATCGGCAGCACGGTGGTGAACAGCGACGGCAGCTGGAGCTTCACCCCTGCCAACAATCTCGCAGACGGCTTCCACCAGTTTACCGCCGCCTCCACCGACGCTGCGGGCAACGTCAGCCCGGAGTCTGCGGAGTTTAACCTCACCATCGATACCGTCGCGCCGAATGCGCCGGTACTGGAAGTGACGGACGACGAGGGCACCATCCAGGGTCTGCTCACCAGCGGCGGGTTTACCGATGACAACCAGCCCGAGCTGGGCGGCCAGGGCGATCCGGGCAGCATCATCGCCATCTATGACAATGGCCTGCTGATCGCAGAGGTAGACGTCGACGACGACGGCACCTGGAGCTATACCCCGCCGGTGGCCCTGACGGATGGGCTGCACAGCATCACCCTGACGGAAACCGATCTGGCGGGCAACCTGAGCCCGACCTCCGCGCCGTTTGAATTTACCATCGACCGCACCCCGCCGGCCGCCCCGACCGGACTGGTGCTCAATACCGAAGGGACAATCCTCACCGGCACGGCGGAAGCCAACTCGACGGTCACGGTCAGCAACGATCTGGGCGTTATCTTAGGCACGGCAATAGCGGATGCCAACGGGGCGTTTTCAGTGACCCTGAGCGCCGCTCAGCTTAACGGCGAGACGCTGAGCACATCGGCCACCGACAGGGCGGGTAACGAGGGGCCAGCAGCGGAGCTGATTGCCCGGGATGTTACCGCCCCGGCCGCACCCACTGACCTGGTGGTGGCGACGACGGGCGACAGCGTAAGTGGTACAGCCGAAGCCGGGGCGCGTATTTCGATACTTAACGCCGGGGGAACGGAGATCGGCTCCGGTGAAGTCGGTCTCGACGGCAAATTCACCGTCAACATCGCCCCTAACCAGCTCAACGGTGAAGTGCTGACGGTATACGCTTACGACACCGCCCAGAACAAAAGCGATCCAGGCCAGGCCACCGCCACGGACTCCACGCCACCGGAACCACCGGCACAGCTGGCGATCGCTGCCGATGACGTGACGCTCACCGGCACCGCGGAAGTGGGCAGCACGGTGGTTCTTATGGAAGGCACCACGAAGCTCGGTGAAGTCGTGGTGGGTGAAACAGGCAGCTTCTCCTTCACCATGGCGACCGCAAAGCTGAACGGTGAAATCCTGAGTCTTACCGCCACCGATCACGCGGGGAATACCAGCGAGGCCAGTTCGATAGAAGCCAGGGACATTACCCCTCCGGCCACACCGATCATTACCGACGTGGTGGATGATGTCCCCACTCTTCTCGGCACTATCGTGAGTGGGGCGACAACCGACGACCGCACCCCGCTGATCTCCGGTACGGGTGAGCTTGGCACCAAAATTTTTGTCTACAGCGAGAATATCCAGATCGGTATGACGGAGGTCGATACAACGGGCCACTGGTCATTCCAGGTCCCGGCCAGTCTGACGGATGGGGCTCACTCCCTGACCGCCGATGCCGTTGACCGCCGCGGCAATCACAGCGTGATGTCCGAGATCTGGTCGATAAACGTCGACCCGGCGGCCCCGAACCCGCCGACCGCAATGGTAGCCACTGCGGCCTTCGCCCAGAGCGAGGAGCCGGTGGTCAGCACCCTGAGCGCCAGCACCACGGGCGAAACGCTGATCTATAACGTGCTCAATGACAGCGGGGGCGACCACGTCAGCAACTTCTCGCTGGCGGCGGGGGATAAAATCGACATCAGCGAGCTGCTGGTCGGCTGGAACGGCGATCGCGCCACGCTGGGGGATTACATCCAGGTGAACAACAGTGAGGGCAACACCGTGATCAGCATCGACCGGGACGGAGCTGGCACCAGCTACGCACCCGCAACGCTGGTGACGCTGGATGACGTCCAGACCACGTACGAGGAGCTGGTAAACCAGAATCACATCATTACCGGTTAAAGCAATTTTTCTCCCTCTCCCTGTGGGAGAGGGTCGGGGTGAGGGCATCTGGCCGCACTCATGCAACATCGCCGGGTGGCGGCTACGCCTTACCCGGCCTGGACATTCAAAATATCCTCAGATAAATAACCCCAAACTTAATGTCATTAATATTGTGACCTGGCCACCACAATATTTTTTCTACCAAATACCGTTATTGCCTTAACTTAAACCATGCTCTAAATAGCAGAGCACGCTAATAAAGCAAACCTCTATATTCATATTAAAAAACACCTCTGGATATATCATATTCAATATCTCTTTTACCCCCACTTAATTATTTACACAGCCGCACTAAAATATAAATTCGCCCTATTTCCACATCCAGATTATTCCTAACCCATTAAATTAACGTTAAAATAAATGCCCTTACCCTGCGCTACACCCACCGCACCAACCCGCATCGCGCCTGGCCTCCCGGGCGCACCCCGCACAGAAATAACGTCTTCAATAGCGCTAACCCTTTATTAACCAGTGCTTAATTTGCGCTTTTAGTACTTTCTGGCTATATCAAATTTAGTCAATCCGAAATTGTTACCAATATTAAAGACAAGGATTTTACCGCCGAGAAATATACCTCCAAACGTCTTACCCCCTGAATACCAAGGGCAAAAATCCGCTGCCACCATCGTTTTATCGGCAGCTCTTAATAACTTTTAAATAATTACCCTGGGTCATTGTTCAAAATAAACAGTTTCCCTACGGGTGGCGCTCAATCTGCTCAATAGAAATGGCTTAAACCGCTCGCCATTTTATTGCACTCTGCCGGGAGTAACACACATGAGTAAAATCACTGTCATCTCCAAACTGACGCACGTGGAAACGGTAACAGACGGATCTCAGGTGACGTTAAACGACTCTTCCATCGTTAAAATCAACGCCCAACGCGCCGACATTCTCGACTATGAACGCAGCGGTAACGACCTGATTGTTAAGCTGGCCGACGGCGAAACCCTGACCCTCAAAAATTTCTTTGTTGCCGGTGAACAGGGGATCAGCCAGCTGGTACTGGAAGAGAGTAACGGTGCCCTGTGGTGGATTGCCGATCCGATAGCGGCAGAGAGCTACCAGTCGATCGCCTCCGTTGATGCCCTGCTGGCAGGCACCACCACCGCGTCGGCCGGTGAGGCGGCGATCTGGCCGTGGGCGCTGGGTGGCGTGGCGGTGGCAGGCGGCATTGCGCTGGCCGCAGGTGGTGGCGGAGGCGGTGGTGGCGGGAGCGACAGTGATAACGGCAGTGGAAGTGGCACTGACGGGGGGAATGGCAATGGCAGTAACCCGACGCTGCCGGGCACCAATCCGAACGACACCACGCCTCCGGGCGCAGCGACCAACCTCAGATTCTCCGCAGATGGCACCCAGCTTAGCGGGAGCGCCGAAGCCAACAGCACCATCACCGTCACCGATGCCAACGGCAACGTGATCGGCCGGGGCCAGACCAACGGCAACGGCGAATTCACTGTCGATCTCGGCAAGCCCTACACCAACGGCGAGACCCTGACCGCGACCCCGACCGACGGGGCAGGCAATACCGGACCGGGCACGACGGTGACCGCCGCGGATACCACGCCGCCGCAGGCCCCGACCCTTAACAGCGTTGTCGATGACGTGGGCAGCGTGACCGGATCGCTCACCAGCGGCCAGACCACCGATGACGCCCGCCCGACCTTTAGCGGCAGCGGCGAACCCGGCAGCACCATCACGGTTTACGACAAGGGTACCGCCATCGGCACCGCCCAGGTCAACAGCGACGGCAACTGGACCTTCACCCCGGCCACCGCGCTGGGCGAAGGCGCACACCAGATCACCACCCGGGCCACCGACGGCGCGGGCAACACCGGCCCGGCCTCGCCAGTATTCGGTTTTACCGTGGATACCCTCGCCCCGAACGCCCCTTCCGGCGTGACGGTGACGGACACCACCGGGACGGTGCAGGGCGTACTTGTCGCCGGGCAGAGCACCGATGCCAACCGCCCTGCCCTGACCGGCACCGGGGAACCCGGCAGCACCATCACGATCTATGACAACGGTCAGCCCGTGGGCCAGGCCACGGTGGGCGCAGACGGCAAATGGAGCTTTACGCCAGACACGCCGCTTGCCGATGGCGCGCACTCCATCACCCTGACGGAGACCGACCTGACGGGCAATACCAGCGATCCGTCCGCACCGTTTGCGTTCACCATTGACCGCACGCCGCCGGACCAGCCGACCATCAGCCTGATCCCGGGCGGCACCGAGGTCATCGGCAGCGCCGAGCCAAACAGCACGATCACCATCACCGACAGTAACGGCAAGGTGATTGGCACCGGCCAGACCGACGCCAACGGCGACTACCAGGTTCCCCTCAACGAGGCGCAAACCGAAGGGGATACCCTCAGCGTGGTGGCCTCCGATGCCGCCGGAAACCAGAGCCCGCCAATCAGCGCCGTGGTGGGCGATGTCACACCGCCTGACGCACCGACCGATCTGGCGATCAATCCTGAAGGCTCCGTGGTCACCGGTAAGGCGGAAGCGGGCAGCACCGTCACCATTCGCGATGGCGACGACGTTATCGGCAGAGGCGTTGCCGGCACTGACGGCAGCTTCGAAATTATCCTCTCCACCCCACGCCTGAACGGCCAGGATCTGGCGGTCACCGCCACCGACGCAGCGGGTAACACCGGGCCGGAAGGCAGCGTGAGCGCCCCGGACGTGACGCCGCCGCAGGCCCCGGTCATCACCAGCGTGGTGGATGACGTGGAGGGCATCACCGGCGTGATCCGCGACGGGCAGATCACCAATGACACCCAACCGGTGATCAGCGGCACCGGCGAACCGGGGGCGACCATCTACATCTACAGCGGCACGGATCAGGTTGGCTTTGCCGAAGTGGACGCGGACGGCAACTGGTCTACCGAGCTGCTGCTGATTGACGACGGCGGCTACGTCCTGACGGCGCAGGCCGTGGATCGCAATGACAACCGCAGCGAATCCTCCGGCAGCTGGACCATCATCATCGATGCCACGCCACCGGCCACCCCGGCGATTTCCCAGGTGATCAACGATCTGCCTGAAACCGCCGTGGCCATCGACAACAACGGCACCACCAACGACAACCGCCCGACCCTCTACGGCACCGGCGAAGTGGGTTCGACCATCAGCATCCGCGTGGACGGCGTGGAAGTGGGTACCGCCCAGGTGGGCAACGGCGGGGAGTGGAGTTTCACCCCGACCACGGCGCTGCTGGATGGTCAGCACGAGATCACCACGGTGGCGACAGATGCCGCCGGTAACAGCAGCCCCGCCTCCGGATCCTTTACTCTGACCATCGATACCCAGGCCCCCACCGTCCCGGTCATTACCCGCGTTGAAGACAATACCGGCAGCATTCAGGGGGATGTAACCAATAACGTGCCGACCGATGAAACCCGGCCGGTGATCCACGGCAGCGGCCCGGCGAACTCGCAGATCAGCATCTACGAAGGCACCACCCTGCTCGGCACCACCACCAGCAATGGGGAGGGCGTCTGGAGCCTGCAGCTTGCCACCCCGCTGGTTAACGGCACCCACGTTCTCACTGCGTCAGTCAGCGATGCGGTGGGCAACACCGCCACCTCCGGCAGCTTTAACCTGGTCGTCGATACCCTGGCCCCGGGCACCCCGGGCATTCCGGCGATCACCGTCAATCCTGAAGGCGGCACGGAAGAGACCCTCACCTCCGGCGGCAGCACCCGCGACACCACCCCGACCCTGAGCGGTACCGGCACGGCAGGCGATATCGTCTCCATTTACGACGGCACCACTAAAATTGGCGAAACCACCATTCCGGCGGGGGGCAACTGGAGCTGGACCCCGCCTGCAGGATTGCCCAATGGCACCTACGACCTTAGCCTGACCGTGACCAACAAAGACGGTGCGGGCAACGAGAGCGCCCCGTCCCAGCCGGTATCCATCACCATTGATACCGACGCACCGGCGCAACCTGACGCACCGGTGGTGACCGATAACGTCAGCGAAATTACCGGCCCGGTGGGCAACAACGGTGCCACCAACGACACCCGTCCGGTGCTGAGCGGCACCGGCACGCCGGATGACGTGATCAGCATCTACGACCAGACTGAGACCGGCAACGTGCTGGTGGGCGAAGTGGTGGTCGACATCAACGGCAACTGGACATGGCGCGCCGATGAGCCGCTGGCGGAAGGGACGCACAGCTTTACCGTTATCGCCACCGATCCGGCGGGCAACGCTTCGGTGGTGTCAAACACCATCACAGTGACCGTTGACAGCCTCGTGCCGGAGATCCCGGTGATTGCCACCGTGAATGACACCCTCGCGGCGGGCAGCAGCACCAACGACACCACCCCAACCGTCACCGGCACCGGCGAAAACGGCACCACGGTGATCCTCTACAGCAACGGCGTTGAGGTAGGACGCGGGCTGGTGAGCAACGGCAGCTGGACCATCACCGCCAGCGCGCTGAAGGATGGCCCGACCACCCTGACCGTGGCGGCGCTGGATGCCGCCGGGAACGCCAGCAGCGCGGGCAGTGACTTTGCCCTCACCATCGACACCGTGCCGCCGGGCAACCCGCAGCTGCTGGAGATTTCTGACAGCACCCTCGCCAACGGCACGCTCTATGCTAACAGCAGCACCCCGACCCTGAGCGGCACCGGCGAGCCGCTGAGCACCCTCACCGTCTCGGTTGACGGCAATCCGCTCGGCCAGGTGCAGGTCAACGAGCAGGGACAGTGGACCTTCCCGCTGCCGGCCGGCAGCGAACTGCCGGATGACACGCACACCATCACCTTGGTGGCGACTGATGCCGCCGGCAATACCAGCGAAAGCAGCCCGGTCAGCGTGGTGATTGATACCGACGCGCCGGATGCGCCGGTGGTCACCGAGGTCGTCTCCGGCGGTACGCCGCTGACCGGCACCGCTGAAGCAGGCTCCACCGTGACGGTGCGAGGCCCGGACAACGTGGTGCTGGGCACCGGGGTCGCCAATGCCGAGGGGCAGTTCTCGGTAGCCCTGACCCCACCGCAGTACAACGAAGCCACGCTGAGCGTGGTGGCGAGCGATCCGGCGGGCAACGTCAGCGAACCGGTCGACTTTAACGTCCTGCCGACGCCACAACTGCCAGACGTGCCGGTCATCGTCGCCATCCTGGATGATAACGGCACCGACGGCAGCATCAACGTCAAAGGCGGCAGCTCCAATGACGCCACCCCGACCCTCACCGGCACGGCGATCCCGGGCAGCCTGGTGACCATTTACCAGGACGGCAGCACCACGCCGCTGGGCACTGCCACCGCCGACGCCGCCACCGGGGTCTGGTCGTTCCCGATCGCCACCCTCGGGGAAGGCAGCCACAGCTTCAGCGTCACCGCCACCGTCGACGGGGAAACCAGCGGCCAGTCGCCTGAAGCCACGGTCAATATCGATCTCACCGCTCCGACCGCTCCGACCTTTGGCAGCGTGGTAGACGACGTCGGCCCGCAGACCGGCGCGGTGGTCAGCGGCAGAGCGACCAATGACGATCTGCCAACCTTCAACGGGACGGCCACGCCGGGGGATGTGATCCGCCTGTACGCCGACGATACCCTGATCGGCACCGCCACGGTGGGCAATACCGGGGCCTGGAGCATCACCCTGACCGAACCGCTGGATGACGGCACCTACGCCCTGACCCTCAGCGCCACCGATCCGGCCGGCAACGAAAGCCCGCGCTCGGCACCGTTCTCCCTGGTAGTGGATACCACCGCGGGCGAAGTGGTCATCACCGGGGCCAACGATGACGTCGGGCCGGTCACCGGCAACGTCGCCAACGGCGGCAGCACTAACGACAACACCCCGACCCTGACGGGTACCGCAGAAGCCAACAGCAGCGTCGCCATCTATGACGGCATCAGGCTGATTGGCACCGTCACCGCCAGCAACACCGGGGCCTGGAGCTTCACCCCGACCAGCGTGCTGGCGGAAGGTCAGCACGTCTTTACCGCCGTCGCTACCGACAGCGCGGGCAACGTCACCCCGATCTCCGGGGCCTATATTCTGACCGTCGACATGACCCCACCGGCCACGCCAGTCATCACCAGCGTCAACGACGATGTGCCGGGCACGACCGGCCCGCTGACCAACGAGCAGATCACCAACGATGTGCGCCCGGAGCTGACCGGTACCGGCGTGGCGGGCAGTACCGTTCACATTCTGGATAACGGGATCGAGATCGGCACCGCGCTGGTCAGCGCCAGCGGCAGCTGGAGCTTTACCCCGACCCGCGATCTGGCCTCCGGGCCACACGATCTGCGCGTCAGCGCCACCGATGCCGCAGGCAACGTCTCCGGCACCTCGCCCGCGTTCTCGCTGAACATCGACACTGCCGCCCCGCTGGCACCGGTTCTGCTCACCGCGGTGGATGATGTCGGCACCGTGACCGGCACGCTGGACAGCGGCGATGTCACCAACGACGCCCGCCCAACCTTTACCGGCAGCGGCGAAGTGGGTGCCACCATCCACATCATTGTCGACGAGCTGGAGATCGGCACCGCGGTAGTTAACGCCGCGGGCAGCTGGACCTTCACCCCGGAGACGGCGCTGGATGAAGGTACCCGCAGTATCCGCTTTACCGCCACCGACACCGCCGGGAACACCGGCCCTGCCAGCGATCCCTTTATCCTGACGGTCGATACCCTGGCACCGGCGGCGCCAACCATCGTTGCGGCTGCCGATAACGTGGGCAGCATCCAGGATCCGATCACCACCTCCGGCCAGGCCACCGATGACGCCACGCCAACGCTGACCGGCAAAGCAGAAGCCAACACCACCGTCACCCTTTACGACAACGGGGCTCTGGTCGGCACCGTGCAGGCCAGCGAAACCGGCGACTGGAGCTGGACCCCGACCACGGCGCTCGGCAACGGCAGCCACACCTTCACCACCAGCGCCATTGACGCGGCTGGCAACCTCAGCGAAACCTCGCCGGGCTTCACGCTGATTGTCGATACCCTGAAACCCACCCCGCCAACCATCGCCCTGGCGATTGACGACGTTGGCCCGGTGACCGGCCCGCTCACCAGCGGCCGCACCACCAACGATCAGCAGCCGGTGCTCACCGGCAGCAGCGAACCGAACGCCGTGGTGCGGATTTTTGCTGATGACGTGCTGGTCGGCGAAGGCAAAGCGGATGGCAGCGGTAACTGGTCAATCGAGGTGAACACCCAGCTCAGCGATAGCCAGCACAGCTTCACCGCGGTAGCGATCGATGCCGCAGGCAACGCCAGCGATCCGTCCGCCACCTTCACCCTGACGGTAGATACCCAGGTGCCCGTTGCGCCGGTGCTGGCCGCGGTCACGGATGATGTCGGCGAGAGGGTGGACCTCACGAACGGCCAGCTGACCAACGACGCCAGACCAACCCTCAGCGGCACGGCGGAAGCGGGCACCACGGTGAACGTCTACGACGGCACCACCCTGCTCGGTACTGCCTCCGTCGGGGCCAACAACGCCTGGAGCTTCACCCCGCTCAGCCCGCTGGCCGACGGGACTCATACCCTGACGGTCACCACCACCGACGCGGCGGGCAACGTCAGCCCGCCAACCGCCGGGTTTGTGATCAACGTTGACGCCACCGCCCCGGTGGCCCCGACCATTACCTCGGTGGTGGATGACGTCGGGACGGTGCAGGGTCCGGTGCTCAGCGGCAACCCGACCAACGACACCCGTCCGACCCTCAACGGCACCGCCGAAGCCAACGCCATCGTGCGCATTTACGACGGCGAAACCCTGGTGGGCGAGACCCTCGCCAACGCCCAGGGCCAGTGGACCCTGACCCAGACCACTGTTGCCCTCAACGACGGGGTGCATAACTTTACCGCCACCGCCACCGATGCGGCGGGCAACCTCAGCGCGGCATCGCCGGTGACCTCCATTACCGTCGACACTGTCGCGCCGGGCGCACCGAACAGCCTCACCCTTCTCAATAACGGCAATACCCTCACCGGCCAGGGCGAAGCGGGCAGCACCATCACCGTGCGCGATGGCAACACGGTGATCGGCACCGGCGTGGTCAACAACAACGGCAGCTTCTCCCTCACCCTCACCACGCCGAAAGCGAACGGCGAACTGCTGACCGTGACTGCCACCGACAGAGCCGGGAACACCGGTGCGGAAGGGCAGATCACCGCCCCGGACACCACGCCACCGGCCGTTCCGGCCATTACCGACGTGGTGGATAACGTGAGTGTGTATACCGGTACCGTCACCGACGGGCAGACCACCAACGATGCAACACCGCTGCTCCGCGGCACCGGGCCTGCCAACACCACCATCGAGATCTACAGCGGCACGACGCTTATCGGCACCACCCAGACCAGCGCGGGCGGCAACTGGGAGCTCCAGCTCTCCGCCGCGCTGCCTGACGGCGGCCACGTCCTGACGGCGCAGTCCGTCGACGCCGCGGGCAATAACAGCGCCGCCTCCAACAGCTGGAGCATCGTGGTGGATGCCACCGCCCCGGACGCCCCGGCGATCACCTCGGTGATCAACGACACCTCCGGCAGCGCGGTGGCGATTGTCAACAACAGCCCGACCAACGACACCCGCCCAACCCTGAACGGCACCGGGGAAGCGGGGGCCACCCTCAGCATTCGGGTGGATGGCGTGGAGGTGGGAACCACCCAGGTGGGCGCAGGGGGCGAATGGACCTTCACTCCGGAGGATGCCCTCAGCGAAGGGCCCCATGCGATCACCGTGGTGGCGACCGATGCCGCCGGGAACACCGGCGAGCCGTCTGAAGCCTTTAACGTCACCATCGACACCGTGCCGCCAGCCGCTCCGGCCATCACCCTGGCGGTGGACAGCACCGGCAGCGTCACCGGCGACGTGGTCAGCGGCCAGCCGACCGACGAAACCCTGCCGCTGATCCGCGGGACCGGCCCGGCCAACGCGCAGATCAGCCTCTATGAAGGCACCACCCTGCTCGGCACGGCCACCACCAGCGCGACGGGGGCATGGAGCGTGCAGCTCACCACGCCGCTGGGGAACGGCACCCACGCCCTGACCGCCACGGTCAGCGATGCGGCGGGCAACACCGCCACCTCCGGCACCTTTAATCTGGTGGTGGATACCGTGGCCCCGGCCACGCCGGACATCCCGGACATCACCGTTAACCCTGACGGCAGTGGCGAGACAACCATTACCGGCGGGGGCAGCACCCGCGATACCACGCCAACCCTCAGCGGCACCGGGAATGAGGGCGATATCGTCACCATC
This sequence comes from Leclercia adecarboxylata, assembly GCA_002360945.1. Taxonomy (GTDB): domain Bacteria; phylum Pseudomonadota; class Gammaproteobacteria; order Enterobacterales; family Enterobacteriaceae; genus Enterobacter; species Enterobacter adecarboxylatus_B. The sequence goes on along the minus strand of DERO01000012.1, from coordinate 52,955 downwards.
TATGACGGCACCACGCCTATCGGCGAAACCACCGTTCAGCCTGGGGGGACCTGGAGCTGGACGCCGCCAGCGGATCTGCCGAACGGCACCTATAACCTCGTGTTGATCGTCACCAGCAGTGATGGCGCGGGCAACGAGAGTGCGCCGTCGAATCCGGTGACCATCACCATCGATACCGAGGCTCCGGACGCACCTGGGCTGCCGGTGGTGACCGATAACGTCAGCGACATTACCGGCCCGGTGGGCAACAACGGTGCCACCAACGATACCCGTCCGGTACTGACGGGTACCGGCACGCCGGATGACACCATCACCATCTATGACCAGACCGTGAACGGTAACGTGCCGGTGGGCGAAGCGGTGGTGGACATTAACGGCAACTGGACGTGGCGTTCCGATACGCCGCTGACCGAGGGGACGCATAGCTTTACCCTCACCGCCACCGACCGGGCCGGCAACGTCTCGGAAGTGTCGGACACCATGACCGTCACCGTCGACAGCCTCGTGCCGGAGATCCCGGTTATCACCAGCGTGGCGGATAACATCGGGCCGGTCACCGGCAACATCGTGGCGGGCAGCAGCAGCAACGACACCACCCCGACCGTCACCGGCAGCGGGGAAAACGGCACCACGGTGATCCTCTACAGCAACGGCATTGAGGTGGGACGCGGCCTGGTGAGCAACGGCAACTGGACCATCACCACGCCGGCGCTGAAGGATGGCGCGACCACCCTGACCGTGGCGGCGATGGATGCCGCCGGGAACGTCAGCAATGCGGGCAGTCCCTTTACCTTCACCATCGACACCGTACCGCCGGCGATCCCGCAACTACTGGATATCTCCGACAGCACCCTCGCCAACGGTGCGCTTTACGCTAACAGCAGCACCCCGACCCTGAGCGGCACCGGCGAGCCGCTGAGCACCCTTACCGTCTTTGTCGATGGTAATCCGGTGGGCGAGGTGCAAACCAACGCCCAGGGACAGTGGACGCTGCCCATCGCCAGCGGCACGCCGCTGTCCGATAGCCCACACACCTTCACCCTGGTGGCGACGGATGCGGCGGGCAACATCAGCGAAAGCACGCCGGTTAACCTGATCGTGGACACCCAGGCGCCGGGTGCGCCTGCGGTGACCGGCATTGTCTCCGGCGGTACCCCGCTGACCGGCACCGCCGAAGCGGGCTCCACCGTGACGGTACGTGGCCCGGACAACGTGGTGCTGGGCACCGGCGTCACCAATGCCCAGGGGCAGTTCTCCGTGGCCCTGACCCCGCCGCAAAGCGATGCGGTGACCCTCAGCCTGACCGCCAGCGACGTGGCGGGCAACCTCAGCGATCCTTCGACCTACAACGTTCCGGCCACGCCTGCGCTGCCGGACGTCCCGACCATCGACGCCATCCTGGATGACAACGGCACCGGCGGCAGCGTCAACGTTAAAGGCGGCAGCTCTAACGACGCCACCCCAACCCTGACCGGGACGGCGATCCCGGGCAGTCTGGTGACCATCTATCTGGACGGCAGCACCACGGCGCTGGGCACCGTTACCGCCGACGCCACCTCCGGGGCCTGGACGTTCCCGGTCACCACCCTCGCGGAAGGCAGCCACAGCTTCAGCGTCACCGCCACCGTCGACGGCCAGACCAGCGGCCAGTCGCCGGGGGCGACGGTCAATATCGATCTCACCCCGCCAGCCGCGCCAGCCTTTGGCACCCTGGTGGATGATGTCGGCACCGTCACCGGGGCGGTGGTCAGCGGCAGACCAACCGACGACAACCAGCCAACCCTCAACGGCACCGCCACGCCGGGGGATGTGATTAACGTTTATTCCGGCGATACCCTGCTGGGCAGTGTTCCGGTAAGCACCACCGGGGCCTGGAGCTTTACCCTGCCACAGGCGCTGGGCGACGGTACTTATACCCTGCTTCTCACCGCCACCGATCCGGCGGGCAACGAAAGCCTGCCTTCGGCACCGTTCTCACTGGTGGTGGATACCCTCTCCGCTGCGCCGGTGATCACCGGGGCCAACGATGACGTGGGGCCGGTGACCGGCAACGTGGTCAACGGCGGCGTCACCAACGACAACACCCCGACCCTGTCGGGCAGCGCGGAAGCGGGCAGCAGCGTCGCCATCTATGAAGGCACGAAACTGCTCGGCACCGTGGTGGCTAACGCCAGCGGGATCTGGAGCTTCACCCCAACCGTGGTGCTGGCCGAAGGCGAACACAGCTTTACCGCCATCGCCACCGACACCGCAGGCAACGTCAGCCCGATCTCCGGGGTGTATACCCTGACCGTCGACATGACGCCACCTGCTACCCCGGTGCTGGTCAGCGTTAACGACGACGTGGCGGGCAACACCGGCCTGCTGGTCAGCGGCCAGCTCACCAACGACGCGCGTCCGGAACTGACCGGCACCGGCGTGGCGGGTAGCACCGTGCATATCCTCGATAACGGTGTCGAGATCGGCACCGCGCTGGTCAACGCCGACGGTGACTGGAACTTTATCCCGACCAGCGATCTGGCCCAGGGTCCGCACGAGCTGCGCGTCAGCGCCACCGATGCGGCAGGTAACGTCTCCGGCACCTCGCCGGCCTTCTCGCTGAGCGTCGATACCGTGGCTCCTCTGGCACCGGTCCTGACAGGCGTGGTGGATGACGTCGGTACAATTACCGGCGCGATCAACAACGGCGGCGTCACCAACGACAACCGGCCAACCTTTAACGGAACCGGTGAAGCGGGCGCGACGATCCACATTCTCGTCGACGGGCAGGAGATCGGCTCCGCGGTGGTCAACGCTGCGGGCAACTGGAGCTTTACGCCTGACACCCTTCTCGAGGACGGGCTGCGCAGCGTGACCCTGACAGCCACCGATCTCGCCGGCAATACCGGCCCGGCCAGCGGGGCCTTTACTCTGACGGTGGATACCCTGGCACCGGTGGCACCGACCATCGTCTCCGCCGCCGATAACGTGGGCCCCCTCCAGACGCCACTCACCGTCTCCGGCCAGGTGACCGACGACACCACCCCAACCCTCTCGGGCCGGGCCGCCGCCAACGCTACTGTCACCCTCTATGACAACGGCGTCTCCCTCGGCACCGTGCAGGCCAGCGCCGCAGGCGACTGGACCTTCACGCCGGGCACCGAGCTCGGCAACGGCAGCCACACCTTCACTGCCAGCGCCACCGACGCGGCAGGCAACCTCAGCGAAGTCTCGGCGGGCTTCACGGTGGTGGTCGATACCCTCAAACCGCTCGCCCCGGTCATCACCCTGGCCCAGGACGACGTCGGCAGCGTCACGGGTGCCCTGACCAGCGGTCAGCGCACCGATGACACCCTGCCGGTGCTGACCGGCACCAGCGAACCGAATGCCCGGGTGCAGCTCTTTGAAGGCCAGACCCTGCTGGGCACCGCCACCGCCGACGGCAGCGGCAACTGGACGATTGCCCTGACCACGCCGCTCACCAACGCCCAGCACAACTTTACGGCGGTGGCGACGGATGCGGCAGGCAACAGCAGCGATCCGTCCGCCACCTTCAGCCTGACGGTGGATACCCTGCCGCCAGCGGTGCCGGTGCTGGTCTCGGTGGTGGATGACGTCGGGACCCTGGTGTCGCTCACCAGCGGCCAGCTGACCAACGACGCCAGACCGACCCTCAACGGCACGGCGGAAGCGGGCTCCACGGTGAGCGTCTACGACGGCAACGTGCTGCTGGGCAGCGTGGTGGCTGACGCCAACAGTACCTGGAGCTTCACCCCGACCACGCCGCTGGCCGACGGCCAGCACAGCCTGACGGTGATCGCTACCGACGCGGTGGGCAACGACAGCCTGCCGACCGCGGGCTTTACCCTGAACCTCGATGCCACCGCCCCGGGCGCGCCGGTTATCACCTCGGTGGTGGATGACGTTGGCTCGATCCAGGGTCCGGTGCTTAACGGCAATCCGACCAACGACACCCGTCCGACCCTCAACGGCACCGCCGAAGCGGGCGCAACGGTTCGCATCTACGACGGCACCACCCTGGTAGGCCAGGTGACGGCCAACGCCCAGGGTCAGTGGACTCTGGCCCAGACCACCACCACGCTGACTGACGGAGTGCATAACTTCACCGCCACCGCGACCGATGCGGCGGGCAACCTCAGCGCGGCATCACCGATTACCTCGATCACCGTGGATACCGTCGCACCGGGGGCGCCGGGCGGCTTCACCGTCCTCAACAGCGGCGGCCAGGTCAACGGTACCGCCGAGGCGGGCAGCACCGTGACCATTCTCGGCACCGACAACGTGACGGTGCTGGGGACCGGCGTCGCGGATGCCTCCGGCAGGTTCAGCATTGCGCTCTCCACGCCGCAGGTTAACGCCGAGCTGCTGCACGTCTTTGCCACCGACCGGGCCGGTAACGCCGGGCTGACGGTGGATCTGCGGATGCCGTACTCGCTGGTGCCGAACCCACCGGTCATCACCAGCGTCAACGACAACGCGGGCAGCATCATCGGCAACCTGCTCAACGGGCAGAGCACGGACGACACCACCCCGACCCTGACCGGGACCGCGCAGCCCTCTTCCACCATCACCCTGTATGACAACAACGTGCTGTTAGCCACGGTGACCACCAACAGCGCGGGGGTCTGGACATACACGCCAACCGTGCCGCTGGGGAATGGCCCGCACGCCTTTACCGCCACCGCAGGCAATGCGGTCGGCACCAGCGCGGTCGCGCCGCTGAGCTCGATTGTGGTGGATACCGTCGCGCCGGGTACGCCGCAGGGGACCTTCAACGCCGACGGCAGCGTCCTGAGCGGCACCGCCGAAGCGGGCAGCACCATCACCCTGCTGCTGAGCGATAACAGTGTGGTCACCACCACCGCGACGCCGCAGGGGACCTGGAGCTACACCTTCCTCGACAAGCAGTCCGAAGGGGAGCGGATCACCCTCTCGGCCACCGATGCGGCGGGTAACACCTCCGTCACCGGGACGGTGATTGCGCCAAACCTGCCGCTGTCGGCCAGTGACAACGTGGTCGGCCTGGCGCTGACCACCAACGCCACCGTCAGCACCGCCCAGTACAGCGACTACGGCGTCCAGCTGGTAGGCGGCGTCGGCAACGTGCTGTCGCTGCTGGGGGAAAACTCCGCCCAGGTGACCTTCACCGTACCGACCGGCGGCAGCGCGGATATGGAGATCAACGCCAGCGCCACCGGCATCGTACTCTCCCTGCTCAACACCCTGGAGATCATTGTTCAACGCTGGAACGGCACCACCTGGACCACCGAAGTGGATACCGGCCTGCCGCAGTTTGCTAACCTCCTGACCCTCGGGGCCAGCGGCGTGACCCTGAACCTGACCGGCCTGCCGGGCGGGCAGTATCGCGTCCTGAGCTACAACTCCAACCTGCTGGCCACCGGGTCGTACACCAGCCTTGATGTGGACGTCACCCAGACCACCGCGGGCACCCTGACCGGCGCGCTGGTGAAAAACGGCAACGTCATCACCGACAGCGATCCGGTGAGCGGCAGCGACAGCGCGCCAAACGGCACGGTGGTCACCAGCGTGACCAACGCCAGCGGCCTCACCGTTAACGTGGCGTCGGGGGCGGCGGGCACCACCATCAACGGGCTGTACGGCACCCTGACCCTGCACGCCGACGGGAGCTACACCTACACCCTGACCAACACCAGCGCCTCGGTGCTGGGCCGGACCGACACCTTCACCTACAACATCGCCGGGAAAGGGGCCACCGACGACGCCCGCCTGATCATCACCCTCGGTGAGAACACGGTGAGAAACAGCGTGACGGCAGTGGACGATACCGCCTCGCTGACCTTCAACACCCAGGTGCAGGCCATCGACTACGGCCTATCGAGCCAGAGCGGCTATACCGTGGTGGGCGTCAATCTGGGTAACGTGCTGAACCTCAACCTGCTGGACGATCGCAGCGAGACCATGAAGTACAGCGTGGCGGAAGGCACCACCCGCACCATGACGATTCAGGGTTCTGTCGGCGGGGTAGCCCTGGCGTCGGTGTTTGACCTCTACATCTACAAGTTCAACCCGGCGACCCAGAGCTATGAGCGGATGCGCACCGAGGCGGGCTGGCTGCGCGCGCCACTGCTGGGCGGCACCTCGGCACCGCTGACCCTGACCCTGCCGGCGGGGGACTATATCTTCCTGATGAACACCGTGTCGGGGATCACCGCCCTGACCGGCTACCAGATCAACATCCTGCAGGATCACGTCTATGCCGTCACCAGCACCACCGCCGCCACCACCGGCGACGTGCTGCAGAGTGACATCGTGCCGGCCGGCTCGCATGTCACCCAGGTGAACGGGGTCGACGTGAACGCCACCGGCACCACGCGCATTGAGGGGCAGTACGGCACCCTGCTGATCGACGCCGACGGGAAATACACCTACACCCTGCGGGCCGGGGTGGGGGCCGACCACATCAGCACGCCGGACACCTTCGTCTATACCGTGACGGCACCGAATGGCGATAAGGACACCGCCTCGCTGAACATCACCCCAACGCCGGTGGCGCTGGATGCGGTCAACGACCTCAGCCGCGAGCTGAGCGTGGATGCGACGCACCCTGTGGCGGCCTATCGCGATGATACGGTGGGTAACGCCACCTGGAACGCCGCCCTGCTGNNCCTGAACGTGAACTGGACCATAACCGGGCCAGGCGTCACCAGAACGGGCTCCTTCAATGGCGGGCTGCTGTTGGGCGGGGTGGCCACCATCAACGTCACGGGTCTGGATCTGGACGCCGGCACCTACACCCTGAGCTTTACCGGCGCGATGGGTCCGCTGGGTGTAGGGGCGATCTCCATCACGCCGTACGTCACCGGTACCACGGTGTTCCTTAACAATGAACTCACCACCGCAGGCCATACCGTCACCGGCAATATCTTTGACGGCACGGATTCGGGCGGCGTGCTGGATCAGCTTCATTCGGTGGACAGCCGTCTGAGCATCACCAGCTATACCGGCACCGTCACCACTCTGGATCCGTACACCACCGCCAATGCCACCGCCAACATTCAGGGGCATTACGGCGTGCTGACCATCGGGGTGGATGGCCACTACAGCTACACCCTGAACAGCGGCGTCTCGCTGGCGTCCATGACCACGAAGGAGACCTTTACCTACAAACTGACCGGCGACAACGGCACCACCGACACCGCCACCCTGACCATCAACATGGCACCGAAGTTCGTCAGCTCCGAGCATAGCGATACCTTCACCGGTAGCGCCTATGGCGACACGCTGATCTACGAAGTGCTGAACAATACGGCGGGTAACGGCACGGCGGGCAACGGCAGCAACGACCACTGGACCAACTTCTCACTGGCGCAGGGAGACAAGATCGATATCAGCGATCTGCTGGTGGGCTGGAACGGGGACAACGCCACGCTGGGCAACTACCTGCACGTCACCAACAGCAATGGCAATACCGTGATCTCCGTCGACCGGGACGGAGCGGCAAATATTTACACCAATACTACACTGGTTACATTGGATAACGTTCAGACAACCTACGAGGAACTGGTTAACCAACAACACATCATCGCCCAATAGCGCTAATAACAAGACCCGGGCGCACGTCGCCCGGGCTTAACATTATAAAGTTGTTCAGTTTTTTAGGGATAATGCCATGAACAAAGTACCTTGCTGGTGGCTTGGGTGCTGCCTGTTTTCCGGGCAGGTCCTGGCGGCCGATTCGCCTGCGGTCATTAATTTTGGGCAATTAAGTGAAAATCAGGAGCTGCCCTCCCTCAATGGACGGGTCGCCCTGCCGACAAGCCAGGCCGCACCCGGCACCTTAACCCTAGGCGATGCGGTGACGCGCGCCGTGAACTGGCATCCCACCATTCAGGAAGCGGTGGGCAAACTTTACGAACAGATCCAGCAGGTGGATGTCGCTAAATCAAAGTACTACCCGCAGATCAGCGCCGGGATCAACAACGGCTACAGCAACAACTCCAGCGACACCGGCTTTACCCCCTCGGTGGTGCTCTCCCTCTCCCAGATGCTCTATGACTTCGGCAAGGTCGCCAGCCAGGTGCGGGCCGAAGACGCGGGCGTGGTGCAGCAGCAGGCCAACGTCCTGCTGAGCATTGATACCATCGCCCGGGATACCGCTACCGCGCTGGTGCAGGTGCAGATGTGGCAGCAGATGGTGGATACCGCCAAAGAGCAGCTTGAGGCGCTGGGCAGCATCGGCACGCTGACCCGCCAGCGTAACGACGAAGGCGCCACCTCGCTCTCCGACGTGGTACAGACTGACGCCCGTATCGAAGGGGCGCGTTCGCAGCTGATGCAGTATCAGGCCAACCTCGACAGCGCCCGCGCCACGCTGATGAGCAATCTCGGCTGGAGCAACCTCAACGAGGTCAGCAACAGCTTCCCGGCTAAACTGGCCCAAAGCTGTGACATCAAAGACCCGGATGACCGGCTGGTGCCCGCGGTGCTCTCCTCCTGGGCGCAGGCTAACGTGGCCCAGGCCAATCTGGACTACGCCAACGCCCAGATGACCCCGACCATCTCGCTGGAGCCAGAGGTTCGCCACTATATTAACAATCGCTATCCCGGTCACGAGACCCTGGATAAGACCCAGTACAACGTGTCTGTCAACGTCGAGATGCCCATCTACCAGGGCGGCGGCCTGAGCGCCCGGCGCAACGCCGCCAGCCACGCGGTGGAGGCGGCGCAGTCCAACGTACAGCGCACCCGGCTGGACGTGCGGCAGAAGCTGCAGGAGTCGCGCAGCCAGGTGATGAGCCTGATGAGCACCCTGCAGATCCAGTCCCGCCAGGAGACCCTCAGCCAGCGCACCCGCGAACTCTATCAGCAGCAGTATCTGGATCTCGGCTCCCGCCCGCTGCTGGACGTGCTGAACGCCGAGCAGGAGGTCTACCAGGCCCGCTTTACCCAGTGGCAAACCGCCGGACAGCTGCACCAGCTGCAGATCAACTGCCTGTATAACACCGGGCGGATGCGCAACGCCTTCGACCTCGAAAACCACACCATTCAGTCAGTGGAGATCCAGCCATGACGCGAGACGATATCCTTCACGAGGAGCCACTGACGCAGGAGGCGCTGGAGCACTGGGCGCAGGCGTTTGGCTATGTCGCCACCCGCTACCGGGTGGCCTGCTCCCCCGGCGCGCTGGTGGCCGGTGCCCCCTGGCTACAGGGGAAAAGCAAAACTCCGGCCCTGACCGGGCTGGCCCGCGAGGCGGGGCTCTCCTTTCGGCTGCTGAACAACGGCCAGGAGTCGCTCAATAGCTGGCGGCTGCCGGTGGTGGTGGAGCTTGATGACGGCAAGATCGGGGTGATTGAGCATTTCGACGGCGAGGACATGGTCGACGTCTGCTTCTTTGACGGCAAGGCGCAGACCAACCGCATCTCGCTGGCCCGGCTGCTGCCGGCCATCAGGCAGGTGGTGGCCCTGCGTCCGCTGGCGGCGTTAAAAGACAGCCGCGTGGATGCCTATATTTCAAAATATCGCCCGGACTGGCTCTACCGGCTGGTGATGCGCGACCTGCGCCCCTATACCTACGTGATGCTGGCGGCGCTGTTTATCAACCTGCTGTCGCTGGCCGGGATTTTGTTCTCGATGCAGGTCTATGACCGGGTGATCCCGGCTCAGTCCTACCCTACCCTGTACGTGCTGACCATCGGGGTGCTGATCGCCACCCTGTTCGGCTTTATCCTGCGTCTCGCCCGCAGCCACATTATGGACCTGCTGGGGAAACGGGCTGACCTGCGCGTCTCGGACCGGGTGTTCGGCCATGCCCTGCGCCTGCGCAACAGCGCGGTGCCCCGCTCCACCGGCAGCTTTATCTCCCAGCTGCGCGAGCTGGAGCAGATCCGCGAGATGGTCACCTCCTCGACCATCTCCACCATTGTCGACCTGCCCTTCTTCTTCCTCTTTGTTGGGGTGCTGGCGATCATCGCCCCGTCGCTGGCGTGGATCGCCCCGGTGGCGGCGGTGCTGATGGTATTGCCGGGCCTGCTGCTGCAGAAAAAACTGGCGGCGCTGGCGAAACAGGCGGCCCATGAGTCGACCCTGCGCAACGCCGTACTGGTGGAGAGCGTGCAGGGGCTGGAGGACATCAAGCTGATGCAGGCGGAGAACCGCTTCCTGCAGCAGTGGAACAGCTACGTGCAGATCACCGCCGAGTCGGGCCTGAAGACCCGCGAGCTGACCCAGGGCCTGATCAGCTGGGGGATGACCATTCAGAGCCTGGTCTACACCGCGGTGATCGTGGTGGGTGCCCCGATGGTGATCGAAGGCGAAATGACCACCGGTGCGGTGGTGGCCGCCTCGATGCTGGCCTCGCGGATGATCGCCCCGATGGCGACCCTCTGCGGCGTGCTGGCCCGCTGGCAGCAGGTGAAAGCGGCCAAAGAGGGGCTGGACAACATTATGCAGCTTCCGACCGAGAACCAGCGCGAAGAGACGCCGATCCGCCAGGACGTGCTGCGCGGTCACTACCTGTTCGAGCAGGCGCAGTTTGCCTACGCGGGCGACGTGCAGAACTCGGCCCTGCGCATCAACCGGCTGGAGATCAAACCCGGCGAGCACGTGGCGATCCTCGGCCGTAACGGTGCGGGCAAATCAACCCTGCTGCAGGCGATGGTGGGCAGCATGGATCTGGTGGGCGGCGAGCTGCGGCTCGACAACCTCAGCCTGCCCCATCTCGACATGGCGGACGTGCGCCGCAACGTCGGCCTGATGAGCCAGAACGCGCGGCTGTTTTACGGCACCCTGCGCGAGAACATTACCCTCGGGATGCCGCGCGCCACCGACGAAGAGATTTTTGCCGTGCTGGAGATGTGCGGCGCAGCCACCTTTGTGCAGAAGCTGGCGAAGGGGCTGGACCATCCGATCATGGAGAACGGCGTGGGGCTCTCTGGCGGCCAGCGTCAGTCGATTTTGCTGGCGCGTATGTTCCTGCGCGATCCCAACGTCGTCCTGCTGGACGAACCGACCGCCTCGCTGGATGAGCACACCGAACGCGAATTTATTCAGCGCCTGAGCCAGTGGCTCGGCAACCGGACCCTGATCGTCGCCACCCACCGGGTGCCGATGCTGGAGCTGGTGGAGCGCGTGGTGGTGCTGAAAGAGGGCATGCTGGTGATGGATGCGCCGAAAGCCCAGGCGTTGAGCAACAGTCGGATGCAGCAGCAACAGCAGGCGAATGGCCGGGAGTGGAAAAATGAAAATCAATCAGCATGATGCCGCCGCGATGGACGATCTGGATAACGCCCTCGGCTCCGAGAGCGGCTATACCGGGGCCAGAAGCATTGTCATCTTCAGCCTGCTGCTGTTTGTCGTCGCGGGCGTATGGGCGTGGTTCAGCATTCTCGATGAGGTCTCCACCGGCACCGGGAAGGTGATCCCCAGCTCCCGCGAGCAGGTTTTACAGTCCCTCGACGGCGGGATCCTCGCCGAGCTGAAGGTCCACGAGGGGGATCAGGTGCAGGCCGGTCAGGTGCTGGCGCGTCTCGACCCTACCCGCTCTGAATCCAACGTCGGGGAAAGCGCCGCCCGCTACCGCGCGTCGCTGGCCTCCAGCGCCCGTCTGCATGCGGAGGTGAACGACCTGCCCCTCTCCTTCCCGCCCGAGCTGGCGAAATGGACCGACCTGACCGCCGCCGAAACCCGGCTCTACAACTCCCGCCGCGAGCAGCTGGAAGACTCGCGCCGCGAGCTGCGTCAGGCGCTGGATCTGGTCAACACCGAACTGGGGATCACCCAGCGGCTGGTGAAAACCGGCGCCGCCAGCCACGTCGAAGCCCTGCGGTTGCAGCGCCAGAAGAGCGACCTGGAGCTGAAGCTCACCGACCTGCGCTCGCAATATTACGTTCAGGCGCGCGAGGCGCTGTCCAAATCCAATGCCGAAGTGGATATGCTCTCGGCGGTGCTGAAAGGGCGTGAGGACTCGGTCACCCGTCTGACGATGACCTCCCCGGTGCGCGGCATTGTGAAGAACATCAAGGTGACCACCATCGGCGGCGTTATCCCGCCGAACGGCGAGGTGATGGAGATTGTGCCGGTGGACGATCACCTGCTGATTGAAACCCGCCTGTCGCCACGCGATATCGCCTTTATCCACCCCGGCCAGAAGGCGCTGGTGAAGATCACCGCTTACGATTACGCCATCTACGGCGGGCTGGACGGCGTGGTGGAGACCATCTCGCCGGATACCATTCAGGATGAGGCCAAACCGGAAGTGTTCTATTACCGGGTATTTATCCGCACCAGCCAGGATTACCTGGTCAACAAAGCGGGCCGGCACTTCTCCATCGTCCCGGGGATGATTGCCACGGTGGATATCAAAACCGGCGAGAAATCGGTGATGGATTATATGATCAAGCCGTTTAACCGCGCGAAAGAGGCCTTAAGAGAAAGGTAGTTTTTCTCCCTCTCCCGTAAGGGAGAGGATTAGGATGAGGGGGTACAGGCCGCACCGATGCAAGATGTTTAACCTTTTACCCGCGTTAAGTTTTCATCCATGCGTGGATTCGCCTGTCTGAACACCTCTGTGTTTTGACCAAGAAACTTCAGCTTTCCCCGGCTCTCTTCCAGCGCCGTTTCAAGCTTATCAACCTCATTGGAGAGACGGGAAACCATGATAAAGAGTATGGCGATCCCTATCACGACAGGAACGATTAACCACCATGAGAGAAACATGTGCGCAACCCTGGAAGACTATGAATGTAGTTACAGTCTTATAGCTGGCTAATTAAATTCAATAATAGAAATTCATGAGTTTTGTAGGCCGGGTAAGGCGTAGCCGCCACCCGGCGTTGTCGCACAAGCGCTACTTACCCGAAACCTTCGGGAAAATCTCCAGATACTTCTCCGAGCCGTAAAACGGGATCACCAGAAACGCCATGCCCGCCGTACCGCTGGCTAACTGCACCGCCATATCGCCGTTGCGGGTAATAAACATCGTCCGCTCCTGCCAGCGACAGCCGACGCTCATATCCGGGGTGCAATTTTTGAATTTTGTTAACAGTACGCCCTCTTTGGTCAGGAAGAAGTACCGGCTTTCGACATTGGACGGTTTTGCCGCCGACTCATCCAGCAATGCGTAAGTTTCTTCCCGCAGCGTTCTGTTTTGCGCATCCAGCGATTTCACCTGCAGCGATCTGCCAGGATAGTTGAAGCGTAACTCCACCATCGCCGCGTTGTCGGCTCTGACATACAATGTCTCGGCCAGATCGTTTGCGCCGTAGTATTTTCCCCCGCCCGGCTTAAGCGGTTTAGTCATAAAGCGGTACAGCGTGTGACTGCGAATATCCTGGCGGTTGGGATACTCCGCGTTGAATTGCGCTTTCTGCGGCGAGCTGACGACGCAGCCGGTGAGTAATAACAGACAGAGCAGGACAGACAGGTGACGCATTCCTCTTCTCCATGCAGGTATTCAGAGTATGTTGACGGCGCGCTCTAACCAGTCAGGAAGATGTTCTCTGTACCAGTTGAGATAGGTTTGATAATCGCTTTTCTGCCGCGTATGCAGCAGTAAAACCACCTCCGTCACGATCCAGGCTTTCGCAATGGCAATCTCTTTGGCTAAATCACGAATCCCGGGATAACAGGCAATAAGACTATAACGATCCGCCAGAGCATTGAATGCCTGAAGGGTGCCCATCCCCTGAATTAGGGGGGCGAGGTCGATAGCCGGACTTCCCGTGCCAAACCGTTCCCAGTCAAAAAGCACCCACTCGCCGGTGTCTCTTCTTCCCCAGTTACCCGCATTACTGTCGCCAGAAATTAAGCCCGGATGACGAAACAGCGCCTCGCTGTGCTGTTGAAAACGGCGCATCTGCTGTGCGGCGCGGTCCGGTAGGGCCAACAGCGCGAGCGATGCCTCAAGCGCGGCGGAGGACCAGCCGTGAGGATGGTAAATCCATGACGGATCGGGTGGATAACCATGCAGGCGGGCCAGCATCGACAGCACCTCGTCGCCTGCCACCGCAGCCTGATCCACCGGGTGCGGAATATACTCCAGCCTTAATTTTCGTCGGGAGGCCTCGGCGTATAGCAGCGCGGGAGACACAATACCCGCCTGACGCAGTCGCGGCGCAGCGGAGTGATAAAACGCAAACTCCACCTCGCTGACAGGGTATTTCTCGATAACCCGCCGACCCTCTTCATCGCTGATAAGCATGATTTTCGCGGCACCCATCCTGGATAAATTCTGTTCAGACATGCGTGATTCCTTTTATGGCCCCTTCGCCGCAGACTGCCAGTAAAGCGGTGACCCAAACGCTTCAACGTAGTAATCAATCACCGCCCGCACGTTCAGCGGCGGGTGGCGCGTGTTGGGGTAGATCGCCGCGATGTTGAGGGGCTCGGTATTGATGGAGGTCTCCCGGTCCGGCAGCAGTTTCACCAGCTCACCGTTCTGGATCCGGTCGCCGATCAGCCAGTCCGGGAACAGCACGATCCCCATTCCGCCCAGCGCGGCGATCAGCAGGGTTTCGGCATTATTGGATGACATCAGCGGCGTAACGGGATAGTGGATCCACGCCTCGCCGGGCCGACGCAGCAGCCAGCGGTTGGGGCCGGACGAGCCGCGATAGACCAGGCATTGGTGCCGTATAAGGTCGTCCGGCGTTTCCGGCGTGCCGTATTTGCGCAGGTACGTCGGCGAGGCAGCCAGGTGATAAAACTGCTGGCCCAGCACCCGGGCGTGAAACGAGGAGTCGGTCAGCGCGCCGATGCGAAAGATCACGTCGGTGGCATCCCGATGGGGATCGATGTAATCGTCGGTCAGCGTCAGCTCGATGCTGAGTCTGGGATAACGTTCCGTCAGGCCGGGAAGCCCGGGGGCGATATGCCGCTGGCCAAAAAAGACCGGAGCATTGATGCGGATGACGCCGGAAGGTTCCCGCTTGCGCTCGTCCAGCTCCCGGCGCGCCTCGTCAAGATTGCCGAGCATCAGGCGGGCAAAGCGGATAAACAGATGCCCGCTCTCGGTGGGGATAATCGCCCGCGTGTTGCGGTAGAACAGCTGCTGGCCGAGGGCGTCCTCCAGCTGATGAATCACCCGGGAAACCTGCGACGCCGAAACCCCTTCCCGACGCGCCACCACCGAAAAGTTCTGGGTTTCATAGACCGCAACGAAGATCTGCAGCCAGCGGATATTGATGTTTGCGGCATCGTACATTGATGCATTTCCTGCACAGGTGTTTATTGCATTATGGCATTTTTCTCACGGATAAACAGGCGTACGCTTCCCGGCCTCAACAATGGAGAGACGGCGTGGTATGCAACTTATATTGATTTTATTCGTGATCGCGGGCGGCATGGGGCTGTCCGTCGAGGCAGGACTGCTGGGGCCGCTCGGCGGTGAAGTGGGCGATCTGTGGGCAACGTTCAGCGTATTCGGTGTCGGTGCCGCCCTGACGTTTTTGCTGATGCTGTTTTTCAGCCCGCGCAACAGCCCGTCGTTTTTCGCCCAGCCCTCATGGCAGCTGCTGGGTGGGGTGCTCGGCCCGGTTTACGTCATTATTCTGACCATTGCGACCCCAGCCATCGGCATCGCCATGACCATGATTGGCATCCTGGCGGGTCAGGTGTTTAAGAGTCTGATCATCGACCACTACGGCCTGCTGGGCACGCCGCACCGCAAAATTGACAGTAAACGCATCATCGCGCTGGGGTTCATCATCGCCGCGCTGGTTATGGTTGCACAGGGGTAACAGTATGACATTTATCATGATTATTCTGGCGGTAATCGGCGGTGCGACGCTGAGCATTCAGGCCGCCATTAACGGCCAGCTGGGCAGCAAGGTGGGCGTGTTCAAAAGCGCGTTCCTGACCTTTTCCGTCGGCGCGCTGATCACCGCCCTGCTGATCTTCTTCTTTGAACCGAAACAGACTGTCACCCTGCTGGACGTGCCGAAATGGCAGCTGCTGGGCGCAATGTTTGGCGTGCCCTACATCGTGATCATGGTGCTGGCCGTGCAACGTATCGGTACGGCGGTCGCCACGGTGGCGGTGATTTTCGGTCAGTTGACCATGAGCATGCTGATCGACAATTTCGGCTGGCTGGGCAATGCGGCCATTCCCTTTTCGATGAGCCGTCTGGGGGCTATCGTCTGCCTGGGGATCGCGTTGTTCTTTATCTACTCCAGCAGCAGAACGCCGGAAACAGAGAAAAAGGTATCTGTCACCGAGGATGCTTGTTCATAATAGCTAACGTGAATCCCACGACATGGCTAATAAGGTACTGGTGTAATGGAAGAATCGACATTAGAAGAGGAGTTTAACCGTCGGGTTAAGAAACTCAGCGAGCGCGCAAAGGCAGCCGGTACCAACGTCAGCGAGTTGTGCCGTATCGCTGGCGTCAGTCGCACCACGCCAGAGCGGTGGAATCAACGTGTGCCGAAATCCATCTCCATTTTCGATTCGGTCTTTCAGGCTCTGCTGGAGATCGAAAAGGTGAAGGAAGAAGAAGACAATGCGTTTAAAAATCTGCCGCCCCGCGAACAGGAACGTATTAAGGCCCAACGAAAAGAAATCGAACGAGAAAGAGAAAAAGAGCAGCGCCTGAAGCGCAATGAATCACGCCGGGAAAGCCGCGCGCGTCTGAAAAACACGCCACAAGATTAAGAACGACGCAGGCCAGTTTCTGTCGGAATCCCGGGTTGCGCCCACCCTATAAAATTACTTGTAATATTTGCTACTGATAAGAGCGCTCATTTATCATCAGAGGTTATATCCCGGCACCCTTTTGCCGGGAAAGAGCGACAACATATTTATCAGGTGCGGATTAAAAATGAACAGACTGGCTCTCATTGCGTGCAGAAGAATACTTTTCCTCGAAGTTGAGGAGGCGGCAACCCATATTGCCGAAGTATCACAGCGCACCTGGCGCTACTATGAGTCTGGCCGAACACAAATTCCTGCAGCCCTCGCAGAGAAGATGGAAGCGCTGTTGAAAAATCATGCCCTTTTAAAAGAACGCATGACAAAAGACGCTGACGAACACCGTCAAAAAGGTGAAGGCCGCCAGGTCGTTCCCTATTATCTCACATTCGAGGACTACCAGAAGGAGACCGGCCTGAATGATGTGATTGGCTTTCGCCTCGATCAGTCGGTAAAAGCGTCTCTCTATCTGGAAGATAAAGTCGTTTTCTATTGAGAGGTAAGTCCCTGCTTTGCCTGCCACACTCTGCCCTCTGCTTTAAACTCTCGTCCTGACATCCCCTTGTGCAGGGAGCATCCCCACGGTTATCTCTGTCCTGTACGTCATTCTCACTCTATTCGCTCATCCTCTAACGCACTCACACCCTGATTAATGGCACTCTGTGTGGGGGTAATCACGCACGTTATCATTGTATATTTACGTAAATGGATAAAATTAGATAATCAAAAAAGGTAATATATAAGTTCAAAATATGGAACATTTAACAATATCTGTTACATTAAAACATGTTTCTATAACAGATATACAAGCCTCATAACCCCCACAATTCACTCAGATAATTTTTAGGCATTTCATTCGCAAGCCAGCAATGACGCGGCTTATGCATTGATCATACAATTAAAATAAAATCTTTTGATAAATTATAAAGTTAATTTAAAACTTATTTTCAAAAGTAAAAAATCTTCAGAAAGCATATTGCTGCCTTACAAAATTACGAGTAGTCTCCGTTCCGCAGCTGGAACACCCAGCCAGCCCCCCGGCAAAACGGAGTGAAACCTATGGCAGCAACACGTGGCGTTCGGGCGGGAGTATCGGCAAATGCGAACAGTGACTGGGTCGTGTTTACCGCGAAATTGCCCCAGGCGTTAAAGAAGAAATTAAAGATTGCAGCCGCGGAATGCGGCCAGAAGCAGCAGGAGATCGTTGCTCAGGCTGTAGAGAAGTGGATGAACGAAAACGGCTTCAATAAGTAACCGACAAAACTGTAGTAACCGACAAAACCAGCAGTAACCGACAAAACCGACAAGAAACTAAGATACCAAACATGAAAAAGACAGTATTAGCAGTACTCGTTGCAAGCGCCACTCTCTCCGGCACAGTGCAAGCATCTAACGTTATCGCACCAGCTTCTAACAGCTTTGTTGAGTCCATGACTCAGCAATTTGATGATGCTAAAGCAATCGCAAACAAGGGTGACGCGGATATTTCTGCGGTATCCGATGAAGAATACACCGCAGCTTTGAGCAAGGGTGAAGATGCTCTGGTTAAGCTGGGCATGAGTAAAGGCAACGCTGCCGACGCATTCAACAATGCCGACAACGTTAGTAACGCATTTGCAATGACTGGCGATAATATCGCGCCAGATCACTTTGTAATGACCCACGGCCAGAAGGTTGAAGCGGAAGAAAACATTCACGGCAGCCAGGTGAAACGCGCCATCATCAACCGCGTTGAGCGTAACGAAGAAATTAACCACGGCGAACGCCTGGCGGGTATGACTTCCCAGCGCTCCGTTTATGACGTTCAGCAGGAAGAGAACAACGCTAAACGCGCACAATTACTGTCTAAAGCTGCGGCCACCGCTGCTAAAGCTGGCGACATGGACAAAGCCCGTCATTATCTGGAAATGGCTAAAGCTACTCAGAGTTCCCCGGCTGTAGTCGCTGCTATTGCACCAGTCACCATGACGCCGGAAGAAAGACAAGCCCGTTTCGACAACCTGAAAATGCAGAAAGAGAACCAGGCTCGTACTGCCAGCCAGCACGTTGACCCTGCTGCGGTAGCTCAGGCTGATGTCGATGCTAAAGTCTTTACCAAAGCACGCTTTGAAAACCTGAAAATGCAGAAGGAAATGCAGGCTCGCCACTCTGACCAACACGTTAACGTTGACCAGGCGGCAACTGACTCTCGCTATAACAGCATGACTGTTGATTACAACGCTGTTGTTGTTGCGGCGCATGATGCGAACGCTAAAGCCATTGCGGACGAATACGCACAGGTTAAAGCTAACCAGCAGCACATGCAGGAAATTAACGAGCAGGTTGGCGCAGGCAAAAAGCTACACGAAGTTGACCGCACCTATCAGCAGATCGCCGCTAAACAGGGCGCAGAACTGATGCAGGATAACGCCGATCGTACCGCCGCCCAGAATGGCGCGCTGGCTACCGCCCGTGAAGGATCCCGCACTGTTGCCCAACAGGGCGCAGCACAGGAAGCTGTTAATGTGGATCGCACTCAATCCCAGGTTGAAGCGAAAGAGCGTATCGAAAGTCTGGCTAAGAAAGTGGACAACGTGAACCGCACCCACGGCCAGTTGGTTGCACTGATGCAGGCTCAGGAAGTTTCCCGCACTGATGGCCAGGTTGCTTCGCTTGCTGCCGCAGAAGGTGAATCCCGTACTCAGGCGAACATTGACCGCACCGCAGGCCAGCGTGCTAACCCTGAGCAGACCGCTATTGATACCGCTAACGGCATCGCTGCGAACAAAACCGACATCGCTTATAACACTGCTGATATTGCTGATAATGCTGCTGGCATTGCTGCTAACAAAGCGGGCGTTGCGCAGACCACTGCGAAGCTTGACTCTGTGACCTATGATATCGCAGGCAACCGTCGTGCGATCTCCAGCCTGGCGACCCGCGCCGCGGATACCGATGCGCGTATTGCTGAAACCAAAGCAGAACAAGCTAAGACCAACGAACGCGTATCGGCCAACAGCGCAGCTATCGCCGACCATGAGAACCGTATTGAGTCTCTGGAAAGCGAAACCACCAGCAAATTCTCCAGCCTGAAAAACAAGGTTGAAGAGAACCGCAAACGTGCGTCCGCAGGTATTGCCGGCGTTGCGGCAATGGCCAACATCCCGCAGGTTACCGACACGCAGAACTTCTCCGTCGGTGCTGGCGTGGGTAACACCGACAGCGAATCTGCTCTGGCAGTTGGCTTCTCTGCCCGTGCAACTGAAAACGTGGTCGTTAAGAGTTCCCTATCTAATGACACCCAGCACAACTTCGTGGTTGGCGCTGGCATGAGCTACGGCTGGTAAGCCTGAATGCCCCGCTTCGGCGGGGTTCTCCCCTGTAGAATACGTTCATTTTCTACGGACGAAAAAAAGGCCAGACAAGCTGGCCTTCTTTCCAAATTAGTAACCGACAAGAAACTAACTTTGTCCGATGCGCATCGGACGGCCAAAAGAATATCGCATTCAACAACCCAGCGCAAATCGGGGGGACCCGATCATCCCTGCTTCACCCTGAACACCGATACCGACTGTGACAGGAGATCCGCCTGCTCGTTGACGCCCGCGGCGGTGGTCGCCACCTCTTCCACCAGCGCCGCGTTTTGCTGTGTGACGTGATCCATCTGGGTGATGGCAATGCGGATCTGCTCCACCCCACGGCGTTGCTCCTCGGAGGCGAGCGCGATGCTCTCCATCACCTGGTTCACTTTGCCTACCGAGTGGCTGATATCCACCATCGTCTGACTGGTTTTGTTGGCAAGTTCCGCCCCCTCCTGGATAAAGAGTGTGGATTCGTTAATCAGCGCCGAAATCTCTTTTGCCGAGTCGGCACAGCGTCGGGCCAGATTGCGCACTTCCCCCGCCACCACCGCAAAGCCACGGCCCGTTTGCCCGGCACGCGCGGCCTCTACCGCGGCGTTAAGCGCCAGGATATTGGTCTGGAAGGCGATGCCATCGATGACGCTGATAATATCGACCATCTTCTGTGCGCTCTGGCTGATGGCATCCATTTTTTTCGTCACGTCCCGCATCTGTTTTTCGCCTGCGTCAGCGATCACTGCCGTATTCTGCGCCATCTGCGAGGCATTAAGCGCGTTATCGGTGTTCATTTTCACGGTGGCGGTGATCTGCTCCATGCTGGCCGCGGTCTCCACGACGGCTGCCGCCTGCTCTTCCGTCCGTCGCGAGAGATCGCCATTGCCTGAGGCGATCTCGTGGGTGCCGATGGTGATGGTCTGCACGCCGTTACGAATGGATCTGACGGTATCGTTCAACCCTGCCTGCATGGTCTGCAGCGCGGCGCACAGTTGCCCGATCTCATTGCTGCTGGAGACCTGAATCTCCCCGGTCAGATTGCCGTTGCCGATATTATCAAAATGGTGCGCGACGGCCTGAAGCGGACGCACCAGCGTGTTACGCATCCAGAGCCTGATAATAAAGAACATCACAACCGCGATTACGCACATCGCCATCATTAACACTAATGATAACGAGTAGGCGTGCTTACTAAACATAATAACGCGATCAAACTCGGCCTGGGTTTTACCGATATAGGATTTATATTGACCGTCCCACTGCTGACGCGTTTGGTTGATATTTTCATGATTATGATCGAGAAAGATTTTTATTTCTTGCGGAGGAGGTGATGAACTTAACTCCTCTACATTTAATTTAATTCTCGCTACCATTTCATCGTAGCTACGTTTCATTATCTCGCCCAACTCTGGCTGTGACGTCGTCAGGCCAGGGATCTCAACAAACAGGCGGTACTGCCGATCCGCCTCTTTAAGTGATTCATTTACTTGATTTAACCTCGATGGCATATCCACCTGTTCGTTATGCAGTCGCGCCTGAAAGGTTGAATCAATCAGGATGCGGGCGCTTAACAGGCTGTCGCGTGTGGCATTTAAGGCCCGTTGTTCACTGGCATTGTAATTCATCTTTTCTATCGAGCTATTGCTGCTCTTAAGAAAATAAAGCCCCAGCCCGCTGGAAAGCACCAGCATCAGAGTAAATAAGGCCAGCACGAGCATTAGCCCGGTGCTGATTTTTAAATTTTTCACGTTGTCCCCTTGCATACCATAAAATTAATTAGGGTCTTTATCGGCAACCAGGAAGCCGCGTTGAGCGAATAAAATCGATATTCAGGCGAAATGGAAAAAACGGAGTGAATAACTAAAGACGCGGAGAAGCGCAGCGTGAAAACTTGATGATCCGGATGCGTAACCTTATCTGGCCCTTAGCCCGATTCGCCAGTCCGCTGCAAATTGGTTATCATCCCTCTCTCTTTTTTCCTCCGGTCAGCCTGATGTCTGCCATTATCGATACCTTTATTGCCCCGCCGTGCCACGACCCGATAGAGACGCTGTGGCAGGACGATCATCTGGTGCTGATAAATAAGCCCAGCGGGCTGCTCAGCCTGTCGGGGAAGAATCCGCAAAATCTTGATTCCGTGCACTACCGGCTGGTGCAGACTTTCCCCGGCTGCACTCTGGTTCATCGCCTTGATTTCGGCACCTCCGGGCTGATGGTGATTGCCCGTAACAAGGCAATCAATGCCGCCCTGTGCCAGCAGTTCAGCCAGCGCAGCGTGACCAAAATCTACACCGCCCTGCTCTGCGGCCATCTGGCCGATGACGACGGGGTGATAGATGCGCCCATTGCGAAAGATCCGGCGCTGTTTCCGCTGATGTCGATTTGCGCTATCAACGGCAAACCTGCCCGCTCCCGCTATCGTGTGGTGGAGCGTTTTTATCACGAAGGGAGGGTGCCGGTGACGCGGGTTGAACTCATCCCGGAGACCGGGCGCACCCACCAGCTGCGCATTCACTGCCAGCAGCTGGGCCACCCGATCCTGGGCTGCGATCTGTATGGCGGGCTCCTGCCGCCCGGCACCGAACGGACGCCGCGGCTGATGCTGCACGCCAGCGAGCTGCATTTTGCCCATCCCGTCAGCAGGGAGCCGATCGTTGCCCGCAACGCCAGCCCGTTCTGAAATCTAGCCGGTCGCGAGCTTAAGGTAAGCTTTTACCGTTTCACTCGTTGGCTGGCATCGGCTGATTAACACCAGATTGGCGGTTAAATCGGATTCATCCAGCGGGCGATACACCAGGCCCGGAATAGCCACCTGCTGCAGGGGTGTCGGCACCAGGGCCAGCGCCAGCCCGGTTGCCGCTATCGCCAGCGTGCTCAGTGTGCTGCCCGAGCGGTAGGCGATATGACACTTCTCCCCCAGCTTTTGCGTGAGCATGATAAACAGATGCTCATGCACGTCGTGCGCCTCATAGAGGACCAGGGGTTGCCCGGCCAGCATGTCGACCGTTAAGGTCGCATGCTGCGCGAGGGGATGATCGTCAGGCAGCGCGACGTGTATCTCCCAGTCACCTATACGCCTGACCGCAATATCCGGGGCCGCAATATTGCTGTGTGCGGGGGTATAACCGATGTCCAGCTGTCCGGCAAGAATGGCCTCGACCTGCTCCTGTGGGCCCGCTTCGTGGATCAGCAGCTCCGCATCCGGAAAGCGCTGGCGAAACAGGCGCAGGTCGGCGATCAACTTGCCGCTAAAAATGGCGTTCCCGGCAAAGCCCACCCGGACCCGCCCCGTCTCCCCGCGCAGGGCGCGCTCTACGCTTAAGCGGGTGTGCTCGACCTGCTCCAGCGTCCGCCGGGCTTCAGCCTGCAGCAGTAGCCCGGCGTCGGTCAGCTCCACCCGACGGCTGGTACGGATAAAAAGCGCCCCGCCCAGCTCCTCCTCCAGCGCCTTGATCTGCATGCTCAGGGCGGGCTGAACGATGTTGAGCCGCGCCGCCGCCCGGCCAAAGTGGCCCTCTTCGGCGACAGCCAAAAAATACCGCAGATGACGTAACTCCATGCCCGACCCCATCGATAATTAAAACTGATTGATTAGTCATATCTCTCTATTTCATTTTATCGTTTTTTCGCGCCACACTGCATCCCGTCAACTCACAGGAGCAAAAGCGATGAATGATCAACACAACGACCGTCAGCAACTCAACGATCTGATGAATGGCTGGGTGCACCGGGATCTGGGCGAATGGGAACAGTTGCGCGACCTTTTCCATCCGGATGGCACCATTGAGATCACCTGGTTTGAAGGGCTGGGAAGCGATTTTGTCGAGGGCTCCATGCGCATGGGGGCATCGGATTTACGCACCAAACACCTTATCGCCACGCCCGCAGTGACGTTTAATGCCACCGGCAATAAAGCGATCCTCGAAACCAACGCCATCATCATCGCCGAGAATGTGAAGCTGAATATCGGCTGCGAATGCCACAACCGCTTCTACGACCTGGCCGAAAAACGAGACGGCGTGTGGCGGCTGTTCCGTCGTCAGAGCGTTTACGACATGGGGACATTTACCTTCCCGATGGGGCCTGTAGAAATTGACCAGAAAGTCGTGGCGAAATACCCGCGGGAATATGCTGCGCTGGCGTATCTGCTGGAGCAGAGCGGCTTCCCGCTGGCGCGCGTATTTGCTACTCGCGGCAGCGAACTGGAGGCCACCATGAAAGCTGAGGCTAAGCGCTGGCTGGCAGCCTGACCGATCGCGAACCGCTTCCGCGATGTTCTCTCTCTGATTTAACTGGTAGGGTGCTACTTCCTGTCTATATAACAGAGGTGCAAAATGCCGGAAGCGGTGAAAGATAACGATATCAACGCCCTGTATCAAAAACTGAACGCGATTGCCCAGACCGGGTTAACCTTTTCGAAAGACGTATTTGATACCGAACGTTATGAATCTCTTCGTCAAATCGCCGCGGAGCTGATGGCTTCGCGCTTCGATATCGACGCGCAGACGCTCCATCATGTAACCGAATCCGGTTACGCGACGCCGAAAACGGACGTGCGCGCCTTTATTCTGCGTGACGGCAAGCTGTTGATGGTCCGGGAAGCGGAAGATGGCTTATGGAGCCTACCCGGCGGCTGGGCCGATGTGGGGGACACGCCCTCTACCGCCGTCTGCCGTGAAGTTGCAGAAGAGACGGGGCTGCAGGTCAAAGCCACCAAACTGCTCGGCGTCTGGGATCGTAATCTGCACGGCCATCCGCCCCTGCCGTGGCATGTCTATAAGCTTATCTTTCTGTGTGAAGAGACCGGCGGCAGCCTGGCGATCAACCACGAAACCACCAGCCTCGGCTTCTTCGACATCAATGACCTCCCGCCGTTATCGCTGACGCGGATCGTGGCCGAAGAGCTGGAGGTCAGCATGGCGATCGCCACGTCCGATCGCCCGACCTTTTTCGACTGAGTGACGCTAAAGGAGCGGACTCCGCTCCTTTGTGTGCATTCAACCCCACGCCCGGTTCTGCAAAACCACCCGGTAGCCGTCGCGATCCACGAAGGTGCGTCCGTTCACGTCCCAGTAGGGGTTAAATGAATCCACCCCGCTGAAACCCGCGTCGATCATCCGGGCGCAGGCCTGCTCCCACTCCGCGTTATCGGGATAATAGAGAACGAACAGGTCCTCTTCGGTGTGCAGAGGCTGGACGGGATGATGGTGACAAACCGTGAATTCGAGATGCCAGGGCAAATTCTTATCCCCTAACATAATGCCGCTGAAGCCCTGATGATCCTCGAAGTCGGCAAGTTTTTGCAGGCCTAATCCCTGGCTGTACATCTGAAGCGATCTCCCGAGGTCGGTAACGGGTCTGGCAATGCGCATATGGGTGAACATTCGCGTTCTCCTGTGGAACAGACTGATGATTCAGGTTCGTCAATGCGTCTTAGTCTACCTGCCGTTACGTTTTTCATTTTCCCGTGTGTGCCGAAGGAGTAACGTTACCGGTGTACTTTCAATCACTTCATTCAGGACAGGTAATGAAAAGACGTTATGTCGTGGCCGATGTTTTTACCGATAAACCCTTTCAGGGCAATCCCGTCGCCGTCGTATTAGACGCAGAGGGTCTGAGCACGGAGCAAATGCAGCGGATCGCCGTGGAGTTTGGCTACAGTGAAACGACCTTTGTTCTTGCTCCCGACGATGCTGCCCATACCGCGCGGGTGCGGATTTTTACCCCCTCGCGTGAAATTCCGTTCGCAGGCCATCCCAACGTCGGCACGGCGTTTGTGCTGGCAAGCTATGCCGCAATGAACGAGACGTCTCTGCCCGGGACGCTGCTGTTCGAGGAAATCGCCGGGCTGGTTCCCGTCAGGCTGTTAAAAGACAACGGCACGGTGACCGGCGCCGAACTTGTTACACCGGAGGCCTTATCCTGCCGCTCCGAAGTCAGCCCGGGACAGGTCGCCGCCTGCCTGTCACTGACGGCGGAGGATATCCGTACCGACACGCATAACCCCGTTGTTGCCTCGGTTGGCCTGCCGTTTCTGGTGGTGGAACTCGCCTCGCGGGATGCGCTTCGCCGCTGCGTGCCGAATTTGCAGGGCTTTCGCGCAACTCTGCCGCTGGATGGCGCGGTCTCTGTTTATGCTTATACCCGGGATAAAGATGCCGATGAGCCAGGCGATCTGCAGGCGCGGATGTTGACCCCGCGCATGACGGAAGATCCGGCGACCGGCAGCGCCACCGCCGCGGTAACCGCCCTGCTGGCCCGGCTTCAGGATCACACCACGCTGGCGCTTCAGGTGAGTCAGGGCGTGGATATGGGGCGGGCAAGTTTGCTTTACTCAGGGTATGACGCCTCGTCAGGCAAACCCGTGGTACGGGTGGGCGGCAGCTGTGTGATGACTATGGAAGGGGCGTTTGAGCTGTAAGGTTGCATCGGTGGAACATCGCCGGGTGGCGGCTACGCCTTACCCGGCCTACGCCCTTGCCCCTTTTCTGAAGACGCCTCGCAGTCTTTACATTTTCCCCCGCGCTACGCTTCCCCACGCTAAAACTTCAGGTTAAT
This sequence comes from Leclercia adecarboxylata, assembly GCA_002360945.1. Lineage (GTDB taxonomy): Bacteria > Pseudomonadota > Gammaproteobacteria > Enterobacterales > Enterobacteriaceae > Enterobacter > Enterobacter adecarboxylatus_B. Next base: position 26,394 of record DERO01000012.1, on the reverse strand, counting down.
TTGCCATCACGGAGAATGTAAACAAACGCACTTGCACACAGTGCATGAGTGCATTAGACTGACTCACGTTCACCAGGATGGAGAATGACTACACCACTTACGTTAAGGAGCATCTCTGACTTTCGCGATACCTGGCTTGAGGATTTTTTTCTGTATGGACGTCCGCATGGAAAAATCCCGGCAGAGATAGCGTCAGCCCTGATGCGAAAGCTCGACATCATCAACGCAGCGACCTCGTATCGGGATCTGCGCAGCCCGCCAGGTAACATGCTGGAGGCGTTGAACTCGCCGCTTCTGGGTTGTTATTCGATACGCGTGAACAGGCAATACCGGCTGATTTTTATCTGGTCAGGCGGTAAGGCGAAAGGGATTTATCTTGATCCTCATACCTACCATGCTCACCGGTGAGCGATGCAGTAGAGGACACCCGCTAAACAAGGCAGGTCATAAAATGGCATTCACAAACAGTACCCGTAAACCCACCACACCCGGCGATATTCTGCTTAACGAATTTCTTGAGCCGCTGCATTTAAAAATTGCCGATCTGGCCGTGATGCTTAACGTGCACAGAAACAGCGTCAGCGCGCTGGTCAATAACAACCGAAAGCTGACCACGGATATGGCCGTGCGGCTTGCCCGGGCATTTGATACCACCATTGAGTTCTGGCTGAACTTGCAGCTGAATGTCGATATCTGGGAAATTCAGCACGACGAGCGCATGCAGGCGGAGCATCGGCAGATCATCACCGCCGCAGAGATGCTGGCGAAGAGAAAAGCGCCATCGTCTGTAGCGTAATGCTGCTCTCTTGCTCAAGGAGAAGAAGCACTTCGTAGGCCGGGTAAGGCGTAGCCGCCACCCGGCAATGTCACGCCAGTGCGTCCTCCCCCTCAACCCGCCTCCTGCACTTCCGCCGCCAGATACACTCGCACATAGCGCACAAACTTGCCGACAAACACCCCGGCGAACAACCCGCCGGTGATGATGACGAACGCGCTCACCCCAGGCCGCTGCAGTACCTCGGGCACGATGGCGCTCATCACCCCCAGTACGTACTTCACCGCAAAGGCCAGCATCATAAACGGCAGGGCCGAGTAGTCCGCCTCGCGATAGATGCTACGTGGCGCAGCGGCACGCGCCACCGCCGTGCGTTTGATCAGGATGTAGCCCATCGCCGCGCCGCTGAGTAATCCCACCAGCCACAGGGAACCGGTCGCCAGCGTCAGCTTGCGGAAAACCAGCAGATCGTAGACATCCCAGAGCAGAAAAATAGCCGGGATAATGGCCAGCTTCTCCAGCGCCACGGTCGCCGGTTTGCGTGCTTTTATGCCCCGGCTAATCAGAAACAGCAGGATGAGATACACCCAGACCGGGGTGTGGATCAGAATACCCGAAATGAAATCAATCATATGGCTCACCGTCGCAGCTACCTGGATGACACCGCGTCACCGCTCCGGCTCAGTATTGCCTGGTGCATCTGATTCACCATCATACTTTATCAGGGTATTTAATTCCGCGCTTCGCTTACTCTTTAAGAAGTAGCATTTCCCGTGACCCACTGTAATCCATGCATAATATACTCAACCGCTTCGCTAGATTATTTTTTAGTCACTCTTCCGCGCTGCGAATAATATATAAAATCAATTAAGACAAATCCCACGTATTTTAATTTTTTATGCGCTATGCATCGCTTACCCCTAATGTAAACATCTGTAAAGAGCCCCGCCGCGTCTGGACTCGCGCGTTTCAACGAGACAGAGAAAAACGCGCAAAGCCGTTATCCCGGAAGGTCGTTTGATAACATCACCTTGAGGTAAAATATCCAAAAAACAAGCGAGCCGATATTTCTTCCAACTCATCACGCGGACTGGAAATTATTCCAAAATTCCGGTTTGACTCTTCAAAAATACTGGCTAAATTTAATTCTGAACGACAACGGATACGAATGAAAACGTATCTTACTGACATAAACGATGTATATGAGGAAACATAATATGGCAGAGCAACGTGGTGGTTCAGGTAATTTCGCACAGGATCGTGAAAAGGCCTCTGAAGCAGGGAAAAAAGGTGGACAGCAAAGCGGCGGTAATTTCAAAAACGATCCGCAGCGCGCTTCTGAAGCAGGTAAAAAGGGGGGTCAGCATAGCCATGGTGGCGGACGTAAATCTGACAACTCTTAATTCATCTCATTATTAAAGCCTGTTCTTCACTTTAATCGGTACTCTGCGAGTCCGCGGGCTCGCAGAATTTTTATGTCACTGGAGAAAAGCATATGAATATGAAAAGTATAGAGGATGTATTTATTCACCTGCTCTCTGACACCTACAGTGCAGAGAAACAGTTGACCCGTGCACTGGCAAAATTGTCCCGCGAAGCCGCCAGCCCGGATCTGAGCGCTGCGTTTAAAGCGCACCTGGAAGAGACCCACGGTCAGATTGAACGCATCGATCAGCTCATTGAGAAAACGCCCAACGTTAAACTGAAAAGAATGAAGTGTGTGGCGATGGAAGGCTTAATTGAAGAAGCCAATGAAGTCCTTGAAAGTACAGAAAAAAATGAAGTCCGTGATGCAGCACTGATCGCGGCTGCGCAAAAAGTCGAACACTACGAAATTGCCAGTTATGGCACGCTCGCCACCCTGGCGGAGCAATTAGGCTATACCGAGGCGGTAAAATTATTAGCCGAGACGCTGGAAGAAGAGAAATCCACCGATCTTAAACTGACCGATCTGGCCGTCGGTAATATTAATCAGAAAGCGGAAAAGTAAGTCTGAATTAACCGAACCCGAGGAAGAAAATATGAATCACGTAGAACACTACCATGACTGGCTACGCGATGCTCACGCCATGGAAAAGCAAGCCGAATCTATGCTCGAATCAATGGCCAGCCGCATCGATAATTACCCTGATGTCCGCGCCCGTATTGAACAGCATATTTCTGAAACCAAGCACCAGATTACCCTGCTGGAAGAGATTCTCGATCGTAACGATATTTCCCGCTCGGTTTTAAAAGACTCCATGAGCAAAATGATGGCGTTCGGCCAGTCTATGGGTGGCATGGCCGCGTCGGATGAGATCGTGAAAGGCTCGATTAGCGGCTACGTTTTCGAGCAGTTCGAAATCGCCTGCTATACCTCTCTGCTGGCCGCGGCAAAAAAAGCCGGGGACGTGGCCTCTATCCCTGCCATCGAATCTATTCTGGCGGAAGAGCAGCGCATGGCCGACTGGCTTATCCAGCATATCCCGGATACCACGGAACAATTCCTCCTGCGCTCAGACGCTGAAGGCGTTGAAGCGAAAAAATAACCCAGGAGTGAGCCTATGTTTCGACACGTAAAACAGTTGCAATACACCGTTCGCGTTGCTGAGCCAAATCCCGGCCTCGCGAACCTGCTGCTCGAACAGTTCGGCGGCCCTCAGGGCGAGCTGGCTGCCGCCTGCCGTTACTTCACCCAGGGTCTGGGCGATGACGATGCAGGTCGCCGTGAAATGCTGATGGATATCGCTACCGAAGAGCTGAGCCACCTCGAAATTATCGGGACCCTGGTCGGTATGCTGAATAAAGGTGCCAAAGGCGAACTGGCAGAAGGCACCGAACAGGAAGCGGAGCTCTATCGCTCCCTGACGGCCAACGGTAACGACAGCCACATCACCTCTCTGCTGTACGGCGGTGGACCACCACTGACCAACTCCGGCGGCGTGCCGTGGACGGCGGCCTATATCGACACCATTGGCGAGCCTACCGCCGATCTGCGTTCGAATATCGCGGCGGAAGCACGCGCCAAGATCATCTATGAACGCCTGATCAACGTCACTGACGATGTCGGGGTAAAAGATGCCCTCGCGTTCCTGATGACCCGTGAAGCCGCGCACCAGCTCTCGTTTGAGAAGGCGCTGCAGTCGATTCGCAATAATTTCCCACCGGGGAAACTGCCGCCTATCGAACAATATTCAACCACCTACTACAATATGTCTGCAGGGGATGATCTTCGCGGCAGCTGGAACAGCGACGAAAACTTTGAGTACGTTGCCGATCCACAACCCGCCGTTGACGGGGGCGACGGTAGCGCTCAGGTCACGCTTTCGAAAGAGCAGGCTGCTCTGTTGAAAGCGATGGCGGCGCGCACCGAGTCGGATCCGAAGGACAATCCGTTGACGGGCGCGGAGCTGGGGGCCGGTAAGAAAAAACCGTAACCCCGCGCCGAAGTCCATGCTGTACCACGATGCCCCGTTTCTTACGGGGCATTTCGCTGACAGGGGTAGAGTACGATGTTCGAACTCGATGCGTTCCATCTCGCCAGGCTTCAGTTCGCCTTCACAGTGTCGTTTCACATTATCTTCCCGGCCTTAACCATCGGCCTCGCCAGCTATCTGGTGGTGCTTGAGGGCATGTGGCTAAGAACGAAGAACGACGTCTGGCGTTCGCTGTATCACTTCTGGTTAAAAATCTTCGCCGTTAACTTCGGCATGGGCGTGGTCTCCGGCCTGGTCATGGCCTACCAGTTTGGTACCAACTGGAGCGGCTTCTCCCAGTTCGCCGGGAGCATCACCGGCCCGCTGCTCACCTATGAAGTCTTAACCGCCTTCTTCCTTGAAGCGGGTTTCCTCGGCGTGATGCTGTTTGGCTGGAACAAGGTCGGGCCCGGCCTGCACTTTTTTGCTACCTGTATGGTGGCGCTGGGTACCCTGATGTCTACCTTCTGGATCCTCGCCTCCAACAGCTGGATGCACACCCCGCAGGGCTTCAGCATTGAGAACGGCCAGGTTATCCCCGAGGACTGGTTCGCCATCATCTTTAACCCCTCGTTCCCGTATCGCCTGATCCACATGTCCATCGCCGCTTTCCTGAGCAGCGCCCTGTTTGTTGGCGCATCGGGGGCCTGGCATCTGCTGCGCGGCAACGACACCCCGGCGGTGCGCAAAATGTTCTCGATGGCGCTGTGGATGGCGCTGCTGGTCGCGCCAATTCAGGCCTTTGTCGGGGATATGCACGGTCTGAACACCCTCGAACATCAGCCGGCGAAAATTGCCGCCATTGAAGGGCACTGGGAAAATCCCCCCGGTGAAGCCACGCCGCTGCTGCTGTTTGGCGTGCCGGATATGGAAGAAGAGCGCACCAAATACGGGCTGGAGATCCCGGCGCTCGGTAGCCTCATCCTCACCCACAGCCTGGACAAGCAGGTCCCGGCGCTGAAGGATTTCCCGAAAGATGAGCGGCCCAACTCGCTGATCGTCTTCTGGTCGTTCCGCGTAATGGTGGGCCTCGGACTGCTGATGATCCTGATGGGGGTCGCCAGCCTGTGGCTACGCCGCCGCCATCGACTCTACCACTCCCGCCCGTTCCACTGGTTTGCCCTCTGCATGGGGCCCGCCGGGCTGGTGGCAATCCTCGCAGGCTGGATCACCACCGAAGTGGGCCGCCAGCCGTGGGTGGTGTATGGCTATCTGCGCACCATTGATGCGGTATCGCTGCACAGCACCCTGCAAATGAGCATCAGCCTGCTGGCGTTTTTCGTCGTCTACTGCTCGGTGTTTGGCGTAGGGTATGTCTATCTGGTGCGGTTGATTAAGAAAGGGCCGCAGCCGACCGACAATCTCTCGTTGAATACCGACGGCAGGCCCGCGCGTCCGCTCTCGGCGGCAGAACCGGTACCGGAAGAGGAGAAACCATAATGGGCGTCGATATCTCAGTGATCTGGTTTGCCATCATCGTCTTCGCCACCCTGATGTACATCATTATGGATGGGTTCGATTTGGGTATCGGCATGCTCTTCTACTTTGAGCGCGATCCGCAGGCGCGAGACGTAATGGTCAACAGCGTCGCCCCGGTGTGGGACGGAAACGAAACCTGGCTGGTGCTGGGAGGCGCGGGGCTATTCGGCGCCTTCCCGCTGGCCTATGCGGTGATCATCGACGCCCTGACGATTCCCCTGACCGCCATGTTGATTGGCCTGATCTTCCGCGGCGTAGCCTTTGAGTTTCGCTTTAAAGCCACGCCGTCGCACCGTGCCTTCTGGGACTACTCCTTCGCCGGCGGCTCGCTGCTGGCGACCTTCAGCCAGGGTATTGTGGTCGGGGCGATGATTAACGGTTTCGACGTGGAGGGACGGCGCTTTGCCGGTTCCGCGCTGGACTGGCTGACGCCCTTCAACCTTTTCTGCGGGCTGGGGCTGATGGTGGCCTATACCCTGCTGGGCACCACCTGGCTGATCATGAAAAGCGAGGGGGCGTTACAGCATCATATGCGCGATCTGACCCGCAAGGTGCTGCTGGCGCTGCTGGGCGTGGTGGCGGTGGTGAGCATCTGGACGCCGCTGGGCTGGCAGTATGTCTCCGAACGCTGGTTCTCGTTGCCTAACTTCTTCTACTTCCTGCCGGTGCCACTGCTGGTGGCGGTATTTGGGGTTTTGATCTGGCGGCTCACCCGTAATCCGGACAGCCACGCCAGGCCCTTCCTTCTGACCCTCGGGCTGATTTTCCTCGGTTTCAGCGGGCTGGGCATCAGCCTGTGGCCGAACATTATCCCGCCACGCATCACCATCTGGGACGCCGCCGCCCCGCCTTCCAGTCAGCTGTTTATGCTGGTGGGTACGCTGCTGATCATCCCGCTGATCCTGGTCTACACCGCCTGGAGCTACTACGTGTTTCGCGGCAAGGTGACGGATACCGAGGGTTATCATTGAGCACGATTGGCTCCCTCTCCCTTGAGGGAGAGGGTTGGGGTGAGGGGGAACAGACTGCACCGACGCCTTACCCGGCCTGCCTATTTTCGTCGGGTGAGACACTTACCCATTAACAGCAGCCCGGCCAGGACGGCGGTGCCGAGCAGGGCTTTGCCCGGTACACCGGAGGTGATCGCCGCCGCGCGGGGTTTGGCTTCCAGGGTAAAACGACCGTGTACCCGGTGCTCGCCGCCGACCGGTTCGTTCAGGTTATCCCGCCGCTCAGGCGGGTTGAGCGCCTCCTCCATCTGCCCCTCCCAGGCCTTTTTCACCATCATCCGGTCGAGAAAACCGGGGAACAGGAACTGGCCGACAATCGCCCCGATGGTGCTGCGCCCCACCCACAGCTCGCGTACCGGTCGCTGCGCCACGCCAAAGATGGCCTCGGCGGCGACCTCCGGCTGAAACACCGGCGCGACCGGGCGCATGCTGTACGCAAACTTATTCCGCGCCCAGTCAAACTGCGGGGTGTTAAGCCCCGGCATCTGCACCATCGCCAGATGCACGCCGCTGCGCTCATGCATCAGCTCGGTACGTAGCGCGTCGGTAAAGCCGCGGATCGCCGCTTTGGCACCACAGTAGGCCGACTGCAGCGGAATGGAGCGGTAGGCCAGCGCGGAGCCGATCTGGATAATCACCCCGCGGTCCAGGGGGATCATATGCTCCATGGCGGCCCGGGTGCCGTTGACGCAGCCCAGATAGGTCACCTCCGTCACCCGGCGGAATTCATCGTCGGTGATGCTGTAAAACGGCGCCAGGGTGGTACACATGGCGTTGTTAATCCACACGTCGATTGCCCCCAGCCGGTCGGCCAGCGTCTGCGCCGCCTGGCTCAGCGCCGCGGCGTCCACCACGTCCACGCTCACCGCGTGGCAGTGGACGCCGTAGTTCGCCACCTCGGCCCGCGTGGCCTCCAGGCTGTGGTCATCGCGGGCGATCAGGCCCACGTCGTAGCCCGCCGCTGCAAACCGCAGCGCCGTCGCCTTACCTACCCCAGCCGTTGCGCCGGTAATCACCACCACACTCATAGCCTCTCCTTAATGCAGCTGCTTTTTCCATTGCGGGATTTGCCGCAACATTTCTGAAAGCGCATAGCGAACCGCCTTCTCAATAACGTCCTCACACTCGCCGGTGAAGTGCTGCACAGCGGTTGTTACCTCGCCGCGAAAACACCAGCCAAACCAGACGGTGCCCGCCGGGGTGCCATCTTCGCCGCCGTCTGGCCCCGCATATCCGCTGATGGCGATACTGATATCTGCATCGGCCAGCTTCAGTGCCCCTTCGGCCATCTCGCCTACCGTCTGGCTACTGACGGCGGTGTATTTTTCCAGGGTGTCATTACTGACCCCCAGCACCTTGTGCTTGGCCTCATTGTTAAAGGTCACCACGCCGGTACCAAAGAACGAGGCGGTATCCTTTTCTGCACAGAGTGCTGAGGCCACATTGCCGCCGGTGCAGGACTCGGCTGTGGTAAGCAGCCAGCCCAGATCGGTCAACACGGTAGACACCTGACGGGTGAGTTCTTTGGTAGTTTTGGCCTGGTTCCAGATATTTTCTTTCATGATTCACTCTCTTCGGGAATAATCGAAATATGCCCATTTCGTTCAAGGATTGCGTATTTAATCTTCTCCAGCTGATATATTCCGTGATTTTGTCGGGCTGACACCAGAATATCGTCACAGGAGACATCCACTTTTTTTAATTTTTCGTTCTGTAATTCACCGTGCACTACCAGAATAACCGGTGAGCCATCGAGCATTGATTCCGCGCCGGAGATATATTTTTTTATCACGCCAAACAGCATATCAATCACCACCAGCGTAATAATGGTCAACATAGCGCCAGTCACCGAAAAATCTTCCCCCAGCAGCGCCTGTTGGGTGGCCTCACTAATAATCAATAACAGGATTAGATCAAAGCTGGTCATTTGCAGCAGCGCCCGACGTCCGGCTATTTTAAATACCACCAGCAGAATCAGATAAATCGCCGCCGCTCTGAGTATCATTTCCATACTGGTCCCCTACGGATAGATAAATTGCCAGAAAGAGAGACCCGGCTGATTATTTACTGTGACAGTGGTGACGGTTTTACCGGGCTGTTCGGGCGTGCTATAGAGCCAGACGGTAAAATTTTTCCGCGGTTTCACCGCCTGATAAACCAGCACCAGTTCCCCACCCTCACTGTGCATTTCGTCGGGCTGCGGCCAGATATTATCGGTTTGCGTGCGCGCCATATATTCCCCGCCAATTCGCAGCATCAGGGGGGCATTACCTTGACCCGGCAGGGTAATTTTCAACTCGACGGGAGAGAGCAGTCGGCCAAAGCGCTGGTATTCCACCTGCACAGTGTTTGCAGCGTTGGATTTTGTCGCTTCGCTAAAATAACCACCTGAAAAAATCCCCAACAGCGCAGCGGCAATAATCAGCAATAACAGAACGAAACCGAAGCGGTGGGCGTTGTATTCAAACTGCAGGGCGGCATGACTTTGTTTCACGCAGGGCAAAGGTGGGGATTTTTCTTTTACTTTTGCCATATATCACCTCACCGTTTCGTTTATTAAGATTATACAGCCAGATGATTTTTATAGATAAACTGGATTAAGACTGTTCCTGTTTGCAAAATAAAAAATAGCAACCAGGCTTAATCTGTCAAGCAAGCCAAACCAAGGAGGCAGTATGAAATTAACCGTCGCACCCTTATTGTGTTGTCTTTTAATCTCAACGGCGTATGCCGCAGATAAAGGTGGACTGGAGAAAGATGCTGCCCCGCCGCCACCGCATTCGCTGGATGAGGGTTATCGCGGCACCGAGGATGCCCGAACCATGACCGTGGAGCAGGCCAAAGAGATGCACGATGGCGCTACCATCTCCCTGCGCGGGAATTTAATTGACGGCTCCGGCGGTGATAAATTTAAATTCCGCGATAAGACCGGCACCATTGATACGGTAATTCCGCAGGCCGTATTTGACGGACGCACGGTTAAACCCGATCAGATGATCAGCATTAATGGCAGTCTGGATAAAAAGATGAATCCGCCGGTTGTACGTGTTGACCGCATTCAGAAGTAGCATTAATTTCACTTAAGTTTCGCGTGGATATTTCCCCCCATCCACGTGAAACCCCCGATATATTCTTTGCAGACCCCTAACCTACCAGATTTAAGGAGCCCAAAACTCGGATAATTCCGGGCTTTAGGATTAATCCCCCTTTCCTTCCCTCCCCAATACTTAAACAATTTTACACATATTCACATTGTATTCATTTTGCTTACACAGCAGGGATTCGCCGATGAAAGCCCGACACCATTTCGCCCTGATAATAACGACAGCCACTGGCCTGACGTTAATGTTCCCTGCCCTTGCCGCAGAACCGGATAATCAATTTATTATTCAGCAGCAGCGCCAGAGAGCATTAGAGCAGCAATTAACGCCGCCCGTTCCCGATGTGCGTCTGTCTGAGCCATCCTCCGGCTACGGCAAAATTGCCTTCCCGACGGAAACGCCCTGTTTCCCAATTAACCGCGTCGAGCTGAGCGGTCAGGAAGCCCTGCCCCACTGGCTGCCGCTGCAACGTATTGCAGACCAGGCTCAGGGGCGCTGTCTGGGCGGGAAAGGGATCAACCTGCTGATGAGTACCCTGCAGAACCGCATCGTCGACCACGGCTGGATCACCACCCGCGTGCTGGCCCCGTCGCAGGATCTGAAGAGCGGAACGCTGAAACTGGCCATCGTGCCGGGCACCATCCGCCACGTGAAGCTGACCGAAGAGAGCGACGACTATATCCAGCTTTACAGTGCCTTCCCGGCCCACGAGGGGAACCTGCTGGATCTGCGCGATATTGAACAGGGGCTGGAGAACCTGCAGCGCCTGCCGACGGTCGAGGCCAATATGGAGCTGCTGCCGGGAGAAAATCCTGGCGAGAGCGACGTGGTGATTACGCGTAAGCAGAGCAAAATGTGGCGTATCGGCCTGTCGCTGGACGACGCCGGGACCGAAACCACCGGGCGCTACCAGGGCGGCGTGACGCTGTCGCTGGATAACCCCTTCTCCCTGAGCGACCTGCTGTACGTCTCTGCCAGCCACGATCTGAACGACAAGGGCGGCAAAGGCAGCAAAAACTACACCGCCCACTACTCGGTGCCCTTTGGCTACTGGATGCTGGGCGTCACCGGCAGCGACTACGACTACCATCAGACCGTCGCCGGGCTGAACGAAGATTATCGCTACAGCGGTAAGAGCAAAAACCTCGACATCCAGCTCAGCCGCGTGCTGTACCGCAGCGGCTCGCAAAAGACCACCTTCTCTTACGACGTGCTGGCGCGGGAGACCCGCAACTATATCGACGATACGGAAGTGGGCGTCCAGCGCCGGCAGACCGCGGGCTGGCGCATCGGGCTGGATCATCGCCACTACATCGGTCAGGCGACGCTGGATGCGGGCATCAGCTACCAGCGCGGCACCCGCTGGTTTGGCGCGCAGCCTGCCCCGGAAGAGTACTGGGGCGATGCCACTGCGCTGAGCAAAATTACCCAGCTCAGCGCCGGACTCGATCTGCCGTTTGCCATCGGCACGCAAAACTTCCGCTACAACGTCCAGTACCTGCGCCAGATCAGCAACACGCCCCTGACGCCGCAGGATCAGTTCGCCATCGGCAACCGCTGGACGGTGCGCGGCTTTGACGGCGAGCGCACCCTGAGCGCCAGCCACGGCTGGTACGTGCGTAACGATCTCGCCTGGCGCACGCCGCTGCCGAATCAGGAGTTCTATCTGGGTGCCGACTACGGCGAAGTGGGCGGCTACAGCTCGGATCTGCAGGTGGGTAAACACCTGGCGGGCGGCGTGGCGGGCCTGCGCGGCAACGCCTTTAACACCGGCTACGACCTGTTCGCCGGAACGCCGTTCTCGAAGCCGGACGGCTTTGAAACCAGCGATCTCACGCTCGGCTTTAACCTGAACTGGAGCTGGTGATGCGCGTCGGACATCTGGATATCAAAGCGCCGCTGATCCTCGGCGGCCAGGAGAGCGAGGCCGAAGTGCTGGGGGCCACCGTCTGGCTGTGGATGCACTCCCCGATGCACCGGGACGCCCCGCTGCACGCCCTGCCTACCCTGCTGCTGCCGATCATCAAGCGCCAGCAGTACGTGCTGGTCAGCGAAAACGACCGGCCGATCTTTTTCCTTAGCTGGGCCAGCATGAACGAGGAGGCGGAAGCCCGCTACCTCACCGGCCCCGCCATCGAGATGAAAGAAGAGGACTGGGACAGCGGGGAGCGGATCTGGTTCTGCGACTGGATCGCCCCCTTCGGCCATACCCCCGCGATGTACAACCTGATGCGCCGCGATATCTTCCCCGACCACGTCTGCCGCGCGCTGTATCACCGCGGCGCAGAGCGTGGCAAGCGCGTGATGCTGTTCCACGGCAGCCACGTCAGCCGTCAACACGCCAGAGAGTGGCAACAGAATCACCCGCTCACCGTGAGCCTGCCGGAAGCGTTTAAAGGAACGAACCATGAATAAGAACCTGTATCGAATTGTCTTTAACAAAGCGCGCGGCATGCTGATGGTGGTGGCGGATATCGCCCGCTCCGGCCGCGCCGGTTCGTCCCGTTCTTCAGGCATCGGCCATACCCACAGCCAGCTTATCGGCAAGGTGAGCGCCATCAGCTTCAGCCTGTGGCTGGCGATGGGGGCCGTGCAGACGGCACAGGCCACTATCGTGGCGGACGCCGGTGCGCCAAAAAACCAGCAGCCGACGGTGGTCAACAGCGCCAACGGCACGCCGCAGGTCAATATCCAGACCCCGTCCGCTGCCGGGGTGTCACGTAACAACTACACCCAGTTCGACGTGGACAGCAAAGGGGCGATCCTCAACAACTCGCACAAAAACGTGCAGACCAATATAGGCGGCATGGTGGCGGGCAACCCGTGGCTGGCGAAAGGCGAAGCCAAAGTGATCCTCAACGAGGTGAGCTCCCGCGACCCGAGCAAGCTGAACGGCATGATCGAGGTGGCCGGTAAAAAAGCCCAGGTAGTGATCGCCAACCCGTCGGGCATCACCTGTAGCGGCTGCGGCTTTATCAACGCCAACCGCGCCACCCTCACCACCGGCCAGCCACAGATGAAGGACGGCGCGCTGACCGGATTTAACGTCGAGCGCGGCGAGGTGGTGGTCGAGGGCGCCGGGATGGACACCTCCGGCGCGGATTACACCGACATTATCGCCCGCTCGGTGAAGGTTAACGCCGGGCTGTGGGCCAACGATCTGAAAGTCACCACCGGGCGCAACAAGGTGGATTCTGCCCACGAAGTTATCGAAAAAGGCAGCGACGATCCCGCCACTCGCCCGCAGCTGGCGGTGGACGTGGCCAGCCTCGGCGGCATGTACGCAGGCAAAATCCGCATGGTCGGCACCGAGACCGGCGTCGGGGTGCGTAACGCCGGGGCCATCGGCGCCCAGGCGGGCAGCGTGACCCTTTCTGCCGACGGGCGCATCGAGAACAGCGGCACCCTGCGCGCGGGCGACGCAGCCCACCTGCAAACCGCCAGCGAGCTTAACAACAGCGGGGTGATCACTGCCGCGAACAACGTCCGGGTCAACGCGGCCAGCCTCACCGGGAGCCAGCAGAGCGTGCTGGCCGCCGGGGTGAAAAGCGACGGCAAGCTCGCCGACGCCGGGGATCTGGAAATTAGCACCAGCGGCCAGCTGAGCGCCCACGGGCAAACCCTGGCAGGCGGTAATCTCAGCGCCCGCGGCCAGGGCGTGGATATCAGCGGCAGCCAGACCCAGGCGAAACGCATTCTGCTCGACGGCGGCGCCGGGGATGTCAGCACCGCCAGCGCGAAGGTCAACGCCAGCGAACTGAATGTCCGTAGCGATAAGATGCTCAACAACGCCGGGGGCACCCTGAGCGCGGAGTCGATCGCCCTCAGCGCCCACGACCTCAATAACCAGCAAGGCAAAATCGCTCACAGCGGCAGCGGCACCCTGGCGGTGGATCTGCCGGGCACCCTCGATAACCGGCAGGGGCAGATTGGCGCGGCCAACGGCGTGCAGCTGAAAGCTGACAAAATCGACAACACCGCCGGGAAGATCGTGGCGGTGGCGGGCAACACCCGGCTGGAGGCCGGGACGCTGAACAACCAGCAGGGGCTGATCTCTGCCGCTGCGGGCGACGGTGAGATCGCCAGCCAACAGGCGGTGAATAACGCTAAAGGACGTATCGAGGCGGCGAAAACCCAGCGCATCAGCGCCGGAAGCCTCGACAACCAGCAGGGGGTGATTGTCGCCGACGGCGCAACCCTGGCCCTGAACGGCGGCGCGTTTGACAACCGTTCCGGCTCCCTGCTCTCTCAGGGTTCCCTGAATCTGGAGAGCGGCGCGCTGAACAACCAGGGCGGCTTCCTGGCGAGCGACGGCGACTTTAACCTCAACGCGGGGGCTGTCGACAACACCGACGGCCAGATTGGCGCGAACCGGTCGTTGACCGCCGGGTTCGATACGCTCAGCAATAACGGCGGCGCGCTGAAATCGGTCGGGGCCATGACCCTGAGCGGCGGCCTGCTGGATAACAGCCAGGGCACCACCTTCTCCGGGGATAGCCTCGCCTTTAACGGCAGCACGCTGAACAACACCAACGGGCAGCTGGCGGCGGCGCAGAGCCTGTCGCTTGCCACCACGCAGCTCATCAATAATAAAGGCGTGCTGCAGGGCGATGGCGTGAACGCCACCTCCGGCACCCTCGATAATGGCGCAGGCACCCTTAACAGCCTGGGTGCCCTGAACCTCTCGGCAGAGAGCCTCAATAATCAGGCCGGTACCCTGGCCGCCAGCGGTACGGCGGATATTGCGGCCACCAGTCTGGATAACCGCAGCGGCGGGCGAGTGATTGGCGAGGCCGATACCGCCCTGCACAGCCAGAACCTGCAAAATAGCGGCGGGCAGATCCAGTCGGTGGGCGATCTGCTCCTCGACAGCGCCCGCGGGACCGTGGATAACGTCTCCGGGCTGATCCGCAGCGGCAAAAGCGTGACCCTCACTGCCCTGCGCTTTGTTAACCAGGATACCCTCGGCGCAAACCAGGGGCTGGAGGGCCAGAGCCTGACGCTGAATACCGGCACCCTGGATAACCAGCGCGGCAGCATCCTGGCAAATAACACGCTGGAGATTGATAACAGCGGCGTGCTGAACAACAGCGCCGGGGCGCTGGCCTCGGGCGAGACGCTGGATCTCAGCGGCAACGGGCTGAATCTGGTCAACGCCGGCGGCACCCTGAAAGCCGGGGAAAAACTGAGCGTAGACGCGGCGTCCCTCGATGCCAGCGGCCAACTGCTGTCGCTGGGGGATATGGTTCTTCACAGCATCAACGGGGTGAACAATACCGGCACCACCATCGCCAACGGCAACCTGACGTTCACGACTGACGGGGATCTGACCAACAGCGGCCAGCTGATGGCGGGCAGCGCCCTCGACGTGCAGAGCGCCAACCTGACCAACCTCGCCAGCGGCGAAATCAACGCCGGCAGCACCACCCTGACCGCCACCGACACGGTGCGCAATACCGGCCTGATCGACGGGATCACCACCCGCATCAACGCCAACACCCTGACCAACACCGGTACCGGGCGGATCTACGGCGATGCGGTGGGGGTCAATGTGGAGACCTTCAACAACCTCGCCGAAAACGGCACCGCGGCAACGCTGGCCGGACGCGAGCGCGTGAACCTCGGCGTGCAGACCCTGAACAACGTCGACCACGGCCTGATCTACAGCGCAGGCAGCATGACCATTGGCGGGGCGCTGGACGACAGCGGCGCCGTCACCGGCCGCGCCGGAACCATCAATAACCACAGCTCGACTATTGAGTCCGCCGGGAACATGGCGATTGCCGCCGGGCAGATCAACAACATCAACGACCACTTCTCCACCGAGGTGGTGCGGGTATCGCAGGAAGATCTGACCGACTATCAGCACTCCGGTTCCACCAACCGCTGGAGCTCAACGGAGAAAGGCGTCTGGGTAGACGGCAACTCCTCTGACGGGCTGCGTAACCTGAATACGCCAGAAGATACCGGCGCCAATAACGACAACTTTAACCAGTACGACTACACCCGCACGATTGACGAAACGCGCATCAAAGAGAGCGACCCGGCGAAGATCCTCGCCGGCGGCAACCTGCTGATGACGGGCGACAAACTGTTTAACGACAAGAGCCAGGTGATCGCAGGCGGCACCCTGGCGATTGACCAGATGGGCAGCGTGAAGAACGAGGACGTGCCCGGCAAGCGTTACACCACCGATGAGGGCACCGTTACCCACTACTACCGTATTCGCCACAAAGGCGACGACGAGCAGGGGCGCGATCGCACGGCGTACACCCCGCCAACCACCATTCAGGATATCGCCCTGAAACCGGGTCAACTGGTCAGCAACGGCAGCGTCGAGGGCAGTAATCTCAGTATCACTCCGCTGGTGTTGCAGGGAACGGATGTGGCGATTGGGCAGGCTGCGGGGGTGAAACCCGCGCCTCAGCAGACCGTCTCCCCGGGCGAGCCGGTGACCCCGCCTGCCGGGCAGCAGTTTGAAGTGACCCCGGCCGACGGCACGATCCGCATTATCGGCCCCAACACCACCCTGCCGGACAACAGCCTGTTCAAGGTGAACCCGTCGGCGGACGTGCCGTATCTGGTGGAGACCGATCCGCGCTTTACCAACGAGCGCCAGTGGCTCGGCAGCGACTATATGCAGAACGCCTTTACCGCCGATGGCGACAACACCCAGAAACGGCTGGGGGATGGCTACTACGAGCAGCGCCTGATCCGCGAGCAGGTGATTGGTATCACCGGCCAACGCTATCTGGACGGTTATAACAACGACGAAGAGCAGTACAAGGCGCTGATGGATCGCGGCATCACCTTCGGCAAACAGTACGACCTGAAGATAGGCGTGGCGCTGACGCCGGAGCAGATGGCGCTCCTGACCGGGGATATCGTCTGGCTGGTTAACACCCAGGTGAAGATGCCGGACGGCGCGATGGAGAATGTGCTGGTCCCGCAGGTCTACGCCAAAGTGAAACAGGGGGATATCGACGGCTCCGGCGCGCTGATTGCCGGCAACAATGTGTCGATCAAGCTCAACGGCGACCTGTTTAACCGTGGGACGATTGCCGGGCGCAAAGTGCTGCAACTGGATGCCGACAACATCACCAACCAGACCGGCACCCTTCAGGGGGCGGACGTCAACCTGAACGCGCGCACCGATATCAACAACCTCGGCGGTGCCATCGTGGGCGACAGCAGCGTGCTGGCCAACGCCGGGCGCGACATCAATCTCACCAGCACCACCCTCAGCGCCGACAGCGTTAACGGCGAGAACAGCTTCGCCCGCACCACCATCAACAGCGTCTCCGGCATTTACGTGCAGGGCGACGACGGCAAGCTGGCGCTGCAGTCCGGGCGGGATATCACCCTGACCGGGGCGCAGGTGATCGCCAGCGGCGAGAACGGCAAGGCACAGCTGGTGGCCGGGCGGGATATGACCCTGAACACGGTGGAAACCGCCAGCCGCGATAACCTGGTTTGGGATGCCGACAACAGCCTGAAGCAGGGGCAGACCAACAGCGTTGGCAGCGAAGTAACCGGCAAAGGCGACGTTACCCTGGCCGCCGGGAACGATCTCAACGCCCGCGCCGCCGCCCTCTCTGCCGGCGAGGCGCTTAACGTCAGCGCCGGGAATAACCTGACCCTGACGGCGGGTGAGAATACCCAGGATCTGGACGAACGGCATAAAGTGGTTGGCGGTAACGGCTTCCTGTCGAAAACCACCACCACCACCCGCGACCAGATTGACCGTCAGACGGTGCAGAGCAGCGAGCTGAACGGCAACACCGTTAACCTCACCGCCGGAAACGATCTTACCGTGCGCGGCAGCAACGTGGCGGGCACCGGGGATGTCTCCCTGCTGGCAGGCAACAGCCTGACCGTGGAGACCCAGGCCGAGCGTAATAACGAGCTGCACCAGAAGCAGGAGAAAAAATCGGGGCTGTTAAGCTCGGGCGGGATCGGCTTTAGCGTCGGCACCCAGAGCATCAAAACCACCGACACCGGCGCGGACGCCACCCAGGCGGGCAGCACGGTGGGCAGCGTCAACGGCGACCTGACCCTTCGGGCGGGGGATCGCCTGACGGTGAGCGGCTCGGATCTGGTGGCCGGTCAGGATATGGCCCTCAGCGGTAAAAACGTCGACATCACGGCGGTGAACAACCGCAGCCAGCAGACCCACGAGGTGGAGCAGAAAACCTCCGGGCTGACCCTGGCGCTCTCCGGCACCGTCGGCAGCGCGCTCAACAGCGCCGTCGAGGCCTCCCAGCAGGCGAAATCGTCCGGCAGCAGCCGCCTGCAGGCGCTGCAGGGCGTGAAGGCCGCGCTCTCCGGGGTGCAGGCCGCCCAGGCCGGGCGGATGGATCAGGCCCTGGGCGCAGACAAATCAAACACCAACACCGTCGGCATTAGCCTCTCTTACGGCAGCCAGTCGTCGAAATCGACCCAGTACAGCGAGCAGAACACCGCCCAGGGCAGTACCCTCAACGCCGGGCGCGATCTCAGCGTGATCGCCACCGGCAGCGGCGTGCGCGGCGCAGACGGGGATCTGACCGTGGAAGGCAGCCAGCTGAAGGCGGGCAACGATATCACGCTCGCCGCTAACCGCGATCTGTACCTGCGCTCGGCGCAAAACACCCAACTGCTGGACGGCAAAAACGAGAGCAAGGGCGGCAGCGTCGGGGTTGGCATCGGGTATGGCTCCGGCGGTGCAGGCATCAACATCTCCGCCAGCGTCAACCGTGGCAAAGGCAACGAGAGCGGCAACGGCACCACCCACAGCGAGACCACCGTGGACGCGGGCCAACAGGTGAATATCCTGACCGGACGTGACGCCACCCTGACCGGGGCGCAGGTGAGCGGCGAAACCGTGAAAGCGGACATTGGCCGCAACCTGACGCTTACCTCCGAGCAGGACAGCGATCGCTACGACTCGAAACAGCAGAACGCCAGCGCGGGCGGGAGCTTCAGCATCGGCTCCATGACCGGCTCGGCCAGCGTCAACGTCAGCCGCGACAAGATGCACAGCAACTACGACTCGGTGGTGGAACAGACCGGGATCTTCGCCGGTAAAGGCGGCTACGACGTGACCGTGGGCGAACATACCCAGCTCAACGGGGCGGTGATTGGCTCGACGGCTACCGCCGATAAAAACCGTCTCGATACCGGCACCATCGGCTTTAGCGATATTGAAAACCGCGCCGATTTCGAAGTGGAACACCAGAGCGTGGGCATGAGCACCGGAGGCAGCATTGGCAGCCACTTTGCCGGCAACATGGCCAACGGCCTGCTGGTGGGCGCCAACCGCGACGGGCATGACAGTAGCACCACGCACGCCGCAGTATCGGAAGGTACGCTGATCGTCCGCGACCAGGATCGTCAGGTCCAGGATGTCAACCAGCTCAGCCGCGACGTGGAGCACGCCAACCAGACGCTCTCCCCTATCTTCGACAAAGAGAAAGAGCAAGAGCGACTCCAGCAGGCGCAGCTGATCGGCGAGATTGGTAATCAGGTGGCGGATATTGCCCGCACCGAGGGCAGCATCCGCGCCACCAACGCGGCGAAAGAGAAGCTGAACCACGTCAACGCGCAGGACCTGCAGGAGGCGAAAGCGGCGTGGGAAAAAGCCAACCCGGGCAAAACCGCGACGCTGGAAGATATTAACGGCCAGATCTACCAGACGGCGTACAACGATGCGATGAATGCCTCCGGCTTTGGCACCGGCGGGGAGTATCAGCGGGCGATTCAGGCGGCGACGGCAGCGGTTCAGGGGCTGGCCGGGAGCGATCTCAGCGCGGCCCTCGCGGGCGGTGCCGCACCGTACCTGGCTGATGTCATTGGGCACCGCAGCGGGTTGAGCGACGAGGGCAAAGTTGCCGCGCACGCGGTGGTCAACGCTGCGCTCGCCGCCGCCCAGGGGCAAAACGCGCTGGCGGGTGCCGCCGGTGCCGCCACGGGCGAACTGGTGGGGATGATCTCCAAAGAGATGTACGGCAAATCTGCCGATGAGCTGGATGAAACGCAGAAGCAGACGGTTTCTGCCCTGGCGACGCTGGCGGCGGGACTGTCCGGCGGGCTGGTGGGCGACAGCTCTGCGTCTGCCGTGGCGGGGGCGCAGGCGGGTAAAACTACGGTTGAGAATAACTCCCTGAGCGGTGACAAGGCGCGTGCTGAGGCGAAACAGGCCGCTGAATCCCTGAAAAATCAGGTCAGGGATAAGCTGGGGGAAGGTGCAACTTCTGTTATTGCAAATAGCATTATTAATGCTCTTGCAGATACCGGTGATACGGCATTAGGTTCAGTTGACTATGTTGCTGATGCGGCAATGGCGCTGGCGTCATGTGCTACCAGAGACAGTTACTGCGATACAGCTCTAAACGATCTGGCCGGGAAGAATCAGGCGGTGGCAGATAGCGTTAAGGCGCTAATGCAAAGTGAAACCTGGTCGGTAGTAGCCGATAATCTGAAACAAGCGTATGGAGGAAACCAGGTTGCGCTAGAAGCGACGGGCGGATTACTGGCAAGTCTTATATTGCCTGGTAAGAAAATACCCGTTATTGGGAAGCTCGTTGATTCAAATATAAAAATATCCACCGGGCAGACTGTAGGTACTTTTGAAAAAAGCCTGGTGAATCTTCCACCAGGAGAACGTGTAGCCATCGTCAAACAAACTGCTCCACAGGTTGCGGCTGCAAATGGGATGGTTAAAGATAACAAAGTAACCAAACTCAATAACCGTGATGTATACCGAGGAATGGACGGGAATTTTTATGCCCTTGATACACAACATGGACGATTTGAAGCCGTAAGTGCAAAGGGTAAACACTTAGGGGAAGTAGATTTCGCTATGCAGAAAATCCCTAACAGTATTGATACATCTGGTGGTCATGATTTGAAGGTGAAATAATGAAATTGATTGATTATAAAGAAAAAACGATTAAACGAGGTTCAATTTTTAGATTACCTGCGGTTTGGCCTTATGAGGCATGGGTAGATTTTATGGTAATCGATTTATTCGATAATCATGGTTTGGTTGTTTCTTCAGGCCATAAGGCAGGCTTAATTTTGATCTCTTTGCCCGTGGAGAGCGGCTCCTCTGAAGGCAGGGCTTTAAGCACAGATTGGGTTATTAACAACTGGGCTAAATGGATCTATCCCGAGTGTAATGTGGAAGATGTTCATATTCTTGAAGGATATGTAGTAACACCAGTTGAGTAAGGAGGAGCCCAATTATTGACACCCGGGCTCCTGCATTTTGTTGACACTAAGTAAGTAGACCATCAGTAAGACAATGCCGGAAATACAACTATGAATCCGTTAACTCATCTTGTTAAAGTTATTGCTGATATGACCATTTCCCTTGAATTACTGACGATAATTTGCTCAGTCCCGATGCCGCTGTGGGAATGATGGAGCATATTGC
Source organism: Leclercia adecarboxylata (assembly GCA_002360945.1). GTDB lineage: Bacteria > Pseudomonadota > Gammaproteobacteria > Enterobacterales > Enterobacteriaceae > Enterobacter > Enterobacter adecarboxylatus_B. The sequence goes on along the minus strand of DERO01000012.1, from coordinate 5,158 downwards.
CGCCGAGCTTCAGCAGTTAACGGATGCTGAGCAATCGAGAGTTATCGAATCCTTTGCAGAGATTGCCAAAGCGTATCGCGGCGATGAAGCTGACTTTGTTACAGCCCTTCCAGATACGCTGGGTTTACGTTAATCACATCTAATAAAGCGTTTTTTCGGACCTATACAGGCGGGAAAGAGAACGACCGTGTCTTTCCTGGAACTTAAAAGCGCTGAAAATATGGAGATTATGACGCTAAAATGGCTAACGAAAAAACGACGCTAATCGTAGATAAAATGCAACGCATGGCTACCTTATTAGAATTAGGCGGATATGCCGAATGGTCAGCCAGTATTTTTAAACTGGCTAAAAAATATGAGCTTGATCCTGATGATACCAAACACATTTTTCTCAATCTCTATGGTGGAATGGGATCTCTAAACGATCTCGTAATGTATAGAAACGGAAAGGTTTTGATGAGTGAAAACGATGAACTCGATCAGCTCAGGCGCGACCTGTTTAACCTTCTTTCCTGAACAAAAATCCGCTTTCGCAGGTGGGAATTTCAAGAATGAAAAACAGCACTAAATCGCTTATTAACCTTGTTTACCTGTGCTGCTCGATAGGTCTGGCTGTGTTCATTCTGACGCTCCTTGGCCGTTTAGTCGGTGCGGGATTAGCATGGAATATGAAGGAGGATTTCCCCTTCTCTTTCAAAGATGTGTTGATATGTCTTGAGTTAACCTGGCTGGGGCTGCCTGCGGGTTTGATCATCTGGTTTTTTTATTACCGATAAACAGCCCATGGAAAACCCTATTATGATAATTAACAATTGCCTGGCACTCGGTTAGCGGAATTTTTTGCTATAAATTTGTTCTTTAAAAAACAAGATATATTATAATTGAAAAGTACACGCCAGATGGGGGTTATAAAATGATAGTGGAATGGGCTAGTTTTATAGATGTCCTTGGTAAAAGGGAACATTCTGTTGACGTTATCAATCTGTGTCATGCTATCGGTGAATCCCCGGATATATCAACTGATGCTGGCGAATATAACGATCCTGATGGTAAAACGAAGTACTATAAATTTTACCACTCTGGTATCGAGATGGGGTTTCGGAAAGACTGCTTAAGTCATATTCACTTTTATTTTGGCAATAAAGATGGATATTCACCCTTTACAGACAATTTTATCCCAGGAATTAAAGGCGGGATGGACAGGGCATTCATTACAAAATTGCCTGGAAAACCCACTTTGTCTGGCGAAGGCAAAGTCGACATGCTCCTTGGCTGGATCAATGGATGGTCAAAGTATGAATATGAGAACCACTCAATACATCTTCAGTACACGGAGCATAATCACCTGTGTCACGCAACGCTGATTAAAAAATAGAAGACCCTGATTTTTTAAGGGTGTTTTATCAAATTTTAGCCCGCGTCGGTGTATAGCGATTGCGGGCTTATTGCACCGTGCATAGTGTGCCGTATAGCCGGTAAAATATCGCAAAGGCACTGCCGGAAATATCCTTATGAATCCGTTAACTCATCTTGTTAAAGTTATCACCGATATGGCCATTTTCTTTTTCGCCTTTATTCATTGGGTCGTTATCGAGCAGGCGCTAAGTGAGAGCCCCAGGCAAAAGGTGGAGTTTCAGGGGAGTGTTGTGGCTGGCATGACGGGAACTCAAATTCCAAAGGTAAAATGAGATGATGATGAATATTAGCGATCTACAGAAACAGGTCGAAACACGGATAGCAAAAATCGGTTTTCCGGCTTATTCGATCGTCCTTCATACTTCACCTGTTGGCGATGGTACCCCATACATTTCGTTTGAAAACGGACAGTATAATTATATCTGTTCAGAGAGAGGATTTGAGTTTTCGAGAAAGGTGACAGCGTCGTCAGATGAGCTACTTTACTGGATAATCTATGATTTTGTACACGCCATAGCAGTAGACTATGAACTGGCACACCGAATTCCAGGCAAAGACAGCCGACGTCTCTATTTCCCTAAAATCGTAGAACTTATGGGCAAAATAGATAAGAGTTGGGGTGTGAAAGCCCAGCGTCATCTTGATGAAATACTGATGAATAGCCCTTTTGAAGATAGCCTTTACCGTTAAACATTAAAATGGCTATCGATAAAAAAGGTTGATCGTAGAGAAAATGGAACGCATGTTGAGCTGAGGAAGTTTTTTGCAAATAATATCTCACCACAACAGCCCTCGTTCTGGCACGCCTGTGAAATAACGGTCGATGTTGAAACGCTCAGGATCAGTATTGATTTTAAATATGCTGATTAACAGAAGATGCTCAAGCACTAACTGAAATTGCCGGGTAAATAAATGAATGAGTTAGATAATCTCCATAATAAAATTGCGCAATTACTGGTTGATGCTGGTCCTGCTGAGGCGAAGACAATCATTGCTCGCGCAAAATTAGCCCTGGATGGTGAGTCCTGTGAGTATGAATATGATTATGTTGATCAACAGGATAACGAAGACTGGTTTGTTCCGGATAAGCTCGCCAGTTACCATTTACGTCTCCTGTTAGTTAACCTCCGGGACTTTTATGTTCAGAATAATATGACCAAGGGTAAAGCGCCCTGGACGCGCTGTGATATCACCGTTGAAATTCCTGCCGAGAAAATAAGCATCAGCCTTAAATATGATGACTAAGCGCAACCCCCCTACCAATATAGGGGAGGCAAATTCCAGGACTATTCCGGCCTTTAAGATTATTCCCTATTTCATCGTCTGCCAAAAAAACCAACAATTTTATCGCTTTATTTGCGGTGGCGTATCTCCAGCCTGGCCTGGGGATATATCCGGCTTCGTCTATAAAAAAACGACAACAAGGATTACGGAAAATGAAAAAGGTATCTCTGGCGGTATTGGTTGCGGCGGGTCTGGCAAGCGGCGCGGCTCTGGCGGATAATCAGACCGTTTCTGTGGGTTATGCGCAGAGTAACGTTGAAGACTTTAAAAATATTCGCGGCGTGAACGTTCAGTATCGCTATGAGTGGGATTCCCCGGTCAGCCTGATGGGTTCATTTACCTATATGAGCGGCGATCAGGACGAGCATTATTATCTCTTCTCTGACTCCGTTAAAAACCATATCGAAGTGAAATATTACTCCCTGATGGCAGGCCCGGCGTATCGCCTTAATGATTTCGTTTCCCTGTATGCGCTGGGCGGTGTGGCTCGTGTGAAAGCCGACGGCCACACCACCTGGGTGAACGGCGGCGACAACTACACCCAGCGCGACGGCATCAATGAGAAATCGACCTCGTTCGCCTACGGTGCGGGCGTGCAGTTCAACCCAACGCCTGAGCTGGCAATCCACGTCGGTTACGAAGGTACCACTGCCGACCTGGGCGACGATTACGGGATCGACGGCTGGAATGTCGGCGTAGGTTATCGTTTCTGATTGGTGCGGCCTGATGCCGGGTGGTGGCGATGCCTTACCCGGCCTACGGGACGGTGCGGTCTGGTTGTTTTGTAGGCCCGGCAAGCGCAGCGCCGCCGGGCGTTACAGACCGCACTACTCCCCGGCCTGCATAATATGTGCGATAAATTGGGTAAGTTTCGGCAAAGGTCGTAAGTCCTGACGCCACAAAAGATGCACCGGTCGGGGTTGTGGTGTGTAACGTTCTAACACGCGTATCAGCCGACCACTCGCCAGCTCGTCCGCCACCAGCACCTCCGGTTGTAACAGTAATCCCGCCCCGGCAATCGCCGCCATCCGCAGCCCGTACCCGTCGTTACAGCGCAAAATCGCATCGCGCTTCCAGCGCACCTCCCCTTCCACGCCCGGCAGTCGCCACTCGTTGCGCGCGGTCCAGACCGTGTGGGACAAACAGAGATGATCCACCAGATCGTCTGGCGTTTGCGGTGTGCCGTGGCGGGCTAAATAGTCCGGCGCGGCGCAGATCACCATCCGGTACGGGCAAAGGTATTTCGCCACCAGATCCTCGGCGTGGATGTCGCCAATGCGGATCGCCAGATCCACCCCCTCCTCCACCAGATCGACCATCCGGTTGGTCAGATCCAGCTCGACGCGTACCTCCGGGAAACGCTGCAAAAAGGTAGCGGTCAGCGGGGCAATCACGCAGCCGCCAAACGAGGTCGGCGCGGTCACCCGCAGCGTGCCGGCGGGCGCGGTACGCAGGCGCTCCACCGAGCTTTCGGCGATGGCGACCTGCTCGAGGACCCGCTTTGCCTCGTCAAAATAGACCCGTCCGGCGTCGGTCAGACTCTGGCGACGGGTATTGCGCTCGAGCAGGCGGGTACCGAGCCGGGCCTCCAGTTGGGCAATGTACTTCCCGACCATCACCGCCGACATCTCCAGCCGGGCGGCGGCTCCGGTAAAGCTGCCGCTCTCCACCACCGCGATAAAGGTCTCCATGCCGCGAAACTTATCCATATTGCAAACCTCTGGTTAGTAATCTTCTAACTCTAGCCCAGTTTATCCGCCTTTTTATTTATTAAACAATGAAGGCTCACAACAGAAGGAGTCGGCTATGAAAATCGTCATTATTGGTGCCAGCGGTACGGTCGGTCAGGCAGTCACAGAAGAGCTGAGTCGTCGTCATGAGGTCATTCGCGTGGGACGCACTCAAGGCGATCATCAGGTGGATATCACCTCCCAGGCCAGCGTGCAGGCGCTGTTCGAGAAGATCGGCCCGGTGGATGCCATTGTTTCCGCCAGCGGCGGGCTGCATTTTGGGCCGCTCGCGACCATGACCGACAGCCAGTTCAACCAGGGGTTACAGGATAAATTGCTGGGCCAGGTGCGGCTGGCGCTGACCGGGCAGCACTATCTGAACGAAGGTGGCTCGATTACCCTGGTCAGCGGGATTGTGGCCCACGAACCCATTGCCCAGGGGGTGAATGCCACCACGGTGAACGCCGCGCTGGAGGGCTTTGTCCGCGCTGCGGCCTGCGAACTGCCGCGCGGGATCCGCATCAACCTGATTAGCCCAACGGTATTAACGGAATCGGCCGAAGCCTACGACGGTTTCTTCCCGGGCTTTGAAAGCGTGCCCGCCGCGACCGTTGCCCTGGCCTATCGCCGCAGCGTGGAAGGAGTGCAGAGCGGACGGGTGTATAAGGTGGGGTATTGAGGTAAGTGCGGCCTGCTGCCCTCACCCCAACCCTCTCCCACTGTACGGT
>DERO01000032.1 GCA_002360945.1 Leclercia adecarboxylata | reverse complement strand
CAGATCGTGATGGGCAATCTGGGCCGACAGGGAGGCATCATCCAGCAGGGCATTCACCAGGGTGAACTGCACGTTGGGGTTGATGCGCGTCAGCGCCGCGTGGGCCGACACCACCTTGGGTTCGCCAATGGTCGCATCGCTGTGCAGGGTCTGGCGTTGCAGGTTGGAGAGCGACACGGTGTCGAAATCGAGCAGCGTCATGCGCCCCACGCCGGCGGCGGCCAGATACTGCGCCGCAGCGCAGCCCAGCCCGCCGAGGCCGACCACCAGCACATTCGCCGCTTTCAACGCTTCCTGACCGTCGAAATCAAAGCCGCGCAGCACAATCTGGCGATTGTAGCGCAGCATCTCCTGGTCGCTCAGTTCCATGCTCAGCCTCCAAACAGCGCGTTGAACGGCTCAACCTCAACCCATTCACCCGCTTCCACGTTGCCGCGCTCGCGCTCAAGCACGATAAAGCAGTTGCCCTGGCTGAAGGAGCTGAAAATATGCGAGCCCTGATGGCCGGTGGTGCTCACCTCCAGCTCGCCGTTGGCGTTACGCGCCAGAATGCCGCGCTGGAAGTCGAGACGACCCGGTGATTTTTTCAGACGGGTGGCGGCACGCACGCGCTGGCGGGCAGGGAGGCCGTGCCCACGGTTGCCGGAGAGCTTCGCCAGCAGCGGCTGCACCAGCTGATAGAACGTCAGCGCCGCAGAGACCGGGTTGCCCGGCAGGCCGCAGAACCAGCTGTTCGGCAGCTTGCCAAAGGCAAAAGGTTTGCCCGGCTTGATGGCCAGCTTCCAGAAGCCGATCTCACCCAGCTCATCGAGGATGGTTTTGGTGTAATCCGCTTCGCCCACCGACACGCCGCCGGAGCTGAGCACCACGTCGGCCACGCGATCCGCTTCAATAAAGGCGGCGCGCAGCTTCTGCGGATCGTCCGGGATAATCCCGAGATTAATCACCTCGCAGCCCAGCTGCTCCAGCATCAGGTGCACCGCCAGACGGTTGGTATCGTAGATCTGCCCCTCGGCCAGCGGCTGGCCCGGAAGCTGAAGCTCGTCGCCGGTAGAGAACAGCGCCACCCGCACCTTGCGCACCACGGCAATCTCCGGGATGCCCAGCGAGGCCAGCACCGGCAGCTCGGCCGCGGTCAGTTTAGTACCCGCCGGGAAGACGGTGGCGCCCAGGGTAATATCTTCCCCGCTACGGCGGATATTCTGTCCCGGCTTAACGCCGGCGGTAAAGCGCACGCCGGCGTCGGTCTGCTCGGTCTCTTCCTGCATCACCACCGCATCGCAGCCCGTGGGAACCGGGGCACCGGTCATGATGCGGATGCAGCTTCCGGCCGGCCATTCGCCCTGGAAAGGTTGACCGGCAAAGGCTTTGCCCGCCACCGACAGTGCGGCACCCGCCGCCAGATCCGCCAGCCGTACGGCATAGCCGTCCATCGCCGAGTTATCGAAACCCGGTACGTTGAGAGGGGAGACGATGTCGGCAGCGGTCACGCGGCCAAAACAGCGCAGCAGCGGCAGGGTTTCCTGCTCTGACAGGGGGGAAAGTCGATCGAGCATCTGGGTGAGTGCCGTCTCAAGCGGCATCAGTCCGGCGGTAAAATCCATGGGTCACTCCAGGGAGAGAATAACGAAGGCGGCCATTATGGCAGAAAAGTGCCCTTAACTGTATGACACCATGGGCTTAGCCTTTACATCACAGTTACGTCTTTCTATATTCAAAAATCATCTGAAGTTCCGGCAACGATAATGATATTTATAGAAAAAGCGGCACTTACGCCCGCAAAGGTGAAGTAAATGGGGAATGCAGTCATCGCGATCCACGGCGGCGCAGGGGCAATTACCCGCGCGCAGCTCAGCCAGGAACAGGAGAGGCGCTACATCGAGGCGCTCTCATCGATAGTGGAAACCGGCCAGCGGATGCTGGAGGCGGGGGAGAGCGCGCTGGATGTGGTTACTGAAGCAGTACGCCTGCTGGAGGAGTGCCCGCTGTTTAACGCCGGGATTGGCTCGGTGTTTACCCGCGACGAAACCCATGAGCTGGACGCCTGCGTGATGGACGGCATTACCCTGAAAGCGGGTGCCGTGGCCGGGGTCAGCCATCTGCGCAACCCGGTGCTGGCTGCCCGTCTGGTGATGGAGCAGAGCCCGCACGTTCTGCTGGTGGGCGAGGGGGCCGAGAAATTTGCCTTCGCGCACGGCATGGAGGCGGTGTCGCCCGATATTTTCTCCACGCCGGAACGCTACGAGCAGTTGCTGGCGGCGCGCGATGCAGGGGAGACCCGGCTCGATCACGCCGCCCCGCTGGATGAATCCACCAAAACGGGGACCGTCGGCGCGGTGGCGCTGGATAAAGCCGGAAACCTGGCCGCCGCGACTTCTACCGGCGGCATGACCAACAAACTGCCCGGTCGGGTGGGCGACAGCCCGTTGCCCGGTGCGGGCTGCTATGCCAATAACGCCAGCGTGGCGGTCTCCTGTACCGGCACCGGCGAAGTGTTTATTCGCACCCTGGCGGCCTATGACATCGCCGCGCTGATGGACTACGGCGGCTTAAGCCTCGCTGAAGCCTGCGAGCGGGTGGTGATGGAAAAACTCCCGGCGCTGGAAGGCAGTGGCGGGCTGATCGCCGTCGACCGCGAGGGCAACGTGGCATTACCCTTCAACAGCGAAGGCATGTACCGCGCCTGGGGCTATGCCGGCGATACGCCGAGCACCGGAATTTATCGTGAATAAGGGGGAAGGGATGCCGCACAGCGATGAACTCGACAGCCAGCAGGTGCTGGCGGTGCATAACCTGAACGTCGACTTTCCCGGAGAACGGCAGCCGATCCCGGCGGTAAAAAATCTCTCTTTTTCACTTAAACGCGGCGAAACCCTGGCGATCGTCGGGGAATCAGGCTCCGGCAAATCGGTCACTGCTTTATCGCTGATGCGCCTGATTGAACAGTCCGGCGGGCTGGTGGCGTGCGACAGCCTGCTGCTGCGCCGTCGCAACGGCCAGGTGAGCGATCTCACCACCCTGAGTTCGTCCCAGGTGCGCAGCGTGCGCGGGGCCGATATCGCCATGATTTTTCAGGAGCCGATGACCTCCCTCAACCCGGTCTTCCCGGTGGGGGAGCAGATCGCCGAGTCCATCCGTCTGCACCAGGGGCTGAACGGCGAAGAGGCGCTGGCCGAAGCCAGACGCATGCTGGAGCAGGTGCGGATCCCCGAGGCGGACGCCATTCTGGGGCGCTACCCGCATCAGCTCTCCGGCGGCATGCGTCAGCGGGTGATGATCGCCATGGCGCTCTCCTGCCGTCCGGCGGTGCTGATCGCCGATGAACCGACCACCGCGCTGGACGTCACCATTCAGGCGCAGATCCTGCAGCTCATTAAGGTATTGCAGGAGGAGATGGAGATGGGGGTGATCTTTATCACCCACGACATGGGCGTGGTGGCGGATATCGCCGACCGGGTGCTGGTGATGTACCAGGGCGAAGCGGTCGAAACCGGCCCGGTGGAGCAGATCTTCCACGCCCCTGAACACCCCTATACCCGGGCGCTGCTGGCTGCGGTCCCGCGTCTCGGGGCGATGAACGGCAGCGACCTGCCGCGCCGTTTTCCGCTGATCTCCCTGGCGAATCCGGGTTTTCAGGAAGCCGAAACCGAGCAGGATACCGTGGTGCCCGGCGAACCTATTTTGCAGGTGCGCGATCTGGTGACCCGTTTCCCGCTGCGCGGCGGCCTGCTGAACCGCGTTAAGCGCGAAGTCCACGCGGTAGAGAGCGTCAGCTTTGATCTCTGGCCCGGTGAAACGCTGTCGCTGGTGGGCGAATCTGGCAGCGGCAAGTCGACCACTGGCCGGGCGCTGCTGCGGCTGGTGGAGGCCCAGGAGGGTACCATCACCTTTAACGGTGAGCGCATCGACACCCTGCCGGCCGGGAAGCTGCAACCCCTGCGGCGGGATATTCAGTTTATTTTTCAGGACCCTTACGCCTCCCTCGATCCCCGCCAGACGGTGGGCTATTCGATTATGGAGCCGCTGCGGGTGCATAACCTGCTGGACGGTGACGCCGCCCAGCGGCGGGTGGCGTGGCTGCTGGAGCGCGTCGGCCTCAAGCCGGAACACGCGTGGCGCTATCCCCATGAATTTTCCGGCGGCCAGCGGCAGCGGATCTGCATTGCCCGCGCGCTGGCCCTGAATCCGAAGGTGGTGATTGCCGACGAGTCGGTCTCGGCGCTGGATGTCTCCATTCGGGCGCAGATCATCAATCTGCTGCTCGACCTGCAGCGGGAGATGGGCATTGCGTTTCTGTTTATTTCCCACGACATGGCGGTGGTGGAGCGCATCAGCCACCGGGTGGCGGTGATGTATCTCGGGCAGATCGTTGAGATTGGCCCGCGTCGGGCCGTGTTTGAAAACCCGCAGCACCCTTATACCCGCAAGCTGATGGCGGCGGTGCCGGTGGCCGATCCGGCCCATCGTCAGGCCCGGCGGGTGCTGCTGCAGGATGAGCTGCCGGGCAACATTCGCAAGCGGGGAGAAGCCACCGAGCGGGTGGTATTGCGCGAGGTCGCTCCCGGCCACTTCGTCGCGCCGCCGCGTCAGGATAATGCTTTTAAACACTTATAAAGAACAACAGCACAGCACAACAGGAGAACACAACAATGACAACATTTGTTGCTCGCAGATGGCTGTTAGCCGCGAGCGTAACGGCAGCCCTGGCAGCCACGCCGGCCTTCGCAGCAAAAGACGTGGTGGTGGCGGTGGGTTCCAGCTTCACTACCCTCGATCCGTATGACGCCAACGACACCCTGTCGCAGGCGGTGGCGAAGTCGTTTTATCAGGGGCTGTTTGGCCTCGATAAAGAGATGAACCTGAAAAACGTGCTGGCCGAGAGCTATAAGGTCTCTGACGACGGGCTGGTCTATACCATCAAGTTGCGCAGCGGGGTGAAGTTCCAGGACGGCACCGACTTCAATGCGGAAGCGGTAAAGGTCAACCTCGATCGCGCCAGCAACCCGGAAAACAGCCTCAAGCGCTATAACCTGTATAAAAACATCGCCAGCACCGAGGCGGTCGATCCCACGACGGTAAAAATCACGCTCAAAGCGCCGTTCTCGGCCTTTATTAACATCCTGGCCCACCCGGCCACGGCGATGATCTCCCCGGAGGCGCTGAAAAAATACGGCAAAGAGATCGGCTTCCATCCGGTGGGTACTGGCCCGTATGAGTTGGTGACCTGGAATCAGACCGACTTTGTGAAGGTGAAGAAGTTCGCCGGTTACTGGCAGCAGGGGCTGCCGAAGCTGGATACCATCACCTGGCGTCCGGTGGTGGATAATAACACCCGCGCGGCGATGCTGCAGACCGGCGAAGCGCAGTTTGCCTTCCCAATCCCCTACGAGCAGGCGGCGCTGCTGAGCAAAAACAGCAAGCTGGAGCTGGTGGCCAGCCCGTCGATCATGCAGCGCTACATCAGCATGAACGTCACGCAAAAGCCGTTCGATAACCCGAAAGTGCGCGAGGCGATTAACTACGCCATCAACCGCGAGGCGCTGGTGAAGGTGGCCTTTGCCGGTTACGCCACCCCGGCCACGGGCGTGGTGCCGCCGTCCATCGCGTACGCCCAGCAGTATCATCCGTGGGAATACGATCCGGCGAAGGCGCGCGCGCTGCTGAAAGAGGCCGGCTTCCCGAACGGCTTCAGCACCACCCTGTGGTCGTCGCACAACCACAGTACCGCCCAGAAGGTGCTGCAGTTTACCCAGCAGCAGCTGGCGCAGGTGGGCATTAAGGTGCAGGTAACGGCGATGGATGCCGGACAGCGAGCCGCCGAAGTGGAAGGCAAAGGGCAGAAAGAGAGTGGGGTGAGGATGTTCTACACCGGCTGGTCGGCCTCCACCGGCGAAGCCGACTGGGCGCTGTCACCGCTGTTTGCCTCTAATAACCAGCCGCCAACCCTGTTCAACACCGCCTTCTACAGCAACCCGCAGGTGGATAAAGATCTGACCGATGCCCTGAAAACCACGCAACCGGAAGAGAAAGCGAAGCTGTACAAGGATGCGCAGGACACCATCTGGAAGGAGTCGCCGTGGGTACCGCTGGTGGTGGAGAAGCTGGTCTCGGCACACAACAAAGCGCTGACCGGGTTCTACATCATGCCGGATACCGGCTTTAGCTTTGACGACGCGGATCTGAAATAGAGCACTCATTCCCGCAGGTCTCCGCCTGCGGGATGAGAGGAATGTGCATGCTGAATTATGTGATTAAACGCCTGCTGGGGCTGATCCCAACGCTGCTGATTGTGGCGGTGCTGGTCTTTTTATTCGTCCATATGCTGCCGGGCGATCCGGCGCGGCTGATTGCCGGCCCGGAAGCGGATGCCACGGTGATCGAGCTGGTGCGTAAGCAGCTGGGGCTGGATCAGCCGCTTTACCGGCAGTTCTGGCACTACATCACCCACGTCCTGCAGGGCGATTTTGGTACCTCAATGGTGTCGCGCCGACCGGTCTCGGAAGAGATCGCCAGCCGCTTCATGCCCACCTTCTGGCTGACCCTTGCCAGTATGGCCTGGGCGGTGCTGTTTGGCCTGGGGGCCGGGATTGTGGCGGCCGTCTGGCGTAACCGCTGGCCGGATCGTCTGGGGATGGCGCTGGCGGTGACTGGAATTTCCTTCCCGGCCTTTGCGCTGGGGATGCTGCTGATGCAGGTCTTCTCCGTCGAGCTGGGCTGGCTCCCCACCGTGGGGGCCGACAGCTGGCGGCACTACATCCTGCCGTCCCTGACGCTCGGCGCAGCGGTGGCGGCGGTGATGGCGCGCTTCACCCGCGCCTCGTTCGTCGACGTGCTGAACGAAGACTACATGCGCACCGCCCGGGCGAAGGGGGTCAGCGAGAAGTGGGTGATCCTCAAGCACGGTCTGCGCAACGCGATGATCCCGGTGGTGACCATGATGGGGTTGCAATTCGGCTTCCTGCTCGGCGGCTCGATCGTGGTGGAGAAGGTCTTCAACTGGCCGGGGTTAGGGCGCCTGCTGGTCGATTCCGTCGACATGCGCGACTACCCGGTGATCCAGGCGGAAGTGCTGCTCTTTTCGCTGGAGTTTATTCTTATCAACTTAGTGGTGGATGTGCTCTATGCCGCCATTAATCCGGCTATCAGGTACAAATAAGATGCGACTGTTAAACTGGCGTCGGCAGGCGATGTTAAAGGCGATGCCGGGACTTAAACCGGATCAGATCCGCACCCCGTGGCATGAATTCTGGCGGCGCTTTCGCAAGCAGCCGGTGGCGATGACCGCCGGGCTGTTTGTGCTGCTGCTGATACTGGTGGCGGTGCTGGCCCCCTGGATCGTCCCCTTCGATGCGGAGAACTATTTCGATTACGACCGGCTGAACGAAGGCCCGTCGATGATGCACTGGTTCGGCGTCGACTCGCTCGGGCGGGATATCTTCAGCAGGGTGCTGATGGGAGCGCAGATCTCGCTCGCGGCGGGTGTGTTTGCAGTGCTGATCGGCGCGGCCATCGGCACGGTGCTGGGCCTGCTGGCGGGGTACTACGAGGGCTGGTGGGACCGCATTATCATGCGCATCTGCGACGTGTTGTTTGCCTTTCCCGGTATTCTGCTGGCCATTGCGGTGGTGGCGGTGATGGGTAACGGCATGGCGAACGTGATTATCGCCGTGGCGATCTTCTCGATACCGGCCTTTGCTCGCCTGGTGCGTGGGAACACCCTGGTGCTGAAACAGCAGACCTTTATCGAGTCGGCGCGCAGCATCGGTGCCAGTGATACCACCATCCTGTTTAACCATATTCTGCCGGGCACCGTCTCCTCGATTGTGGTCTATTTCACCATGCGTATCGGGGTGTCGATTATCTCGGCCGCCAGCCTGTCGTTCTTAGGGCTTGGCGCTCAGCCGCCGACCCCGGAGTGGGGGGCGATGCTTAACGAGGCGCGGGCCGATATGGTGATCGCCCCGCACGTGGCGCTGTTCCCGAGCATGGCGATTTTCCTCACCGTGCTGGCGTTTAATCTGCTGGGAGATGGGCTGCGCGACGCGCTGGATCCACGAATTAAGGGATAATCTACCAATAATGGTAGAAGTTATTGTGAAAGGTATTGTTATTCAATAAGTTAGAAAATGCCGTGTAAAAGGTTTGCTGGAGTTAACTATTTGTAAAAATTATAATGCTTAATGGTTTAATAACGTTAAATATTGTAAGGATTACAATGAAAAAGCTCCTTTTATGCGGCATGGTTTTACTTTCTACCTCTTGCGCCGATTTCCAGAAAAACATGAGTGACGGGATGAAAGCGGTCAATACGGCCCTGACGCCGAAATCGTCCACCGGCACGCAAACTGCGGCGGCGGCAAAACAGTCTGGCACCATCACCAATGAACAGTGCAAAACCAGCGTGGGTAAATCCCGTGACTATTTCGAACAGATTGTTGGCTTCAAGCTGAACGAGACCAACTCCTCGGGGTATACCTCGTTCTCCGAGAGCTACAACCTGCGCATTTCCGATCGTAAAGACCGTTTTGGCGGTAACTTCGCTATCTGCATTATCAATATCGATCCGCAGACCAATAAGGTCACCACCTTCTCGATGCCGACCTGATTCAGGCATTTTGCCTGCATTGTTGCCGGGTGGCGCTGCGCTTACCCGGCCTACAAAAGCCCATCACCCGTAGGCCCGCGCAAGCAAAGCGGCGCCGGGCAATGCCAGCAGTCGGCACATAACCCGTAGGCCCGTGCAAGCGCAGCGCCGCCGGGCAATTTACACGTTACTTATCGACGCCAAAGCCCTGCTTAAGCAGCGCCGGCAGCACGTCCGGGAAGTAAATGTGCTGATAGTAACCGCTCACGCTTTCACTCCAGGTATCACCGTCATTACGATCAATGGCCTGCCAGTGTTCGGTCATCTGCTGATTGTAACGGGTAATTTTCGCCTCCAGCCCGTCGGTGACGTAGGCTTCGTCGTGGCGGAAGGTCTCCAGCGGCAGACGCGGTTTGTGATGCGAAGGGACATCCACGTGTCCAATCACCACGCCCGCCACCGGGAAGGTGTGTTCCGGCAGGTCGAGCAACTCGATGAGTTCCTGTGGGCGCAGACGGATCCCGCCAATCGGCACGATCCCCAGCCCTTCGGAGCGGGCCGCCGCCATTACTGAGCCGAGGGCAATGCCCACGTCGGTCGCGCCAGCCACCAGGCTCTCAATGCTCTGATGCGCCGCCTGCTCCTTGCCCGCCAGCTTCATGCCGACCCCGGTTTTGTACATATCCAGCACAAAGGTGATAAACACCGGGGCTTTGGCAATCCACGGCTGGCCGCCTGCGATCTGCGAAATCTGCGCCCGCTTTTCGGCATCGCGGGTGACGATGACCGACACCTGCTGGGAATGTACCGAGGTAGGGGCACGGTATGCGGTGCTGATAATGCGTTCCAGCGTGGCGTCATCAATGGCGTGATCGGTAAAACTGCGCTCGCTTTTATGGTCGTTAAACAGGTCAATAATGGTGTTCATAGCATCTCCGGTGTGAATCGCAAAATCCTGGCAGCCCGGCACCGTTTTGTCTTTAGCACTCTATGCGAAAAGCGCAGGAGGGATTGCCCGACCAGCGGCCGGGCAGGGGGACTAGCGAAGCGCAGCGACCAGCGCTTTGGCGACATCTTCGGAGCTGGCCGGGTTCTGCCCGGTAATCAGCTGGCCGTCTTCAACAATGTACGATCCCCAGTTCGGGCCTTTCTGGTAGTTAGCACCCAGGGCGATCAGCTCATCTTCCACCAGGAACGGGACGATGTCGGTCAGTTCGACGTCGGCCTCTTCGCCGTTGGTAAAGCCGGTCACCTGACGGTCCTTGACCAGCGGCTCGCCAGAGGCGGCCTTCACATGGCGCAGCACCCCCGGCGCGTGGCAGACGAAGCCCGTGGGTTTACCCGCGCGGGTGAAGGCTTCAATCAGGGCGATGGACGTTTGTGACTCGGCCAGATCCCACAGCGGGCCGTGGCCGCCGGGGTAAAAGACGGTGTCAAAATCCTCCTGACGCACGCTGTCGAGCTTCAGGGTATTGGCGAGTTCGCGCTGGGCCGCCGGATCGGCTTTGAAGCGCTGGGTCAGTTCGGTCTGAAAATCGGGTGAATCACTTTTGGGATCCAGCGGCGGCTGGCCGCCTGCCGGGGAGGCCAGCACCACCTCGGCCCCCGCATCTTTGAAGATGTAATACGGGGCGGCAAACTCTTCCAGCCAGAAGCCCGTTTTCTTACCGGTATTGCCCAGGTCGCTGTGAGAGGTGAGAACCATTAAGACTTTCATTGTTATCTCCGGTGATGATACGAGATATAAAAGTAGCCTGGTTCGGCTCAGCCATCCCCTGAGGGATGGCTGTTTCGGAACTATTACGGCAGCTTATACGCAATCACATAGTCGCCGCGATCCGGCGAGTTACGCGCGCCGCCGGCGGTGATCAGCAGATACTGCTTCCCGTCCACCGGCGATGTGTAGCTGATTGGCGTGCTCTGGCTTCCCACCGGCAGGCGCGCTTTCCACACCTCTTTCCCGGACGAGGTATCGAACGCGCGCAGATAGTAATCCTGCGTGGAGGCGATAAATACCAGGCCGCCCTGAGTCGCCATCGTGCCGCCGATGGTCGGCATACCAATCGGGATCGGCAGCCCCATCTTCACGCCAAACGGACCGGTATCCTTCACCGTGCCCACCGGCACCTGCCAGGCAATTTTCTGGGTTTTCAGATCCACCGCCGTCAGGGTGCCGAACGGCGGTTTCTGGCAGGGGATCTCGACCGGCGACATAAAGCGCACTTTGGCATTAATGGCGTACGGCGTACCGGCCAGCGGCACCGGACGGCTGATGGCGGCAGCTTCGTTGCCGTCATTTTTGGCACCCTGAATCTCCGGGGAGGCCGGGATCAGCTGCACTTCGAGGCCCACGCGCATATCATTGATGAACAGGTACTGATTCACCGGGTCAATCGACAGACCGCCCCAGTTCATGCCGCCTAACGAGCCCGGCAGGTTCAGCGATGGGTCATCTCCCGGCGGGGTAAACAGGCCGTTGTACCGTTTGGATTTGAACTCGATACGGCAGATCAGCAGGTCAAACGGCGTTGCGCCCCACATGTCGGACTCTTTCAGCACATCTGCGCCAATGGTTGGCATGCCTACAGAGAAGGGCTGGGTCGGAGAGTAGATCTCTTTCGGGATCTGACCCTGGGTTACCTTGCGCTCTTCGACTCTGGTCAGCGGCTGACCGGTGGCGCGATCCAGCACAAACAGCTGGCCGGATTTGGTGCCGAAGATCAGCGCCGGGGTGGTTTTGCCGCCCGCAGCAGGGAAGTCGGTGAAGGTCGGCTGCATCGGGACATCAAAGTCCCAGAGGTCGTTGTGAACGGTCTGGTAAACCCATTTCACCTTACCGGTACTGGCATCCACCGCCACCATCGAGGCACCAAACTTACGATCCAGGGCGTTGTGCTTCACGCCCCACAGGTCCACCGCCGCGCTGCCGGTTGGCATATAGACGGTGTTGGACTGCGGATCGTAAGACATCGGGGCCCAGACGTTCGGGGTGGAGCGGGTGAAGGTTTCGTTATCGGCAGGGGCATTCTGGTCGTCCGGTTTGCCCGGATCAAAGGCCCAGCGCAACTGTCCGGTGATGACGTCGAAGCCGCGCACTACGCCGCCCGGCATATCCGTCGCCACGTTATCCGCCACGCGCCCGCCTACCACCACGGTGGTTCCGGCGAGGGTCGGGGCTGACGTCGGATAGTAGAGGCCAGTATCGGCACCTTTACCCATCTGCGCGCTCAGGCTGACGCGACCGTGGTTGCCGAAGTCTTCGCAGAACTTACCGGTATCCGCATCCAGGGCCACCAGTTCCGGCGTGACGCTGTTCATGATGATCCGGCGTTTGCACTGGGCATCCGCAGGCAGCGAAACGGCGGCCACCGGCGAAGAGCCCGGCAGGGTTGGCTGCTGCAGCGGGGCTGTGGCATCAAAGTACGCCAGGCCGCGACAGCGCATCCACTTTTTCTGTTTGGCGTTGATCTCGGTTTTCCACCGCTCCTTGCCGGTGGTCGCATCGACGGCAATCACGTTGTTATGCGGTGTACAGAGGAACAGCGTATTGCCGATCTGCAGCGGGGTCTGCTGATCTTCCGCACCGCCGCCGTTCGGGCTGACGGGAATATCGCCCGTGCGGTAGGTCCAGGCCACCTGCAGGTCTTTTACATTATCGCGGGTGATCTGATCCAGGGCCACAAAGCGCGATGCGCCCGGGGTGTTGCCGTAGTTGGACCAGTTTTTCTGCTCTTCGCCGGGTTTGACCGGGGTGAGAGGAAGCTGTGCGCCCGACGCCGTCACCGGATCGTGCGGGACAAACATGCCCCCAACGGTCGCGGCAAAGGCAACCGCCAGCACTGCCGCAATCGCCCCTGCGCCTTTCCAGCACGGCGTCTTACCGGCGCGGCGCAGCAGCGAGGGCAGGGCGAGCGCCACCAGAATGGCGATGCCCGCGAGGGTTAGCAGACGGGAGACCAGCGGCCAGAAGTCGAGGCCGACGTCCCACAGCGCCCAGAGGGCGGTGCCCGCCAGCACCACAAAGTAGAGGGCTGCACCACTCAGACGCTGGCGCAGGATCTGCACGCCCGAGAGGATAAGCAGGCAGCCGCTGATCAGAAAGTAGGGGCTGCCTTTAACGCTGACCAGCTTCCCACCGTAATAAGCGAAGAATATCCCCATCGCCAGAATTAAGACGCCCAGAAGCCCCAGCAATACCGCTGCGGTTCTGGATAATTTTTGAACGGACATAAATGTTCCCTGATGTTGGCAAAAATTGAGTGAGATCACTCAAAGGTGACGATTTATAATCTAAGGCGCGCGAGTGTACAACAACCAGGTAACAATATATTTACCAGAAATAGCTTTAATATCCTGCCTGAGAACGGGGGCAATTCTTGTTATCATCAGAAAATCTCTGGCACATCAAGGAATAAAATGATGGTTAAGGTTCGTGAGGCACAGGCGGACGATTACGAGGCATGGCTGGCCCTTTGGAAGGGCTATCTGGGTTTTTATGGCACCGAACTGGATGAGGCGGTGACCCTGGCGACCTGGCGGCGGGTATTATCCCCGGAGTCCGGTCTGTTCTGCCGACTGGCAGAAACCGAACAGGGCGTGGTGGGTTTTGCCATCTGCGTGCTCCATGAGGGCACCTGGGTGACCCGGCCGCTGTGCTATCTGGAAGATCTGTTTGTGGATGACGCGGCGCGCGGCAAAGGGGCGGGCAGGGCCTTGATAGAAGGTATCATTGACGAGGCACGACAAAAGGCGTGGTCGAAGGTCTACTGGGTGACCCGAACAGGCAATCCGGCCCGGGCGCTGTATGACCAGTTGGCAACGGTGGATGATTACGTTCGCTACCGGATTACGATTTAGCAATGATTGGCACGGACGATCCCCTCTCCCTTGAGGGAGAGGGTCAGGGTGAGGGGGGAACAACGCGCACATTCCCCCGTTAACCTTCCTCAGTCCATCAACGCATCAATCGCCACGCGCCCGTCCGGCGTGTGCAGCCAGCGCGGCGCATTCAGCGTGTCGGCGTAGAAGTTCACCAGCTCATACAGCAGCCCTTCCATCACCTTTGCCATATCCCGCGGCAGCGCGTTGCTGATCAACAGCTGCGTGAGCGTCTGGCAGTACAGTCCGAGCAGCTCGCTTTCCGGTTCGAAGGCGGGCAGCCGGGACGGCAGATCGGTCAGGGTGAAGCGCTCCACCAGATGCGGCGGAATGGGCTCGTTGAGGGTTGGCTGCAATAAGGCGAGGCAGGCAGAAAGACGGGCGCAGAGCGCCAGTTTCTCCGCAGGGTCTTCGGTTTCCAGCAGGGTATGGGCAAAACGCTCGCAGTGGTTCGCCAGCTCGGTGAAATCGGTATTGTGGGAGAAGGGTACGGTAAACAGTGCCTGAGCACGGGTTGGGGTAGTAGCCATAATGGCAGCCTCCGATAAAGTTTTTAAACCCACCGTCAGAGGTTCCAATCTCATGGCGGTGGACTGGGCGAGGTTGGAACTACCGGCTTTATCGGATACCGGCGCATCTTACGATGCCCCCGCCAGCCCACCATTGAGGTGCAGCGAAGCGTACGACATAAAGCCTCTTATGTCATCGATAAAGTCAGTCAGGGTTCCAATCCCGACGCCTGATTTTGCAGGCGCAACAGGAAGATACTGCGGGGAGATCGCGGCGACAAGCCGGGAAAATCATTCCTGGAAAGCGCCTCGCAAAAAATTTAACGCAACGAGGAAACCCCGGAAGAATAAAACACTTACAGTGGACCTGACACGTTCACCGGTTCAGGCGTATTAAAGAAGCAAGGAACGTGAGGTGAACGGAACCACCTCCAGAGCCGCATGTCCCCCCTCACCCCAGCCCTCTCCCTCAAGGGAGAGGGGGCAGTCCCCGCCAATTCCTGCCTCAGGCAATCCTGTGAACTTCCCCACAAAAGCGCACATTCCCCGCCGTCGCGCTCCCTCCGCCCGCAGCTTTGCGGGCATCATACCCCCACGACACTTCAGACGTGGGATCCACCATGCGCAACGAAATCCTGACCTTTCTCGCCAATCAGACCGATTTTTTCGACCCGGAAAACCTGAGCGAGGTCTTTACCGCCCGCTACCTGGCCGAGCGGTTCGACCTCAAACGCAATACCGCCAGCCACTATCTGAACCAGCTGGTGGCTCAGGGGGAGCTGGTCAAAATCAACACCCGCCCGGTCTACTTCCTGCACAAAAAAGCCTTCAGTCAGCAGTTTTTCGGCCTGGCCGGGAACGAATACGACAGCATCGCCCAGTTGCTGAACGACGGCGACAGCGGACAGGAACCGCCGGATCACTTTTCTCTTCTCATCGGTCATGACGGCAGCCTGAAAAAGGCCATTGCCCAGCTGAAAACCGCGCTCTTCTATCCCGATGGCGGCCTGCCGCTGCTGATCACCGGCGACAGCGGCACCGGTAAAAGCTATATGGCGAACCTGATGCACGCCTTCGCCATCTCCCAGGGGCTGCTGGCGGACGATGCCCCCTTTGTCAGCTTCAACTGCGCTCAGTACGCCAGCAACCCGGAGCTGCTGGCGGCGAACCTGTTCGGCTACGTGAAAGGGGCCTTTACCGGAGCACAGGCCGATAAACAGGGGGCTTTTGAGGCCGCCGACGGCGGGATGCTGTTTCTCGACGAGGTGCATCGCCTGAACGCCGAGGGCCAGGAGAAACTCTTTACCTGGCTTGACCGCAAGGAGATCTACCGGGTGGGGGAAACCGCCCAGGGTCGCCCCATCCGCACGCGGCTGGTCTTCGCTACCACCGAGGAGCTGCACAGCACCTTTTTAACCACCTTCCTGCGGCGCATTCCGATCCTGGTCACGCTGCCCGACCTGCAGGCGCGATCCCGCCAGGAAAAGGAGGCCCTGATCCTGCAGTTCTTCTGGCGGGAGGCGCAAAAGCTGAACGTGCGCCTGAACCTGACGCCCCGTCTGCGCCAGGTGCTGCATCACGCGCTCTATCGCGGCAACGTGGGCGAGCTGAAAAACGTCGTCAGGTACGCGGTCGCCGCCTCCTGGGCCAGGCAGCGCGGGCAGGAGGCGATTGGCGTCACCATCCAGGATCTGCCGGAGAAGGTGCTGGCTGCGATCCCACTGATGAGCGACGCCCCCGTCGCGGAAGAGCCGCTGACCATCGAGCCGGAGACCAACCTCCTGTGGCTGCTTCGCGCCCACGATCGCACCCAGGGGATGATCCATGACACCCAGTGTCAGGTGCTGGCCCTGTACGAAGAGGTGCTCAGCGGTCGCTCGGGCTGGGAGGAGGTTCACCGGCGGATGGGGGAGGAGATTGAGACCCTGTTCGACAGGCTGGTGTTTCACCACCGGGATACCACCGCCTCGCCGGTACTGCAGCTCACCACCCAGCAGGTGCGGGAGGAATTTTACCGGCTGGAGCAGCAGTTCAACGTCCAGTTTAACGGCAATGGCATCTACGCCCTGAGCCACTATCTGGTGCATCGCGCCCGGAGCGCACTCTCTTCCCTGAGTGAGGAGCGGGTCCGGCTGCTGGATGATTTCCTGGCGCAAAAGTATCCGCTGCTGTACCGCTTTTGCCAGGCGATGATCGCCGCCCTGACGCAAAAGCTCGATATCGAGGCCCAGCGCATCGACGCCCTGCTGCTGGTGCTGTGGCTGCATAAAGCGGGAACGGTGAGCCAGTCCCAGGTGACGCGGGCGGTGATCCTCGCCCACGGCTACGCCACCGCCAGCAGCATTGCCAACGTGGCGAACCGCCTGCTGAAACACACGGTGTTTGAATCCTTCGATATGCCGCTGGACGTCACGCCGGAGGCGATTGCCCAGCAGGTGATGCACTACATTGAAAGCAACGCCCTGGCGTCGGGGCTGATGATCCTGGTGGATATGGGCTCGCTGAACGCCATCCACAGCCACTTCCAGCGCCGCGTCTCCACCCCGGTGGCCATTGTGAACAATGTCTCTACCAGCATGGCGCTGTACGTCGGGGAGCGGATCCTGCAGGGGCATCATATCGAGGAAATTGCCAGCGACATTGCTGGCGATTTGCCGGTGGAGCACCAGCTTTTCTGGCCGCAGGCCAGCAAACCCCGGGTCATTCTCACCACCTGCATCACCGGGATCGGCGCGGCGGCCAATCTCTGTCAGCTGCTGAAGGCCAGCATCCCGGAGGCGCTGGGGATTGAGATTATCGCCTGCGATTACGAGATGCTCAGCGACGCGCAGGAGCGGGCGGTGGCCTTTAACCGCTACGACATGCTGGCGATTGTCGGCACCTTCGACCCACAGGTGCCGGATGTGCCGTGGATCTCGCTGGATTCCCTGATTGCCGGGGAGGGGACGCGGCCGCTGATGCGCATCTTTGGCGATATCGCCACGGTGGAGCAGGTGGCGGAGATCAACAATCTGCTGCTGAAGAACTTCTCCCTGCGGCGGGTGATTGAGTCGGTGACCATTCTCGATACCACCAAAGTGATCAACCAGGTGGAGCAGTTTGTCTTCCGCTATGAGCATCTGGCGGGCTGTCAGGTGCCGAACGAACGCAAGGTGGCGCTCTATGTCCACATCAGCTGTCTGATTGAGCGGCTGATCCGCAACGCCTCGCCCACCACCTACGCCGGGCGACAGTGTCCTGAAAGTGAGCTGGCGCTGCTGCGCCAGGCCTTTAGTGTCATTGAGAGCAGCTATAGTGTCAAAATCCCGGTGGTCGAGCTCTGCTACATCCACAATATTCTGACCCTCGAAACGGAATTTATTCAGGAAGATCAAGAGTTTTAATCCCTCCCTCTCTGCTCCTCACCCACGCGCCACTTTTTCCTGGCACGTGGGTTGCAATCTCTGTCTGGTAAGTGGAATAAGCTTTCGAGGACAGGATGAAACGACATTACATATTTGCCAGTCACGGCACCTTAGCCCGCGGGGTACTCGACTCGGTCGAGCTGATCCTCGGCAAGCAGCAGGACATCTACACCCTCTGCGCCTATGTCGACGAGCACCAGGACGTCACCGGGCAGGTGGATGAGTTGCTCGCCAACCTACCCGCGCAGGATGAGGTGATTGCGATCACCGATATTTTTGCCGGCAGCGTCAATAACGAATTTATCCGCTATCTGCATCAGCCGAATTTTCATCTGATCGCCGGGCTTAATTTGCCGCTGGTGATCGGCCTGCTTATTTCCGCAGATGAACAGGATACTGAAAAATTAATCCAGGACGCGTTATTAAGCAGCCGGGAGAGTATTCAGTATTGCAACCACACCATTGCCAGTGCGGTACAGGCAGATAAAGACTTCTGATCGGGAGGAATAATAATGATTACGTTACTGCGTGTTGACCACCGCTTATTACACGGACAGGTGGCCTTTTCCTGGACGCAATATGTCGGAGCGGATTGCATCTTAATTGCCAACGACAGCGTGCCCAACGATGAGCTGCGAAAAACCACCATCAAGCTGGCCAAGCCGCCGTCGGTCAAGCTGGTGATTAAAAATATCAACGACTCGATTGAAGCCATCAAAAGCGGCGTCACCGATAAATACAACCTGTTTATCGTGGTGGAGTCCGTGGAGGATGCCTGGCGCTTAACCTCGGCGGTGGAGGGCATTAAGAGCATCAATCTCGGCGGTATTAAAGCGAAAGAGGGGGCGCGGAATATTTCGAAGGCCATTAATTTGCTGCCGGACGAAATAGAAAAACTCACTCAGCTGGTCGGCAGCGGCGTGGAGGTCGAAATACGCCAGGTGCCTAACGATCGCAAACAGTTATTAGCGGAATCGCTGTAATTCCTGAGGACTCACTATGGTAGAGGCACTTTTACTCGGGCTGGTGGCGTTTATCGCCCAGTCGGAATATGCCCTGGGCACCTCGCTGCTCTCCCGGCCGATTGTCACCGGATTATTAACCGGGCTGGTGTTAGGCGATGTGCAGACGGGTGTGATTATGGGGGCGACGCTGGAGCTGGCGTTTATCGGCTCGTTTTCGGTGGGGGCATCGATCCCGCCGGATGTGGTCACCGGCGGGGTGCTGGGGGTGGCGTTTGCCATCACCTCCGGGGCGGGAACGGAAACGGCGCTGCTGCTCGGCCTGCCGATTGCCACCCTGACCCTGGTGCTGAAAAACGTCTATCTCGGCATGTTTATCCCGATGCTCAGCCAGAAGGCCGACGGCTACGCCGACCAGGCGGACACCCGCGGCATTGAACGAATGCACCTTATCGCCGGGTTTGGCCTGTCGCTGATGCTGGCGGCGGTGGTCACCGTCTCCTTCCTGGTGGGCAGCAGCGCGGTGAAATCCTTACTGGATGCCATTCCGGAGTTTATTAAGCACGGGCTCAGCGTGGCGACGGGGATCATTCCGGCGCTGGGCTTTGCGATGCTCGCCCGCTTGCTGATCAACAAAAAAGTGGCGCCCTTTTTCTTCCTCGGCTTTGCCCTGATGGCGTACCTGAAAATACCCGTCACCGGTATCGCCATTCTCGGTGCCATTGTGGCGGTGGTGATGGTCAACACGACCGCGCGTAACGCCCCTCGTCCAACGACCGATCAAGGAGTCAGCGATGACGACGAAGATTTCTGAAGAGACCCTGCCTCAGGTGCAGGATGAGAACGCGATCAACGCACGCGATCTGCGCCGGGTGTTCTGGCGGTCGTTCCAGATGGAGTTTTCCTGGAACTATGAGCGGCAGATGAACCTCGCGTTTGTTTATGCCCTGATCCCGGTGCTGAAGAAGCTCTATCCGCAAAAGGCAGAGCTGGCCGCGGCGTTAAAACGCCACCTGGTGTTCTTCAATACCACGCCGCATATCGTCACCCTGCTGCTGGGCATCACCACCGCGATGGAGGAGAAGAACAGCCAGCAGCAGGAGATGGACGGCACGGCAATCGACAACGTGAAGGCATCGCTGATGGGGCCGCTGGCCGGGCTGGGGGACTCCTTCTTCTGGGGAACGCTGCGCCTGATCGCCACCGGGATCGGCACCAGCCTGGCGCTGCAGGGCAATATCCTCGGGCCGATCCTGTTCCTGCTGGTGTTTAACGTGCCGCACATTCTGGTGCGCTGGCTCTTTACCCGCTGGGGCTACGTGCTCGGCACCGGGGTGCTCCACCGGGTCCAGAAGAGCGGCATGATGGAGAGCCTCACCTACGGGGCGTCGATTATCGGGCTGATGGTGGTGGGGGCGATGGCCGCCTCGATGATCAACATCACTATCCCCATCACCTTCGGGGCGGGGGAGGCGAAAACCGGGGTGCAGGACGTTATCAACAACATCATGCCCTGCCTGCTGCCGCTCATCAGCTTCGGGATTGTCTACTGGCTGCTGGGGCGCAAGGTAAAACCGCTCACCATCATCGGGGGTATGGCGCTGGTGGGGATTCTGGGCTCGTGGATTGGCCTGTTTTAAGCGGAGAAAACGATGCAACCGACAATGATGACCTATATCGAAGAGCAGCCCGCGGCGCTGGCGGCGATCCTCAACGCGTACCCGCAGCATCTGGCGTCCGTGGAGGCTTTTGCCCGCCAGCATCCGGTGCGCCGCCTGCTGGTGCTGGCGACCGGCTCGTCGCTGAATGCGGCGATGTGCGCGCGCTACTTCTTTGAACACCGCTTTGGCGTGTTAGTGGAGATTAAAGAGCCGTACAACTTTGTCCACTATGAAGCCATCGGCCCGCACACCGACATGGTGCTGGTGGTTTCCCAGAGCGGGAAAAGTGCCTCGACGCTGGCGGCGATGGAGAAAGTGCAGGCCGCCGGCCTGCCGGTGTTTGCCCTGACCTCAGATCCGGACAGCCCGATAGGCCGCCGCTGCGATCAGGTGCTGGATATCCATACCGGGATCGAGAAAGTGGGCTTTGTCACCCGCGGCTTTAGCGCCACGGTGCTGAACCTGCTGCTGGTCGCGCTGACGCTTGCCCGGGCGCAGCAGCAGCTCGCTGAGCGGGAGACCCAGGACTACCTTGACGCGCTGCACCAGTTGGCGGCGGCGATCCCCGACACCCTCGCCCGCACGGAGGCCTTTTTCGAGCGGCACGTTCAGACCCTGCAGGCTGGGACGCGCTTTGTCGCCATCGGCGAAGGGGCCCTGACCGGGGTGGCGAAAGAGTTTGAGACCAAGTTCACCGAAACGGTGCGGGTGCCGTCCGGCGGGTTTGAGCTGGAAGCCTACATGCACGGCCCCTATCTGGAGGCCAACGCTGATCATGTGATGTTCTTTATTGAGGATGCGCCGAACCCGCGCCTGCGGGCGCTGCGGGACTATATGGCCCCGGCGGTGAAGCGGGCGTTTCTGATCACCCTGACGGGCGAGGAGGGGCCGGATACGCTGGCGCTGAACTGCCGCCTGCCGCATCTGCTCTCGCCGCTGCTGCTGATTGTCCCCTTCCAGATACTGGCCTGGCGTACCGCCTGCGCCAAAGGCATCGATCTCTCGGTGCGTATTTTCGACGACTTCGATCGGGTTTTAAAAAGTAAAATCTAAAGGAGAATGACTATGTTAGGTTTTAATCAGGACGAGTACCTGACCAGTGCTCGCGAGATTGTTGCTGCGCGTAAACAGGCGGAACAGGTTGCTGATGAGATTACTCAGCAGGGCTTCAGCACGTTATTTTTCGCCTCCGTAGGCGGCTCGCTCGCGCCGATGATGGCGATGAACGCCTTCGCCCGGGAAATAACCGAGATGCCGGTTTACCTGGAGCAGGCGGCGGAATTAATTCATGCCGGACATAAACGCTTAAATAAAGATTCCGTGGTGATTACCCTCTCGAAATCGGGTGATACCAAAGAGTCGGTGGCGATTGCCGAATGGTGCAAGGCGCAGGGGATCCGCGTGGTGGCGATCACCAAAAACAGCGACTCGCCGCTGGCCAACGCCGCCACCTGGCATATTCCGATGCGCCACAAGAACGGCGTGGAATATGAGTACATGCTGCTCTACTGGGTATTTTTCCGCCTGGTGCAGGGTAACGGGGAATTTGAACACTATGATCGCTTCGCCAGCCAGCTGGAGCTGTTACCTGAGAATCTCCTGAACGCCAAAAAGCAATTTGATCCGCAGGCCGACGCCATCGCGCAAAAATATCACAGCGCCGACTATATGATGTGGATTGGCGGGGCGGAGATGTGGGGCGAGGTCTATCTCTTCTCAATGTGTATTCTGGAGGAGATGCAGTGGAAGCGTACCAAATCGGTCTCCTCGGCGGAGTTCTTCCACGGCACGCTGGAGCTGCTGGAGAAAGACGTTCCGCTGTTCCTGGTGAAAGGTGAGGGCAAATGCCGGGCGCTGGACGACCGTGTGGAGCGTTTTGCGGCGAAAATTACCGATAACCTGGTGGTGTTTGATCCGCGTGAGTATGCCCTGGCGGGGATTGATGATGAGTTCCGCTGGCTGCTGGCGCCGTGCGTGATCTCAACCTTGCTGGTGGACCGTCTGGCTGCCCATTTCGAGCACTATACCGGCCACAGTCTGGATATTCGCCGTTATTACCGGCAGTTCGAGTACTAAAATTAACGCCCGGCGGCGCAAGCTTGCCGGGCCTACAAAACCGTAGGCCTGATAAGCGCAGCGCCATCAGGCGTTATGCACAGAGTCGATTAAACTCGTGTACCCCACAGGTCATATTCGTCGGCGTTTTCGACTTTAACGCGCACGATATCACCCGGTTTCACTTTGGTTTCGCCATTCAGGTACACCGCGCCGTCGATTTCCGGGGCATCGGCCATGCTGCGGCCAATCGCGCCTTCTTCATCCACTTCGTCAACGATCACCAGAATTTCGCGGCCCACTTTTTCCTGCAGACGTTCAGCAGAGATCTGCTGTTGCAGCTGCATGAAGCGGTTCCAGCGCTCTTCTTTCACCTCTTCCGGCACCTGATCAGCCAGTTCGTTGGCGGTCGCGCCTTCTACCGGGCTGTACTTGAAGCAACCCACGCGATCCAGACGCGCTTCTTTCAGGAAGTCGAGCAGCATCTGGAAATCTTCTTCGGTTTCACCCGGGAAGCCGACGATAAAGGTGGAGCGCAGGGTCAGATCCGGGCAGATCTCACGCCACTGCTTGATGCGCGCCAGCTGGCGGTCAACAGAGCCAGGGCGCTTCATCAGCTTCAGAATACGCGGGCTGGCGTGCTGCAGCGGGATATCCAGGTAGGGCAGGATTTTGCCTTCCGCCATCAGCGGGATCACATCATCGACGTGCGGGTAAGGGTAGACGTAGTGCAGACGGGTCCAGATGCCCAGCTTAGCGAGCTGTTCGCACAGGCCGACCATGCTGGTTTTCACCGGCTCGCCGTTGTGGAAACCGGAGCGGTGCTTCACGTCCACGCCATAGGCGGAGGTGTCCTGGGAGATCACCAGCAGCTCTTTCACGCCCGCATCGGCCAGACGTTTGGCCTCGGCCAGCACTTCGCCAATCGGACGGCTCACCAGATCGCCACGCATGGACGGGATAATGCAGAAGGTGCAGCGGTGGTTGCAGCCTTCGGAAATTTTCAGGTAGGCATAGTGACGCGGGGTCAGTTTCACGCCCTGTTCCGGCACCAGGCTCAGGAACGGGTTGTGCTTCGGTTTTGGCACATAGTGATGCACATGTTCCAGCACCTGCTCGTAGCTGTGAGGACCGGTGATTTCCAGCACCTTAGGATGAACTTCGCGGATTTGATCGACTTTGGCGCCCAGACAACCGGTGACAATCACCTTGCCGTTTTCAGTGAGTGCTTCACCGATGGCTTCCAGAGACTCCTGCACGGCGCTGTCGATAAAGCCGCAGGTGTTAACGATCACCATGTCGGCGTTGTCGTAGCTTGGCACGACGTCATAGCCTTCGGTGCGAAGTTCGGTCAGGATACGTTCGGAATCCACCAGGTTTTTCGGGCAGCCCAGCGAGACGAAGCCGATTTTCGGCTGGTGCGTAACATTGCTCATAGATTAAAAAGTAGTCAGTTATGGAGTTATCAGGGCAGGGATTGTACAGCGTTCTTGCGGGGATTTATACAGATCCCTGGCAGCGGATCAGGAATCATTATTGGCTGGCCATTGCCCGGCCAGCCCGATAGTCAAATAGCCCTTACTCTGGCAGCATCGTTATAGCATTTTAAAATAAACTCACCGAACTCCTGGTTATCGTGATACTCGGTGTGGCCTATATCTTTTTGATGATTGCATACATTGGCTAATCCTGAACGCTCCAGCCCGACAGGGAGTTGGGAATAATTCAGCTCACCCATTCGATATACCCATTTCAGAATTTGATCGTTGGTACTGTAGACGTTGGTGTGCGCGATCGTTCTCGGTGATGCGATCGCTGTGATACGGCGATCGTATTCATCACGGTTTAGTGCGCCGGCAATGGAGATAGAGGTGAGGGCGTTATCATGGGTTAGATTACGCATCGCCTCGGTAATCACCCGCACGCCCAGCGAATGGCCGATAAAGACTGCTTTATCATCATCGTACCAGATGTCGTTTAAGAACCGCGCCAGCGCAACACCCGCCAGATTTGCCTCATTTGCCGCCGATTTCCACTCCATATAGGCGCTGGCCAGCAGGCTCATGCTTTTTAAGGAAAGATGAGTGAAATTGAGCAGCGAACGGGCAGAGTCAAACGCCAGGTGCTTAGAGGCAAAATGTAATACCGAAGATGAACGCCATTTCACATAGTAAATTGGCGCCTCTATTTTTGAAGCAATATAGTTTTTCCAGTCATCACTCCCCTGGGTTAAAAACCCTGGGGCGATAACGATGGGAATACCATCATGATCCTCGTTGAGAATGTCGAGCTCAATCTTGCCCGGGCTCAGGTTAGCCAGTCCTGACAGGTCGCGAGTATAAAAAGTTTTCATTTTTCTTCCTGGGTTAACTGCTCCAGCAGCGCGCGGTACGCCGCCGTCTCGCTCTTTTTGCGTCGATTTCATCATGGTTATTAACGGCAGCCCCGCAAGAAAATTGAGGGTATTCGCCTGTTTTTTGGATAGAGATTTATGGCATGCATAAATTCACTCTACGCGAGGCGACTGACATGGGATGTCACTGCAATAGCGAAACGGGATAAATTATGTATGAGAATTATAGATATAGTAATCAAACGGTTGGGGTGGTTTTTTAACAGCTAAGAATTACTTATCCCGGCTTTAAGGGACCCTTATTGGATACGCTAAACAGATAACCTATCTTTCACCTCGTCGATAACACACATGAGGTACGTAATGAGAGATATCTATCTGCAATCCAAATTAGAAATGGCCAAAACCCTCCACACCCATGGCGTCGAGTTGGCGCATATATCCGTTGCCACCGGGCTTACCCCGTCCAGATTAGTCACTGAATTAAAAATTGCCGATGAGTTTGAATTCGCCAGACACCAGGCGAAACCATACTGATGACGTCCCGGGCTTCAGGCCGATTGACTGCTGTAAAAATCGGCCAACAGGGAAAAGAGCATTTTATTGGTCTCTTTCCGGCAGGACGCATAGATGCTGAATTGCGGCAACGTAAAGGGCGTATCCAGTTTTTTCAGCTGATACATCCCGGAATAAGTCGCAAAGACTTTTTCCGGGATAATGCCCAGGCAGTCGGTTGTGGACACAATCAGTAAGATGGAGGCGAAAGAGGTGGTCAGCAGACAGCGCTCGCTGGAGCGGAATTTTTTATCCACGATGCTGCGATGATAAATGATCTTTTCGTTTTTGGTGTTGTAACCCACCAGATTGGCATCCCGGAACATCTCTTCCGTTACCGTATCCACATAAAGAGGATTATCCTTTGCAGCAATCAGCACCAGCGTCATATCACTCATCTTCTGGCAGGAAATATTACTGCTCTCAACAGAAAAGGTGGAGAACACCACATCCGCCTGGCGCATGTTCAGCAGTTCGGTAATCTTCGCTTCGTTAAGCTCGGCGGTGCGGTGCAGCAGGCTGACGTCGGCGTTCATCCCGACGATCTTCTGCGTCAGTTCCGGCACCACTAACGGCGAGACAAAGGACTCGGTGTAGAGGGTGAGTCTTCGCTTTTTAATGCGGGAAGAGAGAGGAAGCAGGGTGGCGAGCTTGTCGATTATCGGCAGGATGTTGTCATACAGTTCATCCGCATACACAGTGGGCAATAGCGTATTGCCGCTGCGGACAAACAAGTTATCCCCCATCTGCTCGCGCAGTTTTCGCAGCGACTGGCTGACGGCAGAGGCGGAAATGTCCAGCATATCGGCCACCTTCGAGATGCTGCCCACGCTATAAATTAAGCAAAAAAGGGTCAGCAGATTCAGGTCGATCCGGTTTAACGAGATTATTTTTTCTGACACCGGCATCGTTGGCATACGCCCTCTGCATCCATCCCCGTAACCCTCTCAAAAATAGCAGGCTTCCCGATCCGCGCGCTGAGGGAGAAGCATGATTTTCTGCCCAGCCAAACTGACTGTCTTCTCACGGCTCCTTTTGCCCGCAGTTTTAACATTGTAAATTTCGGTAATCCGTCGCGGATTATTGACCTGACGCATTAAATTGCGCAAAAAATAGACATAATCTGAAGGTGTTCTAAAGCTGACAAGGGGGGAAATAGCATGTCCGTTGACAGACTGAAACGCGATCTTCTTAACAAGATGATCAATGCCCACATCGATCTCGCGGCCTATCTGCAGTTGAGGAAAGCGAAGGGGTATATGTCAGTCAGCGAAAGCGACCATCTGCGTGACAACTTCTTTGAACTCTGTACTTACATGCGTGAAAAAGCGCCGGAACTGAGAGCGTACTGCAATGCCGACGAGCAGGCGATGCTCTATCGCGCCGCCGGATCGCTCACCACCGCAGGCGTCTGTATGATGACCGGCAACCACGATTGCCCGACGTTCATCGCCGTCAACGCAGAGAAGCTGGAAAACTGTCTGAACGATCTCACTCTCTGCATCCAGTATCTGAAATCACATGCACCGCTGATTCAGAACTGATCCCGGGGGAGGCAACTCCCCCATCTGATTAAGCTTTTGTAAAAGTATCAACGCCCCTGCGCTGAGTGGCTACCTTTAAGGCATACGTCGAAAAGGAGTGCATTATGCGTCGATCCTCGCTTATTTCCCTGCCATTGTTGCTCATCTCCGCCTCACTGTGTGCCGCGCCTGCCGACGTGCAGGTTTCGGTGCTGCAAAATAAACTCGATCACCCCTGGGCGCTGGCGTTCCTGCCGCAGGATCAGGGCATGCTCATCACGCTGAAAGGCGGACAGCTTAAGCGCTGGCAGGCGGGCAAAGGCCTCTCTGATCCCATTGTCGGGGTGCCGAAGGTCTGGGATAGCGGTCAGGGGGGATTGCTCGACGTGGCGCTGGCCCCCGACTTCGCCACCTCCCGCCGGGTCTGGCTGAGCTATGCCGAAGCGGGGGACGACGGGAAAGCGGGCACGGCGGTGGGGTATGGCCGTCTGAGCGAGGATAACGCCCGGCTGGAGGCCTTTAAGGTGGTCTTCCGCCAGCAGCCAAAACTCTCAACCGGCAATCACTTTGGCGGCAGGCTGGTGTTCGACGGCAAAGGCTATCTGTTTATCGGGTTAGGCGAGAATAACCAGCGCCCGACCGCCCAGGATCTGGATAAGCTGCAGGGTAAAGTGGTGCGTCTGACCGATCAGGGCGCGGTGCCGGACGACAATCCCTTCGTGAACAATAAACAGGCGCGGCCGGAAATCTGGTCTTACGGCATTCGTAACCCGCAGGGGATGGCGATGAACCCCTGGAGCAACACCCTGTGGCTCAACGAGCACGGGCCGCGCGGCGGCGACGAAATCAACATTCCGGAAAGAGGCAAAAACTACGGCTGGCCGCTGGCAACCCACGGCATCAACTACAGCGGCTTGCCGATCCCCGAAGCGAAAGGAGAAACGGTAGCCGGAACCGAGCCGCCGCTGTTCGTCTGGAAACAGTCCCCGGCGGTGAGCGGGATGGCTTTCTATAACAGCGACGTCTTCCCGCAGTGGAAGAACAAACTGTTTATCGGCGCGCTGAAGGACAAGGATGTGATTGTGCTGAACGTCAGCGGCAATAGCGTTACGGAAGAGGGGCGGATCCTCGGCGATCGCAATCAGCGGGTTCGCGATGTGCGGGTCGGGCCGGATGGCTATTTATACGTCCTGACCGATGAGTCAGACGGGCAACTGCTAAAAGTCAGCCCGTCCAGATAGTCAATCAGGTAACCGGGATCATCACCACGTTGCGATAGGCCGGGCGCTCGGCCAGGTTCGCCAGCCAGCGTTCCAGGTGCGGACGCGGTGCCCATGCCAGGCCAATGTTGGTCAGGTTCCAGACAAAGGGGGCGACGGCGATATCACCCACGCCAAAGTCGTCGCCCGAGAACCATGCCTGTGTCGCCAGGGTCTCATCCATCATGGCGAACAGCGATTCGCAGGTGGCTTTGGCGGCATCAATGGCCGCGTAGTTACGCTCGGCTTCCGGGGTTCTCACCAGTCCCATTAAAATCACCCGGTGGGCAGGGGAGAGCGTCTGGTTGGCCCAGTCCATCCACTTATCGCCGACGGCACGCTTCGCAGGGGCATCGATCCACAGACGGTTCTGGCCGTACTGCGCCACGAGATAGCGCACAATGGCATTGGATTCCCACAGCGTCAGGTCGGTTTCGTCATCGCGCAGCAGCGGCACCAGGCCGTTGGGGTTCATCGCCAGATACTCGGCCTCTTTATTTACCCCGTGCTCCAGCCCCGCCATGATCTGCTTAAAGGGTAAATCCAGCTCTTCCAGCGTCCAGATTACCTTTTTAACGTTGGTCGAATTGTTCCTGCCCCACAAAGTAATCATAATAACCTCTTATAAATAAAGCCGATATCAAGATGAAATCCGTGATGATGGCTTTACATGGTGAGATAAACCTAACCAATACGCAACAGACGCGAAAAAAATCGATGCGGTCAAAGCGTATCGGGTTGTTATTGCATAAACTTTAAAAACTTTACCAGGTTTTGGTTTTTTTTAAGTCTTGAGTGCGTTATTACTCATCGCTTCTTGCGGCACGGCGATGTGACGTGATTTTTGGAATGGAAACTCGGGTGGCATTATGATGCGAAACACTTTTTCTTTACGCGGTCTGGTGGCAGGTTCTGCGCTGCTGGTCCTTTTTGCACCTTCGCTGTACGCAGCGGAACAGGCGGCGCCAGAGGCTCCGCCCGTTGATGCCCGCGCCTGGATCCTGATGGACTATGCCAGCGGCAAAGTGCTGGCAGAAGGCAATGCAGATGAAAAACTCGATCCTGCCAGCCTGACCAAAATCATGACCAGCTACGTCGTAGGGCAGGCGCTGAAAGCGGGTAAGATCAAGCTCACCGACATGGTGACTATCGGCAAAGACGCCTGGGCGACCGGCAACCCCGCGCTGCGCGGCTCCTCCGTGATGTTCCTCAAGCCGGGGGATCAGGTGGCGGTGTCCGATCTGAACAAAGGGGTAATCATTCAGTCGGGTAATGATGCCTGCATCGCGCTGGCCGATTATGTGGCCGGCAGCCAGGACTCTTTCATTGGTTTGATGAATGGCTATGCGCAAAAATTAGGCCTCACCAACACCACCTTTAAAACCGTTCACGGGCTGGACGCGCCGGGCCAGTTCAGTACCGCCCGCGACATGGCGCTGCTGGGTAAGGCACTGATTCACGATGTGCCGGAAGAGTATGCAATCCATAAAGAGAAAGAGTTTACCTTCAACAAAATTCGTCAGCAGAACCGCAACCGTCTGCTGTGGAGCAGTAACGTCAACGTGGACGGGATGAAAACCGGCACCACTGCCGGGGCAGGGTACAACCTGGTGGCCTCGGCAACCCAGGGCGATATGCGTCTGATCTCGGTGGTGCTGGGCACCAAAACCGACCGCATTCGCTTCAATGAGTCAGAAAAACTGCTCACCTGGGGCTTCCGCTTCTTCGAAACTGTCACCCCGATCAAGCCAGATGCCACCTTTGTCAGCCAGCGGGTCTGGTTTGGCGATAAGAGCGAGGTGAATCTCGGTGCCGGTGAAGGCGGCTCGGTCACCATTCCGCGCGGCCAGCTGAAAAACCTGAAGGCCAGCTACACCCTGACCGACAAGCAGCTGACCGCACCGCTGAAAAAAGGCCAGGTGGTCGGCACCATCGACTTCCAGCTGAACGGCAAATCCATTGAGCAGCGTCCGCTGATCGTGATGGAAGCGGTGGAAGAGGGCGGATTCTTTGGTCGGATGTGGGATTACGTGCTGATGAAATTCCACGAATGGTTTGGTGGGTGGTTTAAATAGTTAAAAACAGCGCCGGGTGGCGGCTTCGCCTTACCCGGCCTACGGTTTTTCCCAGGCCCGCGCAAGCGCAGCGCCGCCGGGCAATAAGCCGCACTCAGTACATCAACTTAATCTGCTGCGCCTTAGCATAAGTCACCAGTTCTTCATCCGGGCGGCAGTCGCTGACGATCGCGTCGAAGCGCGTCAGCTCTCCCATCCGCGCCGGGCGCACCTTACCCACCTTGCTGTGATCCACCACCAGCACATGATACTGCGCCATATTCATCGCCCACTGTTTGACCGGCAGCTCATCCAGATTAAAACAGGTCGCGCCCTGGCGAACATGCACGCCAGCCGCGGAGTAAAAAGCGATATCCGGGCACAGGTTGCTGAGGGTGTCCTGCAGGTTAAGCGGTTTAAAGATGGCATTGCTGGCGTGGAACTCGCCGCCGCAGAGGATCACCCGGCACTCGGGTTTTTCCTGCAGGGCGAGAAAGGTATTCAGGGAGTAACAGACCCCGGTGAATGGCAGGTCGTTATCAATGGCTTCGATGATCCACGGCGTGGTCGTGCCACAGTCAAAAAACAGCGTCTGATGCGGCTGCACCAGCGAGGCGGCCAGACGCGCTGCTTTGCGCTTCTCTTCCACCAGGCGGGTTTTTTGGTCGCTCAGCAGATAGTGGCTGGCGCTGCGGGGTTCGAGGACAATGTAGCCGCCGAGCAGCACCACGGGCCCGCTTTCACTGTTGAGATCGCGACGAATGGTCATTTCCGAGACGCCGAGCAGCGCGGCGGCCTCTTTCAGATGCAGTTTATCGCTGCGCTTAAGCGCATTAATCAGTTGAGCCAGCCGTTCGTCACGTCGTGTTTCCATAGGTCCTCAGAGCGATAAATGAACCCCCGTTACGCAGGGGGCTCAAGTTTACCTCGTGAGACCCAAATTAGTCACGTATCCAGCCTTTGCGGATCGGCAGGGCAAAGCAGAAGCGGTACAGCTGCGAGAGGCGCTGGTAGAGGGCGTGACCGAACAGATTCCACAGGATCTGCGCGCTCAGACAGCCCAGCAGCCCGACCATCAGTCCGCCCAGCATATCCATCGGCCAGTGGACCCCAAGATAGACGCGGGACCAGGCGATGGCGCAGGCCACCAGCATCAACACGATCCCAGACCAGACCCGGTGCCAGAGCAGGAACGCCAGAGCAAAGGTGAAAATGGCGGTGCCATGATCGCTCGGGAAGGAGTCGTCGGCGGCGTGGTGCAGGAAGTTATAGCCGACGTGATCGACAAACGGACGGTCGTGAGGGAACAGATGACCCAGCAGCCAGGAGGCCGCCATGCCGATCGCCATCGCCATGGCAATTTTAATCACCAGCTGACGCTGGGCACCCACCTGCTTGCGCGGCCCCCATAGCCAGAGGATCGCAATCAGCGCCGGGACAATGCTGATCAGGTCTTTCGCCACAAAGATGGCCAGTTTGATGCTCCACTCCGGTGAAGCAGGCGTGGCATTAATCAGTTCAAACAGTCCGTAGTTCAGATTTTCTAACATACCCTCGTTACTCTTTTGCAAACCAGGTGGAAATCAGGCCCCAGGCCACCACCTGTGAAAACCACACCCACCAACCTGCCCACAGGTTGTGCGAGAAGAAATGTGCCCCGCGCATCACCTGGCCATAGCCCATGACTAACCCGAGCACGGCACCAGCGACCACCATTCCCCAGGCCAGGCGTGGACGCTCGCGCCAGAAGGCGAAGAACAGCCCCATCACCATAAAGCCGCTTGAGGAGTGGCCTCCCGGGAAGCAGCGACCAGGGCCGCTACCGAGGGGAGCCGCGTCAAACAGGGGATACGCCAGCGCTTTGCCACCGTACTCCACCAGGTCCCAGGGGCAGCTGTGATGGCTGATGGCCTTCAGGATGCCCACCACCGCCGTACCCAGCCCCATCAGCAGCGCCGCCGTGATTAATCGCGGACTGCGCTTGTACGCGCCGTAAAGCAGCGTTCCGGCGGCGACGGCAATGATCATGTATTTCGCCAGCCGATGATTGAGCAGATCCAGCAGCGCGTTTTGCTGCAGCGGAAAGTGCTGCCTCGCGGCGTCAAACCAGTAGCCCGTCAGCAGCCTGTCGAGGGTTTCATCCCGCGCAAGCCAGGTAAAAAGCCCGGCCAGAACCAGCAGCACAATAAGCTGGTAACCATAAAAACGAACCGGTAAGCGGTAAAGGGCTTTTGTCTTAGAAGTCTTTAACTTAGACAATTCTGAAGCGGAGGCGATTTGTGTCATAATTAGGGTCAATGACTGGAAAAGCCCAAGCATACGGACGCCAACTTAAGGAAACCTTAAACGACGGCGATTTGTGCTTTATTTCTGACCAGTTGCGTTAATCTGCTATCTCTGGCGCAGCCATTTCATTACACTCTGCGCGATTTTTTATCGAATATTGAGACTCCATGCTAAACCGTTCTTCTTCCCGCACGCGCCTGGGGCGTCAGGCGCTGCTGTTCCCGCTGTGTCTGGTGCTGTACGAATTCTCCACCTATATCGGTAACGATATGATCCAGCCCGGCATGCTGGCCGTGGTGGAGCAGTACAACGCCGGGATCGAGTGGGTGCCTACCTCCATGACCGCTTATCTGGCGGGGGGGATGTTTTTACAGTGGCTGCTCGGGCCGCTGTCGGATCGTATTGGCCGCCGTCCGGTGATGCTCACCGGGGTGGTGTGGTTTATCGTCACCTGTCTGGCAACCCTGCTGGCGCAAACCATCGAGCAGTTTATGGTGCTGCGTTTTTTACAGGGGGTTAGCCTGTGCTTTATCGGCGCCGTCGGTTACGCCGCCATCCAGGAGTCCTTTGAGGAGGCGGTGTGCATTAAAATCACCGCCCTGATGGCTAACGTGGCGCTGATCGCACCCCTGCTCGGCCCGCTGGTGGGCGCTGCCTGGGTCCACGTCGCGCCCTGGGAAGGCATGTTTGTGCTGTTTGCAGTGCTGGCGGCGATCTCGTTTTACGGTCTGTACCGCGCGATGCCCGAAACCGCCACCCGCATCGGGGAGAAGCTCTCTCTAAAAGAGCTGGGGCACGACTATAAACTGGTCCTGAAAAATGTCCGCTTTGTGGCGGGGTCGCTGGCGATTGGTTTCGTCTGCCTGCCGCTGCTGGCGTGGATTGCCCAGTCGCCAGTCATTATTATCAGCGGCGAGAAGCTCAGCAGCTACGAGTATGGCCTGCTGCAGGTGCCGATTTTTGGCGCGCTGATTGTGGGTAACCTCGTGCTGGCGCGCCTGACGTCGCGCCGCACCGTGCGCTCGTTAATCATCATGGGCGGCTGGCCGATTGTGATTGGGCTGGTGGTGGCTGCGGTGGCGACGGTGGTCTCATCCCACGCTTATCTGTGGATGACCGCCGGGCTGAGCATCTATGCGTTTGGTATTGGGCTGGCGAATGCCGGACTGGTGCGTCTGACGCTGTTTGCCAGCGAGATGAGTAAAGGTACGGTGTCGGCGGCAATGGGCATGTTGCAGATGCTGATCTTCACCGTCGGGATTGAAGTCAGCAAACACGCCTTCAGCAGCGGCGGCAACGGGCTGTTCAGCCTGTTCAACCTGGCGAACGGCATCCTGTGGCTGGGGCTGATGTTTGTGTTCCTGAAAGACAAGCGGGTGGGCAGTTCGTTACAGCCGGAGTAAACAATCAGGCCGGGTGGCGGCTTCGCCTTACCCGGCCTGGAAACTGCGTGCTTAATTGAACGGCGCTTCCCGGTTCAACACGCGGTCAATCACCGCCAGCACCCCCTCATCGTTATTGTGCGGCGCTTCATAGCGGGCGACCGCCTTGATGTGATCCCGGGCATTTGCCATCGCAAAGCTAAACCCGGCCTGGGTCAGCATCTCCACGTCGTTGCCGCTGTCGCCAAAGGCGACCACTTCGCTGTTGTCGATACCCCATATTTCCTGCAGGAGACGTAGACCGTTGGCTTTGTGGATCCCCGGCAGGATCAGGTCAATACTGCCGTGCCCGGTGGTGACCGGCACCATAATGTCGCTCAGCTTCTCATGGATCATCGCCTGGATGCGCGGGATTTCTTCATCCGGCACGTTCAACCCAAATTTAAAGAAGATGTCGTTGAAGTTCTCGAAGTTCTCCACCTTTTCCAGTCGGTGATAATATTTGGCGGCGAGGTCATGGAAGGCTTCGCCATAGTGCTTCAGGGTATAGGCGCTGCCTTTGCCGCAGGCGATGACTTCCACTTCCGGAATGGCGCAGAGAAACTCAGCCACGGCAGCAAACTGCTCCTGGGTCAGCTCGCCGTTGTAGACATCCTTCCCGGCGTTCACCACCCAGCCGCCGTTTTCGGCGACAAAGGCGATCTCATCGGCGATCTCCGGGAAAAAGGAGATCAGCTGGTAGTACTGGTTACCGCTGGCAACCACAAACCGTATGCCCTGTTCCTTCATTTGCGCGTACTGGCGTAAAAAACGCGCGCGATTGTACTGCTTCGCATCGTTCAGGAAGGTGCCATCCATATCAACCGCAATCAGTTTAACGCTCATATCCATTCTCCATGGCAGATTTAGCCTGCGTATCCGGTTTGGCGACCGCCCTGGCGACCAGTGCGGCTATCATCACTAGTCCTAAGACTACCAGCATGGCGCTGCGTAAGCCGTAGTGCTCCCCGAGGAAGCCGAGCAGCGGCGGGCCCACCAGGAAAGCGAGATAGCCGGTAGTGGCCACCACGCTGACGCGCCCTGGCGCATCCGGGCCGGTGTCGCTGGCGGCCGAGATGGTCAGCGGGAAGCCGAGTGAGGCACCCAGCCCCCACAGCACCACCGACACGCCGGCCACCCAGTCGACATCGACAAAAATAATCAGGGCAATGCCCAGGCCGCCCAGCAGGGCGCTGGCACGAACCACCGTCACGCGGCTGTAGCGGTCGATAAACCAGCCGCCGGTAAAGCGCCCGACGGTCATGCCCAGCGTAAACCCGGCGTAAATCAGCGAGCCGGAGGTCGGGCTGAAGCCGTGGCCGTCCACCATCAGCAGCGGCAGCCAGTCGTTCGCGGATCCTTCGGCAAAGGCCATCGCCAGCACCACCACGCCAATCAGCATCAGCTGCATATCGCGATAAAAGGGCAGCCCTTTTTCCCCCGTTTTAGTCTCACCCGCGATGTTCCTGCCGTTACCGTCAGGAATAGCGGTGATCCCCAGCAGAACCGGAGCGATACAGACCAGCGCGGCCAGCAGGATATGGGTTGTAGCGGCAATCCCGGAGGCGGTCAGCGCCATGCCGATCCCGGCACCGGCCAGGGTGCCGAGGCTGTAAAATCCGTGCATCATCGGCAGCACTGTTTTGTTCATCTCCCGCTCGATGGTCGCGCCTTCGACGTTGATCGCCACTTCCGCCGCGCCAAAACTGCCGCCAAACACCGTCAGCCCGAGGGCAAACGCCAGCGGGGAGGCGAACCACAGCGCCACGCTGAGGAGGATCATACCTACAATGGCGCAGCACATGGTGGTGCGGATCACGGTTCGGGTGCCGAAGCGCTTAACCAGCCAGGCGGAACAGAGAATGCCGCTCATCGAGCCTATCGACAGGCCAAATAACACGATGCCCATTTCCGCCGTCGAGACCGACAAAATGTCGCGGATGGCGGGGGTGCGCGTGGCCCAGGAGGCCATTAACAGGCCGGGGATAAAGAAGAACATAAACAGCGCCCACAGGCGGCGTTGCAGAAGTTTGCGCGGTGAGATGACGGTCATGGATTCTGTACCAGAAGGACAACATAGAAGACAACACTAGCAAGTTTGTGTACATTTGTACATAAATGCGCTGAGGTAAAAATGAACAGACGACCCAACGATCCGCAACGGCGGGAACGGATATTGCAAGCC
This sequence comes from Leclercia adecarboxylata, assembly GCA_002360945.1. Taxonomy (GTDB): domain Bacteria; phylum Pseudomonadota; class Gammaproteobacteria; order Enterobacterales; family Enterobacteriaceae; genus Enterobacter; species Enterobacter adecarboxylatus_B. The sequence goes on along the minus strand of DERO01000032.1, from coordinate 128,697 downwards.
ACCCTGGACACCATCGCTGAGCATGGCCTCAACGCCGTCACCCATCGCAAAATCGCCAGCTGCGCCGGGGTGCCGCTGGGGTCGATGACCTACTATTTTTCCGGGATGGATGCGCTGCTCGAAGAGGCTTTCACCTGGTTTACGCAGCAGATGTCGGTACAGTATCGCGAGTTCTTTGCCGGGGTGACCGGGCCGGAGATGGCCTGCGAGTCGATCGTCACCCTCATTTACAGCTCTCAGGTCACCACGCCGCATAACATGGAGCTGATGTACCAGCTTTATGCCTTTATGAACCGCAGCGCCTCGTTAAAAACCGTGATGCAGGACTGGATGAAAACCAGCCAGACGACGCTGGAGCAGTGGTTTGACCCGGTTACCGCCCGCGCCCTGGACGCCTTTATCGAAGGGATGACGCTGCATTTTGTCACCGACCGCCAGCCGCTCACGCGTGAAGCGTTACGGGTGATGGTGGGCAGGATAGCCGGGGCATAACGTTTTTATGCCCGGCAGCAGGATGAATTACTCGTCCCGCGCCACATACCCGAAATCAAAGCCCTGCAGCACATGTTCGCGCAGATACTGATTGACCGGATAGCTGTAGCTCTGCCCGATACTGACGGCATGCACCACGCGCAACACCGCTCCGCCGCTCAGCGGTAAGGGTTCATCGGTAATCGAAATTTTCGCGCCCGCTAACCCGTCTTTCAGATTCTGCCAGGTCCTGGATTCCGTGATGCTGTTATTGATGAGACCGAACGTGACCACCAGAGCCGCAATTAACGCGACAGGGAAGAGCAGGGGATGGTGATTGAGGAACCGCACCGGGCGCGAGACACGACGGGTTAAAATCGCCGCCGTCAGGGGCACGAGAAGCAAATAGAGCAGTTTTGCCAGATGCGTAAGCGCCCCCGCAAGAGAGAAAATCAGCGCAATGGGCGGCACAATCACCGCACGAGCGGCATCTTTACCCAGCTTTTCATTGATCCCACCCGCGCTATAGCTTGATCCCGCCGCGCGCAGTTCAGGTAATTGTCGTTTCACCGCCTCGTCAAGATGGGGCGTATGTAGCTCAAGGGCGAAACTTTTTAACTTGTCGGTTAACGGGTACTCCTCCCGAACAAGCGTATTGACCGGCAGCAGCAGCGTTTCGCGTAACTCTTTCTGCACCACGTTCAGGCGGAAAAAGACGCCCCAGTCGAGCCGCTTGGGAAGGGTCACGCCTTTGTAGACCACGGTGCGCTGGGCGAGGTACTTCTGTCTGGCGGCTTTTGCCACTGCAGCATTGAAACCGGAACGATCTGACGGCGACCAGTCATTGCTGACCGGAACGCCCTGGCCGCGAACCTGTTTGCGCACGGTGGCGTAATAACGTCGCGGGACGTTCCAGGTTTTCAGGCGCTTCGCCTCTAAGGAACGCTCATAGCGTTGCCAGGCTTTGGCCTGCTCAAGCCGCACCGTTTCGCTGATATCCATCTCATCGTTGTAATAGGCAACATACTGCTTATGCACCTCTTCGCGTGCCTGGAGCCAGGCTTTGTAGTAGCCCAGCAGGCCGCCTTCACGCGCGCTGATGTTGTCGCGTAAATTCTGCTCTGTACCGCTTTCCAGCAGTTTACGGTAGCGATCGGAAGCGCTTAACAGGATCGGTAACGTCGCCAGAAACGCTTTCCCGGACGGGCTGGTCCAGGTTTGCACCTGCCCGCCGGCGCTGTCCAGCGGGATCCCCTCCAGCGTCTGCTGGCCTTCAATTAACGCATGCTGGTAGAGCTGCGCCAGCAGGGACATCTGACGAAACTCGCCCGTGCTCTTCGACACTTGGCGTTCAATCACCCATTCGACCGCATGCCACGTAAGGGTGCCGGCGATAAGGCACAGCAGCAGTACCGCGCCGGTGCTGGTTTTAGCCGTAAGATGAGTGCCTCTTTTCTTCAGCCGGACAAGGCCGATTAGCGAGAACTGTAACACCAGTAGCGCCGCCGCGATGGCGGTTAAGGTCCGCCCGTAGCGTTCCATATTGTGCACTTCTTCGGCCGTCGATACGCTGCCAACCAGGTCCAGCAGGCGAGAGTTAAACGCCAGTTCACAAATGAGATAGGTAAGGGTTATGCCCGTCACCAGCCAGTTTTGCCAGGCGGGGAGCACCGATCGTTTGATGCCGTTCTGCACCCATGGCTGTTTCTGAGCCTGTTCGGTCATGACTTCAGCTCCAGGCTGGTCTGACGGGTTTTGGTCGGGGCATAGATCTCCGTCGGCAGGGAGTTGTCCAGCTCGGGCTGGGCCACTTTAGGCGGCAGCGGATCCGCCGCTTTGGCCGGGGTACGTTTTGCTGGCTTCGCCACGGGCTGCGCGTGGGTTTTACGGGACGCTTTGGCTTTCTCGTTGCTGCTGCTCACGACCGCCTTTTGTTGCTGAACCGGGAGACGACGGTGGTAAACCTCACCATGCTGCCAGTTAAACTGTTCGATACGATTGCCGGTAGGGAAGTTCAGCTGCAGTTTGTCCGCGCTGGGGGCAATTTCTGGCCCGGTATCGCATACGCCAGTGAAGGCCCACTCCTGGGAGCGGGTGTTTTGCAGATCGACCAGGCGATACTGCGCCGGGCAGGAGGGGGTCGCCACTTTCAGCAGCAGCAGGGTATGCCCTTCGATGTGGTATTGATTGACGATCCGCGCCCAGCTGACGCCCTCGATTGGGCGCTCAATCATCAGATTGCTCCACTTCAGGCTGTAGCGACCGTTCAGCTCGCGCAATGCGCCGGTCGAGCCATCCGCCAGGGTGAACTGTCCAACTTCGTTGCCCAGCACGCTCGCCAGATCGGTATTAAAGAGAATCTTGCCGTTTTTATCGTAACGAACGGAGCAGCCACTTAACCCAAGAATTAATGCCAGAACCAGAAAGCTACGCAGGGTTAAAGAGTGTCGTGACATATTCATCCGTAAGTTCATTTTGGTTGGTTCTTTTTTGGGGACCATCCATGAGAAAAATCGCAGGAAAGTTAACATGTTGAGACGAGGCGTCAATATCCAAATCTGGTGGGGTATCCAGGGGAAGGGATCTGTTTTACCCGGATATAATTAACAGGAAGCGGCTCACTAAAGACTCTTCTTTTTTTATCCGGGTAAAAAGGTAATCGCATGACGAATATCACCCTTACCGCTTTTTCTCAGCAGCGGCAGATCGCCCACGGCACACTGAGCGAACTGTTACAGCAGATCCAATCCGTTAACATTCAGCGTGAAAGCGTTTTCATTTTTAACGATCGTAGTGGGAAACGGCTCGATATTCCTGTTAACGGCGATATTGCCGATGTTCTGGCGGTCTACCCGGAATTGGCGGAGACCCGCGTCGTAAAATCCCGCGGACGGCCAAAGCTCGGCGTCTCGGCAAAAGAGGTAACGTTGCTCCCGCGCCACTGGGCGTGGTTAGCCGCCCAGCCCGGCGGCGCTTCCGCTACCTTGCGTAGGCTGATCGATCAGGCCAGAAAAACCGCTGAACCGGCGGATAACAAGCGCCAGCGTCACGATCGCGCCTACCACTTTATGTACGAGATGGCGGGGGATCTGCCTGACTACGAGGCCAGCCTGCGCGCGCTTTTTGCCGATGATGAGGCGGCTTTTACGGCCTGTATCGGGAGTTGGCCTCAGGATATTCGTCAGTACGCGCTACGACTGGCGTTTGGCAAAGAAGAAGAGAGGGAGGGATCGTAAAGGAGGAGGGGTTCCTGAAAATCTCTACAAATGTAAATTTCTGTGCAATTTACTTCACGCGTTAAAATATATCTCATTGATTTCAAAATAAATAAAATCCATATCGAGTTTCCCCTTTGCAGGCGAGCAACAAAACGCAGAAGGATACGCTACGCTTTGTAAATCTACCCTGCGGCAAGCGTTTTACCCCTTCTGCGGACGTCGCCACCTAACACCGGGGAAGCCCCTATGACCCTTAGTCATGAAGATGATGTAAAAATGCTGCTGTCTGCGTTTGAACGGCGTCTGGAACAACTCTTGCCCGAAGGAGAGCAGGAGGGCCAGGTCTATGCGGCCATGCGCGAATCCACCCTTGTTGCCGGCAAGCGAATGCGCCCTCTGTTGCTGCTGCTGGCAGCGACGGATATGGGCTATAAAACCGAGCAGACCGGCATTCTGGATCTGGCCTGCGCCATTGAGATGGTCCACGTTGCCTCCCTGATCCTCGATGACATGCCCTGCATGGACAATGCCATGCTCAGACGGGGGCGCCCGACGGTTCACTATCAGTATGGCGAAAACGTCGCGATACTGGCGGCGGTGGCGCTGCTGAGCCACGCGTTTTGCGTGATTTCACGTGCGCCTTCGCTGACGCACGAGGCAAAAGCGCGGGCGATGGCTGAGCTGTCGGCCTCGGTGGGGCATATGGGACTGGTGCAGGGGCAATTTCGCGATCTGAATGGCGCCCGGCAGAGCCGGAATGCTGATGAGATCCTGCTAACCAACGAGCTGAAAACCAGCAGCCTGTTCAACGCCACCCTGCAGCTGGCGGCTATCGCGGCCGACGCGCCACCTCAGGTGAGCGAACGTCTGCGCTTTTTTGCCCGCGAGCTCGGTCAGGCCTTCCAGCTGATTGATGACCTGACGGACGGCTCAACGGCTAACGGCAAAGATCCCCATCAGGATAAAGATAAATCGACGCTGGTCGCAGTGCTCGGGGCAGAAAGCGTGTTCCTGCGGCTGCGCGAGCATGTGCGCAGTGCCGACCAGCATATCGCGACCGCCTGTCAGCCGGGCAACACCGCCCGCTACTATGTTCACGCCTGGTTTGAAAAACAGCTGACGCTTATCAGTCAGAGCCTGTCGTTATCCCTGTCGGAGTGTCAATGAGCAGCCTGTCGCAACGTAAAAGCGATCATCTCGATATCGTACTGAACGGCGCGCCCGGCGCAAAAAAGTGTACCAACGGCTTTGAAAAATGGCGCTTCGGGCACTGTGCCCTTCCCGAACTGCATCTTGATGATATCGATCTCACCACCAGGCTGTTTGGCCGTACCCTGAACGCGCCGCTGCTGATCAGCTCCATGACCGGCGGCACCCGACGGGCGAGCCAGATCAATCAGCATCTGGCCCTTGCCGCGCAGGCGCTGGGGCTGGCGATGGGGGTGGGATCCCAGCGCGTGGCGCTGGAGAGCGAGGCGAATTATGGCCTGACGGGCGAACTGCGATCCTTTGCCCCTGACGTAGTGCTGATGGCCAACCTCGGTGCCGCGCAAATCGCAGGACAGCAGGGCCTCGACTATGCCAGACGGGCCGTGGAGACGCTCGCGGCAGATGCGCTGATTATCCACCTTAACCCGCTGCAGGAGGCGCTGCAGCACGGCGGGGATCGCAACTGGTGCGGGGTTATCGACGCCATTCATCAGACCGTCGAGGCGCTGCACGTGCCGGTGGTGGTTAAAGAGGTGGGCAACGGGATTTCGGTACCGGTTGCCCGTCAACTGGCGGCGGCGGGGGTGGCGATGCTGGATGTCGCCGGTGCCGGTGGCACCAGCTGGGCGGCGGTAGAGGGCGAACGCGCCGTCACCGCGCACGACCGGGCGGTGGCGATGGCCTTTGCCGACTGGGGGATCCCCACCGCCACGGCACTCCAGGATCTGCATCAGGCGCTGCCCGACATGCCGCTGGTGGCCTCGGGCGGGATCGCCAACGGCATTGAGGTGGCGAAAGCGATCCGCTTAGGCGCAAGCCTGGTAGGGCAGGCGGCCGGGGTGCTGCAAAGCGCGTTACTCTCCAGTGAAGCCGTTATTGACCATTTTCAGGTGATCATCGACCAGCTGCGCGTCGCCTGTTTCTGCACCGGGAGCGCCAACCTGGCGCAACTGCGTCAGGCTACGCTGGTGGCGCAAACCTGATGGCACACGAGTGGGATATCATTCTGGCGGGCGGTGGGCTGGCAAACGGCCTGACCGCGCTGCGGCTGTGGCAACAGCGCCCGGAGCTGCGGGTGCTGCTTCTCGAAGCCGACGGCAGGCCTGGCGGTAATCACACCTGGTCGTTTCATGAGGGCGACATTACGCCTGAGCAGCACCAGTGGATTGCCCCCCTGATTGCGCACCGCTGGCAGGGGTACGACGTCCGCTTTCCCGATCTGAACCGCACCCTTGCCGGGGACTATCTCAGCATCACCTCCGCGCGGTTTGCCACCGTGCTGACCGACGCCGCTGGCGTGAATCTGCACACCCACGCCGTCATCACCGAACTCACCCCGGAGACGGTGACGCTCGCCGATGGCACAACGCTCCGGGCCCGGGCGACGATCGACGGTCGGGGCTATATGCCGGACAGGCACCTTAACACCGGCAGCCAGTCATTTCTCGGCCAGGAGTGGCGTCTGCGCCAACCGCATGGCCTGACCCGGCCGATACTGATGGATGCCACGGTCAATCAGCAGGGCGGGTACCGTTTTGTCTATACTCTCCCGCTTTCCGCAACCGAACTGCTGATCGAAGATACCCACTACATTGACGCCGCCGAACTACATCTCAGCGCCGCGCGGCAACACATTGCTGACTATGCCCGCCAGCAGGGCTGGTGCCTTGAGAGCCTGATGCGTGAAGAGCTGGGCCATCTGCCGATTATGCTGGGAGGCGATTTCCCGGCGTACTGGCAGGCGCGGGAACAGCAGCCGTGCAGCGGCCTGCGCGCCGGGCTGTTTCATGCCACCACCGGCTATTCGCTGCCGCACGCGGTGGCGCTGGCCGACGCAATTGCCGGAACCGCGGACATCAGCGCGGCGGCGATCTTTTCCGTGATTCATCGCTATGCCCGCCACCAGTGGCATGCGCAGCGTTTTTTCCGCGCCCTGAACCGCATGCTGTTCCTGGCCGGTGATGCCGATAAACGCTGGCAGGTGATGCAGCGTTTTTACTCTCTTAACGAAGGGCTGATTGCCCGCTTTTACGCCGGACAGCTGACCCTGGCCGATAAAGCGCGGATCCTGGCAGGTAAGCCCCCCGTTCCCGTCGGCGAAGCGATGCTCGCCATACTGAAACTCACTCCCCGGATGCGAGCGTTTCACCATGAATAAAACAGTGATTATTGGCGCCGGTTTTGGCGGATTAGCCCTGGCCATTCGGCTTCAGGCGCAGGGTATTGCCACACTTCTGCTGGAGCAGCGGGACAAGCCCGGCGGGCGCGCGTACGTTTATCAGGATAAAGGGTTCACCTTTGACGCCGGGCCGACGGTGATCACCGATCCCAGCGCCATCGAAGAGCTGTTTACCCTCGCCGGAAAGCGGATGGCGGATTACGTCGAACTGCTGCCGGTGACGCCGTTCTATCGCCTGTGCTGGGAGACGGGCGAGGTGTTTGATTACAACAATGTGCAGACCCGGCTGGAAGAGCAGATAAGACGTTTTAACCCGCGCGACGTGGAGGGTTACCGCAAGTTTCACGCCTACTCGCGGGAGGTGTTTAACGAGGGGTATCTCAAACTCGGCACGGTGCCGTTCCTCTCTTTTCGCGATATGCTCCGCGCCGCGCCGCAGCTCACCCGCCTGCAGGCCTGGCGCAGCGTCTACGGCATGGTCTCGCGCTTTATCGATAATGAACAGCTGCGCCAGGCCTTCTCCTTTCATTCCCTGCTGGTGGGGGGCAATCCCTTTGCCACCTCGTCCATTTACACCCTGATCCACGCCCTTGAGCGTGAGTGGGGCGTCTGGTTTGCCCGGGGCGGGACCGGGGCTCTGGTGCAGGGGCTGGTGAAGCTCTATCAGGACCTCGGCGGCGAGCTGCAGCTGAATGCCGAAGTCACCCGGCTGGTGACCGAGGGGGAGCACATTCGCGCCGTGGAGCTGAAAGACGGGCAGATCGTTCCGACTGCGGCGGTGGCCTCCAACGCCGACGTGGTGCATACCTATGAGAAGCTGCTGGGGCATCATCCGGCGGGGGCCGCGCAGGCGGCATCGCTCAAGCGTAAGCGCATGAGTAATTCCCTGTTTGTGCTCTATTTTGGTCTGAACAAGCAGCACGATCTGGCGCACCATACCGTCTGTTTCGGGCCGCGCTATAAAGAACTCATCGATGACATCTTTAATAAAAACGCGCTGGCGGACGATTTTTCGCTCTACCTGCACGCCCCCTGCGTCACCGATCCCTCCCTGGCGCCGCCGGGCTGCGGCAGCTATTACGTGTTAGCCCCGGTCCCTCACTTAGGCACTGCGGATCTCGACTGGAACATTGAAGGTCCGCGCCTGCGCGACCGGATTTTTGCTTATCTTGAAGCCCACTACATGCCGGGGCTGCGCAGCCAGCTGGTGACCCACCGCATCTTCACCCCCTTCGATTTTCGCGACCAGCTGGGGGCTCATCTGGGCTCCGCTTTTTCTGTCGAACCCATCCTGCGCCAGAGTGCCTGGTTCCGGCCGCACAATCGCGACAGCCGGATCCCCAACCTTTACCTCGTCGGGGCGGGTACCCATCCGGGTGCCGGTATTCCCGGGGTGATCGGCTCGGCCAAAGCCACCGCAGGGCTGATGCTGGAGGCGCTTTCCCGATGAACACTACCCTGATGGATCACGCGACCGACACCATCGCGGTGGGATCGAAAAGCTTTGCCACCGCGGCGAAGCTCTTCGATCCATTGACCCGGCGTAGCGTGCTGATGCTCTATGCCTGGTGCCGCTACTGCGACGACGTGATCGACGGCCAGGAGCTGGGATTTAACGTCACGTCCGTGGACAGCGCCCAGGCAGAACAGCGCCTGGCGATGCTCAAAAACCAGACCCTGCGCGCGTGGGAGGGGGGCGAGATGAGTGAACCCGCTTTCGCCGCCTTTCAGGAGGTGGCCCTGGGCCACAACATCCCGCTCGAGCTGGCTTACGATCATCTTGACGGCTTTGCCATGGACGTACGCGAGACCCATTACGAGACCTTCGAGGACACCCTGAAATACTGCTATCGCGTAGCGGGGGTGGTGGGGTTAATGATGGCCCGGGTGATGGGGGTACGCGATGAAGCCGTGCTCGATCGCGCCTGTGATTTAGGCCTGGCGTTTCAGCTGACCAACATCGCCAGGGATATCGTCGAGGATGCCCGGGTGGGCCGCTGTTATTTGCCGGCCCAGTGGCTGGCGGAGGAGGGTATCCCGGCTGATGCGCTCGAAAGCGCTGAGTTGCGCCCGCAGCTGGCAAAGCTGGCATACCGCCTGGTGGCTGAAGCCGAACCCTATTACGCCTCTGCCCGGGCGGGGCTGGCCGGGCTGCCGCTGCGATCCGCCTGGGCGATTGCCTCGGCGCATGGGGTGTACCGTGAGATTGGTATTAAGGTCAGCGCGGCGGGCTTCCGCGCCTGGGATACACGCCAGGGAACCAGCGCGTTTGAGAAATCGGGATTATTGTTGAAAGGCGCCGGGCTGGCGCTCACTTCTCGTTTTGCGACGCCGGCCCCACGTCCGGCCGGGCTCTGGCAGCGTCCGCGCTAGCTCCACGACGCGCCTTACGCTGGCGTAGCGTGGCCTGCAACTTTTCAATCGGCGGCGCATACAGAAAACCAAAGGAGACGCACTCCTCTTTGCCCCGCACCGCGTGGTGCAGACGGTGCGCCAGATACAGGCGCTTGAGGTATCCCCGGCGCGGGATATAGCGGAACGGCCAGCGCTGATGCACCAGCCCGTCGTGCACCATAAAGTAGAGTGCGCCGTAAGCCGTCATCCCGGCACCTATCCACTGTAGCGGCCACAGGCCCCAGGTCCCCAGCGCAATCAGCACAATCGCCAGCACGGCGAACACCACCGCGTAGAGATCGTTAACCTCAAACCAGCGGGTGCGCGACTCGTGATGCGATTCATGCCATCCCCAACCCCAGCCGTGCATGATGTACTTATGCGCAAGGGCGGCGACTAACTCCATGGCGGCAACGGTTAAAAGCACGATTAGGGTGTTGTACAACGCGAGCATTAGTGCTCCTTGGGCTCGGGGGATGTTGGTCTCAGGTATTAAGCGTAACACCTTATTGGGGGAAGGGTGGGAACGGGCAGGCTTGATTTCTTTCCTGAATTTCACCCAACAAAAAACCCATCAACCTTGAACCAAAACGGCGGGGTTGATGGGCTCCACAAATTGGGGACATCAAAGAAAAGCAGTGGCAATAGTTATGACTGACGTCTGACAGAAAAGTTCGGCACAAAGCGAATTTTTTTCGCCCTTGCGCAAATTTCTCCCTTACCCCAGCCCCGGCCAGATGATGATGATCAAGGTCCCCGCAAGGGTTAACAGCACGTTAGCGATGGCATAGGTGCCCGCATAGCCCAGCGCCGGGATGTTGCTGCGTGCGGTATCGCTGATGATTTCCATCGCGGGCGCGCAGGTACGGGCCCCCATCATCGCGCCAAACAGCATGGCGCGGTTCATGCGCAGCACGTAGGCACCGAACAGGAAACAGATCACCACCGGTACCAGGCTGACGATCAACCCGGCGACCAGCATCTGCCAGCCCACCGCGCCCAGGCTATGGCCAATGCCGCTGCCCGCGCTTAAGCCCACGCCTGCCATAAACACCATCAGGCCAAACTCTTTCACCATGTTCAGCGCGCCCTGTGGGATATAGCCGAAGGTCGGGTGGTTGGCTCGCAGGAAGCCGAGCATGATCCCGGCGAACAGCAGACCGGCGGCGTTGCCGATGCCGAAGCTAAAGTTGCTGAACTGGAAGGTGATCATCCCGATCATCAGGCCGACGATAAAGAAGGCGCAGAACGCCAGCAGGTCGGTTACCTGGCTGTGAATGGAGATAAAGCCGATGCGGTCGGCGACGGTCTTCACGCGGCGCGTGTCGCCGCTCACCTGCAGTACATCGCCCTTGTTCAGGACGATATTGTCATCGATAGGCATCTCAATCTGGCTGCGGATCACCCGGTTGAGGAAGCACCCATGATCGGTCAGCTTGAGCTGCGCCAGGCGACGGCCCACGGCATTGTGGTTTTTGACCACGATCTCTTCGGTGACGATGCGCATGTCGAGCAGGTCGCGGTCGAACACCTCTTTACCGTTACGGAAGCTCGGGTCGAGACGGGCGTGCGCATCCGGATAACCCACCAGCGCAATATCATCGCCCATCTGCAACACCGCATCGCCGTCCGGGTTCGCCAGAATGCCGTTACGGCGAATACGTTCGATATAGCAGCCGGTCTGGCGATAGATGCCCAGCTCGCGCAGATTTTTACCGTCCGCCCAGGCCACCAGCTCCGGGCCCACGCGGTAGGCGCGGATCACCGGCAGATAAACTTTGCGTTTACTGTCGGTGTCCAGACCGCGCTCGCGGGCGATCTGCTGGGCGCTGGTCTGCAGATCCTGATGCTGCAGTTTCGGCAGATAGCGTGCGCCGACAATCAGGCTCACCAGGCCAATCAGATAGGTCAGGGCGTAGCCAAGGCTGAGGTGATCCAGCGCCTGCGACAGCTGGGCGTTATCCAGCCCGAGATGGCGCAGCGTATCGCCGGCACCCACCAGCACCGGCGTGGAGGTCATCGAGCCGGCCAGCATCCCCGCCGTCAGGCCGATATCCCAGCCAAACAGTTTGCCTAAACCCAGTGCGATAAGCAGGGCGCTGCCGACCATCACCAGCGCCAGCATCAGATAATTTTTGCCGTCGCGGAAGAAAATAGAAAAAAAGTTGGGCCCAGCTTCGACGCCGACACAAAAAATAAACAGCATAAAGCCCAGATTCAGGGCGTCGGTGTTAATGCTGAAATGCTGCTGGCCTAATAATAACGAAACGACTAAAACGCCAATAGAATTACCGAGTTGGATCGACCCGAGACGTAATTTACCCAGGCAAAGACCCAGAGCCAGTACCACAAATAATAACAGGATGTAATTCCCGTTTAACAATTCTGCGACGTTTATGTTCACGGAGGATAACTTTTCGTTTACCAGTAAGTGGTTGAATGGGTGGGATATTTAGGCTACTGTTTTGCACTGTAAGAGAAGGAGTAACACTCTTGATCGCGCAGTATAATATATCCCACAAAGTAATATCAAACTATTAGTTAATTTTTAACAGATATCACCTTTTGATAGCGACGACGTAATGACGTGCTGATTTTGGCAAGGAATGCCGGGTGACTCAACTAATTGGCGTCCACCGGACGAAAAAATTATTTGCCCACACTGGCAGGGGGATAGAGTGAATATTAAACGTAACTGGTTTGGAGTGGCTTGCTGCTTTTTACTGTTCACCGCGGTTTGCGTCTGTCTGACGTTTAAGGTGAGGGGAGCGTTTATTTCCGCAGGCTATCCTGGGCTGGGATTACTGTTCTTCACCTTACCGGGTATCGCAGCCAGCTTCTTCTCCCGTGGCGGAGAGGTGATCAGGCCGTTGATAGGGGCAATTCTCGCCGCGCCGGTCTGCCTGGTCGTGATGCGTCTGGTATTTATCCCGTCACGCACGATTGTGCAGGAGATGGCCTGGCTGTTAAGTGGGGTCTTCTGGTGTGCGTTAGGTGCGCTGTTCTTTCTGTTTGTGCGCCGCGCGCTCGAGAACCGTCGCGAGAGATTAAAAACGCCCTCAGCGTGAGGGCGTAAAAGGCTTACTGGGCAGCGAACAGCCTCAGGTGCTCTTTGGCGTAGGCTTCAAAATCGGTAAAGCCGCCGATGTGGTTCTGGTCGAGGAAAATCTGCGGAACGGTTTCAACCGGTTTACCGACGGTTTTTTCCAGATCGGCTTTGCTGATGCCTTCGGCATGAATGTCCACGTAGCGATAGTTAAAATCGTCACGCTCGGCGGTCAGTTTTTCAGCCAGATCTTTTGCGCGCACACAGTAAGGGCAACCCGGACGTCCAAAAATTACTGCAAACATGTTCTTTCTCCTGAAACTAAGCCAGACGGCGAATAACGCTATATTGCCGATAACTATCGGTAATGAAAAGCAGGTTCTGCCTGTTGCATTGATATCTTCAGGCTATGTTTAGCCAATTACAGCCTCCTTTTCTTTGCCTATACTGGCGAAATGTCAGTAACGCCCGAAAAGAGAGACAAGATGACGCCAGTGATTGATCTGCTACGTTCCCACCGCTCCATCCGCCATTTTACTCAGGAACCCATCAGCGATGCCCAGCGCGAGGCCATTATTGCCGCTGCGCAGGGGACCTCCAGCTCCAGCTTCCTGCAGTGCAGCTCCATTATTCGCATTACCGACCCCGCGATGCGTGAACAGCTGGTAACCCTCACCGGTGGACAACAGCACGTCGCTCAGGCGGCGGAGTTCTGGGTCTTCTGCGCCGACTTTAACCGCCATCTGCAAATTTGCCCTGAGGCGCAGCTTGGCCTGGCAGAGCAGTTGCTGCTCGGGGTGGTGGATACCGCGATGCTGGCGCAAAATGCCATGACGGCGGCGGAGTCGCTGGGGCTGGGTGGCGTCTATATCGGCGGTATCCGTAACAGTATTGAGGCGGTGACCGAACTGCTGCAGCTGCCAAAGCACGTACTGCCGCTGTTTGGCCTGTGCCTCGGCTGGCCTAACAAGTCAATACCCCAATATGAAGAAGTTACAAAACCACGTTTACCCGCTGATCTGGTAGTGCATGAAAACAGCTATCAACCAGTGAACATGGAACTGCTACACGAGTACGATGAACAACTAGCCGAATACTATATGACACGCGCAACGAACAACCGTCGCGATACATGGACTGATCATATTCGTCGAACGATCATCAAAGAGAGTCGTCCGTTCATTCTGGACTACCTCCATAAACAAGGATGGGCTACACGCTAAACTTTCTGAGGCGGTGAGATCATCACCGCCTTCGATGCCCTGATGCCGCTTGATTGACAGGCCGTGAACGATCTCGAACCTCACAAAGTCGATTACGTTTCCATCAGTGTTCACTAAAGTGGAATAGCTCTCATAATAGCGAGCGAAATTTATATTTAACTTCCTCACTAGTGAAGCCGATCTTATAATGTTGGAAATTAAAAACTTTCAAGTTACAAAAATATATGCAACGTAAAATTAATGAAGATGTTATTGAACAAGTAATACAGATTATCAACACTTCTAAAGTGAATACTTTTGATGGGTATAGTTTAAGATTACACGCATATAATAATTTCGCCGTAGAACGCGAATCTACAATCGATTTCTTTGCAAAAGTACTTAATGCTAAAATTGACTTACACAAGAGGAATGCTACATATATAGATAGAGAGAGTAATAAGGTATTTTCTGAAATCATCCATTCGGACGATTTGATTTTGATTGAGGATATTACATCAAAAATAACCATTCTACCATTGCGAGCACGATTGTTGGATTTTTTATGGCTATATAAAAATGGAAGAAATATAAATTTCGCCTATGAGGCCAGAAGGATATATTCATCATTTACAATAAGCGCAGATAATTGGTATTCTTTGGTTAGAGATAGTTTTCAAAGGTGTTTACGTCTGCCTAAAACTCATGAAGATGATGTTTTTTCGATTGAAGTAGAAAATAAAGTTTTGGATTACTTTTTCAATACTACGGATGAGTTTTTATTTTGCGAGATGGCTTCGTTCATCACTAAAACCGGTATTGGTACGGAATTTTTTGAAATAATCAATAAAAAAATACGTAAAAAAATAATTAAGTTTAAAGAAAAAAGCAATTATCGTGATGCATTAATATGTTTGGACATTTTGTATGAAAGATATAAGAATGATCTTTACAATGGAGATGGCGACCATAGATGCCAGTTAGTAAACATTGCCCAAGCAAGAGTTTACAACGAAGAAGGCGAGAAAAATGTAGGATTAATTGCCATAAGTTCTTATAAAAATGCTCTAAAACTTTATCAATCAACTAAAGTATTAATAAGAGAAAAATTTGGCGTTGCAAATGAAATTGAAAGGTTAAAGGCCAAAATACGACATGAAGGCAAGATCGCGTCAGAATCGATGGTGATAATCAAGTCTGATCCTTTTGATATTTCTGATGAAGTTAACAAAGCAATCAGTCATGTTATTGATAAACCTAACATATTAGTAGCTTTAGTTTATTTTTGTTTCGTAACGAATAATGTTAGCAAAAGAAAATTAGTTGAAAGATGCGTTGATAGCATAAAGCGTCATCCAATAAGTCACATGTTTGGTAATACCGTTATAGATGCTGAGGGTAGGATTGTAGGTTCTTCAATGGGAGTCGATATTGATGATGTAGACCCAGATAATCTCGAAAAAATAATAATCCCACTTACGTCAGAGTTTTCATATGAGATTTCATATAAAGTAAAAGCTTTCATAATCCCTGCTCTAGACAAGATTATTGAACAACATTATATAGATTTTGGCTTTATAAAAAGAATATGTACTGAATGCGCATTTATCGCTCCGAATAAAAAAATGCTTTTTTCTAGAGCGTTGATGTTTGGATTAGAAGGAGATTATGCTACTTCAGTTCATCTACTTGCCCCTCTTATCGAAGATACTATAAGAAAAATTCTATATGATTTTGGAGATTACACAGCGATTATCGAAAGAAATGCCAAAAGTACTGAGGTGTCAATCAATACTTTATTAAGCAAAGATAGCGCCAAAGATATATTTGATGAGGATTTTCTTTTTGAATTGAAAATGCTATTAACTAATCCAAATGGCCCTAACTTAAGAAATACTGTTGCTCATGGTATGCTAGATGATGATACATCGCAAAGTGTTGAAGTGGCGTATTTTTGGTGGAGGATTTTGAGATGGGTAATTTTATCGGTAGTGATGGATAAGGATGAGTATATTAGAATTAAAAGTGAGTGAAGGAATTTTACTTGTAATTTATTTACACGCTAAACATTCAAGGCGGTGATGTTCTCGCCGCCTCAGAACCACCTAATAGAATTTAAGAGTTGGGAGTATTTGAGAGATTCATGAAATCTTGATACGCCAGGTAATTATTTTTTGGAAAATGGCGCACTGTCATATCTTCTAGCGACAGGGGTATCCTTCCCAGTTCAAAAGAATCATTACTTAACATCATCTCGAAAAATTCTAAATCCCCACCTCTACCTGATAAAGCTTGCATCACAGAGTATTTTGCAGAATCTTTGAACCGTAAACCGAAAGTAACATCACTTAGCCTAAACGGATTATCTCGTAATCCTTGCTCAAGGATCACACGATGTTCTTTTTCATAACTCCATTGCGGGGCTTTGCTCAATAACACAACTTCATCAATTGCTTTCTTCGCGCTTTTCCTAATTGATTCGGTTGAACCAAACAACATATCGTAAATTTGTTGTGTCGTGATAAAACGAGAACCTTCATAGTTCAAAGCATGAATATCATAAAAACCATTATCAGATACATCGTACCCAATACAGAACCCTTTATGTTGATCTGCATAATGCGACCACATCAACGGGCAATCATAATTTTGCGCTAATGAAAGAACACCGCTCGTATAATTAGTCATTAGATTTTTTTTTATTAGATCTAGCATATCATTAAGCACGAAAACTATATCGTCATCAAAGATCAACAAGAAATCATCGATACCTGACAATACTTGCGCTGCTTCGCGTTCGCCTAATGATTCAATCTTCTCAAGTGTTTGCGGCCCAGTATATTTAATTTTTGAAGCTGCTTCAGTTAATTCTTTTTTGGTGTTATCGATTATCAATCTCTTTAGAATATCTTTCAGTACGTCAACATCGTGAATGTTGTCTCTAATTGAAGGGTTACAATCTAAAGGGTCGTTGAAGCTGTTAGGGTTAGCGAAATATAGTTTATCACTAACAAGCAAATCTAAGCTGTCAACACTAAAACTTTTATACTTATAAAGGTGTGTTGGAATATTAGGACGCATCATTATTAACTCAGTGTGGATCGTAATTCATTTTTATATGATTTTTATCTACAGGCAACTGTTTCAATGATGATTCTCGATTCCTAGCGTGATGAAGATAAACAAAAGGTGTTGTCGGGTTCTGCTTCGATCAAAAAGGTACTCCCGAACGGAACGAAAATCGGGATGTTTCAGCCGCTCGTTCTTTTTCGTGTATATAGCAAAATAATTCCAGTCCTGTAACTCATCGCCAGAACCTATCAAATTATTTTCTGTGATAATGTAATACTTTGTTCACTTCTTTCGCGATTGTTAAGAATTTCCCCGAATATTTTTTCTCATAAATACCAGTACAAGATTACGTAAAACATAGAGAGAAAATTACGTTGGAATACTCAACTAAAAGCACAACCGCGAAGCGGTAAGGATTCGACATTAAATCGGTCACGAACTGGATCAACGAACGGGGCGCGGATTCATGCTGGTGTTCTGACAAGCGAAAGTTTCGCGAACAAGAGATTACTGAATGGGTTGTTGCCAACATCATTACCCCGCTTCGAACCGTCGATAACAAAAAGGCGATGGATCAGGCGAAGTTACGCAAGCTCGATGCAGAAGCGCGGATCAGGGAAATGAAAGCCTGTGAGATAGCCGGATCCCTGATCCCGGTTGGGGTGTTATCACAAAGACTTCAAACATTGAACAAGAGTACAGGTTCTGGAAAAGCTGGCGTAAAAGCAATCCTAAACCTGATATTGAGTATTAGAACCCGTTCCGTCAGTCATCCAACATACACCCCTTCGACCAACAGAGCGGGACTAAATTTTAATAGTGATTATATGTAACTTTACACAATTTAATTTTTATGATTACAATCAAAAATCGCTACTTTAGTAAAAGAAGTAACCTTTCCATACTGAACATTATGAAAGTATGTCCCATCAAACGTCCGTGTAACGGTATTATAATCCAGTATCAACTCATCTGTTGACTCACTTGTTTTAGTTGGAGTCACACTTGCCGAATACTCAATAATTTGTTGCATTTCTTCATTCAATTGTTTTATCACTTCGGGTTCACTATTCAAATTCAAATTGTTAACTTCGAATCCTACGAATTCGTTACGATCATTTGTTTTAATTGTTATCGCAAGTGGCTTCAGTGTTATCGTTCTGCAACTGATAGAAAAATCAGCATTCGCATAACTCGATGCAGATAAAATTAAACCAGCTACTATTGCTTTTTTCATGTTGAACTAACTTCTTTGCCTGATAAATGTTGGGTAAGGAATTTATAATCTCATAAATACAGCCATCAATGAAAGGTAATAATCATGGCTGTGCTAATCCGTAAATCACTTCAAACATGGAAACATCAACAGTATGACAAGCAAGGCGGTAAATGCGCTTTGTGTGGCCTCCAGTTTTGGATACTGTAGGTAAGGTTAACGCTGACCACAATCACGACACATGGCATATGCGCGGCATCTAATACCCCCCTCTGTAACTCTATTCTTGAAGGTAAGGTAGCCGGCCTGATGTACCGGGCAATGCTGATTTCCCAACGGTGTTACATAACCTCGCTGATTATTGGGGACAGGAATACAGCGAACAGCGATCTATCCTTCCTTCGTTCTTGAACAGTGGAAGCGCTTCGGCAAGTTCACCAAGGAACGCATGATCAAAGTATTGCGCGGGGCTAGAGTGGAAGTCGATAAGACGTACTCGTAAGAAAATCTGCTCGATATCTTCAAGAAGACATACCATGAAAAAATCGCATAAATAAGATCATACACAAGATGCGGTGTTTATCTCCTCCGCATGGATAGCCCTTTATAGAAGGGTATCCATAAACATTTTCGGATGAGTGTTTCTGGATACTGCTTAGATATGGTATAAGGCCTTATAAATTTCTCTCTTTAACTCCTTAACTCCTTAACTCCTTCCGAAAGGTTGGGTCTTTTTTGAATATCATCGTTTAACAGTAGATTTTCATAGCGGAAATATGCTGTAAAAGGTTAAAATGTATGCTGGGATTATTTATGAGATAGGTCACATGAAGAAATTAGTATTCTTAATGACACTGCTTTCATCCATCACTGTTAAAGCGGATGCACTTATTGTTAGTTTAATGTGCTTTGAGGAATCAGATTTTAACAATACTACGCTAAGCCATGACCCATTGATTGTAGATGTAAAAAACACTGATGATAATATGGGTTACGCAGTAGCAAAATATATATCTAAAAATAATGGCAATGTACGACATGGCCTTACTTACTTCAAAGCTGATGCAGGCAAAGACGATAATGAGAACCCTAACGTAGTTCTTTTCACGACAAGGCAAAACCCAGAAGACTTGGGAAAAGATGCAGATTTCTTAGGGATTGATTTTACTGACTATGGAACAAAAGATGCACCTTTATACAGAGCAGTTGAAGGTCGTGGTCATGATGACATTAGTAAAAAGAGTACAGGTTATTTTTGCGGTCTAAATAAATAATATTGGCAACAGATGCGTTTTTACTCGTTCCAGAAACAGATCTCGGATTCGTTACAGAAAGGTAAAAAGAAAATCGTTATGCACCTCCCTGCACTAGCGGGAAAGACCAACCTAATGAACGCAATGATTAGCTACAAGATGTTCACCAGTGGTCACAAAGTAGGGATCCTACAGAGTACAACCCGTGAGTCAGGCCATTGGCTCGTTACCCATGATTCAGCAATCAGATTCATTACGAAATTTGATCACCAGCAAGTCAGACAAAAACGCCACGAACAACTTGGCACAGATATCGCCGCGATACCTGGAGCGACCATATCCGGCGCACCATCATCAAAGAAAACCGTCCGTTTATTCTCGACTATTTGCATAAACAGGGCTGGGCGACGCGATAAGTCCATTCATCCTGCGCCTGCCTGCGTGTATGATACGCAGGCTTTAACCGGATTATGTCTGAGAGGTGCAGGGTGAAAATTGCCATATTGTCCCGGGATGGAACGCTCTATTCGTGTAAACGCCTGCGTGACGCGGCGGAGCAGCGTGGCCATCAGGTCGAAATCCTCGATCCGCTGTCCTGCTATATGAATATCAGCCCGGCGGCCTCCTCCATTCACTATAAAGGGCGTCAGCTGCCGCACTTTGACGCGGTTATCCCGCGCATTGGCTCGGCCATCACCTTTTATGGCACCGCCGCGCTGCGCCAGTTTGAGCTGCTCGGCAGTTATCCGCTGAATGAATCCGTGGCCATTACCCGGGCGCGGGACAAACTCCGCTCTTTGCAGCTGCTGGCCCGTCAGGGGATCGACCTGCCGATCACCGGTATTGCCCATTCCCCCGACGACACCAGCGATCTGATAGAGATGGTGGGCGGTGCGCCGCTGGTGGTTAAGCTGGTAGAAGGCACCCAAGGGATTGGCGTGGTGCTGGCCGAAACCCGTCAGGCGGCAGAGAGCGTGATCGATGCGTTTCGCGGCCTGAATGCGCACATTCTGGTGCAGGAGTACATCCAGGAGGCGAAAGGGCGCGACATTCGCTGTCTGGTAGTAGGCGATGAAGTGGTTGCGGCCATCGAGCGCCAGGCCAAAGAGGGCGATTTTCGCTCCAACCTGCACCGGGGCGGCGTTGCCCGGGTGGTCGAGATCACCGCGCGCGAGCGGGAGATTGCACTCAAGGCCGCGCAGACGCTGGGGCTCGATATTGCCGGGGTTGATATCTTACGTGCCGATCGCGGGCCGCTGGTGATGGAAGTCAACGCCTCACCGGGGCTGGAAGGCATTGAGAAAACCACCGGAATGGATATCGCCGGGAAGATGATCGGCTGGATAGAGCGCCAGGCCACGCCGGAGTTTTGCCTGAAAACGGGCGGATAACTGACCTGCCACGCACTGTTATTTTTTAAGAGGTTCCACCGTTATGGATTCACTTGTAGTACCGACACTCGATACCTTGCGTCACTGGCTCGACAACATGGGCGTCAGCTTTTTTGAATGCGACACCTGCCAGGCGCTGCACCTGCCGCACATGCAAAACTTTGACGGTGTGTTTGATGCCAAGCTCGATCTGATTAACGACGTTATTCTTTTTTCCGCCCTGGCAGAGGTCAAACCCACAGCATTGCTGGCGTTAGCATCGGATTTATCCGCCATCAATGCCAGTTCTTTGACGGTGAAGGCATTTCTCGATATACAGGATGATAATCTGCCAAAGCTGGTGGTTTGCCAGTCTTTATCCGCAGCCGTCGGGCTGACCTTCCCGCAGTTCGCGGCTTTTATTCAGCAGAGCGAAGAGCAGATCTCCATGGTGATGCTTGAAGCCAGCGCCCATCATCTGTTGTACAACGCCGAAGAGGGCGCTGAACAGCCTGAATCTTCCGGCAATTTTCTGCACTAAAGCTGTCTGACTTTTAGGCAGTCGCTGTCGTGGCGGCTGCATAACACCCTCGTTTCTGCTGCATTTAACCTTTCTTTAAAGAATTATTCACCGCCATCCCGCCAATTCGGCTTATCACATAGACATTTACTGCATAAAAAATTGTTAAAAGGCGTTTTTTAATCTGAGCTATAGCTACGGAGACAAGCTACAGTTTATTCTTGCGATGCTGTTAAATGCGAGCAGATACTGCCACCTGAGTAACATCTTCTGCTGCAGGCAGAGTGATAAATTATGCACGTTTCTTGCATAGGCTAAGAGTGTTCATTTTTTAGCGCGTTTGTTAACGCGCTTTCAGAAGGATTACCGCTATGATCGCTTTAAATAAAAAATGGTTATCGGGTCTGGTTGCAGGTGCTCTGATGGCTGTCTCTGCCGGCACGCTTGCTGCGGAACAAAAAACGCTGCATATCTATAACTGGTCTGATTATATTGCCCCGGATACCGTGGCGAATTTCGAAAAAGAGACCGGTATTAAAGTCGTTTACGACGTCTTCGATTCCAACGAAGTGCTGGAAGGCAAACTGATGGCGGGCAGCACCGGCTTCGACCTGGTCGTGCCGTCAGCCAGCTTCCTTGAACGCCAGCTCTCTGCGGGCGTGTTCCAGCCGCTGGATAAGAGCAAACTGCCGGGCTGGAAAAACCTCGATCCCGAGCTGCTGAAGCTCATCGCCAAACACGATCCGGACAACAAGTACGCCATGCCGTACATGTGGGCGACCACCGGCATCGGCTATAACGTTGAGAAAGTGAAGCAGGTGCTGGGTGCCGATGCGCCGGTGAACAGCTGGGATCTGGTACTGAAGCCGGAGAACCTCGAGAAGCTCAAAAGCTGCGGCGTGTCGTTCCTCGATGCCCCGGAAGAGGTGTTTGCCACCGTCCTGAACTACCTCGGCAAAGATCCAAACAGCACCAAAGCGGATGACTATACCGGCCCGGCCACCGACCTGCTGCTGAAGCTGCGTCCGAATATCCGTTACTTCCACTCGTCTCAGTACATCAACGATCTGGCGAACGGCGATATCTGCGTCGCCATCGGCTGGGCAGGGGACGTCTGGCAGGCGGCGAACCGCGCTAAAGAGGCCAAAAATGGCGTGAATATCGCCTACTCGATCCCGAAAGAGGGGGCGATGGCCTTCTTTGACGTCTTCGCGATGCCGGCTGATGCGAAAAACAAAGACGAAGCCTATCAGTTCCTGAACTACCTGCTGCGTCCGGACGTGATTGCTCACATCTCTGACCACGTCTTCTACGCCAACGGCAACAAAGAGGCCACCTCGCTGGTGAGCGCCGAAGTGCGTGACAATCCGGGTATCTACCCACCGGCTGACGTGCGCGCCAAGATGTTCACCCTGAGCGTCCAGGAGCCGAAAATCGACCGCGTCCGTACCCGTGCGTGGACCAAAGTGAAAAGCGGTAAATAACCGCTCCTCGTAGGCCGGGCAAGCGTTAGCGCCCCCGGCAACAGGCGCACCGTTCTGGTGCGCCTGCACCAGTTTGATTGATGCCGGAGAGCACCCCGTGAACGACGCGATCCCCCGCCCGCAGGCGAAAACCCGTAAAGCGCTGACCCCGCTGCTGGAAATCCGTAACCTGACCAAATCTTTCGATGGTCAGAATGCCGTGGATGATGTCAGCCTGACTATCTACAAAGGCGAAATTTTTGCCCTGCTGGGCGCATCTGGCTGCGGGAAATCGACGTTGCTGCGCATGCTGGCCGGGTTTGAACAGCCCAGCGCCGGGCAGATTGTGCTCGACGGTGTTGACCTCTCCCAGGTACCGCCGTATCAGCGTCCTATCAATATGATGTTCCAGTCTTACGCACTCTTCCCGCACATGACCGTGGAGCAGAACATCGCCTTCGGCCTGAAGCAGGACAAAATGCCGAAAGCCGAGATCGCCGCCCGCGTCGCCGAAATGCTGAGCCTGGTGCATATGCAGGAATTTGCGAAGCGTAAGCCGCATCAGCTCTCGGGCGGCCAGCGACAGCGCGTGGCCCTGGCCCGCAGCCTGGCGAAGCGGCCAAAGCTGCTGCTGCTGGATGAACCTATGGGCGCGCTGGATAAAAAACTGCGCGACCGCATGCAGCTGGAAGTGGTGGATATTCTGGAGCGCGTGGGCGCGACCTGCGTGATGGTGACCCACGACCAGGAAGAGGCGATGACCATGGCCGGACGCATCGCGATCATGAACCGCGGCAAGTTCGTGCAGATTGGCGAGCCGGAAGAGATTTACGAGCACCCGACCACCCGCTACAGCGCCGAATTTATCGGCTCCATGAACGTCTTCGAAGGGCTGCTGAAAGCGCGTGAAGAGGACGGACTGGTGCTCGACTCGCCGGGGCTGATCCACCCGCTGAAGGTCGCCGCCGACAACTCAGTGGTGGATAACGTCCCGGTGTACGTGGCCCTGCGTCCGGAGAAAATCACCCTCTGCGACGCACCGCCCGCCGACGGCTATAACTTTGCGGTGGGGGAGGTGGTGCACATTGCCTATCTGGGCGATCTCTCCATCTATCACGTGCGTCTCAAGAGCGGGCAGATGATCAGCGCCCAGCTACAGAACACTTATCGCTACCGCAAAGGGCTGCCGACCTGGGGCGACGAAGTGCGCCTGTGCTGGGAAGCGGACAGCTGCGTTGTACTGACGGTATAAGGAGCGGCGATGAGCAAAACTGAACCTGCGACCCGCGTAGCGGCGGGCATTGATACCAGCTGGCTGACGCGGATGCAGATGGCCCACGGGCGCAAGCTGGTGATCGCCCTGCCTTACGTGTGGCTGATCCTGCTGTTCCTGCTGCCGTTCCTGATTGTGTTTAAAATCAGCCTGGCGGAGATGGCGCGTGCCATCCCACCCTACAGCGATCTGGTGGAGTGGGGGGACAGCCAGCTGTCGATCATGCTCAACCTCGGCAACTTCCTGCAACTGACCGACGATCCGCTCTATTTTGAGGCCTACCTGCAGTCCCTGCAGGTGGCGGCCATCTCGACGATCTGCTGTCTGCTGCTGGCCTACCCGCTGGCCTGGGCGGTGGCGCACAGCAAACCCTCGACGCGTAATATCCTGCTGCTGCTGGTGATTTTACCCTCGTGGACCTCGTTCCTGATCCGCGTCTATGCCTGGATGGGGATCCTGAAAAACAACGGCGTGCTGAACAACGTCCTGATGTGGCTGGGCGTTATCGATCAGCCCCTGACCATTCTGCACACCAACCTCGCGGTCTATATCGGCATCGTGTACGCCTATCTGCCGTTTATGGTGCTGCCGATCTACACCGCCCTGACGCGCATCGACTACTCGCTGGTCGAGGCGTCGCTGGACCTCGGTGCCCGTCCGCTGAAAACCTTCTTCAGCGTCATCGTGCCCCTGACCAAAGGCGGGATTATTGCCGGATCGATGCTGGTGTTTATCCCGGCGGTGGGGGAGTTCGTGATCCCGGAACTGCTCGGCGGCCCGGACAGCATCATGATTGGCCGCGTGCTGTGGCAGGAGTTCTTCAATAACCGCGACTGGCCGGTGGCCTCGGCGGTGGCGATCGTGATGTTGCTGCTGCTGATCGTGCCGATCATGTGGTTCCACAAGTACCAGCAGAAACAGATGGGAGATCACGGATGAACAATTTACCGGTAGTGCGCTCGCCGTGGCGGATCCTGATCCTGGTGATCGGCTTTACCTTCCTGTATGCCCCGATGCTGATGCTGGTGATCTACTCCTTCAACAGCTCCAAGCTGGTGACGGTGTGGGCAGGCTGGTCCACGCGCTGGTACGGCGAGCTGTTCCACGACCAGGCGATGATGAGCGCGGTGGGATTAAGCCTGACCATTGCCGCCTGTGCGGCGACGATGGCGGCGATCCTCGGCACCATCGCCGCGGTGGTGATGGTGCGCTTTGGCCGTTTCCGCGGTGCCAACGGATTTGCCTTTATGATCACCGCGCCCCTGGTGATGCCCGACGTGATCACCGGCCTGTCGCTGCTGCTGCTGTTTGTGGCGATGGGGCACGCCATCGGCTGGCCGTCGGATCGCGGCATGCTCACCATCTGGCTGGCGCACGTCACCTTCTGTACCGCCTACGTGGCGGTGGTCATCTCCTCGCGCCTGCGCGAGCTGGATCACTCCATTGAGGAGGCGGCGATGGATCTCGGGGCGACGCCGCTGAAGGTGTTCTTCATCATCACCCTGCCCATGATCATGCCGGCGGTGGTCTCTGGCTGGCTGCTGGCCTTTACCCTGTCGCTCGACGACCTGGTGATCGCCAGCTTTGTCTCCGGCCCGGGGGCGACCACGCTACCGATGCTGGTCTTCTCCAGCGTGCGCATGGGGGTCAACCCGGAGATTAACGCCCTGGCGACGCTCATTCTCGGCGTGGTCGGCATCATCGGCCTGATCGCCTGGTATCTGATGGCGCGGTCTGAAAAACAGCGTCAGCGCGATATCCAGCGTGCAAGACGCAGCTGAAGCTCCTAAAATCTGCAAAGAAGCGTAATTGAGATGCCGCGTTAACGCGGCATCGTTTCATGGAAGACATCACGTTGGGATTTTTCACTAAAACAAGCCGGTCACATGCCCGTCTGAATGTTCCTGCTCTGGTGCAGGTGGCGGCGCTCGCCATTATTATGATCCGCTGCCTCGATGTATTTATGATTTTCAATACTCTGGGCGTACGCGGCATGGGTGAGTTTATTCACCGCAGCGTCCAGACATGGAACCTGACGCTGGTCTTTTTCGCCAGCCTGATGCTGGTGTTTATCGAAATCTTCTGCGCCTTTTCGCTGGTGAAAGGGCGTAACTGGGCGCGGATCGTCTACCTACTGACTCAGGTTATCGCCACCGTCTATCTTTGGGCCGCCTCGCTGGGCTACGGTTATCCCGAACTGTTCAGCATTCCCGGCGAGTCAAAACGCGAGATCTTCCATACCCTGGTGATGCAAAAGCTGCCCGATATTCTGGTGCTCGGCCTGCTGTTTGTGCCCGCGGCCAGCCGACGGTTTTTCCGTTTGCAATAACGTGTATAATCGCTGCCCCCAGACGTATTAAGGTTTCGTTATGCAGTGCGCACTCTATGACGCCGGTCGCTGCCGCTCCTGTCAGTGGATAGAGCAGCCGGTCTCTTCTCAACTTTCCGCCAAAATGGTCGACCTGCAGACTTTACTGTCTGGCCTGCCGGTGGCGGAGTGGTGCGCGCCGGTCAGCGGGCCGGAGCAGGCGTTCCGTAATAAAGCCAAAATGGTGGTCAGCGGCAGCGTCGAAAAACCGCTGCTCGGGATGCTGCACCGCGACGGTACCCCTGTCGATCTGACCGACTGCCCGCTCTATCCGGCCTCGTTTGCCCCGGTCTTTGCCGCCCTGAAACCCTTTATTGCCCGCGCAGGACTCACGCCTTACAACGTGGAGCGCAAGCGCGGCGAGCTGAAGTACATTCTGCTCACCGAAAGCCAGCTGGATGGCGGGATGATGCTGCGCTTCGTCCTGCGCTCCGACGCCAAGCTGCCCCAGCTGCGCGCGGCCCTGCCGTGGCTGCAGGAGCAACTGCCGCAGCTGAAGGTCATCACCGCGAACCTTCAGCCGGTGCATATGGCGATCATGGAGGGCGAGGAGGAGATCTTCCTCACCGAGGCCCAGGCGCTGGCGGAGCGGTTTAACAACGTGCCGCTGTGGATCCGCCCGAAGAGCTTCTTCCAGACCAACCCGACCGTCGCCAGCCAGCTGTACGCCACCGCCCGCCAGTGGGTGCGTGGGTTGCCGGTTAATCACATGTGGGATCTGTTTTGCGGCGTCGGCGGCTTTGGCCTGCACTGCGCCACCCCGGAGATGAAGCTCACCGGGATTGAGATCTCCGCCGAGGCGATCGCCTGCGCGACGCAGTCGGCCAGCGAGTTGGGGTTAACCAACCTGCACTTCCAGGCGCTGGACTCAACGCAGTTCGCCACCGGTCAGGGCGACGTGCCGGATCTGGTGCTGGTTAACCCGCCGCGCCGCGGTATCGGCAAGGCGCTGTGCGACTACCTGAGCCAGATGGCCCCGCCGTTTATTATCTACTCCAGCTGCAACGCGCAGACGATGGCGAAAGATCTCCGCGAGCTGCCGGGCTATCGCCTGGCGCGCGTGCAACTGTTCGATATGTTCCCCCATACCGCGCACTACGAAGTGCTGACGCTGCTGATTAAGTCCTGAACCGCTGGGGCCTACGGTTTTGTAGGCCGGGTAAGGCGCAGCCGCCACCCGGCGAGA
This sequence comes from Leclercia adecarboxylata, assembly GCA_002360945.1. Taxonomy (GTDB): domain Bacteria; phylum Pseudomonadota; class Gammaproteobacteria; order Enterobacterales; family Enterobacteriaceae; genus Enterobacter; species Enterobacter adecarboxylatus_B. The sequence continues at coordinate 101,257 of DERO01000032.1, read as the reverse complement.
CCCCCGCACAATCTTAAACAAAATGTGAACGTTTCCCGCCCCGGAAATCGGGTAAGCTTTACCTGTTAAGATTCAATAAGGCTGACCGATGAAGCAGATCCTGCTGGTGGAGGACGACGGCGATATCGCCGCGTTACTGCGCCTCAATTTAGAAGACGAAGGCTATGTGATTACCCACGAGGCGGACGGGGGCAAGGCGCTGCATCTGCTCGGCCAGGCCCACTGGGATGCGGTGATCCTCGACCTGATGCTGCCCAACGTCGACGGGCTGACCCTCTGCCGGGCAATCCGCCAGCGCGACCACTACCTGCCGGTGATTATCATCAGCGCCCGCAGCAGCGAAACCGAGCGCATTCTGGGCCTCGAAACCGGAGCCGATGACTACCTCGCCAAACCCTTCTCGGTGCAGGAGCTGGTGGCGCGGATCCGGGCGCTGTTCCGCCGCCAGCAGGCGATGGGCCAGCAGACCTCCGGGCTTATCACCGCCCACGGCCTGACCATCGACCCTCTGGCCCGCAGCGTCCTGCTCCACGGCGAGGGGGTGGATCTCACCCCGCGCGAGTTCGATTTACTCTACTTTTTCGCCCGTCATCCCGGGGAGGTTTTCTCCCGCCTGGCCCTGCTTGAGCAGGTCTGGGGATACCAGCACGAAGGCTACGAACACACCGTTAACACCCACATCAACCGCCTGCGGGTAAAAATTGAAAAAGACGCCGCCGAGCCGGAGGTGATCCGCACCGTCTGGGGTAAGGGCTACAAGTTTGCCCGGGAGGCGGAATGACGCGCCGATTGACCCTGCTGTTTATCCTGTTGCTGACGGGCTGTGCGGCGGTGGCCTGCGCGGTGCAGCTCTGGACCAGCATGCAGTACGGCAACGCCATGGTGCAACGCCTTTCCGGCGGGCTGGCGCAGCACATCGCCCAGCGTGAAACCCTGCTGGATGCCAACGGGCAGGTCGACCGCACCCGGCTCAAGCCGCTGTTCGACAGGCTGATGACCTTTAACCCCAGCGTGGAGCTCTACATCCTATCCCCGGACGGGGAGATCCTCGCGGATGCCGCGCCGCCAGGGCATATCAAACGGCAGAAGCTCGCCATGGCACCAATTCAGCAGTTTCTCAGCGGCGGGATAGCGCCGGTCTACGGAGACGATCCCCGCACCCTGACGGGTGAGAAGGTCTTCAGCGCCGTGCCGCTGCATCAGGACGGCGTGCTGCGCGGCTATCTGTACATCATTTTGCAGGGGGAAGAGCTGAACGCGCTGGCGGAGCGGGCATGGCACAAAACCCTGTGGAGCACGGTGCTCTGGTCGCTGCTGCTGGTGGCCCTGTTCGGCGCGCTGGCGGGCGGGCTGGTCTGGTACTGGGTTACCCGGCCGGTGAAGGAGTTAACCGACGAGGTGAGTGGTCTGGATCGGGAAAGTATGCACGTCATCAAGCAGCTTGCCGCCCAGCCGCCGCAAACGGCTCCGTCTGACGAAGTGGCCCAGCTGCGCAACACCTTTATCGAACTGGCGCAGCAGATCGCCAGCCAGTGGGATCAGCTGGCCGACAGCGACCGGCAGCGCCGGGAGTTTATCGCCAATATCTCTCACGATCTGCGCACCCCGCTGACCTCCCTGCTGGGGTATCTGGAAACCCTGTCGCTGAAAGCCGGCACGCTCTCGCCACAGGAGACCCAGCACTATCTCTCTATCGCCCTGCGCCAGGGGCATAAGGTTCGTCATCTCTCCCAGCAGCTGTTTGAGCTGGCGCGCCTCGAGCACGGCAGCATCAAGCCGCAGCGGGAGCGCTTTGCCATCGGGGAGCTAATCTCCGACGTGGCGCAAAAGTTTGACCTGGCGGTGGAGACCCGTCAGCTGCGGCTGCATATCGACGTGCCGCGCCAGCTGCCGATGATCAACGCCGATCTGTCGATGATCGAGCGGGTGGTGACTAATCTGCTGGATAACGCCATTCGCCATACCCCGCCGGGCGGTGAGATCGGCCTGAAGGTGTGGCTGGAAGGCGAGCAGCTGCAGGTGGAGGTGACTGACAGCGGGCCGGGCGTGGATGAGCATCTGCGCGATCAGCTGTTTATGCGGCCATCGGCGCTGAGCCAGCAGGCGTCGCGGGACAATCGCGGCGGCCTCGGATTATTGATCGTCAAAAGGATGCTGGAGCTGCACGGAGGGGGGATCAGGCTGATGGAGGCGAGTAAGGGCGCAATATTTCGTTTTTATGTGCCGTTATAAAAACGCCGGGTGGCGCTAACGCTTACCCGGCCTACAAAACCACAAACTGCACCATTCGTAGGCCGGGTAAGGCGAAGCCGCCACCCGGCACAACAAGCTTACTGCGGGAACCACTGGTCGCTGATTTTCTGATAGGTGCCGTCCGCTTTAATCGCTTTCAGGGCGCCGTTCAGTTTCTCTACCAGGGCTTTGTTATCCGGACGTACAGCGATGCCCAGACCGGTGCCGAAGTACTGCGGGTCGGTCACTTTATCCGTTGCGGTGCCCAGCTGCGGGTTGGTTTTCAGCCATTCGTTCACCACCGCGGTGTCACCAAACACGCCATCGATACGGCCATTCTTCAGGTCGATAATCGCGTTCTGGTAGCTGTCATAGGCCACGGTTTTCACTTCCGGGTGCTTATCCTGCAGGTATTTCTGGTGCGTGGTGCCGTTTTCCATGCCGATGCGCTTGCCTTTCAGCTCATCAAAGGATTTGTAAGCCCCTTTCTTCGCAATCACCACCGCAGAGTTGGCGTAGTACGGGTCGGTGAAGGTCACCTGCTTGCTGCGCTCCGGGGTGATGTCCATACCCGAGATTACCGCGTCATATTTTTTGAATTTCAGGGACGGGATCAGGCTGTCGAAGGCGTGGTTAGTAAAGGTGCACTCGGCCTGCATCTGGGTGCAGAGCGCTTTCGCCAGATCGATATCAAAACCGACGATCTGGTTGCTGGCATCCAGCGATTCGAACGGCGGATAAGTGGCAGAAACGCCGAAGTTGATTTTATCGGCGGCAGAAGCGCCCGCGGCGAAGGTTGCCAGTAAAGCGGCCAGAACTAACTTTTTCATTGTGATGCTCCCGTCTGTCAATCTTGTCATTATGTGCCGTGTCTGCGGCTGGGAGTTACAATGCCACTGAATGAATTTGTATGCAATAAAAATGATTAAGTATTATTTGTTGAATAAAAAAAGACGGACAGTGGTTAGACTTGTCCGCCTTCTTTAATCACATTGTATGCAGTTTAGTTGCGACGCTCGAACGCCAGCGCTCTACGTTCAACCAGACGCATCAGCAGGGTCAGCAGGCCGTTAACCACCAGATAGATTACCCCGGCGGCACCAAACACCATCACATCGTAGGTGCGTCCGTACAGCAGCTGTCCGTGGCCCATGACCTCCATCAGGGTGATGGTGTAGGCCAGCGAGGTACTCTTGAACACCAGCACCACTTCGTTGGAGTACGAGGAGAGGGCGCGCTTGAAGGCGTACGGCAGCAGGATCGCCAGGGTGTCTTTCTTGCTCATCCCCAGCGCACCACACGACTGCCACTGCCCGTCCGGGATGGCGCGGATTGCACCGTAGAACAGCTGGGTGGTATACGCGGCGCTGTTCAGCGACAGGGCCAGCAGGGCGCACAGCCACGGCTCGGAGAGCAGATGCCACAGCACCGGATACTCCTGCAGCGTCGGGAACTGACCCGGGCCATAATAAATCAGGAAGATCTGCACCAGCAGCGGGGTGCCGGTAAACAGGGTGATGTAGCCGCGCACGATCCACACCAGCACCGGCGTTTTCAGCGTCAGGATGATGGTGAAAATCAACGCCAGCACCAGCGCCACGATAATCGAGGCGACGGTCAGCGTCAGGCTGGTGTGCAGCCCTTTCATCAGTTCGGGTAAGTAATCCAGCATCAGCCTGGTCTCCGTTCAAAACGCGTCGCACGCAGGTCAATACGCTTGAGAATGTACTGACTGAGCAACGTGATCACCAGGTAGATAGCCGCCGCCACGATGTACCAGGTAAAAGGCTCCTGGGTACGGGTGGCGATGCTTTTGGTCTGCAGCATCAGGTCGTTAACGCTGATTAAGCTCACCAGGGCGGTATCTTTCAGCAGCACCAGCCACTGGTTGCCGAGGCCCGGCAGGGCATGACGCCACATCTGCGGCATAACCAGACGGAAGAAGATCGCCGTTTTCGACAGCCCCAGCGCCTGACCGGACTCCCACTGTCCCACCGGCACCGCTTTCAGCGCGCCGCGCAGGGTCTGCGAGGCATAGGCGGAGTAGAGCAGGGAGAGGGCGATCACGCCGCACAGGAACGGGCTGACGTCGAAGTTTTCGATCTGCATCTGAACCGGGATCTGCACCACGCCCAGATTGAGCGTAAAGCCGTCCGACAGCATCAGCAGCAGCTGTGACGAGCCGAAATAGATAAACAGGACCACCAGAATTTCCGGCAGGCCACGAAGAAGGGTCACCAGTGCAGAGCCGGTCCAGGCGACAGGTCGCCACTTAGCCGACTCCCACACGGCAAAGATCATCGCCAGCGCCAGGCCGATGATCAGCGCACACACGGCAAGGCCGACGGTCATCCCGGCGGCGCTTGCTAATGGAAAAATTTCGTTCATCAGATCTTACTTCTGGAACCATTTTTTGTAGATGGAATCGTAAGTGCCATCTTTCTTCACTTTTTCCAGCGCGGTGTTGAATTTCTGCTGCAGCGCGGTGTTACCCTGGCGCACGGCAATACCCAGACCGGTGCCGAAGTAATCTTTATCCGTCACTTTATCGCCGACCGCAGCCAGCTTGTCGTTGGCTTTTAGCCATTCGGTGACCACCGCGTTGTCACCAAAGACGGCATCAATACGGCCGTTCTGCAGATCCAGACGGGCATTCTGGTAGCTGTCATAAGGCACGGTCGTGATTTCCGGGTGCTTATCCATGATGAATTTCTGGTGGGTGGTGCCGTTCTGCACGCCCACTTTCTTGCCTTTCAGCGCATCAATCGAGGCGTATTTACCCTTCTGACCGATGAACAGGGCAGAGTTTTCATAATACGGGGTGCTGAACAGCACCTGCTTCTCACGCTCAGGGGTGATATCCATACCGGCCATCACCGCGTCGATACGGCGGAATTTCAGGCTCGGGATCAGGCTGTCGAAAGACTGATTAGCGAAGGTACAGGTGGCGTCGATCTCTTTACACAGAGCATTAGCCAGATCCACATCGAAGCCGACGATCTTGTTGTTGGCATCCATAGACTCAAACGGAGGGTAAGAGGCTTCCGTGGCGAAACGAATGGTCTCAGCGGCTGCTGCAGAGAGGCTAACGCTTGCAAGCAGGGCGGCAATCACTATTTTTTTCATTGTCGTTCTCTCGATTCGATTAGTGAGACAGATAATTTCTGAACGCGTCGGTCTGCGGCTGGGCAAAGCAGCTCGCATCCCCTTGCTCGACGATGTGACCGTTTTCCATATAGACCACACGACTGGCGGTTTTACGCGCCACTTCCACTTCGTGGGTCACGATCACCTGCGTAATGTTGGTTTCCGCCAGCTCGCGAATGATGCTGACGATCTGGGCGGTGATTTCCGGGTCCAGCGCGGCGGTCGGTTCGTCAAACAGCAGCACGGCAGGCTCCATCATCAGGGCGCGGGCAATCGCCACACGCTGCTGCTGACCGCCGGAGAGGTGCAGCGGATAACGGTCGCTGTAGGGCTTCAGGCGCAGACGCTCCAGCAGCTTCTCGGCACGGGCCAGCGCCTGCTCTTTGGAGAGGCCCAGCACGCGGCACGGCGCTTCGATCAGGTTCTGCTGCACGGTGAGGTGCGGCCACAGGTTATATTGCTGGAAGACCATACCGACGTTCTGACGCAGATCGCGGATCGCTTTCTCAGACGGCGCTTTGGCAAAATTAAAGTGATTACCGGCGATATCCAGAGTACCGGAGCGCGGCATTTCAAGCAGATTGAGGACGCGGAGCAGCGAGCTTTTACCCGCGCCGCTTGGGCCTAACAGCACCAGCGTTTCGCCCTCAGGACAATTCAGTGTGATGTCGAACAGCGCCTGGTGTGCGCCGTAGAAGCAGTTAATGCCGTTTAGTTGAATACTCATCGGGGCAGTCTTTACTCATCCAGGCAATCTATAGCAATTGAGGCCGCAAATAGTACCGTTGACAGAATAGTTATGCAATATTTATGCGTTAAAAGTTAAATATAAACCGAATCTATCCCTAAACATAGCACAAAGTAGCGAGCGGCGATGGCGACGAGAATAAATGTCGGCATTCCTCACGAAATGCCAGACATTTTGCGGGGTTTTATCTGCTTAACGGTTCTCAATAGACTGGCGCAGGGTGCCCGCCGGGGCGTGGACGCTGCCGCCGAGGTAGCGCACGTCATCAATGGCCCAACATTGCCCTTCGCGGATCATCAGCACTTCATCCTGCCAGCTCTCGCTGCCCTGAGTCAGTTTCACCCGCAGCGGAATGTTGCGCGCATCGGTATTAGGAATGGACGAGGCGCTGGCGACTTCCGCCGTTTGCGGCGCAACGGTGCGGCTGGAGAACGGATCGTCTTTCAGCAGGTTTTTGTGCTGTGGATCGCGGCTGGCATCGCTCAGCAGCTGGGCCAGGTTATCGCTCAGGTATGGGCGCAGCGCGGTGTAGTCGTTGCTGCGGTGCGAAATGCGGTAATCGTAGAACTGTTGAGCCACGACATCCGGACCGCCGGTGATGCAGCTGCCGCTGCGGGTTCCGATATCCTTAAATGCCGGGGTGACCGGGGTGGTGCAGGCGCTGAGCAGCAGCGCGCACGGCACTAAAAGCGTCAAAGCAGAATAGCGCATGTTGATTTCCTTATTAGGCTGCAATAATTAACTAACCTTTAAATGATAGCGTAACGATCTGATAATGGTTTTGTTCTTAATCGGTTAGGCACTTAACGCACAAAAGGAGACGACGATGCAATTTTCAACCACACCCACTCTGGAAGGGCAGCCGATCAGCGAATACTGCGGCGTCGTGACCGGTGAAGCCATTCTCGGGGCCAATATCTTCCGCGACTTCTTTGCCGGTATCCGCGATATCGTCGGCGGCCGCTCCGGGGCCTATGAGAAAGAGCTGCGTAAAGCCCGTGACATCGCCTTTAAAGAGCTGGGCGAGCAGGCGAAGGCCCTGGGTGCCGATGCCGTGGTGGGTATCGATATCGACTACGAAACCGTCGGCAAAGACGCCAGCATGCTGATGGTCAGCGTCAGCGGTACGGCGGTGAAAACCCGCCGATGAAGCCTGCCATTGTTCCCGTCCTGCTGGCGCTGCTGCTGGCAGGCTGTGCGACAGAAAAAGGGGTGGTGGATAAAGGGGCCTACGAGCTGGATGCCCGGCGTCAGGCCCAGGCGGCTTATCCGCGCATCAAGGTGCTGGTGATCCACTACACCGCCGACGATTTCGACAGTTCGCTGGCCACCCTGACCGATAAAAACGTCAGCTCCCACTATTTGATCCCGGCGATCCCGCCCCAGCACAACGGCAAGCCGCGGATCTGGCAGCTGGTGCCGGAGCGCGATCTGGCCTGGCATGCCGGGGTCAGCTTCTGGCGCGGCGCGACGCGCATCAATGACACCTCGATCGGTATTGAGCTGGAAAACCGTGGCTGGCAGAAAATCGGCGGTCAGAAACGCTTCGTGCCGTTTGAACCGGCGCAGATTGCCGCCCTGATCCCGCTGGCGAAGGACATCATTCAGCGTTACGACATCAAGCCGCAGAACGTGGTAGCCCATGCGGATATCGCCCCGCAGCGCAAAGACGATCCGGGGCCGCTGTTCCCCTGGCAGACGCTGGCCCGGCAGGGGATTGGTGCCTGGCCGGATCCGTCCCGGGTAGCGTTTTATCTCAACGGACAGTCGCCGTATCAGCCGGTAGAGGCTTCAACACTGCTCGATCTATTAGCCCGTTATGGGTATGAGGTGCCGGAGAATATATCTTTGGTACAGCAAAAAAGAATAATTATGGCATTCCAGATGCATTTTCGTCCGCAATTATGGAATGGTGTTTCTGATAAAGAAACATTAGCTATTGCCGAAGCGTTACTGGAAAAATACGGGCAGGGATAGCCCTGAAAAATAACCCTTTTTGGGTAATTTTACTTTATTGCGTTAAGATTAATCTTAAGTACATTGTCGATTCATTTTTAGTTAATTGACTTAAAATCACCCACATCTAATATGTACCCATAGCTTGCTAAGCAATTTAGCAAATAAAAAAATAAAAATATGAGAGTGACTCTCAACATAAAGTACATCTTCTTATTTATCTGAACCTGGTCTCTTTTTATCTGCTGCGACATTTGCGTCGCTGCAAACCCATGTATGTATAAAAAATTGAAAACAGGCATAATAATGTTAAGTATCTACGGTAAAAATTGTCGCCCAACGCAGGCGATGGATGCGATTATTGCTGCAACGGCTATTTTCCCTGAAAAAACACTCAAAAAATGGCAGAAAATTAATACCGCCGACTCTGATTATATTCAAATCGTAGTAAGTGGCGAGGTGGAAATCCGCCGCGCTTCCGATGAGTTGAGCATGTTTACCCTGACCACCCAAGGTATTTTAGGTATCGCGTCCGTTTATAATAACGCAGCGCTGTTGTATGGTCTGGCCCGCACCACGACGGTGATCCGTACCATCAAAAAAACCGATTTTGAACGTGTGATCGGCGAAAATAATCTCTGGCCGGAACTGACTAAAATACTGGTCTGGTATATTGGCATTTTTAGTAAACGTGATGACGTTCTGGTTGCCCGCAGCGCCTATTCTGTTGTACGTGAATTCCTGCTCGAAATTAACGATTTGATCGTTTTACATAAGCGCGATGTTAACGTTTATGACTATATTCAGGAATACACCAATCTGGCCCGCAGCACCATTATTAAAATTCTCTCCGACCTTAAGAAAGGTCACTATATTGTGGTCGAGAAAGGTAAACTAGTTACTATCAATACTCTGCCGGAACGTTACTGAAATTCACCCGCCTGATCTCCTCCGTATCCACCGGAGGAGATTTTTTTATCTCCTGTCCTGTATCCAGCGTCTCATCTTCCGGCTGCAGCGGAATTTTCCCTTGAGAATAATCTAATTGCTGCTCTTTCACGGCCTGCATAAACCGTTCCTGTAATGAAGGCGTATGAACCTCTTCATGCGTATCGGGCAGCGCCTGATCCAGCGGCACGCCGTCCGGGGCCTGCTGCCAGTCGGCCTCAGTGTCCATAATCGGGCTCTCGTCCGGCGCGGGTAACGGGGCCATGGGCACCGGTTTTGGTTTCGGCTGCGGGAAGGGTTTCGACACATAGACATAGTGCATATCCGACACCTGAGTTTCAGGCGTGGCGACGGCCGCCGGTTTTGCGGCGGGCGCCGGATGGCGCAGATCCTGGTAAAGATGGGCGTAGAGTCCGGCAACTACCATCGCACACAGACAGAGGATCGCGGTCAGCACGCCTCCCAGAATGCGCGTCATCGACGGCAGGCGGTAAGAGAACCACACCGCCTCGCCGGTGGTATAGCTGCGCTGGGCAGCAAGACATATCGTAGACATTATGACGTTTTCCCCTGATCCGGCGTGGCGGAAGCGCTGTCGCTCAGCGACGTCAGAATGGCGGGTGTGGTGTGGTTGACGCGCATCAGCTGCATCAGGGTCTCTTCCCCCGGCAGGCCATCAACGTTTAAGTGCATCTTTTTCTGGAACTGCTTGGTTCGCATCTCGAGCGTTTGTGTCCAGACGTGGGTATGCGTTTCGGGCTCGTTCAGGGCCTGGCTCAGCTGGGCATCGATCCAGTTCACGTCCTGGCTGTCGCTGGCGGCGGTGATCGCCTCTTTGCCCGACGGCGTCAGACGGTGCAGCAGGGTATAGTTACCCGTGGCGTGGTGGGTGAACCAGTTCCGGCTCACCTGCCAGGTGCGGTTGTTCATCAGCAGATCGAGAGAGTCTTTCCCGACCCGGGCCACTACCGCATAGTTCAGATGATCCCCGGTTTTCAGCTCGCCGATCCACGGATACCCCTCCTGCTCCAGCGTCGCCAGCGGCGCGCTGCCCTGTTTACACTGCAAATTCACCCGGCCAGCATTCTGGCACAGCGCCTCCTCGGCGGAAGCATCGTACCCCCACATGGTGTAGAGCTGATGCATGGCATCCGGCTGGTTCACTACCTCGCGATCGATCGCGGGCTGCACCGGGGCCTTAACGATATTCACAGGCCTGGTCCAGCGGGCCGGTACCGGCGGTTTGAACGGCAGCGCCGCGGTAATCGCGTCGGAGAAATGCCAGCCGCAGGCCGCAAACACCACGCAGGCGAACAGCCCCACCGTCGCCAGACGTCTGTTGCTGCGTTTGACCGGTAACACTTCCCCCGCCGCGAGGCGCAAATGGCGCGTCCCCACCAGCCCGGCACGTTCAGTCCATGCGGCCAGCAACGCCAGGTGCGCCAGAGCGTTCAGCTGGCTGACGGAACCTTTAGTCAACGCCTGCATCCGACGAATACGGGCCGGCGTAAAGGGCGAGACGTCCGCGCCCTGGTGGGCGATGTGCGCCTGAATGTAGTTATGACACTCGCGGCCGGTGAGGGGGCGCAGGGTATGGCGCGTATGCATCCGGGCACCAAGGCCGGTATCGGCCAGCAGACGCGCCTCCTGATCCGGCGTGCCGGTCAACAGAATAGTCAGCGGCAAATCGCACTCCTGCGCACGGGTCAGCAGCATGCCCAGCACTTCCCAACTGTTGTCGCGCATCGCCTGGATCGCCTGGATACTCAGCACCAGGCCCTGGGTGCGACAGTGCGGGAATGCTTCATGCCATTGGTGCAGTATTGCATCAATGGCATGAAGTCTGTTTTTGGCATCGGTGCTCTTCGGGTTGAGCTTATAGAGCAGGGCGCTGGCGCTCAGCTTCGGAAAGGCATTGATCGCTACTTCGGCAGAGGTCAGCGCCAGCAGTTCACGGCTGAAGTGGCCGAGCAGCGATTCGTCGTCGGAAAACAGCCCCACGATCCCCGATGTGCGCGATTTGTCCTTTAGCATGCCGAACACATCCTGATGGTAGGGCACAAAGAACTCCCCCGCAGAACGGGTCACCTTACTGAAAGGCTGACCGGCGAATTTAAAATGGCTCAGATACATAACGACACACCCTGGGATGACGGAAACAGATATTCGCCGCTGAAAGTACGGGACGGCGCAGGGAGGGTCAATTTTCGGGCTGGAGAAAAATAACCTGAATATCGGGCCTAACATTCCCCCTGGAGAGGGTCAATATTTTTCTGCATTAAAGTTAATGGCAAAGCCGATGGAGCGGCCTGCCAGGGGTTATTAGTATGAGGGGAAATTTGGTGCAGCGTCAGGCTGCGTATTTCTGCATTTAAAAGGCCCGTTAAATAATGAGGATGCAGCGCTTATATGGACTGATAACGCCCTGTGTAATGTTTATTCTGCTGATATTCAGTGGGCAACAGGGATATGTGGTCCTTAAAGAGTATAAAAAAGTCAGCGATAAAATCGCGGATGCTGACAACGCGATGAGCAGCGAGCTGGTTAAGGCTCAGGCGTTTGCCCTGTTCCAGCCTGCCGTATATCGGGATGCCCCCCAGCGCAGGGTGAAAACGCCGCTTGGCGCCGAGGTGGAAGGGATTATCAACAGTGACGAGGCATGGATGTCGTTTGCGGTCATCAAAACCCCCTCCGGTCAGCAGAGCTACCGGGAAGGCGAGAGCCTGACGGGCTACAGCGATGCCTGGGTAGAGGAGATCAACCGCGACAACGTGGTGATCAACTACCAGGGCTCCCCCCAGACGCTGGCGATTAAACGCCCCGACTACTTTAAAGGCGATACCAGTAATACGCCCACCCCGCGGCCCGTGGCCGATGCGGGGTTAGATAACTTACATCTCAACGACTATTTCGTGCTGAAACCGTGGTTCGATAACGGCCGGCTCGAGGGCTATCAAATTAAGCCGAAGAATGCCTCCGCCTTTTTCAGCCATAGCGGGCTGCAAAAAGGCGATGTGGTGGTGAAAGTGAATACCGTCGATATGACGAAAGAAGAACAGGCGAAAAATATTATCGCCAGCTGGTCGAAAATGAGAGAAGCGGAAGTCGTCGTCAGACGTCACGCTCACCTTGAAAATATTCGGGTTAATGTTTTAAACAATTAACAAGTGTAAAGCCATGAAGAAAATTCCCTGGGCGTGTCTGGTATTGACCGCCGCCTCGCTCTATTCCAGCTCGTTGCTGGCGGCTAATTTTAGCGCCAGCTTTAAAAATACCGATATTCGCGAATTTATCGATACGGTAAGCCGCAACCTGAATAAAACGATTCTGGTCGATCCGTCCGTACAGGGCACCGTCTCTGTCCGCACCTATAACGTGCTGACCGAAGATGAATATTATCAGTTCTTCCTCAGCGTGCTGGATGTCTACGGCCTGTCGGTGATCCCGATGGATAACGGCATGGTGAAAGTGGTGCGCTCCAGCGTGGCCCGTACCGCCGGGGTGCCGGTGGCCGACGCCAAAAACCCGGGCAAGGGCGATGAGATCATCACCCGGGTGGTGCGCATGGAGAACGTGCCGGTGCGCGAGCTGGCCCCGCTGCTGCGTCAGCTGAACGATGCCTCAGGCATCGGCAACGTGGTCCATTTTGAACCCTCCAACGTGCTGCTGCTGACCGGGCGCGCCTCGGTAGTCAATCGGCTGGTGGATCTGGTGGAGCGCGTCGATCGCTCCGGGGTGCAGCGCCGGGAGATCGTCCCGCTGCGCTATGCCTCGGCTAAAGAACTCTCGGAGATGCTGAATAACCTCAACAACGAGGAGCAGAAAGGGCAGAACGCGCCGCAGCTGGCGACTAAAGTGGTGGCCGATAACGAAACCAACAGCCTGATCATCAGCGGCCCGGAAGACGCCCGGGCGCGCACCCGAACGCTGGTGGCGCAGCTGGATCGCGAGCAGAACAACGAGGGCAATACCCGCGTCTTCTACCTGAAATACGCCAGCGCCAGCAAGGTGGTGCCGGTGCTGACCGGCATTGGCGAGCAGCTGAAAGACAAAGCCGGGGCGGCGAAAAGCAAAACCACGTCTGCCAGCGGCGATCTGAATATCACTGCGGACGAAGCCACCAACTCGCTGGTGATCACCGCCCAGCCGAACGTGATGAACTCGCTGGAAAAGGTGATCGACAAGCTGGATATCCGCCGTCCGCAGGTGCTGGTGGAGGCGATCATTGCTGAAGTGCAGGACGGAAACGGCCTCGACCTCGGCGTGCAGTGGACCAGTAAACACGGCGGGGTGCAGTTTGGCTCCACCGGGATGCCCATCAGCCAGATCAAGAATGGCACTCAGAAAGTGGCCAGCTTTACCGGCCTGGCGACCGGCTTCTTTAACGGCGACTTTGGCGCCCTGATGACCGCGCTCTCTACCGACGGTAAAAACGACATTCTCTCTACCCCGAGTGTGGTCACCCTCGATAACAAAGAGGCCTCCTTTAACGTCGGCCAGGATGTGCCGGTGCTGGCCGGGTCGCAGACCACCAGCGGCGATAACGTCTTTAACTCGGTGGAGCGTAAAACCGTCGGCACCAAGCTGAAAATTGTGCCGCAGATTAACGACGGCGACATCATCCACCTCAAGATTGAGCAGGAAGTCTCCAGCGTTGATGCCAGCGCCACTGAGGATGCGAGCCTCGGCCCGACCTTCAACACCCGCACCATCAATAACGAAGTGATGGTCCACAGCGGGCAGACCGTGGTGCTCGGCGGGCTGATGGAGAACAACACTAAGCAGAACGTCTCGAAAGTGCCGCTGCTGGGGGACATTCCGCTGATAGGGCAGCTGTTCCGCTACACCTCTCAGGACACCTCGAAACGTAACCTGATGGTCTTTATTCATACCACCGTCCTGCGTGACGACGACACCTACAGCGCCTCGTCGAAAGAGAAATACGACCAGATCCGCGCCCGTCAGCAGCAGCGCCTGGAGGAGAAAAAGCTCGGCATCATTGCCCCTGAGGACAACGCTGTACTGCCCGCTTATCCGAGCGCGGCCAGCACGAAACCGGGCAATCGCAACCCGTTTAAAGAGTAAGGACGAGGCGCAACATGGACGGACTGAGTCAAGAGTTATGCACCAGCAATTACGCCAAAATTCACGGGATCCTCTTCTGGCAGGATCGGGTCTGGGTGCGTGATGACGCCCCGGCGTTTGCCCTGCTGGAGATGCGCCGGGTGCTGGGGCGATCCTTCACCCCGACGGTTCTGACGGCCGAGGCCTTTGACGAGATGCTGGCAAAGGTCTGGCAGCAGAACAGCGGCGTCTCCCAGCAGCTGGTGGACGACATGGACGCCGACATCGACCTGATGGCCTTAACCGAGGAGATCCCCGACAACGAGGATCTGCTGGATAATGACGAAAACTCGCCGGTGATCCGCCTGATCAACGCCATTCTCGGCGAAGCGGTAAAGGACGGTGCCTCGGATATTCATATCGAAACCTTCGAGCGCACCCTGAGCATCCGTTTTCGCGTCGACGGGGTACTGCGCCCGGTATTGCAACCGGCGCGCAAGCTCGCCCCGCTGCTGGTGTCGCGCATCAAGGTGATGTCAAAGCTGGATATCGCCGAGAAACGCCTGCCCCAGGATGGGCGTATCTCCCTGCGCATTGGCCGCAAGGCCATCGACGTGCGTGTGTCGACCATTCCGTCGCAGTACGGCGAGCGGGTGGTGATGCGTCTGCTGGATAAAAGCAATCTCAAGCCGGATATCAACAAGCTCGGCCTGATTGATGAAGAGCTGGAGAAATTAAAAGGACTGATTGACCGGCCGCACGGCATCATCCTGGTCACCGGGCCGACCGGCTCCGGGAAAAGTACCACCCTGTACGCCATTCTGTCGGCGCTGAACGGCCACGAGCGCAACATTCTGACCGTCGAAGATCCGATTGAATACGAGCTGGAAGGGGTCGGGCAGACCCAGGTTAACCCGCGCGTGGACATGACCTTTGCCCGCGGACTGCGCGCCATTCTGCGCCAGGATCCGGACGTGGTGATGATCGGTGAGATCCGTGACGGCGAAACCGCGCAAATCGCGGTCCAGGCGTCGCTGACCGGTCACCTGGTGATGTCCACCCTGCACACCAACAGCGCTGCCGGGGCCATTACCCGTCTGCGCGATATGGGGCTGGAGTCCTTTTTAATCGGATCATCGTTGCTCGGTGTCATTGCCCAGCGTCTGGTGCGACGGCTGTGTAGCCACTGCCGGACCACCAGTCCGCTGGACGACAATGAACAGGCGCTGTTCAGCTTTATGGCAACCCCGCCGAAGGCGATCTATCGCGCGGTGGGCTGCGAGCACTGCCGCCAGAGTGGCTATCAGGGGCGGGCGGGCATCCATGAATTTCTGGTAGTGGACAGCACCATGCGCCGCGCCATTCATGAAGACAAAGATGAGATGTCCATCGAAACCCAGCTCTTCAAACAGGCCTACAGCCTGCGCGAAAACGGCCTGCTGAAGGTCATCAGCGGGGTCACCTCGCTGGAAGAGGTGATGCGCGTGACCGCCGAGCGGGGAGGGGATGAGTAATGGCCTTCTACGCATGGACAGCGACCGACGCGGCGGGCAAAACCCGGCGCGGGACGCTGCAGGCCGAAGGGCAGAAGCAGGTTCGCCAGATGCTGCGCGATCAAAAACTGATGCCGGTCAGCATCACCGAAACCCGCGAGAAGGCGGCTGCCGGGAAAGCGGCAACCGGGGCGAAGCTCTCGACGCCGGTGCTGTCGATGTTTACCCGCCAGCTCTCGACTCTGGTCAACGCCGCGCTGCCGCTGGAGAGCGCCCTGAAGGCGATCTCGAAGCAAACAGAAGACAAAAAGCTGGCGGCGATGGTGGTGGAGATCCGCGAAAAAGTGGTGGAAGGGCATACGCTGTTCGACGCCTTCAGCCAGTTTCCCCGCACCTTTGACAAGCTCTACTGCACCCTGGTGATGGCCGGGGAGAAAACCGGCCACCTCGGCGACGTGCTGGAGAAGCTGGCGGAGTACAACGAGCAGCGCCAGAAGATGAAAAGCAAGCTCACCCAGGCGATGGTCTATCCGATCACCCTGACGGTGGTGGCCATTGCGGTGATCAGCATCTTGCTGGTGGCGGTGGTGCCGCAGGTGATCGAGCAGTTCACCCATATGAAGCAGCAGCTGCCGATCACCACCCGCACCCTGATTGCGGTGAGCGATTTCCTGCAGGCCTGGGGGATTTATATCGCCGGTAGCCTCGCCGGGGCCGTTATCGGCTTTAAAACCTGGCTGCGAAACGGCAAAAACCGCTTTCGGTGGCACCGCTGGCTGGTCAACGGCTCGCCGATTAAAAAGCTGGTCTGCGCCATCAACAGCGCCCGCTATATCCGCACCCTGAGTATTTTGCAGGCCAGCAGCGTGCCGCTGCTGGAAGGGATGTATATCGCGATGGACGGTATCGAAAACCTTTATGCCCGACAGGTGCTGGAGCAGGCGGCCGATACCGTGCGTCAGGGGGCGTCTTTGTATAACGCGCTGGATCAGGCGAAATTATTCCCGCCCACCATGCTGTATATGATCGCCTCCGGCGAAGAGAGCGGGGAATTAGGCAATTTAATGGACCGCGCGGCGGAAAACCAGGAATCAGCATTACAGCATCGCATTACCTTAACGCTGTCGGTATTTGAACCGGCGCTGGTGGTGTCGATGGCAACCATTGTTCTGTTTATCGTGCTGTCAATATTACAGCCGCTTCTGCAACTTAATAACATGGTAGGTTAATCATGGCGATGAAACGTAAAAACCTGACCCGTCAGGCGGGCTTCACCTTGCTCGAATTAATGGTGGTGATAGTTATTCTCGGGGTGCTGGCCAGTATGGTGGTGCCGAATTTAATGGGTAATAAAGAGAAAGCCGATAGCCAGAAAGCCACCAGCGACATTGTTGCGCTCGAAGGCTCGCTGGATATGTATAAGCTCGATAACCACCGCTACCCGACCACCGAGCAGGGCCTGCAGGCGCTGGTCAGTAAACCGGAAATCGCGCCCATCCCGAACGGCTACCGCGCCGACGGCTATATCCGCCGCCTGCCGCAGGATCCGTGGGGCAACGACTATCTGCTGGTCAGCCCGGGGGAACACGGGGCGATTGATGTCTTCTCTGCCGGCCCGGACGGCGAAGCCAATACCGCCGACGATATTACTAACTGGTCGCTCGCGAAAAAATAATGAGTAAGCAACGCGGCTTTACCCTGCTGGAAATTATTCTCGCGCTGGTGATATTTGCCAGCTGCGCGATGATGGTGGTCTCGACCATTCCGTCGCGCAGCGGTGCGGATATATTTGGCCAGCAGCTCAAAGCCCTTGTGGAATATGGATCCGATCGCGCGGTAATGGACGGCAATATTATTGGCCTGACCCTCACCACCGACCATTATCAGCTGATGACTTTTGACGGGAAAAACGGCAAACGGGGCTGGGTGCCTTTATCCGCCGGGCGAATAACCACCCGCGGCGATTTCCCGGAGGCGATGCACGTTTCGCTCTCGCCCCAGCGGCTGGCGGCCACGCCGGATGCCGAGCCGCAGATCCTCTTTTTGCCGGATGGCGAAATCAGCCGCTTCACCCTGTCGCTGCAAAGCGACGACAAACAGCACCGCTTCCGCCTGATCTCCCAGGGCGCGGCCCCGGTAACGGTAGAGAACGATGGCTAAGGCAAAGCAACAGGGCATGACGCTGCTGGAGGTGATGGTCGCGTTAGTGATCTTCTCCACCGCCGCGCTGGCGCTGATGAACTCGGTGTCGCTCAACGTCCGCTTCACCTACGGGCTGGCAGATACGTTACAGGCCAGTTGGGTGGCGGAAAACCAGCTGGCGGAAGCCCAGCTGATGCAGAGCGACTTCCCCGATAGCGAGGAAGAGGGGAGCGAAACTCAGGGCGGGCGCAGCTGGACCTGGCGCAAGCAGCGGGTGAAAACCAGCGAGCACGGCCTGGTGGATGAGATCCGCGTCTGGGCCGAAGGCGACGACAGTCAGCCGGTCATCACCCTGGACATCATCCCGCCAGGAGAGAAAAAGTGAAACAGACACGCCGCCAGCAGGGGTTCACCCTGCTGGAGATCATGATTGCGCTGACCATCTTCGCGGTGATCAGCACCCTGGCCTGGCAAATTCTGGACGGCGCGATGCGCACCAGCTCCGCCACTGACGCCAGCGCGGCGAAGCTCAACCAGCTCCAGCGCGCCTGGAGCCTGCTGGAGCGGGATTTTTTTCAACTCCAGGGGCGTGCGCCGCGTAACGCTGCAGGCGTGTTTCGCCTGAAAAACAACGCCCTGGAGATGACCACTCTCAACGGCGTCAGCGGTCAGCTCCAGCTGGAGCGCGTGCGCTGGCGGCTGGAGGGCGGCCACCTGTGGCGCGACGTCTGGCCGACCCTGGACGGCCCGGCCAACAGCAAACCGGACGAGGTACCGATCGTCAATGAGGTCAAAGCCGTGCAGTGGCGATTCTGGCAGGCAGGCTGGCAAAACGCGTGGAGCGATAGCGACGCCCAGCCGGACGGCGTGGAGCTGACGCTCACCATGGAGAACGGCGACCGCTGGCGCTGGGTCTTTACCACCCCGGGCGAGCTGCCGCCGGAAGTGGCAAAACCGGCAGAGCCGACGGCGGATAAACCGACGGATGCCCCGGCAGAGACGCCGCCGGATGCGCCAGAGACACCGCCCGCGGCGGAGGCACAGCCATGAGCCGGGTGCGCAAACAGCAGGGCGTCGCCCTGCTGGTGGTGCTGATCCTGCTGGTGATGATGTCGGCCCTGGCGGCCAAAATCAGCCAGCAGTTCTGCCGCAATTTGCAGAAAACCCACTACCAGGTGAGCCAGCAGCAGCTGCGCTGGGCAATGCAGCGTCAGGAGGAGGCGATCAAACATCGACTGCTGGCCGCCATCAGCGGCGAGGAGAGCGTCCTGACCCTGCAAGGCGAGTGGCATGAACCCCTGGAGACCCAGGGCGAGTTCTATACGGTGGTCAGCCAGGTGGAGGATGCCCAGGACTGCTTTAACGTCAACAACCTGCTGGCGGTGCCGGCCAGCGCCGGGAAGGAAGAGAAGCCCGCGCCCGCAGTGACGGAGAAGCCGCGTCAGCAGCAGATCGTTGAGCAGCTGCTGACCGACAGCGGCATCAGCACCCTCACGGCAGAAGAGATTTACCTCCAGCTGGTGGACTACCTCGACGAGGACACCACTACCGCCCGAGCGGGGCAGGAGGATGACGCCTGGGCCGGGCTCCAGCCGGCACGTCTGCCGGCGAACCGGATGATGCTCAGTCTGAACGAACTCAAGCTGCTGCCCGCTTTTCCGGCAGCGGCCTGGCCGGAGGTGAGCAAGCTGTTCTGCGCCCTGCCGACCACCGCCAGCCGGGTGGACGTCAATACCCTGACGCCGCAGCAGGCGGGCCTGCTGGCGGCGCTGTTCCCCGGCAAGCTGACCGCAGAAGAAGCAAAGCGGGTGATTGAAGCACGTCCGGACGAGGGCTGGGAGAGCGTCAAGGCGTTCAGCGAGCTGCTGGCGCGGGACGCCCCGCAGCTGAAAGACGACCTGAAACAGGCCGCCGATCTGCTCGACGTCAACAGCCGCTTTTTCCGCGTCGACTACACCGGCAGTACCGACGAGTTAACCCTGCGCGTGGTCAGCCAGCTGCGGGCAGAGCGCGAGGCGGGCGAGGTCAGAACCTGGCAGCGCCGTTACAGAATGATTGAATAACAAAAGTCTGAGTCTATGAAACAGGTAATTTTTGTGCGTCCCGATAGTCGCGAGGACGCAAAAGTATGGTGGTGCGAATCGGGCAGTCAGCAGGTGATGGCGTTGAACGGGCATCAGGCGCTCAGCGAGCTGGCGTCACACCCGCTGGCGTCCCGCGTCTGTCTGCTGTTACCGGCGAGCGAGATGATCTTCCGCCACTTCACGCTGGCAAAAAAGACGCAGTCGGCGCAGAACACCCCTTTCTCGTGGATGGCGGAAGAGACGCTGATCGGCGATGTCGACACCCTCCACTGGACGGTGCTGAACAAAGCCGGACGCGAGGTGGATGCGGTGGCCATCGACGCTCCGCGCCTGCATCAGTGGCTGGCGCGCTTCAACGACGCCGGGCTAAAGGTGGTGCAGGTTCTGCCGGATGCCTGGCTGCTGCCGGGCGAGGTAAACAGCAACACCCTGGTGCCGCTGGAGGAGCAGGTCTGGCTGCGCTTCGGCGAGGCGAGCGCCTGCGCGGTGGAGCCCGCCATGCTGCCGCTGCTGCTGGCGAAAACCCCCGGGGAGATAACCTGCTACGGCGAGGCTCCGGCCGGGGTGGCATGCAGTGAAACCCTGCCGTGGCAGCATCCGCTGGCGCTGATTCAGGCGCGCTGGAAAACCTGCCGGGTCAACCTGCTGCACGGCGAGTTCGACCTGCGGGTGGCAGACAGCGGCGCGGCGAAAAAAATGCGGATCGTCACGGGGGTGATGGCGCTGCTGTGCGTCGGGCTGCTGACCGGGCCGCGTGTTGCCACGGCGTGGATGCTGGTGCAAAAGGAGAACCAGCTTCAGCAGGAGATCGTGCAGCTCTATCAGCACCATTTCCCCAGCCTGCGCCAGCAGAGCAACATCAAATACCATTTTGGTCAGAATATTAAAAAACAGAAGAAAGGGATATTTCAGCAGCTGGAGGCGCTGGAGCAAATTAAACGCCGCGTGCCGGGAATGGAAATTGAGCGGGTCGAATATGACAACGCGCAAAATAATATGACGCTCAGCGTAAAAGCACAAAACCCGCAGCAGTTGCAGGAATTTGTGCAGCAGGCGAGCGCGAATTTTGCCTTTTCCTTACAGCCTGTTTCCACGGCGGCGCCTTATACCGCGCTAGTGACAGGGAAATATAAATGAAAACAAAAATAGCACAGTTAAAAAACCGCTATCAGCAGTACAGCGTTCGCGAGCGCAACCTGATTAAGGTGGGGGCGGCGGCGCTCTGCTGTGCCGCGGTCTACTACGGCGGCATGGTGCCGCTGGACACGATGATCGGTCGCAGCCAGTCGACGCTCAACCGACAACAGGAGACGTTGCGCTGGATGCGCGACGAAATTGCCAAAAATCATCTACAGGTTCAGCAGTTGAAAACCAACAATCCACGCAGCGCGGTGGAAAACAGCGCCCATGAGATCAACCTGACGCTCAGCGACGTGCGTCAGGACGGCCAGTCCCTGACCTTCGCCATTAACCGGGTGAACGTCTACGTGCTGAAAAACTGGCTGCGGGAGATGAATCTTGCCACCGGTGTGCAGCTGGAGAAGATGAACCTGACCCCGGTGGATCACCTCAACGACGTGAAAGCGGATATCCAGCTGAGCTGGAAAAAAAGCGCATGATGAGCCCTGGATTCTGTGCCGCCAGCGGCGTGCTGGGGGCGATCCTCGGCAGCTTTCTTGGCGTAGTGGTGGAACGGCTACCCGCACAAATCAGGGAAGAGGAGGGGGCCGGGAACCTGCTCTATCCCCCCTCGCACTGCCCGGCGTGCCAGCACCGGCTGCGCGGGTGGGAAAATATCCCGCTGGTCAGTTGGCTAATGCTGCGCGGGCGCTGCCGCTGCTGCCGCACGCCCATCCCGCTGCGGCTGCTGATGGTGGAGTTGCTCAGCGCGCTCTTTTTCGCCCTCAGCGCCTGGCTGATGCCCGCTTTACCGCTGCTGCTGGCGCTGTGGCTGCTGTGGTGCGGCCTGCTGCCGCTGGCGACGATCGACCTGCAAGAGCGACTGCTGCCGGACTGCCTGACCCAGCCGCTGCTGTGGGCCGGGTTGCTGATCCATCTGCATACGCATCTGCTGCCGCTTACCGATGCCCTGTATGGCGCGGTGGCGGGCTATCTGGTGCTATGGCTGGTCTACCAGGGGCACCGGCTGGTCACCGGCCGGGAAGGGCTCGGCTACGGCGACTTTAAGCTACTGGCGGCGCTCGGCGCCTGGTGCGGCTGGCAGGCATTACCCTCGATCCTGCTGCTGGCGGCGCTGGGGGGGATTCTCGGCTGGGCGATCTGCTTCCGCCATCAGGAGGAGAACGTTATTCCGTTCGGTCCTTTTCTGGCCTTTGCCGGTCTGACAATATTTATTCTGCAGCACGCGTTTTTCACTTTTTAATTCGCCGGTCAAGTTTTTCCTGAGCTTTTTTAATAAAAGCGAAGAGGCGAAAAATAGCGTGGCGAACGATATCGTAACTCCGGGTTAATTAACCCTTTTACCATGACGAATGGATCGCATGGTGTATTAAGTTCACGTATATCAACAGGAATGAATAATGAAAATCATGCAGCCTAAATATCTGGCTTTATTTGTCGCTGCGGCGGTCAGCCCGGTATTTGCCGCAGTGCCGGGTAAACCGTCGCTGAGTAGCGGGAATGACAAATTTGCCATTGTTGAGGTGGATCAGTCAGCGCAGGCGTACAACTCGCTGATTAAGGTCAAGGACGGTGCCGACGTGACCGTGGAGTGGAACGTTTACAGCGGTGATGTCCCGACATCGGCGAAAGTTCTGCTGGACGGCAAGGAGGTCTGGAGCGGGGCGGGCAGCGCCTCTGGCAAAGCCACCTTCAAGGTGAAAAAGGGCGGCCGCTACCAGGAGCAGGTCCAGTTGTGTAACGACAGCGGCTGCAGCACCAGCGACAGCAAGCTGATTATCGTAGCCGATACCGATGGCAGCCATCTGCTGCCGCTGAACACGACCATGAAGGAAAACAACAAATCCTTCGCCCAGCATTCCGATAAAGTGGTGGCGGCGTACTATCCGGAATGGGGGGTCTACGATCGTAAGTTCAACATCGATCAAATTCCTGCTGACAACGTGAACCACATTATTTATGGCTTCATTCCGATGTGCGGCGACAACATCAACGCCAGCGCCGGTAACGCGCTGGAAGCACTGAAGAAAGCCTGCCAGGGCCGTCCTGATTACACCTTAGCGATCCACGACCCGTGGGCCGCGCTGCAGATGCCGCAGGCGGGCGTCTCGAACTGGGATGATCCCTACAAAGGCACCTACGGCCAGATGATGGCGCTGAAAAAAGCGCATCCGGGCCTGAAAATTCTGCCATCCATTGGCGGCTGGACCCTCTCCGATCCGTTCTTCCAGATGCACGACAGCGCCATCCGCGCCCGCTTTGTCGCCTCGGTGAAAGAATTCCTGCAAACCTGGAAATTCTATGACGGCGTGGACATCGACTGGGAGTTCCCGGGCGGCGGCGGTGAAAACCCGGCGCTGGGCAACCCGCAGGTGGATAAAGAGACCTACACCCTGCTGATGCGCGATCTGCGTGCGATGCTCAACGAACTCTCTGCCCAGACCGGCCGTACCTACGAGCTGACCTCCGCTATTGGTGCAGGCACCTCAAAAATCGCTAACGTGGACTACAACGCGGCGCAGAAGTACATGGACTACATCTTCCTGATGAGCTACGACTTCTACGGCTCATGGAGCATGACCGACCTTGGCCATCAGACCGCGCTGCACGCCCCAACCTGGAAACCGGACAGCGTGACCACCGAAGGCAGCGTTAACGCGATGCTGGCCCAGGGCGTTCAGCCGGGCAAAATTGTGGTTGGCGCGGCGATGTACGGTCGCGGCTGGACCGGCGTTCACGGCTACACCGGCGACAACCCGTTCACCGGTACCGCCACCGGCGCGATCCCGGGCTCCTGGGAAGCGGGTATCGTTGATTACCGCGACATCATCAACAAATACAAAGGCAAGGCGGGCTGGGAATACAAATACGACGCCACCGCCGAAGCGCCATACCTGTTCAACAAGAGCACCGGCACCCTGATCACCTATGACGACGCCCGTTCCGTCGAGGCGAAAGGCAAGTTTGTGCTGAACAAAAACCTCGGCGGCCTGTTTGCCTGGTCCCTGGAATCCGATAACGGCGACATCCTCAATGCGATGAACGAAAGCCTGCTGAGCGGCTCCTCGTCCGACGTGCCGGCGGTCACCAACCATGCGCCAGTCGCTGCCGCCAGCGACCTGACGGTCACCGGCCCGGCGAGCGTCACTCTGGACGGTTCTGCCTCCAGCGACCAGGACGGCGATACCCTGACGTTCAAATGGACCCAGATCGCCGGCCCATCGGTCACCCTGACCAACAGCAACAGCGCGAAAGCCAGCTTCAGCGTGGCGGCCGTGACGGCTAACCAGACGCTGGCCTTCCGTCTGACCGTAACCGACAGCAAAGGGCTGAGCAGCACCGCGGACGTGCAGGTGGTGAACAAAGCCCCGAAAGCTAACCAGGCTCCGGTGATCAACACTATGGCCCCGGTCTCGGTTGAAGCGGGTCAGCCTCTGGCGCTGCATGCCCAGGCGGCGGATCCGGACGGTGATGCCCTGACCTACGCCTGGAGCGTGCCGGGTGACATGAACGCCACCGGTACCGATACCGCCAACCTGACCATTACCGCCCCGGAAGTAAGCAGCAACACCGATTACACCCTGAGCGTGGTGGTGAGCGACGGTAAAACCGCGGTGCAGGGCAACGTCATCGTGACCGTCACGCCGAAAGCGCAGGAGCCTGCCGACGACGTGACCCCACCGGTCGACGAGGTCACTCCGCCAGCGGATGAGGCCACCGACAACGGCAGCTGCGACAGCAGCCCGGTTGACGCCAGCGCCAGCAGCTACCCGGCGTGGAGCAGCAGCAAGGTCTACACCAGCGGCAACACCGTCAGCTTCGATAACCTGGTCTGGAAAGCGAAGTACTGGACTCAGGGCAACCAGCCGGGCTTCGGCGTGGATGCCTGGGCGCTGGTGAGCAACGTGAAAATGGGCTGGATGCCGACCATGGTTTACAACGGCGGCGACACCACCACCTTCGAAGGTAACGAGTACCGCGCGAAATGGTGGACCAAAGGTGATAAACCAGGCCAGAACGACGTCTGGGTGAAAGTGGGCGCGGCAGCAGATTGTAAATAATCTTCCGCACCTGAGATGACGGGGGCTCAGCCCCCGTCTTTTTGCGTCTGGCGGGTATAAAAATGAAACGCGTACTTCTTCTGCTGTTGCTGCTCAGTCACAGCGCGCTGGCAAACTGCTGGGACAGCGCCGGGCAGCGCTATCACGTCGATCCCTATCTGCTGTATGCCATTGCTAACGTCGAGTCGGGAATGAACCCCTATGCGGTAGGCTGGAACCACGACGGCACCCGGGATGTCGGGCTGATGCAAATTAACAGCATCCATTTTACCGAGCTGCAGCGCGCGGGGATCGACGAATATCGCCTGATCGCCGAGCCCTGCACCTCGATTATGGTCGGGGCCTCAATTTTGTCGGGGATGATCCGGGTGTACGGCGACAGCTGGGAAGCGGTCGGGGCCTATAACGCCGGACTAAAAAAAGAGAACTACCCGCAGCGGATGATTTACGCCCGCAAGGTGTGGCACAAATACCAGCAGCTCAAATCCCGCAGCCGGCGTTAATCAGCGGTGTAACTTACCGTGATCCCGCAGCCAGGCGGCGGTGCGCTCAATGCCTTCATCCAGCGTCACCAGCGGTTTATAGCCCAGCTCACTCTCGGCGCGTTGCGTATCGAGGGTAAAATCAAAGTTCAGTTTCGATACCCCGTAGTGGGTGAGGGCAGGCTCTTTGGCCGCCTTGTTCCCCAGCCGCTCCATGCTGCGGGCGATGATATCCAGCATCGGGTAGGGCACCGAGCGGATCCGGCACTGGATGTTCAGCTCGTCAATCAGCTTCTGCACAATGCTGCGCAATGAACGCGGTTCGCCGTTGGTGATGTTGTACGCCCGCCCGGACGGCAGGCTGTCGCACTCACTCTGGCTGGCCAGCCACATGGCGTGAATGGCGTTGTCGAAATAGGTCATGTCCACCAGCGCATCCCCACCGCGCGGCAACAGCACGCTGCCGTAGTGGTGCATCATCTGCGCCAGGCGTGGAATAAACACCTTGTCGTGCGGGCCAAACAGGCTCTGCGGACGCAGGATGGTAAAGCGGGTATGCGGGTTAGACTGCGCCAGCAGATCGATCACCTGTTCGCTGGCGGCCTTGCTGCGGGCAAATTCGCAGGCGTAGCGCGCCGGACGGAAATCTTCCTGGATATCGCGATGGTGGTGATAGTCGAAATAGAGCGACGGGGAGGAAATATGCACGAAGTTGCGCACCCCCCAGGCCACGGCCCACTCGCCCAGACGGCGGGTGGCGCGGACGTTCGCCAGATCGAAGGCTTCCTGGGTGCCCCAGGGCGAGGTAAAGCTGGAGCAGTGCCACAGCGTATCGATCCCGGCCAGCATCACTTTTGCCTGGGAAGAGACCAGTTCCGTCAGATCGGCATGGACAAACTCTGCGCCCATTTTTTGCAGCAATTTTCCCATCGCTTCATTGCGACCGGTGGCCCGGACGCTGACGCCTTTATTGCGCAAAAACTCCACCGCGTTGCGGCCTAAGCCGCTGGTGGCGCCGGTAACCAGTACCTTCATATCGATCCACTGTTTGAAAAGAATTTCGTGCGCATTCTTCCGTGAATTACGACGCTATGCAATGGGAAACGTGAAAGATTCGGAGTTTTAATCAGACTTTTTCTGTCTTTTGTTCTGCCAGAAGTGCAATACGCCAGGCCATGCCCCGGAAGATAAACAGGTGCGCCGGGATCATCAGCAGCCAGTAGAACAGACCCGGCATCCCGTGCGGGTGCCACCAGGCGCGAACGTCCAGCTCCCGGTGGTCGCCTTTGTCCTTCAGGGTAAAGCACAACCGCCCGAGCCCGGGAGCTTTCATGCCGAACAGCAGCGCCAACTGCTTCTCCGGCTCGACGATAATTACCTTCCAGCTGTCGACCGCATCGCCGGTTTGCAGGTACGGTGCCGCCGGGCGGCCTTTCGCCAGCCTGTGACCGACCAGCAGATCCATCATCGCCCGGGTCTGCCACAGGGCGTTGCCAAAGAAGTAGCCCTCTTTGCCGCCGAGCTGATTCACCACTTCCCACAAGGCGCTCAGGCTGGCGGCGGTTTTCACCGTACAGCCGGCCTGTTTCGGATAGTAGCCGTACTCCGGACGCCAGCGGGCAAAGGCCTGGGCGTCGTAGCCCCAGTCGCTGGAGTTGACCAGCTTCTCCTCTTCTTTCAGGGTGTTGCGCACTGCATCATCGAAGCGGATTAAATCCTGCGGGATCAGCGCCCTCAGCGCCCGGTCGTCGGCCAGCAGGTCGTGCTTCAGTCCCTGGATTAGCGCTTTGGCGGTGGTCGGCGGCACGGAGGTAATGACGTTTAAAAACCACACCGAAATCCAGCCGGTCGGGAAGGGGATGGGGATCAGCGGACGACGGCGGCCGCTCACCGCCATAAAGTGTTCGAACTGCTGCTGATAGCTCAGCACCTCGGGCCCGGCGGCCTCCAGCACCCGGTGCTCAGTGGCCGGATGATCGAGCAGCGCCACCAGATAGTGGAGCAGGTTCTCCAGCGCAATCGGCGTGGTGCGGGATCGCACCCAGCGCGGCGGGGTCAGCACCGGCAGGTTATAGACCATGTCGCGCATCACCTCGAAGGCGGCAGAGCCGGCCCCGACGATGATCCCGGCCCGCAGCTCGGTGAGCGGGATCCCGGCGCTGCGCAGTGTCTCAGCGGTCAGCTGCCGGGCGCGCAGGTGATCGGACTGCTCATGCTCGGGTGCCTGTAGTGAACTGAGGAAAATAATCTGTTTGACCGGGTGCTCCAGCAGCAGATCGCGCACGTTCATCGCCACCTGACGCTCGTGGGCGATGAAGTTGCCCCCTTCGCCCATGCTGTGCACCAGATAGTAGAGGGTATCCACCCCCGCAAGCAGGGCCGCCAGATCCTGCGGCCAGTTGAGATCGATGCTATGGCAGCTCACGTTGGGCAGGCTCTGCTTTTGCAGGCGCTCGACGTTGCGTGCCGCCGCCCGTACCTGATGCCCGCGCGCGCTGAGGGCGGCCACCAGATGTTGACCGATATACCCGCTGGCACCCAGGACCAGAATACGTTGCGGCACGATGGCTCCTTAGCGCTGCAAAAATGCCTGCCAGTGGGCAACCACTTCCGCAAGCTGCTCGCGGTTGACGTCGAGATGCATTACCAGACGGACCACCGGCGAGGCGTTGATCAGCACGCCGCGCGCCTTCATAAACTCACCCAATACCGCGGCGTTGTCCTCCCCCACGCGGATAAAAAGCATATTGGTGTCGTGACGCATCACATCGGCACCGATCTCGCGCAACTGCGTCGCCATCCACGCCGCATTGTCGTGATCGTCCTTCAGGCGGGCAACGTTATTTTTCAGGGCGTACAGACCGGCCGCGGCGAGGATCCCGGCCTGGCGCATGCCGCCGCCGGTCATTTTACGCCAGCGGTTGGCGCGCCTGATGTAGTCGGCATTGCCCACCAGCAGAGAACCCACCGGCGTGCCCAGCCCTTTGGAGAGACAAATGGTGAACGAGTCGCAATATTGCGTGATCTCTTTCAGCTCGCAGCCATACTCCACCACGGCGTTAAAGATGCGGGCGCCATCGACGTGCAGCCCCAGCTTGCGTTCGCGGGTAAATTCCCACGCCGCTTTCAGGTACTCGCGCGGCAGCACTTTGCCGTTATGGGTGTTTTCGAGGCTGAGCAGCTTAGTGCGGGCGAAGTGGATGTCGTCGGCTTTGATTTTGGCGGCAACTTTGTCCAGCGGCAGGGAGCCGTCAGACGCGGCATCAATCGGCTGCGGCTGGATGCTGCCGAGCACCGCTGCGCCACCGGCTTCGTACAGGTAGTTATGTGCCCCCTGGCCGACGATGTACTCTTCGCCGCGTTCGCAGTGGCTGAGCAGAGCCACCAGGTTGGCCTGGGTGCCGGTCGGCAGGAACAGAGCGGCCTCGTGGCCGCTCAGCCCGGCAGCATAGCGCTGGAGTTCGTTAACGGTCGGGTCGTCGCCGTAAACGTCGTCCCCGACCGGCGCGGCCAGCATCTCCTTGAGCATGGCCTGCGTCGGACGGGTAACGGTATCACTGCGTAAATCAATCATGGCATTTCCTTATTATTTTAAAGGCGATGCCGATTGTTTTACCTGAGCCAGTTGGTTTTGGCTAGCTCCAGAACTTCATCGCCGCGGCCGCTGATGATGGCGCGCAGCATATACAGGCTAAAGCCCTTGGCCTGCTCGAGTTTGATCTGCGGCGGGATCGCCAGTTCGTCTTTGGCGACCACCACGTCCACCAGCACCGGCCCTTCGGTGGAGAAGGCGCGCTGTAGGGCATCGTCCACCTCGGAGGCTTTTTCCACGCGGATGCCGGTGATGCCGCAGGCTTCGGCGATGGCGGCGAAGTTGGTGTCGTGCAGCTCGGTGCCGTCGGTCAAATAGCCCCCGGCCTTCATCTCCATCGCCACAAAGCCCAGCACGCTGTTGTTAAAGACGACGATTTTGATCGGCAGCTTCATCTGCGCCACCGAGAGGAAATCGCCCATCAGCATGCTGAAGCCGCCGTCGCCGCACATCGCCACCACCTGCCGCTCCGGCGTGGTGGCTTTGGCCCCCAGCGCCTGCGGCATGGCGTTAGCCATCGAGCCGTGGTTAAACGAGCCAATCAGACGGCGTTTGCCGTTCATCTTCAGGTAGCGCGCCGCCCAGACGGTAGGGGTGCCCACGTCGCAGGTGAAGATGGCATCCTCATCGGCGTAGTGGCTGATCTGCTGGGCCAGATACTGCGGGTGCAACGCTTTCTCGCTGGGCTTCGCCAGGTCGTCCAGCCCCTTGCGCGCATCGCGGTAGTCGCTCAGAGCCTTGTCGAGGAACTTACGATCGGTTTTCTCCTCCAGCAGCGGCATCAGCGCGGCGAGGGTGGCCTTGATGTCGCCGACCAGCGCCATATCCACCTTGCTGTGCGCCCCGATGCTGGCCGGGTTGATGTCGATCTGGATAATCTTCGCGTCGGTAGGGTAGAAGGCGCGATAGGGGAAGCGGGTGCCGAGCAGCACCAGGGTATCGGCGTTCATCATGGTGTGGAACCCGGACGAGAAGCCGATCAGCCCGGTCATCCCCACGTCATAGGGGTTATCGTACTCGACGTGCTCTTTACCGCGCAGGGCGTGAACGATCGGTGCCTTGAGCATGCCGGCAAATTCCACCAGCTCGTCATGGGCCCCGGCACAGCCGCTGCCGCACATCAGGGCAATATTGCTGGAGTAGCGCAGCAGCTGCGCCAGCTTTTTCAGTTCGGCATGGGCGGGGGTGACCACCGGCAGGGGGGCCGGATACCAGTGGTTGCTGGCACTTTCCGGGGCTGCCTGCAGGGCCACGTCGCCGGGCAGAACGATTACCGAGACGCCGCGTTTTAAAATGGCGTTGCGCAGGGCCAGGGCCAGCACCTGTGGGATCTGCTCCGGTGAGGAGACCAGCTCACAGTAGTGGCTGCACTCCCGGAACAGCTCCTGCGGGTGCGTCTCCTGAAAATAGCCGCTGCCGATTTCACTCGACGGAATATGCGCTGCGATGGCCAGCACCGGGACGTTGTTACGATGGCAATCAAACAGGCCGTTGATCAGGTGCAGGTTGCCCGGCCCGCAGGATCCGGCGCACACCGCCAGTTCCCCGGTGAGCTGGGCCTCGGCCCCGGCGGCGAACGCGGCGACCTCCTCGTGACGGGTAGGCATCCACTCGATGGTGCCCATCCGGTTCAGGCTGTCGCTCAGGCCGTTGAGGGAATCCCCGGTGACACCCCAGATCCGTTTCACTCCGGCCTGTTCCAGCATTTTCGCGATGTAGTTCGCCACGGTTTGTTTCATGGTAGTCCGTCTCCTGAATATGTTAACGCTTTCAAGCTTAGATGAAACTGACCGCCCTGCCTGTTTAAACCCCCTGATTAATCGTTGCTTTCAATGTGCAACATTTCGTCATATTGTGGTGAGGTATCCCATAAAAACAGGAATCAATTCAAATGGTTAAATCATTGTTAATGGCTGTTAATAAAACGCTAACGCACGAGGATTTTGGCAGGTTGTTGTTGCGTCTGGCGGTGGGGGGCTTGATGCTGTTTCACGGTCTGCATAAGGCCATCGACGGGGTGGGGGGTATTGCAGGTATGCTGGTGGCAAAAGGGCTACCGGGCTTTATCGCTTACGGCGTGCTGATTGGCGAAGTAGTGGCCCCGATCCTGATTATCCTCGGTATTCTGACCCGTCCGGCGGC
The DNA here is from genome assembly GCA_002360945.1 of Leclercia adecarboxylata. GTDB lineage: Bacteria > Pseudomonadota > Gammaproteobacteria > Enterobacterales > Enterobacteriaceae > Enterobacter > Enterobacter adecarboxylatus_B. The sequence continues at coordinate 70,026 of DERO01000032.1, read as the reverse complement.
GCTGGTGCTGGCTTTTACCATGGTGGTGGCGTGGCTGATGGTGGGCACCGGCAAAACCTTCGCGCTGGATGCGGTTGGGGCGTGGGCGATTGAGAGTCTGGTCTACTTCTTCGTGGGTGCGCTGGCGGTGGCATTTTTAGGGGCAGGGCGGTACGCGGTGGTAAGCGATCCGGCGTGGAAATAAAAAATCCCCGATGTTGCATCGGGGATGTTGATGTTGTAGGCCCGGTAAGCGTAGCGCCACCGGGCGTTCCATCAGGCGAGCACCAGATCCCCCTGAGGATGACAGGAGCAGGCCAGCACGTAGCCTTCCGCCACTTCGGCATCCGTCAGCGTCATGGTGCTGGAGACGGTATAGTTCCCGTCCACCACCTTCGTTTTACAGCAGCCGCATACACCCGCACGACAGGCAGCGACAACCGGCACGTTATTGCTCTCCAGCGCTTCAAGCAGCGTACTGCCCACGCGGCCAAAGAAGGTTTGCGCCGGCTGCAGCTTGGTGAACTTCAGCCCGCTGGTGGCAGCTTCCGCGACCGGAGTAAAGAACTGCTCTTTAAAGAAGCGGGTCACGCCGAGGGCCTTCACCTCTTCTTCAACGATGTCCATATAGGGCGCTGGACCACAGGTCATCACGGTGCGTGAGGCCAGATCCGGTACGCGCTGCAGCAACTCGCGGGTGAGACGACCGGCCACGAAACCCTCGGTGGCGTTGGTTTCGGCCACCATGGTGACCGGGTAGTTACGCCATTCGTCCGCGAAAATCACATCCTGCGGCGAGCGCACGCTGAAGATCACCTCCACGTCGGCCTGCGGGCGGTGCTTCGCCAGCCAGCGACGCATCGACATCACCGGGGTCACGCCGCAGCCGGCGGCCAGCAGCAGGAATTTATCTTCCGGCTTATCGTCACAGGTAAAATCACCCTGCGCGTCAGAAAGCCAGATGTAATCCCCACGCTTCACATCGTGCGTCAACCACTGAGAGCCTGCCCCCTGATCAATGCGGCGGATGGTCAGCGTGATGTACTCGCTGATACCCGGCGTTGAGGAGATCGTGTACGCCCGCAGCGTCTGGGCTGAGTTACGCACGCTGACCAGCGCATACTGCCCGGCGCGGTACGGATAATAGTCGTGGCACAGCAGCGAAATCGTCCAGACATCCGGCGTTTCCTGATGGATGTGGTGAACCTGCATCCGCCATGGGCACTGATGGGTTGGCATCGTCATACTTTACTCCTTACGCGCTCAGCAGTTGCTTCATGTCTTCTTCAACGGTGGTCACGGAACGCAGACCAAACTTCTCGTTGAGGACGGCCAGCAGATCCGGCGTAAAGAAGCCAGGTGCGGTCGGGCCGGTGACGATGTTTTTCACGCCCAGCGACAGCAGGGTCAGCAGGATCACAATCGCTTTCTGTTCGAACCAGGAGAGCACCAGCGACAGCGGCAGGTCGTTCACGCCACAGCCCAGTTTTTCTGCCAGGGTCACGGCCAGGATGATCGCTGAGTAGGCATCGTTACACTGACCGGCATCGATCAGACGCGGCAGGCCTTCGATATCTCCGAACTCCAGCTTGTTGAAACGGTATTTACCGCAGGCCAGGGTCAGGATCAGGCAGTCGTCCGGCACGCTGGTGGCGAAATCGGTGAAGTAGTTACGTTCTCCGCGCGCGCCGTCGCAGCCGCCCACCAGGAAGATGTGACGCAGTTTTTCGCGGCTCACCAGGTCGATCAGGGAATCCGCCGCGCCCAGCAGGGTCTGACGGCCAAAACCAACGGTGATCAGGTGAGGAATTTCGCTGTACGGGAAGCCCGCCATCTGCTGCGCCTGGGCAATCACCGGACCAAAATCGTCACCTTCAAGGTGGCTCACGCCCGGCCAGCCGACGATGCTGCGGGTCCAGATGCGGTCGTCGTAGGCACCGACGGTTGGGTCGATGATGCAGTTAGAGGTCATCACGATCGGGCCAGGGAAGCGGGCGAACTCTACCTGCTGGTTCTGCCAGCCGCTGCCGTAGTTGCCGATCAGGTGTTTGAATTTGCGCAGCTCAGGGTAGCCGTGGGCAGGCAGCATCTCGCCGTGGGTGTAGACGTTAACGCCGGTGCCGTCGGTCTGCTCCAGCAGGTTGTAGAGATCTTTCAGGTCGTGACCAGAGATCAGGATGCACTTGCCTTCGGTCGCTTTAACGTTGACCTGAGTTGGGGTCGGGTGGCCGTATTTGGTGGTTTCACCGGCGTCCAGAATGCTCATCACTTTGAAGTTCATCTGGCCGATTTCCATGGAACACTCCAGCAGGGCGTTCATGTCGGAAGGCCAGGTGCCCAGCCACGCCATGATTTTATGGTACTGGGCGTAGATGTCGTTGTCGTACTGATCCAGAACGTGCGCGTGTTCCATATAGGCCGCGGCACCTTTCAGGCCGTACAGGCACAGCAGACGCAGGCCGAGGATGTTCTCGCCAATCGCCGCTTTGTCTTTGTTCGGGGTAAATTCTGCCGCCTGACGCTGCAGGTCGCCGAGATCGTCGCTGACTAGCTGCAGGTCGGCCATCGGGTTATCGACGCGGGCACTGGCGTCCACGTTCAGGGCCTGGGCTTTCAGCGCGTCACGCAGGGCAATGGCTTCGCGGGCGTAGCCCACAATGCGCGGTGAATCGAAGTTAACGTTGGTCAGGGTAGAGAAAAACGCGCGCGGGGCGAAGTTATCAACGTAGTGGTCGACAATGCCATATTCACGGGCTTTTACCGCCCAGGCGGATAAACCCTGCAGGGAGGCAATCAGCAGGTCCTGCAGATCGGAGGTTTCGGCGGTTTTACCGCACATGCCCTGTGCGTAAGAGCAGCCGTTGCCGGCTGGAGTTCGGATAGTTTGTTCACATTGCACACAAAACATAATCACACCTGTTAAAGTTATATTTTAGATACATGTTTAAGGTTATGCCTGTGGCGATACGGAGAAAAGGGCTTTCTGCTACAAACGAGAGGGTTATTGATTTAGCGCAATTTTGGCGGTAGATGACTACCGCCAAAGAAGTATCAGGCGGAGAAGAAGGCCATCATGACTGGCACCAGCAGGCTTAAAATAAAGCCGTGTACGATGGCGGCAGGGACCATCTCCAGCCCGCCCGAGCGTTGTAGCACCGGCAGGGTAAAGTCCATTGAGGTGGCACCGCACAGGCCCAGCGCCGTGGAGCGGCTGCGACGCACCAGGCCCGGGATCAGCATTATGGCAATCAGCTCACGGCCCAGATCGTTAAAGAAGGCGGCGCTACCTATTACCGGACCAAAGGATTCGGTCAACAGAATGCCGGACAGGGAGTACCAGCCAAAACCGGAGGCCATTGCCAGGGCAGTATTGAGCGGCAGGTCGAGGATAAAGGCGTTAATCACCCCGCCCACCAGCGAGCTGCCCACCACCATCACCGCCACCATCATGCCGCGACGATTAAGCACGATCTGTTTCAGGGTCATGCCGTTATTGCGCAGCTGAATACCAATCAGGAACAGCAGGAAGATCAGGGTATATTCGCTGGCCTCGGTGGCGTGCTGTAAAAAGGCGAACCCGCTCAGCCCCAACAAAAAACCGAGCACCACCACGCCACATAACTTTAATGACTCCAGCGCCATGGCAATACGCGACGGTAATTTTTCCTGATGATGGTGGTTTTTCCACGGAATAACCCGTTCCAGCCAGAACAGGGCCGCGATATTACACAGCAAAATAACCGCCATCGTAATGACCGAGTAATGCAGGATCGACAGCAGGTTGGTCGCCAGATTATCGAGGAAGGCGAGGCTGATGCCCATAAAAAACAGAATGACGTAGACAATCCAGCTCAATAAACGGTTGATCAGTTTTAAAGCAGAAACCTGACGAAGAGGAATGAGATAACCCACGATTAGCGGGATCAGAATGATTAAGAGTCCTGAAAACATGAACAACCGGTCCTTTATATGAGTGGCGCTGTGACACTACCCAATTCGGACGATTCAGTAAAGGTGAAAACAGTGCCGGAACAATGCGGCCTGATGCCCTCACCCCGTCCCTCTCCCACAGGGAGAGGGCGCACACACTAAAAATGGCAACCCGAAGGTTGCCTTTTTGCTTTTATTAATCGTGTTTTTCCAGCAGGGTGCGATACAGCACGCCGCCAAGGATACCGCCGACAATCGGCATCACCCAGAACAGCCACAGCTGCTCCAGCGCCCAGCCGCCCTGGAAGATAGCGACCGCGGTGCTGCGCGCCGGGTTTACCGAGGTGTTAGTCACCGGGATGCTGATCAGGTGGATCAGGGTCAGCGCCAGGCCAATCGCAATTGGGGCAAAACCAGCCGGAGCCTGTTTGTCGGTGGCACCGTGGATCACCAGCAGGAAGCCGGCGGTCAGCACGATTTCAATCACGATGGCAGAAAGCATGGAGAACCCACCCGGGGAGTGTTCGCCAAAACCGTTTGAAGCAAAACCGCTGGCCGCAGCGTCAAAGCCCGCTTTCCCGCTGGCAATGACATACAGAATAGCGGCAGCAATAATCCCGCCGATGACCTGGGCAATAATATAGCCGAGAATATCTTTCGCCGGAAAACGACCGCCCGCCCACAGGCCTAATGTGACCGCCGGGTTAAAATGGCCGCCGGAAATATGTCCCACGGCATAGGCCATGGTTAATACCGTTAAACCGAAGGCCAGGGAAACCCCGACAAAACCAATCCCTAATTCCGGGAAACCTGCCGCCAACACTGCACTACCGCAGCCGCCAAATACCAACCAGAATGTACCAAAACATTCAGCTGCTAACTTTCTGAACATAACCACCTCAATAATATTAATATTCTGCGCTTGTTCCCGCGCGCAGTGTTTTCTTGTCCCAAAGGAAGAGAGCAAAATGGAAAACGGCCTATATTTTATATAGGGCGTAATGCCTTCACCAGAGGAATAAGTCCTGTAACATTGATTTAGAACAATGATAAAGGATTGTGATTTGCTGCGGGGCGCAATATAACCTGGTCCTTCGGCGACAGAAAGTTAATTCAAGTGCGTAACGATAATGAATAAGCTTAATTGATATAAAAATGAGTCCGGGTCAAATTCCGAATCATTGGCGCGGCATTGACAGGCATAAATCTTAAGAAATAGTATTTCCCCGAAAAATACAATTAAATTATTTTTCAGTTTTAATCATATCAAATAACGTATTCTTCTATTAACTATCTGGATAAGGATTATCAACATGCGTGAATTAAACACCGAAGAACTGGCCTCTGTCTCTGGCGCAGGCTTTATCACCGACGCGGCGGCGCTGATGGGCAAAGGCATTGGCGGGATTGTCGACGCGTCCTGTAAGACCGGCACTCAAGCCACCGCCGCTGGCGAAGCGCTGGGCCGGGGTATCGGAATGGTTGTTGAAGCCTCCGTAACGATTTTACAGGGCTTCCTGGGCGGGATCTCCGACTTGTTCTCTAAAAAATAACCCAGTGCCTGTTTGACAAGGAGAGCTTGCTCTCCTTTTTTACCCTCTCGTATGCCCAATAGCTTTACCTAACACACATCCGGGTACTCTCTCCTCGCCACCAGCGCTATACTCCTGATAACTTAAAGGAAAAAGTTCATCTCTCCCGGAGGGTACATGTTGCTTGAACGTGTGGAAATCGTGGGGTTCCGCGGCATTAACCGTCTGTCGCTGATGCTTGAGCACAATAACGTGCTGATCGGGGAAAACGCCTGGGGTAAATCCAGCCTGCTGGATGCCCTGACGCTGCTGCTCTCTCCGGAATCGGATCTTTACCATTTTGTCCGGGAGGATTTCTGGTTCCCGCCCGGGGATCTGCTGGGGCGCGAGCACCATCTGCATATCATTCTTACCTTCCGTGAATCCGAGCCGGGCCGTCATCGCGTTCGTCGCTATCGCCCCCTGGCTGACTGCTGGGTGCCGTGTAATGACGACTATCAGCGCATCTTTTATCGTCTGGAGGGCGAGCTGGCGGACGACGACAGCGTGCTGACCCTGCGCGGTTTTCTCGATAACGACGGTAACCCTCTGCCGCTGGCGGATATCGACGAGCGGGCGCGCCATCTGGTGCGCCTGATGCCGGTGCTGCGCCTGCGTGACGCCCGTTTTATGCGGCGGATCCGCAACGGCACGGTGCCCAATATGCCCGACGTGGAAGTCACCGCCCGCGAGCTGGATTATCTGGCGCGGGAACTGGTGGCCCGCCCGCAAAACTTAACCGACGGCCAGATCCGCCAGGGGCTGTCGGCGATGGTGCAGCTGCTGGAGCACTACTTTACCGAGCAGGGCACCTCGCCGGTCCGCAACCGGCTAATGCGGCGGCGATCCCACGATGAACAGCGCAGCTGGCGCTATCTCGACATCATCAACCGGATGATCGACAAGCCCGGCGGCCGTTCGCACCGGGTGATCCTGCTGGGGCTCTTCTCGACGCTGCTGCAGGCCAAAGGCACCGTCCGGCTTGACCGGGATGCTCGCCCGCTGCTGCTGGTGGAAGATCCCGAGACGCGCCTGCACCCGATTATGCTCTCGGTGGCGTGGCACCTGCTGAATCTGCTGCCTTTGCAGCGCATCACCACCACCAACTCCGGCGAATTGCTGTCGTTAACCCCGGTGGAACACGTCTGTCGCCTGGTGCGAGAATCGTCGCGCGTGACGGCCTTCCGTCTCGGGCCAGGGGGCATGAATGCCGAAGACAGCCGCCGGATCGCCTTCCATATTCGCTTTAATCGCGCCTCCTCCCTGTTTGCCCGCTGCTGGCTGCTGGTGGAAGGGGAGACCGAAACCTGGGTGATTAACGAACTGGCCCGCCAGTGCGGCCACCACTTTGATGCCGAGGGGATCAAGGTGATTGAGTTTGCCCAGTCGGGCTTAAAACCGCTGATCAAATTTGCCCGGCGGATGGGCATCGAGTGGCACGTGCTGGTGGACGGCGACGAGGCGGGCAAAAAATATGCTGCCACCGTGCGCGGGCTGATCAACAACGACCGGGAAGAGGAGCGCGAGCATCTGACGGCGCTGCCCGCCATGGACATGGAGCACTTCATGTACCGCCAGGGCTTCTCGGACGTCTTTCACCGGGTGGCGATGGTGCCCGACGATATTCCAATGAACATGCGGCGGGTGATCGTGAAAGCCATTCACCGCTCCTCGAAGCCGGATCTGGCCATTGAGGTGGCAATGGAGGCCGGGCGGCGCGGGGTTGAAGCGGTGCCGACCCTGTTGCGGAAAATGTTCTCCCGCGTGCTGTGGCTGGCGCGCGGGAGAGCCGATTAACGGCGGGTGGCCTGGTTGACTTGCTCAATCAGGCTGTCCAGCAGGGCAAAGCGGCGGCGGTATTCGGCGCGCTTTTTGCTGGCGATTTCCTCCATCGGTTTACGCGTCATCACCAGCGGCAGACGGTAGTTGCCCTCGTCGGTGCGCTCGCCGCCGAGCGACGCCCAGAAGCTGTCGTAATCCGCCAGCAGTTTGCCCTCTTTTTTCTTGCGATAGCGCCAGCTGCGGTAGATGTGCGTGCTGTTGCTGACCGCTACGATCTGCTCCACGGCCAGGGCACCGCCCAGCGTCATGGCGGCTTCCACCAGCAGGCGTTTCGGGAACAGGCCGTGACAGGCTTTGGTCGCGCTCTGGATCGCCTCGTGCGGCACAAAGGCTTTGGCTCCCTGCATCCCGCCGATGAACAGCGTCGCGGTGCCGTTCATCTGGCACAGCGTGAAGGTTATCTCCCCCAGCACCGTCTGGTCGGCGTCGCAAAAGGCCAGCGTGGCTTCACCCTCTTTATCCAGAAACGCATCGGCGCACAGGCGCAGGGTAAACTGCCGATCGTCTTTGCCGGTCAGGGTCAGTAACGTCACCCCTTCCCGGGAGAGATAGCCGTTCATCAGGGCGGCCGGGAGCTGGCGCTGCATGGTCTGATAGTGCCAGCTCAGCGCCTGCAGGGTTTGCTGGCGGTTGATGGCAACGGACAACCACGGGCGATGCAGGCGGCAGGGCAGCCCCGGCTGAACCTGTAACAGCTGTAGCAACTGCGGCTGTTGTGCCAGGTTCGACAGCAGGCGGGCGGTGCTGAATGGCGTCATCAGCGATCGCAACATAAACTTGCGGCGGTAGGCCGGGTTGCGCCAGGCAAGTCCCGGGGTTAACGTCCCGGAGGCCAGACGTTGAAACAGCTGCCAGCCCGATTTGGGTTGTGGCTGATGGGTATAAGATGACTCTGCGATGGATGACATAATAATTTTCCGGTCTTGTTGCCAGATCGTCATTTCAGCAGGGGCTTTATCAACCTCTCCTCAACGATTTTCAACCATCCTGGAAAGCAGGGGTTTCGTTGAGGAACGGTTTAGTTAGAATCAACAGTTATGTAAGCCAGAATAGCTATTTGGAATATTTATGAACTTTAAGGGAAAACGCAGGAAGCTGTTTCTGCTGCTGGTGCTGATTGTACTGGTGGCTGGATTCTGGCTGTGGCGGGTGCTTAACGCGCCGGTACCACACTATCAGACGCTGATTGTCCGTCCGGGCGAGCTGCAGCAAAACGTGCTCGCCACCGGCAAGCTGGATGCGCTGCGCAAGGTGGACGTGGGAGCGCAGGTCAGCGGGCAGCTGAAAACGCTGTCGGTGGAGATTGGCGATAAGGTGAAAAAAGGGCAGTTGCTGGGGGTTATTGACCCGGAGCAGGCCGAAAACCAGATCAAAGAGGTGGAGGCGACTCTGATGGAGCTGCGCGCCCAGCGCAGCCAGGCCGAAGCGGAGCGTAAGCTGGCTCAGGTGACCCTGAACCGCCAGCGGCAGCTGGCCACCACCCAGGCGATCTCGCAGCAGGATCTGGATACCTCGGTGACCGAACTGGCGGTCAAACAGGCGCAGATCGGCACCATCGACGCGCAGATCAAACGCAATCAGGCCTCGCTGGACAGCGCCAAAACCAACCTCGACTACACCCGTATCGTCGCGCCGATGGCCGGAGAAGTGACGCAAATTACCACTCTGCAGGGGCAGACGGTGATTGCGGCCCAGCAGGCGCCAAACATCCTGACTCTGGCAGATATGGGCACCATGCTGGTGAAAGCTCAGGTCTCGGAGGCGGATGTGATCCACCTTAAGCCGGGGCAAAAAGCCTGGTTTACCGTGCTGGGCGATCCCCAGACCCGCTATGAAGGGGTGCTGAAAGATATTCTCCCGACGCCGGAGAAGGTCAACGACGCCATCTTCTATCACGCCCGATTTGAAGTCCCTAACCCGCAGGGAGTGCTGCGCCTGGACATGACCGCTCAGGTGCATATCCAGCTGGCCGGGGAGAAAAACGTGCTGACTATTCCGCTGGCGGCGCTGGGTGAACCGGTAGGCGACAACCGCTACAACGTGAAGGTGCTGCGTAACGGCGAGACCCGCGAGCGTGAGGTAAGCCTCGGCTCGCGCAACGACACCGACGTGGTGGTGGTGAAGGGGCTGGAAGAGGGTGAAGAAGTCGTCATCAGCGAGAGCCAGCCCGGGGCGGCCAAATGACGGCCCTGCTGGAGCTGAATGATATCCGCCGGAGCTATCCCTCCGGCGACGGGCCGGTGGAGGTGCTGAAGGGCATCACCCTGCGGGTTGAGGCCGGAGAGATGGTGGCGATTGTCGGGGCATCGGGTTCCGGTAAATCGACGCTAATGAACATTCTCGGCTGTCTGGATAAGCCCACCAGCGGCACCTACCGCGTGGCAGGCACCGACGTCGCCACCCTGGACAGCGATGCGCTGGCCAAACTGCGGCGGGAACATTTTGGCTTTATCTTCCAGCGTTACCATCTGCTCTCGCACCTCAGCGCGGCGCAGAACGTCGAAGTACCGGCGGTCTATGCCGGCGTGGAGCGCAAAAAGCGCCTTGAGCGGGCCCAGGCGCTGCTTACCCGGCTGGGGCTGGGGGAGCGGGTCGATTACCAGCCTTCACAGCTCTCCGGGGGCCAGCAGCAGCGGGTGAGTATCGCCCGGGCGTTGATGAACGGCGGGCAGGTGATCCTTGCCGATGAACCCACCGGGGCGCTGGACAGCCACTCCGGAGAAGAGGTGATGGCGATCCTGCACCAGCTGCGGGATCAGGGGCATACGGTGATCATCGTCACCCACGACCCGCAGGTGGCTTCCCAGGCCGGGCGGATCGTGGAGATCCACGACGGCGAGCTGGTCAGCAATCCGCCCGCCACGACTAACACTACCCGCAGACAGGAAGTGGCACTGCCTCCGCCGTCCGGCTGGCGGCAGTTCGCCAGCAGTTTTCGCGAGGCGCTGACCATGGCCTGGCTGGCGATGGCCGCCAACAAGATGCGCACCCTGTTGACCATGCTCGGGATCATCATCGGTATCGCCTCGGTGGTATCCATCGTGGTGGTGGGCGATGCCGCCAAACAGCTGGTGCTGTCGGATATTCGTTCCATCGGCACCAACACCATCGACGTCTATCCCGGCAAGGATTTTGGCGACGATGAGCCGCAGTTTCAGCAGGCGCTGAAGTATGACGATCTGGCAGCGATTCAGAAGCAGCCGTGGGTCAACTCCGCCACGCCTGCTGTTTCGCAGAACCTCCGTCTGCGCGTGGGCAATGTTGACGTTGCCGCCAGCGCTAACGGCGTCAGCGGGGACTATTTCAACGTTTACGGCATGACCTTCAGCGAAGGTGCCACCTTTAACGCCGAACAGCTGGCGGGCCGGGCGCAGGTGGTGGTGCTGGATGCCAACTCCCGGCGACAGCTGTTCCCCAATAAAGCGAAGGTGGTGGGCGAGATCGTGCTGGTGGGCAATATGCCCGCGACGGTGATCGGCGTGGCGGAGGAGAAGCAATCGATGTTTGGCAGCAGCAAGATTTTGCGCGTCTGGCTGCCGTACACCACCATCTCCGGGCGCATTATGGGGCAGTCATGGCTGAACTCGATCACCGTCCGGGTGAAAGAGGGCTACGACAGCGCCCAGGCGGAACAACAGATCGAACGTCTGCTGACCCTGCGCCACGGGAAGAAAGATTTCTTCACGTGGAACATGGACGGGCTCTTGAAAACGGCGGAAAAGACCACACGTACTCTACAGCTCTTCCTCACGCTGGTGGCGATTATCTCCCTGCTGGTCGGGGGGATTGGGGTGATGAACATCATGCTGGTGTCGGTGACGGAGCGTACGCGCGAAATCGGCATTCGTATGGCGGTGGGTGCCCGGGCCAGCGACGTGCTGCAGCAGTTTTTAATTGAGGCGGTGCTGGTCTGTCTGGTGGGCGGCGCGCTGGGGATTACGCTCTCCCTGCTCATCGCCTTTACGTTGCAGCTGTTTTTACCCGGCTGGGAAATTGGTTTTTCACCGATGGCGCTGTTAACCGCCTTCCTTTGTTCTACCTTTACCGGGGTACTGTTTGGTTGGCTGCCGGCAAGAAATGCCGCGCGACTGGATCCGGTGGATGCGTTAGCCCGGGAGTAAATCTGTTGGCCCACAAATAAAAATGCCAGCGCATCGGGCTGGCATTTTGAGTGCGGGGTGTACACAATGAAACAGAGGGCTATGCCACCACTTCTGCTTCGACGGGCACAATAACGCTGGCATGATTGCCTTTTGGCCCGAGGTGTACATCGAACCGAACGGCTTGTCCGGCTTTCAGCGTTCTGTAACCATCCATCTGAATGGTGGAGTAATGCGCGAAGATGTCTTCGCCGCCGCCTTCTGGGCAGATAAAACCAAACCCTTTGGCGTTGTTGAACCATTTAACTGTACCCGTTTCCATGCTTCGACATCCTTCGTAAATCTTATTGAGTTAGATGTAATGAACCGGTGGTGAAGTGGGGGCTGTTCAAAACCTCGCCAACTCACGCCTGTACAATTTAGATAAACCAAAGGCAGCGTCAAGCATTTGCCGGGGAAGTGAGGGTAAAAATGCGTCAAAATTTGAAGCAGTTAACGCTATTGATGGGTATTGTGACAGACATCGCGGATGGCAATAATAGATGTGAGTTATCTGACATCTGAGGTAGATTCAGGTTATGTATAGCCTCCTGTCAGCATCAGAACCGCGACCGGAGACCGTAAACGAAGATGACGACTGACAATGGGTAAGACGAACGACTGGCTCGATTTCGACAAGCTGGCGGAAGATAAAGTGCGCGACGCGCTAAAACCGCCATCTATGTATAAAGTTATGTTAATGAACGATGACTACACGCCGATGGAATTTGTTATTGACGTGCTACAAAAGTTCTTTTCTTATGATGTAGAACGTGCAACGCAACTGATGCTTACCGTTCACTATCATGGCAAAGCCATCTGCGGTGTTTTTACTGCAGAAGTCGCAGAGACGAAGGTGGCGATGGTGAACCAGTATGCGAGGGAGAACGAGCATCCGTTGCTGTGTACGCTGGAAAAAGCCTGAATAAGGCAATGAAAATTGGGGGAGGTGCCTATGCTCAATCAAGAACTGGAACTCAGTTTAAACATGGCTTTCGCCAGAGCGCGTGAGCACCGACATGAGTTTATGACGGTCGAGCACTTGCTGCTTGCACTGCTCAGCAATCCATCCGCCCGCGAAGCGCTTGAAGCCTGCTCCGTGGACCTGGTGGCGCTGCGTCAGGAACTTGAAGCCTTCATCGAACAGACCACACCTGTACTGCCCGTGAGTGAAGAGGAGCGCGACACGCAGCCGACGCTCAGCTTCCAGCGTGTACTCCAGCGTGCGGTATTTCACGTCCAGTCCTCCGGACGTAGCGAAGTCACCGGTGCCAACGTGCTGGTTGCCATCTTCAGCGAGCAGGAGTCGCAAGCCGCCTATCTGCTGCGCAAACACGAAGTCAGCCGCCTCGATGTGGTGAACTTCATCTCTCACGGAACGCGCAAAGACGAGCCGAATCAGGCATCGGATTCCGGCCATCAGGCCAACAGCGAAGAGCAAGCAGGCGGGGAGGAACGTATGGAAAACTTCACCACCAATCTTAACCAGCTTGCCCGCGTCGGCGGTATTGACCCGCTGATTGGCCGCGAAAAAGAGCTGGAACGGGCGATTCAGGTTCTGTGCCGCCGCCGCAAGAACAACCCGCTGCTGGTGGGGGAATCGGGCGTCGGTAAAACCGCCATCGCCGAAGGGCTCGCCTGGCGCATTGTGCAGGGCGACGTTCCGGAAGTGATCGCCGATTGCACCATCTACTCGCTGGATATCGGTTCCCTGTTGGCGGGCACCAAATACCGCGGTGATTTTGAAAAACGTTTCAAAGCGCTGCTGAAACAGCTGGAGCAGGATACCAACAGCATCCTGTTTATCGACGAGATCCATACCATCATCGGCGCCGGTGCGGCCTCGGGTGGCCAGGTGGATGCGGCCAACCTGATTAAACCGCTGCTCTCCAGCGGCAAGATCCGGGTGATTGGCTCGACCACCTACCAGGAGTTCAGCAATATTTTTGAAAAAGACCGCGCCCTGGCGCGTCGCTTCCAGAAAATCGATATTACTGAACCGTCGGTTGAAGAAACTGTGCAGATCATCAACGGCCTGAAACCGAAGTACGAAGCGCACCACGACGTGCGTTATACCGCGAAAGCGGTGCGTGCGGCGGTGGAGCTGGCGGTGAAATACATCAACGATCGTCACCTGCCGGATAAAGCGATTGACGTGATCGACGAAGCGGGCGCGCGTGCGCGTCTGATGCCGGTCAGCAAACGCAAGAAAACGGTCAACGTGGCGGATATCGAATCCGTGGTGGCCCGCATCGCGCGTATTCCTGAGAAGAGCGTCTCTCAGAGCGACCGCGATACGCTGAAAAACCTCGGCGATCGCCTGAAAATGCTGGTCTTCGGGCAGGATAAAGCCATTGAGGCTTTAACCGAAGCCATCAAGATGGCCCGCGCCGGGCTGGGGCATGAGCACAAACCTGTCGGTTCCTTCCTGTTCGCCGGCCCGACCGGGGTGGGGAAAACCGAGGTAACGGTTCAGCTCTCCAAAGCGCTGGGCATTGAGCTGCTGCGCTTTGATATGTCCGAGTATATGGAGCGTCACACCGTCAGTCGTCTGATCGGTGCGCCTCCGGGCTACGTGGGCTTTGACCAGGGCGGCCTGCTCACCGACGCGGTGATCAAGCATCCGCACGCGGTTCTGCTGCTCGATGAGATCGAGAAAGCGCACCCGGACGTCTTTAACCTGCTGCTGCAGGTAATGGATAACGGAACGCTGACCGATAACAACGGGCGCAAGGCGGACTTCCGCAACGTGGTGATGGTGATGACCACCAACGCCGGGGTGCGTGAGACCGAGCGTAAATCCATCGGCCTGATCCACCAGGATAACAGCACCGATGCGATGGAAGAGATCAAGAAGGTCTTTACGCCGGAATTCCGTAACCGTCTGGATAACATTATCTGGTTCGATCACCTGTCTACTGAGGTGATCCATCAGGTGGTGGATAAGTTCATCGTCGAGCTGCAGGTTCAGCTGGATCAGAAAGGGGTCTCCCTGGAAGTGAGTCAGGAAGCCCGCGACTGGCTGGCAGAGAAAGGCTACGATCGTGCGATGGGCGCGCGTCCGATGGCGCGTGTTATCCAGGACAACCTGAAAAAACCGCTGGCTAACGAGCTGCTATTTGGTTCGCTGGTGGACGGCGGACAGGTGACCGTGGCGCTGGACCAGGCGAAGAACGAGCTGACGTACGATTTCCAGAGTGCGGCGAAGCACAAGCCGGAAGCAGCTCACTAACCTTGTTGAGTGTTGATAAAAACCGGGCGAAAGCCCGGTTTTTTTATGCCTGCTTTTTGCCGGGTGGCGCTGCGCTTACCCGGCCTACGTGGGTGCGCCGGACGGTTCCCTCTCCCTGAGGGAGAGGGTTAGGGTGAGGGGGAACCGCGCGCACGGTAGTCAAAATTTTGCGAAGCGTTATCCAGAATTTAAACAGGAATATTGCTGGATAAAACCCCAGTAATAGAATGGCGATGCACCTGCAAAATCAGGTGCCAGGATTGGCGTCCTGAAAGTGTGTGAGCAGCGCGATTAGCTGCAGGCTTCGTTCGCCCTAAGGAAAAGGGTATATTCTGCATCTGGCGGGCGAATCGGAAGCTTCTTTTGAAGCGCCAGTAAGCACACACACTGGTACGCCAATTCCTTTTCGTCCGCCGCCAGCGAATCTGGCGTTTCCTGCGGTGGTAAATTCAATGTGTGTGAAGGAATTACCTATGAATACAGAAAATCATATCTACCAGCTTTATAGCGAACTCGAACTCAGTACTCCAGACCTCTCCACGCTCGCCGCGCGCTGCAACCTGCTCACCGAAATCCTGGTCGATTGCAATTCGCTGCCGCAAACGCAGCCCGTCTGCCGCTGCCTTGCGGCATACCTGGACGCCTTCAGAAGCGAGCTGGCAAAATCGATGAGCGATTTTCGCGTGCTGGAGGAGGATGAGATCCCACCTACGCACAAACAGGAGTGGCTGCTGGACAGCACCGAAGCCCAGTGCGATTACTGCCGGGCGTTAAACCACGTGCTGCTGGTATCGCATTTCGACCGCGATATGCTGCCGCATCTCACCGGGCTGCTGCACGAGATCAGCCATGCGATGCTGGCCGATCTGACCGTGGTGCATGTCCACTGAGTCAATATATGCGCCTGGCGAATTCGGGCGCATTAACCGGCCATTTCAGCCCGTTTACGCTCTTCGCTCGGGGTAACGGCAAAGACCTTTTTATACAGGGTGCTGAAATGGCTGCTGTTGGCGAAACCGCACAGGAAGGCAATCTCGGTAATGGTCATGTCGGTTTCGCGGACTTTTACCCGGGCAGAGACCAGTCGCAGGTGCTTGATATAATTTTCCGGCGTCATGCCCGTCGCGGCTTTAATATGGCGGAATGCCGTACGCGGGGTTAAATGAAACTGCTTAGCCAGATCGTTCCAGTCGTACTCTTCAAAACAGTTTTCCTGCAGATGATTGAGCAGCTTATGCAGTTTATAGCGGGTGTTATTGTGGTTAACATCCGACTGCGCCTGCAGCAGCGTATTCACCAGCTGGAAAAAGAGCGACTCCCGCTGTTCGACCTGTAGCGGCTGGGCACTGAATATTTTATCGATCAGGGAATTGCACTGCATGCGGATCTCCGGTGCCAGCCAGGTGTAGCAACTGGCATCGCGTACCGAGAAACGTTCCAACAGGGATCCGGTGTGCTGTAAAAATACAAATTCAGCCATAGGATTTATCAGGATATTAATCAGCTTGAGTGTACCCAACTCATCATAAAAATGGTGGTCGCCACGCTGGACGTAAAAAATATCCCCTTGCTGAATATAGAGAGGGCGTCCGTTAATAATGTGCAGTCCATGTCCTTGCTCAACAATAACCAGTTCATCAAATTCATGACAATGTTCGCAGCTGTTATCTTCCGGGTCGCTTTTATAAAGGGCGAGTTTATCGTCTGTGGATTTGAAATAATGCGCAACGGTTAACGTGTTCATAAATTATCCTGCAACGTGAAAAGCTGCGAGCACGATAATTGATTTATACCCGCTTAAGAAGCCCTGTTTTTCAAAATGTGAACATCCTCCGGCCGACCTCACTGACACTGCCAAACTGCGTTGGGGGTTGGCAATCTGAGAGTGGCTCTCAACTCCCCATCACCTCTATTCTGCCTGAAATCTTACAGAGGGCGCAGTATGTCTCAGGCACTTCAGCAACACCATAATCTCACCATGTATCGCGACGAACAGCTCCTGGCCACCGCCAGCGCATTGATGCCAACGCTCCATTCGCAGGCGATTTCTCCCGTCAGCGTGATCAACACCGTTTCCGACAGTCACGCCCTGCACGGCTGGCGTGCGGAAAAAGTGGCCGATGCCAGCGCCTGGCTGAAGCAATCTTTCTCACCCGGGGATTCCTTTATTCTGGACTTTGGCACCCACGGTGTCGGCTGGTTAAATTTCAGCTGCGAAGCCGCGGGCAGCCCACCGGATGCCCCCGCCCATCTGGAGTTTATTTTTGGTGAAACGCTGTGCGAAATGGCAGAGCCCTTCAGCGACTATCAGGGATGGTTAAGCAGCAGCTGGTTGCAACAACACCATGAATATATTGACGTCCTGCCCGCGGATATTACCCTCGCGCGCCGCTACTGTTTTCGTTATCTGAAGGTGCGCGTTGTAGCGCTCTCACCCAAATATCAGCTGCGCTTTAAGCAGATCACGCTAAATAGCGTCAGCTCGGCGCCAGACGAATATCCACCCTGCAACGCCACGGATCCGCAGCTGCGAAAGATTGATGAAGTGGCGGTCAGAACCCTGCGCAACTGCATGCAGGAGGTGTTTGAGGACGGGCCGAAGCGGGATCGCCGGTTATGGCTGGGTGACCTCCGGTTACAGGCCCTGGTGAATGATGTCACTTTTGCCAATCACGATCTGGTGCGCCGCTGCCTGTACCTGTTTGCCGGCCATCGCCGGGAGGACGGGATGGTCTCGGCCAATATTTTTGTCCGCCCCGAGGTGAGGGCGGATGACACCTTCCTGTTTGATTATTCGCTCTTTTTTGTCGATACGCTCTACAACTACCTGCAGGCGACCGGGGATATGTCCACCGCCCGTGAGCTGTGGCCGATTGCCTTCCGTCAGGTCGAGCTGGCGTTAGCGCGTTGCGAAGCAGGCCTGGTCACAGACAGCGATGACTGGTGGTCATTTATCGACTGGCACGATCGGCTTAATAAACAGGCGGCCTCTCAAGGGGTGTTGATCTACTGCATCGACAAAGCTGTGCGGCTGGCGGAAGTCTGCGCTCCTGAACAGGTTGCTTTCCTGCACGATCAACTGACGTGGGTGAAACGTGCCGCGCATCAGCTCTGGGACGAAGCGAGCGGCTTTTACGTCAGCGGTTCCGCGCGCCAGATCAGCGCCGCCTCGCAAATCTGGCTGGTGCTGGCCGACGTGGGCGATGCGGCACATCAGCAAAAGGTTGTGACGAATTTACTACAGTCGCCGCCGTCCATCGGCATGAATACTCCCTATCTGCGCCACCATTTTATCGCCGCGCTGCTGAAATGCGGCTTGCGTGAGCGTGCCGTGGCAGAGATTAAAGCCTACTGGGGGGCGATGGTGGATGACGGGGCGGATACCTTCTGGGAATTATTTGATCCGCAAAGACCTGACTTCTCCCCGTATGGCAGTAAGCTCATCAACAGTTACTGCCATGCATGGAGCTGTACCCCGGCCTGGTTTATTCGCCAGTTCGGCCTCTGATAACACAACAATAAAGTGAACAAAATGGCTAAAACCTTCTTTACCCTATGGCGGCAACGGTTAGGCTACGGGATTGCCGATCTCTCCTGTAACCTGGTCTGGCAGTTAATCTCGCTGTACCTGATGTTTTTCTACACCGACGTGATGAACCTCCCGGCCTACTGGGTGGGGATCATGTTCCTGGTGACACGACTGGTGGACGGCGTGGCGGATGTGTTGATGGGTTTGATGATCGACAACACCACCACCCGTTGGGGGCGCTGCCGTCCGTGGCTGCTGTTTGGCGCGATACCCTTCGGGCTGATGTGTATTCTGGCGTTTTACGTGCCTGATTTTGGCACCACCGGCAAACTGATGTACGCCTTTATCACCTACCTGTGCCTCTCGTTCCTCTACACCATCGTCAATATTCCTTTCTGCGCAATGCTGCCGTTCCTGACGGCGGATTCCCAGGAGCGCACCACCTTATCCGCAGTGCGTATTCTTCTCGGCTCGCTGGGATCTACTATTGTGGCGGTCGCCACGCTGCCGCTGGTCGGGGCGTTAGGGCAGGGCAATCAGGCCCAGGGTTTCCTCTATACCGCCGTGGTATTTGGGGTAATCGCCACCTTCTTCCTGCTGATCAGCTTCCGCAACGTGGAGGAGAAAATCAGTATCACCCAGGAACGCATGACGTTAAAACGTGCCTGGACCGGCCTGAAATCCAACACCCCGTGGAAGGTGTTCGCGCTGAATATCTTCTTGATGTGGGGGGCATTCTTCTTCCAGACGGGGGCATTGGTCTATTTCTTCCACTACTACGTGGGCAGCAGCGAGCTGACCGCCCTGGTGGCCGGGATCTCCTCCTTCGTGCCGCTGCTCGGGACGCTGACGGTGCCGTTCCTTGCGGGCTTAATGAAAAAACGCCACGTCTATCTGGTTGCCAGCACGGTAAACCTTGTCGGGATGGGGATCATGATGGCCGCGGGCGTCAACTACTGGGGGCTGGTCATCGGGGCTATCGTCCTGTCGCTCGGCGCAGGGCAACGCACCGCGATCTACTTCTCCATGCAGGCCGATCCGGTCGATTATGGCGTCTGGAAAACCGGAATTAACACCGCAGGCATTCTGACCTCCATCAACGGCTTCCTCGGCAAAGTGGCGATGGCGGGGGCAGGGGCGATCACCGGTTTCTTGCTCTCCTCGGGCGGCTACGTGGCAAACGCGACGCAGACTCCGTCAGCCCTGCTGGCCATCCAGGCCTGCTACCTGTGGATCCCCGCCGGGCTCATCGTGGCGTCGATGATCTGGATCGGGCGCTTCTACCGGCTTGACGACAGCTTCGCGGCGATCCGCGCGGACCTTGATGCTGGCATCTACGCCCCGGACGGCGCACCAGAACTCAAAAAATCCGCCGCTATTTAATCTGACCTCTTTCTGATAACAGGACATCTATGCGTATCTCTGTGATTAGCGCAGCGGTTTGCTGCGCCCTTTTTTCGCCCTCATATGTCTTTGCCGACGCGCAAAGTGTGGAACAACGGCTGGCTCTGCTGGAGCAGCGCTTAAATAAGGCGGAACAACGTACAGCTGAGGCAGAACAGCGGG
Source organism: Leclercia adecarboxylata (assembly GCA_002360945.1). GTDB lineage: Bacteria > Pseudomonadota > Gammaproteobacteria > Enterobacterales > Enterobacteriaceae > Enterobacter > Enterobacter adecarboxylatus_B. Next base: position 50,238 of record DERO01000032.1, on the reverse strand, counting down.
CCTCGCAGGCGGAGGCAAAATTAGCTACCCTGAGCCAGCAAACCCAGGCCACTGAAAAGAAAGTGGAAACCGTCAGCCAGAAGCAGAAACAAAGCGCGCTCAGCGATGGATTCGAATTTAACGCATACGCCCGCTCCGGGCTGCTGATCAATAACCACGGCAAAGGGGCGCGTGGCGGCCCGGGCGTGTCACCGGCCAGCTCTCTGAATGGTGATGCGCACGTCGGGCGTCTGGGTAACGAGAAGGACAACTACATCGAGCTCAGCTTCGGCAAGCGCATGACCTTTGACGATGGCTCCTGGGCACACTTCAAAACCATGATTGCCGATGGTGCCACCAACCCCGATCCCTGGGTGCAGGATAACGACAGCCACCATATCAACGTGCGCCAGATGTATGTGGAGATGGGCAACTTCGCCGAATTTTCCGGGCCGGCGAAAAACGCTTATCTGTGGGCCGGGAAGCGTTTCGATCGTGACAACTTTGATATTCATTTTACCGACAGCGACATCATGTTCCTCGGCGGCACCGGGGCCGGGATCTACGACGTGCAGTGGACCAATAACCTGAAAGGTGATTATTCCCTGTATGGCCGTAATTTTGGTGACCTCGGCAGCTCATACTACGAAGACAACGACATCCAGAACCTGATGCTGACGGCCAACCACTTTTACGGTAACTGGCAGTTGATGCTCACCGGGATGACGGCCCAGGGCAACGACGATCTCAAGGACAACACCTCCTCAACCGGAAGCTATGCCCTGCGCAGCGACAACACCGCGCAAAACGGTTATTACGCGATGCTGGCTTATCACGACAAACAGCAGTTTTATGGCCTGACGAAGGGGGTATCGGAAACAGCGCTGCAGTTTGGCGGCGGGTTAGGTGCCGAAGCGCGCCAGCCGGGCAGCGACGGCGATCTCACGGATAATGCCACCTCTCTGCGCTTCGCCTCTTACGGCATTCTGCCGGTGGCGAAAAACTGGGAAATCGCGCCCTCAGTCATCGCTCAGCACAGCGAGGATCGTTACCGGGACGGGGATCGCTACGACTGGGCGACCTTTAACCTTCGCGCCTCACAGGCGCTAACCCCGCATTTTGCCCTGCTGTATGAGGCGTCCTGGCAGTATATGGATCTGGATCCCAACGGGCGCACCTATCGGTCGGATGGGGACGTACACCAGTATCAGGCGGTGAAAGGGGACTTTTACAAGCTGACCTTTGCCCCGACGTTCAAAGTGGGCAACGTGTTTGATATCAAAGCGCGTCCGGAGATCCGCCTGTTTGCCACATATATGAACTGGGATAAAGAGCTGGATCGGTATGCTATTAACGACGACTTTGGTAGCGCAGGATTCACGGCGGGCGGGACATGGAATTTTGGCGTGCAGACCGAAATCTGGTTTTAACGCCGCGTAACAGCCAACAAAAAGGCCGGGATATCCCGGCCTTGATTATTCTTACTACACTACGCCATTCGCGGCGAAAAACTCTTAGCGACTACGGAAGACAATGCGGCCTTTGCTCAGGTCGTACGGGGTCAGCTCAACAGTCACTTTGTCGCCCGTCAGAATACGGATATAGTTCTTACGCATTTTACCGGAGATATGCGCGGTAACAACGTGACCGTTTTCCAGTTCTACGCGAAACATGGTGTTAGGCAACGTTTCAAGAACGGTACCCTGCATTTCAATATTGTCTTCTTTGGCCATCTAATCCTCTGGGGTATCACTACCAAGTTTTGAACCGGCAAGATAATGCCGAAATTCATCAATTAAGTAAAGATTTGCGCGTTTAAAACGCAGCAAAGCAGTTTCAGCGTATTACCCGGACGTCACGGATGAACCGTACGAAAAGCGCATACGTAAAGGGGAGGTGGCAGGATAAACGATAGGGCGTTATCGGATGCGAACTATTCCCAAACGGCGGCGGGGCAACAGGCAGAACCTACTCTGCGGCAGAATTATAGCACCTTGAGGAAAAATATGCGGAAAACATTTATCTTTGCGGCGTAAATAACGTGCCGGGGACCCAGAAGTTCTGCGGTAATTTCTGCATTCGCAGCGTTGCCAGTTGATTCAGATATTCATGGCGGGAGATCTCAACCGCACCCAGCGAGGCAGTATGCTCGTTCAGCACCTGGCAATCAATCAACTGGCCGCCGCTGCGGGTGAAGCGTTCGCAGAAAACAAGCAGGGCGGTTTTCGAGGCATTCACCGCGCGGCTGAACATCGACTCGCCGCAAAACAAGGTACCTTGCGCCACGCCGTACATCCCGCCCACCAGCTCGTCCTTATCCCACACCTCAATCGAATGGGCGTAACCCAACTCGTGCAGGCGATGATAGGCGGTGATCACCTCGGGGGTGATCCAGGTCCCTTCGAAGCGATCGGCGGCGCACCCCTCGATGACCTCACCAAACGCGTGATTAAGCGTGACGCGATAGGGGGAATGAGCGTGAAAGCGCTTCATGCTGCGGCTGAGATGAAACTGTGCGGGCCACAGAACGGCGCGAGGGTCGGGCGACCACCATAAGATCGGATCCCCGGGGGAAAACCACGGAAAAATCCCGCGCTGGTACGCCATTAATAAACGCGACGGGCTCAGATCGCCGCCGAGGGCCAGCAAACCATTAGGTTCACGCAGCGCCCCTTCCGGAGAAGGGAACGCAAGAGAATGACGAGAGAGCTGGACCAGGCGCATGACAACAAAACTCCAGTACGCGAAGTGGGGATCGGTTCAAATATAGACTACAGACGTTGTTTAAACTGGTAGTAGCGACCCTGTTTTGCTAACAGCTCTGCGTGACTACCTTGCTCAATAATCTGTCCGTTGTCCATCACAATAATTTGATCGAAATCCGCCAGTCCGCGCAGGCGGTGCGTCACCATCAGTACCGTTTTGCCCTGCATCTCTTTTTCGAGTAAATCAAGGATTTGCCGCTCAGTGGTGGCATCGAGACCCTCGGTGGGTTCGTCCAGCAGCATCAGCGGCGCATCGTGCAGCAGCGCGCGGGCAATCGCCAGGCGACGCAGCTCGCCGCCGGAGAGCTGACGCCCGCCTTCACCGAGCCAGCTGTTCAGACCCTCGTCGTCCAGCAGCTTGTGCAGGCCGACCTTCTCCAGCATCGCGCTTAACACCTCATCGGCGGCAGCGGGCGCGGCTAACAGCAGGTTATCCCGCAGGGTGGCGCTGAAAAGATGGACCCGCTGCGGCACCACGCTCACCGTTTTGCGCAGCGCAGGCTCACTCATTGCTGTCAGCGGCGTATCGTTGAACAGGATCTGGCCCTTGGCCGGATCCCAGGCGCGGGTCAGGAGCTGCAGCAGCGTCGATTTGCCGCAGCCTGTACGCCCCAGCACCGCAACGTGTGCGCCTGCCGGAATAGTCAGGTTAATGTGGTCCAGCGCCGGTTGCGCTTGGCCGTCGTAGGCAAAGCTGACATCCGACAGGCGGAGAGCCAGCTGCTCAGGCACGTCGGACGCGGCGGTGCTGAACTTCACTTCCGGCTGCTGGCCGGTGATCTGGGTGATACGCAGCGCGGAAGCCACCACCTGGCCCAGGTGCTGAAACGCACCGGTTACCGGGGCCAGCGCTTCGAACGCCGCCAGCGCGCAAAAGACAAACAGCGCAATCAGCGGGCCCGGCTGGGTGTTATCGCCCACGCCGCCGGAGGCCATCCACAGCATCGCCATCACTGCAACACCGCCAATCAACAGCATCAGTGCCTGAGACAGCGCCGTGAGTTCCGACTGCTTGCGCTGGGCTTCGTGCCAGTTCAGCTCGGTATTTTCCATTTGGGCACGGTAACGACGGCTGGCACCAAAAATGGTCAGCTCCGCCTGACCCTGCAGCCAGCCCGTCAGTTGCTGGCGATACTCGCCGCGCAGACGGGTCAGGCTTTCACCGGTCGGTTTCCCGGCGCGGTAAAACAGCGGCGGCAGCACAAACAGCGTCAGGAGCATGATCCCGCCGAGCACCAGCGCGATGTTGACGTCCAGCAGGCACAGGCCGAGAGTAACGACCACAATCACCACCAGGGCACCCACCAGCGGGGAGATAACGCGCAGGTAGAGGTGATCGAGGGTATCGACGTCCGCGACGACGCGGTTCAGCAGTTCGCCCTGGCGATAGCGCGCCAGTCCGGCAGGGGAGAGGGGCAGCAGCTTGCTGAAGGTGGTCACGCGCAGGTGCTGCAATACGCGGAAGGTGGCGTCATGGCTGACCAGACGCTCAAAGTAACGCCCGGCGGTGCGGGCGATGGCCGTGCCGCGCACCCCGGCGGCAGGCAGCATATAGTTGAAGCTGTACAGCCCCGCAAATCCGGCCACCGCCGAGGCGGAGAGGAACCAGCCGGAGAGCGTGAGCAGGCCGATACTGGCCAGCAGGGTGAGGATCGCCAGCACCACGCCGAGGATCAGCATCCATTTGTGGCGCATATAGAGCGCCAGATAGGGCAGTAAAGCGCGCATCAGATATCCTCCTGACGGTTCGCCAGCAGGGCCGCAAACGGCCCCTGTGCCGCTGCGAGCGTGGCGTAATCGCCCTGCTCGACAAGCTGTCCGTTGTCCATCACCCAGATCTGATCCCAGCGGGAGATGCCCTCCAGCTGGTGGGTAACCATCAGCGTGGTTTGCTGCTGCGAGGCGGCATCCAGGGCCATCATCACACGCTGTTCGCTGTGTGCGTCCAGGCTGGCGGCGGGCTCATCCAGCAGTAAAAGCTGGCAGGGGTTAAGCAGGGCGCGGGCCACAGCGATACGCTGCGCCTGACCGACGGAAAGCCCTGCCGACTGATCGCCCACCACCGTATCCACGCCGTTCGGCAGCAGCGGCAGGAACTCGCTGACCCATGCGCGATCGAGCACCGACTGCAGCTCTTCGTCGCTGGCATCCGGGCGCGCCAGCAGCACGTTTTCACGCAGCGTGGCTGCCGGAAGCTGAGGGTTCTGACCCACCCAGCTTAAATGGGTGCGCCATTCGTCAGGATCGAGCGCGGACAGCTCAGCCTGGTTGATGCGCAGCGACCCGCTGTAGGCCATAAAGCCGGATAAGGCATTCAGCAGCGAGCTTTTGCCCGAGCCGCTGGTGCCGACCAGCACCACGCGCTGACCTGCCGCGAGGGTGAAGTTTAATGGCCCCGCCAGCACCTTACCCTCCGGCGACAGCACGCAAAAATTCTCTGCCTCAATGCTGACCGGTTTGCTGGTGCTCAGAGTCACGTCGCCGCGCTGCGGATGAGCCAGCGGCGTTTCGAGGAAGGTTTTCAGGCTGTCTGCTGCGCCTACGGCCTGGGCCTTTGCATGATAAAAGGTACCCAAATCGCGCAGTGGCTGGAAGAACTCCGGGGCCAGAATCAATGCCAGGAAGCCTGCTGAGAGGGTCACGGCGGTGCCGTAGTGACCAAAATCGAGGGCACCCAGATAGGAGAAACCAAAATAGACGGCGACCAGGGCAATCGACAGGGAGGTAAAGAACTCCAGCACCCCGGAGGATAAGAACGCCAGGCGTAACACCTCCATGGTGCGCTGTCGGAAGTCCTGGGAGGCGTGGCGGATATTGTCGGTTTCGGCTTCACCACGACCAAAAATACGCAGTGTCTCCATGCCGCGCAGGCGGTCAAGGAAGTGGCCGCTGAGACGACCCAGCGCCAGGAAGTTGCGGCGGTTGGCATCGGCGGCCCCCATGCCGACCATCGCCATAAACAGCGGGATCAGCGGAGCGGTACCCAGCAGGATCAGCGCCGCGACCCAGTTATACGGGAAGATCGCCAGCACAATCAGCAGAGGAACAAAGACGGCCAGCGCCATCTGCGGCAGATAGCGGGCGTAGTAGTCATGCATATCGTCGATTTGCTCGAGGATAAGCGTCGCCCAGCTGCCGGCGGGCTTGCCCTGGATCCAGGCGGGACCCGCTTCCTGCAGCCTGTCGAGCACCTGGCGACGAATTTCGTAGCGGATGTTCTGTCCGGCGTGAAAACCCACGCGCTCACGCAACCAGACCACCCAGGCACGCAAAATAAAGACCAGAATCAGCACAATGAAAGGCAGTAACAGGGCCTCGCGCGGAATGTTTTCCATGATCATATGGTTGAGAATGCGGGCCAGCAGCCATGCCTGGCCTACAATCAACACGCCACTGATAAACCCTAAAAGACGGGAAATATTCAGCCAGCGGCGGGAAAGAACGCTTTGCTGTTTCAGCCAGCGTGTTAACTCTTGTTGACGGGTTTTTTCCATTGCGTGCTTTGCAGGTGATGTTATTAGGTATTGGGCACGGCAATGTTACATCGCAGAGACAATAAAGGCGACTTATCGCCGCCTTTTTTACGTTTGTTGCTGATTTGTAAAAATTATTTACTCTGATCGGCCAGTCCGTCGAGATAACGTTCTGCATCGAGCGCCGCCATACAACCGGTGCCCGCAGAGGTGATCGCCTGACGATAAATGTGGTCCATCACGTCGCCCGCAGCGAACACGCCGGGGATGCTGGTCTGGGTGGCATTGCCGTGGATCCCGGACTGCACTTTGATGTAGCCGTTCTCCAGCTCCAGTTGACCGTCGAAGATCGCGGTGTTCGGGCTGTGGCCGATGGCAACAAACAGACCTGCCACTTCCAGCGTTTCAACGTTGTCGGTGTTCTGCGTATCGCGGATGCGCAGACCCGCCACGCCCATTTGATCGCCGGTCACTTCTTCCAGCGTGCGGTGGGTGTGCAGCACGATGTTGCCGCTGGCCACTTTATCCATCAGACGCTTGATCAGGATTTTTTCCGCGCGGAAGGTATCACGGCGGTGAATGAGGTGCACTTCAGAGGCGATGTTCGCCAGGTAAAGTGCTTCTTCCACCGCGGTATTGCCGCCACCGATGACCGCGACCTTCTGGTTGCGATAGAAGAAACCGTCGCAGGTAGCGCAGGCAGAAACGCCGCGACCTTTGAAGGCTTCTTCAGACGGCAGGCCCAGATAACGGGCAGAGGCGCCGGTCGCAATAATCAGCGCGTCGCAGGTGTATTCCGCGTTGTCACCGGTCAGGCGGAACGGACGGTTCTGCAGATCGACCTTGTTGATGTGATCAAAAATGATTTCGGTATCAAATTTGGCGGCATGCTCGTGCATGCGTTCCATCAGCAGCGGCCCGGTCAGGCCTTCAGGATCGCCTGGCCAGTTTTCTACTTCGGTGGTGGTGGTCAGCTGACCGCCTTTTTCCATGCCCGTAATCAGTACCGGTTGCAGGTTAGCGCGTGCAGCGTAGACCGCTGCGGTGTATCCCGCAGGTCCAGAACCAAGGATTAGCAGCTTACTGTGTTTGGCCGTGCCCATGAGATCCCCATTGTTGTTGGCAGACATTTTCCCGGATTGTAGGGAATTTGCGGTCGTAAAAAAAGGGCGTAGCGATTTTGTTAACGATGTGTGTAATAGAAATCGCCAATCAACGGCGGAGGAGGGAAGGTGATTTTATAACAATAATCATGGCAAATCGCTCGAAACGACGGCGATAAAATGAGGATTAATCGCCGGTCGTAATGAATATCCGGCATGTTGTACTAAAAATCGATGTTTTGCTTTGACAATCCCCTGCGCTTTTGCGAAAACATTCAAGGAAGAAAAAAAACGGTCTTTGTGTAACGCATAGTCATGCACAAAATCACCATTTTTACCGGGTCAGCGAAATCTACGCATGGTGTGGACAGATGCCATACGTGATGTTGATGGCCGCCTCTGGGCAACGGTCTTCATACCACATAACCCCAATCGAATCGCGCAAACTAAAAAACAGGCGATGCGATTAACCGCGGGGAAAGACTCTGAACAGTGAAGTGCACAGGGTCCTGGCAGGAGTTAGGGAAGGAATACAGAGAGACAATAATAATGGTAGATAGCAAGAAGCGCCCTGGCAAAGATCTCGACCGTATCGATCGTAACATTCTTAATGAATTGCAAAAGGATGGGCGTATTTCCAACGTCGAGCTTTCAAAACGTGTGGGACTTTCCCCGACGCCATGCCTTGAGCGTGTGCGCCGACTGGAAAGACAGGGTTTTATTCAGGGCTATACAGCGCTGCTGAACCCGCATTACCTGGATGCCTCACTTCTGGTATTTGTTGAGATTACTCTGAATCGTGGTGCGCCGGATGTGTTTGAGCAGTTCAATGCCGCCGTGCAAAAACTTGAAGAAATTCAAGAGTGTCATCTGGTTTCCGGTGATTTCGACTACCTGTTGAAAACCCGCGTACCTGATATGTCTGCATACCGTAAGCTGCTGGGTGAAACCCTGCTGCGACTGCCTGGCGTGAACGACACCCGTACCTACGTGGTAATGGAAGAAGTCAAACAGAGCAATCGTCTGGTAATTAAGACGCGCTAACACGGAACAGGTGCAATATCAGCGTACTTTGATTACACTCCTGGTAATCCATACAGCAACAGTGTCGGGCCTCCCGGCACTGTTGTCCGTTTAGCACTCAGGCAGGAATTGCCTGATACCTGGAGAGCCTGTTTTGAGCCAGGAATATACCGAAGACAAAGAAGTCAATTTAACCAAGCTCAGCAGTGGGCGCCGACTCCTTGAGGCGTTACTGATCCTTGTTGCTCTTTTTGCCGTCTGGTTGATGGCAGCCTTACTCAGTTTCAATCCCTCCGATCCCAGCTGGTCACAGACCGCATGGCACGAGCCTATTCATAATTTAGGCGGCGTACCGGGCGCCTGGCTGGCGGATACGCTGTTCTTTATCTTTGGCGTGATGGCCTACACCCTTCCCGTCATCATTATTGGTGGCTGTTGGTTTGCCTGGCGCCATCGCCAGAACGATGACTACATCGACTACTTTGCCGTTTCGCTGCGCCTGATTGGCGCGCTGGCGCTGATCCTCACCTCCTGCGGTCTGGCGGCAATTAACGCCGATGACATCTGGTATTTTGCCTCCGGTGGGGTGATCGGCAGCCTGCTGAGCACCGCTTTACAGCCGATGCTGCACAGCAGCGGCGGTACCATCGCGCTGCTCTGCGTGTGGGGCGCGGGGCTGACGCTGTTTACCGGCTGGTCCTGGGTCAGCATTGCTGAAAAAATCGGCAGCGTGATCCTCAACGTCCTGACCTTCGCCAGCAACCGCACCCGTCGCGATGACACCTGGGTTGACGAAGAGTATGAAGACGACGACTACGACGAGGCTGAGCCAGCCGTAGAGCGTCGTGAATCCCGCCGCGCGCGCATTATGCGCGGGGCACTGGCGCGCCGTAAGCGCGTGGCAGAGAAGTTTGCCAATCCGTTAGGCCGCAAGACTGATGCAGCGTTGTTCTCCGGGAAACGGATGGACGACGAAGAGGTAGCTTACAGCGCCCGTGGCGTAGCCGCCGATCCGGATGATGTGCTGTTCTCTGGCAATCGCGCGCTGGCTTCCGACTATGATGAGTACGATCCGCTGCTGAACGGCCACTCGGTGGCTGAGCCGCTCGCCGCCGCTGCCGCGGCGACCACCGCTACTCAGGCCTTTGCTGCTCCGGTCGATCCGGTGACGCCTCCAACCCCGTCGATGCCGGATGCCCATCTGGAGCCGCCTGCGGTTGAATGGCATGCGGAACCTGTTGCACCCGCCGCACCGGCCTATGCGCCGGAACCACAGCCTTATGCCGCCGCGCCGCAGGAGCAGTGGCAGCCGCCGTATCAGCCTGAACCGGTGTACGCGCAGCCGCAGTACGAACAGTCGCAATATCAGCAGCCTCAGTACGAACAGCCACAGTACGAACAGCCACAGTACGAACAACCTCAGTACGAGCAGCCGCAGCAGTATGAATCGCAGCAGGCCGAGTATCAGCCTGAGCCGGTGGTAACCCCGCCGGTCGTCGAAGCGCCGCCGGTTGAAGACGTAAAACCTGCCCGCCCGCCGCTGTATTACTTCGAAGAGGTAGAAGAGAAACGTGCCCGTGAGCGCGAACAGCTCGCGGCCTGGTATCAGCCTGTACCAGAGGCAGTGCAAGAGCCTGCCCCGGTCAAAGCGGCTGAGATCCCGTCTGTACCGGTTCCGGCCGTTGAGCCTGCCTCCGTCGTCGCACCGGTTGCGGCGAGCGTGCAGCAGGCAACCGCCGCGAGTGGCGCTGCGACCAGCGCTGCCGCACCGTTATTCAGCCTGGCGACCAGCGGCGCTCCGCGTCCGCAGGTAAAAGAGGGCATTGGCCCGCAGCTGCCGCGTCCTAACCGCGTGCGCGTTCCTACCCGCCGTGAACTGGCCTCGTATGGCATCAAGCTGCCTTCTCAGCGAATGGCAGAAGAGGAAGCGCGTAAAGCCGGACGTCAGCAGTACGATGACGAACAGTACGAAGACGATGCTGACGAAATGCAGCAGGACGAGCTGGCCCGCCAGTTCGCCCAGCAGCAACAGCAGCGTTATGGCGAGGAATATCAGCCGGAGCCACAGCAGTATCAGACTCAGGATGACGAAGATGATGCCGCCGAAGCGGAGCTGGCTCGCCAGTTCGCCGCCACGCAGCAGCAGCGTTACGCCGGTGAACAGCCGACAGGGGCGAACCCGTTCTCGCTGGCTGATTTTGAATTCTCACCGATGAAAGATCTGGTGGATGATACGCCGAGCGAACCGCTGTTCACGCCGGGCGTGATGCCGGAAGCCGAGCCGCCGCGCCAGGCCTTTACGCCGCCGCAGCCTGCACAGCCGCAGCAATATGCTCAGCCTCAGCAGCCTGCACAGCCGCAGCAATATGCTCAGCCTCAGCAGCCTGCGCAGCCGCAGCAGTACGCTCAGCCTCAGCAGCCCGCGCAGCCGCAGCAGTATGCTCAACCTCAGCAGCCCGCGCAGCCGCAGCAGTATGCTCAGCCACAGCAGCCCGTACAGCCGCAGCAGCCACCGGCTCAGCCTCAGGCTCAGTCTCAACAGAGCCTGATCCATCCGCTACTGATGCGTAACGGTGACAGCCGTCCGCTGCAAAGACCGACCACGCCGCTGCCGTCATTTGACCTGTTAACACCGCCGCCAACGGAAGTCGAACCGGTTGATACCTTCGCCCTCGATCAGATGGCGCGCCTGGTTGAACTCCGCCTGGCCGATTTCCGGATTAAAGCGGACGTGGTGAATTATTCACCGGGTCCGGTGATCACCCGTTTCGAGCTGAATCTGGCTCCGGGGGTGAAAGCCGCGCGTATCTCCAACCTCTCCCGCGATCTGGCGCGTTCCCTCTCGACCGTGGCCGTGCGCGTGGTCGAGGTTATTCCGGGCAAACCTTATGTTGGCCTGGAGCTGCCGAACAAAAAACGTCAGACCGTTTACCTGCGCGAAGTGCTGGATAACGCCAAATTCCGCGATAACCCGTCGCCGCTGAGCGTGGTGCTGGGTAAAGACATCGCGGGTGAACCGGTGGTGGCCGATCTGGCGAAAATGCCGCACCTGCTGGTGGCGGGTACGACCGGTTCCGGTAAGTCTGTCGGCGTGAACGCTATGATCCTCAGCATCCTGTATAAGGCGCAGCCGGAAGACGTGCGCTTTATCATGATCGACCCGAAAATGCTGGAACTGTCGGTATACGAAGGTATTCCGCACCTGCTGACTGAAGTCGTGACCGACATGAAAGACGCCGCCAATGCCCTGCGCTGGAGCGTCAACGAGATGGAGCGTCGCTACAAGCTGATGTCCGCGCTGGGCGTGCGTAACCTCGCCGGTTATAACGAGATCATCGCCGAAGCGGCGAAGATGGGCCGTCCGATCCCGGATCCGTACTGGAAGCCGGGCGACAGCATGGATGCCGAGCATCCGGTGCTGGAAAAACTGCCGTACATCGTGGTGCTGGTGGACGAGTTCGCTGACCTGATGATGACCGTCGGTAAGAAGGTGGAAGAGCTGATCGCTCGCCTGGCACAAAAAGCACGTGCGGCGGGGATCCACCTGGTGCTGGCGACCCAGCGTCCGTCGGTGGATGTGATCACCGGCCTGATTAAAGCCAACATCCCAACCCGTATCGCCTTTACCGTGTCGAGCAAAATCGACTCCCGTACCATTCTCGACCAGGGGGGCGCAGAATCGCTGCTCGGCATGGGGGATATGCTTTACTCCGGCCCGAACTCCACCTCGCCGGTGCGTGTCCACGGCGCCTTCGTGCGCGATCAAGAAGTGCATGCCGTGGTGCAGGACTGGAAGGCGCGCGGTCGTCCACAGTACGTTGATGGCATCACCTCTGACAGCGAAAGCGAAGGCGGCGGCGGCGGTGGCGCTGATAGCGGCGAAGAGCTCGATCCACTGTTCGATCAGGCGGTTAACTTCGTCACCGAGAAGCGCAAAGCTTCCATTTCCGGAGTTCAGCGCCAGTTCCGCATCGGCTACAACCGCGCGGCACGTATCATCGAGCAGATGGAAGCGCAGGGCATCGTCAGCGAGCAGGGGCACAACGGCAACCGCGAAGTGCTTGCCCCACCACCGTTTGAATAATGCCCCCTCGATTGCAAAGATGGGTAAATCAGCAATAATTAAGCATTTTCTTCTGTCGCCTGCCTGCGGGCAGGTCCAGAATAGTTGACAGAAAACCCCCATTTCGGGATGACGCTTTGTAAGGACTACCAATGAAAAAAATTGCAATCACCTGTGCATTACTGACCAGCTTTGTGGCGAGCAGCGTCTGGGCTGATGCCGCCAGCGATCTGAAAAACCGTCTGGACAAAGTCAGCAGCTTCCACGCCAGCTTCACCCAGAAAGTGACTGACGGCAGCGGCAATGCGGTGCAGGAAGGTCAGGGTGACCTGTGGGTGAAACGTCCAAATCTGTTCAACTGGCACATGACCCAGCCGGATGAGAGCATCCTGGTTTCCGACGGGAAAACCCTGTGGTTCTTCAACCCGTTTGTTGAGCAGGCTACGGCGACCTGGTTGAAGGATGCCGCCAGCAATACGCCATTTATGCTGATTGCCCGTAACCAGTCCAGCGACTGGCAGCAGTACAACATTAAACAGAATGGCGATGACTTCGTGCTGACCCCGAAAGGCAACAATGGCAACCTGAAGCAGTTCACCATTAACGTGAGCACTAACGGTACCATCAATCAGTTCGGTGCGGTTGAGCAGGACGATCAGCGCAGCAGCTATCAGCTGAAATCCCAGCAGAACGGGGCGGTTGATACATCTAAATTCACCTTTACTCCGCCGAAGGGCGTGACGGTGGATGACCAACGTAATAAGTAAGAGGCGTGCGTGAGCAACCTGTCGCTCGATTTTTCAGATAATGCGTTTCAACCTCTGGCCGCCCGTATGCGGCCAGAAAATTTAGCGCAGTATATTGGCCAGCAGCATCTGCTGGCTGCGGGCAAACCTTTGCCGCGCGCCATTGAGGCCGGGCATCTGCACTCGATGATCCTCTGGGGGCCGCCAGGCACCGGTAAAACGACCCTGGCGGAAGTGATTGCCCGCTATGCTGATGCCGACGTTGAGCGCATCTCCGCCGTCACCTCCGGGGTGAAAGAGATCCGTGAGGCCATCGAGCGTGCCCGGCAGAGCCGTAACGCCGGTCGCCGCACCATTCTGTTTGTCGATGAGGTGCACCGCTTCAACAAGAGCCAGCAGGATGCTTTCCTGCCGCACATCGAAGACGGCACCATCACCTTTATCGGTGCCACCACCGAAAACCCCTCGTTTGAACTCAACTCTGCGCTGTTGTCCCGCGCCCGCGTCTATCTGCTGAAATCCTTAACCACCGAAGATATTGAGCAGGTGCTGACCCAGGCGATGGAGGATAAAGCCCGGGGCTATGGCGACCAGGATATTGTGCTGCCTGACGACACCCGTCGCGCCATTGCCGAGCTGGTCAACGGGGATGCGCGCCGGGCGCTAAATACTCTGGAGATGATGGCCGATATGGCCGAAGCCGATGACAGCGGCAAGCGGGTGCTGCTCCCGGCACTGCTGACCGAAATCGCCGGTGAACGCAGCGCGCGCTTTGATAACAAAGGCGATCGCTTTTACGATCTGATCTCGGCGCTGCACAAATCGGTACGCGGCAGCGCACCTGATGCCGCGCTCTACTGGTATGCGCGCATTATCACCGCCGGGGGCGATCCGCTGTACGTGGCCCGTCGCTGTCTGGCGATTGCCTCGGAAGATGTCGGTAATGCCGATCCGCGCGCGATGCAGGTGGCCCTTTCCGCCTGGGACTGCTTCACCCGCGTCGGGCCCGCTGAAGGCGAGCGCGCCATTGCCCAGGCGATTGTCTATCTGGCCTGCGCGCCCAAAAGCAATGCGGTCTATACCGCGTTCAAAGCGGCAATGTCCGATGCCCGCGAGCGCCCTGATTACGATGTCCCTGACCACCTGCGCAACGCTCCGACCAAACTGATGAAAGAGCTGGGTTACGGTCAGCAATACCGCTACGCCCACGACGAGCCCAACGCCTACGCCGCCGGGGAGGAGTATTTCCCGCAGGAAATGGCACAAACGCGCTATTATCGCCCGACAAACAGAGGCCTTGAGGGCAAGATTGGCGAAAAGCTCACCTGGCTTGCCGGACAGGATCAAAATAGCCCTATAAAACGCTACCGTTAGGGCGATCGTTGCGGTAATGTTGGCAATGTATCTAATGACCGCAGGCTGCGGTCATTTTCTCCTATTTTTTAATTCGATAAGCACAGGATAAGCATGCTCGATCCCAATCTGCTGCGTAACGAGCCAGACGCAGTCGCTGAAAAACTGGCACGCCGGGGCTTTAAACTGGATGTAGATAAGCTGCGCGCTCTTGAAGAGCGTCGTAAAGTTCTGCAGGTACAAACCGAAAACTTGCAGGCAGAGCGTAACTCTCGATCGAAATCCATCGGCCAGGCGAAAGCGCGCGGGGAAGACATTGAGCCATTACGCCTGGAAGTGAACAAACTCGGTGAAGAACTGGATCAGGCGAAAGCCGATCTGGACGTTCTTCAGGCCGAAATTCGTGATATCGCGCTGGCGATCCCGAATACGCCTGACGACAGCGTACCTGTCGGCAAAGACGAAAACGACAACGTCGAAGTGAAACGCTGGGGCACCCCACGCGAGTTCGATTTCGAGGTTCGCGATCACGTCACGCTGGGCGAAATGCACGCGGGGCTCGATTTTGCGGCTGCGGTTAAGCTGACCGGTTCCCGTTTTGTGGTGATGAAAGGTCAGATTGCCCATCTGCACCGTGCGCTGGCCCAGTTCATGCTGGATCTGCACACCGAGCAGCACGGCTACAGCGAAACCTACGTCCCGTATCTGGTCAACCACGATACGCTGTACGGTACGGGCCAGCTGCCGAAATTTGCCGGCGATCTGTTCCATACCCGTCCGCTGGACGAAGAAGCCGACAGCAGCAACTACGCGCTGATCCCAACTGCAGAAGTGCCGCTGACCAACCTCGTGCGTGATGAGATCATCGACGAAGACGATCTGCCGATCAAACTGACTGCACACTCTCCGTGCTTCCGTTCTGAAGCAGGTTCTTACGGTCGTGATACCCGCGGGCTGATCCGTATGCACCAGTTCGACAAAGTTGAGATGGTGCAGATCGTGCGTCCGGAAACCTCCATGGATGCGCTGGAAGAGATGACCGGTCACGCGGAAAAAGTGCTGGAGCTGCTGGGCCTGCCGTACCGCCGTATGGCGCTGTGCACCGGTGATATGGGCTTTGGCGCCTGCAAAACCTTCGATCTGGAAGTGTGGGTTCCGGCGCAGGGCACCTATCGTGAGATCTCCTCCTGCTCCAATGTTGGCGATTTCCAGGCGCGTCGTATGCAGGCACGCTGCCGCAGCAAGTCCGATAAGAAAACCCGTCTGGTGCACACCCTGAACGGCTCCGGCCTGGCAGTGGGGCGTACCCTGGTGGCGGTGCTGGAAAACTACCAGCAGGCTGACGGTCGTATCGAAATTCCTGAAGTTCTGCGCCCTTACATGAAAGGCCAGCAGTACATCGGCTAATTTGCCTTAACGTAAAAAAGCGCCTGCGGGCGCTTTTTTTATGCCCCGCTTTTGACATCAGGCAAAACCCCCTCCCTCTAAAGGGGTAATACTCTCAAGGCAGTTGGTTAGCATAAACCTCTGCTAACGCAATCACTCCTTATATAAATAACTATATAGCGGTTGCTGCCGCACAGGGATCTTTGTGAGCAATCAAAGTGAGAGTCTATGAAAATAAAAACGCCTGATGCCTTATTGGCTGCCGAGGTGAGCCGTCGCGGGCTGATGAAAACCACCGCGATTGGCGGCCTGGCGGTTGCCAGTAGCGCATTAACATTGCCTTTTTCACGCCTGACGTCCGCGGCTGAAGCCGTAGCCGCCGTCAAGCCCGATGAAAAAGTGGTCTGGAGCGCCTGCACGGTGAACTGCGGCAGTCGCTGCCCGTTGCGAATGCATGTCATCGACGGTGAGATCAAATACGTCGAGACCGACAATACCGGGGATGATAACTACGAGGGATTGCACCAGGTCCGCGCCTGCCTGCGCGGCCGTTCCATGCGCCGCCGCGTCTATAATCCCGATCGCCTGAAATACCCGATGAAGCGGGTGGGCAAACGCGGGGAGGGCAAATTCGAGCGAATCAGCTGGGACGAGGCCTTCGACACCATTGCCAGCAATATGCAGCGCCTGATTAAGGATTACGGCAACGAGTCCATCTATCTGAACTACGGCACTGGCACCCTCGGCGGCACCCTGACCCGCTCCTGGCCGCCGGGCAAAACCCTCATTGCCCGCCTGATGAACTGCTGTGGGGGCTATCTCAACCATTATGGGGACTACTCCACCGCGCAGATTGCCGCCGGTCTTAACTACACCTACGGCGGTTGGGCCGATGGCAACAGCCCGTCGGATATCGAAAACAGCCAGCTGGTGGTGCTGTTCGGTAACAATCCGGGTGAAACGCGCATGAGCGGCGGCGGGGTGACCTACTACGTTGAACAGGCGCGGCAAAAATCGAACGCTCGCATGATCATTATCGACCCGCGCTACACCGACACCGGGGCAGGGCGCGAGGATGAGTGGATCCCGATCCGCCCGGGAACCGATGCGGCGCTGATCTCTGCTCTGGCCTGGGTGATGATCGAAGAGAACCTTGTCGACCAGCCGTTCCTCGATAAATACTGCGTCGGTTACGACGAGAAAACGCTGCCGGAAGGTGCACCGGCGAACGGCCACTACAAAGCCTTTATTCTCGGCCAGGGCAATGACGGGATCGCCAAAACCCCGGCCTGGGCTGCAGCCATTACCGGTATTCCCGAAGCGCGTATCGTTAAGCTGGCGCGTGAAATAGCTACGGCGAAACCGGCCTTCATCTCCCAGGGCTGGGGCCCGCAGCGCCATGCCAATGGGGAGCTGGTCTCCCGTGCTATCGCCATGCTGGCGATTTTGACCGGCAACGTGGGGATCAACGGCGGCAACAGCGGGGCGCGTGAAGGCTCGTACTCCCTGCCGTTTGTGCGCATGCCGACCCTGGAAAACCCGGTTCAGACCAGTATCTCGATGTTTATGTGGACCGACGCCATCGAGCGTGGCCCGGAGATGACCGCTACCCGAGACGGGGTGCGCGGCAAAGAGAAACTCGACGTGCCGATCAAGATGATCTGGAACTACGCCGGGAACTGCCTGATCAACCAGCACTCACAGATCAACCGTACCCACGACATTCTGCAGGACGACAAAAAATGCGAGCTGATTGTGGTGGTGGATTGCCATATGACCTCGTCGGCGAAATATGCCGATATCCTGCTGCCGGACTGCACCGCCTCTGAGCAGATGGACTTCGCGCTGGACGCCTCCTGCGGCAACATGTCCTACGTGATTTTTGCCGACCAGGCGATCAAACCGCGTTTTGAATGCAAAACCATCTATGAGATGACCACCGCGCTGGCGAAACGGATGGGCGTTGAGCAGCAGTTCACCGAAGGCCGTACCCAGGAAGGGTGGATGCGCCATCTGTATGAGCAGTCGCGCCAGGCCATTCCTGAACTGCCGTCATTTGATGCGTTCCGTCAGCAGGGCATGTTCAAGCAGCGTGACCCGGAGGGGCATCACGTAGCCTATAAAGCCTTCCGTGCCGATCCGGCCGCGAACCCTCTCACCACGCCGTCAGGCAAAATTGAGATCTACTCCGCGGAGTTGGCGCAGATCGCCGCGACCTGGGAGCTGGAGCAGGGTGATGTGATCGATCCGCTTCCGGTTTACAGCCCGGGCTTTGAGAACTACGACGATCCGCAGAGCAAAGACTTCCCGCTGCAGCTGACCGGCTTCCACTACAAAGCGCGCACGCACTCCACCTACGGCAACGTTGATGTTCTGAAGGCGGCCTGCCGTCAGGAGATCTGGATTAACCCGCTGGATGCGCAGCGACGCGGAATTGCCAACGGCGACCGGGTGCGCATTTTCAACGGACGCGGCGAAGTGCATATCGAAGCCAAAGTCACGCCGCGCATCCTGCCCGGCGTAGTGGCGTTAGGCGAAGGGGCCTGGTACAACCCGGACGCGAACCGTGTCGATCAGGCGGGATGCATCAACGTGCTGACCACCCAACGCCCGTCGCCGCTGGCGAAAGGCAACCCGTCTCACAGTAACCTGGTTCAGGTTGAAAAGGCGTAAGGAGTAGCCGATGACCACTCAGTATGGATTTTTTATTGATTCCAGCCGTTGCACCGGGTGCAAAACCTGCGAGCTGGCGTGCAAGGATTACAAAGACCTGACTCCGGACGTCAGCTTTCGCCGCATCTACGAGTACGCGGGCGGCGACTGGCAGGAGGACAACGGCATCTGGCAGCAGAACGTGTTTGCCTACTACCTGTCGATTGCCTGCAACCACTGCGAGGATCCGGCCTGCACCAAAGTCTGTCCCAGCGGGGCGATGCATAAGCGCGATGACGGCTTTGTGGTGGTGGATGAGGATGTCTGCATCGGGTGCCGATACTGCCATATGGCCTGCCCGTACGGGGCTCCGCAGTACAACGCCGCCAAAGGCCATATGACCAAGTGCGACGGCTGCCATGAGCGCGTGGCAGAGGGCCACAAGCCGATCTGCGTTGAGTCCTGCCCGCTGCAGGCCCTGGATTTCGGTCCGATAGAGGAGCTGCGCAAGAAACACGGCAAACTGGCGGCGGTTGCGCCGCTGCCGTCGGCGCACTTCACGAAGCCGAGTATCGTCATTAAACCCAATGCCAACAGCCGACCTACGGGTGATACCACCGGCTATCTGGCCAATCCGAAGGAGGTGTGAGATGGGAAGCGGATGGCATGAATGGCCGTTGATGATTTTTACGGTTTTCGGACAGTGTGTGGTGGGCGGTTTTATCGTCCTCGCCCTGGCGATGTTAAACGGCAATCTGAACCGGGAGCAACAGCAGCGGCTGGTGCTGAGCATGTTTGGTCTGTGGGTGCTGATGGGGATTGGGTTTATCGCCTCCACACTGCATCTCGGCTCGCCCCTGCGCGCGTTCAACTCTCTGAACCGCGTGGGGGCGTCCTCGCTCAGCAACGAGATCGCCAGCGGGGCGGTCTTCTTTGCGGTTGGCGGGCTGGGCTGGCTGCTGGCGGTGCTGAAAAAACTGCCGGCAGGCTTACGCACTCTGTGGCTGATGGTAACCATGGTGCTGGGGGTGGTATTCGTCTGGATGATGGTGCGGGTCTATAACACCATCGACACGGTGCCGACCTGGTACAGCGTCTGGACGCCGATGAGCTTCTTCCTGACGATGTTTATCGGTGGCCCGCTGCTGGGCTTCCTGCTCCTGCGGGTGGCGGGCGTCGATGGCTGGGCGATGCGTTTACTGCCCGCCGTGTCGCTGCTGGCGCTGGCGGTGAGTACGGTAGTGGCCCTGATGCAGGGGGCGGAGCTGGCAACCATCCACAGTTCGATTCAGCAGGCGTCATCCCTGGTGCCGGATTACGGTTCGCTGATGGCCTGGCGCGTAGTGCTGCTGGCGGCGGCGCTGGTGTGCTGGATTGTGCCGCAGCTGAAAGGCTATCAGCCTGCAATCCCACTATTGTCACTGGCATTTTTGCTGGTACTGGCGGGAGAAATGATTGGGCGCGGAGTGTTTTACGGTTTGCATATGACCGTTGGAATGGCCGTCGCCAGTTAACGCTGATTATTGTTATATAAAGCCGGGACTTAGTGCCCGGCTTTTCATTTTTCAATCATGAAATTTTTCGACTGTCGTTTGGCTTTAATGTTGGCCTTAAATAAACAAAAACAAATACATAATTATTATCGATAGCAGACTTTGCATTAGCAGGATGAGTTTTTTCAATCGACAGAGAACATATCGTGCGCGCGGCTCGATCGGGTGGATTGACTTTGTTTTTGCCAGTGGCATGATGCGCACGAAATCTGAACTTCCTCACGGTTTTTAATCCATGTCGACCTATACCCGGCCAGTGCTTCTGTTGCTCTGTGGCCTGCTTTTGCTGACCCTCGCGATCGCGGTGTTAAATACGCTCGTTCCGCTGTGGCTCGCCCATGAAAACTTACCGACCTGGCAGGTGGGTATGGTCAGCTCGTCCTTTTTTACCGGTAATCTGCTGGGCACCCTGATGACGGGAAGCCTGATTAAACGTTTCGGGTTTAACCGCAGCTATTATCTGGCATCGCTTATTTTTGCCGCCGGCTGTGCCGGGTTAGGGCTGATGGTCGGTTTCTGGAGCTGGATGGCCTGGCGCTTTATTGCGGGCGTCGGCTGCGCGATGATCTGGGTGGTGGTGGAGAGCGCTCTGATGTGCAGCGGCACCTCCCGCAACCGTGGGCGTCTGCTGGCGGCCTATATGATGGTCTATTATGTCGGGACCGTGCTGGGCCAGCTGATGGTCAGCAAACTGCCAACCGACCTGATGAGCGTCCTGCCGTGGGTGACCGGCATGGTGCTGGCCGCTATCCTGCCGCTGCTCTTTACGCGCATTGTGAACCAGAGCAGCGAGCATCAGGAGGCAACGCATATCTGGCCGATGCTGAGACTGCGTCATGCGCGTCTTGGGGTGAACGGCTGCATTATCTCCGGGATTGTGCTGGGCTCGCTGTATGGCCTGATGCCGCTCTACCTGAACCACCAGGGAGTCAGTGATTCCGGGATCGGTTTCTGGATGGCGGTGATGGTCAGCGCCGGGATTGTCGGGCAGTGGCCGGTTGGTCGTCTGGCCGACCGCTTCGGGCGCCTGCTGGTGCTGCGCGTTCAGGTCTTTGTGGTGATCATGGGCTGTCTCGCCATGCTGAGTAATGCCGCGATGGCTCCGGCGCTGTTTATTCTCGGTGCGGCGGGCTTCACCCTCTATCCGGTGGCGATGGCCTGGGCCTGTGAGAAAGTGGAGCATCATCAGCTGGTGGCCATGAATCAGGCGCTACTGCTGAGCTATACTATCGGCAGCCTGCTGGGCCCGACCTTTACCGCCATGTTGATGCAGAACTATTCTGACAATTTGCTGTTTATTATGATCGCCAGCGTGTCATTTATTTATCTGCTCATGCTGCTGCGTAAAGTGGGCGAACATCCCACGCCGGTGGCCCATGCCTGAATAAATAAAAGCCTGTCGCTGACAGGCTTTTTTGTCTCTGTCACATCTAAGAGTTTTACGCATTGTTTGTTTATTGCGTCAGGCGATAATTCAGAGGCGTTCTATCACTAAAAGGCAGCGATCATGTCTACTCGTCGTTTTACCACTACCGCGCTGGCAGTAGTATTGTCTCTAACCTTTGCAACTGCACCTGCTATGGCCAATCCGGGAAATGGAAACGGAAATGGTCACGGTAACGGGCAAGGTAATAGCGGCAATCATGGCAACGGCAATTCCGGTAAAGGGAATGCCGGTCACCAGGACCATACACAAAATAACGGTCACCAGAATTCAGGCAAATCAAATAAGAGCGTTAAAGATGATGTCGATGCACGCGTCAGTTACGATCATGCCCGGCATCTGGCGTTAAATTATGGCCTGACGGGTTATGACTCCCTGCCTCCGGGTATTGCAAAAAACCTCGCGCGCGGTAAACCGCTGCCTCCGGGCATCGCGAAAAAGGCCGTACCTGCGTCGATGCTGGGTCAATTACCTTCTTATCCGGGCTATGAATGGCGGGTGGTCGGTAAAGATCTGGTCTTAATTGCGCTGAGTACGGCGATTGTGACCACTATTATTAATGGCGTCTTTGACTAATTAATAAAACGCCCGGTGAAAACCGGGCGTTTTGTTAATACATGACTTTGTGACCGTACTGTTCCAGAATGCCTTTTACGCGTTCCATGGTCTCTTTCTTCGGCGGCTTAACGCCATCCAGCTTGTACTCTTCGCCCATCGCCACCCATTTATGTTTGCCCAGCTCGTGATACGGCAGCAATTCAATTTTCTCAACGTTACCCATATCGCGGGTGAACTCACCCAGGCGGTGGGCAGAGTCGTCATCATCTGACCAGCCCGGCACCACGACATAGCGGATCCAGGTTTTGATGCCTTTGGCGGAGATGTATTTTGCGAACTCCAGGGTGCGATGGTTAGAGACGCCGACCAGATTCTGGTGGATTTCGTCGTTCATCTGCTTGAGATCCAGCATGACCAGGTCGGTCACTTCCAGCAGTTCATCGATCACCGGATCGTAGCGACGGACAAAACCGTTGGTATCCAGGCAGGTATGAATGCTCTCTTTATGGCAGGCGCGGAACCAGTCGCGGACAAACTCAGCCTGCAGGATCGCTTCCCCACCGGAAGCGGTCACGCCGCCGCCGGAAGCATTCATAAAGTGGCGGTAGGTCACGACCTCTTTCATTAATTCATCAACGGTGACTTCTTTGCCGCCATGGGTATCCCAGGTATCGCGGTTATGGCAGTACAGGCAGCGCATCAGGCAGCCCTGGAAGAAGGTAATAAAGCGGATGCCCGGGCCATCGACGGTGCCACAGGACTCAAAGGAGTGAATGCGACCAATAGTTGACATTGCGGTGATATCTCCAGATTCGGCCCGTCCGGGGCCTGTGTATGTGCACAACTCAAGCGGCTGTGTCGAGTCTGTTTTGGCTGTTATCCATTTATTATAGATAGCGGGCAAAAGAGACTGTGGTGCGGGAGGTGTTAAAAAGGCCCCACTTGCGTGGAGCCTTTATTGTACGCGTTTTACGGCGTGATTTCAGTCAAATCCACTTACATGGACTGAGTGAAAGTACGGGTAATCACGTCTTTCTGCTGTTCTTTAGTCAGCGAGTTGAAACGTACTGCGTAGCCAGATACACGGATGGTCAGCTGAGGATATTTCTCAGGGTGTTCCATCGCATCGAGCAGCATTTCACGGTTCATGACGTTCACGTTCAGGTGCTGACCACCTTCGATGGACGCTTCGTGATGGAAGTAACCGTCCATCAGGCCCGCGAGGTTGGTTTTACGCACTTCGTCGTCTTTACCCAGCGCGTTTGGCACGATAGAGAAGGTGTAAGAGATACCATCTTTCGCGTAAGCAAACGGCAGTTTAGCAACGGAGGTCAGAGAGGCAACAGCACCTTTCTGGTCACGGCCGTGCATTGGGTTAGCACCTGGTCCGAATGGCGCGCCAGCACGACGACCGTCTGGGGTGTTACCGGTTTTCTTACCATAAACCACGTTAGAGGTGATGGTCAGAACAGACTGAGTCGGGATAGCGTTACGGTAGGTGGTCAGTTTCTGAATTTTTTTCATGAAACGTTCTACCAGGTCAACCGCCATGTCATCAACGCGAGCGTCGTTGTTACCAAACTGCGGGTATTCGCCGTCGATTTCGAAGTCGATAGCCAGGCCGTCTTCGTCACGAATTGGTTTAACTTTCGCATATTTGATTGCGGACAGGGAGTCAGCTGCAACGGACAGACCTGCGATACCGCATGCCATGGTGCGAACAACGTCACGGTCGTGCAGCGCCATCAGAGAGGCTTCGTAGCTGTACTTGTCGTGCATGTAGTGGATGACGTTCAGCGCGGTGACGTACTGTTTCGCCAGCCAGTCCATGAAGTGATCCATACGCTCCATCACTTCGTCGAAGTTCAGCAGATCGCCTTTGATTGGCTCAGACTTAGGACCAACCTGGATTTTCAGTTTTTCATCAACGCCGCCGTTGATGGCATACAGCATGGTTTTCGCGAGGTTAGCGCGAGCACCGAAGAACTGCATTTGCTTACCAACAACCATTGGGCTTACGCAGCAAGCGATCGCGTAGTCGTCGTTGTTGAAGTCAGGACGCATCAGGTCATCGTTCTCGTACTGCAGAGAAGAGGTGTCGATGGACACTTTAGCGGCAAATTTCTTGAAGTTCAGTGGCAGTTTTTCAGACCACAGAATAGTGATGTTCGGCTCCGGAGACGGCCCCATGGTGTACAGGGTGTTCAGGAAGCGGAAGCTGCTTTTGGTCACCAGGGTACGGCCATCTACGCCCATACCGGCGATAGATTCAGTTGCCCAGATTGGGTCACCGGAGAACAGTTCATCATACTCAGGGGTACGCAGGAAGCGAACCATACGCAGTTTCATGACCAGGTGGTCAATCATTTCCTGTGCGTCGAGCTCGGTGATTTTGCCTGCTTTCAGGTCACGTTCGATGTAAGCATCCAGGAAGGTGGACACACGACCGAAGGACATTGCCGCGCCGTTCTGAGATTTAACCGCTGCCAGGTAACCGAAGTAGGTCCACTGGATAGCTTCCTGAGCGTTGGTCGCAGGACCGGAGATGTCGTAACCGTATTTAGCAGCCATCTCTTTGATCTGACCCAGCGCACGGTGCTGTTCGGAGATCTCTTCACGCAGACGGATAGTCGCTTCCAGGTTTACGCCGTTTTCCATGTCGGACTGCAGGGACAGGAACTGTGCGTATTTGTCTTTCATCAGGAAGTCGATACCGTACAGCGCAACGCGACGGTAGTCACCGATAATACGGCCACGACCATACGCATCTGGCAGACCGGTCAGGACGCCTGATTTACGGCAGTTCAGGATGTCTTTGGTGTAAACGTCAAACACGCCCTGGTTGTGAGTTTTGCGGTATTCGGTGAAGATTTTCTTCAGCATTGGGTCCAGCTCGCGATCGTACGCTTTGCAGGAACCTTCAACCATTTTGATACCACCGAACGGGATAATCGCACGTTTCAGTGGAGCTTCAGTTTGCAGACCAACGATCTTCTCGAGGGATTTGTTGATGTAACCCGCGTCGTGAGAAGTAATGGTGGATGCAATGGAGGTGTCGAAATCAACAGGCGCGTGAGTGCGGTTTTCCTGCTTAACGCCTTCCATAACGCTGTCCCACAGGGCAGTGGTCGCGTCGGTGGCACCGGCCAGGAAGGATTCGTCACCTTCATATGGGGTGTAGTTTTTCTGGATGAAGTCACGAACGTTGACTTCATTCTGCCAATCACCTTTGGCAAAACCTTCCCATGCTGTGGCTAACTTTTCATTAAGTTCGGACATGTAACACCTACCTTCTTAAGTGGATTTTTTATTTACTGCCTGAGAAAACCATTAATGATGGTTATCGCCACGCAGGTAAATGACCCAGTATGTCAACCCAACCAGCAGACCACCGCCAATAATGTTCCCGATTGTGACTGGGATCAGGTTATCAGTGATGAAGTTCATAACGGTCAGGTGAGAGAAACTTTCCGGGCTGGAACCTACTGCAGTCCAGAACTCCGGGCTGGCAAAGTCACGGATTACGATACCGAATGGAATCATAAACATGTTTGCAATACTGTGTTCAAAGCCGCTGGCAACGAACATGGCGACAGGCAGAACCATAATCATGGCTTTGTCCATCAGGCTGCGGCCGGAGTAGCTCATCCAGACGGCCAGGCAGACCATCAGGTTGGCAAGAATGCCCAGCGCAACGGCTTCAATAAATGTGTGGTGTACTTTGTGGTCGGCGGTTTGCAGGACGTTTAGCCCCCACGCGCCGTTGGCGGTCATATATTCACCCGACAACCACATCAACAGGACAAACAGCAGGCAGCCAATCAGGTTTCCAACGTAAACGTTGAGCCAGTTTTTTGCCAGTTGGCCCCAGGTGATCTTACCGCTGGCTTTCGCGACCACGATAAGAACCGTTGAGGTAAAGAGGTCAGCGCCGCAGATAACGCACAGGATCAGACCCAGTGAGAAACAGATGCCGCCGATCAGCTTAGCGATACCGAAAGGCATCCCGGCAGTACCGGTGGTGGCGGTGATATAGAAAACAAAGGCAATGGAGATGAACACCCCGGCAGTGATGGCCAGGAAGAACGTCGTCATCGGCTGTTTTGTTGCTTTATAGACACCCGCTTCTTCGGCAACTTTCGCCATCGCAGCTGGGAGTAAAAGATCAAAAGGGTTGTCAGCTTTCACACTAACTCTCTCTTTATTAAGTCGGCGACGAGATACTAACAAAGCATTATAGAAGAGAAATTGATGTAGATCATATCTCGCCTGGCTTATAGGCCCGCAAAGTGCGTGGTTTTTCAGCAAGTGCGGAGTAAGTATTTGATTATCCGTATAAAAATAAATTTTAAAAGTTACTAAATGATTTGATTTTTTTCTTCCGACCTTCCCCCGGACAGTTAATTAGAATGGAGTATTTCATATAAAAAGTAACAATAATCGCCAGGCGGCCATAATTATAGCTACCAATATTTAACTTTATTATTACAACTAAAACTTATTGCCGCAGAAATAAAAAAACGGGGCAATAAAATTGCCCCGTAATATAGCGTAGGTGATTGTATACGCCTACAGTTTGTAATGCTATGTAACGTTATTTAGCCCAGTAAGCGCTTTTAGCCTTCTGTAGTTTCTCATAGGCTTTCAGTAACGACTGATGAGCCGGGAAGGCTTTCAGATCGCTATCCACTGCCTGCAGGCCGTGGAATGGCGCTTCACCGCTCAGGGCTGCGCTGGCGTTTTCTACCGCTTCGGCACCGTACATACGGGTAAAGGCGTTAAGGTACTGCAGCGGCTCACGATCCTCTTCCTGCGACAGCAACAGCAGCGTCTGCAGGCAGCGGTAGTAGTTTGCGCGCTCTGCGCTGAACACGGAGGCGTTGAACTCGATGGTCCATTCGGTCCAGATCAGCGCCTGCTCCAGGTCGCCGCCCGCCAGCGCCAGCATCGCCTTAAGCTCACCGATACGCAGGGTGTACCAGCCGTTGTCTTTGCCCGTCGCCAGACCCAGCAGTTCGCGCACGCGGGTAAAGTCGTCGTGGCCTTCGTCGTCCAGCTGGGTGATGAGGTTCAGGTAGTCCTCTTTCTCCCATGCGCTCTCCGGCAGGGCCAGCAGGGTTTCGCGCAGGTGCGCGCCCATGCTGTTGTTCGCCAGCCACAGATCTTCCACCGGATAGATATCGGACATGCCCGGAACCAGAATACGGCACGCATACACGCCCAGATGCTCGTAATCCGCGATATACACTTCCTGGTCTTCGGCAGTGAAGATCGCCATCAGCGTAGCGAACTCTTCTTCCGTGGTACCGGCGAAGCTCCAGTCAACAAACGGATAATCGGCGTCCTGCTTGAACATATCCCAGGAGATAGAGCCGCTGGAATCGATGAAGTGCGTCTCCAGGTTGGCGTGCTCAGCCACTTCTTCGTCATCGAAAGTTGGCGGGGTAAAGACGTCGAGATCTTTCAGGCTGCGGCCCTGCAGCAGCTCGGTAACGGTACGCTCCAGCGCCACGCCGAAGTCCGGGTGTGCGCCGAAGGAGGCGAAGCAGGTGCCGTTCGCCGGGTTGAACAGCACCACGCAGATAACCGGGTACTTACCGCCCAGGGAGCCGTCATAGGCAAAGATTGGGAAACCTTCGGCTTCCAGTTTGGCAATGGACTCTACCACGCCCGGGTAGCGGGCCAGCACGTCAGCCGGGATCTCCGGCAGGCTGATGGATTCCGCGATAATGCGGTTTTTGATGTGACGCTCAAACACCTCGGACAGGCCCTGAACACGCGCTTCGTTGCGGGTGTTGCCAGCGGACATGCCGTTGGAGACATACAGGTTGCCGACGATGTTCATCGGAATATAGACGGTTTGCTCGTCAGACTGACGGGTAAACGGCAGGGCGCAGATACCGCGATCTTCATTACCTGACTGCAGATCGATCAGCATGCTGGCGGTCAGCTGGTTTTCCAGATCGTAGAACGTGCGCAGGCGATCGTCGAGGATCCCTTCCGGCAGCTCGTCGTCTTCGGTCAGCGGGAACCATTTTTCGTTCGGGTAGTGAACGAACGGGCCATTTGCCACGGTGTCGCCCAGCCAGAAATCGGCAAAGAAATAGTTGGTGGACAGACGCTCAAAATATTCACCCAGCGCAGAGGCCAGCGCCGCTTTTTTGGTGGCGCCTTTGCCGTTGGTAAAGCACAGCGCGCACTCTTTATCGCGAATATGCACGGACCAGACGTGGGGAACCGGGTTGAGCCAGGAGGCCTCTTCGATGTTAAAGCCCAGGTCGGTCAGTTTTTGCTGGAAGCGAGCGATGGAATCTTCCAGGGCGGCGTCTTTGCCGGGGATAAACGTTTGAGTCATGGCGATCACTTATATCGTACGGAAAGCGCGCAATGATACGGGTTTTGCATGACAGGCGCTATCTCCCCGGCGGTTTCGGCGAAAATAAAAGGCTGGGCTATGCTTATATTCAGTAACCTACTGTAAAGGAATATAAAAAATGAAAGCATTCGATCTTCAACGAATGGCCTTTGATAAAGTACCCGTTGAGTTTTTAGGCGAGGTCGCGCTACGAAGTCTCTATACCTTTGTCCTGGTTTTCCTGTTTCTCAAACTTACCGGGCGGCGCGGCGTGCGCCAGATGTCGCTCTTCGAAGTGTTAATCATTCTGACGCTGGGGTCGGCGGCGGGTGACGTGGCGTTTTATGACGATGTGCCGATGATTCCCGTCTTTATCGTTTTTGTCACCCTGGCGTTGCTCTACCGGCTGGTGATGTGGCTGATGTCAAAAAGTGAAAAGCTGGAAGATCTGCTTGAGGGAAAACCTGTCGCCATTGTCGAAGAGGGCAAGCTGGCCTGGGAAAAGGTACAGCGCGCCAACATGACCGAGTTTGAATTCTTTATGGAACTGCGGGTAAGCAGCGTCGAGCAACTTGGGCAGGTTAAGCTTGCCATTATGGAGACCAACGGGCAGATAAGCGTCTACTTTTACGACGATGACGAGGTTAGGCCCGGGCTGTGCATACTGCCGGATGAATTTGTGGAACGTTTTATGACGATACCGGAAGTCGGCGAGTATGCCTGCCGACGTTGTGGTCATGTTGAGACTCTATCGGCCGGGGCGCATCAATTATGCCCACGCTGCAAGAATCCGGAATGGACGAAGGTTAGCCGGGCCAAACGCATCACCTGACAGCAATTTTGTCGGTTTTGTGACAGCCCGCTGGCAGAATGTATTGTGTGACGGCGGGCACATTTTCCGGGTCATAAGTTTTAGACATTGCGGCGCGTGTCACTGAATGATAAAACCGATATCCACAGTTATAACTTATTGCTTTTAGCGTGGTGAGGGGAAATGGCTCAGGTTTTTAATTTTAGTTCAGGTCCGGCAATGTTACCGGCGGATGTGCTCAAACAGGCTCAACAGGAGCTGTGTGACTGGAACGGTCTTGGCACGTCGGTGATGGAAGTCAGCCACCGTGGTAAAGAGTTTATTCAGGTAGCAGAAGAGGCAGAAGCAGATTTTCGTTTCCTGCTGAATATCCCCTCAAATTACAAAGTATTATTCTGCCACGGCGGCGGACGCGGCCAGTTTGCGGGCATTCCGCTGAACCTGCTGGGTGACAAAACCACCGCGGATTATGTTGATGCCGGTTACTGGGCTGCCAGCGCAGTCAAAGAAGCGCACAAATATTGCTCCCCGCACGTGATTGATGCCAAGGTCACCGTAGACGGTTTACGTGCGGTGAAGCCGATGAGCGAATGGCAGCTTTCCGGGGATGCGGCCTACCTGCACTACTGCCCGAATGAGACCATCGACGGGATCGCCATCCACGAAGAGCCAAACTTTGGCGAGAACGTGGTCGTCACGGCGGACTTCTCCTCCACCATTCTCTCTGCACCGCTGGATGTCAGCCGCTACGGCGTGATCTACGCCGGCGCGCAGAAAAACATCGGCCCGGCCGGTCTGACTCTGGTGATCGTGCGTGAAGATCTGCTGGGTAAAGCCCACAAATCCTGCCCGTCGATTCTGGACTACACCGTGCTGAACGATAACGACTCCATGTTCAACACCCCGCCAACCTTTGCCTGGTACCTCTCTGGCCTGGTCTTTAAATGGCTGAAAAACAACGGCGGCGTGGCGCAGATGGATAAGATCAACCAGCAGAAATCTGAGCTGCTGTACAGCGTGATCGACGGCAGCGATTTCTACCGTAATGACGTTGCCAAAGCGAACCGTTCCCGCATGAACGTGCCGTTCCAGTTGGCCGACAGCAATCTCGATAAGCTGTTCCTGGAAGAGTCCTTCGCCGCTGGTCTGCACGCGCTGAAAGGCCACCGCGTAGTGGGCGGGATGCGTGCGTCTATCTATAACGCGATGCCGCTCGAAGGCGTTCAGGCCCTGACCGACTTCATGACTGACTTCGAACGTCGCCACGGTTAATCACGCCCGCGTTTATTCCCCCGCGGCCTGGCTGCGGGGTTTTTATTATGTTGAATTGAGAGTTAAGTTTCATGGAATCCCTGACGTTACAACCTATCGCGCGGGTAGATGGCACCATTAATCTGCCTGGTTCAAAAAGTGTCTCGAACCGCGCCTTGCTGCTGGCAGCGCTGGCAAACGGCACCACTGTTCTCACTAACCTGCTGGACAGCGATGACGTTCGCCATATGCTCAATGCGCTGAAAGCGTTGGGAGTCCACTATACCCTGTCCGCCGATCGCACCCGCTGCGAAGTGACGGGCAACGCCGGGGCGCTGCACTCCGCTGAGGCGCTGGAACTGTTCCTCGGCAATGCCGGTACGGCAATGCGTCCGCTGGCGGCGGCCCTGTGCCTGGGCAGCAACGACATCGTGCTGACCGGCGAGCCGCGCATGAAAGAGCGTCCTATTGGTCACCTGGTGGATGCGCTGCGTCAGGGCGGCGCGCAGATTGATTATCTGGAGCAGGAAAACTATCCGCCGCTGCGCCTGCGCGGTGGCTTTACCGGTGGCGAAGTGGCGGTGGACGGCAGCGTCTCCAGCCAGTTCCTGACCGCGCTGCTGATGACCGCACCGCTGGCACCGCAGGACACCACTATCACCATCAAGGGTGAGCTGGTTTCCAAACCCTATATTGATATCACCCTGCACCTGATGAAGACCTTTGGCGTTGAGGTTGAAAACCACAGCTACCAGCGCTTCGTGGTGCGCGGCGGGCAGCAGTACCAGACGCCGGGTAACTACCTGGTGGAAGGTGATGCCTCATCGGCCTCCTACTTCCTGGCGGCGGGCGCCATTAAAGGCGGCACCGTTAAAGTGACCGGTATTGGCCGCAACAGCGTGCAGGGCGATATTCGCTTTGCCGATGTGCTGGAGAAGATGGGCGCGGTGGTCACCTGGGGCGATGACTTCATCTCCTGTACCCGCGGCGAACTGAACGCCATCGACATGGACATGAACCATATTCCCGATGCGGCGATGACCATTGCCACGGCGGCCCTGTTTGCTAAAGGCACGACCACGATGCGCAACATCTACAACTGGCGTGTGAAAGAGACCGATCGCCTGTTCGCGATGGCCACTGAGCTGCGTAAAGTGGGTGCCGAGGTGGAAGAGGGCGAGGACTACATCCGCGTCACGCCACCAGCACAGTTGCAGGCTGCGGAAATTGGTACCTATAACGACCACCGAATGGCGATGTGCTTCTCGCTGGTGGCGCTTTCGGATACGCCGGTCACCATTCTCGATCCGAAATGCACCGCGAAAACCTTCCCGGACTATTTCGACCAGCTGGCGCGTATCAGTACGCTTGCCTGACGATCCCCTGCCGCACCGCCCGGTGCGGCAGCGTAATTACTTACACTTCATGACGCTGTCATCGGCCATTTCTTCTACACTCAGCTTCAAACATTTCGTAATTTGCACGCAAAGGTAACAGTTGTGGACGTTGACGCGTATAATGCGCGGCGTTTACACAACGGTATGCCTAATTTAAGGAGAAAAAGATGACGGCAATTGCCCCGGTTATCACCATTGACGGGCCGAGTGGCGCAGGGAAAGGTACCCTGTGCAAAGCGATGGCGGAAGCACTGCAATGGCATCTTTTAGATTCGGGCGCAATCTATCGTGTGCTGGCGCTGGCTGCTTTGCATCACCATGTTGATGTGGCCTCTGAAGAGGCGCTGGTTCCGCTGGCCGCCCATCTGGACGTGCGTTTTGTCTCCACCAACGGCAACCTGGAAGTGATTCTGGAAGGCGAAGACGTCAGCGGTGAGATCCGCACCCAGGACGTGGCGAACGCCGCCTCTCAGGTTGCGGCCTTCCCGCGCGTTCGCGAGGCGCTCTTGCGTCGCCAACGTGCTTTCCGTGATGCGCCGGGTTTAATCGCTGACGGACGCGACATGGGAACCGTGGTTTTCCCTGATGCGCCGGTCAAAATTTTCCTTGACGCTTCCTCGGAAGAGCGTGCGCAGCGCCGCATGCTGCAGTTGCAGGAAAAGGGCTTTAGTGTTAACTTTGAACGTCTTTTGTCTGAGATAAAAGAGCGCGACGATCGCGACCGCAATCGCGCCGTTGCACCGCTTGTTCCTGCAGATGATGCATTAGTTCTGGATTCTACCAGTTTAACTATTGAGCAAGTGATTGAAAAAGCGCTACAATATGCGCGCCAAAAACTGGCAATCGCGTAATCGCGACCGATTTAGCAGTACCCCCGCTGCAATGGATTGACGGCGGGTATGTGAAACAACCCCATCCGGCACGGAGCCAGGTGGACGTTAATATTAACCTGAAGATTAAACATGACTGAATCTTTTGCTCAACTATTTGAAGAATCCTTAAAAACAATCGAAACCCGTCCGGGTTCCATCGTTCGTGGTGTTGTTGTTGCTATCGACAAAGACGTAGTACTGGTTGACGCCGGTCTGAAATCTGAGTCCGCCATTCCGGCAGAGCAGTTCAAAAACGCCCAGGGCGAGCTGGAAATCCAGGTTGGTGACGAAGTTGACGTTGCTCTGGATGCAGTAGAAGACGGCTTCGGTGAAACCCTGCTGTCCCGTGAGAAAGCTAAACGTCACGAAGCTTGGATCACGCTGGAAAAAGCTTACGAAGAAGCTGAAACTGTGGTCGGTGTTATCAACGGCAAAGTTAAAGGCGGCTTCACTGTTGAGCTGAATGGTATTCGTGCGTTCCTGCCAGGTTCACTGGTAGACGTTCGTCCAGTTCGTGACACCCTGCACCTGGAAGGCAAAGAGCTTGAGTTCAAAGTAATCAAGCTGGACCAGAAGCGTAACAACGTTGTTGTTTCCCGTCGTGCCGTTATCGAATCCGAGAACAGCGCAGAACGCGATCAGCTGCTGGAAAACCTGCAGGAAGGCATGGAAGTCAAAGGTATCGTTAAGAACCTCACTGACTACGGCGCATTCGTTGACCTGGGCGGCGTTGATGGCCTGCTGCACATCACCGACATGGCGTGGAAACGCGTTAAGCACCCAAGCGAAATCGTGAACGTGGGCGACGAAATCACTGTTAAAGTGCTGAAGTTCGACCGCGAGCGTACTCGTGTATCCCTCGGCCTGAAACAGCTGGGCGAAGATCCATGGGTTGCTATCGCTAAACGTTACCCAGAAGGTACTAAACTGACTGGTCGCGTTACCAACCTGACCGACTACGGCTGCTTCGTTGAAATCGAAGAAGGCGTTGAAGGCCTGGTTCACGTTTCCGAAATGGACTGGACCAACAAAAACATCCACCCATCCAAAGTTGTTAACGTTGGTGATGTAGTGGAAGTTATGGTTCTGGATATCGACGAAGAACGTCGTCGTATCTCCCTGGGCCTGAAGCAGTGCAAAAACAACCCATGGCAGCAGTTCGCGGAAACCCACAACAAGGGCGACCGTGTTGAAGGTAAAATCAAGTCTATCACTGACTTCGGTATCTTCATCGGCCTGGACGGCGGCATCGACGGCCTGGTTCACCTGTCTGACATCTCCTGGAACGTTGCAGGCGAAGAAGCAGTACGTGAATACAAAAAAGGCGACGAAATCGCAGCAGTTGTTCTGCAGGTTGACGCAGAGCGTGAGCGTATCTCCCTGGGCGTTAAACAGCTCGCAGAAGATCCGTTCAACAACTGGGTTGCACTGAACAAGAAAGGCGCAATCGTAAACGGTAAAGTGACTGCAGTTGACGCGAAAGGCGCAACCGTAGAACTGGCTGACGGCGTTGAAGGTTACCTGCGCGCTTCTGAAGCTTCACGTGACCGCGTTGAAGATGCAACTCTGGTTCTGAGCGTAGGCGACGACGTTGAAGCTAAATTCACCGGCGTTGACCGCAAAAACCGTGCAATCAGCCTGTCTGTTCGTGCTAAAGACGAAGCTGATGAGAAAGATGCAATCGCAACTGTTAATAAACAGGAAGATGCAAACTTCTCTAACAACGCAATGGCTGAAGCTTTCAAAGCAGCTAAAGGCGAATAAGTTACTCGTAGAGTAACTTGACAGATTGCAGGATTCGTCCTGTAATCA
The DNA here is from genome assembly GCA_002360945.1 of Leclercia adecarboxylata. Taxonomy (GTDB): domain Bacteria; phylum Pseudomonadota; class Gammaproteobacteria; order Enterobacterales; family Enterobacteriaceae; genus Enterobacter; species Enterobacter adecarboxylatus_B. The sequence continues at coordinate 15,642 of DERO01000032.1, read as the reverse complement.
ATAACAAAGGGCGGCTACGGCCGCCCTTGTTTAAGCTGTTTAGCTAATGGGTTTGAAGGAACCGGAGGAATCATGACCAAGTCAGAATTGATTGAAAGACTTGCCAGCCAGCAATCGCACATACCTGCTAAAGCAGTGGAAGATGCCGTAAAAGAGATGCTGGAGCATATGGCGACCACTCTTGCACAGGGCGAGCGCATTGAAATCCGCGGTTTCGGTAGTTTTTCTCTGCACTATCGTGCTCCACGCACCGGGCGTAACCCGAAGACTGGCGACAAAGTAGAGCTGGAAGGTAAATACGTTCCGCACTTTAAGCCGGGTAAAGAACTGCGCGATCGCGCCAATATTTACGGCGACTGAGTTTAGCCTTTAGGCGAAACTGAGTGACCTCAAGAAAGCACCTGCGGGTGCTTTTTTTGTTTCTGTTATCCCGATCCTGAATCGGCACCGCAAGTTTTGCGGCCGCTTGCTGCAAACCGATCGATTCCCGCCAGCCTGCGCCGCAACCTCATCTTTCCCTGCCTGACACGCCACGCGACCCGCCGCACACTGCCCTGATACAGGGAGGTGTGAATGTGTTTGTCAACGCTCGCGACATGTCTGATCCTGGCCATCTTACCGTTGCTCTGGTTGCCCGCGCTGCCGACGCTGCCGGTTATCCAGGCCACGATCGTTGCCGGTATAATGCTGGCTTTAATCCGCCATCAGATTGCGCGCTACATGGGCTTCTGGCTGCTCTTTTTTGCCTGGGGCGGACTTGCCGCGCTCAGCGCCGTCTGGCCGATGCAGCATCTGACCACCGGGCCGCAGAAGGCGGAGGTGGAGATCCTGGCGATCGGGAGCGACACGATCTACCAGGCCCGCATTGTCCGGCTTAACGGCAGGGCGATGCTGCCGGCGGTGGGCGTTACGCTGTATGGCAACGCGCTCCCGCAGCCAGGCTGTGCCGGACAACGCTGGAAGATGGCCTTATCGCTCCGGCCTGTTCACGGACAGCTTAACGAAGGGGGATTCGATGCCCAGCGCTATGCTCTGGCGCAGCATCAGCCGCTAACCGGGCGCTTTACCGCCGCAGAGGTAGTGGATGCTCGCTGCAGCCTCCGCGCCCGGTATCTGGCAACGCTAACGGCCAGGCTCTCGTCTTATACCTGGGGCCCGGTGTTGCTGGGGCTGGGCATGGGGGAGCGCCTGGCGGTCACGCCCGAAATTAAAAACCTGATGCGGGAAACGGGCACATCGCATCTGATGGCGATCTCGGGATTGCACATTGCGCTGGCTGCGTCGGTTATCTGGCTGCTGGTGCGTGGCATACAGTTTCTCATTCCCGCCCGCTGGGTGGGCTGGCGTGCCCCGCTGGTAGCGGGGTTCTGTTTTGCCGCCTTTTACGCCTGGCTCACCGGGATGCAGCCTCCCGCGCTGCGCACCGTCGTCTCGCTGGGTGCCTGTCTGGCGCTGCAGCTGAGCGGTCGTCTCTGGTCACCCTGGCAGGTATGGCGGGTCTGCATCGCCGCTATTCTGCTGGTCGATCCTCTGGCGGTGTTATCGCATAGTCTTTTGCTGTCGGCCTTTGCGGTGGCGGTGCTTATATTCTGGTATCAGTGGGTACCCAAACCCCGTCTGTCCGGGCCCCGAGCAGTCAGGGCGGGGGCAAATCTTCTGCACCTGCAGCTTGGCATGCTGCTGCTGTTATTGCCCGTGCAGGTGCTGGTCTTTCACGGGTTTAGCCTGTCATCGCTGGTGGCGAACCTGGTGGCGGTACCCCTGGTGACCTTTATCTCGGTGCCGCTCATTCTGCTGGCAATGTGGCTGCATCTCGGGGTATGGCCACTGGCGGAACATCAGGTCTGGACGCTGGCGGATGGCTCGCTTTCCCTGCTGTTTGGCTTCCTTAACACGCTGCCTGACGGCTGGATCCCGGTCGATAAACGCTGGCGATGGCTGACCCTGCTGCCCTGGGGGGCTATTATCGCCTGGCGGATGCGCGGCACAGTAACTTACCCGGTGGTCTGTGCGTCGGCACTGGTGCTGGCGGCCAGTCCGTTATGGTGGGCCAATAAGACGGAAGGGTGGGCTGTGCATATGCTGGATGTCGGGCAGGGGCTGGCAGTGGTTATCGAGCGCCAGGGGAAAGCGATTTTATATGACACCGGGCCTGGGTGGCCGGGCGGAGATAGCGCGCAGCAGCTGATTATCCCCTGGCTACGCTGGCACCATTTACGCCCGGAGGGGGTGATTGTCAGCCATGAACACCTGGACCATATCGGTGGACTGGCATCGTTACGTCAGGCGTGGCCGAACATGTGGATACGCAGCCCGCTGCGCCAGGACGGACATGATCCCTGTTTTCGCGGTGAGCGTTGGCAGTGGCAGGGGCTGACCTTCAGCGCGCACTGGCCCCTCGCCACTACACCGCAGCGCGGCAACAACGGTTCCTGCGTGGTCAAAATTGAGGACGGCAGCCATAGCCTGTTGTTAACCGGCGATATTGAGGCGCAGGGAGAAAAAGCGATGCTCAGTCATCACTGGCAATATCTTGCGTCTACACTTATCCAGGTGCCGCACCATGGCAGTAATACCTCTTCGTCACTCCCTCTGGTGCAGCGCGTGGGTGGGCGCCTTGCCCTGGTCTCTGCATCCCGCTATAACGCGTGGCGACTGCCCTCAAGCAAGGTGGCTCGCCGTTACAAAAAGGAGGGGTATCTCTGGTTAACAACGCCCCGATCTGGACAAATCACGGTTTCATTTTCGCAACATGGCTGGCAAATCCAACGCTTACGGGATCAAATTTTACCCCGTTGGTATCATCAGTGGTTTGGCGCGCCCGGAGATAACGGGTAGAATATGCGGCTATTTCAACAAATGCTGGTTTTTTGAATGCATAACGACAAAGATCTCTCCACGTGGCAGACCTTCCGCCGACTCTGGCCGGTGATAGCACCCTTCAGAACGGGCCTTATCGTGGCGGGCGTAGCGTTAATCCTCAACGCAGCCAGCGATACCTTCATGTTATCGCTCCTCAAACCGTTACTGGACGACGGTTTTGGTAAAACGGATCGCTCAGTGCTGCTCTGGATGCCACTGGTGGTTATCGGCCTGATGATTTTACGCGGCATCACCAGCTATATCTCCAGCTATTGCCTCTCCTGGGTATCGGGCAAAGTGGTCATGACCATGCGCCGTCGCCTGTTCAGCCACATGATGGGCATGCCGGTGGCGTTCTTCGACAAACAGTCGACCGGTACGCTGCTGTCGCGCATTACCTACGATTCCGAGCAGGTGGCGTCTTCCTCCTCCAGCGCGCTGATCACCGTGGTGCGTGAAGGGGCCTCGATTATTGGCCTGTTCGTCCTGATGTTCTGGTACAGCTGGCAGCTGTCTTTGATCCTGATTGTGCTGGCGCCAATCGTCTCGATCGCGATCCGCGTCGTCTCCAAACGTTTCCGCAGCATCAGTAAAAACATGCAGAACACGATGGGGCAGGTGACCACCAGCGCAGAGCAGATGCTGAAAGGGCACAAAGAGGTGCTGATTTTTGGCGGCCAGGAAGTGGAAACCAAGCGCTTCGATAAGGTCAGCAATAAGATGCGTCTGCAGGGAATGAAGATGGTTTCCGCTTCTTCCATTTCCGACCCGATCATTCAGCTTATCGCCTCCCTGGCGCTGGCGTTTGTGCTCTATGCCGCCAGCTTCCCGAGCGTGATGGAAACCTTAACCGCCGGTACCATTACCGTAGTCTTCTCATCGATGATTGCCCTGATGCGCCCGCTGAAATCGTTAACCAACGTTAACGCCCAGTTCCAGCGCGGGATGGCAGCCTGCCAGACGCTGTTTGCCATCCTCGATTCCGAACAGGAAAAAGACGAAGGCAAACGCGTGATCGAGCGTTCAACCGGCGACGTGGAGTTCCGCAACGTGACCTTTACCTACCCGGGTCGCGATACGCCTGCTCTGCGTAACATCAATCTGAAGATCCCGGCAGGCAAGACCGTGGCGCTGGTGGGCCGCTCTGGCTCGGGTAAATCGACCATCGCCAGCCTGATCACCCGCTTCTACGATATTGATGAGGGTGAGATCCTGATTGATGGCCACGATCTGCGCGAGTACACCCTGCGGTCGCTGCGTAATCAGGTCGCGCTGGTCTCCCAAAATGTGCACCTGTTCAACGACACCGTGGCCAACAACATCGCCTACGCCCGTAACGAAGAGTACAGCCGTGAGCAGATTGAAGCCGCAGCGCGGATGGCCTACGCCATGGACTTTATCAACAAGATGGATAACGGCCTGGATACCATTATCGGTGAAAACGGCGTGCTGCTCTCCGGCGGTCAGCGTCAGCGTATCGCCATTGCGCGCGCACTCCTGCGTGACAGCCCAATCCTGATCCTCGATGAAGCCACCTCGGCGCTGGATACGGAATCTGAACGCGCCATCCAGTCTGCGCTGGATGAGCTGCAGAAGAACCGTACCTCGCTGGTGATCGCGCACCGCCTGTCGACCATCGAAAAAGCCGACGAAATCGTGGTGGTGGAAGATGGCTACATCGTCGAGCGCGGCAGCCATACCGATCTGCTGGCGCATCAGGGTGTGTATGCCCAACTTCATAAGATGCAGTTTGGCGCATGATTGCCCGCATCTGGTCCGGTGAGTCTCCGCTCTGGCTGCTGCTGTTGCCGCTCTCCTGGCTGTATGGCCTGGTCAGCGGCCTGATCCGCCTCAGCTATAAAGTGGGGCTCAAACGGGCCTGGCGTGCTCCCGTACCGGTGGTGGTGGTGGGTAACCTCACCGCTGGCGGCAACGGCAAAACGCCGGTGGTGATCTGGCTGGTAGAACAGCTGACCCAACGCGGGATCCGCGTCGGGGTCGTCTCCCGGGGGTACGGCGGTAAGGCGGAGCGCTATCCGCTGCTGTTGACCGCGCAAACCACCACTGCGCAAGCAGGGGATGAGCCGGTGCTGATCTTTCAGCGCACCGGTGCGCCGGTAGCGGTCTCGCCGGTGCGCAGCGAGGCGGTTCAGGCTTTGCTGACTCAGGCGGATGTGCAGATTGTGATCACCGACGATGGGCTGCAGCACTACGCCCTGGCCCGGGATAAAGAGATTGTGGTGATCGACGGCGTGCGCCGCTTTGGTAACGGCTGGTGGTTACCGGCCGGGCCGATGCGCGAGCGTGCGTCTCGCTTAGATTCTGTGGATGCGGTCATCGTCAATGGCGGTACGGCGCAGGCGGGGGAGATCCCGATGCAACTCCGTCCTGGCCAGGCCGTAAATCTGCTGACCGGTGAACGGCGCGACGTCGCTGAACTTAACAATCTGGTGGCGATGGCCGGGATCGGTCATCCCCCGCGTTTTTTCGCCACTCTCGACGCCTGCGGTGCCCGGCTCCTCAATACGGTGCCGCTGGCCGACCATCAGGCGCTTAGCCTCGAGCAGGTAGCTGGCTTTACCGCCCCCGGTCAGACGCTGATCATGACCGAAAAAGATGCGGTGAAATGCCGCGCGTTTGCCCGCGACAACTGGTGGTATTTACCGGTTGACGCTGAACTGCAGGGTGAACAGCCTGAACGACTGATACAGGAACTTATCGCCCTCGCAGGCCAGGTTAACGAGGTTTCGTCCGCGCACTAACTGACAGGAAATGGCATGGCTTTACCGCAACTCACGCTTTCAGCCGCACGTCATCTTCATCTTGCCGCGCAGGGGCTTTTGAAAAAGCCCCTGCGCCGTGCTCAGCCCGCCGATATTCTTACCACCATCCAGCGCATGTCGCTGCTGCAGATCGACACCATCAATATCGTTGCCCGCAGCCCGTATCTGGTGCTGTTCAGCCGTCTCGGCCGCTATCAGCCCGAGTGGCTGGATAACGCGCTGCGTCAGGGCGAGCTGATGGAGTACTGGGCGCATGAGGCGTGCTTCCTGCCGCGCAGCGATTTTGCCCTGGTACGTCACCGGATGCTCTCCCCCGACAAAATGGGCTGGAAATATCGCCAGGCCTGGATGCAGGAGCACGCGGAGGAGATCGAGCAGCTGATCGCCCATATTCACGAGAAGGGGCCGGTACGTTCCGCCGATTTCGAACATCCCCGCAAAGGGGCCAGCGGATGGTGGGAATGGAAGCCGCATAAACGGCATCTTGAGGGGCTGTTTACCGCCGGACAGGTGATGGTGGTCGAAAGACGTAACTTCCAGCGGGTTTACGATCTTACTCATCGGGTGATGCCGGAGTGGGATGACGAGCGGGATATGATGACCCAGGCGGTGGCCGAGGCCGTGATGCTGGAAAACAGCGCCCGCAGCCTGGGTATTTTCCGCGCCCAGTGGTTGGCCGATTATTATCGCCTGCGCCACCCGGTGCTCGCTCCGCTGCTTGAGCGCTGGCAGGCGCAGCAGCAGGTGCTCCGCGTCGAGGTACAGACGCTGGGAGAGATGTGGCTGCATGCCGATCTGCTGCCGCTGCTTCCCCTCGCCGAAGAGGGGAAACTCACCGCCACCCACAGCGCCGTCCTGTCGCCCTTTGATCCGGTAGTCTGGGATCGCAAGCGTGCAGAACAGCTGTTTAAATTCAGCTACCGGCTGGAGTGCTATACCCCGGCCCCGAAACGCCAGTACGGCTATTTCGTCCTGCCCCTACTTCACAAAGGACAGTTAGTGGGGCGGATGGATGCCAAAATGCACCGTAAAACCGGTGAGCTGCAGATTATCGCCCTTTATCTGGAAGAGGGCGTGAAAGTCAGCGCCGCGCTGGAAAAGGGGCTCACCGCCGCAATCAGCGATTTTGCGGGCTGGCAGGGGGCAACACGGATCGCGTTGGGCCATCTTCCTGACGGGCTTTTTGCTGCCTGTCGAAGTGGCTGGGAAATAGACGCGGTCTGAAAAAGGAATATGGTAAGCTTTAACAATTATTGATACGGAGGAACTATGGATCACCGTTTACTGGAAATTATTGCCTGCCCGGTGTGCAACGGCAAACTCTACTACAGCCAGGATAAGCAGGAGTTAATCTGCAAACTGGACAACCTTGCCTTCCCCCTGCGCGACGGCATTCCCGTCCTGCTTGAGACCGAAGCCCGTTCGCTGGCGGCAGAAGAGAGCAAACCATGAGTTTTGTTGTCATCATTCCGGCACGTTTCGCCTCCACACGTCTGCCGGGCAAACCGCTGGTCGACATCAACGGTAAGCCGATGATCGTCCACGTGCTGGAGCGTGCGCGCGAATCCGGCGCTGAGCGCATTATTGTCGCCACCGATCATGAAGAGGTCGCGCGGGCGGTAGAAGCGGCGGGCGGCGAAGTGTGCATGACCCGCGCCGATCACCAGTCCGGCACCGAACGTCTGGCGGAAGTGGTGGAAAAATGCGGTTTCAACGACGACACGGTGATTGTTAACGTGCAGGGCGATGAGCCGATGATCCCGGCGGTTATCATTCGCCAGGTGGCGGACAACCTCGCCCAGCGTCAGGTTGGCATGGCGACGCTGGCCGTGCCGGTGCACAGCGCCGAAGAGGCATTCAACCCCAACGCCGTGAAAGTGGTGCTGGACGCCGAGGGCTACGCGCTCTATTTCTCCCGCGCGACTATCCCCTGGGATCGCGATCGCTTTGCTGACTCCTGTGAAGAAATTGGCGACAGCATCCTGCGTCATCTGGGTATTTATGGGTATCGCGCCGGCTTTATTCGCCGTTACGTTACCTGGCAGCCGAGCCCGCTGGAAAACATCGAGATGCTCGAGCAGCTGCGCGTGCTGTGGTACGGCGAGAAGATCCACGTTGCCGTCGCGCAGGAAGTCCCTGGTACAGGCGTTGATACGCCAGAAGATCTCGCCCGCGTTCGCGCTGAGATGCGTTAATCCCCGCCATCCCCTCATCCGGGGGGATGCTTTTCTTCCGAATTTCTTCATCAGAATCGCCTCACAAGAGTGACATCCGCCCGCCAGACGCTCATTATAAAAGCAGTAGTCTTAATGGGGGTAATCTAAAATGGAACAGCTGCGTGCCGAACTCAGCCATCTGCTGGGTGAAAAACTGAGCCGTGTGGAATGTGTGCATGAAAAAGCGGATACCACGCTGTGGTCGTTATATGACAGCCAGGGAAACCCCATGCCGTTACTGGCGCGAAGCTTCACTTCACCGGATGTTGCCCGACAGCTGGCGTGGAAAATTTCCATGCTGGCCCGCAGCGGTACGGTGAGAATGCCGACCGTCTATGGCGTGATGACCCATGAAGAGCATCCGGGGCCTGACGTGCTGCTGCTGGAACGCCTGCGCGGCGTCCCGGTTGAAGCCCCGGCCCGCACGCCTGAACGCTGGGAGCAGCTCAAAGATCAGATTGTCGAGGCGCTGCTGGCCTGGCACCGGATGGACAGCGGCGGGCTGGTCGGGGCGGTGGACAGCACCCAGGAGAATCTCTGGCCGCTCTGGTATCGCCAGCGGGTCGAGGTGTTGTGGGGAACGCTAAACCAGTACCGTAATACCGGCCTGACCATGCAGGATAAACGGATCCTGTTTCGGACCCGAGAATGTCTCCCGACCCTGTTTGAAGGTTTCAACGACAACAGCGTGCTGATCCACGGCAACTTTACCCTGCGCAGTATGCTCAAGGATCCGCGCAGCGATCAGCTGCTGGCGATGGTCGGGCCCGGAATAATGCTGTGGGCCCCGCGGGAGTATGAACTGTTTCGCCTGAGCGAGAGCGGGCAGGCAGAAGATCTGCTCTGGCACTATCTGCAGCGCGCGCCGGTCTCAGAGTCATTCCTCTGGCGGCGCTGGCTGTATCTGCTGTGGGACGAAGTGGCGCAGCTGGTCAATACCGGACGCTTTAACCGCGCCAACTTCGATCTGGCGTCGAAATCACTCCTTCCCTGGCTCGTCTGACGGGCCCTTCAGCCACTGCCAGACGCGTCCGAGCGTCTCATAAACCACACGATCGCTGTGCATCAGCCAGACCGGGGACGGAATCATCCGTTCCCAGGGGTTGAGCGGGGCGCTAATCGCCATTTGGTTAGCGGGGGCAGGCAGTGGGTGCAACCCCTGCTGTTCAAAGAAGATCATCGCCCGTGGCAGATGCGAGGCCGACGTCACCAGCAGGAACGGCGCATCGCCGATGGCATGCTTCACCGCTGCGGCTTCCTCTTCGGTATCTTTCGGGCTGTCGAGGGTGATAATGTCCTCGCGCGGCACGCCCAACGACTGCGCCACGCGCGCCCCGGCCTCGGCGGTACTCACCGGATTGCTTTGCGCCGCCGCCCCGGTGAAGATCATCTTCGAACCGGGATTCGCCAGCCACAGGCGCATCCCTTCATTGAGACGCGGCAGGCTGTTATTAATCAGATTAGAGCTGGGGGCCCAGTCTGGATCCCAGGTATAGCCGCCGCCGAGCACCACAATGTACGCAACCTTCTGATTTCCCTGCCAGGTCGGGTACTTATCTTCCACCGGACGTAGCAGCCCGTCAGCCACCGGCTGCAGGCTCAGCAGCAGCAGTACCAGCCAGCCTGCGGTGGTGATAATTTTGCCGGTCTTCTGAAAGCGGCTGAACCACAGCAATCCCAGGCCCAGCGCGATACACAGCAGAAGAAGAGGGAGGGGAAGCATCATGCCGCCAATATATTTTTTTAGGGTAAAAAGCATCCTTTCTGGCTCCTTTTTTGACCATACAGCTGAGGATTGTTAGCGATATTACACCAGAGAGGTTCATTCTCCGCCCGGCTGTGACAAAATAGCGGTTTTGTTGTTAGCGGGTGGAGCTCTCCCAATGCGGGATCGCAATTTTGATGACATCGCGGAAAAGTTTGCCCGCAATATTTATGGCACGACCAAGGGCCAGCTGCGTCAAACGATCCTCTGGCAGGATCTGGACATCTTGCTTGCCCGCTTTGGATCGAAAAAATTGCGCGTTCTCGATGCTGGCGGCGGTGAAGGTCAGACGGCGATAAAAATGGCCGAACGCGGACACCATGTCATTCTTTGCGACCTGTCGGCAGAGATGATCGCCCGGGCCGAAAGCGCCGCGGCGGAGAAAGGTGTGAGCGATAACATGCAATTTATACATTGCGCCGCTCAGGACATCGCTCAACATTTGGAAAGCCCGGTTGATCTGATATTGTCTCATGCGGTGCTGGAGTGGGTAGCCGATCCCCAGGCGCTGTTGCAGACGCTGTGGTCGATACTCTGCCCCGGCGGCGCGCTGTCGCTGATGTTCTACAACGCCAATGGCCTGCTGATGCGTAACGTGCTGGTGGGCAATTTTGGCTATGTGCAGCAGGGCATGTACAAAAAGAAACGGCGCACGCTTTCACCGGACTTTCCGCGCGATCCGCAGCAGGTTTACGCCTGGCTGGAAGCGATGGGCTGGCAGATCGCCGGGAAAACCGGCATCAGGGTGTTTCACGATTATCTGCGTGATAAACAAAAGCAGCATGAGTGCTTTGACGCCCTCACAGAATTAGAGACGCGGTACTGTCGCCAGGAGCCCTGGATTAGCCTTGGCCGCTACATACACGTCACCGCGTACAAGCCGCAGAGCAAGGATAACTTATGAGTGAATTTTCCCAGACAGTCCCCGAACTGGTTGCCTGGGCCCGAAAAAACGATTTCTCCCTCTCGCTGCCGGTAGACAGACTCTCTTTTCTGCTGGCGGTTGCCACGCTGAACGGCGAACGGCTGGATGGAGAAATGAGCGAGGGCGAACTGGTGGATGCGTTCCGCCATGTCAGTGATGCGTTTGAGCAAACCAGCGAAACCATTAATGTGCGTGCTAATAACGCGATTAACGATATGGTGCGTCAACGTCTGCTGAACCGCTTTACCAGCGAACAGGCGGAAGGAAACGCCATCTATCGCCTGACGCCGCTGGGCATCGGCATCACCGACTACTACATTCGCCAGCGCGAATTCTCAACCCTGCGTCTCTCGATGCAGCTCTCCATTGTGGCGGGCGAACTGAAGCGTGCGGCCGATGCCGCTGACGAAGACGGCGACGAGTTCCACTGGCACCGCAACGTCTACGCGCCGCTGAAATATTCGGTGGCCGAAATCTTCGACAGCATCGATCTGACCCAGCGCATCATGGATGAGCAGCAGCAGCTGGTGAAGGATGACATCGCCCAGTTGCTGAACAAAGACTGGCGGGCGGCGATCTCAAGCTGCGAAATGCTGCTGTCAGAAACTTCCGGTACCCTGCGTGAACTGCAGGATACGCTGGAGGCCGCGGGCGACAAGCTGCAGGCCAACCTGCTGCGCATCCAGGATGCCACCCTGGCCCATGACAACCTGCATTTTGTCGATCGTCTGGTCTTCGACCTGCAAAGTAAACTCGACCGTATTATCAGCTGGGGCCAGCAGTCTATCGACCTGTGGATCGGTTACGACCGCCACGTGCATAAATTTATTCGTACCGCCATCGATATGGATAAAAACCGCGTCTTTGCCCAGCGTCTGCGCCAGTCGGTCCAGACCTACTTCGATGCACCGTGGGCGCTGACCTACGCCAGTGCCGACCGTCTGCTCGATATGCGTGACGAAGAGATGAGCCTGCGCGATGAAGAGGTGACCGGCGAGCTGCCGGCCGATCTGGAATATGAAGAGTTTAACGAAATTCGGGAACAGCTTGCGGCGATGATCGAGGCGCAGCTGGCGATCTTCAAAGCCAAAAACACCCCGCTGGATCTCGGTCTGGTGGTACGCGACTACCTCGCGCAATACCCGCGTGCGCGCCATTTTGATATTGCCCGCATCGTGGTTGATCAGGCGGTCCGCCTGGGCGTCGCGCAAGCAGATTTCACCGGCCTGCCGCCGAAGTGGCAGCCGATTAACGATTACGGAGCCAAGGTACAGGCGCATGTCATTGACAAATATTGAACACGTGATGCCAGTTAAGCTGGCCCAGGCGCTGGCAAATCCGATCTTTCCGGCGCTGGACAGCCAGCTGCGTGCCGGTCGTCACATTGGTCTCGACGAGCTGGATAATCACGCCTTTTTGATGGATTTTCAGGAATACCTGGAAGAGTTTTACGCCCGCTATAACGTGGAGCTGATCCGCGCCCCGGAAGGTTTCTTCTACCTGCGCCCGCGCTCCACCACGCTGATCCCGCGCTCGGTGCTGTCCGAGCTGGACATGATGGTCGGCAAAATTCTTTGTTACCTCTATCTCAGCCCGGAGCGTCTGGCTAACGAAGGCATCTTCACCCAGCAGGAGCTCTACGACGAGCTGCTGACGCTGGCGGACGAAGGCAAATTGCTGAAGCTGGTGAACAACCGCTCCACCGGTTCCGACGTTGACCGTCAGAAGTTACAGGAAAAAGTGCGCTCCTCCCTGAACCGTCTGCGCCGTCTGGGGATGGTGTGGTTTATGGGCCACGACAGCAGTAAATTCCGCATCACGGAATCGGTATTCCGCTTTGGCGCCGACGTGCGCGTGGGCGACGACGCCCGTGAAGCGCAGCTGCGCATGATCCGCGATGGCGAAGCAATGCCGGTGGAAAACCATCTGCAGCTCAATGACGAGCATGAAGACAACCAGCCGGATAGCGGGGAGGAAGAGTAATGATTGAACGCGGTAAATTTCGCTCACTGACGCTGATTAACTGGAACGGTTTCTTTGCCCGCACCTTTGATCTCGATGAGCTGGTGACCACGCTTTCGGGCGGTAACGGGGCAGGGAAATCCACCACCATGGCGGCGTTCGTCACCGCCCTGATCCCGGATCTGACGCTGCTGCACTTCCGTAACACCACCGAAGCCGGTGCGACCAGCGGCTCCCGCGATAAGGGTCTGCACGGTAAGCTGAAAGCGGGTGTCTGTTACTCCGTGCTGGACGTGATCAACTCCCGCCACCAGCGCGTGGTCGTCGGCGTGCGTCTGCAGCAGGTCGCCGGGCGTGACCGTAAGGTGGATATCAAGCCGTTCGCCATTCAGGGACTGCCAACTTCCGTTCAGCCCACTTCGCTGTTAACGGAAACCCTCAACGAACGTCAGGCGCGCGTGCTGACCCTCCAGGAGCTGAAAGACAAGCTGGAAGCCATCGAGGGCGTGCAGTTTAAGCAGTTCAACTCCATTACCGATTACCACTCGCTGATGTTCGATCTGGGCGTGGTGGCGCGTCGTCTGCGCTCGGCTTCGGATCGTAGTAAGTACTACCGCCTGATTGAAGCCTCGCTGTACGGCGGGATCTCCAGCGCCATTACCCGTTCCCTGCGCGACTACCTGTTGCCGGAGAACAGCGGCGTGCGGAAGGCCTTCCAGGATATGGAAGCGGCGCTGCGTGAAAACCGCATGACGCTGGAAGCGATCCGCGTCACCCAGTCGGACCGCGATCTGTTCAAGCATCTGATCAGCGAAGCGACTAACTATGTGGCTGCCGACTATATGCGCCACGCCAACGAGCGCCGCATCCATCTCGATCAGGCGTTGGAGTATCGCCGCGAGCTGTTTACCTCGCGCCAGCAGCTGGCCTCCGAGCAGTACAAGCACGTCGAGATGGCGCGTGAACTGTCCGAGCACAACGGGGCGGAAGGGGATCTGGAGGCCGATTACCAGGCCGCCAGCGATCACCTGAACCTGGTCCAGACCGCGCTGCGTCAGCAGGAAAAAATCGAGCGCTACGAAGCGGATCTCGATGAACTGCAAATTCGTCTGGAAGAGCAGAACGAAGTGGTGGCCGAAGCTGCCGACAAGCAGGAAGAGAACGAAGGCCGCGCCGAAGCCGCCGAGCTGGAAGTGGATGAGCTGAAAAGCCAGCTTGCCGATTACCAGCAGGCGCTGGACGTTCAGCAAACCCGCGCCATTCAGTACAACCAGGCGCTGCAGGCCCTGCAGCGCGCGAAAGACCTCTGCCATCTGCCGGATCTGACCCCGGAGAGCGCGGATCAGTGGCTGGAAACCTTCCAGGCGAAAGAACAAGAAGCCACCGAGAAGCTGCTGAACCTCGAGCAGAAAATGAGCGTGGCGCAAACCGCGCACAGCCAGTTTGAGCAGGCTTACCAGCTGGTGGCGGCCATTAACGGCCCGCTGGCGCGCGCCGAGGCGTGGGAAGTGGCTCGCGAACTGCTGCGCGATGGCGTCAACCAGCGCCATATGGCGGAACAGGTTCAGCCGCTGCGCATGCGTCTGAACGAACTGGAACAACGCCTGCGCGAACAGCAGGAGGCGGAACGCCTGCTGGCTGAGTTCTGCAAACGTCACGGCAAACGGGTCGATATTGACGATCTGGAAGCCCTGCATCAGGAGCTGGAAGCCCGTATCGCGTCGCTGTCCGACAGCGTTTCCAGCGCCAGCGAGCAGCGTATGCAGCTGCGCCAGGAGCTGGAGCAGCTGCAGTCGCGGATTCAGACGCTGATGCAGCGTGCGCCGATCTGGCTGGCCGCCCAGAGCAGCCTCAGCCAGCTCAGCGAGCAGTGCGGCGAAGAGTTCGAATCCAGCCAGGACGTCACAGAGTACCTCCAGCAACTGCTGGAGCGTGAACGCGAAGCCATCGTTGAGCGTGATGAAGTGGGCGCCCGCAAGCGTGCCGTCGACGAAGAAATTGAGCGTTTAAGCCAGCCGGGCGGGGCAGAAGATGCGCGCCTGAACACCCTGGCCGAACGTTTTGGCGGCGTGCTGCTGTCCGAAATCTATGACGACGTCAGCCTCGAAGATGCGCCTTACTACTCCGCGCTGTACGGCCCGTCCCGCCACGCTATTGTGGTGCCGGATCTGTCGCTGATTGCCGACCAGCTTGAAGGGCTGGAAGATTGCCCGGAAGATCTCTATCTGATCGAAGGGGATCCGCAGTCGTTCGATGACAGCGTCTTTGGCGTCGACGAGCTGGAAAAAGCGGTAGTGGTGAAGATCGCCGATCGCCAGTGGCGTTATTCGCGTTTCCCGTCGCTGCCGCTGTTTGGCCGCGCCGCGCGTGAAAGCCGCATCGAGAGCCTGCATACCGAGCGCGAGGCGCTGTCCGAACGCTTTGCCACGCTCTCTTTCGATGTTCAGAAAACCCAGCGTCTGCACCAGGCGTTCAGCCGCTTTATCGGCAGCCATCTGGCGGTGGCCTTTGAAGCCGACCCGGAAGCGGAGATCCGCAAGTTCACCACCCGTCGTACCGAGCTGGAACGCGCGCTTTCCGCCCACGAAAACGACAACCAGCAGAGCCGCGTGCAGTTTGAGCAGGCCAAAGAGGGCATTGCTGCCCTGAACCGCATCCTGCCGCGCCTCAACCTGCTGGCGGATGACACCCTCGCCGATCGGGTAGATGAGATCCAGGAGCGCCTCGATGAAGCGCAGGAAGCCGCGCGCTTTGTGCAGCAGCACGGCAACCAGCTGGCGAAGCTGGAGCCGATGCTCTCCGTCCTGCAGAGCGACCCGGAACAGTTCGAACAGCTGAAAGAAGATTACGCCTGGTCCCAGCAGGTTCAGCGCGAAGCCCGTCAGCAGGCGTTTGCCCTGACCGAAGTGGCCCAGCGTCGGGCGCACTTCAGCTACTCCGATTCAGCGGAAATGCTGAACGGTAACAGCGATCTGAACGAGAAGCTGCGCCACCGTCTGGAGCAGGCGGAAGCAGAACGTACCCGCGCCCGTGAGGCGATGCGTAGCCATGCCGCACAGCTGAGTCAGTACAGCCAGGTACTGGCGTCGCTGAAAAGCTCGTTTGATACCAAGAAAGAGCTGCTGACCG
>DERO01000003.1 GCA_002360945.1 Leclercia adecarboxylata | reverse complement strand
CGTACACCCACAGGGAGAGGGTGCAAACATAAAAAACGGCAACCATGGGTTGCCGTTTTGCATTTACCTCGTAGGCCGGGTAAGGCGAAGCCGCCACCCGGCTTTTTTACCGGCTCTGTTTCCGCAGCAGATAGATAAAGTACGGCGCCCCGATAAAGGTAGAGAGCAGCCCCGCCGGGATCTGATACGGGAACAGCACCATCCGTCCGCACCAGTCGGCGAACACCAGCAGGATCCCTCCCGTTAATGCCGACATCACCATGTGCGGCATCGTCCGACGGAAGCCCATCATCCGCGCGATGTGCGGCGCCATCAGCCCGATAAAGCTCAGCGGCCCGATGGTCAGCGTAGCGGTAGCCGTCAGCGACGCCGCCAGCAGCAGCAGGCCGATGCGCGAGGCGCTCAGTGCCATCCCTACTGAACGCGCCGTGTCGCCTCCCAGCGGCAGTACCGTCAGCCAGCGACGGCACAGCGGCACCAGCGCCAGCAGCACGATCATCGCCAGCCCGGTGCTTACCACCTGTTCGTTGGTGGCGTTATAGGTCGAACCGGCAATCCAGGTCAGGATCTGCGCCATACGCGGATCGCCGCTGGCCTGCAGCATCATCAGCAGCATGGTGAAGGCGGTGCTCAGCGCCATCCCCGCCAGCAACATCCGGTGCGGCGAGAAACCACCCCGTCCGGCAGCAATCATGATGATCAGCAGCGTCACTGCCGCACCGATACTGCCTGCCGGCATCAGCCAGCCGAAGGCGTTACCCGGCACAAAGAAGAGCATCACCACCACGCCGAAGGCCGCGCCGGAGCTGATCCCCAGCACTTCCGGGCTCGCCATCGGGTTACCGGTCAGCCGTTGGATAATGCATCCGGCGACCGCCAGCATCACCCCGGCAATCAGCGCGGCGAAAATACGCGGCGCGCGCCACGGCAGCAGCTCATCGAGCATCGCCCCGCTCGCCCAGTGCCAGCCCTCTGCGTCACGGCCAAACGCCATTGCGGCAATCACCGCCAGCAGCAGCACTGCGCCGCCCGCCAGGGCAAACCACAATACGTGCTGACGCTCCGCCTGCACTTTATCTCCGGCGTTCATCGCCGGGGCGCTCATGCTGCGCAGGCGCGGTAGCAGCCAGAGCAGCAGCGGCGCGCCAATCAGCGCCGTCACCGACCCGGTGGAGACCTCCATCCACACCCGCGTCAGCCAGAGGATCACCTGGTCAGAGAGCCAGAGAATCAACGCGCCAATCAGCGGGGCGAGGATCAGGCGGGAGAGCAAGCGCCGCGCGCCGAGCATTTTTGCCAGCAGCGGCGCGAACAGGCCGATAAACCCGATGATGCCCACCGCGTTCACCAGCAGGGCGCTGATGACAATCGCCAGGGTCAGCGCAGCCAGACGGGCCAGCGACAGCGCCAGGCCGAGGTTACGTGCCACGCCATCGTCCAGTCCCATCAGGGTCAGGGGACGCAGCAGCAGCAGGGTCAGCAGCACGCCACCGAGCAGTTGCGGCCACAGGCGCTGGACGATGCACCAGTCGGTTTGCGTCAGCGTCCCGGTGCTCCAGAGGAACATGCTCTGCAGCTGGTCATGATGGAAAATCACTAACAGCTGGTTAACCGCCCCGCAGTAGAGGCTCACCACCAGCCCGGCGAGGATCAGCGTTACCGGCGAGAGGCGTTTGCCCCAGGCCACGCCAAAGACAATCGCCCCCACCACGCAGGCACCCACCAGCGCAGCAAACTGCGGGGCCAGCGCGCCCGGCAGCGCCCACAGGGTGATGATGGTCATCCCCAGTTGGGCACCGGTGGCCACCCCCAGGGTAGTCGGTTCCGCCAGCGGGTTACGCAGCACCTGCTGGAACAGCACGCCCACCAACCCCAACCCGGCCCCCACCAGCAGCGAGATCGCCAGCCGCGGCAGCAGGCTGTAGTGGAACAGCATCTGTTGAATATTGTCGATATCCGGGGCGACCAGCGCGCTGCCCCACTGGCTGCGCGGCAGCGCTATGCCCAGGTTCCACCAGGTTAAGCCCAGCGCAACGACCAGCAGTAGCGCCATCAGCAGCGCCGGGAAAAAGCCTGTCCGTGACCTCATGCCTGGCCTCCCAGCGCGCTGTCCAGCACGCGGGCAAAGTGCATGGCCGACAGCGTCGCGCCGTAGAACCACACCGCCGGGACGCGTTTGACGCGCTGCTGGCGGACAAAGGGCATCGCCTGCCACAGCGGCGTCGCCATTAAGGTCTGCATCTCGCGCTCGTTGCCGTGATCGAAGCACAGCACGTCCACATCGCGGAACATGGCCAGACGGTCGATGCCGACGGCGGTACTGCCCCAGAAGGTCATCTCCCCTTCCCAGGCATTTTTAATCCCGTAGCGATCCAGCACTTCCTGGAACAGGCAGTTATTGCCAAACACCAGCATATGGCGGGCATCGAGCAGGGTCACCATCAGTAGCGGACGATCGCCGCGCCCGGCAAAGCGCGGTTTGTAGCTATCGATCACGCTGTCGAAATGGTCGAGATGCGTGCGGGCCGCCGCTTCCATATTCAGCAGCTGCGCCATCTCGGATAAGGATTTGCGGGCGTTGGTCAGCGGCTTTTTGCCGTCGCTAAAGGCGAACCCGCGCCCCGGCGCAATGCGCGCCAGCTTCTCTTCCGACGGACCATATCCGGCCGACCAGACCAGGTACGAGGGCTTCATCTGGGTGAGCAGTTCGAGGTTGGGCTCGGTACGCAGGCCAATGTCGATCACCGACTCCGGCAAACGCGGCTCGTTCACCCACAGGCTGTAGTTGGGAATGTCGGCTACGCCGTAGGGAGTCACGCCGAGCGCCAGCAGCAGCTCGACCGGCAGCCACTCAAGGGCCACAATGCGATGGGGATCGACGGCGGCGGCATGTGCCGTGCCCATTTTCCACAGCAGCGGCGAGAGGGCCATGGCCGTCAACAGCCGACGACGGCTAATCATTAAATCAGGCATCAATAGACAAAGCTCACCGGTGCCGCTCCCGCAGGATGCGGCAGAATACCCATTGGAATTCCGTAGATGTGTTCCAGCGTTTCACTGCGCATCAGCTCGGCAGGCGTGCCCCGGGCAATCATCTCCCCGCCGCGCAACGCCACCAGATAGTCGCAGTAACGTGCCGCCATGTTGATATCGTGCAGCACCGCAATCACCGTCAGACCGCGCTGCTGGCTTAAGCGATGCACCAGCGCCAGCACGTCCACCTGATGGGCAATGTCCAGCGCCGAGGTGGGTTCATCCAGTAGTAAACACCGGCTGTCCTGCGCCACCAGCATGGCGATCCACGCCCGCTGGCGCTCGCCGCCGGACAGGCTATCCACCAGACGATGGGCCAGCGGCTTTAAACCCACCAGCGCAATCGCCTCCTCCACTTTCTCGCGGTCGGCCATGCCGAAGCGGCCCAATGCGCCATGCCAGGGATAACGGCCAATCGCCACCAGCTCGCGGACGGTCATGCCTTCCGCCTGCGGCAGCTGCTGCGGCAGATAGGCCACCTTGCGGGCAAAAGCCTTGCTGTTCCAGCTCGCCAGCGGCTGGCCGTCGAGCAGAATATCGCCCTCGGACGGCGGCTGATGGCGGCCAAGCATTTTCAGTAAGGTGGATTTGCCGGAGCCGTTATGGCCGATCAGGCCGGTCACCTGGCCTGCGGGAAAGGTCAGCGAAAGCGGATGCAGCAGCGTGCGTCCGGGGACGCGAAAGGAGACGCCGTCGAGCGCAAAAGTGGTATCAGACTGCGGGTTGTTTTCCTGCATGTTAGCCAACTTAAGTAAAGAAAAGGGCACGAAAAACGTGCCCAAGTTTAACGATTAGAAGCGGAAGGTCGCGGTCGCAACAACCTGGCGTTCTGCACCCCAGAAGCAGCCATAGGTGTTGAAGCAGCTGGCGACGTATTCACGATCCAGCAGGTTGTTCACGTGCAGCGCCACGTTCGAGCCCGCCAGGCCAACACGCGCCAGATCGTAACGGACCAGGGCATCCATCACCGCATAGCTACCCACCTTGAAGGAGTTCGCCGGATCGCCATAGCTGGAGCTGGAGAAGCGACCGCCGGTACCCAGCGTCAGGCCAGAGAGTGCGCCATCATAGAAGGTGTAGTCACCCCACAGGGAGGCCATGTGCTCCGGCACCTGCGCCGGGGTGTTGCCTTTGTAGGTGGTGTCGGTGGTGTACTCTACGTCGGTGTAAGTATAAGAACCCACTACGTTAACGCTGGCAGACAGTGCCGCTTTAGCTTCGATTTCCACGCCACGGGCGCGGATCTCGCCGCCTTCAACCGAGAAGAACGAGCCCGCAGGATCGGCCATCAGGTTGTTGGTTTTGGTCAGCTGATACAGCGCCCCGGTCAGGACGATCGGACGATCGCTCGGAACATACTTCACGCCCACTTCGTACTGCTTGCCTTTGGACGGGGCAAACGGCTTGCCTTGTGCGTCAGACTGGGAAGACGGCTCGAAGGATTCGCTGTAACTGAAGTAAGGGGTGACGCCATTATCGAACAGGTAGTTAACCCCGCCACGCCACGTGAACTGATTGTCATCACGTGATGCAGTGGTACCGGCAACGCGGTTAATGGAATCCTGATCGGCCCAGTCGTAACGGCCGCCCAGGGTGACCAGCACTTTATCCCACTGCGCCTGATCCTGGACGTAGAGACCGGTCTGCTGCTGTTTGTTCAGGATCTGATACGGGCCGGAGTTCGCCGGATTTTTCGAGTTGAAATCGAAATCGGTATATACCGGGTTGTAGAGATCCAGCAGCGGGACGGAACCGTCATAGCCGAACCAGGAGTTGATGTCGTTACGCATGCGCATAAAGTCAACGCCGGTCAGCAGGATATGATCAACCTCGCCGGTGGCAAATTTGCTCTGCAACTGGGTATCGACGGTGAAGTTTTGCAGCTTCTCATGGTCAACCACGTATTTACGCGCCAGGTAATGGCCTTTGTCCGCAGGGGATAACGCGTTACACAGGGCGTTGCCACTGTTCGCCGCATCGGAGCAGACGCCGTAACCATAGACGCTGTTCTGCGAGGTTTTGTTCTCAGCAAAACGCAGGTTCTGACGCACGGTGAAGGTGTCGTTAAACTCGTGATCGAAGCTATACCCGACCATTTTCTGGTTACGGGAATAGGTATTGTTTTTCGCGCCTTCGTTGAAGTCGGTCGACAGACGATCGCCGTTAGGCAGCGGATCAACCGTGCCCTCTTTCGGCAGCCAGCCGTAGTAACCGGTCTCAGGTTCGTTCTGGAAATAGGAGAGGAAGGTAAAGTTGGTTTTATCATCCGGACGCCAGGAGAAAGACGGCGCAATGGTATAACGCTGCTCTTCCGCGCGCTCCTGCTGGGCGTTATTGGAACGCGCCAGGCCCGTCAGGCGATAAGAGTAGACGCCGTCATCATCCAGCGCATCGCTGAAGTCAAACCCGGTCTGGAACAGGCTGTCCGTCCCGACCTTGAACTGAACCTCTTTCAGCGGTTCTGTCAGCGGACGTTTGCTGACCATGTTCAGCAGGCCACCCGGGCTGCTTTTGCCGTACAGAACCGAGGTCGGCCCGCGCATGACTTCCGCGCGCTCGATCATATAAGGGTCAATTACCGCGTCGTTATAGAAGTTGCCCTGCATCTTCATGCCGTCGAGGTAGTTGTTCTGGCTTTGGCCATCGGCAGCAAAACCACGAATAATCAGGTAGTCGTATGTATTAGACGCGCCGCGCGTGCCGACTGCCACCCCTGGCGTGTAGCTCAACGCTTCTTTCACCGAGCGTGGCTGGTGCAGCGCCATCTCTTCCGCGGTTACCACGGAAATCGACTGCGGTACCTTCTCGATGGAGGTATCGGTCTTGGTTCCGGTGGCGGACTGGCGTGCCGCAATGGTCGCAGCCGGCCCCCAGGCGCTCTCCTGTGGAGCAGGCGCTGCGGTTACGGTGATGGTTTCTTCTTTTTTAGGAGTGTCAGCAGCCTGAGCGTAAGCAGACATGCCGCTAACCGCTGTGGCTACAACGACTGCGATTTTACGCAGCGAAGATTGCATTGGCTGAGCAGTTTTTGAATGCGCCATTGGTATGTCTCTGATGAAAGCGTGAATGATAACGTAAACGAGAATTATTATTATGACCGCAGCATATTATGCGAAACATTCACGGCATAGCAAGTGATATGCGCCCCTACAGGAATTGAGGGTATAAGAAATAAACAACGGAAAATGAAGGGTTAATAAACGGGGTTTTTACTGTTGGAGGGATGTTGAATCGAGGTGAAAAGTCCCTCTCCCGCAGGAGAGGGAAATCGTATTAATTACCGCCGAACATATCCTTGATCCAGCCGGCGACGCCGTCACTGTCCTTCTTCTCATTCTGCTGCTGCGGCTGCTGTTGTTGCTGCTGCTGCTGCTGCTGCTGAGGAGATGACTGCTCGAACGGGTTGCCCGTCGGCTGCGGCGCTGGCGCCTGGCACAGGGAGTCCGGGTTGGTGGTCCAGACCGGAACGCTACGCATCCCGCCGCCACACACGAAGGTACCCGACTCATCCACGCCCATATCCACGATATCTTCCGGTGGCGTCAGGGTTAATGGAACCGGCGACTGGTTAGCCAGATAGCGCTGGTAAATCGACATCGCCCCGCTGGCACCGTACAGTTTCGTCGGCTGGTTGTTATCGCGGCCTACCCAGGTGATCACCACTTCACGTCCGTCAATGCCTGCAAACCAGGTATCGACGTTGTTGTTGGTGGTCCCGGTTTTACCCGCCAGATGCAGGCCCGGATACTTGGCGCCAAGCTGGCGACCGGTCCCGCGCTGCACCACCTGCTGCATGGTCCACAGGGTCATATAGGCAGCCTGCGCCGGAACGGCACGCTCCGCCTGCGGGAAGCTCTGGTACAGCGGGGTGCCGTCTTCAGCAATCACCGAACGCAGCGCAGAGAGCGGAGCACGGTTACCGCCGCTGGCGATGGTCTGGAACGCCTGCGCCACTTCGATTGGCGTCAGGTTCAGGGCACCTAACAGCATGGCCGGAACCGGATGCAGCTGGTCTTTCGGCACGCCCAGCTTCAGCCAGGTATCAGTGACCGCCGGCAGACCCAGCGCCATCCCGAGGTTAACCGTCGGCACGTTCATGGAACGCGTCAGCGCGTCCACCAGCATCACCTTACCGCTGTACTGTTTGTCGTCGTTCTGTGGCGACCACACCTGGCCGTTCGGCTGGCGCAGGGCAATCGGGGCATCGGCAATCCAGGTATTCAGACGATACTGGTTCGGCTGGCTCAGAGCGGTAAGATAGGTCGCCGGTTTTGCCAGAGAACCGATCGAACGGCGTGCCTGCATGGCGCGGTTGTAGCCCGCAAATTGCGGCTCTGCCCCGCCGACCATCGCCCGCACTTCACCGCTGGTGCGATCGACCACCACCATCGCGGTCTCAAGATCGCTCAGCTTACGCTGCTTCTTCAGCGCCGGAATGCCTTCCACCGCCGCTTTCTCTGCGGCATCCTGCGCCACGGAGTCAAAGGTAGTGAAGATCTTCACGCCGGAGAGATCTTTAACCTTATCGCCCAGTTTGGTCTGCAGCTCCTGACGCACCATCTGCATAAAGGCAGGCTGCGGAGAGATCACGCCGCCGCGCGGCTGGACGCCTAACGGACGCGCGCTGAGCATGTCGTACAGCTCCTGGTCGATCACCTGCTGCTGTTGCAGCAGACGCAGGACCAGATTACGACGCTCCAGGGCCAGTTTCGGGTTACGCCACGGGTTGTAGATCGACGCCCCTTTCACCATGCCCACCAGCAGGGCCTGCTGGTCGAGGCTTAGCTCTTCCACCGGACGGCCAAAGTAGTAGAGGCTCGCCAGCGGGAAGCCGCGGATTTCATTGTCGCCGCTCTGACCGAGGTAGACCTCGTTCATGTACAGCTCAAGAATCCGATCTTTGCTGTAGCGGGCGTCCATCAGCACCGCCATGTACGCTTCGTTGGCCTTACGCCAGTAGGAGCGTTCGCTGGAGAGGAACAGGTTCTTCACCAGCTGCTGGGTCAGGGTACTTGCTCCCTGCACCGTCCGTCCGGCGGTCAGGTTCGCCAGCACCGCACGACCGATGGAGTACAGGCTAACGCCATCGTGCTCATAGAAGTGACGGTCTTCGGTCGCCAGCAGGGTATCCACCAGAAGATCCGGGAAGCCGTTACGCGCCACGAACAGACGCTGCTCGCCGTTTGGCGAGGAGAGCATGGTGATCAAACGCGGATCGAGACGGAAGAAACCGAACTGACGGTTGTTCTCCATGTTCTCAATGGTATCGATATGATCGCCGTCGAAGGTCAGACGCGCGCGCACCTGCCCCTCTTTGCTGTCCGGGAAGTCAAACGGACGGCGGATCATCTCGATGCTTTTCGCCTGCACCGTAAACTCGCCGGGACGCGTCATCTTGGTCACCTGGCGGTACTGGGTGGCTTCCAGCAGTTTGACCATCTCGTTCTTGCTGATGGTCATTTCCGGCTCGAGGTTGACCATCCGGCCATACACCGCCGCTGGCAGCTGCCAGACTTTACCGTCGATACGGCTACGGATCTTCTGATCCAGATAGACGCCGTAGATCGCCAGCAGGACGATGAAAACAATTAATAGCTTCAGCAGCAGCCAGAACCAGCCGCGCTTGCCGCGAGGTTTCCCTTTTTTGCCTTTCCCTTTACGTGGCACGGGTGCTTCATCCTCATACTCATTATCAACGTCGTCATACTCCTCATCGCTGAGGCGACGACGGCCTGCCTTTTCTTTCGCCGGACGCGTTGGTTTCCCTTTACGTCCTATTGGCTCGCGGTCATTCCCCGCCATGCTCTCTCTCCGCAACTATCAGGCGCAAAGGCCCGATTCTCAGTTCTTCCCCCTGATGGAGGAAGAAGAAATCTCTCAAAATAAATAGCAAGACGTTTATGTAATAAACGTCTTTAGTGTTTGCTCCCTCTCCCCGTGGGAGAGGGTCGGGGTGAGGGCATCAGGCCGCTCGGTCCCCATTGCCGGGTGGCGCTACGCTTACCCGGCCTACAATGACCATCATGAATACTTTTTAGTCCGCCGGGTGGGCGCGGTATTCGCCGGATCGTCCGGCCAGACATGTTTGGGATAGCGCCCCTTCATCTCTTTTTGCACCTCGCGGTAGCTTCCGGCCCAGAAGGCACCCAGATCGCGGGTGATCTGCAGCGGGCGCTGAGCCGGTGATAACAGCTCCAGCACCAGCGGCACACGCCCCTGGGCTATGGCAGGCGTGGTCGCCTCGCCAAACATCTCCTGCATCCGTACCGCCAGCGCAGGAGGATTATCCTCATGATAACGAATGGCTATCCGGCTGCCGGTCGGCACAGTGTAATGCCCCGGAAGCTCAGTATCCAGACGTTGACGTAACGACCAGTCGGTTAAGTTCTGTAACGCCGCCTTCACATCCAGCGATTTCAGGGCGCGAAGCGAGTGCACACCCTGCATTTGCGGCAGGAGCCACGTCTCGAGCGATGCCAGCAGCGAGGCGTCATCCACCGCTGGCCAGTCAAACTCCGGCAGCCACTGCGCAGCGCAGTGCAGGCGGATCCGGTACTGCTCCGCCTCCGGCGTCCAGTTCAGCACGCTGAGCCCCTTATCGCGAATGCCGTTAAGCATCGCCTGGTGCAGCTCCTCTTCCGACGGTTTCGCCAGCGGTTTAACGTTGACCGTCAGGCGGCCAATCTGTGCCCGGCGAAAGGCCTTCAGCGTGCCCTGAGCCTCATCCCATTCGACGGTGTCCGATTGCTCTACCAGGCCCGGCGAGACCGCGATCAGGTTGTCGATATCCACGGCTAAGCCCAACAAGATGCGGGCATCCGGGGACTGACTGCCCTGCAACAGCAGCGGAGCAATCAGCCACTCGTGGCGGGTCATGGCGTCGTCGCTCTGCAGCATCGCCCCCATGCCGTTCGCCAGCTGATAGCGCCCGTCGAGCCCGCGGCGGCGGGCAATCCGGTCGGGAAACGCCTTTGCCAGCAGCACGGGTATGCGGTCGCTGTCCGGCGCCCCGCCGCGGCTGTTGAGGCGCGAGCTTAACTGCCGGGCGCGCTGCTGCCACTCCGGCTGATTGCGGGAGAAGGCGTGGGCCAGATCGCTGCTGCCGCCTCGCGGCGGCTGTTCAAGGATAGCCGCCAGTTTGGCCGCCGTCGCAATTTCGTCTTCCCCGGCGGCGCTGGCCAGCATCGCCGCCAGCCGCGGATCGTTGCCGAGCTTCGCCATCTTCTGACCGAAGGCGGTGAGTTGTTCCCCCGCCAGCGCCCCGAGCTGGGTTAACAGACGGCGGGCCGCAGCAAGGTTAGTCGCAGGCGGCAGATCCAGCCAGCTCAGTTGAGCAGGATCCCGGCAGCCCCACTGCAATAACTCCATCAGCAGGCCGCTGAGATCGCTTTGCAAGATCTCCGGCGTGCCCTGGGCCGCCGCGCGTTCGGCCTGCTCAAACGGCGTCAGGTGCAGGCAGATGCCCGGCTCCAGACGCCCGGCGCGTCCGGCGCGCTGGGTCATCGAGGCCTGGCTGACGCGCTGGGTCAGCAGGCGGGTCAGGCCGGTGCGAGGGTCGAAATTCGCCACCCGCTCCTGGGCTGAATCCACCACCAGCCGGATGCCTTCGATGGTCAGACTGGTTTCGGCGATATTGGTCGCCAGCACCACTTTGCGCTGTCCCGCCGGTGCGGACAGGATCGCCTTACGCTGTTCGGCCAGCGACAGCGCGCCATACAAGGGACAGAGCACCACGTCGTCGGCCACGCGGCGGACGAGCTGCTCCTGCACGCGCTGGATCTCAATCACGCCGGGCAAAAACAGCAGCAGCGAGCCGGACTCCTGGCGCAGCAGTTCGGCGGTCGCAATCGCCACCGCTTCGTCGAAGCGCTGATGGGTAGAGAGCGACTGATAGCGCCGCTCCACCGGAAAGGTGCGTCCCTCCGAGACGAGGGTGGGCGCGTCAGGCAGCAGGCGCTGGAGCCGATCATTATCCAGGGTCGCGGACATGATCAGCAGCTTAAGATCCTCGCGCAGCCCCTGCTGGACATCCAGCAGCAGCGCCAGAGCCAGATCCGCCTGCAGGCTGCGCTCGTGGAACTCATCGAGGATCACCAGCCCTACGCCGGTCAGCTCGGGATCCTGCTGCAGCATTCGGGTGAGGATCCCCTCGGTCACCACCTCCAGCCGGGTATGAGCTCCCACGCAGGTTTCGGCGCGCATCCGGTAGCCGACCGTTTCCCCCGGTTTTTCACCCAACAGATCCGCCAGCCGCTGCGCCACGTTGCGGGCGGCGATCCGCCGCGGTTCGAGCAGAATAATTTTGCCGTTAATTTTCCCTTCGGCCAGGATCTGCAGCGGCAGCCACGTCGACTTGCCCGCACCGGTAGGCGCAGTAAGCAGAACCTGGGGGGCGTGTTGTAACGCGAGGAGAAGATCGGGAAGGACAGAGGCGACCGGCAACAGGGACACGAATGGCTCCAGAGGGTTAACTTTAGACGGCGTACATTGTAGCATCGCCACAATTCATTACCGAGTGCCCCGTATGTCTGAGTCGAAAAGGCTGTTTTTTGCCATTGAAATGCCGGCCCCGATCCAGCGCCAGATCGTGCGCTGGCGCGCCGATTCCTTTGCCCCGGAAGCGGGCCGTCCGGTGGCCGGGGCAAACCTGCATCTGACGCTGGCGTTTCTGGGCGATGTCAGCGAGGAGAAACGTCAGGCGCTGGCGGCCATGGCCGGTCGCATCCGCCAGCCGGGGTTTACCCTGACGCTGGACGATGCCGGTCAGTGGCTGCGCTCCCGCGTCGTCTGGCTCGGCACCCGCCAGCCGCCCCGGGGATTATTACAGCTGGCCAATATGCTGCGGGCCCAGGCGGCACGCAGCGGCTGTTATCAGAGCCCGCAGCCGTTTCATCCGCACATCACCCTGCTGCGCGACGCCAGCCACGCGGTGGCTATTCCGCCGCCGGGTTTTCAGTGGGCGTTTCCGGTGAATGAATTTGTCCTCTACGAGAGCCGTTTTACCGGCGGGCGCACGCGCTACACGCCGCTTCAGCGCTGGACGTTGACCGAATAACAAGGAATCTGTATGCAGTTTACCCCTGCCCTGCAACCCGCCACGCTGGTGCAGCGCTACAAGCGTTTTCTGGCCGACGTAGTGACGCCGGAAGGCGAAACGCTGACCCTGCACTGCCCCAATACCGGGGCGATGACCGGTTGCGCCACGCCCGGTGATACCGTCTGGTACTCCACCTCCGAAAATATCAAACGCAAATATCCCCATACCTGGGAAATAACCCAGACCGCCGACGGAGAATATATTTGTGTCAATACGCTGCGGGCCAACCAGTTGGTCAAAGAGGCGATTACTCTGGATTTAATTCCTGAACTGTGCGGCTACAACACCTTAAAAAGTGAAGTGAAATATGGTGCGGAAAGCAGCAGAATCGACTTTATGTTGCAGGCAGAGGATCGACCCGAGTGCTATATTGAAGTGAAATCAGTGACGTTAGCTGAAAGGGATAACGGCTACTTTCCGGATGCGGTAACGCTGCGAGGGCAGAAGCATCTCCGGGAGTTGATTAGTGTGGCGGCGGAGGGCAAGCGCGCGGTGCTGTTATTTGCGGTATTGCACAGCGCAATTGAACGATTTTCACCTGCCCGCCATATTGACCCTAAGTACGCGCAACTGTTGAATGAGGCACAAAAGCAGGGGGTGGAGGTTTTGGCTTATAAAGCTGAACTTTCTGCCGATAATATGACTCTGAGATCCGCTCTTCCCGTCACGTTATAAAAGGGGTTGAGCGTTGTTTATTAAGTGTTCTGGTCGTGTGCGCAAATACGCTTTTCCTCACAGGCTTGTCAAGTGTTACGTTTAGATAATTGCCATACGGAAAAGCATCTGCTATTTATAGCGGCCTGATTTTTCCCCCTACACGGGGATCGATAGTGCGTGTTAAGGAGAAGCAACATGCAAGAAGGGCAAAACCGTAAAACATCGTCCCTGAGTATTCTCGCCATCGCTGGGGTGGAGCCGTATCAAGAGAAGCCGGGCGAAGAGTATATGAACGAAGCCCAGCTGTCGCACTTCAAGCGAATTCTTGAAGCATGGCGTAATCAACTCAGGGATGAAGTCGATCGCACCGTTACTCATATGCAGGACGAAGCCGCTAACTTCCCGGATCCGGTAGACCGTGCCGCCCAGGAAGAAGAGTTCAGCCTCGAACTGCGTAACCGTGACCGCGAACGCAAGCTCATTAAGAAGATTGAGAAGACGCTGAAAAAAGTCGAAGACGAAGATTTCGGCTTCTGCGAGTCCTGCGGTGTCGAAATCGGCATTCGTCGTCTGGAAGCCCGTCCAACAGCCGACCTGTGCATCGACTGTAAAACGCTGGCAGAAATCCGCGAAAAACAGATGGCCGGTTAATACCGACCCTGTCATAACGCTATCACAGGCGGGAGTTTTCTCCCGCCTGATTACTTTCTGCGCTGTGTGATTATGCCTGCTGACTATATTGGGCGCTTCGCGCCATCCCCTTCTGGCGAACTGCATTTTGGCTCGCTCATTGCCGCGCTTGGCAGCTATCTGCAAGCCCGTGCCCGTCAGGGTATCTGGCGCGTGCGTATCGAAGATATTGACCCCCCGCGTGAAGTTCCCGGTGCAGCAGAGACCATTCTGCGTCAGCTGGAACATTACGGCCTGCACTGGGACGGCGAAGTGCTGTGGCAGTCTCAGCGTCACGATGCCTATCGCGAACGCCTGGCCTGGCTGCATGACCAGGGCCTCTCTTACTACTGCACCTGCACCCGGGCGCGCATTCAGAACGTCGGCGGCGTCTATGACGGCCATTGCCGCACCCTGCATCACGGCCCGGAGAACGCCGCGGTGCGCGTGGTGCAACAGCATCCGGTCACCCGCTTTACCGACCAGCTCCAGGGCGAACTCCACGCCGATCCACGCCTGGCGGACGAGGATTTTATTATCCACCGCCGGGACGGACTGTTTGCTTACAATCTGGCGGTGGTGGTGGATGACCATTTCCAGGGGGTAAACGAAATCGTCCGCGGGGCCGATCTGATCGAACCTACCGTACGACAGATTTCCCTCTACCAGCTGTTTGGCTGGCCGGTTCCGGACTATATCCATTTGCCGCTGGTGGTGAATGAAAAAGGGATGAAACTCTCGAAACAGAATCATGCCCCCGCATTACCGACGGGCGATCCTCGCCCTGTTCTTATCAATGCTTTACAATTCCTAAACCAGGATGTAACACATGAGTGGCAGGATCTGCGAACCGATGAATTACTGGAAAAAGCGGCGGCCCAGTGGTCGCTAAACCGTGTGCCGAAAATCCAGCATTCTCAAATGCGTCTCGCTGAGCTATGATTAGCCGCTATTTTTTGTCCTGAATTCTGAAACACACACTACCGAGGTGTACTATTTTTACCCGAGTCGCTAATTTTTGCCGTAAGGTGCTGAGCCGCGATGAGAGCATGGCGGATGACGTCATTGTTCAAAATACGATGTCGGTTATTCCGCGCGAGCAGCATGCTATTTCCCGCAAAGATATCAGTGAAAACGCCCTGAAGGTCCTTTATCGTCTGAATAAAGCTGGCTATGAGGCGTATCTCGTTGGTGGCGGGGTGCGTGACTTACTGTTGGGCAAAAAGCCAAAAGATTTTGACGTGACCACCAGCGCCACGCCTGAGCAGGTGCGTAAATTATTCCGCAACTGCCGCCTGGTCGGTCGTCGCTTCCGTCTCGCCCACGTCATGTTTGGGCCTGAGATCATTGAAGTGGCAACCTTCCGTGGTCATCACGAAGGCACGCCATCAGACCGGACGACCTCGCAACAGGGTCAGAACGGCATGCTGCTGCGTGACAACATCTTTGGCTCTATCGAAGAAGATGCCCAGCGTCGCGATTTCACGATCAACAGCCTCTATTACAGCGTGGCTGACTTTACCGTCCGCGATTTCGTGGGTGGGGTACCGGACCTGAAAGCCGGAATCATCCGCCTGATCGGTAACCCGGAAACGCGCTACCGTGAAGATCCGGTACGTATGCTGCGTGCCGTGCGTTTTGCCGCCAAGCTGGATATGCAGATCAGCCCCGAGACCGCCGAGCCAATCCCGCGTCTGGCGACGCTTATCAACGATGTGCCACCGGCGCGTCTGTTTGAAGAGGCGCTGAAGCTGCTGCAGGCCGGCCACGGTTTTGCCACCTATCAGCTGCTGCGCGAATACAGCCTGTTCCAGCCCCTGTTCCCGACCATCACGCGTAACTTCACCGAAAAAGGTGACAGCGCGATGGAACGCATCATCGATCAGGTGCTGAAGAATACCGATAACCGCATTCAGAACGATATGCGCGTGAATCCGGCGTTCCTGTTTGCCGCGATGTTCTGGTATCCGCTGCTGGAAACGGCGCAGAAAATTGCCCAGGAAAGCGGTCTGGCCTATTACGATGCCTTCGCGCTGGCCGCCAACGACGTGCTGGATGAAGCCTGTCGCTCGCTGGCAATCCCGAAACGCATTACCACGCTGGTGCGTGATATCTGGCAGCTTCAGCTGCGGATGTCCCGTCGTCAGGGTAAACGCGCGTGGAAGTTAATGGAGCATCCAAAATTCCGCGCGGCTTACGATCTGATGGCCCTGCGTGCCGAAGCGGAAAACAACCGCGAACTGCAGTTGCTGGTGCAGTGGTGGGGTGAGTTCCAGGTTTCCGCACCACCGGCGCAGAAAGACATGCTGGGCGATCTGGATGAAGATCCGGCCCCGCGTCGTCGTCATCGCCGTCCACGCAAGCGCGCTCCGCGTCGCGAAGGCGCGGCATGACGCTGGCGTACATCGCCATTGGCAGCAATCTGGCCTCTCCTCTGGAGCAGGTCAATGCTGCCGTTCAGGCGCTGGGCGATATCCCGCAGACCCGCGTTGTCGCCCTCTCCTCGTTTTACCGCACCCCCCCGCTGGGCCCGCAGGATCAGCCCGACTACCTCAACGCCGCCATCGCACTCGACACGGCACTCAGCGCCGACGCGCTGCTGGACAACACCCAGCGCATCGAGTTGCAGCAGGGTCGCGTGCGTAAAGAAGAGCGCTGGGGACCGCGCACCCTCGACCTGGACATCATGCTGTTTGGTGATGCGGTGATTAACACCGAGCGCCTGACGGTGCCGCATTACGACATGAAGCGCCGCGGCTTTATGCTCTGGCCGCTGTTCGAAATTGCCCCTGACCTGATCTTCCCCGACGGCGAAAGCCTGAGCGCCCTGCTGGCGCAGTTGAACGCCGAAAAACCCGCCCGCTGGTAGCATCAAATTTCCGTTGATTAACCCTGAAATATTTATGGTTAATCGGTTACCTAAAATCATTGTTCCCTCGAATGTTACTGTTAGAATGCGCAAAGATTCGCTTTGGGCTATCAGGAAACAGTATGAAACCAACCACCATCGCCACCCTGCAGAAATGCAAACAGGACAAGCAGCGCTTCGCCACCATTACCGCCTATGACTACAGCTTCGCCAAACTCTTTGCCGAAGAGGGCATTAACGTCATGCTGGTTGGCGACTCGTTAGGGATGACGGTCCAGGGACATGACTCCACGCTGCCGGTAACGGTAGAGGATATTGCTTACCACACCCGGGCGGTGCGTCGCGGGGCACCTGCCTGTCTGCTGCTCGCCGACCTGCCGTTTATGGCTTACGCCACGCCGGAGCAGGCGTTTGAGAATGCCGCCACGGTGATGCGTGCCGGGGCCAACATGGTCAAAGTGGAAGGCGGCGCCTGGCTGGTTGAGACCGTCCGCATGCTCACCGAGCGCGCGGTGCCGGTCTGCGGCCATCTGGGATTAACCCCGCAGTCGGTCAATATTTTTGGCGGCTATAAGGTACAGGGACGCGGTGACGCCGCCCAGACGCTGTTTGATGATGCGCGAGCTTTAGAAGCCGCAGGTGCACAGCTGCTGGTGCTGGAGTGCGTGCCGGTCGCGCTGGCGAAACGTATCACCGACGCGCTGACCATTCCGGTGATCGGCATCGGGGCCGGTAACGTCACCGACGGCCAGATCCTGGTAATGCACGACGCCTTTGGCATCACCGGCGGGCATATCCCGAAATTTGCGAAGAATTTCCTTAGCGACGCAGGCGACATGCGCGGCGCGGTCAGGCAGTATATTGCCGACGTTGAATCGGGTGTCTACCCGGGTGAAGAACACAGTTTCCAGTAAGGAGTCTTGTTGTGCTAATCATTGAAACTCTGCCGCTGCTGCGCCAGCACATTCGCCGTTTGCGCCAGGAAGGTAAACGTATCGCACTGGTGCCCACCATGGGCAACCTGCATGACGGTCACATGAAGCTGGTGGACGAAGCCAAAGCCCGCGCCGATGTGGTGGTGGTGAGTATTTTCGTTAACCCGATGCAGTTCGACCGGGCCGACGACCTGGCGCGCTACCCGCGCACGCTGCAGGAAGACTGCGAGAAGCTGAAAAAGCATAAGGTGGACTTTGTCTTCTCCCCTGCCCCGGCGGACATCTACCCGAAAGGCACGGAAGAGACCACCTTTGTCGACGTGCCGGGTATCTCCACCATGCTGGAAGGGGCCAGCCGTCCGGGTCACTTCCGCGGCGTCTCCACCATCGTCAGCAAGCTGTTTAACCTGGTGCAGCCGGATATCGCCTGCTTCGGCGAGAAAGATTTCCAGCAGCTGGCGCTGATCCGCAAGATGGTGGCCGACATGGGCTACGACATCGACATCGTTGGCGTGCCGATCGTGCGCGCCAAAGATGGCCTGGCGCTGAGTTCGCGCAACGGCTACCTCACCGCCGAGCAGCGTAAAATCGCGCCGGGCCTGTACAAGGTGATGAGCACCATGGCGACCCAGCTGAAAAACAAAGAATTGAGCAGCGAAGAGATCGTGGCGATGGCGGAACAGGCGCTGAACGATGGCGGCTTACGGGCTGACGACGTACAGATCCGCGATGCCGACACCCTGCTGGCGCTCTCTCCTGACAGCAAACGCGCGGTGATCCTGGTGGCCGCATGGCTTGGCCAGGCGCGTCTGATCGATAACACAGTAGTTGAACTGGCTCAGTAAGCGCTGAGCATATCCATGCTAACGGATTAGTTTTCATCAGCCCCTTCTTCGGGAGGGGATACGACAAAGAGTTAAGGTAACGTCATGATTCGCAAAATGCTGCAAGGTAAGCTTCACCGTGTGAAGGTCACGCAGGCCGATCTGCATTATGAAGGCTCCTGCGCGATCGATCAGGATTTTCTCGACGCAGCGGGTATTCTTGAAAACGAAGCCATTGATATCTGGAACGTGAGTAACGGCAACCGTTTCTCAACCTACGCTATCGCGGCTGAACGTGGTTCTAAAATTATCTCCGTCAACGGTGCGGCCGCGCACTGCGCCAGCGTGGGTGACATCGTCATCATCGCCAGCTTTGTCATGATGTCCGATGAAGAAGCACGCCGCTGGCAGCCTAAAGTGGCGTATTTTGAAGGGGATAACGACATGAAGCGTCTCGCGA
This sequence comes from Leclercia adecarboxylata, assembly GCA_002360945.1. Lineage (GTDB taxonomy): Bacteria > Pseudomonadota > Gammaproteobacteria > Enterobacterales > Enterobacteriaceae > Enterobacter > Enterobacter adecarboxylatus_B. The sequence continues at coordinate 248,240 of DERO01000003.1, read as the reverse complement.
AAGCGATTCCGGTTCAGGTCGCCTGATCGTTATCCTTGCGGCTGATTACCGATCAGCCGCGACATCGTCTCTAACGAGTCCGTCCTGAGAACGTATAAGCGCTTCAGCAGGAATGGATTATCCCCCGGTTTTACCTTCCCTTTCACCGTGGTCACCGCCAGGTGAAACCCTGCGTCGTTAGCCGCTTTCACCGCGATATCGTTATAGCCGCCGAACGGGTAGGAGAGATAGAGCACGTGCGGGTTAAACTGCGCCAGCGCGCGGCGAGAGTGTTTAAAGTCCATCAATACGTTCTGATAGCTGCGGCTCAGCAGAATCGGATGACGATTGGCATCCACCCGATGCAGGAAATGGGTGTGCGACTGCACGTCAAACACGTCCTGGATCTCACGCAGCTCGGAAATGCTCATAAACTGCAGCGTTTTTGGATCCCATTTCAGCGGATGGGCTTTGATCCGCGAGGAGATAATAAACGCCGTGGCGTGAAAACCGTACTGCTTCAGGATCGGCCAGGCGTAGCGGCTGACCGACTTCAGGCCGTCGTCAAAGGTGATCACCACCGCGCGCGCCGGCAGGTTCATCTTGTTACGTACGTAGCCTTCCAACTGGTACAGGCTCAGCGTGGTGTAGCCCTGATCGCGCAGCCAGGCCATCTGATTATTGAAGGCACGCACGCTGGTGGTGGTGGAGGTATGGCGATAACGGGTGTTCTCTTCATCGCGCAGGATATGGTGATAGGTCAGCACCGGCAGGCCGTTATCCTCCTGTGCGTCCAGGCTGCTGATCCAGGCCAGGCGGTTAGCAATGCGGATCTGATACCAGGTCTGATTAAGCCGATCCTTCAGCTTGCTGAGGATCGGATAACGCAGATTGTCCGCCAGTGTGCCAAAGGGCGCGCTGCCGGCATTGGGGGCGTTGTAGACCGGCGTATCCTTCCAGGTAATCAGGTTCTGGTTGCTGAGCGGCTTGTTCAGATCGCCGAGGCTGTCCTCCACGCGCTGCTTTCCCTGTACTTCACCCAGATGGTCTCTATCGATAAAGCCGGTGCCAAAGCCAAAGCGGAACTCATAGTAATCCGCCGCCGTGGGCACCACCGCAATGATTTGCCCGGCACGCACGTTGCCGACGGTGACGACCTGGTTGCCCACCTGCGCCCAGATGGCGGCATCCTCAGTGGTTTGCATATAGCGGGGCGGGAGCACTTGCTGGCCGATCAGAGTGGCAGACACGCCGCCGGAGACCAGCAGCAGAAGCAGGAAAAAAATACGCGAGAGCATAGGGATTTATTCAGCACGAAAAACTGGCGTCATTGTAACAAAAGCGCCAGCAATACCAATGCTTAATATTTCTCCAGACCATGGAGCAGGACAAAGGGCGGATTTTTCTGCTGCTGATGCCACAGGCTGCTGACTTCCGGCGCGCCGCGGGCAACGATGGTGTCGCGAAAGCCGATGCTGTCGGTCATCTCCCGCAGGGGATACATCATCTCCAGCAATAGATAGCTAATCCCGGAGATCACTTCGCAGTTGTCGTGCTTGTGGCTGAGCAGCGCCGCCGCGCGATAGGGGGCAGCACCGGAGATATCGGTCAGGAAGATCACCCCGTCACCGCTGTCGACCTGATGCTGGGCATCGCACAGCATGCGGCTGAGCATATTAACGCTTAATCCGCGCCAGAAATTGACCACCTTGCACTGCACCAGCGGCCCAAAGCGGACGGCGAGCTTCTCCGCCATCTCCTGCGCATGTTCATCATGGCACGTGATTACCCAACCCAGCATCGTCACCTCTCATCAGAAAGGGGTAGTCTAGCGGGGTCGGGGAAGTAAGGGGGTGATGATGGTCAATAAACCGGCCCGGCAACAGAACGCCGCCGGGCCTGAGGATCAGCTGCGCAGTCCGCGTCCGCGCTGGATCAGGTTCCAGCACAGCAGATAGAAGGCCACGATAAAGATCACCAGCACGCCGACGGTGGTCACCAGCGGCACGTCGGAAATACCGAGGAAGCCAAAGCGGAAGCCGCTGATCATATAGACGATCGGGTTCAGGTGTGACAGCCCCTGCCAGAACGGCGGCAGCAGCGTCAGGGAGTAGAACACCCCGCCGAGGTAGGTCAGCGGCGTCAGGACGAAGGTCGGGATCAGGCTGATATCGTCAAAGGTTTTGGCGAATACCGCATTCAACAGACCGGCCAGCGAGAACAGCACCGCCGTCAGCAGCAGCGTCAGGGCGACAAACAGCCAGGAGTGCACCTGGAACGGCACAAAGAACAGGGAAATCGCCGTCACCAGCACCCCGACGCACAGGCCACGCGCCACGCCGCCACCGACGTAGCCGGCGATGATCACGTGGGTAGGCACCGGGGCCACCAGCAGCTCTTCGATATTGCGCTGGAACTTGGCGCTAAAGAATGACGAGGCCACGTTGGCGTAGGCGTTGGTGATCACCGCCATCATGATCAACCCGGGCACGATAAACTGCATGTAGGTGAAGCCGTGCATCTCGCCGATCCGCGAGCCAATCAGGTTGCCGAAGATAATAAAGTAGAGGGTCATGGTGATCACCGGCGGCACCAGGGTCTGGATCCAGATGCGCATAAAGCGGTTGATCTCTTTGGCCCAGATACTTTTCAGCGCCACCCAGTAAAGCTGCATCATGCGCGATCTCCTTGTTTCTCATGGACCAGCGAGACGAACAGCTCTTCCAGTCGGTTGGCTTTATTACGCATACTTAATACCTGAATCCCCTGCTGGCTCAGTTGGCTGAAGACGCTGTTGATCCCCTGCTCGCGCAGGACTTCCACTTCCAGGGTGGAGGTATCGACCAAACGATAGTTATAACCTTCCAGCTTCGGCAGCGCGCTTTTCGCCGCCAGATCGAGAATGAAGGTTTCTGATTTCAGCTTGGAGAGCAGGTTCTTCATCGAGGTGTTTTCTACCAGCGTACCGTGCTGAATGATGCCGATGTTACGGCACAGCATCTCCGCCTCTTCCAGATAGTGGGTGGTGAGGATGATGGTGGTGCCTTTGTCGTTTAAATCCTTCAAAAAGCCCCACATCGAGCGGCGAAGTTCGATATCCACCCCGGCAGTGGGTTCATCCAGAATTAGCAGCTTTGGCTCATGCATTAACGCCCGGGCAATCATCAGACGACGCTTCATACCACCGGACAGCATCCGCGCACGTTCGTTGCGTTTTTCCCACAAATCGAGCTGTTTAAGGTACTTTTCGCTGCGCTCAACCGCCTCTTTACGCTCCACGCCGTAATAGCCCGCCTGGTTGACCACAATCTGCTGCACGGTCTCAAACGGGTTGAAGTTGAACTCCTGCGGCACCAGCCCCAGCTGGCGCTTGGCGTTCACGACGTCTTTTTCCAGGTCGTAGCCGAAGACCTTTACGTGGCCGGAGGATTTATTCACCAGCGAGCTGATAATGCCGATGGTGGTGGACTTGCCTGCCCCGTTGGGCCCCAGAAGCGCATAAAAATCACCGGCTTCGACTTTAAGATCTATGCCGCGCAGTGCCTGGACACCACCCGGATAGGTTTTTTTAAGCTGCTCGAGCTCCAGTGCAATGGTCATGAAATAGAGTTACCTATAGTGCTGACACGCGAAGTGTTGTTTTAAAAGAAATCGAGTTGCCCTATATTAGCGCAACGCATTAACCCGGTTACAGGCCGTTTATCTCCATGAATGACATAGATACACTCATCAGCAATAACGCACTATGGTCAAAGATGCTGCTGGAAGAAGATTCCGGATTTTTTGAGAAACTGTCACAGGCACAGAAACCACGCTTTCTGTGGATTGGATGCTCCGACAGCCGCGTTCCCGCTGAACGTCTGACTGGCCTCGAACCGGGCGAACTCTTTGTTCACCGTAACGTCGCAAACCTCGTGATCCACACCGATCTGAACTGTCTGTCCGTGGTGCAGTATGCGGTCGACGTGCTGGAAGTAGAACACATCATTATCTGCGGTCACTACGGCTGCGGCGGCGTCCAGGCGGCGGTCGAGAACACGGAGCTGGGTCTAATCGACAACTGGCTGCTGCACATTCGTGATATCTGGTTCAAACATAGCTCACTGCTGGGGCAAATGCCGCAGGATCGTCGCCTGGATACCCTGTGTGAGCTGAACGTGATGGAGCAGGTGTACAACCTGGGTCACTCCACCATTATGCAGTCGGCCTGGAAACGCGGGCAGAAAGTGACGATCCACGGCTGGGCGTACGGTATTCACGATGGCCTGCTGCGCGATCTGGAAGTGACCGCCACCAACCGGGAAACGCTGGAACAGCGCTACCGTCGGGGCGTCTCTAACCTCACCCAGAAGCACGATAATCACAAGTAAAAGCAAAACGGCAACGCAAGTTGCCGTTTTTAGTGTTTGCCCCCTCTCCCACGGGAGAGGGCCGGGGTGAGGGCATCAGGCCGCACCCAACCCACCTTACTCGTCCAGCAGCACTACTTTGCCAACATACGGCAGATGGCGATAGCGCTGAGCGTAGTCAATGCCGTAGCCCACCACGAATTCATCCGGAATCGAGAAGCCGACATACTCCACGGGAACCTGCACTTCACGGCGCTCAGGTTTGTCCAGCAGGGTACAGATCGCCAGTGATTTAGGTCCACGCAGGCTGAGAATTTCGCGCACCTTCGACAGGGTGTTGCCGGAGTCGATGATGTCTTCAACAATCAGAACATCTTTGCCGCGAATGTCTTCATCCAGGTCTTTCAGGATTTTCACATCACGAGTGGTCGACATCCCGCTGCCATAGCTGGAGGCGGTCATAAAATCGACTTCATGGGAAACCTGCACTTCGCGGCAGAGATCGGCCATAAACATGAAGGAACCGCGTAACAAACCCACCAGCACCATCTCGCTGCCGCTGTCTTTATAGTGTTCGGTGATCTGACGACCGAGTTCGGCGATACGCGCTTTGATCTCCGCTTCCGGGATCATCACTTCAACAGTATGTTTCATTTTACTAACCGTATGTTTTTATAACGAATTTCTCAATGCCGATGGCTTTGCGTCCGGCATCGCTACATAAGCCCTGAAGTATACCAGCAAATAGATCCTCCTGGCGCATCTGTTCATAAAAGCCAGATTTGTGATTCCGATCACACTTGTTAAGTCCTATACTTAATTGCTATCAAAAAATTAACAAACTTAAAGAGTACTTTTTATGGCGGAAACAAAAGTTCAACATTCACGGTTACTCGTGAAGCTAACAGCGCTGTTCGCAGCCTTATGCGGGCTCTACCTGTTAATAGGTGGCGTCTGGCTGGTAGCAATTGGCGGCTCCTGGTACTACCCGATTGCTGGCGTAGTGATGCTGGGCGTTGCCGTGATGTTATGGCGCAGTAAACAATCGGCACTGTGGCTTTATGCCGCGCTGCTGCTTGCCACGATGATCTGGGGTGTCTGGGAGGTCGGTTTCGACTTCTGGGCTCTGACTCCGCGCAGCGATATCCTAGTCTTCTTCGGTATCTGGCTGATCCTGCCCTTCGTCTGGCGTCGTCTGTTTGTGCGCTCCGGCGGTGCGGTCACCGCGCTGGTCGTGGCGCTGCTGATCAGCGGCGGGATCCTGACCTGGGCTGGCTTTAACGATCCGCAGGAGGTGAAAGGCACGCTGAATGCCGACGCCACGCCTGCCGCACCGATCTCCGAAGTAGCCGATGCCGACTGGCCTGCCTACGGTCGTAATCAGGAGGGCCAACGCTACTCCCCGCTGAAGCAGATTAATGCCGATAACGTGCATAAGCTGAAAGAGGCCTGGGTGTTCCGTACCGGCGACCTGAAGCAACCTAACGATCCGGGTGAACTGACCAACGAAGTGACGCCGATTAAAGTGGGCAACATGCTTTACCTCTGTACGGCTCACCAGCGTCTGTTCGCGCTGGATGCGGCCACCGGTAAAGAGAAGTGGCACTTCGATCCGCAACTGAAGACCAATAACTCGTTCCAGCACGTGACCTGCCGTGGCGTTTCTTACCACGAAGCGCGCGCTGATAACGCCAGTCCGGAAGTGGTTGCCGACTGTCCGCGCCGCATTATGCTGCCGGTCAACGACGGTCGTCTGTTTGCCATTAACGCCGAAACCGGCAAGCTGTGCGAAACCTTTGCCAACAAAGGTGTGCTGAATCTGCAGACCAACATGCCGGATCAAACGCCGGGTCTGTATGAGCCAACCTCGCCGCCAATTATCACTGACAGAACTATCGTGATTGCCGGTTCGGTAACGGATAACTTCTCCGTGCGCGAAACCTCCGGTGTGATCCGTGGTTTTGACGTCAATACCGGTAAACTGCTGTGGGCCTTTGATCCGGGTGCGAAAGATCCAAACGCTATTCCGTCAGATGAGCACACCTTCACCTTCAACTCACCAAACTCCTGGGCGCCAGCCGCCTATGACGCGAAGCTGGACCTGGTTTACCTGCCGATGGGCGTGACGACACCAGATATCTGGGGTGGCAACCGCACGCCGGAGCAGGAGCGTTATGCCAGTTCTGTCGTGGCGCTGAACGCCACCACCGGGAAACTGGCGTGGAGCTACCAGACCGTTCACCACGATCTGTGGGATATGGATATGCCGTCCCAGCCGACGCTGGCTGACATCACCGTTAACGGCCAGACCGTACCGGTGATCTACGCCCCGGCGAAAACCGGTAATATCTTCGTGCTGGATCGTCGTAACGGCCAGCTGGTCGTGCCGGCACCGGAAAAACCGGTTCCGCAGGGCGCAGCGAAAGGCGATTACGTCACCAAAACCCAGCCGTTCTCAGATCTGAGCTTCCGTCCGAAGAAAGATCTCAGCGGGGCAGACATGTGGGGCGCCACTATGTTTGACCAGCTGGTGTGCCGCGTGATGTTCCACCAGATGCGCTATGAAGGCATCTTCACGCCACCGTCCGAGCAGGGCACGCTGGTATTCCCGGGTAACCTGGGGATGTTCGAATGGGGCGGTATCTCCGTGGATCCGAACCGACAGGTGGCCATTGCCAACCCGATGGCGCTGCCGTTTGTCTCTAAGCTGATCCCACGCGGCCCGGGCAATCCGATGGAACAGCCGAAAGACGCGCAGGGTACGGGGACTGAGTCCGGTATTCAGCCGCAGTACGGCGTGCCGTTTGGCGTGACGCTGAACCCGTTCCTCTCTCCATTTGGCCTGCCGTGTAAACAGCCTGCCTGGGGTTATATCTCCGCGCTGGATCTGAAAACCAATCAGGTTGTCTGGAAAAAACGTATTGGTACGCCACAGGACAGCATGCCGTTCCCGATGCCGATCCCGGTGCCGTTCAATATGGGTATGCCGATGCTGGGTGGCCCAATCTCCACCGCCGGTAACGTGCTGTTCATTGGCGCGACTGCCGATAACTACCTGCGCGCATACAACATGAGCAACGGTGAGAAACTGTGGCAGGGCCGTCTGCCTGCCGGTGGACAAGCCACGCCAATGACCTATGAGGCCAATGGTAAGCAGTTTGTGGTGATCTCCGCAGGGGGTCACGGTTCGTTTGGCACGAAGATGGGCGACTATATTGTTGCCTACGCATTGCCTGACGAGAAGTAAAAGCAAAACGGCAACGAAAGTTGCCGTTTTTAGTGTTTGTACCCTCTCCCAGTGGGAGAGGGCCAGGGTGAGGGCATCACCCGCACCCTGCTCGAACTGTAGGCCGGGTAAGGCGTAGCCGCCACCCGGCTTTTTTATACTGTGAACCCCAACATCATCCCCGTATCTTCATGCTCCAGCAGATGGCAGTGCGCCATATAGGCATACTCTTTCGGCGCGTCATGATCGAACTTCACTAACACCTCGCTCACTCCGCCCTCCACACGCACCGTATCCTTCCAGCCCGCGCGATGCACCGCTGGCGCTTTGCCGTTTTCTGTCAGGATGCGGAACTGGGTGCCGTGAATATGGAACGGATGCAGCATCATGTCCCCTTCCCCGGAGATCGTCCAACGCTCATACTGCCCTTTAGCAGCCGCGAACTGCGGTGTGTGCATATCAAAGGCTTTGCCGTTAATTCGGTTGCCGTTACGGAAATCGAACCCATGCATGCTGTGATCCATCCCGCCCATCTTGCCGTGATCCATCTGGCCGTGACCCATCCCCGCCATGGCCTGATGACCGTACTTCTTCATTAAGGCCTGCATGCCCATCATGTCGAGCATCGGATCCATCGACAGCTGTAGCTTCCGCTGGGTCAGCCCCTCCAGAGACGGCAGAGCCGGCATGTCGACCAGCGTATCCGGCAGTGTGCCCGATGCGGTCACCAGCAGCGGTTGAATGCGCAGCACCGGCTGCGGCTTATCGAACGGCGCCACCGCCATCCCCATCTGGCTCACCGGCAGGGTCACCAGGTCAAACGGCTTGCCGTCGCTGATATCCACCAGCACCTCAAAACGCTCGCCCATCAGCATCGGCAGTTCGGTCACCTTCACCGGCTCCGCCAGCAGTCCCCCGTCGCTGGCGACCACGTACAGCGGGCGTTGATCGCTGGCGGCGAAGTTAAGCGAGCGGGCGTTACAGCCGTTGAGCAGACGAAGGCGCAGCCAGCCTTTCGGAGCATTGTGCTGCGGGTAGATAGCGCCGTTGGTCAGCAGCGTGTCGCCAAACCAGCCCACCGCAGCGCTCATCACATCCAGCTGATAGTCAATTTGCCCCTCAGGGGTGAATTTTTTGTCCTGCACGATCACCGGTACATCGTCGATGCCCCACTGCTTCGGCAGGCGCAGCAGACGGCTTTCATCATCCTCAATCAGTACCAGTCCGGCGAGCCCCATTGCCACCTGATGCCCGGTTTTTCCGTGCTGATGAGGATGGAACCAGCAGGTTGCCGCCCGCTGCTCGGGGGTAAAGGTCACCGTCCGCTGGCTGCCGGGTTTAATAATGCCGTGCGGGCCGCCGTCTACCTCGCCCGGCACTTCCAGACCGTGCCAGTGGACGGTGGTCTCTTCATTAAGGGTGTTGTGGATATTAACGGTCAGCGCTTTTCCCTTGCGCAGCTGCAGGGCCGGGCCCAGCAGATTGCCGTTGTAGCCCCAGGTGGTGGCGTTGTGCGGCCCAAAGGTGGTTTTGCCCGCCTGTACCACCAGATTCACCTGATTACGCGCATCGGGGGTGAGTAAATTGGGGATCGGCAGAACGGGACGCTCGGCCGCAAAAGCGGCGCGGCTCCATAGTGGTAGCGCACTGGCAACACCCAGTGCGGCGGAATATTTTAAAAAATCACGGCGTTGCATGTTCATCTCCTTATTCGCAGCAGTCGATGTCATGAGCATAAACCCTCCCCTTGCCGGAAGGTCAAGAAAAGCAGAGATAATAAAGATCGTCGCACCGGCGGGAAGTGTGCTAACGTTGAATTTCCGTGACGTATTGGTAGAAGCAATGAAGACGTTTTTCCGAACAATCCTGTTCAGCACCCTGATGATTAGTTGCGCAAACAGCTATGCGCTGAGTGAAAATGAAGCCGAAGATATGGCGGATTTAACGGCGGTGTTTGTATTCCTGAAAAACGACTGTGGCTACCAGAATTTACCTAACGGTCAGATTCGTCGTGCGCTGGTCTTCTTTGCTCAACAGAACCAGTGGGACCTGAGCAACTACGACAGCTTCGATATGAAAACCCTCGGTGAAGACAGCTACCGCGATCTCAGCGGCATCGGCATTCCCACGGCAAAAAAATGTAAAGCCCTGGCTCGCGATTCGCTGAGTCTGCTTGCCTACGTTAAGTAACTCTCCTCCCGATGCCCTTTTGCTGAATGGATGACCGTGCAACCACGGTCATTGTTAGCTATGATGTTTCGCCCGTTTTAACCGGGTGTTAACAAAGGAGGTATCATCCCATGGCCGAAAAGAAAATGTGGCATGAAACGCTGCATGACCAGTTTGGACAGTACTTTGCCATTGATAACGTGCTCTATCATGAGAAAACCGATCATCAGGATCTGATCATTTTCGAAAACGCGGCTTTTGGCCGGGTGATGGCGCTGGATGGTGTGGTGCAAACCACCGAACGTGATGAATTCATTTATCACGAGATGATGACCCACGTTCCGCTGCTGGCCCACGGCAATGCGAAACATGTGTTGATCATCGGCGGCGGCGACGGTGCCATGCTGCGTGAAGTGTCCCGCCACAAAACCATTGAAAGCATCACCATGGTAGAGATCGACGCCGGCGTGGTCTCCTTCTGCCGCCAGTATCTGCCCAATCACAATGCCGGAAGCTACGACGATCCGCGTTTCACGTTGGTGATCGACGACGGCGTCAATTTTGTTAACCAGACAACGCAGACCTTCGATGCGATCATCTCCGATTGCACCGATCCGATTGGGCCTGGCGAAAGTCTGTTTACCTCGGCGTTCTATGAAGGCTGCAAACGCTGCCTGAACCCTGGCGGGGTCTTCGTCGCCCAGAACGGCGTCTGCTTCCTGCAGCAGGATGAGGCCCTCGACAGCCACCGTAAGCTGAGCCATTACTTCAGCGACGTCAGCTTCTACCAGGCGGCGATCCCGACCTACTACGGCGGCGTGATGACCTTCGCCTGGGCGACGGATAATGAAGCCCTGCGCCATCTCTCTACCGGCATCATTCAGGCGCGCTTCCAGCACGCAAACTTAACCTGCCGTTATTACAATCCGGCCGTCCATACCGCAGCCTTTGCCTTACCGCAATATTTGCAGGATGCTCTGAGGGGGTGAATGAATTGAAAAAGCTGAAACTGCATGGCTTTAACAACCTGACCAAAAGCCTGAGTTTTTGTATTTACGATATCTGCTATGTGAAAACGGCGGAAGAGCGCGATGGTTATATCGCCTATATCGATGAACTCTATAACGCCAACCGACTGACCGAGATCCTGTCAGAAACCTGCTCTATTATCGGCGCCAACATCCTGAATATCGCCCGTCAGGATTATGAACCCCAGGGTGCCAGCGTCACCATTCTGGTCAGCGAAGAGCCGGTTGATCCCACGCTTATCGACCACACCGAGCGCCCCGGCCCGCTGCCGGAAGCGGTGGTGGCCCATCTCGATAAGAGCCACATCTGCGTGCATACCTATCCGGAGAGTCACCCGGAAGGCGGGCTGTGTACCTTCCGCGCCGATATTGAAGTGTCGACCTGCGGTGTGATTTCGCCCCTCAACGCGCTGAATTACTTAATTCATCAACTTGAGTCCGATATCGTGACCATCGATTACCGCGTGCGCGGCTTTACCCGTGATATCAACGGCATGAAGCACTTTATCGATCATGAAATTAACTCGATTCAGAACTTCATGTCCGACGATATGAAATCGCTGTATGACATGGTGGATGTGAACGTCTATCAGGAAAATATCTTCCATACCAAGATGCTGCTGAAGGAGTTCGACCTTAAGCACTACATGTTCCATACCCGGCCGGAAGATCTAAGCGAAGACGAGCGCAAGGTCATTACTGACCTGCTGTGGAAAGAGATGCGCGAAATTTACTACGGCCGCAACATTCCGGCCGTATAGGATGCGTACGGAGCAGGGACGCTCCCGATATTACTTCTGTTTCATGAAATCGCGGTAGGCCGCCACCACCTGAAGGAAGTCCTCGACGCCGCACAGCGACAGGCTTTCTTCATCGTAGTAGTTCATCCCCTCTTCCATCTCGTCACCAGAAAACTCCAGCTGGTTGGCGCGAACCATTACCTCTTCGCCATCCATCCACAATGTGTATTCATGCCCGGTGCGTTGCCAGGATCGTTCACTGCCTTTTACCGTGCGCGCAGCCTGTTCTACTTCATCAAGCAGGCTCAGGTTCTCTTTCACTTCCTCATTGAACCAGTGACCGACCACTTCGTGGCCCATCGACATACGCACTTTCACCACGCCGGTGATATCACGCAGAAATTCGTAATCCATAGTATTTTCCTCTGCAAAGCCCTTGCAGTAATTATCGCAGCCCGGAGGAAGAAAAAAAGCGGAACGCGTGGAAGGAATGAAAATAAAAAAGCCCACCGCGGTTGCGATGGGCTTGTAGGCCCGGTAAGCGTAGCGCCACCGGGCGATGGGTCAGGTGCGGTCTGGTGCCCTCACCCCCTGCCCCTCTCCCACGGGAGAGGGTAGCATTTACACTGCCGTCTGGAAGATAACCCCGTCAGCCTTCTCGGTGTACTGAGACAGCTGGTCGAAGTTCAGATAGCGATAGGTATCCACCGCCGTCTTATCTACCTGCGCCACGAAGGTCTGGTACTCTTCCGGCGTTGGCAGTTTGCCAATCAGCGCCGCAACCGCCGCCAGCTCCGCAGAGGCCAGGTAGACGTTAGCACCAGTACCTAAACGGTTCGGGAAGTTACGGGTTGAGGTGGAGACCACGGTCGCACCGTCAGCCACGCGCGCCTGGTTACCCATACACAGGGAACAGCCAGGGATTTCGATACGCGCCCCGCTCTTACCGAACACGCTGTAGTAACCCTCTTCGGTCAACTGTGCCGCGTCCATACGGGTTGGCGGTGCCACCCACAGACGGGTTGGCAGCTGGCCTTTGTGGGTATCCAGCAGCTTACCGGCAGCACGGAAGTGACCGATGTTGGTCATGCAGGAGCCGATGAACACTTCGTCAATCTTGTCGCCCTGTACGTCAGAGAGCAGGCGCGCGTCGTCCGGATCGTTCGGCGCACACAGGATTGGCTCTTTGATGTCGGCCAGATCGATGTCGATCACTGCCGCGTATTCCGCGTCAGCATCGGCTTCCAGCAGCTGTGGATCCGCCAGCCATTTCTCCATGCCCTGAATACGACGCTCCAGGGTACGACGGTCGCCGTAGCCTTCGGCAATCATCCACTTCAGCAGCACGATGTTGGAGGTCAGGTACTCTTCGATCGGCGCCTGGTTCAGCTTGATGGTACAGCCCGCAGCGGAACGCTCAGCGGAGGCATCGGTCAGTTCGAACGCCTGCTCCACTTTCAGATCCGGCAGACCTTCGATCTCGAGGATGCGGCCAGAGAAGATGTTCTTCTTACCTTTCTTCTCAACGGTCAGCAGGCCCTGTTTGATCGCGTACAGCGGGATCGCATGCACCAGGTCACGCAGGGTGATGCCCGGCTGCATTTTGCCTTTGAAACGCACCAGAACGGATTCCGGCATGTCCAGCGGCATTACGCCCGTCGCAGCGGCAAAGGCCACCAGGCCGGAGCCCGCCGGGAAGGAGATCCCAATCGGGAAACGGGTATGGGAGTCACCACCGGTACCGACGGTATCCGGCAGCAGCATGCGGTTCAGCCAGGAGTGGATTACGCCATCGCCCGGACGCAGGGAGACACCGCCGCGGTTCATGATGAAGTCCGGCAGCGTGTGGTGGGTGGTGACGTCAACCGGCTTCGGATAGGCCGCGGTGTGGCAGAAGGACTGCATTACCAGGTCTGACGAGAAGCCCAGGCACGCCAGGTCTTTCAGTTCGTCACGGGTCATTGGACCGGTGGTGTCCTGAGAACCCACGGAGGTCATCTTCGGCTCGCAGTAGGCACCCGGACGGATACCGGCTACGCCGCACGCGCGACCCACCATCTTCTGCGCCAGAGAGTAACCACGGTTGCTTTCCGCCACGTCTTTCGCCTGACGGAATACGTCGCTATGCGGCAGACCCAGCGCTTCACGCGCTTTGGTGGTCAGGCCACGGCCGATGATCAGCGGGATACGGCCACCGGCACGCACTTCGTCGATCAGCACGTCGGTTTTCAGCTCGAAACTGGCCAGCAGTTCGTTGGTTTCGTGGTTACGCACTTCGCCTTTGAACGGGTACACGTCGATCACGTCGCCCATGTTCAGGTTATTCACGTCCACTTCAATTGGCAGTGCGCCAGCATCTTCCATGGTGTTGAAGAAGATAGGGGCAATTTTGCCGCCGAGGCACAGGCCACCACCGCGCTTGTTCGGCACGTGAGGGATATCATCGCCCATAAACCACAGCACGGAGTTGGTCGCGGATTTACGGGAAGAGCCGGTACCGACCACGTCACCAACGTAGGCCAGCGGGAAACCTTTCTGCTGCAGGGCTTCGATCTGTTTGATCGGACCGACAGCACCCGGCTGATCCGGCTCAATACCTTCACGGGCGTTTTTCAGCATCGCAAGGGCGTGCAGCGGGATATCCGGACGTGACCAGGCATCCGGTGCCGGAGAGAGGTCATCGGTGTTGGTTTCGCCAGTCACCTTGAAGACGGTGACGGTCATTTTTTCCGCCAGCGCAGGGCGGCTCAGGAACCATTCGGCATCGGCCCAGGACTGCATGACCTGCTTCGCGTAGCTGTTGCCCGCTTTCGCTTTCTCTTCTACGTCGTAGAAGTTATCGAACATCAGCAGCGTATGGGACAGGGCTTTGGCGGCAATCGGTGCCAGCGTGCTGCTATCCAGCGCATCAATCAGCGGATGAATGTTATAACCACCCTGCATGGTGCCGAGCAGTTCAATCGCTTTTTCAGGGGTAACCAGTGGGGAGGTTGCGTCGCCTTTGGCAATCGCAGCAAGGAAACCGGCTTTGACGTAGGCGGCTTCATCGACGCCTGGCGGTACACGGTTGATCAACAGATCTAACAGGAATTCTTCTTCGCCTGCAGGCGGATTCTTCAGCAGCTCGACGAGCCCAGCCATCTGGGTAGCATCTAAGGGTTTCGGTACAATCCCCTCGGCGGCACGTTCTGCTACGTGCTTACGGTATTCTTCTAGCACGACGGTTCTCCTCGCTCTCATTGTCATATGCGGCCGGCGTTCTCTTCACGCTCCTGTGAGACAGCAGTTTGTAGGGTAAATGCCCGATACCGCGTCGGGCAGCATAGCAGGATTTTCACACAGTGTTAATCCGTTTACAAAAAAGCAACATTAAATTGTTTGCTGAATCGTTAAGCATGGTGTAGCGGCGAGGCGGGAAGAATTTTGGACACAAAAAAACCGCCCTAAAGCGGTTATTTTGTTGCCTTGCGGTGGTAGCACACCGGGTTGGCAGATTTGCGGCAAAACCCCAACGAGGAGAATTTTGCATCACGTCCTCTTGCCTTGCAAGCCAATATTTATATTTTGCGTAGCGCCTTCCCATTTCAGATGAAAGTCAATGTAAGCGCATCTCTTCCCTTCTTTCTTTCATCATCTTTCATTAATCTTTTCACTGGCCTGCTTCGCTGGTGTAGCAACCAGTCACCGGGCCCGGGAGCAGTTCCGTAACCTACGTGGCAAGACCCCAATTTGCCTGGTTCTGCCTTTCCCGGTGAAGAATGAACCCGCGTAGCCTGCAAAGGAACGCTCGCAATGGAGATGCGATTCTATACGCTGATCGTTGTGATCGGTTTACTGCTGACGGCACTGCACGGTGGCTGGAGCATATCCGACATCACAGTGCTTTTTGTGATTAACCTCGGCAACTAGCTGCTGGCCGCTCACAAGAGCGGCCATTTGAAACCCCAACGGCTTTCTCTGCATCGGATATAATCTGTGTAATAACTGCTCACACTCTTTATCCGGCCATTCGGAACGGTTCCCAGTTTAAGTCAAAAAAGTAATACCCGGGTGCATATACTCGCGGCAACGTAAACGCCTTACGGCCTCGCTCTCGTCGGAGTCTTATTATGAAGTTGCCTCTTAAGCCTCATCTGCTTGCTCTCATATGTAGCGCCGGGCTATTAGCCGCTTCTGGCGTTGTGTACGTTAATAGCCGCGCAACGGATACCATTACTCAGCCACCACCACCTACCGTGCAGCCCGCGCCGACAGCGCAAACCGCTCCGGCGACTGTGCCTCAGGTGCCGGTGGCCTACACCGCAGCACAAATCGATCAGTGGGTCGCCCCGGTGGCCCTCTACCCGGACGCACTGCTGTCGCAGGTTTTGATGGCCGCCACCTATCCGGCGAACGTGATCCAGGCGGCCCAGTGGTCGCGGGATAATCCTCGTATGCAGGGAGATGCGGCGGTTCAGGCCGTGGCGGGGCAGCCCTGGGACCCGAGCGTCAAATCGTTGGTCGCCTTCCCGCAGCTAATGTCGCTGATGGGGGAAAACCCGCCATGGGTGCAGAATCTCGGCGACGCGTTCCTCGCCCAACCGAAGGATGTGATGGACTCCGTTCAGCGCTTACGTCTGCTGGCGCAGCAGACCGGCGCGCTGCAGTCGACGCCGCAGCAGACGGTGACCACGGTGGCGAAAACCGCACCGGCAAAAGCCTCGACTTCGACCGCAACCTCAACATCGACATCAGCCCCTGCTCCAACAGTGATTAAGATTGAATCCGCGGACCCGCAGGTGGTGTATGTCCCGACCTACAACCCCAGCACGGTTTACGGTACCTGGCCTAACACCAGCTATCCGCCGGTCTATCTGCCACCGCCTCCGGGGGAGCAGTTCACCGACAGCCTGGTTAAAGGGCTGGGCTTCAGCCTCGGGGTCGCCACGACTTACGCCATCTTCAGCAATATCGACTGGGATGATGATGACGACTGGGATCACGACCATCATGACGGGGATCACCACGGCGGCTATTCGCGTAACGGCGATAACAACATCAATATCAACGTAGACAACTTCAATAAGATCAGCGGCGAGCGTCTGACCGATGCCAACCGCGGCTGGCAGCATAATCCGGCCTATCGCGGCGGCGTGCCCTACGCCACCAGCCAGTTGAATAGTCGCTACCCGCAGAACAATACCGCAGTGCGCCGGACCGCTAACACCAGTGCCGGCGCAACGCCGCAGCAAGGGGCCGTTAACCGCGATGCCCAGCGCCAGGCGGCAATGAGCCAGATGGAGCGCTCGACGGGGAAAAACCTGTCTCAGACCGCGCGCCCGGCCACCCGTGACGGACAGCGACAGGCTGCAAACCAGCAGCTGAATCAAATCTCCCAACGCAATAACTACCGTGGATACGACAACGATCGTCCGCAAACGACAAAAAAGGCAAACAACACCCAGCGCGATACCCAGCGTACGGCGGCGCGTCAGGAGACCGCCCGCAAGGCACAGCCGCAGCAGCGTACCGAGCAGACCCGGCAGCGAGCCACGCAGACGCACCAGCGGGCCAACGCCCTCAGCGGCAACGACAGCCGCTCGGCCAACTGGCAGGCGCAGCAGCAGCGTGGGATGCAGAGCCGTCAGCAGTCGGCCCGCAATCTGGAACAACGCAGCGGCGGCAGAGCCCAGGTGTCTGAACGCCGGGGCGGCGGTGAACACCGTGAATTACGTCATCGTTAAGGGAGACGACAATGAAAAGTAAATTACTCAGCGGAATGATGTTGTTCATGGTATCGACCGGCGTCTTTGCCCAACAACATTTCAGCACGCCCGAACAGGCGACCGATGCGCTGGCGAAAGCCATCAACGAGCAGAACGACAAGGAACTGGGCAACCTGCTCGGCGAGGACTGGCGCACCTTTTTACCGGCCGATGGTGTTGATCCGGAAGCGGTGGATCGCTTTAAGCGCGACTGGCAGGTGAACCATAACACGGTGATCGACGGCGATATGGCCTGGCTTACGGTAGGCGAATACCACTGGCAGCTGCCGATCCCGGTGGTGAAACGCGCAGAGGGCTGGCAGTTCGACATGCAGGAAGCCAAAGAGGAGATCCTCAATCGCGAAGTGGGCCGCAATGAGCTGGCCGCCATCGAGGCGCTGCACGCCTACGTGGATGCGCAGGAGAGCTATCACGCCCTCACTCACCAGTATGCCCAGAAAATTGTCAGCAGCGAGGGTAAAAAAGATGGACTCTACTGGCCGGTGAAACCCGGTGAAGCGCCCAGCCCGCTCGGCCCGGCGTTCAGCCCGAAAGAGCCGGGTCAGGGCTATCACGGCTACCATTTCCGCATCCTGCCGGACAATAAATCAGGCTTTGCGATGATCGCCTGGCCGGTGAGCTACGGCGAGACCGGGGTGATGAGCTTTATGATTAACGGCGACGATCGGGTCTGGCAGGCCAATCTGGGCGAGAAGTCAGCGGAGGACGCGAAAGCGATGCCGACCTTTAACCCGGACGAACGCTGGCAACTTGTCACGCAGTAGGTTTTTGCAGGATAAAAAAAAGCGGCTCGGGAGCCGCTTTTTTCATGCCGGAAGAAAATTACTTCTTCTTCGCTTTCGCGTTTGGCAGGTCGGTGATGCTACCTTCGAACACTTCTGCCGCCAGGCCAACAGACTCGTGCAGAGTCGGGTGAGCGTGGATGGTCAGCGCGATGTCTTCAGCGTCACAACCCATTTCGATCGCCAGACCGATCTCACCCAGCAGCTCGCCGCCGTTGGTGCCAACAATCGCACCACCGATCACACGGTGAGTCTCTTTGTCGAAGATCAGTTTGGTTACGCCATCTGCGCAGTCGGAAGCGATAGCACGGCCAGAAGCAGCCCACGGGAAGGTGGCGGTTTCGTAGCTGATGCCTTTCTCTTTCGCTTCTTTCTCGGTCAGACCAACCCAGGCAACTTCTGGCTCGGTGTACGCGATTGATGGGATTACTTTCGGGTCGAAGTAGTGCTTCATGCCGGCGATAACTTCTGCGGCAACGTGGCCTTCGTGAACACCTTTGTGTGCCAGCATTGGCTGACCAACGATGTCGCCGATAGCAAAGATATGCGGCACGTTGGTGCGCAGCTGCTTGTCAACGCGGATGAAGCCACGGTCGTCAACTTCCACGCCCGCTGCGCCTGCATTGAGGTTTTTACCGTTCGGCACACGACCGATGGCTACCAGCACGGCGTCGTAACGCTGCGCTTCTGCAGGGGCTTTTTTGCCTTCCATGGAAACGTAAATACCGTCTTCTTTCGCTTCAACGGCAGTCACTTTGGTTTCCAGCATCAGGTTGAATTTCTTGCTGATGCGTTTGGTGAAGACTTTAACGATGTCTTTGTCAGCAGCCGGGATAACCTGGTCGAACATTTCAACCACGTCAATCTGTGAACCCAGCGCATGGTATACGGTGCCCATTTCCAGACCGATGATACCGCCACCCATAACCAGCAGGCGTTCAGGAACGGTTTTCAGCTCCAGCGCATCGGTGGAGTCCCACACGCGTGGATCTTCATGTGGAATGAACGGCAGTTCGATCGGACGGGAACCCGCCGCGATGATTGCGTTGTCGAAGTTGATCACGGTTTTGCCGTTTTCGCCTTCCACTTCCAGGGTGTTCGCCCCGGTAAATTTACCCAGACCGTTTACCACTTTCACTTTACGGCCTTTGGCCATACCGGCCAGACCACCGGTCAGCTGAGTGATAACTTTCTCTTTCCAGGTACGAATCTTGTCGATATCGGTTTTCGGCTCGCCGAAGACGATACCGTGTTCAGCCAGCGCTTTGGCCTCTTCGATAACTTTGGCTACGTGCAGCAGCGCTTTAGAAGGGATACAGCCGACGTTCAGACAAACACCACCGAGGGTGCTGTAACGTTCTACGATGACGGTTTCCAGACCTAAATCCGCGGCACGGAATGCTGCGGAATAACCTGCCGGGCCTGCCCCAAGTACTACGACCTGAGTTTTGATTTCTGTGCTCATCATGACCTCTTAATTTATACCCGTCGTCCACCGGGTCGTTCTATCCGCTCGCATTTTACAAAATTGTTAACAATTTTGAAACAACAAACGGCTCACGAATTTTTGCTTTCGCCAATAAGCTCACGCACTGCATGAGATTACCAGAAAAAAGCCGGCCGTCAGGCCGGCTCTTCGATTACATCACCAGGCGGCGAATGTCGCTCAGGGTGTTGTTGATGATGGTAATGAAGCGCGCACCATCAGCACCGTCGATCACGCGGTGGTCGAAGGAGAGAGAAATCGGCATCATCAGACGCGGAGTAAACTCTTTACCGTTCCACACAGGCTCCATCGCAGACTTGGAGACACCGAGGATCGCCACTTCCGGCGCGTTAACAATCGGCGCGAAGTGGGTGGTACCCAGGCCGCCGATGCTGGAGATGGTGAAGCAACCGCCCTGCATTTCGCCAGCAGTCAGCTTACCGTCACGCGCTTTCTTGGAGATCACGGTCAGTTCGCGAGACAGCTCAGTGATGCTCTTCTTGTTCACGTCTTTGAAGACCGGAACAACCAGACCATTTGGCGTATCAACCGCAACACCGATGTTGATGTATTTCTTCAGCGTCAGCTTCTGGCCGTCTTCGGACAGGGAGCTGTTGAAGCGTGGCATCTGCTCAAGGGCAGCGGCAACCGCCTTCATGATGAAGACCACTGGGGTGAATTTCACGTCCAGTTTACGCTTCTCAGCTTCGGCGTTCTGCTGTTTACGGAACGCTTCCAGATCGGTGATATCAGTTTTGTCGAAGTGCGTAACGTGCGGGATCATCACCCAGTTACGGCTCAGGTTGGCACCAGAAATCTTCTGGATACGGCCCAGTTCCACTTCTTCGATTTCGCCGAACTTGCTGAAGTCCACTTTCGGCCATGGCAGCATGCCCGGGATACCGCCACCGGTGGCAGCAGCAGGAGCCGCTTCAGCGCGCTTAACCGCGTCTTTCACGTAAGCCTGAACGTCTTCGCGCAGGATACGGCCTTTACGACCGGTGCCTTTCACTTTCGCCAGGTTCACACCGAATTCGCGCGCCAGGCGACGAATCAGCGGAGTCGCGTGGACATAAGCGTCGTTTTCAGCGAACTCAGATTTGCCTTCCGCTTTTGCAGCAGGTGCTGCAGCAGGTTTAGCAGCCTGAGCCGGTGCAGCAGCAGGTGCCGGAGCGGCGGCAGCAGCCGGAGCCGCGGCAGGCGCAGCGCCTTCCACTTCGAAGACCATGATCAGGGAGCCGGTAGAGACTTTGTCGCCAGTGCTGATTTTGATCTCTTTAACGGTACCCGCGAACGGCGCAGGCACTTCCATAGAAGCTTTGTCGCCTTCAACGGTGATCAGTGACTGTTCAGCAGCAACTTTGTCGCCCACTTTCACCATCACTTCGGTCACTTCAACTTCGTCACCGCCGATGTCCGGGACGTTAACGTCTTTCGCACCGCCAGCCGCAGCAGGAGCAGCAGCCTGTGCCGGAGCAGCCTGAGCTGGCGCGGCAGCAGGTGCAGAACCTGCCACTTCGAAGACCATGATCAGGGAGCCAGTAGACACTTTGTCACCGGTGTTGATCTTGATCTCTTTAACGGTACCTGCGAACGGTGCCGGGACTTCCATAGAGGCTTTGTCGCCTTCTACGGTGATCAGCGACTGCTCAGCGGCAACGGTGTCGCCCACTTTCACCAGGATCTCAGTAACTTCAACTTCGTCACCGCCGATGTCAGGCACGTTCACTTCTTTCGCTGCCGCGGCAGCTGCTGGAGCAGCGGCGGCCGGAGCGGCTTCTTTCTTCTCTTCCTGCGCAGGTGCAGCAGCTGCTGCACCGTCGGCGGAATCGAAAATCATGATCAGTTTGCCAGTCTCGGTTTTATCGCCAACAGAGACTTTGATCTCTTTAACGATGCCAGCCTGTGGAGACGGGACTTCCATAGAGGCTTTGTCGCCTTCTACGGTGATCAGCGACTGTTCAGCTTCAACTTTGTCGCCCACTTTGACCAGGATCTCGGTGATTTCAACTTCATCAGCCCCGATGTCCGGTACATTGATTTCGATAGCCATTATTCTTTTACCTCTTACGCCAGACGCGGGTTAACTTTTTCTGCATCGATGTTGAATTTGGTGATTGCGTCCGCAACCACTTTCTTATCGATTTCGCCACGTTTAGCCAGTTCGCCCAGTGCTGCTACAACCACGTAAGAAGCATCAACTTCGAAGTGGTGACGCAGGTTTTCGCGGCTGTCAGAACGACCGAAGCCGTCAGTACCCAGAACGCGATAGTCATCAGCTGGAACGTAAGTACGAACCTGCTCAGCGAACAGTTTCATATAGTCAGTAGAAGCCACCGCTGGAGCGTCGTTCATCACCTGAGCGATGTACGGAACGCGCGGAGTTTCCAGTGGGTGCAGCATGTTCCAGCGCTCACAATCCTGGCCATCACGTGCCAGCTCGGTGAAGGAAGTTACGCTGTACACGTCAGAACCCACGCCGTAGTCGTTCGCCAGGATCTGTGCTGCTTCACGGACGTGACGCAGGATAGAACCGGAGCCCAGCAGCTGAACTTTACCTTTGCTACCTGCAACGGTTTCGAGTTTGTAGATACCTTTACGGATACCTTCCTCGGCACCTGCTGGCATGGCCGGCATGTGGTAGTTTTCGTTCAGGGTGGTGATGTAGTAGTAAATGTTCTCTTGCGCTTCACCGTACATGCGCTGCAGACCGTCATGCATGATGACTGCCACTTCGTACGCGTAAGACGGGTCGTAAGAGATACAGTTAGGGATAGTCAGAGACTGAATGTGGCTGTGGCCATCTTCGTGCTGCAGACCTTCACCGTTCAGGGTCGTACGACCGGAAGTACCACCTACCAGGAAGCCGCGAGCCTGTTGGTCGCCAGCCTGCCAGCACAGGTCACCGATACGCTGGAAACCGAACATGGAGTAGTAGATGTAGAACGGGATCATCGGCAGGTTGTTGGTGCTGTAAGAGGTCGCAGCAGCCAGCCAGGATGCGCCGGCACCCAGTTCGTTGATACCTTCCTGCAGGATCTGACCTTTCTCGTCTTCTTTGTAGTATGCAACCTGCTCGCGGTCCTGCGGAGTGTACTGCTGACCGTTCGGGCTGTAGATACCGATCTGACGGAACAGACCTTCCATACCGAAGGTACGCGCTTCGTCAGCGATGATTGGAACCAGACGATCTTTGATCGACTTGTTCTTCAGCATCACGTTCAGGGCACGCACGAAGGCGATAGTGGTGGAGATCTCTTTGTTCTGCTCTTCCAGCAGCTGAGAGAAGTCTTCCAGCGCTGGCAGTTCCAGTTTCTCAGTGAAGTTCACCTGACGGGACGGCAGGTAGCCGTTCAGTTTCTGACGCTGCGCGTGCAGATAGGTGTGCTCTTCAGAACCTTCCGGGAAGGTGATGTAAGAGAGGTTTTCAACCTGCTCGTCGGTCACTGGAACGTTGAAACGGTCGCGGATATAACGCACGCCGTCCATGTTCATTTTCTTAACCTGGTGCGCGATGTTTTTCCCTTCGGCAGTGTCACCCATGCCATAACCTTTAACGGTATGAGCCAGGATTACGGTCGCTTTGCCTTTGGTTTCCTGCGCTTTTTTCAGTGCAGCGTAGACTTTCTTCGGATCGTGGCCACCACGGTTCAGGGCCCAGATCTGATCGTCAGTCCAGTCTGCAACCAGGGCTGCAGTCTCAGGATATTTACCGAAGAAGTGCTCACGAACGTAGGCACCGTCTTTAGATTTGAAGGTCTGGTAGTCGCCGTCAACGGTTTCCTGCATCAGCTGCAGCAGTTTACCGCTGGTGTCTTTACGCAGCAGCTCATCCCAACGACCGCCCCACATGACTTTAATCACGTTCCAGCCAGCACCTGCGAAGATGCCTTCCAGTTCGTTGATGATCTTGCCGTTACCGGTTACCGGACCATCCAGACGCTGCAGGTTACAGTTGATGATGAAGCAGAGGTTGTCCAGCTTCTCACGGGTCGCGATGGTGATCGCACCTTTAGATTCTGGCTCATCCATTTCTCCGTCGCCCAGGAAGGCGTAAACGGTCTGCTGGGAGGTGTCTTTCAGACCACGGTGTTCCAGATACTTCAGGAACTTAGCCTGGTAGATCGCACCGATTGGACCCAGACCCATAGACACAGTCGGGAACTGCCAGAATTCTGGCATCAGTTTCGGGTGCGGGTAAGAAGACAGGCCTTTACCGTGAACTTCCTGACGGAAGTTGTTCATCTGCTCTTCAGTCAGACGACCTTCCAGGAACGCACGTGCGTACACGCCCGGAGAGATGTGGCCCTGGAAGTACACCAGGTCGCCGCCGTCTTTCTCGGTGCGCGCGCGGAAGAAGTGGTTGAAGCACACTTCATAAACGGTTGCAGAAGACTGGAAGGAAGCCATGTGGCCGCCCAGCTCCAGATCTTTTTTGGACGCGCGCAGAACGGTCATGATGGCGTTCCAGCGAATTGCAGAACGGATGCGGCGTTCCAGATCCAGATTGCCCGGGTATTCCGGTTCGTCTTCGACGGCAATCGTGTTTACGTAGTTGTTAGCCCCTGCACCTGCAGCGACTTTCACGCCACCTTTGCGGGCTTCAGAAAGCATCTGTTCAATCAGATACTGAGCACGCTCAACACCTTCTTCACGGATGACCGATTCGATCGCCTGTTGCCAGTCGCGAGTTTCGATCGGATCCACGTCATTTTGGAGACGTTCTGACATGGGGGTATTCCTTATCTATCTAATACGTTGATTTGTCTGGAACCTGTCCCATTGCATTCTTGGGCAAGAACACAATAAGACAGGTTCTGCGTTTAGTTGCCGCGCTCTAAAAAAACTGGCGCTTAATCCTTTCGTTGCTGTATGCGGCGCAGTGAACGTTCTCGACGACTCTGTTCACGGCTGCGGTCCAGCAAGATTTCCTCAATGAAAGCCAGGTGACGGTGCGACGCTTCACGCGCCTGCTCCGGCTCCCCGGCCATTATCGCCTCGAATACTCGGGTGCGATGGTTGCTGACCAGCGGGAGCATCTCCCGACGGGCATACAACAATTCAAAATTTTGACGAACGTTCTGGGCAAGCATTGGCTCCATGCAGCGTAGCAGATGGAGGAGCACCACGTTGTGGGCTGCTTCGGTGACGGCAATTTGATACTGGACGACGGCGTCGGACTCGGCGTCGAGATCGCCGGACTGTTGGGCCCGTTCAATGGCCTGATGGAGTTCGCGAATGCGTTCACGATCTTCATCGTTGCTGCGCAGCGCCGCGTAGTAAGCCGCGATGCCTTCAAGCGCGTGACGGGTCTCAAGCAGATCGAACTGGGATTCTGGGTGGTCGGAGAGCAGCTCCACTAACGGGTCGCTGAAGCTCTGCCACAGGCTGTTTTGCACAAAGGTTCCGCCACCCTGGCGACGAAGCAGTAGGCCCTTGGCTTCGAGACGTTGGATCGCCTCACGCAGCGAGGGACGGGAAACGTCGAACTGTTTAGCCAGTTCGCGTTCAGGTGGCAGTTTTTCACCGGGGCGCAGGGTCCCCTCAAGGATCAAAAACTCCAGCTGCTGCTCAATCACATCGGATAATTTTGGTTGGCGAATTTTGCTGTAGGCCATATTCCCTGTCTTACGCCTTTTTGCCCGGAGTCAATTGGTCTTACCAATTTCATATTCGTATCGCTAAAGTAACAAAGTATTCACCTTCTGTCCATATTGGTTTTGATTGAAATCAGTAAACCCTGCTTATTTTAACAACCTTACAGAAATAACGTTTCAAAAATGTAACTCTGCACAAATGAATTGATTACTCCCAAAGAGGCAGTTTTAACTTTATTGAAACGGTGAAAAGTGCGATCTGAACCGATTTAGCGGAGCAAAAAATGAAAAACCGCCCACTTCTGGCGCATTTTTATTCTATAGGTTGATAAAGGGACTTAAACGGGACGATTTACAAATGCTTTCTTTTTATTCGAACTCGCTTTCTCCTCGCATAAAGCAGGTGCATTCGCCGTCGCTTAACACTATTCTTGCCAATACGGAAGACACATCCGTTTATTTCAGCCAATTGAACCGTAAACTAATAAATACATGAAATGGAATTTCATAATTACACACGCCTGAGCGTGAACATAACAACCACACACGAGGTTTCATAATGGATGGTCAACAGCACGGCGATCAGCTGAAGCGCGGCCTTAAAAACCGCCATATTCAGCTTATCGCTCTCGGTGGCGCTATCGGTACCGGCCTGTTCCTGGGCAGCGCATCGGTTATTCAGTCTGCCGGTCCGGGTATTATTCTGGGTTACGCCATTGCCGGTTTTATCGCCTTTCTGATTATGCGTCAGCTGGGTGAAATGGTGGTCGAAGAGCCGGTCGCCGGTTCCTTCAGCCATTTTGCCTATAAATACTGGGGCAGCTTTGCCGGATTCGCCTCCGGCTGGAACTACTGGGTGCTGTATGTGCTGGTGGCGATGGCGGAACTGACTGCGGTCGGTAAATACGTCCAGTTCTGGTGGCCTGAGATCCCAACCTGGGCGTCCGCAGCGGTCTTCTTTGTGGTGATTAACGCCATTAACCTCACCAACGTCAAAGTATTCGGTGAGATGGAGTTCTGGTTCGCCATTATTAAAGTTATCGCGGTTGTGGCGATGATCCTGTTCGGCGGCTGGCTGCTGTTCAGCGGCAACGGCGGCCCGCAGGCAAGCGTAAGCAACCTCTGGGATCAGGGCGGCTTCCTGCCGCACGGCATGACCGGGCTGGTAATGATGATGGCGATCATTATGTTCTCCTTCGGTGGTCTCGAGCTGGTGGGTATCACCGCCGCGGAAGCAGACAACCCGGAGCAGAGCATCCCGAAAGCCACCAACCAGGTGATCTATCGTATTCTGATCTTCTATGTGGGCTCGCTGGCCGTGCTGCTCTCCCTGCTGCCGTGGACCCGCGTTACCGCTGACACCAGCCCGTTCGTGCTGATCTTCCACGAGCTGGGCGACACCTTCGTGGCCAACGCCCTGAACGTGGTGGTACTGACTGCGGCGCTGTCGGTCTATAACAGCTGCGTATACTGCAACAGCCGTATGCTGTTCGGCCTGGCCCAGCAGGGTAACGCCCCGAAAGCGCTGCTTAACGTGGATAAGCGTGGCGTGCCGGTGAACACCATTATCGTGTCGGCCATCGTTACCGCGCTGTGCGTGCTGATCAACTACCTGGCCCCGGAATCCGCCTTCGGTCTGCTGATGGCGCTGGTGGTCTCTGCCCTGGTAATTAACTGGGCGATGATCAGCCTGGCGCACATCAAGTTCCGTCGTGCGAAACAGCAGCAGGGCGTGAAAACGCGCTTCCCTGCCCTGCTCTACCCGCTGGGTAACTGGGTCTGCCTGATCTTTATGGCGGCGGTACTGGTTATCATGCTGATGACCCCGGGCATGGCGATTTCGGTCTACCTGATCCCGGTCTGGATTATCATCCTCGGCGTCGGCTATATGTTTAAAGAAAAAAATGCCAAAGCCGTAAAAGCGCATTAATGCTCTTCCCCTCTGCGTCCCCCGGACGCAGAGGGTTGTTACCTTCCTCACACTTTCACGCCAACAGCCATTTTATCCATATCACCGACGTTATACTGCAACGCAAATTTTGCTTCGGCAGCGAATAATTCTCTCCATACCGAACTCGGAGAATCGTCGATGGATAACAATAAACTTTCAGTAAAAGAAAAGATCGGCTATGGAATGGGGGATGCCGGATGCAACATCATCTTTGGCGCCATCATGTTGTTTGTAAACTATTTTTATACGGATATTTTCGGCCTGGCCCCGGCGCTGGTGGGGGTACTGCTGCTCTCCGTGCGCGTCATCGACGCCGTCACCGACCCGATTATGGGCGCCATTGCCGATCGTACCCGCAGTAAGTATGGGCGTTTTCGTCCATGGCTGTTATGGATAGCCTTCCCCTATGCGCTGTTCAGCATCCTGATGTTTACCACCCCGGACTGGACCTACAACAGCAAAGTTATCTATGCCTTTGTCACCTACTTCCTGCTCTCTCTGACCTATACGGCAATCAACATTCCTTATTGCTCGCTGGGTGGCGTGATCACTAACGATCCGAAAGAGCGCGTGGCCTGTCAGTCCTATCGCTTCGTGATGGTGGGTATCGCTACGCTGCTGCTGTCCCTGACGCTGCTGCCGATGGCCGACTGGTTCGGCGGCGAGGACAAAGCCAAAGGCTACCAGATGGCGATGACCGTACTGGCGCTGATTGGCACCTGCATGTTCCTGTTCAGCTTCTCTACCGTGCGCGAGCGCGTGCGTCCGGCGGTGCAAACCAATGACGAGCTGAAAAACGATCTGAAAGACGTGTGGAAGAACGACCAGTGGGTACGCATTCTGCTCCTGACCCTGTGCAACGTCTGCCCGGGCTTTATCCGCATGGCGGCCACCATGTATTACGTCACCTGGGTCATGGGCCAGAGCACCCACTTCGCCACGCTGTTTATCAGCCTGGGCGTGGTGGGCATGATGCTCGGCAGCGTGCTGGCAAAAGTCCTGACCGACCGCTGGTGCAAGCTGAAGGTCTTCTTCTGGACCAACATCGTGCTGGCGATCTTCTCCACGGCCTTCTATTTCTTCGACCCGAAAGCCACCGTCACCATTGTGGTGCTCTACTTCCTGTTGAACATCCTGCACCAGATCCCGTCTCCGCTGCACTGGTCGCTGATGGCCGACGTGGATGACTACGGCGAGTGGAAAACCGGTAAACGCATCACCGGGATCAGCTTCTCCGGCAACATCTTCTTCCTCAAGCTGGGGCTGGCGATTGCCGGGGCGATGGTGGGCTTCCTGCTCTCCTGGTACGGTTATGACGCGGGTGCCAAAGCGCAAAGCGCGGACGCTATCAACGGCATCGTGCTGCTCTTTACCGTTATTCCTGGCGTCGGGTATCTCATTACCGCAGGCGTGGTTCGCCTGCTGAAGGTCGATCGCGAAACCATGAAGCAGATTCAGTCCGACCTTGAAAAACGCCGGAACAACTATCGCGAGCTGAATGATTTTCAGGAACTCAAAGCCGCTGAGACTAAATAAGGAAAGCCGAATGCAAACCTGGCCAAACCCGTTTATTGAACAACGCGCTGACCCGTACATTCTTCATCATGAGGGGCAGTACTATTTTATTGCCTCGGTGCCGGAATATGACCGGCTGGCGATCCGCCGCGCCGACACGCTGGAAGGGCTGCGCAGCGCCGAAGAGGTGGTGGTCTGGCGCAAGCCGGATACCGGCCCGATGAGTCAGTTGATCTGGGCCCCGGAGCTGCACAGCATTGACGGCAAGTGGTACATCTATTTTGCCGCTACGCACACCCAGGCGCTGGATAAGCTCGGGATGTTCCAGCACCGCATGTTCGTGCTGGAGTGTTCCGACAGCGATCCCCTGACAGGAGAGTGGACGGAAAAAGGGCAAGTTAAAACGCCCTTCGATACCTTTGCGTTAGACGCCACCACCTTTGTTCATCAGGGGAAACGCTGGTATCTCTGGGCGCAAAAAGCCCCGGATATCACCGGTAACTCGAACCTGTACCTGTGCGAAATGGAGAATCCCTGGACGCTAAAAGGCGAGCCGGTGATGCTCAGCAAACCGGAGTATGACTGGGAGTGCCGCGGATTCTGGGTCAACGAAGGCCCAGCGGTGCTGTTCCACGGCGAGCGGTTGTTTATCAGCTACTCCGCCAGCGCCACCGATGAAAACTACTGCATGGGGCTGCTGTGGATCGATCTGCACGCCGACCCGCAGAATCCGGGAAACTGGCATAAATCCCCGCAGCCGGTGTTCACCACCAGCTACGAAAACCGCCAGTATGGGCCGGGGCACAACAGCTTTACCCGCACGCCGGACGGCGAAGACGTGCTGATTTACCATGCCCGCAACTACACCGAAATCGAGGGCGACCCGCTCTACGATCCGAACCGCCACACCCGCCTGAAGCTCGTTCGCTGGAATGAAAACGGGATGCCTGATTTTGGCATCCCGTCAGCAGATACAATGTAAGACCTGCGGCACGCGGGTTTAGATCAGCGTGCCGTAAATCGTCAACAGCGCCACAATCACCACCACCACAAAAGAGGTTTTCTTGGCCATTGAAACCGCCGCTTTCGGCGTTTCGATCTTATCGGTGTGCGGCTCACGCGCCAGCGAGAACTGCGCCAGACGCGTTAACACCAGGTACTGTGAGGTATGGCGATCGCCCAGCGAGGCAAACCATGCTGGCAATGCTTTCTCGCCATGCCCAATCAGGGCATAAACCACCCCGAACAGCCGCACCGGCAGCCAGTCCAGCACGTGCAGAATGGCGTCGATCCCGGACTGCAACCGCTCGTGCGGGGTCAGGTAGCGCGCCAGCCAGCTCTGCCAGGCGCGTAAAAACGCGTAGCCCATCAGCAGAACCGGACCCCACGCACCGCCCACCACAAACCAGAACAACGGTGCCAGATAGAAGCGGAAGTTAATCCACAGCAGCGCGTTCTGCAGTTCGCGCAAAAACTCGCGTTCGTTGCACTCCGGCGGGACACCATGGATCAGCGTCAACTCGCTGGCCATCGCCCCGCGGGCATGGGCATCATTGTTAGTTGCCGCCTTCAGATAGGCATGATAGTGCAGACGCACCTTGCCTGCGCCAATGCAGAGGACGCCGAGCAGGATCCACACCACCAGCAGCGGCACATTAAAGAACAGACCATACAGAGAACGCAGCAGCAGGAACACCACAAGCATCACCCCTGCCGTCATCAGCAGGGTGCGGATCATGGAAAAATGGCGGATGCGACGAAACAGCACTTCCATCCGGTGATCCAGATGCCAGTGTTCGCCCAGCTTGAACAAACGCTCAGCGATCAATACCAGCAGCATGGTAAATAACGTCATGTCATCTCCTTTTCTGACAGGGCGGTAAGCAGTGTGTTGAATCGTTGCCAGTCAAACGCCGGGCCGGGATCGGTCTTGCGCTGCGGAGCAATATCGCTGTGCCCGGTCACGTTGCGGGCGATAGCCGGGTAGAGGCTGATAAGGGTGCGCGTCACTGCGGCCAACTGCTGATACTGCGCATCGGTATAAGGCAGCGTATCCGTCCCTTCCAGCTCGATGCCGATAGAGAAGTCATTGCAGCGTTCACGCCCCTGATACTGAGAAACGCCCGCATGCCAGGCACGTTTATCGAAGGGAACATACTGGACGATTTCACCGTCACGGCGAATCAGACAATGGGCAGAAACGCGCAGGTGGGCGATCTCCGCAAAAAAGGGGTGAGCAGCGGGATCGATTGTCCCGGTGAATAGCGCGTCAATCCACGGGCCGCCAAATTCGCCAGGCGGCAGGCTGATGTTATGCACCACCAGCAGCGACGGGATCTCGTCCTCCGGCCGGCAATCGTGGTGTGGCGAAGGAACACGCCGCGCGTCTGCCAGCCAGCCATGTTCTGAGTGCATGCAGGATCTCCTTATATATGGTGCTGATTCCCGGTTCAGAGTAGCATGTTTCAATCTTATGATTCGTTACCAATTTGGAGTTTTAACATGCCGCCTCGCCGCTACAACCCCGACCACAGACGTAACGTACTGCTGGAACGTATAAATCTCGATATTCCGGCAAGCGTCGCCAATGCGCTGCGTGAAGATCTGGGTGGAGACGTCAATGCTGACAACGACATTACCGCTCAGCTGCTGGCAGAAGATGCCCGTTCCCACGCGGTGGTGATCACCCGTGAGGACGGTGTTTTCTGTGGTAAGCGTTGGGTGGAAGAGGTCTTTACCCAGCTGGCCGGTGACGGTGTGAAGGTGACGTGGCATGTCGAAGATGGCGACAGCATCAAAGCGAATCAGCCGCTGTTTGAACTTGAGGGCTCATCGCGCGTCCTGCTGACCGGTGAACGCACCGCCCTGAACTTTGTTCAGACACTCTCCGGCGTCGCCAGCGAAGCTCGCCGCTATGTCGATCTGCTTGAAGGGACAAATACCCAGCTGCTGGATACGCGTAAAACGCTGCCGGGCCTGCGTACCGCCCTGAAATATGCCGTGCTGTGCGGCGGCGGTGCCAACCACCGTCTGGGGTTATCCGATGCGTTCCTGATCAAAGAGAACCACATTATTGCCTCCGGATCCGTTCGCCAGGCGGTAGAAAAAGCCTTCTGGCTGCATCCGGACGTGCCGGTCGAAGTGGAAGTGGAGAACCTGCAGGAGCTGGACGATGCGCTGAAAGCCGGTGCCGACATCATTATGCTGGATAACTTCAAAACCGAAGAGATGCGTGAGGCGGTGAAACGCACTAAAGGCCAGGCCCGCCTCGAGGTCTCCGGCAACGTAACGCATGAAACCTTACGCGAATTTGCCGAAACCGGCGTCGATTTCATCTCCGTTGGTGCCCTGACCAAACACATTCGCGCCCTCGACCTGTCGATGCGCTTTCGCTAGGTAAAAGAAAGCCCGGTCTGCACAGGCCGGGCATGTCCGATTTACGACCCGACCCGCAAAGCTGCTGCACTGTTCTGTAACGCCCGCACATCCCGCTGAATCCCGCTTCATGAATCAATCTTTGCCCCTCGCCTCCTGTCTGAGCCGCTGCCACAGTAGCGTGCGTCAACATAAGGAGCGACCCATGGAAAGACAAAAAGGATTTACCCTCATCGAGTTAATGGTGGTGATCGGCATCGTGGCCATCCTCAGCGCAATTGGCATTCCGGCTTACCAGAACTACCTGCGAAAAGCCGCCCTCACCGATATGCTGCAAACCTTTATGCCCTACCGTACCGCCGTCGAACTCTGTGCCCTCGATCATGGCGGGACCGAGAGCTGCGATGCGGGTGTCAACGGCATCCCCTCCCCTGCGACCAGCCGCTATGTCTCCGGGATGAGCGTTGCTAAAGGTGCCGTCACCCTGACCGGCCAGGAGAGCCTCAACGGACTGGAAGTGGTCATGACCCCGCAGTGGGATAACGGCAACGGCATCACCGGCTGGAAGCGCCTCTGCACCGTGGCTGAAGACAGCGCGCTGAAACAGGCCTGCGAAGAGGTGTTCCGCTTCACGGCTGCGCAGGAGAGCGAGCAATGAATGCCGATCGCTTAACGGCCCTCTGCCGGCGTCACAACGCCCTGCTGCTGACCTGCGCCCCGGACAGGATCAACATTGCGGTGGTCGGCAACCCACCACCCGAACTGCTGGAGGCATTACGTTTCGCCACACAGAAAAGAATCGATATCGAATGCTGGACCGCAGAGCGCATGGAAAAGCACCAGCAAACCACGGCGGAGGCGTATCTGCCGGTGGTTCCCAGCGCGACGCGTTCCGCCATCGATATTCTTAACCACACACTGACCCAGGCACTGAGCCAGCGGGCATCGGATATTCATATCGAGCCTGCCGAGGAGAGCTGGCAGATCCGGTTGCGCATTGACGGCGTGCTCTATCCGCAGCAGCCGCTATCGGTCGAACTGGGTACCACCCTTATCGCCAGGTTGAAAGTGCTGGGCAATCTCGATATCGCCGAGCGGCGCTTGCCTCAGGACGGGCAATTTACGGTCGAGCTTTCGGGATCCCCGGTCTCATTTCGTATTGCTACCCTCCCCTGTCGTAGCGGCGAAAAGATCGTCCTGCGGCTTCTGCAGCAGGAGCAACAGGCGCTTCAGCTTGAACAACTGGGAATGAGCGACACCCAGCAGCGACTGTTCGCCAGCGCGCTGCACAAATCCCAGGGGCTAATCCTGGTGACCGGTCCCACCGGCAGCGGCAAAACCGTCACCCTTTACAGCGCATTGCAGGCCCGGAACACGCCGGAAGTGAACATCTGCAGTGTCGAGGATCCGGTCGAGATCCCACTGGACGGGCTGAACCAGACGCCCATTAACCCCCGGGCGGGGTTAACCTTCCAGAGCGTGCTGCGGGCGTTTTTGCGCCAGGATCCCGACATCATTATGGTGGGTGAAATACGCGATGGCGAAACGGCGGAGATTGCCATCAACGCCGCGCAGACCGGCCATCTGGTGCTGTCGACGCTGCATACCAACTCCACCGCGGAGACGCTGGTACGCCTGCAGCAGATGGGCGTGGCGCGCTGGATGATCTCCTCGGCGCTGTCACTGGTAATCGCCCAGCGGCTGGTGCGCCGATTATGCCCACACTGCCGTACCGAGGTAAGCCGGGACGCGCCCTTACCCCAGGCGCTATGGCCCCGGCCGTTGCCGCACTGGCAGCCCGTGGGCTGTGACCGCTGCTATCACGGTTTTTATGGCCGGGTGGCGATCTTCGAGGTGATGGTGATCACCCGTGAACTGCGCGCCGCCATCGCCAGCGGCGCGCCGGTCGAGGAGATCGAAAAGCTGGCCAGACAGACGGGTATGGTCACGCTGTTTGAGCATGGCTGCATGGCGGTAGAGCAAGGCCACACCACGCTCGGAGAGCTGGTACAGATGCTGGGCGAATCGGATGGCAGGTAATCAACTCTGGCGCTGGCGGGCACTCAGCCAGCAGGGAGAGCAGCAGTCAGGCGCGATCTGGGCTCCCGACAAACAGACGGCGTGGAACGTCCTGTTGGGTCGGGATCTTTTCCCCCTCGAACTTAAACGAAGCCTGCAGCAGACGCGGTGGCAGGCGCACCATCGCTACGAGGCGATCCACCAGCTGGCGACCTTGCTGCAGGCGGGCTTAACGCTTTCGGCCGGTCTGGCGCTTCTGGCCCAGCAGCACCCCGCCCGGCAGTGGCAGGCGTTGCTGCAAAGCGTGGCTGACGATCTCAGCGCCGGGTGCGCCTTTTCTGACGCCCTGAAAAAGTGGCCGCACGTCTTCCCTCCCCTCTATGTTTCGATGATGAAAACCGGGGAGCTAACCGGCAAGCTCGATGAATGTTGTCGTCAGCTGGCCCGGCAGCAAAAAACGCAGCAACTGCTCAGCGCGAAGGTGAAAAAGGCGCTGCGCTATCCGGTCATTATTCTCGCCCTGGCCGTCGCCGTGGTGCTGGCAATGGTAACCCTGGTGCTGCCGGAATTTGCCGCGATCTATAAAACCTTCAACACGCCCTTACCGGCCCTGACCCGGGTCGTAATGGCGCTGGCCACCACGCTTCAGGAGCGGGGCGCCGGGCTGATGCTAACTCTGCTGGCGGCAGCGTCGGGCCTGATGGTTATGCGCCGCAATCGGGGTTGGCAACGCGCCACGCAGCGTTGGCTGATGAAAAGCCCGGTGGTCGGTCCGCTGGTACGCGGGCAAAAGCTCAGCCAGATCTTTACCGTTCTGTCGCTCACGCAGCAGTCAGGCATCGCCTTTATTCAGGGGCTGGAAAGTACCGAAGAGACGCTGACGTGCCCCTTCTGGCAGGAGAAATTACAGGCGATACGCCAGCGCATCATTCAGGGTGCGCCCATCTGGTCAGCCCTGAATGAAGCGGCGATCTTTACGCCACTGTGCATTCAGCTCGTGCGCACCGGCGAAGCGTCGGGGGCACTGGATACCATGCTGGCTAATCTGGCGCAGCATCATAATGAACAGACTTTTCAGCAAGCCGACAATCTGGCCTCGCTGCTGGAGCCGCTGCTGTTGATTGTGACGGGATTAATTATCGGCACGCTTGTGGTCGCGATGTACCTGCCGATTTTCCATCTGGGGGATGCGATGAGTGCGGGATAACGCTGGCGCGGGGCGCGCCAGCGAGAGAGCATTACAGGCTGTTGAAAACGCGGTTTTCCTGTTCCTGTACGCGGATAAAGGTGGTGCGCTTGGTCAGCTCTTTCAGACGGGACGCGCCCACATAGGTGCATGCAGAGCGCAGGCCGCCCAGGATATCACGTGCGGTATTCTCAACCGGGCCGCGCAATGGCAGCTTGACGGTTTTACCTTCTGCCGCACGATACTGAGCAACACCGCCCACGTGACGGTTCATCGCCGATTCAGAGCTCATGCCGTAGAACAGCATGAATTTTTCACCGTTTTCATCCACCACGGTACCACCGCTCTCTTCGTGACCTGCCAGCATCCCGCCAAGCATCACGAAGTCAGCGCCACCGCCGAAGGCTTTCGCTACGTCACCCGGCGTGGTGCAGCCGCCGTCGCTGATGATCTGCCCGCCGAGGCCGTGTGCGGCATCCGCACACTCGATCACCGCGGAGAGCTGCGGGTAGCCAACACCGGTTTTCACGCGGGTGGTACAGACGGAACCCGGGCCAATGCCCACTTTCACGATATCTGCCCCGGACAGGATCAGCTCTTCACACATTTCACCGGTAACCACATTACCCGCAATAATGGTTTTGGTCGGCCAGGCCTGGCGCGCTTTGCTGACGAACTGCACGAAATGCTCGGAGTAACCATTCGCGACATCAATACAGATGAAGTTCAGGTTCGGGTTAGCAATAAGGATCTGTTTCGTTTTTTCGAAATCGGCATCGGAGGTGCCGGTGGAAACCATCACGTGCTTGAGAACGGTTTCAGATACGGAGCCTGCAAAGGCATTCCACTCTTCAATGCTGTAGTGCTTGTGCACGGCGGTCAGAATGTCGAAGGAAGCCAGTGCTTTTGCCATCGCAAACGTCCCAACCGTATCCATATTGGCGGCGATAACAGGCACGCCAGACCAGGTCAGACCGGAATGCTTAAAGGTGAATTCACGTTCGAGTTCAACGTCGGAGCGACTTTTCAGAGTAGAACGTTTAGGGCGGATAAGAACGTCTTTGAAACCTAACTTCAGATCTTCTTCGATACGCATGTGCGGATTCCTGGGGTACTGGGGTAAATGTCGAAAAACGAAACACACAACTCCAGTGACGCTATCATACGCACTAATACCTGTTGCGCAAGACTGCGAAAATCACTTTTTTTACGCTACAATCCTATAAATTTACCTGGTAAAAAGTCCGTAAGCAGAGCTTAACCTTTGCTGTGAAAAGATTAAATCTTAAGCAATTGATATCAATAATGAATATTTCCCAGGATTTTAATTAATGGGGTACATCGTTGCATTAACGGGAGGCATTGGCAGTGGCAAAAGCACTGTGGCCGACGCCTTCTCTCGTCTGGGTGTCACGATTATTGATGCCGATATCATTGCCCGCCAGGTGGTAGAGCCCGGTACACCCGCATTAAACGCTATTGCAGAACACTTCGGCCACGACATCATCGCGCCTGACGGAACCCTTAACCGCCGATTGCTTCGCGAACGCATTTTCTCGCACCCTGAAGAAAAAGCCTGGCTTAATGCCCTGCTGCATCCGCTGATCCAGCAGGAGACGCAGAAGCAGATATCGCAGGCGACCTCACCTTATGTCCTCTGGGTCGTACCGCTTCTGGTAGAAAATAAGCTCCACGACAAAGCCGATCGGGTGCTGGTGGTGGATGTCTCTGTGGCAACCCAAATTCAACGCACCATCGCCCGCGATAATGTCGCCCGCGAACATGCCGAACAAATTCTTGCCGCGCAGGCCACGCGTGAAGCGCGCCTTGCCGTCGCGGATGATGTTATTAATAATAACGGCGCACCGGATGACATCGCCTCCGATGTTGCCCGCCTGCATCAGTACTACCTGGCGCAGGCCGTTTTACAGGAAAAAGCCTAATGCACACCCACGTTCTTTTTGAGCATCCCCTTAATGAAAAAATGCGTACCTGGCTGCGCATCGAGTTTTTAATCCAGCAGCTTTCAGGCCTCCTGCCGGTACACGACCACACCACGGCGCTGCATTTTTTCCGTAACGTAGGCGATCTACTGGATGTGTTAGAGCGTGGCGAAGTCCGCACTGAATTACTGAAAGAACTTGAGCGTCAGCAGCGTAAGCTACAGGCCTGGGCCGAAGTACCGGGCGTGGATAACAGCCGCATCGACAGCCTGCGTCAGCAGCTGAAACATAACAG
Source organism: Leclercia adecarboxylata (assembly GCA_002360945.1). Classification (GTDB taxonomy): domain Bacteria; phylum Pseudomonadota; class Gammaproteobacteria; order Enterobacterales; family Enterobacteriaceae; genus Enterobacter; species Enterobacter adecarboxylatus_B. The sequence continues at coordinate 210,835 of DERO01000003.1, read as the reverse complement.
TACCGTGTTGATGGCTGCGCCGCGTATCGGCCAGTTTTTGCGGGAAGATCGTCTGGTAGCACTTGTGCGCCAGCGCCTGAGCATTCCTGGCGGTTGCTGCAGCTTCGACTTACCGACCCTGCATATCTGGCTGCATATGCCGCAGGAACAACGCGATGTCCAGGTACAAAGCTGGCTCGGCAGCCTTGAGCCGCTGACCCAGGCGCTGTCGCTGATCCTCGATTTGATCCGCAACTCTGCGCCGTTCCGCAAGCAGACCAGCCTGAACGGTTTTTATCAGGATAACGGCGAGGATGCCGATCTGCTGCGCCTGCAGCTGACCCTTGCCGATCAGCTTTATCCGCAAATTTCAGGTCACAAAAGCCGCTTTGCGATTCGTTTCATGCCGCTCGACAGTGAACATGGTCTGGTGCCGGAACGTCTCGACTTTGAGCTGGCGTGTTGTTAAGGAGTGATGATGTCTGATGTTACCACCGTGAACTGCCCCACCTGTGGGAAGCCCGTTATCTGGAGCGAGCAGAGTCCATTCCGTCCTTTTTGCTGCAAACGTTGCCAGTTGATCGATCTCGGTGAATGGGCCGCAGAAGAGAAACGCATTCCAAGCGAAGGCGGTCTCTCCGACAGCGATGACTGGAGCGAAGACCAGCAGCCATGATACCAGCCTGCTGGCGCTTCGCTGAGCAGGCTTACTGGTTACCCACTAATCGGGTAATGACGGGCGCATTTGCCGGTGGGAACTTGTCGGCATCCAGCGCGCTCAGGGCAACCCAGCTTCCCGGCTGACCCTCTTTGCCCCACGGCTCCCCTTCCCAGCTTTCGACCAGCCAGAACCACAAGGTGATATGGCGATCGGGAAATGCATATTCCAGTTTATCGAACAGGGTTGCGCCGAGGGGGGTGATCCCTACTTCTTCCTGAAGCTCGCGGATCAGCGCCTGCTCCGGCGTTTCGCCAGACTCGATCTTCCCGCCCGGGAACTCCCACTTATTTGCCATGTGTGCATCGGCCGCACGCTGGGTAATAAAGATGTGGTTATCGGAATTGCGAATGATCCCGACAGCGATTTGCAGTGTTTTCATTGTCTTGATTCCATAAAAAAGGCGCAGATATCTGCGCCTTTTCAGTTGGTTTAATGCTTAGCTCAGACGGCCATGGCACTGTTTGTATTTTTTACCTGAACCACATGGGCACGGATCGTTACGACCGACCTTACGCTCACCGGCCTGTGCGGCAATCGCGGCAGCGGCGGCTTCTTCGTCGTCCTGATGGCTAAGCTGCTGCATCTGGGCCAGACGCTCAGCCTCTTCGCGACGCTGCTGCTCCATCTCTTCAACTTCTTCCGGCATGCGCACCTGAACCTTGCTCAGGGTGCTGATCACTTCGTACTTCAGGGATTCAAGCATGGAAGCAAACATAGCAAAGGATTCGCGTTTGTATTCTTGCTTCGGATCTTTTTGCGCATAGCCACGCAGGTGGATGCCCTGACGCAGATAGTCCATCGCCGCCAGATGCTCTTTCCACAGGGAATCCAGCGTTTGCAGCATCACGCCTTTCTCGAAGTGACGCATCATCTCAGCGCCAACCACTTCTTCTTTACGCTGATAAACCTCAACGGCGGTAGCAAAAATACGCTCGCGCAGGGTCTCTTCGTGCAGCTCCGGCTCTTTATCCAGCCACTCCTGAATTGGCAGGTCCAGGTCGAAGTCATTTTTCAGACGCGCCTGCAGGCCTTCGATGTCCCACATCTCTTCCAGAGACTGCGGTGGGATGTGGCCATCGAGAGTCGCTTTGAAGACATCTTCGCGGATGCTGTTGATGGTTTCGCTCACGTCGGACACGTCCAGCAGTTCGTTACGCTGGGTGTAGATCGCGCGACGCTGGTCGTTGGCCACGTCATCATACTCAAGCAGCTGCTTACGAATATCGAAGTTACGGCTTTCCACTTTACGCTGGGCGTTGGCGATGGCTTTGGTCACCCACGGGTGCTCAATCGCTTCGCCCGGTTTCATGCCCAGTTTACGCATCATGCCTGACACACGGTCAGAGGCGAAAATACGCATCAGCGCATCTTCCATCGACAGGTAGAAGCGGGATGAACCGGCATCACCCTGACGACCCGCACGACCACGCAGCTGGTTGTCGATACGGCGGGACTCATGACGTTCAGTACCGATAATGTGCAGACCACCCGCGGCCAGTACGGCATCGTGACGAACCTGCCAGTCGGCCTTAATCTGCGCGATCTGTTCCGGGGTTGGATTTTCCAGCGCGGCCACCTCTGCCTGCCAGCTACCGCCCAACATAATATCGGTACCACGACCCGCCATGTTGGTGGCGATGGTCACGGCTGACGGGTAACCCGCCTGGGCAACGATATCCGCTTCTTTGGCGTGGAACTTGGCGTTCAGAACGTTGTGCTTGATCCCGGCTTTGGTCAGCTCTTCGGAGACCACTTCCGATTTCTCGATGGAGATGGTACCCACCAGAACCGGCTGGCCCGCGGCGGTACGATCGCGAATATCTTCGATGATGGCCTGAATTTTTTCCGCTTCGGTCATGTAGACCAGGTCCGGCATATCCTTACGGATCATCGGACGGTTGGTTGGAACCACCACGGTATCCAGCTTGTAGATAGAGCTGAATTCAAAGGCTTCGGTATCCGCCGTACCGGTCATCCCCGCCAGCTTCTCGTACAGACGGAAGTAGTTCTGGAAGGTAATGGAGGCCAGCGTCTGGTTCTCATTCTGGATATCGACGTTCTCTTTGGCTTCAACAGCCTGATGCAGACCGTCGGACCAGCGGCGACCCTGCATGGTACGGCCGGTGTGTTCGTCGACGATAATGACTTCGCCATCTTTAACGATGTAGTCCACGTCACGGGTAAAGAGCACGTGGGCACGTAGCGCTGCGGTCACGTGATGCATCAGCATAATGTTGCTCGGAGAGTAAAGTGACTCACCCTCTTCCATAATGCCTTCCTGCACCAGCAGCTCTTCAATCTGGACCAGACCACGCTCGGTCAGGTTCACCTGACGGGCTTTTTCGTCCACGGAGAAGTGACCTTCACCCTGGAAAGTATCAGAATCCTCTTTCTCCTGACGGATCAGGTGAGGAATGATTTTGTCGACTTTGCGATACATCTCGGAGCTGTCTTCAGCCGGGCCGGAGATGATCAGCGGGGTACGGGCCTCATCGATCAGGATGGAGTCAACCTCATCCACCAGCGCATAGTGCAGCTTACGCTGGACGCGCTCTTCCGGGCTGAAGGCCATGTTATCGCGCAGGTAGTCAAAGCCGTATTCGTTGTTGGTGCCGTAGGTAATGTCTGCGTTGTAGGCTTCGCGTTTCGCCGGAGCCGGCAGGCCTGACATGTTGATCCCGACGCTCATGCCGAGGAATTCGAACAGTGGACGGTTGTTTTCGGCATCACGCTGCGCCAGATAGTCGTTGACGGTGACAACGTGCACGCCTTTACCCGACAGGGCGTTAAGGTACGCCGGCAGGGTTGCGGTCAGGGTTTTACCTTCACCGGTACGCATCTCGGCGATGCAGCGGTCGTTCAGGACCATACCACCCAGCAGCTGCACGTCGAAGTGACGCATGCCGAACACGCGCTTACTTGCTTCACGCACCACGGCGAAGGCTTCCGGAATCAGGCTCTCAACGGTTTCGCCTTTTTCGAGACGAGAACGGAATTCGGCGGTTTTGCCTTTCAGCTCGTCATCAGAGAGTTTTTCCATCGCCGGCTCAAGGCCGTTGATGACGCTGACAGCTTTGCGCATACGGCGCAGAGTACGATCGTTACGACTACCGAAAACTTTAGTTAGTAATTTGATTAACATAATAAATTCTCAAACGCCCCATCATGGGCAGTTAAATTAAGGTATTGAAAAGCGTTAACTTAGCTGAGGCGTTGAGGTCCAGCGCGGATGCCCTGCACCTGACTAATCCAGGCGGACACGGAGAAAACGGACTGGGGATAGAATGCAGCGAGTGCAACCTGGCGAACAACGACCGGCGGCTCGCTCTGCTGGGTCAGCAGCGTATTCAGCGTATCCAGCAGCGCCAGATGGTGCGCCTGAACCGGCAAGGACTCTTCAACGGCAGGCAATGCCTGCGGCGCCATGGCGAAAGAGAGATGACGAATAACGGTGCGGATAGCGTGCTGATGCCAGTAATCCACCGTGAAATTAGGACGGCGGTTCGCTTCCAGCAGGGCAAGGTTAGTGAAATTAACCCGTGTGTTCAGATCTTGTCGGGAGGTGGCGGTCTTCGCAGGATTAGCCGCTTCGGCGTTGCTGCTGAGCGCAGGCAGGCCAAGGCTTGCCGCGACCATCCCCAGAAGGAGATGCGGCCAGAAGTAACGTCTGCCAAATTGTCGCCAGCGCGTCAGAATTCCGCTCAATTGCCCCACCACAAGTAAGTAAGCCTTCAGGCTTTCCGTATGATTTTTATTTTTTCGCGCCCAGATATTACCATCAATGCAGCGGCGCAGCAGCAGTAATAAGGCACGCAGGAGGTTAAAAATGGTGATGAAATCAGCAAACGCGCCATTGACTACGGCAATCAGAAAGGACAAAAACAAAAACGACTGGTCTTGCTGGCCGGAGAGAGTGCCAGGTCAACCAGTCGAATTTAGATAACGTAATCTACCGTTACGCCAGAACCGTGCTCGGTGCTTTGAACGCCAGTGGCAGTTCAGCTTCGTCTTCGAAGGTCACATATTCCCAGGCTTCCTGTTTTGCCAGAACAGCCTGCAACAGTTTGTTGTTCAGTGCGTGACCGGATTTATACGCGGTAAACGCACCAATGATATTGTGACCACACATGAACAGGTCGCCAATCGCATCCAGCATTTTGTGACGAACGAATTCATCTTCAAAACGCAGGCCGTCTTCGTTCAGTACGCGATAATCGTCAACAACGATGGCACAATCGAAGCTGCCGCCCAGGCACAGGCCGCGGGACTGCAGATATTCGATATCACGCATGAAACCGAAAGTACGTGCACGACTGATCTGACGCATAAACGCATCAGCAGAGAAGTTCATCGCATAGCGCTGAGTGCTGGAATCAATCGCCGGATGGTTGAAGTCGATGGTGAAATCCAACGAAAAACCATTAAACGGCTTGAATTCAGCCCATTTGTCGCCATCCTGGACACGAACGGTCTCTTTGATACGCACAAATTTCTTCGCACTGTTCAGTTCTTCAATGCCGGCATCCAGCAACAGATAAACGAACGGTGCAGCGCTGCCATCCATGATCGGGATTTCTGGCGCATCGACTTCAATAACAATGTTGTCGATACCCAGACCCGCCAGGGCGGCATTCAGGTGCTCTACGGTAGAGATCCGCACGTCATGCTCGTTCACCAGGCAAGTACAGAGCATAGTATCACGCACAGATTTGGCATCAGCCGGGAAATCTACCGGTGGATTCAAGTCGGTGCGACGATAGATGACCCCGGTATTGGCCGGCGCAGGGCGCAGCGTCAGTGTGACTTTCTTGCCGGTATGTAAACCGACACCTGTCGCCTGAACGATACGTTTTAATGTCCTTTGTTTGATCATCGTATAATCTCGCCAAGTTACTTATCCAACCGAGAGTGTATATCACTATCGGGCGGCCAGTTTAGCACAAAGAGCGTAAATCCCCTAATTCCAGCTAATTCTTAATCAGCTTGCTTACGCAGGAACGCCGGGATATCCAGATAATCTGGCTCTTTCTGGGTCTGTGTTGTGTTGTCATTGACCACTTTCGCGGCCGGTTTCTGCTCTTGCGTCAGCGGCGCCATGCCGTGCGGCTGGTAGCGATCCATCACTGGCTGCTGCGCAGGTTTGTTAGTCACCAGGGTGATCTCAGGACGCTTGTCCATGCCGATACCGGTAGCCACAACCGTTACGCGCAGCTCATCGTTCATTTCCGGATCAAGGGAGGTACCGATAACCACGGTGGCGTTGTCAGAGGCGAACGCACGGATGGTGTTACCCACGGTTTCGAACTCATCCAGACGCAGGTCGAAGCCCGCGGTGATGTTGACCAGCACGCCGCGCGCACCAGACAGATCGATATCTTCCAGCAGCGGAGAAGAGATTGCCATTTCAGCGGCTTCTTCTGCACGATCTTCGCCTTTCGCCACGCCGGAGCCCATCATCGCGTAGCCCATTTCGGACATCACGGTGCGCACGTCAGCAAAGTCGACGTTCATCAGGCCCGGACGGGTGATCAGCTCTGCGATACCCTGTACTGCGCCTTTGAGAACATCGTTCGCCGCGCCAAAAGCGTCCAGCAGAGAGATGCCACGACCCAGCACTTTCAGCAGCTTGTCGTTCGGGATGGTAATCAGCGAGTCCACGTGTTTGGACAGCTCAGTGATACCCTGCTCGGCAAACGCCATACGCTTCTTGCCTTCAAAGTTGAAAGGCTTCGTCACGACGGCAACCGTCAGGATACCTAAATCTTTAGCCACTTCTGCAACTACTGGCGCAGCACCGGTTCCGGTACCACCGCCCATGCCTGCGGCGATAAACACCATGTCTGCACCATCAAGCGCAGCACGCAGAGCTTCACGATCTTCTTCTGCAGCATTACGACCGACTTCCGGGTTTGCCCCAGCGCCCAGCCCTTTAGTGATGCCGCCACCGATCTGGATCGTCTGGCCAACAGCCGTCTTACGCAGCGCCTGCGCATCGGTGTTCACCGCGAAGAACTCTACACCTTCGATGCGCTCGCGCACCATGTGTTCTACAGCATTACCGCCGCCGCCACCGACGCCGATGACTTTAATCACCGCGTCGTTGGTCAGTTCCATAGGTTCAAACATAGTTTCTCTCCGTTTTGTGCCTGTCGCCCGAAACCGTTAATTCTCGCCGGTCTCTTACTAAAATTAAAATTCTTTTCGCAGCCAGGTATTGATTCGTTTGAACCACGAACCTACCGACGCGCGTTTTTCTACTTCGGCTTCACCACTGAGATGCGTTTCTTTCCCGTAATGAAGCAAGCCCACGGCCGTTGAGTAATACGGCTCCTGAGCATAATCCGTTAAACCGGTGATGTTCAGCGGCGCACCGATGCGCACCTGCGTATGGAACACGCGCTGAGCACAGGCTGCAAGACCTTCAATTTGCGCCGCGCCGCCGGTTAATACAATCCCCGCCGCAAGATGGTGTTTGACACCCTGCTGACGAAGCTGTTCCTGTAACTGCAAAATCTCTTCGTTGACCAGGTTGAGCAGCTCGGTATAACGCGGCTCAATAACCTCGGCTAACGTCTGGCGCTGCAGGCTGCGCGGTGGACGTCCACCCACGCTCGGCACTTCAACGCTCTCATCTTTGCCCACTATGGAGCCCAGTGCACAACCGTGGCGCACTTTAATCGCCTCTGCATCGCTCGGTGGCGTGCCAAAGGCGTAGGCGATATCGCTGGTCACCACGTTACCCGCATACGGGATAACTTTGGTGTGGCGCAGCGCACCGCCGGTATAGACGGCCATGTCCATGGTACCACCACCGATATCCACCACACAGACGCCCAGTTCACGTTCGTCTTCGGTCAGCACAGAATAACTTGCCGCCAGACCGGCGAAAATCAGTTGGTCAACTTTAAGGCCACAACGTTCCACGGCTTTGACAATGTTCTTCGCCATATCGTTGTGACATGTGATCAAGTGCACTTTTGCCTGCATACGTACGCCGGAAAGCCCTACCGGATTTTTAATCCCTTCCTGGTAGTCGATCGCATACTCCTGCGGGATCACGTGCAGAACGCGATGCTCATCGCGAACGCGCACAGACTTCGCAGTATGCACGACGTTTTCGACATCTTCCTGCGAGACTTCTTCTTCTGAGATCGGCACCATGCCAATCTCGTTCTGGCAGCTGATATGCTTACCAGAAAGCGCCAGATACACGGAGGAAATCTGGCAATCTGCCATCAATTCGGCCTGATCGATGGCGCGCTGAACGCATTTCACCACCGACTCGAGGTCGTTTACCCCACCTTTATCCATACCACGAGACGGGCAGCTACCCACACCAATGATATTGACCATACCGTCGGGCAGAACTTCCCCTACTAAAGCGGCAACCTTCGCAGTGCCAATCTCCAGTCCTACTACCAGTTTTCTGTCCGTCGCCTTGATCATTGTTATTCTGCCTGTACCTGAGCCTGATTCTGTTGCTGATTGGGTTCCTCAACCGGCGCCGGGATCCACCCGACCGATGCGCCTGAGTCATAGCGCAAATCAACGTAGCTAATCCTTTTGCCTTCAGCCTGCCCCTGCTGCTGCAGAACGGGATAAAGTTCTACAAAACGGGCCAGACGCTTCATCGTGTCACCCCGGCCAAGATTCAGCTTAATGTCGTTCGTCAGCGTCAACTGCCAGGAACGACGCGCCGTCATCGCGGCTTGCTTCAGGGTAAAACGATCTTTAGCCAGCACCTGCCCCATGTTACGGAAACCTTCCAGCACTTCGTTTTCGCTGCCTTCCGGACCATACAACATGGGTAAATTTTGCTTGCTGACACGATCGGCCGGGACGCTGAAAGAAATTCCATCTACGTCAACCATATGCTGATCATTCCAACGCGCAATGGGTACATATTCAACCAGATGAATCTTCAATTCATCCGGCCATTGCTTTCTGACGCTCGCCTGTTTAATCCAGGGCAAACGCTCAATCTGGCTCTGGATAATGTTCACGTCCTGCGTCATGAAGGTGCCGGGCGATCCTAATGCCAGAATCGACTGCCGGATATCATCATTACGCGTGTAGTGACGGTCACCCGTCACGACCAGTTTCGACAGAGGCAGACGTTGTGCATCTTCCATCCAGCCGAGCACCATCCAGCCGCTGACAAACACCGTACACAGCACGGCGAGCAGGAAGGTAATCCCTGCAAGACGCGTTCCATTACTCCGCCGTGAAGAGGAATACTCTTCTTCTTCCTCACGGTTTCGCGTGTTCAGCGCAGCCTGAGACATATCAGCCCGCCTGATCCAGAATGCGAACCACTAACTGCGAGAAGCTCATTCCCGCCTGGCGCGCCGCCATCGGCACCAGGCTATGACTGGTCATCCCCGGCGAAGTATTGGCTTCCAGCAGATAAAACTGCCCATCGCTATCCTGCATCACATCGATTCGGCCCCAGCCACGGCAGCCAAGTACATGCCAGGCTTTAAGCACTAGCGCGTTTAAAAGTGCTTCACGCTCCGCTTCCAGACCACTTGGGCAGAAATATTGCGTCTCATCAGAGAGATACTTCGCCTCATAATCATAGAAGGTTCCAGCTGGTTGGATACGAATTGACGGTAAAATTTCTTCACCGAGCATCGCAACGGTAAATTCCGGTCCGCTTAGCCATTTTTCAATCAAAACTTCTTCATCATGTTGAAATGCCAGCGCTAATGCAGATGATATATCGCCTGCTTCGTCTACTTTAGACATTCCTACGCTTGAGCCTTCACGACTGGGTTTCACAATCACCGGCAATCCCAGCGCCGCAATACGTCCCATGACGCTGGCGTCAAGGCCCTGATCAAATTCACGACAGGTCAACGCCACCCACGGCGCAACCGGCAAACCGGCCCCCTGCCACAGCAGTTTGCTGCGCAGTTTGTCCATGGAGATGGCCGAGGCCATCACGCCGCTGCCGGTGTAAGGCAGGCCGATGATGTCCAGCAAGCCCTGCAGCGTACCGTCTTCGCCGCCGCGACCGTGCAGCGCGATAAAGACTTTAGCAAAACCCATCTCTTTCAGGCGCGTCACGTCAGTCTCTTTCGGATCGACCAGATGCGCATTCACGCCGCCTTCGCGAAGCCCTGCCAGCACCGCCGCGCCGGAATTCAGGGAAACCTCGCGCTCTGCAGAGGTGCCGCCAGACAGGACCGCAATCTTATCAGCCATGACGCTCTTCCTCCGAAATTTGCGGCTTAAGTTTGATTTCAGCCAGCGTACGGGCGATCTTGCCGATATTTCCCGCACCCTGCACCAGAATCAAATCATTGCCGGTCAATACCGGGGCAAGCATCGCTGCTGCCTGAGCATGATCGGAGACCAGAATGGGGTCGATCTTACCGCGACCGCGAATGGTGCGGCACAGAGAGCGACTGTCTGCGCCCGGAATGGCCGCTTCGCCCGCCGAGTAAACATCCAGCATCAGCAGGGCATCAACCTGTGACAACACGTTTGCGAAATCGTCGTACAGGTCGCGGGTACGGGTATAACGGTGCGGCTGGAACAGCATAACCAGATTTTTATCCGGCCAGCCCGCGCGCGCCGCTTTGATCGTCGCATCCACTTCGGTCGGGTGATGACCGTAGTCATCAACCAGCATGGCGGTGCCGCTTTTGCCGTTAACGGTTTCCAGCGGGAACTCGCCGAGGAAATCAAAACGACGACCGGTGCCCTGGAAGCTTTCCAGCGCCCGCAGAATATCTTCGTCGTCAATGCCTTCTTCTGTTGCGACCGCTACGGCCGCCGCGGCGTTCAGGGCGTTGTGACGGCCTGGCGCATTCAACGTCACCTGCAGCAGCTCTTTGTCCTGACGCGCGAGGGTGAAATGCCCCTGCGCACCGATCTGCTTGTAGCTTTCCACACGCACGTCGGCATCTTCGCTGAAACCGTAGGTGGTGATTTGACGACCGACGCGCGGCAGCAGCTCGCGGATCACCGGATCGTCAACGCACATCACCGCCCGTCCATAAAACGGCAGATTGTGGAGAAAGTTTATAAATGTTTGCTTTAAATTTTCGAAGTCACCCTGGTAGGTATCCATATGGTCGGCTTCGATGTTGGTGACAATCGCCACCATCGGCTGCAGATGCAGGAAGGACGCGTCGCTTTCATCTGCTTCGGCAATCAAATAACGGCTGTGGCCCAAGCGCGCATGCACGCCCGCGGCTTTCACCAGACCGCCATTCACGAAGGTCGGATCGAGACCCGCTTCGGCATAAATACTGGAAACCATCGCCGTAGTGGTGGTTTTACCGTGAGTACCGGCAATGGCGATGCCGTGACGAAAACGCATCAGCTCGGCCAGCATCTCCGCACGGCGGATCACCGGGATACGCGCTTCGTGTGCGGCAACAATTTCCGGGTTATCGGCAGAGATGGCGCTGGAGACCACGACCACACTCGCATCAAGGACGTTTTCCGGGCGATGGTTAAAATAGATGGTCGCACCAAGCGACGCCAACTGTTGCGTAACAGGGTTCGGCGCCAGATCGGAACCGCTGATCTGATAGCCTTCATTCGCCAGCACTTCGGCAATACCGCCCATACCGGCGCCGCCGATGCCAACAAAGTGAATGTGCCGGACGCGACGCATCTCGGGCACGATTGAACGCAGTTTCGCCAGTTGTTGTGTATTCATTCTCTAAACGCCATCGACTACTTCAAAAAATTCGTGCAGCGCAACACACGCTGCGAGGGTTAAACCTGGGCTGCCAGGCTCACTTCTTTCGCCACCCGCTCCGTTGCATCCGGGATCGCTGCGGCACGTGCGTGCTGCGCCATCTCCAGTAATGTCTCCCGGTTCCAGCCCGCCAGGGTGGTGGCGACCGCGTCTGCGGTAAACTGCGGCTGTTCAAAAATTTTCGCGGCGCCGGCTTTCTCAAGCGGCAACGCATTCCAGTACTGCTGACGGTCTTTGTGCTGGAACGGCACAAACAGCGCCGGTAAGCCTGCGGCGGCAATTTCGCTCACCGTCAGCGCGCCGGAGCGGCAGACCACAACATCGGCCCAGGCATACGCCGCCGCCATGTCGTCGATAAATTCAGTCACTTTATGCTGCGGCTGGCCTGCATCGGCATACGCCTGCTCGACCGCTTGCTGACCGCCCTTCCCGCTTTGATGCCAGATGGTCACCGCGTCACCGAGTTTCGCCGCCACCTGAGGCAGCGTCTGGTTCAGAATGCGCGCCCCCTGTGAGCCGCCCACCACCAGCACACGTACCGGGCCCTCACGCCCGACAAGTCGCTCCTGTGGCAACGGCAGCGCCAGCACGTCGACACGCACCGGGTTACCCACCACGTCCGCCTTCGGAAACGCGCCGGGGAAGGCCTGCATCACTTTGCTGGCGATGCGGGAGAGCCACTTATTGGTCAGGCCCGCAATACCGTTCTGCTCATGCAGCACAACCGGGATACCCAGCGACCACGCCGCCAGCCCGCCAGGACCAGAGACATACCCCCCCATCCCCAGCACCACATCCGGCTTAAAGCGCTTCATGATCGCCCGCGCCTGACGCCACGCGTTGAAAATACGCACCGGCGCCAGCAGCAGGGCCTTAACGCCCTTGCCGCGCAGGCCGGAGATATGGATAAAGTCGATCTCAATCCCGTGCTTCGGCACCAGATCGGCCTCCATGCGGTCTGCGGTTCCCAGCCAGCGTACCTGCCAGCCCTGATCCATTAAATGGTGCGCAACTGCCAGTCCCGGGAACACATGTCCGCCGGTACCGCCTGCCATCACCATTAACCGCTTCGGTTGATTCATCGTGAACCTCGTGTAAACGCCTGAGCATTTTCCAGACGCGTTTCGTAATCTATACGTAGCAAAAACATGATGGCGGTCGACATAATCAGCAGACTCGACCCACCATAACTGATTAACGGCAGCGTCAGCCCTTTGGTCGGGAGCATGCCTGCTGCAGCACCCACGTTGACTAAAGCCTGAAAACTGAACCAGATACCGATTGAACAGGCTAAAAAACCTGAGAAACGGTGGTCGATAACCAGTGCTTTCCGGCCGATCGACATCGCACGGAAAGCCACGAAGAATACCATTAAAAGTGCCAATACCACACCGATATAACCCAGTTCTTCCCCAATGATGGAGAAGATGAAGTCGGTGTGTGCCTCGGGTAAATACTCCAGTTTTTGCACTGAATTCCCCAGCCCCTGGCCCCACACTTCACCGCGGCCAAAGGCCATCAATGACTGGGTCAGCTGATAGCCGCTGCCAAAAGGATCTTCCCACGGGTTCCAGAAAGAGGTTACACGGCGGATACGGTACGGCTCGGCAAGGATCAGCAGCACCACTGCGGAAATCCCCATCCCGATGATGGCGATGAATTGCCAGAGTTTCGCCCCCGCAAGGAACAGCATCGCCAGAGTGGTAACGAACAGCACCACCACGGTACCGAGGTCAGGCTGGGCCAGCAGCAGAACCGCCAGCACCAGAATCACGCCCATCGGTTTTAAGAAGCCACGCAGGTTGTTACGAACCTCATCCACCTTACGCACCAGGTAGTTGGCGAGGTAGCAGAACAGCGACAGCTTGGTGAATTCGGCTGGCTGAATACGCAGCGGGCCAAAGGCAATCCAGCGTGATGCCCCGTTTACCGAGCTACCCACCACCAGCACGATCAGCAGCATGACGATGGAGGCGATCAGCATCGCGGTACTGTGGCGCTGCCAGAAGGCCATCGGCAGACGTAGCGTCACCATCGCCAGACAGAACGCCAGGATGATGTACAGTCCGTCACGCTTGGCGAACAGGAAGGGATCGTTAGCCAGACGCTGCCCGACGGGCATCGAGGCCGAGGTAACCATAATGAAACCAATCGCCGCCAGCCCCAGCGTGAGCCAGAGCAGCATACGGTCGTACATTACCAGGCTGTCGGAATCTTTATCCCGGGAGCCCATGACCCAGCCTTTTAACGCCGACGAGATCCACACCAGGATGCCAAATCCTGGCAGGCGCGGCATTTTCGGGCGAGGGAGAGAGAAGCGCATCAGCCTAACTCCTTCGCCAGGCGAGTGAAGAGATCGCCGCGTTGCTCGAAGTTTTTAAACTGATCGAGGCTGGCGCAGGCCGGAGAAAGCAGCACCATATCACCCGGCTTCACGCGCGGGGCAATCAGCCGCATCGCCTGCTCCATGGTGTCAGTCTGCTCAGCAACGTCGGGACGCAGCGCCGCCAGTTCGGCACCGTCACGGCCAAAGCAGTAAAGACGCACGTTATCACCGCCGAGGTACTGCGTCAGCGAGGAGAAATCGGCCGATTTGCCGTCGCCGCCCAGCAGCAGATGCAGGGTACCGTCAACGTGCAGGCCATTCAGCGCCGCTTCGGTGCTGCCGACGTTGGTGGCTTTTGAGTCGTTGATCCAGCGTACGCCGTTATGCTCCAGCGCCAGCTGGAAGCGATGCGCCAGACCGCTGAAGGTGGTCAGGGCTTTCAGGCTGGTGGCGCGCGGCAAACCGGCGGCATCCGCCAGCGCCAGTGCGGCCAGCGCGTTGGTGTAGTTATGCTGACCCGTCAGGTGCATCTCTTTCACGTTCAGCACCTTCTCACCCTTCGCCCGCAGCCAGGTTTCCCCCTGCTGACGGTTCAGGTGATAGTCGCCCATATTGATGCCAAAGCTCACGCAGCGCTCATCCGCGCCGCGTACCGGCATGGTCAGCGCATCATCGGCATTCACCACGCAGACGCGGGCATTTTCATAGATACGCAGCTTGGCGGCGCGGTACTGCTGCAGACCAAACGGATAGCGATCCATATGATCTTCAGTTACGTTGAGAATGGTTGCTGCCACTGCCTGCAGGCTGGAGGTGGTTTCCAACTGGAAGCTGGAGAGTTCAAGGATGTACAGCTCGCGGGCCGCATCCAGCAGCATCAACGCCGGTAGGCCGATATTGCCGCCGACTCCCGCATTGACGCCTGCCGCTTTCGCCATTTCACCGACCAGGCTGGTAACGGTGCTTTTGCCGTTGGAACCCGTAATGGCGACGATCGGCGCCTGGGCCTCACGGCAGAACAGTTCGATATCGCCGACGATCTCAACGCCCGCGTCCACCGCGGCGCTTAACGCCGGGTGGGCCAGGGCAATGCCCGGGCTGGCGACAATCAGATCGGCGGCATTCAGCCACTCTTCATTCAGACCACCAAGGTGGCGTTCAACCTGTTCCGGCAGTTTATCCAGACCAGGCGGAGAGACACGCGTATCCATCACGCGAGGCGTTACGCCCCGCGCGAGGAAAAAGTCCACGCAGGAGAGGCCGGTTAAGCCCAACCCGATGATAACGACTTTTTTACCCTGGTAATCTGCCATGATTAACGTACCTTCAGCGTTGCCAGGCCAATCAGGACCAGCATCAGCGAAATAATCCAGAAGCGCACGATGACGCGCGGTTCCGGCCAGCCTTTCAGTTCATAGTGGTGATGGATAGGTGCCATCCGGAAGATGCGCTGTCCGCGCAGCTTGAAGGAGCCTACCTGCAGGATCACCGACAGGGTTTCAACCACGAACACGCCGCCCATGATCACCAGCAGGAACTCCTGACGCAGCAGCACGGCGATAATGCCCAGCGCGCCGCCCAGTGCCAGCGAACCGACGTCGCCCATAAAGACCTGCGCCGGGTAGGTGTTGAACCACAGGAAGCCCAGGCCCGCGCCGACAATCGCCGTACAGACGATCACCAGTTCACCGGCATGACGCAGATACGGAATGTGCAGGTAGCTGGCGAAGTTCATGTTGCCGCTCGCCCAGGCCACCAGGGCAAAGCCCGCCGCGACGAAGACCGTGGGCATGATCGCCAGGCCGTCGAGGCCGTCAGTCAGGTTTACCGCGTTGCCGGTACCGACAATCACGAAGTAGGCCAGCAGGATGTAGAACAGACCCAGCTGCGGCATCACATCTTTAAAGAACGGCACGACCAGCTCGGTGGCCGGAGTATCTTTACCAGCAAGATAGAGGGCAAAGGCCACGCCCAGCGCAATCACCGACATCCAGAAATACTTCCAGCGGGCGATCAGCCCTTTAGTATCTTTGCGCACCACTTTGCGGTAGTCGTCGACAAAACCGATAACGCCATAGCCCACCAGCACCACCAGCACGCACCAGACGTACGGGTTTGACGGATACGCCCACAGCAGCACCGACACCACAATCGCGGTGAGGATCATAATGCCGCCCATGGTCGGCGTGCCGCGTTTACTGAAGTGTGATTCCGGACCGTCGTTACGCACAACCTGACCGAAAGAGAGTTTTTGCAGACGGGCAATCATGCGCGGGCCCATCCACAGCGAGATGAACAGCGCAGTCAGCAGGCTGACGATGGCGCGAAACGTCAGATAGGAAAAGACGTTAAAGCCGGAATAATATTTGACCAAATGCTCGGCCAGCCAAACTAACATGTCCCATTCTCCTGTAAAGCGTGCACAACCTCTTCCATGGCGGCACTGCGTGAACCTTTCACTAAAACTGTCACAATTTGGTGTTCTTCTACCAGGGCCTTAAGGCGGGCGATCAACGCCGCTTTATCGGCAAAATGCTCACCGACGCCGCTGGCCTGGCTGATATTTTTACTGAGATGACCCGCGCTTAACACGCGATCGATACCGGAGGCTTTCGCCGCTTCACCCACCTGGGTGTGGCAGGCTTCACTTTCATCGCCCAGTTCCGCCATATCGCCGACCACCATCACGCGGTAACCCGGCATCTCAGACAGCACCTGTACCGCAGCAGTCATAGAGCCAACGTTGGCGTTGTAGGAGTCGTCCAGCAGCAGTTTGTTTTCCGCCAGCGGGATGGGGAACAGGCGTCCAGGGACGGCTTTCAGGTTTGCCAGCCCGGTTTTGATCGCCGACAGCGGCGCGCCAACGGCCATTGCCAACGCGGTGGCGGCCAGGGCATTGGCGATATTATGGCGACCCGGCAGCGGCAGCAGTACATCCACATTCCCCGTTGGGGTCTGTAGCGTAAATTCGGTACCGTGGGAAGTCACATGAACGTTAGTGGCGGTGAAGTCGCTGTTGGCGGCATTCGGAGAGAAGCGCCAGGTTTTGCGATCCCCGATAACGCTTTGCCAGTTCAGCCAGTCGTTATTGTCGGCATTCATAATGGCGATGCCGTTAACCGGCAGGCCGGTGTAGATCTCGCCCTTGGCTTTCGCCACGCCTTCCAGCGAGCCGAAGCCTTCCAGATGCGCTGCCGCGAGGTTATTCACCAGCGCCGCTTCCGGCTGCGTCAGGCTCACGGTCCAGGCGATTTCGCCCTGGTGATTTGCACCCAGTTCGATTACCGCATACTCATGCTCGCGGGTCAGACGCAGCAGCGTCATCGGTACGCCGATGTCGTTATTCAGATTGCCAGCGGTATAAAGCGTGTTGCCACACTGGCTGAGGATTGCGGCGGTCATCTCCTTAACGGAGGTTTTACCGGAGGAACCGGTCAGCGCCACGATGCGCGCCGGAACCTGCTGACGCACCCATGCCGCCAGTTCACCAAACGCCAGACGAGTGTCTTTCACCACCGCCTGCGGCAGGTCGATATCCAGTTTACGGCTCACCAGCAGCGCACCCGCGCCTGCGGCTTTCGCCTGCTCAGCAAAATCGTGCGCATCGAAACGCTCACCCTTCAGCGCCACAAACAGGCAGCCGGGGGTAATTTTACGCGTGTCGGTAGTCACCGCATCGAAGGTCAGTTCTCCGCTGACGTCAGCGCCCAGGATAGTGGCAAGCTGGCTTAGCGTTACGCTAATCATGCCATCACTCCCAGCAGACGCGCTGCGGTCACACGGTCGGAGTAGTCCAGACGGTTAGTGCCAACGATCTGATAATCTTCATGGCCCTTACCGGCCAGCAGCACGACGTCGTTCTCACCGGCCTGCATGATGGCGTTGGTTACCGCTTCGGCGCGCCCCTCGACAACACGGGCACGCCCGGCATCGAGCATCCCGGCCAGAATGTCGTTGATAATGGCGCGTGGCTCTTCGGTGCGCGGGTTGTCATCGGTCACAACCGCGATATCCGCGAACTGCTCGGCAATGGCCCCCATCAGCGGACGCTTGCCTTTGTCGCGATCGCCGCCGCAGCCAAAGACGCACCACAGCTTACCGGCGCAGTGCAGACGCGCCGCTTCCAGCGCTTTTTCCAGCGCATCCGGGGTGTGAGCGTAATCCACCACTACGGTGGGTTTGCCTGGGGCGGTGAACACTTCCATACGCCCGCAAACCGGCAGCAGACGTGCGGAGGTGCTGAGCAGCGCCGGCAGCGGATAACCCAGCGCCAGCAGAGTAGCGAGAGCCAGCAGCAGGTTACTGACGTTGAACGCCCCCATCAGGCGGCTTTCGATTTCGCCTTCACCCCAGGAAGAGGCAAAGCGGATGGTCGCGCCGCTGTCGTGGTAGGTCACGTCGGTGGTTTTCAACCAGCGGCCGTGGCAGTTCGGATTGATATGGTCGGCCATGGAGACCGCAACGGCATCCGGCAGCTTAGCCAGCCAGCGGCGGCCCACTTCGTCATCAGCGTTGATAATCGCCTGACCGGCGTGGTGCGTGGCATACAGCTGCCATTTCGCCGCTTCGTAGTTTTCCATGTCGCCATGGTAGTCGAGATGGTCCCGGCTCAGGTTCGTGAACACGGAGGCGGCAAACTTAAGCGCCGCGACACGGTGTTGGACCAGCCCGTGGGAAGAGACTTCCATTGCCGCGAAGGTTGCGCCCTGCCCTGCCAGTCCGGCAAGCACATGCTGCACGTCGACGGCGGAGCCGGTGGTGTTTTCTGTTGGGTTCACTTTGCCCAGCAGGCCGTTCCCCACGGTACCCATCACCGCGCTGGTTTCACCCAGCAGCTGCGCCCACTGTGCCATCAGCTGCGTGGTGGTGGTTTTACCGTTGGTGCCGGTTACGCCAACCAGGCGCAACTGGTCAGAAGGTTCGTTATAAAAACGCCCCGCCAGCGCGGAGAGACGTTCGGTTAACTGGCTGAGATAGATGACCGGCACGCCGTGCATTTCACGGATTTCACCATCGGCGGCTTCATCTTTTGCCTCAGCAATAATGGCAGCTACACCTTGCGCTATCGCCTGCGGGATATACCGACGCCCGTCCGCCTGATGACCTACTACTGCCACAAAAAGATCGCCCGAGGCAGCCACACGGCTGTCGAGTACCATCTCTCGCAGTACTCGCGCAGGTAAATCAGATACCCACGGAGCAAGAAGGTCGCGCAAATTACGATCTGCCACCTGTTCCCTCGCCTTGATTAATTACAAATTCACTTTTCTCGCCCGTTGCCAGCGCATCCGGTTCGATGTTCATAGTGCGCAGTACGCCGCCCATGATGGCACCGAAGACCGGCGCGGAAACGGCGCCACCGTAGTATTTACCCGCCTGTGGATCGTTGATTACCACCACCAGCGCAAAACGCGGATTACTCGCAGGCGCAACGCCTGCGGTGTATGCAATGTATTTATTGATGTAGCGGCCATCCGGCCCGACTTTTTTCGCCGTACCGGTTTTAATCGCGATGCGATAGCCTTTGATCGCCGCCTTCACGCCGCCGCCGCCGGGCAGGGCCACGCTTTCCATCATGTGCACGACGGTACGGACGATGGATTCCGGGAAGATACGCTCACCGGGAACCGGCGGATCGACTTTGGTAATCGACAGCGGGCGATAGACGCCATAGCTGCCAATCGTTGCATAGACACGCGCCAACTGTAACGGGGTTACCATTAGCCCGTAGCCGAAAGAGAAGGTGGCCCTCTCTATGTCAGACCACCGTTGTTTTTGAGGATATAAGCCACTGCGTTCTCCGACCAACCCCAAATTGGTCGCTTTTCCCAGCCCAAAACGCGAGTAAGTTTCTACCAACGCTGAGGACGGCATCGCTAACGCCAGCTTAGAAACGCCGACGTTACTCGACTTCTGTAAAACCCCGGTGAGGGTCAATTCGCTGTAACGCGCCACGTCTTTGATTTCGTGACCGTTGATACGGTAAGGCACCGTGTTAAGCACGGTGTTTTCATTGACGATGCCGCGCTGCAGGGCCGTCATCACCACCATCGGTTTGACCGTTGAACCCGGCTCGAAGACGTCGGTAATGGAGCGGTTACGCATGGCGTCTTTGGCCGTTCCGGCAAAATTATTCGGGTTATAAGAAGGGCTGCTGGCCATCGCCAGTACTTCGCCAGTGCTGACGTCCACCAGCACGGCACTGCCGGATTCCGCTTTGTTAAAGGCCACGGCGTTGTTCAGTTCGCGATAAACAAGTGCCTGCAGACGCTCGTCGATGCTCAGCGCCAGATTATGCGCCGCCTGGCTGTCAGTAGAAGAGATGTCTTCAATCACGCGGCCATAGCGGTCTTTACGCACTACACGCTCGCCCGGTTGGCCGGTCAGCCACTTATCGAAGCTCTTCTCGACGCCTTCAATGCCCTGGCTGTCGACGTTGGTAAAGCCGATCAGGTGTGCGGTCACTTCCCCGGACGGGTAGTAGCGACGCGACTCTTCACGCAGGTGGATACCGGGCAGCTTCAGCTTTTTGATGTAGTCGGCCATGTCAGGGTTAACCTGACGCGCCAGATAGATAAAGCGCCCTTTCGGGTTGGCGTTGACGCGGGCCGCCAGCTGATCGAGCGGCATTTTCAACGCGTCAGAGAGGGCTTTCCAACGGTTATCGAGGGAGATCCCCCCGGCGTCATGCAGTTCTTTCGGATCCGCCCAGATCGCTTTCACCGGTACGCTGACCGCCAGCGGACGGCCGGAACGGTCGGTGATCATCCCACGCGAAGTCGAAACTTCCTGTACGCGCAGGGAACGCATATCGCCCTGACGCACCAGCATGTCAGGGGCAATGATTTGCAACCACGCCACACGTCCCAGCAGGAAACCCAGCGCCAGTAAAATACAGCCGCAAAGCAACGCAAAACGCCAGCTGATAAAGCTGGCCTGTTCTTCCTGACGTTTTGGTTTTAGCGCCTTCGCCGCCGATTTCATGCGTCGCGTTTTCCCTTATTTTTGTACTACGATATTTTCCTGAGAAGGATCAACATGCTGCATCTGCAGCTTTTCCGTTGCGATCCGTTCAACCCGGCTATGATCGCCGAGGGCATTTTCTTCGAGGATCAGATTTCGCCACTCGATATCCAGCGCATCACGCTCCAGCACCAGCTGTTCGCGCTGCGCCGTTAACAAACGGGTATGGTGAGCGGTGGTCACCACGGTGACCGCCGACACGATAATGCAAATGAACAGACACAGTGGCAGCTTGCCGAAACGTAACAGGTCGTCCCAGATGACGCCCGGCAAGGCATGACGCTCGTTGCTGCTTAACGTCTCTTTTACCTTGCTGAGGGTACCTGCCACTCTGCCGATCATGCACTGGTCCTTTCTGCGATGCGCAGCACTGAACTGCGGGCGCGTGGGTTCTCGTCCACTTCCGCTTCGCCCGGCATTAATTTGCCTAAGGCGCGCAGCTGGCGGCCGCCCAGTTTTTTAAGCTGCTCTTCCGTCATTGGTAACCCGGCCGGCACCTGCGGGCCACGGCTTTGTTCACGCATAAAGCGCTTCACAATGCGGTCTTCCAGCGAGTGGAAGCTGATCACCGACAAGCGGCCACCCGGAGCCAACACGCTAAGCGAACTTTTTAGCGCCTGCTCAATCTCGTCGAGCTCGCTATTAACCCAGATACGAATCGCCTGGAAGGTGCGGGTCGCCGGGTGTTTATACTTGTCCTTCACCGGTGTTGCCGCAGCGATCACTTCCGCCAGCTCTTTGGTGCGGGTCATGGGTTCGATACGGTTACGCTCAACGATGGCGCGAGCAATACGTTTGCCAAAGCGCTCTTCACCGAAGGTTTTGATCACCCAGGCGATGTCCGCTTCTTCTGCCGTTTGCAGCCACTCGGCGGCAGACTGGCCGCGCGTCGGATCCATACGCATGTCCAGCGGGCCATCGCGCATAAAGGAGAAGCCGCGTTCAGCATCGTCAAGCTGTGGTGAGGAGACGCCAAGATCGAGGAGGATCCCGTCAATCTTGCCGGTTAAATCACGCTCGCTGACGTACTCAGCCAGCGCGGAGAAAGGTCCATGTACGATGGAAAAGCGTGGGTCATCGATGGTTTTCGCCACGGCGATAGCCTGCGGATCGCGATCGATTGCCAGCAAACGGCCGTCCGCGCCCAGTTGGGAGAGGATCAAACGTGAGTGGCCACCCCGGCCAAAAGTGCCATCAATATAGATGCCATCAGGACGAATATTCAGGCCGTTGACGGCCTCATCCAGTAGCACCGTCGTATGTTTATAATTTTCCATCATATTTATAGAGACAAATCCTGCAATCGTTCCGACAATGTTGCGGAATCGGACTGCTCAGCGTCGATATCTTCCTTGACCCGTTGATACCAGGCCGTTTCATCCCACAGTTCAAACTTATTGAACTGTCCGACCAGCATCACTTCTTTTGTCAGACCGGCATGCTGCCGCAGCACGGGCGCAATCAATAAACGCCCCGCGCTGTCCATCTGACATTCACTGGCATGACCCAATAACAGCCGCTGCACGCGGCGCTCCTGCGGGTTCATGCTCGACAGTCGAGACAGCTTTTGCTCAATGATTTCCCATTCAGGCAAGGGGTAAAGCAGCAGGCAGGCGTGGTTGATGTCAATGGTGCAGACCATTTGACCAGAAGCGCTCTCGTTCAGCTGGTCGCGATATCGGGTTGGTACCGATAAACGCCCTTTGCTGTCGAGATTGACTAACGTCGCTCCACGGAACATGCCAGTCTCACCCCTCCTCACCACTTTAACCCACAAATTCCCACTTAAGGGAGTTTACGGAGCGATGGAAAAGCTTGTCAAGCCAGGACTTCCGCGACATCTGTCTAAATGTCACTGATTTACGAATGGAAGTTAACCCGGCTATTAACTGCACAACTGGCGCGGCAAAATTAACGTGATGAATATTTGTGAGAAAAAAGGCAAATACGCATACCCGTCTTAAAAACCACTCATATCATCGCTGGGAAATATAAAGTGTCAGTTTGCGACGCGGGCGGCATTTTAAGCCATATTGCGGGGGGATAACAGCGCCAGATGCAGCGCGGGCGCGAAGCTGGTCGCGGGCAGGCGCATGCAGCCGAAACCAGGGGGAAAAAGCGGCTGATAATTCGTCACTGGCGACCGGTTATGTAACAAAATAATACAATTCGCTGCACTAATGACAATAAAATAAATATGAAACGACGTTTTTACCTGTAAAGGGAATTAAAACGCGTAGCAGACAAAGGTTTTAAAGGAATTATCTTAAAAAGAATGTGGGAATTAATTGGTTGCTTCCGGATGGGACATTCAGGGCAGCTTGCACTGCCCTGAGGTCATTACGAGCGGCTTAAGATGCCGCGACGATAGAGATTACGACGGATGCGCGTCAGCCCCGGTTTAGGCTTACGTGGCTCATCGAGGCTCGCCAGCACAATCTCCAGCACCCGCTCGGCCACGTCACGATGACGCTGCGCCACGGCCAGCACCGGGCACTGCAGGAAATCGAGCAGTTCATGATCGCCAAAGGTGGCAATCGCCAGATCTGACGGCAGCTTGCCTTCGCGACGCAGAGTCACGTCCATCACACCCTGCAGCAGCGCAAACGAGGTGGTGAACAGAGCCTGCGGCATCGGATGGGTCTCCAGCCACTTCTCGAACAGCTGAGCCGAGGCTTCGCGCTCGTAGCTGTTGGCATAGAGGTAATCGACTTCACGGGGATCGTCTTTCCAGGCAGTGCGGAAACCCTGCTCGCGCAGGAAACTCACGGAGAGTTCCGGCAGCGCCCCCAGATAGAGGACATTTTCCGCCGGGAAGGTGCGCAGCTCTGCCGCCAGCATTTCTGCATCGTCCTGATCCGCACCCACCACGCTGGTGAAATGTTCACGATCTAACGCACGGTCGAGGGCGACAATCGGAAACGCGTCGTTAGCCCAACGCTGATAGAAGGGGTGTTCAGGAGGTAACGAGGTGGAGACGATAATGGCGTCAACCTGACGTTGCAGCAGATGCTCAATACAGCGCATCTCATTGTCGGGCTGGTCTTCCGAACAGGCGATCAACAGTTGATAACCGCGCTGACGCGCCTGGCGCTCAAGGTAGTTTGCGATCCGGGTGTAGCTGGTATTTTCCAGATCCGGGATCACCAGACCGATCGAACGGGTGCGCCCGGCGCGTAAACCTGCCGCAACGGCGTTCGGATGGTAGTTATGTTCACGAACCACGGCCATGACTTTCTCAACGGTCTTATCGCTGACACGATACTGCTTCGCTTTCCCGTTAATCACATAGCTTGCCGTCGTTCGCGACACACCGGCTAGCCTGGCGATTTCATCCAGTTTCACAATTGCCCCTTAAAAAAAAGAAAAGAGTCCATGACCTCGTCAGGGTTATGGCTAAATCTTGTAACATCTAAGCGCAGAATAGCCTGTCCGGCAACCGCTTTTGTCGGTACAGCGACATCGGCGCACAAAAAAAAAGCCCGGTCATTCATACCGGGCAAGCTAGAGGCGAACCTTTTATCCTTAACGCATCACTTTGTCACCGCGGGAAAGCCCCACGACGCCCGAACGCGCCACTTCAACAATTTTGGCAACATCCCGCACCGAGGCGAGGAAGGCGTCCAGTTTATCGCTGGTGCCGGCCAGCTGAACGGTATAGATAGAGGGGGTAACGTCGATGATCTGTCCGCGGAAAATATCCGCATTGCGTTTCACCTCTTCCCGCCCGTAACCGGTAGCCTGAATTTTCACCAGCATGATCTCACGTTCAACGTAAGCCCCCTGCCCCAACTCGCTGACGCGTAACACATCAACCAGTTTGTGTAGCTGCTTTTCGATCTGCTCCAGCACCTTAGCATCACCAACCGTCTGGATGGTCATGCGCGAAAGCGTGGGATCGTCCGTCGGGGCAACCGTCAGGCTTTCAATGTTATAACCGCGCTGTGCGAAGAGCCCAATCACGCGCGACAGCGCGCCGGACTCGTTTTCCAGTAATACAGATAATATCCGGCGCATATCAGGTTCTCTCCGTTTTGCTTAACCACATTTCATCCATACCGCCGCCGCGAATATGCATCGGATAGACATGCTCGGTGCCATCAACCACAACATCGACAAACACCAGGCGGTTGTTGCTGACGTGCTCAAGCGCTTCGCTGAGCTTCGCCTCCAGCTCTGCCGGATTGCTGATGCGCATACCAATGTGGCCGTAGGCTTCAGCCAGACGGACAAAATCAGGCAGCGATTTCATGTACGACTGTGAGTGGCGGCCGGAATAGATCATGTCCTGCCACTGCTTCACCATGCCCAGATAGCCGTTGTTCAGGTTGAGCACCAGCACCGGCAGGTCGTACTGCAGCGCGGTAGACAACTCCTGAATGTTCATCTGAATACTGCCATCGCCGGTCACGCAGACCACGGTTTCATCCGGTAACGCCAGCTTCACGCCCAGCGCGGCGGGCAGGCCAAAGCCCATGGTGCCCAGGCCGCCGGAGTTGATCCAACGACGCGGCTTATCAAACGGGTAATAGAGGGCGGCAAACATCTGGTGCTGACCTACGTCCGAGGTCACGTAAGCCTCGCCTTTTGTCAGTCGCCAGATAGTTTCAATGACCGCCTGCGGCTTGATGCTCTCGCTTTGGGTGTCGTATTTCAGGCACTGGCGGGCGCGCCACTGCTCAATCTGCAACCACCAGTCGCGGATCTCATCGAGCGGCTGGACGTCGCTTTCCTGCCCCAGCAGCTCCAGCATCTGTTCCAGCACCAGACGCGCGTCGCCAACAATAGGCACATCCGCTGGGACGGTTTTGGAAATGGAGGTCGGATCGATATCAATGTGCAGCACCGTGGCATTGGGGCAATATTTCGCCAGGTTGTTGGTGGTGCGATCGTCAAAGCGCACCCCTACGGCAAAGATGACGTCGGAATTGTGCATCGTCATGTTGGCTTCATAGGTGCCATGCATCCCGAGCATGCCAAGCGCCTGACGATGGGTAGCCGGAAAAGCACCTAAGCCCATTAATGAAGAGGCCACCGGCAGATTCAGCTTTTCGATAAGCGTACGCAGCTGCGTTTCACACTTAGCGTTCACCGCCCCGCCACCGACATACACCACCGGTTTTTTGGCGGAGATCAAGGTTTGCAGCGCCCGTTTAATCTGGCCCTTGTGCCCCTGAGTAGTAGGGTTGTAAGAGCGCATGCTGACCGACTCCGGCCAGACGTAAGGCAGTTTGTTTGCCGGATTGAGGATATCTTTAGGCAGGTCCACCACCACCGGCCCCGGACGCCCGCTCGCCGCCAGCCAGAAGGCTTTCTTCAATACGCCTGGAATATCTTCCGTCTGTTTGACAAGGAAACTGTGTTTCACCACCGGGCGGGAGATGCCGACCATATCGCACTCCTGAAAGGCATCGTAGCCAATCAGTGAGGTCGCCACCTGACCGGAAAGCACCACCATCGGAATGGAGTCCATATAGGCAGTAGCAATACCCGTTATGGCGTTGGTCGCGCCTGGGCCGGATGTCACCAGCACCACGCCAACTTCACCTGTCGCACGCGCCAGTCCGTCGGCCATATGCACGGCGGCTTGCTCATGACGCACCAGGACGTGATCGATACCGCCCACGGTATGTAGCGCATCGTAAATATCGAGGACCGCGCCCCCGGGGTAACCGAACACTTGCTTTACGCCCTGATCGATTAACGATCGGACAACCATTTCGGCGCCAGATAACATCTCCATGATTAGCCTCCAGGCTTATCGTTTCAGACGGACAGGAGAAATAGGCACTGAACCGTCTTTTTTGTCAGGGTCACCCCTGGCGTTTTTTATTGTGCAGAGTGACAGTTACCATAACCGCTCGCCGGAAGGCAGGCAATTAGCAAACCTGCGCGGGCGCATAAACGCGAAAGAAGAAACAGGAGGTATTAATATTTGTTATGGATAAATCAACTACGATAACGAAGAGGCGTGCACATTCATCATTTAAAAAGGGAAAGGTGCAGTAATTCATGCAATTTTACGGCCCGAATGCGGCAGTAAAAAAAATGGCAACAGAATAATATTTCATGAACAAAAAGAAAGTCAGGATAAATAACAATAACACGGCCATTTACCCTGAGGTCAATTAGCGGCGGCAGACGCTCACCAGCAGCTCTTCCATCCACTGATGGCCTTTATCGCGCCCGGCGGCTTCATGCCAGGAGAGATAGCACGTCCGCGAGTTAAGGTTCAATGGCAGCGGTAATATCCGCAGATTCAGCGGCTCGGCAAACTCTTCCACCAGCCAGCGCGGCGCAATGGCCACCAGTTGAGTTTGCGAGACCACATTTAATACGCTGACCATCGCCATTCCCTGATACGCTACGCAGGCCTGCTTATCCGGGGTGTCGTACCACGGCTGGCTAAAGGAGGCGTAGCGATCGAGAGCGACAACCGCATGCTGTTCGCGGTAAATATCGCTCTCCAGCAGCGTACCATGCAGGCGCGGATGCGTTTTGCTGGTCACCAGCACCATTTCATCTTTGAACAGGGGCACGCAGGAAAATTCCGGGCGACGGAACTCTTCATAGCCAATCACAAACTCAGTTTCCTGATAGCGTAGCTGATGTTCCGTATTCTGGTTAAGGGAAGACTTGAACACCAGATGAATATTGGGTGCGACCTCTTCAACTTTATTATAAATAAGCGAAGTCAAATAATTATCGAGAGGACTGCAGACGCACAAATGAAAAATACGCTCGCTGCTGGAGGAATCAAACCCTGAACCCGGCAGCTCATTCTGCACCAACTGCAGCGCCTGACGCACCGATGCAAACAGCTGGAAAGCTCGCGCGGTAGGCTGGATCCCGCGGCCATAGCGCACAAATAATTCGTCATTGAACATAACCTTAAGCCTGGCAACGGCATTACTGACGGCGGGCTGTGACATCCCCAGCGACTGGGCGGCGCGCGTGATATTTTGCTCCTGCATCACCGCATCAAATACCGTTAACAGATTCAGATCCACCGTACGGAGCTGTGGTTTTGCCCCGTCGAATGCTGCCGGTTTTTCACTTTTTTCTTCAGACATACCCTGCTCCACTGTCACGCTAAACTCCCTTTACTCGTCAGCAATAATCATTTTTAAAAATATGATTTACCACGCATATAAAACAAGAAAAAGAGAAATGTTACAAATTAGGAATATATAAATACCCGTCAGCCGTGACAGGGATAAGAAATAAAACATGAACACATCTTCAGATAAGAGAAAACATATCTGTGAGTTAATGATTCGAATGAAACCATAAATCACACAAATAAACAACATGGCGTTTAGTTAAGCCTTATTTAAGTTTTAATGAAATATTAATAGCAATTTAATTTAAATGCTTAACATTTTATTATCACTAACATTACCTTCCCAGGCTTTAAGCATTTAGCATTAAGCTAACGTTATGAAAGTAAACGCATTCAAAAGGCAGAACTATTGTTTCGAAAGTTTGAAAAATTGCAATCAAGTATATTCAAATAATTCTGTCGATGTATTCAGTATCATCCGACAGAAGAACAAAACTGCCCGACAGGGAAAAACCAGCACAATAAGCTAATTTCATGACTTGCGGTCGAAAGGCCAAATCACCGTTTTCACCGCGCAGGGGTTGACATCAAACCGCGTATCCAGTACCACTAAAAGCATATCTTATTTATCTGGGGCATGATTCATGATTCGCAGTATTCGTTTCACCGGTCTACTACTACTAAACGCATCCACTGTGCGCGGTAGACTGGCGGGCGAAATTCAGCGTTGAATCGTTCTCTCGTTAAGACAAAAAACCCGCGCCGCTGCGCGGGTTTTTTTATGCTCGTAGCAAGGCGCCCAAATACAGACAAGGACCTAACCCATGAGCCAGCAAGTCATTATTTTCGATACGACCTTACGTGACGGTGAACAGGCATTACAGGCAAGCCTGAGCGTTAAAGAGAAATTGCAGATTGCTCTGGCCCTTGAACGTATGGGCGTAGACGTGATGGAAGTAGGCTTCCCGGTCTCTTCCCCGGGTGATTTTGAATCCGTTCAGACCATTGCCCGCACCATCAAAAACAGCCGTGTGTGCGCCCTGGCGCGCTGCGTCGAGAAAGACATCGATGTGGCCGCTGAATCGCTGAAAGTCGCTGAAGCCTTCCGAATTCATACCTTTATTGCTACCTCGCCAATGCACATCGCCACCAAGCTGCGCAGCACGCTGGATGAGGTGATTGAGCGCTCCATCTATATGGTGAAACGCGCCCGTAACTATACCGATGACGTTGAGTTCTCCTGTGAAGACGCAGGCCGCACGCCAATTGAAGACTTGGCCCGTGTGGTTGAAGCGGCTATCCGTGCCGGTGCCACCACCATCAACATCCCGGACACCGTCGGCTACACCATGCCGTTCGAGTTCTCCAACATCATTACCGGGCTGTATGAGCGCGTGCCTAACATTGATAAAGCGATTATCTCCGTTCACACCCATGACGATTTGGGCCTGGCGGTAGGTAACGCGATTGCAGCCGTCCACGCCGGTGCGCGTCAGGTTGAAGGCGCCATGAACGGTATCGGTGAGCGCGCGGGCAACTGTTCGCTGGAAGAAGTGATCATGGCGATCAAAGTGCGCAAAGACATCATGAATGTGCAGACCCGTATTAATCACCACGAAATCTGGCGCACCAGCCAGACCGTCAGCCAGATCTGCAACATGCCGGTCCCGGCGAACAAAGCGATTGTTGGCACCGGCGCTTTCGCCCACTCCTCCGGTATCCACCAGGACGGCGTGCTGAAGAACCGCGAAAACTACGAGATCATGACCCCGGAATCCATCGGTCTGAACCAGGTGCAGTTGAACCTGACCTCCCGCTCTGGCCGTGCTGCGGTAAAACACCGCATGGAAGAGATGGGTTATAAAGAGACCGACTACAACATGGATCACCTGTATGACGCCTTCCTGAAGCTGGCCGATAAGAAAGGTCAGGTCTTCGATTACGATCTGGAAGCGCTGGCGTTTATTAACAAACAGCAGGAAGAACCAGAGCATTTCCGTCTGGACTACTTCAGCGTGCAGTCAGGTTCAAGCGATATCGCCACCGCCTCCGTTAAGCTGGCCTGCGGCGACGAGATCAAAGCCGAAGCTGCTAACGGCAACGGTCCGGTTGATGCTATCTACCAGGCCATTAACCGCGTCACCGACTACGACGTTGAGCTGGTTAAATATGACCTGACGGCCAAAGGTCAGGGCAAAAACGCGCTGGGCCAAGTGGATATCGTGGTCAACTATAACGGCCGCCGCTTCCACGGCGTGGGCCTGGCGACCGATATCGTCGAATCCTCCGCCAAAGCGATGGTGCACGTCCTGAACAATATCTGGCGCGCCGCCGAAGTAGAAAAAGAGTTGCAACGCAAAGCTCAGAATAAAGAGAACAATAAGGAAACCGTGTAATGTCGAAGAATTACCATATTGCTGTGTTACCGGGCGACGGAATTGGCCCCGAAGTGATGGCACAGGCGCTGAAGGTTCTGGAAGCGATCCGCACCCGTTTTGCGATGAAAATTACCACCAGCCACTATGATGTGGGCGGTATCGCCATTGATAATCACGGCACGCCGCTGCCGCAGGCGACCGTGACCGGCTGTGAGAATGCCGACGCGGTGCTGTTTGGCTCCGTGGGTGGCCCGAAATGGGAACACCTGCCGCCGACCGAACAGCCAGAGCGCGGCGCGCTGCTGCCGTTGCGTAAACATTTCAAACTGTTCAGCAACCTGCGTCCGGCGAAGCTGTACCAGGGGCTGGAAGAGTTTTGCCCGCTGCGCGCCGATATCGCCGCCAACGGTTTCGACATTCTGTGCGTTCGCGAACTGACCGGCGGCATCTACTTTGGTCAGCCAAAAGGCCGCGAAGGCAGCGGCCAGCACGAAAAAGCCTTTGATACCGAGGTGTATCACCGTTTTGAAATCGAGCGTATCGCCCGTATTGCGTTCGAATCGGCCCGCAAACGCGGCCATAAGGTCACCTCGATCGATAAAGCGAACGTGCTGCAATCCTCGATCCTGTGGCGCGAAATCGTCAACGAAATCGCCCGGGAATACCCGGACGTGCAGCTGTCGCATATGTATATCGACAATGCCACCATGCAGCTGATTAAAGATCCGTCCCAGTTCGACGTGCTGCTGTGCTCCAACCTGTTCGGGGACATTCTCTCTGACGAGTGCGCGATGATCACCGGCTCGATGGGGATGCTGCCGTCTGCCAGCCTGAATGAAGAAGGCTTTGGCCTGTACGAACCGGCAGGCGGCTCGGCACCGGATATCGCGGGCAAGAACATTGCTAACCCGATTGCGCAGATCCTCTCCCTGGCGCTGTTGCTGCGCTACAGCCTGGATGCCAACGACGCGGCAACGGCAATCGAGAGCGCCATCAACCGTGCGCTGGAAGAAGGCATTCGCACCGGTGATTTGGCCCGTGGCGCTGCTGCTGTTACTACCGATGAAATGGGTGACATCATCGCCCGCTATGTCGCTGAAGGGGTGTAATCATGGCGAAGACGTTGTACGAAAAGTTGTTTGATGCGCACGTGGTCTTCGAAGCGCCGAACGAAACCCCGCTGCTCTATATTGATCGTCACCTGGTGCACGAAGTGACCTCGCCGCAGGCGTTTGATGGCCTGCGTGCGCATCATCGTCCGGTGCGTCAGCCTGGTAAAACCTTTGCGACGATGGACCATAACGTCTCGACGCAGACCAAAGACATCAACGCCTCTGGTGAGATGGCGCGCATTCAGATGCAGGAGCTGATCAAGAACTGCAACGAGTTTGGCGTCGAACTGTACGACCTGAACCATCCGTATCAGGGCATTGTTCACGTGATGGGGCCAGAGCAGGGTATCACCCTGCCGGGGATGACCATCGTCTGCGGCGACTCCCATACCGCCACCCATGGCGCCTTCGGCGCGCTGGCGTTCGGGATCGGCACCTCAGAAGTGGAACACGTGCTGGCGACGCAGACCCTGAAGCAGGGCCGTGCGAAGACCATGAAGATTGAAGTCACCGGCCAGGCCGCACCGGGCATCACCGCCAAAGATATCGTGCTGGCGATCATCGGAAAAACCGGCAGCGCTGGCGGCACCGGTCATGTAGTCGAGTTCTGCGGTAGCGCGATCCAGGCCCTGAGCATGGAAGGTCGTATGACCCTGTGCAACATGGCCATTGAGATGGGCGCAAAAGCCGGTCTGGTTGCCCCGGATGAGATCACCTTCGCCTATGTGAAGGATCGTCTGCATGCCCCGAAAGGCCAGAATTACGACGATGCGGTCGCGTACTGGAAAACCCTGAAAACCGACGAGGGCGCGCAGTTTGACACCGTGGTAACCCTGCAGGCTGAGGCCATCGCGCCGCAGGTGACCTGGGGGACGAACCCGGGCCAGGTGATCTCCGTCAACGACAGCATTCCTGACCCAGCCTCGTTCGCCGATCCGGTTGAGCGCGCCAGCGCAGAGAAGGCGCTGGCCTATATGGGGCTGAAACCGGGCGTGCCGTTGACCGACGTGGCGATTGATAAAGTGTTTATCGGCTCCTGCACCAACTCGCGTATCGAAGATTTGCGTGCGGCGGCAGAAGTGGCGAAAGGCCGTAAAGTGGCCCCGGGCGTGCAGGCGCTGGTGGTGCCAGGCTCCGGCCCGGTGAAAGCCCAGGCGGAAGCCGAAGGGCTGGATAAGATTTTCATTGAAGCAGGTTTTGAATGGCGTCTGCCAGGCTGCTCCATGTGTCTGGCCATGAACAACGATCGCCTGAATCCGGGCGAGCGTTGCGCCTCTACCAGCAACCGTAACTTTGAAGGTCGTCAGGGGCGCGGCGGGCGCACACACCTGGTCAGCCCGGCGATGGCCGCGGCAGCCGCAGTGACCGGCCATTTTGCCGATATTCGCAGCCTGAAATAAGGAGACCATCATGGCAGAGAAATTTACCCAACATACTGGCCTGGTGGTCCCTCTGGACGCCGCCAACGTCGATACCGACGCCATTATCCCGAAGCAGTTTTTGCAGAAGGTTACCCGCACCGGTTTTGGTGCCCATCTGTTTAACGACTGGCGTTTTCTGGATGACAAAGGGGAAGTGCCGAATCCGGAGTTCGTGCTGAACTTCCCGGAATTCAAAGGCGCATCAATCCTGCTGGCGCGGGAAAACTTCGGCTGCGGCTCCTCCCGTGAGCATGCCCCCTGGGCCCTGACCGACTACGGTTTCAAAGTGGTGATTGCGCCAAGCTTCGCCGATATCTTCTACGGCAACAGCTTCAACAACCAGCTGCTGCCGGTGACCTTAAGCGATGAGCAGGTCGACGAGCTGTTTGCGCTGGTGCAGAGCCAGCCGGGGATTCGCTTTGTGGTTGATCTGGAAGCGCAGGAAGTGAAAGCCGGGGATAAAACCTACAGCTTTACTATCGATGCGTTCCGTCGCCACTGCATGATCAACGGCCTGGACAGCATCGGGCTGACGCTGCAGCACGAAGATGCTATTGCGGCCTACGAGAACAGACAGCCGGCCTTTATGAGTTAATTTAATGGCCCGCAAAGCGGGCCATTTTGGCATTCCAGCCTCCTGATTGCTTTCCAGCGATGAAGAGGCTACCCTCACAGGGCTTAGTTGTGTTGGTTGGGTAACCTCACATCAATGTTAAGTTGAGTGGGGCTTTCTTCTGTCTACCCTTCCAGCAATGCTTCAGGCAAACAGCCTCAAGCACCCGCGTGAACTCTATGCGTATTCCGTCCTGCTGTCAGAATGGGCTGTCATTTCGTGAAGCCGCCTTCCAGAATTTCACTCTCTTTTACCCGCCAGGTTAGCACCAGCGCCACCAGCGAAATCGCTGCTATTACCCAGTACACCACGTAGTGACCATAGCTTTGCGCCAGCGCGCCCTGAATAATCCCGGCCAGAATCACCCCGGTTGAAATGCTGTTGGTAAACAGGGTGGTGGCCGAACCTGCCCGCCCCGGCATCAGATCCTGGAACCAGAGCATGCCAATCCCGGCGACAATGCCGATAAAGACCGCGTTAAACAGCTGCAGGGCAAGTAACGCTTCGCGGCTGTGAAAGAGGATCAGCCCCAGATAAAACAGCACGCCCGCCGTCACCGCAATCACCATCATCCGCCGCTTACCGAAGTATTTGACGTAATAACCGGCAAGGATCATCGCCGGGATTTCCAGCCCGGCGGCGGTACCCATTAAGATCCCGGCCAGCTTGTCCGGCAGGCCCAGATCGCTGCTGATCCACAGCGGCATATCGATGATGTACATGGTGTTGCAGGTCCACATCAGGGTGGAGGCGATAAACAGCCTGCGGACATTTTTGTCTTTCCAGCCGCTGACCTGCGTCACCGGTACCGCGCCTGCGGAGTCCACCCGGGCAACGGAGGGCAGCGCGAAGGCAATCAGCCCCAGGCTAAGGGCAAAAATGGCTGCGGCAATAGAGAACATGGCGGTAAAGCCATAGTTAAGCGCCAGCATAAAGGCCAGCGGTGGGCCGATGACCCACGCCAGCGAAAGCTGGGCACGCATCACCGAGCTGAACATCACCACTTCCCGCGCGGAGCTGTCGGCATATTCCCGCGCCAGGGCGAAGAGCTGCGGCATGGCGGTATTGGCCAGCGAAGCCAGCAGCACGCCGCAGGTGAGTAAGGTCAGATAGTGACGGTTAAAGGCAAACAGCAGCGCGTTGCCGATCGCCATCGCGCAGCAAAAGAGGATCAGCTTGCGGCGGTCGCCCTGGCTGTCCGATCGCTTTGCCAGCCACAGGCTGACCAGGATCCCGGCGACGGCATTGACGGTGTAAAAGATCCCCACCCAGAAAGGCTGAGCACCCACCTCACGGCTCAGGAACAGGCTCAGGGTCGGGGCCTGCAGCGCACCGGCGACGCCCATCATAAACGCCACCACCATAAAGGCAGCATACACACCGTTGAGACGGCGTCCCATCGTCATTAACCAGAGCATTACCTGTTCCCTTTAGCGCAAGTGAAAACGAAAAAAGCCAGCAGATAATACCTGCTGGCGTGGTGATTCGCACCAATACTCAGTCACACATGATCGAAGCCATTCAGCGTTCCGAGGTCGATGTTGTCACCTCCCACTGCATCAGATCTTCCAGTATTTTCAGCCGCTGCTCTGCACACCGGCGGGCCAGCCAGGACACTCCCTTTGTCGCTGAAAAATATTGTTGGTAAAACTGATTCGCGGTAGACCTCTTCATATTCACCTCCTCGCTTCAACGAAGTGAATTATTGGCCTAATATAGGGATTAATAAATTGCTGATTTTTTGTCAGGAGTTCCTCTTTTATGCCCTCTGGTCGTCTGCAACAACAATTCATCCGCCTGTGGCAGTGCTGTGACGGCCAGACCCGGGACACCACGCTCAGCGAGCTTGCCGAGCTCCTCAGCTGCTCGCGTCGCCATATGCGCACCCTGCTCAATACCATGCAGCAGCAGGGCTGGCTGAGCTGGGAAGCCGAAGCCGGGCGCGGCAAGCGTTCCCGTCTCACGTTTCTTTATACCGGCCTCGCGCTGCAGCAGCAGCGGGCGGAAGATCTGCTGGAGCAGGATCGCATCGAGCAGTTGGTGCAGCTGGTGGGCGATAAGGCCGCGGTGCGCCAGATGCTGGTCTCCCACCTGGGCCGCAGCTTCCGCCAGGGCAGGCACATCCTGCGGGTGCTCTATTATCGTCCGATGAAAAACCTGTTGCCGGGCAGCGCGTTACGACGCTCCGAAACCCACATGGCGCGGCAGATCTTTAGCGGGCTGACGCGCATAAATGAGGAAAATGGGGAACTGGAAGCGGACATTGCCCACCACTGGCAACAACTTTCCCCGCTGCACTGGCGCTTTTTCCTGCGGCCCGGCATTCATTTCCATCACGGACGCGAACTGGAGATGGCCGACGTCATTGCTACCCTGCAGCGCGCCCGCGAGCTGCCTCTCTATTCACACATCACCCGGATCCAGTCCCCCACCGCCTGGACCCTGGATATTCAGCTTTCGCAGCCCGACCGCTGGCTGCCGTGGCTGCTAGGGTATGTACCCTCGATGATCCTGCCGCGCGAATGGGAAAAAATGCACAACTTTGCCAGCCAGCCGGTGGGCACCGGTCCCTACGCCGTATCGCGTAACAACAATAACCAGCTCAAGATCCGTGCCTTCGATGACTACTTTGGCTACCGGGCGCTGATTGACGAGGTCAACGTCTGGGTCCTGCCGGATATCAACGAAGAGCTGAGTGTCGGCCTGACGCTGGAAGGGCCCACCGAGGGCGAAAAAGCAGTAGAGAGCCGGCTTGAAGAGGGCTGCTACTATCTGCTGTTCGACAACCGCTCCCACCGTGGAGCCAGTCCCGAGGTGCGTCAGTGGGTAAGCCGGATCCTCTCCCCGGCCAATCTGATCTATCAGGCCGAGGAGGTGTATCAGTCCTACTGGTTCCCGGCCTATGGCCTGCTGCCGCGCTGGCACCACGCCCGCCCGGGACGCGGCGACAAACCGGCCGGGCTGGAGAGCCTCACCCTCACCTTCTACCGCGAGCATATCGAACACCGGTTGATCGCCAGAATGATGAGTGAACTGCTGGCCGCCGAACAGGTGACGTTAAACATTCAGGAGGTCAGCTATGAGGAGTGGCATCGCGGCGAGACGGTGAGCGACATCTGGCTCAACAGCGTCAACTTCACCCTGCCCCTCGACTTCTCGCTGTTCTCGCATTTGTATGAAGTCCCGCTCCTGCAGCACTGTATTGCGCGCGACTGGCAGCAGGACGCCGCCGAGTGGCGCGCGGGCGAGATGAACCTTGCCGTCTGGTGTCAGCAGCTGCTGTCGCAGCAGGCGATTGTCCCGCTGATCCACCACTGGCTGATGATCCAGGGGCAGCGCAGTATGCGCGGCTTACGCATGAACACCCTCGGCTGGTTTGACTTTAAATCGGCGTGGTTTGCGCCGCCGGAACCATAATACTTTCGTAATATTCACCAAATCATTACAATACCGCCGTTCTCAACGGGGTGCTGCGCGCAAGCGTGTGCTGAGAAAATACCCGTCGAACCTGATCCGGATAACGCCGGCGAAGGGATTTGAGGCTGTCGCTCAAAATCCTTTGCCACTCTCACATACAGAGGTGCAAAGTGTTCAAAACTGTTCTTCCCCTGCTGGCGCTGGTTGCGCTGCCTGCCGTTGCCAGCCCTGTCCTGACGGTCTACACCTATGACTCCTTCGCCGCCGACTGGGGCCCAGGCCCGGCGGTCAAAAAAGCTTTCGAAGCCGACTGCCACTGCGAGCTGAAATTCGTGGCGCTGGAAGATGGCGTCTCGCTGCTCAATCGCCTGCGTATGGAAGGCAAAAACAGCAAAGCCGACGTAGTGCTGGGTCTCGATAACAACCTGCTGGAAGCGGCCACGCAAACCGGGCTGTTCGCTAAAAGCGGTGTAGCGGCCGATGCGGTTAACGTTCCTGGCGGCTGGAAGAACGATACTTTTGTGCCCTTCGATTACGGCTATTTCGCCTTCGTGTATGACAAAAATAAGCTGAAAAACCCGCCGAAGAGTCTGAAAGAGCTGGTTGAGAGCGATCAGAAGTGGCGCGTGATCTACGAAGATCCACGCACCAGCACGCCGGGGCTGGGTCTGCTGCTGTGGATGCAAAAAGTGTACGGCGATAAGACTGCGGAAGCCTGGCAGAAGCTGGCCGCCAAAACCGTCACCGTCACCAAAGGCTGGAGCGAGGCCTACGGGCTGTTCCTGAAAGGGGAAAGCGACCTGGTGCTGAGCTACACCACCTCTCCGGCGTATCACATTATTTCGGAGAAAAAAGAGAACTACGCCGCGGCTGATTTTGCCGAAGGCCACTACCTGCAGGTCGAAGTCGCCGCCCGCACCGCCGCCAGTAAACAGCCGGAACTGGCGGAGAAGTTCCTGAAATTTATGGTCTCCCCGTCGTTCCAGAATACTATCCCGACCGGCAACTGGATGTACCCGGTCACCAACGTGGCGTTACCTGCCGGTTTCGACACTCTGGTGAAACCGAAAACCGCGCTGGAATACTCCCCGCAGGAAGTGGCGGGGAAACGTGCCGCCTGGGTCAGTGAATGGCAACGCGCCGTCAGTCGCTGATCGCCGGCTGGTTACTCCCGGGGCTGATAGCCGCCATCCTGATGGTGGTCGTCGCCCTGGGGGCATTTCTGGCGCTGTGGTTTAACGCGCCAGCCACCGACGTCAAGGCGCTGCTGCACGACAGCTATCTGTGGCACGTCATCCGCTTCTCGTTCTGGCAGGCGTTTCTTTCCGCCCTGCTCTCCGTTGTGCCCGCTATCTTCCTCGCCCGCGCCCTCTACCGGCGGCGTTTCCCCGGACGGCAGGCGCTGCTGCGCCTGTGCGCCATGACCCTGATCCTGCCGGTGCTGGTGGCGATATTCGGCATTCTCAGCGTCTACGGGCGTCAGGGCTGGCTTGCCGCCCTCTGCCAGGCGCTCGGGCTGGAGTGGACCTTCTCGCCTTATGGCCTGCAGGGTATCCTGCTGGCGCACGTCTTTTTCAACATGCCGATGGCGACACGGCTGCTGCTGCAGGCGCTGGAGAATATCCCCGGCGAACAGCGCCAGCTTGCCGCCCAGCTCGGGATGCGCGGCTGGTCCTTCTTCCGCTTTGTGGAGTGGCCCTGGCTGCGCCGACAAATTCCTCCCGTCGCGGCGCTGATCTTTATGCTCTGCTTTGCCAGCTTTGCCACCGTGCTCTCGCTGGGCGGCGGGCCGCAGGCCACCACCATTGAACTCGCCATCTATCAGGCCCTGAGCTACGACTACGATCCGGGCCGCGCGGCGCTGCTGGCGATGGTGCAGATGTTCTGCTGCCTGGGGCTGGTGATGCTGAGCCAGCGGCTGGGTAAAGCCATCGCCGTGGGCAGCAGCCGGCTGGCCGGCTGGCGCGATCCGCAGGATAGCCTGCGTAGCCGCCTGACCGATGGCCTGCTCATCACCCTCGCCCTGCTGCTGTTGCTCCCGCCGCTGCTGGCGGTGGTGGTGGATGGCCTGAACCTTAACCTGCCGTCGGTGCTGCAACAGCCGGTGCTGTGGCAGGCGCTCGGCACCTCCCTGCGCATTGCGCTGGGGGCGGGTCTGCTCTGCGTGCTGCTGACCATGATGCTGCTGTGGACCAGCCGGGAGCTGTACGCCCGTCAGGCGACCGTGGCCGGACAGGCGCTGGATCTGAGCGGGATGCTGATCCTGGCGATGCCCGGTATCGTGCTGGCGAGCGGCTTCTTCCTGCTGTTTAACAGCACCGTCGGCCTGCCTGAATCAGCCGATGGTATCGTCATCTTCACCAACGCTCTGATGGCTATTCCGTATGCGCTGAAGGTACTGGAAAACCCGATGCGCGATCTCAGCGCCCGCTACACTCTGCTCTGCGATTCGCTGGGGATGCACGGCTGGCAGCGGCTGAAGGTGGTGGAACTGCGCGCCCTGAAACGCCCGCTGGCGCAGGCCCTGGCCTTTGCCTGCGTGCTGTCGATCGGGGATTTCGGAGTGGTGGCGCTGTTTGGCAATGATGATTTCCGCACCCTGCCGTTCTGGCTGTATCAGCAGATCGGCTCGTATCGCAGCCAGGATGGCGCCGTCACGGCGCTGCTGTTGTTGCTGCTGTGCTTTGCGTTATTTACCCTTATCGAAAAACTTCCGGGGCGTGATGTTAACTCTCACTGATGTAACCTGGCTTTATCAGCATCTGCCGATGCGCTTCACCCTGTCGGTGCGTCAGGGGGAACTGATCGCCGTGCTCGGCCCCAGCGGCGCGGGGAAAAGTACGCTCCTCAATCTGGTGGCCGGTTTCCTGCAACCGGCCAACGGCCGTATCACCATTGCGGGCCAGGACCACACCCATACGCCGCCGTCGCAGCGCCCGGTATCGATGCTGTTTCAGGAAAACAACCTCTTTACCCATCTGAGCGTGCGCCAGAACATTGGCCTCGGCATGCATCCGGGGCTCAGGCTGAACGCCGGGCAGCAGCAGAAGCTGAGCAATATCGCGACGCAGATGGGGATTGGCGATCTGCTGGAACGGCTGCCGGGCGAGCTCTCGGGGGGCCAGCGTCAGCGCGTCGCCCTCGCCCGCTGTCTGGTACGCGAGCAGCCGATCCTGCTGCTGGATGAGCCCTTTTCGGCGCTCGACCCGGCGTTACGTCAGGAGATGCTGCTGCTGGTCAACGAGGTATGTGAGCGCCAGAACCTGACGATGCTGATGGTGTCCCACAGCGTGGAGGATGCGGTCAAAATTGCCCGTCGGTCGGTGGTGATTGCCGATGGCCGTATCGCCTGGGACGGCGATACGGAACAGTTGGTGAGCGGAAAAGCCAGCGCGTCGCGCCTGCTGGGGATCCACTGACGGCGGTCAGCGGCTGACCACTTTCAACAAGATCTCGCCGTAGACCGGCATAAGGGGATGGCGGATCAGCGCCACCAGCGCTACAACGGCGATCCCCAGGGTGACGGGTGCCAGCCAGAATAAGCGCCCGCGCGGCAGGTAGTTGCTCAGACGATCCCCGGAGGCTGTCCCGCTGCGCCACAGTCGCCAGCAGAGCCATGCCGCCAGCCACAGTAGCAGCGCGGTTGCCAGCAGCAGCCACTTAAAGCCGCCGCTCTGGACATCAGAAGGAATATCGATGGCCGCACCGGCCAGGATCCCCGGTAGGAAGTAGATCGGTGGCCAGAACAGGCAGCCCAGCAGGTTCGGCACAATAAACTTGGTCACCGGCAGATCCAGCATCCCCGCCACCATCGGCACCAGCGGACGCGTCGGGCCAACAAAGCGGCCTACCAGAATAGTAAACATGCTGTGCTGATGCAGGGCGTGCTCGGTCTTGTCGAGCAGGGCTTTGTTCTTCTTCATGAATGACCAGCGGTGAAGCGGTTTTTTAAAGCGCCAGCCCAGCCAGAATGAGATCCAGTCCCCCAGCAGACACCCGACGATCCCCGCCAGCCACGCCTGCCAGAAGTTAACCTCGCCGCTGCCGATCAAGGCGCCGAGCCCGCTCATCATTACCGTGCCGGGTAAAATCAGACCGACCAGCGCCAGGGATTCAAGAAAGGCCACTAACGCCACAGCAATGAGCGAGTAAGTTACGGACTGGGTAATAAAATGTTCCAGCAATGCCTGCATAACAGTTCCGGTCAGGTGACGAAGCAGGGATTCTGCGAAGAGAGGCCTGCCGCGTCAAGACAACAATTGTCTGAATAGTTTACCGGGTGTGAACGGCATACAGCGAATATGTTTAGTTTTATTTACCTTCTATTCACAACCTGCGCGAAATTCGCTCGGGCTGGCGCCGGTGCATTTTTTGAATACCCGTGAGAAATAGAGCTGATCCTCAAAGCCGACGTTGCGTCCGACGGTGGCAATCGGCATCCGGGTGGTACTGAGCAGCAGCTTGGCCTGGCTGATGCGCTGATCCTCGCGCCAGCTCAGGACGCTCACCCCCAGCTGCTGGCGGAACAGGTGCGACAGCCGCGACGGCGACAGGCAGACATGCTGGGCGACGCTGGCGATATCAAACTGGCTGTCCGCCAGATGATCGCTGATGTACTGGCAGGCTTCGCGTACCCGGTGATCCAGCGGCGGGTTGAGAGATTCGTTGATCGCTTCCATCCGGCGCAGCAGAAGCTGCTCCAGCAGATTGATCGCCAGCAGTTCAGCATAGCGCCCACCGGCCTGCCCGGCCTCGATGATCTGGGCAAAGAGTTCACGAAACTGCGGCTGATGGACCTCATCCGGGCGATAAAAGCCGGTATGGGCAAACATCGACGGCCAGGCCAGCCACTCATGCCAGTAGGCGCGCGGGCGGAAGTAGACCCACTGGTGATACCACTCCCGGGCATCGGGATGGCGGCCGTAGTGGTGAATTTCCCCCGGCGGGAAGAGCAGGATATCCCCCGGACGGCAGACGAAGGTCCGATCGCCATTCTTGATCACCCCCTCTCCGCGCACGGTCAGGTTGAGGATATAGCCCTTCATCCCCAGCGGTCGGTCAACGTAAAAATCGAGATAGCCTTCGGCCTCAATAGGGGTCAGCCCCGCCACCAGATGCGCGTTGAACGAGTAGCCCGGCAGCAGGGGATCGCTTTGCGTTTCAGCCATATTGTCTGTACTCCTGACGGTCGTGAAGGAAACCATTTGTCCATATCAACAAAAGCGGCATAAAAACGGGCCAGCCAAAGAGCGAAAAGGTATCAGCCCACTTTAAGGTCCGCCATCTTAACGCTTCCGTTGCGATTTAACCGTAACATCGAGCGGGTCGGCAGTAACAAAAGTGTCTATAACCACGGCAGAAATGTCCACATGGATTATTTGCACGGCGTCACACTTTCCCATGTCACAGCAAAATCATCCATAAGATTAGCGGATCCTGCCTGACGATTTTCCCCCTCACTCTCTAATGTTCATTCATATCTGTTTTTTGATGGAGCAACACCATGGCAATTGCGATTGGCCTCGATTTTGGCAGTGACTCAGTACGCGCCCTGGCAGTGGAGTGCGCAACAGGTCAGGAGATAGCGACCAGCGTTGAGTGGTACCCGCGCTGGCAAGAGGGGCGCTTCTGCGATGCGCCGAACAATCAGTTCCGCCACCATCCCCGCGACTATATCGAGTCGATGGAAGCGGCGATCAAAACCGTGCTGGCCGAGTTAAGCGAGGCGCAGCGCAGCCAGATCGTCGGCATCGGCGTGGACAGCACCGGCTCGACCCCGGCACCGATTGACGCCGAGGGCCATGTGCTGGCGCTGCGTCCGGAGTTTGCCGACAACCCGAACGCCATGTTCGTGCTGTGGAAAGACCATACCGCAGTGGAAGAAGCCGAGGCCATCACCCGTTTGTGCCATCAGCCTGGCAAAAGCGACTACTCCCGCTACATCGGCGGCATTTACTCCAGCGAATGGTTCTGGGCGAAGATCCTGCACGTTACCCGTCAGGATCGGCACGTTGCCGAGGCTGCGGTATCGTGGATTGAGCTGTGCGACTGGGTTCCGGCCCTGCTCTCCGGCACCACCCGTCCGCAGGATATCCGTCGCGGCCGCTGCAGCGCCGGGCATAAATCCCTCTGGCATGAGAGCTGGGGTGGCCTGCCGCCTGCCGCCTTCTTTGACGACCTCGACCCGATCATCAACCAGAAACTCGACTACCCGCTGTTTACCGATACCTGGACCGCCGATATCCCGGTTGGCACGCTCTGCGCCGAGTGGGCGGAACGCCTTGGCCTGCCGCAGCACGTCGCCATCTCCGGCGGCGCATTTGACTGCCATATGGGTGCGGTCGGTGCCGGTGCCCAGCCGAATACGCTGGTGAAAGTGATCGGCACCTCCACCTGCGACATCCTGACGGCGGATAAAGCCAGCGTCGGCGACCGCGCCGTGAAAGGCATCTGCGGCCAGGTGGACGGCAGCGTGGTGCCGGACTTTATCGGTCTCGAAGCGGGCCAGTCCGCCTTCGGTGACATCTACGCCTGGTTTGGCCGGGTGCTGGGCTGGCCGCTGGATCAGTTGGCGGCTGCACATCCTGAGCTGAAAACCCAGATTGACGCCAGCAAGAAGCAGCTCCTGCCGCAGCTGACCGAGGCCTGGGCCAAAAACCCGTCCCTCGACCATCTCCCGGTGGTGCTCGACTGGTTTAACGGCCGCCGTACCCCGAATGCTAACCAGCGTCTGAAAGGGGTCATTACCGATCTGAATCTCGCCACCGACGCCCCGGCGCTGTTCGGCGGGCTGGTGGCCGCCACCGCCTTCGGCGCGCGCGCCATTATGGAATGCTTCACCGAGCAGGGGATCGCCGTTAATGAGGTGATGGCCCTAGGCGGTATCGCCCGTAAGAACCCGGTGATCATGCAGGCCTGCTGCGATGTGCTCAACCGTCCGCTGCAGATTGTCGCCTCCGATCAGTGCTGCGCCCTGGGTGCGGCCATCTTCGCCGCCGTGGCGGCGGGCGTACATGCCGATATCCCGACGGCGCAGCAACATATGGCCAGCCAGGTGGAAAGCACCCTGCAGCCGCGCGCCCAGCAGGCGCAACGTTTCGAACAGCTTTATCAGCGCTACCAGCAGTGGGCGAAGAGCGCTGAGCAGCACTATCTCCCTGTCGCCGCCCCGGTTAAAAGCATCCCGGAATCTACGGCAACCCTGACACATTAAGGACACGATAATGACGATTTTTAATAATTATGAAGTGTGGTTTGTGATTGGTAGTCAGCATCTTTACGGGCCGGAAGCCCTGCGCCAGGTGACTCAGCACGCAGAACATGTGGTCAATGCCCTGAATGCGGAAGCAAAACTGCCGTGCAAGCTGGTGCTGAAGCCGCTGGGCACCTCGCCGGATGAAATCACCCATATCTGCCGCGACGCCAACTACGACGACAAATGCGCCGGGCTGGTGGTGTGGCTGCACACCTTCTCTCCGGCCAAGATGTGGATCAACGGCCTCGCGATCCTCAACAAACCGCTGCTGCAGTTCCATACCCAGTTCAACGCGGCGCTGCCGTGGGACAGCATCGACATGG
Source organism: Leclercia adecarboxylata (assembly GCA_002360945.1). Lineage (GTDB taxonomy): Bacteria > Pseudomonadota > Gammaproteobacteria > Enterobacterales > Enterobacteriaceae > Enterobacter > Enterobacter adecarboxylatus_B. The sequence goes on along the minus strand of DERO01000003.1, from coordinate 166,487 downwards.
ACTTTATGAACCTGAACCAGACCGCACACGGCGGCCGCGAGTTCGGCTTCATCGGCGCACGTATGCGCCAGCAGCACGCGGTGGTGACCGGCCACTGGCAGGACAAACAGGCCCACCAGCGTATTGGTTCGTGGATGCGCCAGGCGGTATCGAAGCAGGATACCCGTCAGCTGAAAGTGGTGCGCTTCGGCGACAACATGCGTGAAGTGGCAGTGACCGACGGCGATAAAGTGGCCGCGCAGATTAAATTCGGTTTCTCCGTCAATACCTGGGCGGTGGGCGACCTGGTTCAGGTCGTCAATGAGATCGGCGATGGCGACGTAAATGCGCTGGTGGATGAGTATGAAAGCAGCTACCGCCTGACCGCCGCGGCACAGGTGAACGGCGAAAAACGCCAGAACGTGCTGGATGCGGCCCGTATCGAGCTGGGCATGAAGCGCTTCCTCGAACAGGGCGGCTTCCATGCCTTCACTACCACCTTTGAAGATCTTCACGGCCTGAAGCAGCTGCCGGGCCTGGCGGTACAACGTCTGATGCAGCAGGGCTACGGCTTTGCCGGGGAAGGCGACTGGAAAACTGCCGCTCTGCTACGCATCATGAAAGTGATGTCGACCGGTCTGCAGGGCGGCACCTCCTTTATGGAGGATTACACCTACCACTTCGAGAACGGCAACGATCTGGTGCTGGGCTCGCACATGCTGGAAGTCTGCCCGTCGATCGCCGTGGATGAGAAACCGATCCTCGACGTTCAGCACCTCGGCATCGGCGGCAAAGCCGATCCGGCCCGTCTGATCTTCAACACCCGCACCGGTCCGGCGATTAACGCCAGCCTGATCGATCTGGGGGATCGTTTCCGCCTGCTGGTCAACTGTGTCGACGCCGTTGAAACCCCTCACGCCCTGCCAAAACTGCCGGTGGCCAACGCCCTGTGGAAAGCCCAGCCGGATCTGGCCACCGCGTCCGAAGCCTGGATCGTGGCGGGCGGCGCCCACCATACCGTCTTCAGCCATGCGCTGGATCTCAACGACATGCGTCAGTTCGCGGAGCTGCACGACATCGAGCTGACCGTGATTGATAACGACACCCGTATGCCAGCCTTCAAAGACGCGCTGCGCTGGAACGAAGTCTATTACGGTTCAAAACGTTAACAGGGGAACCTTTGGCCTGCCGCAGGGCGGGCCTTTTTTCCTGGAGGATACATGCTGGAAGATCTCAAACGTCAGGTGCTTGAAGCCAACCTTGCCCTGCCGGAACACAATCTTGTCACCCTGACCTGGGGCAACGTCAGCGCGGTTGACCGTGAAGCTGGCGTATTTGTTATTAAACCGTCCGGGGTCGACTACCGGGTGATGACCGCCGACGATATGGTGGTGGTGAGTATCGCCACCGGTGAAGTGGTGGAAGGCACGAAAAAACCCTCTTCCGATACGCCGACCCACCGCTTGCTGTATCAGGCCTTCCCGTCTATCGGCGGCATCGTTCACACCCACTCCCGTCACGCCACCATCTGGGCGCAGGCCGGGCAATCCATCCCGGCAACCGGCACCACCCACGCCGACTATTTCTATGGCACCATCCCCTGCACCCGCAAGATGACCGATGCCGAAATCAACGGTGAGTACGAGTGGGAAACCGGCAACGTGATTGTCGAAACCTTCGAGAAACAGGGGATCGATGCGGCGCAGATGCCGGGGGTGCTGGTTCACTCCCACGGCCCATTCGCGTGGGGCAAAAATGCCGAAGACGCGGTGCACAACGCCATCGTGCTGGAAGAGGTGGCCTATATGGGCATCTTCTGCCGCCAGCTGGCACCGCAGTTACCGGATATGCAGCAGACCCTGCTGGATAAACATTACCTGCGTAAGCACGGTGCGAAGGCGTATTACGGGCAGTAATTATGTAAGGTATCTGGTAACAGATACCTTTATTATTTTCTCATCTAATTAGTTCATCATAAGCGATAAAAAAGAGCATTTGTCGATTACGTATCCTGTTGATATAACCAAGAAAACAGGAGAGTGGCAAATGAGTAAACGCAGAGATATTACGGACGGTGCATTCGCAACGACTAACAAACGTGGGCTAATATATACTGAGGAACTTGGTTGGATTGATTTAGGCCATGCACAAGGCAATGATGCCAGAGAACTCAAGCGAAAACTGAATCAGGAATTCCAAGCAAAGTTCTACAAAGAGCTTAACGGCTGGTATTTTCCTGTTCGTTATTCTCAGGAAATGGGCATCAATAAACGTTTATTCGGGAGGAATATAGCGTTCCGTACTGGTGTTTTGACTGAAGTAATGGTTCGAACCTGTCTTTCTCCATCATCCAAAGCACGCGTGGCATTAACGTTAATGTATGATACGGCAAAAAGATTCGAAGCATGGCAAAACTCCCTATTATTCAATTGGTATACTGACAGTGGATTTAGCGTTGAAGACCTGGTGTCAGATCTGGTTGGATTTTATCGCGTCTTTGGAACAGGGCCCGATCCACTTTGGCTTGCCAGACCCGTCTCTTACGAAAGAGCCATTCAGATATGGGATGCACATAACCCTATAGGGAATTACAAGAACACCGAATTTTCTCCTTATCTGTTTAATGCCAGAGCACCCTTTAAATATGGAGAACCCATTAAAAAAGAATTACCCGACTGGTTGAATTACATAAAACCGCTTAAGGAGAGCTTTTCTGGTCTCATGTATAATATGCATAACTCCAGACCGGTAAGTCATTATTATAATAACAGCACACGTTTAAACCATGAGCTTTACAGCTCTTTGTCATCGGCAGGAAGCCTCAATTTTTCGGACTCTCCTGTGGATCGCCCTCTATTTTTCCTGCTTAATCCACATAAACCTGTAGCGCGATGGTGACGTATGAAAAACATTGTTGCTCTATGTGTTATTTTACTCTTAACTGCGGTGCTGGCCTTCTTTGCTTTTTTTATCCTCTCCGCAGGGGAACATTATTACTCCCATTCCGATAAAATTTACAGGTGGTTCTATACACCAGACTCGCTAAAAAAAGCCCCACTTGTCTCAAAAAATATTGATTACACATATAGCTACAATATTGACACGCAAGAAATGCGCGTCGTCATAACTTATCGAAACGTAAAAGATATAGAGATGAGCAGACAGCGGCTGCTTGACTTCATTGGCACGATTAAAGCAGTCAAAAAATATAATTGTTCATGGATATATCACAACCCTGACGATTATGCTCATGATTATCAACGTTACTGCGTATATAAAAAAGGAGATTCGCTGGAACTTGAATTGTACGAGACATCCTAATTATTACTGTATAAAACCCCAGCGAAACACCCGTAACCAGGCTATACTCACGCCTGGTTTTGTTTTATGAGAATACGGCGTGGCGCAGGCGCAAGAAGGCTTTTTACTGACCCGACACTGGCGGGATACCCCGCAGGGTACTGAAGTGGAATTCTGGCTGGCGACCGACAACGGCCCGCTGAACGTCACTCTGCCGCCGCAGGAGTCCGTTGCCTTTATTCCTGAAGCACACGTCGAAAAAACCCGACAGCTGCTGCACGGTGAAAACGGCTGGCGGCTGACCCCCCTTGAACTGAAAGATTTCCAGCGTCGTCCGGTCTACGGCCTCTACTGCCGCGCCCATCGCCAGCTGATGCGCTATGAAAAACTGCTGCGTGAAGCGGGCGTGACACTCTACGAAGCCGATATCCGCCCCCCGGAGCGCTTCCTGATGGAGCGCTTTATCACCGCGCCGGTCTGGGTGGATGGCACGCCTGATAACGGCAGGCTGATTAACGCCCGGCTGAAACCCAATCCGCACTATCGCCCGCCCCTGAAATGGGCCTCTCTGGATATCGAAACGACCCGTCACGGCGAGCTGTACTGCATCGGCATTGAGGGCTGCGGCCAGCGGGTTGTTTATATGCTGGGCCCGGCCAACGGCGACGCCACCGGGCTCGATTTTCAGCTCGAATACGTCAGCAGCCGCCCGCAGTTGCTCGAGAAGCTCAACGCCTGGTTTGCAGAGCACGACCCGGACGTGCTCATCGGCTGGAACGTGGTGCAGTTTGACCTGCGGGTGCTGCAAAAGCACGCCGAACGCTATCGCATTCCGCTGCTGCTCGGGCGCGGTAACAGCGAGCTGGAGTGGCGCGAGCACGGCTTTAAAAACGGCGTCTTCTTTGCCCAGGCCAACGGGCGGCTGATTATCGACGGCATCGAGGCGCTAAAGTCGGCGTTCTGGAGCTTCTCATCGTTTTCGCTGGAGTCGGTGTCGCAGGAGCTGCTCGGGGAAGGCAAATCCATCGACAACCCCTGGGACCGGATGGACGAGATTGACCGCCGCTTCGCCGAAGATAAACCGGCGCTGGCGACCTATAACCTGAAAGACTGCGAGCTGGTAACGCGCATCTTCCACAAAACCGACATCATGCCGTTCCTGCTGGAGCGCGCCACGGTCAATGGCCTCGCAGCCGACCGGCACGGCGGCTCCGTGGCCGCCTTTAGTCATCTCTATTTCCCGCGCATGCACCGGGCGGGCTATGTGGCACCGAATCTCGGCGACGTGCCGCCACAGGCCAGCCCCGGCGGCTATGTGATGGACTCCCGCCCCGGTCTGTACGACTCGGTGCTGGTGCTGGATTACAAAAGTCTCTATCCGTCGATCATCCGTACCTTTCTTATCGATCCGGTCGGGCTGGTGGAAGGCCTCGCCCAGCACGATGAGCAGCACAGCACCGAAGGTTTTTTGGGGGCGCGTTTCTCCCGGGACAAACACTGCCTGCCGGAGATCGTCAGCCAGATCTGGCACGGGCGCGAAGAGGCCAAGCGCCACGGCAACAAGCCCCTCTCCCAGGCGCTGAAGATCATCATGAATGCCTTTTACGGCGTGCTCGGCACCAGCGCCTGCCGCTTCTTCGACCCGCGTCTGGCGTCGTCGATCACCATGCGCGGCCACGAGATCATGCGCCAGACCAAAGTGCTGGTGGAATCCCGGGGCTATGACGTGATTTATGGCGATACCGACTCGACCTTCGTCTGGCTCAAGGGCGCGAAAAGCGAAGCAGAGGCAGCCGCCATCGGCCAGGGGCTGGTAGCTTACGTCAACGACTGGTGGCAGGCTCATCTGCAGCAGGCGGGCTTAACCAGCGCCCTGGAGCTGGAGTATGAGACCCACTTCTGCCGCTTTTTAATGCCCACCATTCGCGGCACCGATCAGGGCAGCAAAAAGCGCTACGCCGGGCTTATTCAGGAGGGAGAAAAACAGCGGATGGTGTTTAAAGGGCTGGAGACCGTGCGCACCGACTGGACCCCGCTGGCCCAGCATTTCCAGCAGGCGCTGTATCTGAAAATTTTCCGCCGCGAGCCCTATCAGGAGTATGTCCGCGAGACCATAGCCAGCCTGATGGCCGGCGAGCTGGATGACCAGCTGGTCTACCGCAAACGCCTGCGCCGCCCGCTGGCAGAGTATCAGCGCAACGTGCCGCCGCACGTGCGCGCCGCCCGTCTTGCCGACGAAGAGAACGTCCGTCTCGGGCGCGCGCCGCAGTACCAGAACCGCGGCACCATCAAGTATGTCTGGACCACCAGCGGCCCGGAGCCGGTGGATTATCAGCGCTCGCCCCTTGACTATGAGCACTACCTCACCCGCCAGCTACAGCCCGTTGCGGACGGAATATTGCCCTTCAAGGACGATGACTTTGCTACACTGATGACAGGTCAGTTGGGGCTATTTTGACAGGTGACGAAATCGCTGCCATCCAGTACCATAGCGCCCTTTCCATTCCCGGACCCATTATTCGATTACCGTCATTTTTGATCGGTGGTTGAACTATTGCCTGCAATTAAAGATTAGAGCCGAACAAATATGCCTTTTACACTTGGTCAACGCTGGATCAGCGACACAGAAAGCGAACTTGGATTAGGAACGGTAGTGGCGCTGGATGCGCGTATGGTCACTCTTCTCTTCCCCGCCACCGGTGAAAACCGTCTGTATGCTCGCAATGATTCCCCTGTTACCCGCGTGATGTTCAACCCGGGCGACACCGTTACCAGCCATGAAGGCTGGCAGCTGAAGATTGAAGACGTAAAAGAAGAGAATGGACTGCTCGCCTATATCGGGACTCGCCTCGATACTGACAAGACCGATGTGATGCTGCGCGAAGTGCTGCTCGACAGCAAGCTGGTCTTCAGCAAACCGCAGGATCGCCTGTTCGCCGGTCAGATTGACCGCATGGATCGCTTCTCCCTGCGCTACCGCGCGCGCAAGTTCCAGAGTGAGCAGTACCGCATGCCGTGGAGCGGCCTGCGTGGCCAGCGTACCAGCCTAATCCCCCACCAGTTAAACATCGCCCATGATGTCGGCCGTCGCTATGCGCCGCGCGTCCTGCTGGCCGATGAGGTAGGTTTAGGGAAAACCATCGAAGCAGGCATGATTTTGCATCAGCAGTTGCTCTCCGGCGCGGCCGAGCGCGTGCTGATTGTGGTGCCGGAAACCCTGCAGCACCAATGGCTGGTGGAGATGCTGCGCCGCTTCAACCTGCGTTTCTCCCTGTTTGACGATGAGCGCTACGCCGAAGCCCAGCACGATGCCGATAACCCGTTCGAAACCGAACAGCTGGTGATCTGCTCCCTGGACTTTGTCCGCCGCAGCAAGCAGCGTCTCGAACACCTGTGTGATGCCGAGTGGGACATCATGGTGGTCGATGAAGCCCACCACCTGGTGTGGAGCGAAGAGGCCCCAAGCCGTGAGTATATGGCGATTGAACAGCTGGCCGAACGCGTGCCGGGCGTGCTGCTGCTGACCGCGACGCCGGAGCAGCTGGGTCTGGAGAGCCACTTTGCGCGTCTGCGCCTGCTGGATCCCAACCGCTTCCACGACTTTGAGCTGTTTGTCGAAGAGCAGAAAAACTACCGCCCGGTCGCCGATGCGGTTGCCCTGCTGCTGGCGGGAAATCACCTCTCCAACGAGGAGCTCAACACCCTGAGCGAACTGATTGGCGAGCAGGATATCGAGCCGTTACTGCAGACCGCCAACAGCGATCGTGACGGTGCCGAAGCCGCACGCCAGGAGCTGGTCTCCATGCTGATGGATCGCCACGGCACCAGCCGCGTCCTGTTCCGTAACACCCGTAACGGGGTGAAAGGCTTCCCGAAACGCGAGCTGCACACCATTCGTTTGCCGCTGCCCACCCAGTACCAGACGGCGATCAAGGTCTCCGGCATCATGGGTGCGCGCAAAACGGCGGAAGAACGCGCCCGCGATATGCTCTACCCGGAACAGATTTATCAGGAGTTTGAAGGCGACAGCGGCACCTGGTGGAACTTCGACCCGCGCGTTGAGTGGCTGATGGGCTATCTGACCGCCAACCGCTCCCAGAAGGTGCTGGTAATTTGCGCCAAAGCCGCCACCGCGCTGCAGCTTGAGCAGGTGCTGCGCGAGCGGGAAGGTATCCGCGCGGCGGTGTTCCATGAAGGCATGTCGATTATTGAACGCGACCGCGCGGCGGCGTGGTTCTCCGAAGAGGACAGCGGCGCTCAGGTACTGCTCTGTTCCGAAATCGGCTCCGAAGGGCGTAACTTCCAGTTCGCCAGTCGTCTGGTAATGTTCGATCTGCCCTTCAACCCGGATCTGCTGGAGCAGCGTATCGGTCGTCTGGATCGTATTGGTCAGGCCCACGACATTCAGATCCACGTCCCGTATCTGGAAAAAACCGCCCAGTCGGTACTGGTGCGCTGGTTCCACGAAGGGCTGGATGCGTTTGAACATACCTGCCCGACCGGCCGTACTATTTACGACAAAGTGCATAACGAGCTGACAGGCTATCTGGCGACGCCGGAAAACACCGACGGCTTCGACGATCTGATCAAAATCTGTCGCGAGCAGCACGAAGCGCTGAAAGCACAGCTGGAGCAGGGTCGTGACCGTTTGCTGGAGATCCACTCCAACGGCGGCGAAAAAGCCCAGGCGCTGGCAGAGAGCATCGAAGAACAGGATGACGATACCAGCCTGATCAGCTTTGCCATGAACCTGTTTGATATCGTCGGTATCAACCAGGACGATCGCGGCGAAAACATGATTGTGCTGACCCCGTCCGATCACATGCTGGTTCCGGACTTCCCGGGCCTGCCGGAAGATGGCTGCACCATCACCTTTGAGCGTGATGTGGCCCTGTCCCGCGAAGACGCGCAGTTCATCACCTGGGAGCACCCGCTGATCCGCAACGGTCTGGATCTGATCCTCTCCGGCGATACCGGCAGCAGTACCATTTCGCTGCTGAAGAACAAGGCGCTGCCGGTAGGTACCCTGCTGCTGGAGCTGATCTACGTGGTGGAAGCCCAGGCGCCGAAACAGCTGCAGCTCAGCCGCTTCCTGCCTGCCACCCCGGTGCGTCTGCTGCTGGATAAAAACGGCACCAACCTGGCGGCGCAGGTCGAGTTTGAGAGCTTTAACCGTCAGCTGAGCGCGGTCAACCGCCACACCGGCAGCAAGCTGGTGAACGCGGTGCAGCAGGACGTGTACACCATTCTGCAGCAGGGCGAACCGCAGATTGAGAAAGCGGCGCGGGCATTGATTGACGCAGCACGCAGCGAAGCAGATGAAAAACTGTCAGCGGAGCTGTCGCGTCTGGAAGCCCTGCGCGCGGTGAACCCGAACATTCGTGACGATGAACTGGCGGCGATTGAGAGTAATCGTCAGCAGGTGCTCGAAAGCCTGAATCAGGCGGGATGGCGTCTGGATGCGCTGCGTCTCATCGTTGTGACGCATCAGTAAGCGGAGCGCAATATGTTGATGGAGCCCTACAATCCGCCGCAGGATCCGTGGCTGGTCATTCTGTATCAGGATGAGCACATCATGGTGGTCAACAAGCCGAGCGGCTTGTTGTCCGTGCCGGGCAGGCTGGACGATCACAAAGACAGCGTGATGACGCGCGTTCAGCGCGATCATCCGCAGGCGGAGTCAGTCCATCGTCTGGACATGGCGACCAGCGGTGTGATTGTGGTCGCGCTGACCAAGGCGGCAGAACGTGAGCTGAAACGTCAGTTTCGTGAGCGCGAACCGAAGAAGCAGTATCTGGCGCGCGTCTGGGGACATCCACAACCGGCGGAAGGGTTGGTTGACCTGCCGCTGATCTGCGACTGGCCGAACCGCCCGATGCAGAAGGTCTGCTACGAGACCGGCAAAGCGGCGCAAACCGAGTATGAAGTGCTGGAGTACGCGGCGGATAACAGCGCCCGCGTACTGTTAAAACCGATTACCGGCCGCTCGCACCAGTTGCGTGTGCATATGCTGGCGCTGGGTCATCCGATTCTGGGGGATCGCTTTTACGCCACCCCGGAAGCCCGGGCCATGGCGCCGCGTCTGCAGTTGCATGCGGAGATGCTGACCATCACCCATCCGGAATACGGCACGCCGATGACCTTTAAGGCTCCGGCGGATTTCTGATGCCTTGCCCGGCGGCGCTACGCCTGCCGGGCAAACATCTTTACTTGAAGCCCTTCTGCTCTTTGATGAGCTCGTACGCTTTCTGAATTTCCTGCGCTTTTTGCTTCGCCATCTCCATCATTTCCGGCGGTAACCCTTTCGCCACCAGCTTATCCGGATGATGCTCGCTCATCAGCTTGCGATAGGCGCGCTTAATGGTTGTCGGCTCATCGGTGGGCTTCACGCCCAGCACGTTACAGGCATCTTCCAGAGTAGGACCGCGCTGCGCCTGCTGCCAGCCGCCGCCACCGCCCGCCTGCTGCTGTTGATAACCGTCGCCAAACTGCGCGCCGCCCTGCATCATGCGCAGGAACTGATCGAACTGGGTACGGGAAATGCCCAGCTCTTCGGCAATCACATAGAGTACCGCACGTTCATTCGGGTGGAGCGATCCGTCGGCAAAGGCCGCCTGGATCTGAATCTCCAGAAACATCCGAATTAAATCGAAGCGTCCGAAGCAGATGCTGCGAAACTGACGCATTTTTTCGCGCAGGGGATAGTTATCCGCCTTGCCGATGCGAAATGCGTGCTGCGCCGCCGCCCGCGAGTCGCCGTGCAGGTTCATGCGGTCCATAAACTGGCTGGCGACATGGATGTCGGCCTCGGTTACCCGCCCCTTGGATTTGGTCAGATGCCCCATCACCTCAAAGGTCGTGGCAAAAAAAAGCGCCTGACGTTCACGCTGGTTGGCAAACCAGGCCATCTTACGACTTCGAGCTTTATCAAACATATGGCCGATAATCAGGCCCAGAACGATACCCCAGAAGCCTGCGCCCATCAGTAAAGCGAACGCCACGCCGATAATTTTTCCCCAATACTGCATATACTCCCCAAATGGTGATGTATTTGATCCCGCGAACGCCATCATTCCGGTGGCCTGGCCACGGTCAATTGAAGGACATCGCCTATAATTTGCATTATCATACTCGTCATTCAATAACGAGCCTATCACCACGGCTTGTTTACGGGCAGGATTAACGCTGGCACTGTGATGATGAGTAAGATAGTCTCTGACCGTTTGCCAGCGATAAGCCACTGATGACGGAACAATAAATAAAACGTATGAAAAAACGTATCCCCACCCTCCTGGCCACGATGATAGCTACTGCCCTGTACAGTCAACAGGGTCTGGCAGCCGATCTCGCCTCGCAATGTATGCTGGGTATCCCCAGCTATGATCGCCCGCTGGTTCAGGGTGATACGAACACGCTACCGGTCACCATTACTGCTGACAATGCGAAAGGGAATTATCCTGACGACGCCGTGTTTTCCGGCAATGTGGATATTAACCAGGGCAACAGCCGCTTGCAGGCCGATGAAGTTCAGTTGCACCAGAAACAGCCAGAAGGCGCGGCAGAACCGGTAAGAACCGTGGATGCATTGGGTAATGTGCACTATGACGATAACCAGGTCATCCTGAAAGGTCCGAAAGCCTGGTCGAACCTGAATACCAAAGATACTAACGTCTGGGAAGGTGATTATCAGATGGTGGGCCGTCAGGGACGCGGTAAAGCCGACCTGATGAAACAGCGCGGTGAAAACCGCTATACCATTCTGGAAAACGGGACCTTTACCTCCTGTCTGCCGGGCTCTGATACCTGGAGCGTGGTCGGCAGCGAAGTGATCCACGACCGCGAAGAGCAGGTTGCGGAGATCTGGAACGCCCGCTTTAAGCTCGGACCGGTGCCGGTCTTCTACAGCCCCTATCTGCAGTTGCCCGTGGGCGACAAACGTCGCTCCGGCTTCCTGATCCCGAACGCTAAGTACAGCTCCTCAAACTATTTTGAGTTCTATCTGCCGTACTACTGGAACATCGCGCCCAATATGGACGCCACGATCACGCCGCACTATATCCATAAGCGCGGCAATATCATGTGGGAAAACGAGTTCCGTTATTTGACCCAAGCGGGCACAGGCCTGATGGAGCTGGACTACCTGCCATCGGATAAAGTGTTTGAAGACGAGCATCCTACCGAGGGCGATCGCCACCGCTGGTTGTACTTCTGGCAACATGCCGGGGTAATGGATCAGGTATGGCGCTTCAACGTGAACTATACCAAAGTCAGCGATCCGTACTATTTCAATGACTTTACCTCGAAATACGGTTCCAGTACTGACGGTTACGCCACGCAGATCTTCAGCGCCGGCTATGCCGTTAAAAACTTTGATGCCACGGTGTCGACCCGCCAGTTCCAGGTCTTCAGCAGCCAGAACGCCAGCACCTACGGGGCGGAACCGCAGCTGGACGTCAACTGGTACCAGAATGATGTCGGCCCGTTTGATACCCGCATCTACGGCCAGGCCGTGCATTTCGTGAATACCAATTCCGATATGCCGGAAGCCACCCGTCTCCACATTGAGCCGACGATCAATCTGCCGGTGTCGAACGACTGGGCCAGCCTGGATACCGAAGTGAAGCTGATGGCAACCCACTATCAGCAGGACAATCTGGAAACCTATAACGCCAACAACGGAACTAACCTGGAAGAGTCCGTTAACCGTACGCTGCCGCAGTTTAAAATGGACGGCAAGCTGGTCTTCGAACGCGACATGAACTGGAGCGAGGGTTACACCCAGACGCTGGAACCACGCGCGCAGTACCTGTATGTGCCGTATCGCGATCAGAGCAAAATTAATAACTACGACTCTTCACTGCTGCAATCCGACTATAGCGGTCTGTTCCGCGACCGTACCTACGGCGGTCTGGACCGTATTGCCTCGGCCAACCAGGTGACGACTGGCGTCACAACTCGCGTTTATGATGATGCTTCCGTTGAACGTTTTAATGCTTCTGTGGGTCAAATCTACTACTTCACAGAATCGCGTACCGGCGATGACAACATTAACTGGGAGAAAAACAACAAAACGGGCTCCCTGGTGTGGGCGGGTGACACCTACTGGCGCATGACCGATCGCTGGGGACTGCGTGGCGGTCTGCAGTACGATACGCGTCTGGATAACATTGCCACCAGCAGTGCAGCCATTGAGTATCGCCGTGATGAAGACCGGATGGTTCAACTGAGCTACCGTTACGCCAGCCCGGAATACATCCAGGCGACGCTGCCTAACTTCTCGACGGCCGATCAGTACAAAGAGGGCATTTCGCAGGTAGGCGGTACCGCCAGCTGGCCGATTGCCGATCGCTGGTCGATCGTTGGGGCGTACTACTTTGATACTAATCAGAGTAAGGCGGCCGATCAGATGCTGGGCCTGCAGTACAGCTCCTGCTGTTACGCGATCCGTGTCGGATACGAACGTAAGCTTAACGGTTGGGATGTCGACAAAAATCAGAGCGAGTACGATAACGTCATCGGCTTTAACATCGAATTGCGTGGCCTGAGTTCCAACTACGGTCTGGGTACTCAGCAGATGCTGCGCTCACCGATTCTGCCGTACCGTAGTTCCTTATGATGTGCTTGATTTACAACGTAATCCGCATTGCGGTTAATTGATATGGAAAAAGTATGAAGAACTGGAAAACGCTGCTGCTCGGTATCGCTATGGTCGCGAATACCAGCTTCGCGGCCCCACAGGTTGTCGACAAAGTCGCTGCCGTTGTGAACAACGGTGTGGTACTTGAGAGCGACGTTGATGGTTTAATGCAGTCTGTGAAGCTCAACGCGGGTCAGGCAGGTCAGCAACTTCCGGATGATTCCACACTGCGTCATCAGATCCTTGAACGTCTGATCATGGATCAGATCGTTCTGCAGATGGGTCAGAAGATGGGTGTGAAGATCTCTGATGAGCAGCTCGATCAGGCTATCGCCAACATTGCGAAGCAGAACAACATGTCAGCCGATCAGATGCGCAGCCGTCTGGCCTATGACGGCATCAGCTATTCGACCTATCGTAATCAGATCCGTAAAGAGATGCTGATTTCAGAGGTCCGTAACAACGAAGTGCGTCGTCGTGTGACAATACTGCCGCAGGAAGTGGAGTCGCTGGCAAAACAGGTGGGCAACCAGAATGATGCCAGCACCGAGTTGAACCTGAGCCACATCCTGATCCCACTGTCAGAAAACCCGTCTTCCGACCAGGTTGCTGAGGCGGAAAGCCAGGCACGCTCCATCGTCGATCAGGCGCGTAACGGCGGTGATTTCGGCAAACTGGCGATCACCTATTCGGCTGACCAACAGGCGCTGAAAGGCGGCCAGATGGGCTGGGGTCGTATTCAGGAGTTGCCATCTATCTTTGCTCAGGCGCTGAGCACGGCGAAGAAAGGCGATATCGTGGGTCCAATCCGTTCCGGCGTGGGCTTCCACGTTCTGAAAGTGAACGATCTTCGCGGTCAGAGCCAGAGCATCTCCGTCACCGAAGTGCATGCCCGCCATATTCTGCTGAAGCCGTCCCCGCTGATGAATGACGATCAGGCGCGGGCAAAACTGCAGCAGATTGCCGCCGATATCCGCAGCGGTAAAACCTCCTTCGCCAACGCCGCGAAAGAGTTCTCTCAGGATCCAGGCTCTGCGAATCAGGGCGGCGATCTGGGCTGGGCGGCAGCAGATATTTACGATCCGGCCTTCCGCGATGCGCTGATGCGCATGAACAAAGGTCAGCTGAGCGAACCGGTTCACTCCACCTTCGGCTGGCACCTGATTGAACTGCTGGACACCCGTAACGTGGATAAAACCGATGCGGCCCAGAAAGACCGCGCGTACCGCATGCTGTTCAACCGTAAGTTCTCTGAAGAAGCGGCAACCTGGATGCAGGAGCAACGCGCCAGCGCTTACGTCAAAGTTCTGAGCAAATAATGAAACAACATCGTGTTGTCATCACTCCCGGCGAACCTGCCGGGATTGGTCCCGATCTGGTCGTCCAGCTTGCCCAACGCAGCTGGCCGGTCGAACTGGTGATCTGCGCCGATGCCAGCGTGCTTGAGGCGCGGGCGAAATTGCTCAATCTGCCGCTCACGCTGCTGCCCTATCAGGCAGATAACGCTCCCCTTCCCCAGCAAGCGGGCACCCTGACGCTGTTGCCTGTTCCACTGCGTACACCCGTTATCCCCGGTCAACTGAGTACCGAAAACGGCCACTATGTGGTGGAGACCCTGGCGCGCGCCTGCGATGGCTGCCTGAGCGGCGAATTTGCTGCGCTGATCACCGGGCCGGTGCATAAAGGGGTGATCAACGATGCCGGCGTGGCCTTTACCGGCCACACTGAGTTTTTTGAAGAGCGTTCCCAGAGCGCAAAAGTGGTGATGATGCTGGCCACCGAGGAGTTGCGCGTTGCGCTGGCGACCACGCATCTGCCGATCAAAGCGGTTTCCGACGCCATTACGCCGGATCTGCTACGCGAGGTGATTGCCATCCTGCACCATGACTTACGCACCAAATTCGGCATTGCCGATCCGCACGTGCTGGTCTGCGGCCTCAACCCGCACGCGGGCGAAGGCGGCCATATGGGTACGGAAGAGATCGACACCATCATTCCGGTGCTGGACGAGATGCGGGCCCAGGGGATGAATCTCAGCGGGCCGCTGCCTGCGGATACCCTGTTCCAACCCAAATATCTCGATCATGCAGACGCCGTGCTGGCGATGTACCACGATCAGGGCCTTCCCGTGCTAAAATACCAGGGATTTGGCCGCGGCGTGAACATCACCCTCGGTTTACCCTTTATTCGTACTTCTGTTGACCATGGTACTGCGCTTGATTTAGCGGGCCAGGGGAAAGCAGATGTCGGCAGTTTTATTACGGCGCTTAATCTCGCCATCAAAATGATTGTTAATACTCAATGAATAATCGCGTCCACCAGGGCCACTTAGCCCGTAAACGTTTCGGGCAAAACTTCCTCAACGATCAGTTCGTGATCGAAAGTATTGTTTCGGCTATCAATCCACAAAAAGGCCAGGCGATGGTCGAGATCGGGCCGGGCCTTGCCGCTCTGACTGAGCCCGTTGGCGAACGTCTGGACGAGCTGACCGTCATCGAGCTGGACCGCGATCTGGCAGCACGTCTGCAGACGCACCCGTTCCTTGGGCCGAAACTGACCATTTATCAGCAGGATGCTATGACCATGAACTTCGGCGAGCTGTCGGAGAAAATGGGGCAACCGCTGCGCGTGTTTGGCAACCTGCCGTATAACATCTCAACGCCGCTGATGTTCCACCTGTTTAGCTATACTGATGCCATTGCCGACATGCACTTCATGTTGCAAAAAGAGGTCGTTAACCGACTGGTTGCAGGGCCAAACAGTAAAGCGTATGGTCGTTTAAGCGTGATGGCACAATATTTCTGCAACGTGATCCCGGTACTCGAAGTGCCGCCATCTGCGTTCACGCCACCACCAAAAGTGGATTCTGCAGTGGTGCGTCTCGTGCCGCATAAAACGAAGCCGTATCCGGTGAAAGAGTTGCGCGTACTGAGCCGAATCACTACGGAAGCCTTTAACCAGCGCCGTAAAACGATTCGTAACAGCCTTGGCAATCTGTTTACCGTTGAGGTGTTAGCTCAGTTGGGTATCGACCCGGCAATGCGTGCGGAGAACATCTCCGTGGAACAGTACTGCAAGCTGGCTAATTACATCAGCGAAAATGCGCCGCCGAAGGAGAGCTAAGCCATGATTGATTCGCCCCGCGTCTGTGTACATGTACAAAGCATCTATATTGAGTCCCAGTCCACACCGGATGAAGAGCGCTATGTTTTTGCTTATACGGTAACCATTCGCAACCTGGGGCGGATGCCTGTGCAGTTGCTCGGGCGCTACTGGCTTATCACCAACGGCAACGGCCGTGAAATTGAAGTGCAGGGCGAAGGCGTGGTGGGTGAACAGCCGCACATTGATCCCGGCGAAGAGTATCAGTACACCAGCGGTGCGGTAATCGAAACGCCGCTGGGCACCATGCAGGGCCATTATGAAATGGTCGATGCCGACGGCAATGCATTCCGCATTGCCATTCCTGTTTTCCGTCTGGCTGTTCCAACACTCATTCACTAAACATGTCTACATATCTCATTGGCGATGTTCATGGTTGCTACGATGAACTGATCGCGTTGTTAAAGCAGGTGGATTTTACCCCGGGTACGGACACGCTATGGCTCACCGGCGATCTTGTTGCGCGCGGACCTGCCTCGCTGGAAGTGCTGCGTTATGTAAAGTCGCTGGGTGACAGCGTAAGGCTCGTCCTTGGCAATCACGACCTGCATCTGCTGGCGGTCTACGCCGGGATCAGCCGTAATAAACCAAAAGACAGGATCACCCCGCTGCTGGATGCGCCTGACGCCGATGAGCTCATTAACTGGCTGCGCCGCCAGCCGCTGCTGCAGGTTGATGAAGAGAAGCAGCTGGTGATGGCGCACGCGGGCATTACGCCGCAGTGGGATCTGCAAACCGCGAAAGAGTGCGCACGCGACGTCGAAGCCGTGCTCTCCAGCGACTCTTATCCCTTCTTCCTTGATGCCATGTACGGCGACATGCCTAACAACTGGAGCACGGAGCTCAGCGGTGTGGCGCGCCTGCGTTTTATTACCAACGCCTTCACCCGCATGCGCTACTGCTTCCCGAACGGTCAGCTGGATATGTACTGCAAGGATGTGCCGGAAAACGCGCCGACGCCGCTCAAGCCCTGGTTTGCCATCCCCGGACCGGTGACGGACCATTACAGCGTGATCTTCGGTCATTGGGCATCGCTGGAGGGCAAAGGCACGCCTGAGGGCATTTACGGGCTGGATACCGGCTGCTGCTGGGGTGGGGAACTGACCTGTCTGCGCTGGGAAGATAAAGCGTATTTTGTTCAGCCGTCGAACCGGCATCAGGATTCAGGCGAGCATGAAGCGGTAGCATCGTAGCGGAGAGCTGCACCTCTCCCGTCGGGAAAGGTGCAGAAAAACATTAGCGGCGTTCAAGGATCTCGAAGCAGTAGCTATGCGAATTTTGCGCATCCGCGTCGTGGAATTCGCTGAATACCGATTCCCATTCGTCAGGATCGTAGTCCGGGAAATGGGTATCCCCTTCCACTTCAGCATCAATGTGTGTCAGATATAATTTCTGCGCTTTCGGCAGGAATTGCTCGTACACACGGCCGCCACCGATCACCATGATCTCTTCGGCATCGCCGCAGGCAGCTATGGCTTCGTCAATGGATTTCACCCACTCAACACGCTCATCCGTGCCGGGCTGGCTGCTTATGACGATGTTTTTACGGCCCGGCAATGGACGCCCGATTGACTCCCAGGTCAGGCGACCCATTACTACCGGCTTGTTCAAGGTAGTACGTTTAAACCACGCGAGATCGGCAGGCAGATTCCACGGCATGGCGTTTTCCATACCAATCACGCGGTCTACCGCAAGCGCCGCAATCAGACTGATCATTGATTATTTCCCGGATGCAAAAAATTGCCGCCACTATACGGAAAGCTTAATCTTTCGTCGACTGGCGGCAGAGTAAAGAACAGGAAATTTTTTATATTTGCTGGCAATCCCTCTTCACGCCAGGGGTTTACTCTCCGGCTCGTCTCCCGGATCGCCGGTATGCTTACCCTCTTCCGTTCCCTGCCAGCCGTGACGCTGGGTCAGCGAGAGGTGATTACGATCTTCATTGATGATGTCCATCAGCATGGCGCTGGTGCGTTTAACCACCGCCGCACGTGACGTAGCATCGTTCTCCGCCATGGCTGCCATCTCCTCGACCATCTCAGTATTAAACCGGCGGAACAGGTCGGCCCGCTCCCGGGCTTCATAGGCTCCGAGCCCGAGACTCTCCAGCGCCAGCCGACCGGATTTCAGCGCCCCTTCAAAGGTTTCACGCTCCGGCGCATCAACACCGATCTGACGCAGCTTGATGTAATGATCGATATCGCGGGCGCGGGAGATGATTTTCAGATGCGGGAAATGGGTCTTCGCCAGTTCAACCAGCTGCAGGCTGTTCTTCGGATCATCGATCGCGTTAATCAACACTTCGGCCTTCTGCGCCCCTGCGGACTCCAGCAGATCCACGCGCGTGGCATCGCCGTAAAACACCTTCATGTCAAACTTACGCAAGGTTTCGATATGGTCGGGATCGTGATCGAGGATGACCATCTTCACGCCACTGGAGAGCAGCAAACGGCCGGTGATCTGGCCGAAACGACCAAACCCGGCAATGATCACCCGCGGCTGTTCTTCGTCGATTTCATCCGCCTCGCGCTCCTGGCCGCTGTCGGCCGCTTCCAGGCGGGTCAATACCACCAGCAGCAGCGGCGTTACCGCCATCGAAAGCGCCACCGCCAGCGTCAGCGCCTTGGCCCACTCCGGATCGAGCACGTTCGCCATGTTAGCCGCGCCAAATACCACGAACGCGAATTCACTCCCCTGCCCCAGCAGCACCGCAAACCAGCGGCGCTGTTTCCCGGGCACCTTCAGCGGGCGGGCGACCAGCCAGAGCATCGCCATCTTAATGACCAGGAAGCCCACCAGCAGAATGGCGATGCGCAGCGGATGGGTCACTAAGGTGCCGAAGTCGACAGACATGCCGACGCCGATGAAAAATAGCCCCAGCAGCAACCCTTTAAAGGGCTCGATATCACTTTCCAGCGCATGGCGGTACTCGGAGCTTGCCAGCAGCACCCCCGCGAGGAACGCGCCCATCGCCATAGAGAGCCCCGCCTCTTCCAGCATCAGGCCAAAGCCGAAGACCAGGAACAGGGCCACGGCGCTGAACACTTCCCGCAGGCCGGAACGAGCAACAAAGCGCAGCAGCGGTCGGCTGACGTACCGGCCAAGCAGGACCACCAGGGTCAGCGCCCCGGCGACCTTTAATGCCGAAAGCGCAAAGGCGCCAAGGGTGGTGGAGGCCCCGGATACGGCGAGCAGCGGGATCATCGCCACCAACGGAATGGCTGCGATATCCTGGAACAGCAGCACCGAGAAGGCGCTGCGCCCCATCTGGGAAACCGTCAGGTTACGCTCGTTCATGGCCTGCATGGCGATGGCCGTGGAGGAGAGAGCCAGCGTCATGCCGATCAGCTCCGCCACCTTCCAGTCCATGCCCAGCAGGATGCAGAACCCGCCCAGCAGCAGACCGCAGGCCAGCATCTGCAATGCCCCGCCACCAAACACCGACGCGCGTAGCTTCCACAGACGACGCGGATCCAGCTCCAGGCCAATGACAAACAGCATCAGCACCACGCCGATTTCCGCAAAGTGCAGGATCGACTCGGCGTCGGTGACCAGCCGGAATCCCCACGGCCCAATCACGCAACCAGCGATCAGATATCCCAGCACCGAGCCGAGCCCAAGACGTACCGCAACCGGCACAATCAGCGCCGCAGCGCCTAAGTAGATCAGCGCCTGAATCAGCGTATGGCTATCCATGGTGCGCCTCCTGCCAGTCGAGTAAACGTTGTTTATAGTGTCGGGCCTGGGCCTGCAGCGTTTCGTCGTCACAGACAAAGGTGCAGTGCATGGCAAATGGCGGAAGCCAGTTCAGACCGCAGTAAAGCGCGGTCGCCTGTAGCGGCTGCGCCAGCACCTCAAAACCCGGGAAGGAGCCGATATCAAAATGGCTTTCACCACCCCCGGTGGTGACGGCCCACAGCAGGCTTTTGCCCCTGAGCGCTTTGCCGTTATGGCCATATGCCCAGCCGTGCGAGAACACTTTGTCGATCCACAGTTTCAGTAACGGGGGCGTGCTGTACCACTGCATCGGATGTTGCCAGACGATCAAATCTGCCCTGGCGATCGCCTCCTGCTCGGCGGCGATATCAATATTAAAGTCAGGATAGAGCTGGTAGAGCGAACGGATCTCCACGCCTTCCAGCGTCTTGACCTGATCAAGCATCCGTTTATTCGCATGAGAGTGATGCGGGTAAGGATGGGCGTAAATAATGAGGATCATGATTACCCTGGTTGAACGGCTTTCTGGTTGTGACTGTCAGTGTAGACAGGAAAGCGAGGCGTTTGAAGGGGTCTGAGGCCGTGATGGCGTTAACCGCAACGATTGGTAAATCCCTTCGCATCAAGATTTATTATTTTTACCAGACCTATAAAAACCCAAAATAATATTTACCACTAAGATTAATCCCCCTGCAACAATATGGAAAACATAGCACTTATATTAAATTTAATCCATAATGTAAAACTAACACTTGTGCAAAAATAACTTATAACTCAATGTGTTATATCCATATTAATAAATAAATTCTTAAAAAGCAGTGATTTACAAAAAATTACCCTATTACTAAAATACGCATCCTTTAATCACAAAATGGATGTGGCAATGAAAAACAAAACTCTACAATTAAATAGGACAACAAAATCATTAAAAAGCCTTTTTCCAGCCTTATCAGCATTGATTGTCTTCACCCCGTTGATGGTATTCGCAGAAACTACAATTAGTGGTTCGACTGATAAAGCACTAGATTTCGAAAAAGATGATGAATACATCATCACTGAAGGTGTCAGTATTACTCCCTCCACGACCGATCCCGCTGTCATGGTTTCTGGTGGTTCTGTCCGCAACATTATAAATAGCGGGAAAATCACTGGCGTGAGCGACGGAATGTATATCATTACGGAAGGACAAACGCTTGAGATATCTAACCAACAAAATGCGCTGATAGAGTCTACCGGGGCCAACGGAATTACCGTCAACAATATGGGTGGTGAAATAAATAACGCTGGGGAAATTCGTGGTGCCGAGTACGGCATTAAGATCCTTGAGGATTCAAGCAGTTTCAACATCGCTAATACCTCAACAGGGTCTATCGAAGGTAAAACCGCGATTTCATCCGACGCGGGTATTACATTAAATAATGCTGGTACTTACACAGGCAGCACCGGAAATGGCGTAGAGCTTAATACAGCAGGTAAAAGTAATCTTTATAATAGCGGGAGGATACAAGGCGCCCGAAACGGCGTTATCGTAAACGATAATAACCGACTGCTACTTATTAACTCAGGCGTAATAAAAGGTTCAGAAAGCGCAGTTACTTTTAAAAGTAACCAAACCAACACGCTGACTCTGGAAACCGGATCTCAGCTTGACGGCGATGTCATATCAACCAATTCCAAAACGAACACCCTTACATTACGTGGCCAGGGTTCTGAAGACAGCAATTTCCGCGGTCTGTATGAAGGCGACGGTTTTGCTTCGCTGACCATGAACGGTGAAGATTGGGCCCTGACAGGCAATGTCGATATCATCGGCACCGGCGACTCTATTAAGGTCAATACAGGCCAACTGACCCTGGCCGGCAACGTAAAAAACGACGTCGGTAATACCCTGATCGCCAACATCGGCACGCTGCAACTGGGCGACGGCACTAAAACCGGTTCACTGAGCGGTACCGTCACCAACAACGGCACCTTTATCTTCAACCAGGGCTCCGACTCCACCTTCGCTTCTGATATTACCGGCAGCGGCAATGTGGAAAAAATCGATGCAAATCTGTTAACCCTCACCGGCAACAACATCTATACCGGCAACACGCTTCTGAGCAGCGGTACCACGCTGGTCGCCGAAGGTGCAACCTTGGGTAGCACAGGCAACACCGCCACCATCACGGTTGATAATGGCGCAACTTTCGCCAGCGAAGGGACCGTAAACAACAACGTTGATATCCTCAGCGGCGGCGTGCTCGCCTCATGGAATGCCGTGCAGGGGAACAGCGCGTCCAGCTCATCTACCGTTAACACCATTAACGGCAACGTCACTAACAGCGGCACGCTGCAGATCGCCGGGCTGAATGACAGCGTAGGCAACAATTTCACCATCAACGGTGACTATACCGGCGTAAGCGGCAGCCTGATCGCCATGAACAGCGTGCTGGGCGATGACAGCTCTGCTACTGATCATCTGACCATTACCGGCAACAGCGCGGGTGAATCGGGCGTCAGAATCAGCAATATCGGCGGAGCGGGCGCGCAGACCGTTAACGGGATGCAGGTCGTCAGCGTAGGCGGTAATTCTGATGCGGCGTTTTCTCTCTCCAGACCCGTCGTGGTCGGAGCGTGGGAATACAGCCTGAACCAGCACACCGATGGTAACTGGTACCTGGAGTCGGTATCGACGGCTCCGGCTCCTACTCCTGCCGATGACAACGGTAACAGTGTCGTTCCCGATCCCGTTCCTGATGACAACAGCGATGGCGGCTATACTCCGCCAGCGATGAGCAATCTTGCCCCTGAAGTGGGCGCTTATTTAGGTAACTACCTCGCCGCTCAGGGCATGTTCCTGCATAAACGCGACGATCGCGATCAGCTGACGCTGCGCAATGAAGACGATCTCAACACCTGGATGTACGTTAAAGGTCGCTATCACGAAAATGACGTGGCGGGCGGCAAAGTTAACTACGATACCACCCAGTACGTGATGCAGGTCGGCAGTGATTTCATTAGCAAGAAGATGGACACCGGGGTTCTGCATAGCGGGATGATGTTCGGTGCTGGTCAGGCTAAAACCGATTCCACCTCAACGGGCAGCAAGCGTTCTGCGCAGGGCAAAGTGGATGGCGTGAACGTCGGCATCTACGCCACCTGGCAGGAAGATCAGCAGCTGCGTAAAGGCAGCTATATCGATAGCTGGGCCTCTTTCGGCTGGTATCACAACAAGCTGAGAAGCGACGATCGCAGCAACGAGTCTTACAACAGCCACGGCCTTGCCGTCTCGCTGGAAGCGGGTCATGCCTGGATTGTGGACTCAGAAAGCGAAAGAACCTGGAAAATCGAACCGCAGATCCAGGCTATCTACAGCTATCTTGATCAGGAAAACCACACTGACGCCGATGGCGTGCGTATCTCCACTCTCGATAACGACAGCGTGCTGGGACGTGTGGGTGTGAAAACCAGCTACTTCAACCAGAAAGATGTGCAGGCGTGGCAGCCTTACGTGGCGGTTAACTGGCTGAAAGGGGCCGGGCAGAACGATATCGCCTTTAACGGCGAAGCGTTTAGCAACGATACTCCGGACGATCGCGGTCAACTGGAACTGGGCGTTACCGGCAAGCTGAACGAGACCACGCTGATCTCGCTGCGCGCCAGTGGCGAATGGGGTGAAAACAGCTACGACGCCTACGGCGGCCACATCCTGCTCAACCACCGCTGGTAATCGCTTTAGTCAAATCAAACGTGCAGTGGCTCTGGCCACTGCACGTTTTTTATCAATTCTTCAGTTCACCCATGGACTTAACCTGATCGCGGTTAATCTGTTCCGTCTGGCCGGTTTCGGCATTATCAATAGACATCATTCCAGTATCGTCATCTACCTGGGGTTTACCGTCGGTGACAATGGTTTTCCCGTCGGTAGTTTTCACCGCCTGGTTAGATGAACAACCGGCTACGGTGAAGAGCGCTGCGGCAGTAAAAAATGAAGTCAGCAAAAGATTATTTCGCATGGTGTTCTCCCTGCTTTTCAGTTGGATTTAATTATCGACCTGATAATTTTAGGCTAACTGACTGATGGGAGATGGAAAAGCAGAAGGTTCTGAAGAGGGAGTTAGCCATCGTAGGGCGGGTAAGCGAAGCGCCACCCGCCGTTTGCCCGGTGGCGCTTTCGCTTGCCGGGCCTACGATAACAGACGTATTACTTGTTAATCTGCGCGTGCATCTCTTGCACCGAAATCACCTTCTCGGTGGCATCCGCGTTCAGCGCCATGGCTGTTGCGAAACCGCCGTTCAGGGTAGTGTCGTAGTGCACTTTATACTGCAGTGCGCTGCGGCGAATCAGCTTGGAGTCTTCAATCGCCTGACGCCCTTCGGTGGTGTTGATGATGTAGGTGTATTCGCCATTCTTGATACGGTCCTGAATGTGCGGACGACCTTCATGCACCTTGTTCACCAGACGCGGGTTGATACCGGCTTCACCCAGCACAATCGCGGTGCCGTGGGTTGCATCCAGCTCGAAGCCCTGTTTCAGCAGTTTCGCGGCCAGATCCACCACGCGCTCTTTATCCCCTTCACGCACGGACAACAGCGCACGGCCCTGTTTCTTCATGGTGGAGTTACTGCCGAGCTGCGCTTTAGCGAATGCTTCTGCAAAGGTGCGGCCCACGCCCATCACCTCCCCGGTAGAGCGCATTTCTGGCCCTAACAGCGGGTCAACGCCCGGGAACTTGTTGAACGGCAGCACCACTTCTTTCACCGAGTAGTACGGTGGAATGATCTCTTTGGTCACGCCCTGCTGTGCCAGCGTTTGGCCCGCCATCACGCGCGCCGCCACTTTCGCCAGCGGTACGCCGGTGGCTTTAGAGACGAACGGTACGGTACGTGCCGCACGCGGGTTAACTTCAATCAGGTAGACCTCGTTGTCTTTCACCGCAAACTGCACGTTCATCAGACCGCGCACCTGCAGTTCGAAGGCCAGCTTCTGCACCTGCTCGCGCATCACGTCCTGAATCTCTTTGCTCAGCGTATAGGCCGGCAGAGAACAGGCGGAGTCGCCGGAGTGTACGCCTGCCTGCTCGATGTGCTCCATGATGCCGCCAATCAGCACCATTTCGCCGTCGCAGATAGCATCTACGTCCACTTCCACCGCATCATCAAGGAAGCGGTCCAGCAGCACTGGCGCATCGTTAGAGACGCTGACCGCAGTCTGGAAGTAACGGCGCAGGTCGGCTTCGTCGTAGACGATTTCCATCGCCCGGCCGCCCAGCACGTAGGATGGACGCACCACCAGCGGGTAGGTGATCTCTTTGGCCTTCTCAACCGCCTGCTCAATCGCCGTCACGGTGGCGTTGGCGGGCTGCTTCAGCTTCAGACGGTCAACGGCATGCTGGAAACGCTCGCGGTCTTCCGCGCGGTCAATCGCATCCGGGCTGGTACCGATGACCGGTACGCCTGCGGCTTCCAGCGCACGCGCCAGCTTCAGCGGCGTCTGGCCGCCGTACTGCACGATAACGCCTTTTGGCTTCTCGATACGTACGATTTCCAGCACGTCTTCCAGGGTTACCGGCTCAAAGTAGAGGCGGTCGGAGGTGTCGTAGTCGGTAGAGACAGTTTCCGGGTTACAGTTGACCATAATGGTCTCGTAACCGTCTTCGCGCAGCGCCAGCGAGGCGTGTACGCAGCAGTAGTCGAACTCAATGCCCTGGCCGATACGGTTTGGACCGCCGCCCAGCACCATAATCTTGTCGCGGTCAACGGACGGGTTCGCTTCGCACTCGTCTTCATAGGTGGAGTACATGTACGCGGTGTCGGTAGCAAATTCTGCCGCACAGGTATCCACGCGCTTGTAGACCGGATGCAGGTTGTACTGGTCACGCAGCTTGCGGATTTCCGCTTCGCGCACGCCCGCCAGTTTTGCCAGACGCGCGTCGGCAAAGCCTTTACGCTTCAGCATGCGCAGGAAGTCAGCGTCAAGGCCGTTGATGCCCAGCTCCGCCACTTTCTCTTCCAGACGCACCAGCTCTTCAATCTGCACCAGGAACCAGCGGTCGATGTTGGTCAGGTTGAAGACACCATCGACGGACAGGCCGGCACGGAAGGCGTCGGCGATGTACCAGATACGCTCGGCACCGGCGTCTTTCAGCTCGCGACGGATTTTGGTCAGCGCTTCCGGGTCATCCAGGCTCACTTTCGGGTCAAAGCCGGTGGCGCCTACTTCCAGGCCGCGCAGGGCTTTCTGCAGGGACTCCTGCTGGGTGCGGCCAATCGCCATCACTTCGCCGACGGACTTCATCTGGGTGGTCAGGCGGTCGTTAGCACCGGCAAATTTCTCGAAGTTGAAGCGAGGAATTTTGGTAACAACGTAGTCGATGGACGGTTCGAAGGAGGCCGGGGTACGGCCACCGGTGATGTCGTTCATCAGCTCGTCGAGGGTATAGCCCACCGCCAGTTTCGCTGCCACTTTGGCAATCGGGAAGCCGGTAGCTTTCGATGCCAGCGCAGAGGAGCGGGATACGCGCGGGTTCATCTCGATAACAATCAGACGACCGTTCTTCGGGTTAACAGAGAACTGAACGTTAGAGCCGCCGGTTTCGACGCCAATCTCACGCAGTACCGCCATCGAGGCGTTACGCATGATTTGGTACTCTTTGTCGGTCAGCGTCTGGGCAGGCGCTACGGTGATGGAGTCACCGGTATGGATACCCATGGCGTCGAAGTTTTCGATGGAGCAGACGATGATGCAGTTGTCGTTTTTATCACGCACCACTTCCATCTCGTACTCTTTCCAGCCAATCAGCGACTCATCAATCAGCAGCTCTTTGGTTGGGGAGAGGTCCAGACCGCGTTCGCAGATCTCTTCAAACTCTTCGCGGTTATAGGCGATACCGCCGCCGGTGCCGCCCATGGTGAAGGACGGACGGATGATGCACGGATAACCCACGTCAGCGGCAACCGCCAGCGCTTCTTCCATATTGTGTGCGATACCAGAGCGCGCGGTGTCGAGGCCGATTTTCTTCATCGCCACGTCGAAACGGCGGCGGTCTTCGGCTTTATCAATTGCGTCGGCGGTCGCGCCAATCATGGTCACGCCGAACTCGGCCAGCACGCCCTGACGTTCCAGCTCCAGCGCGCAGTTCAGCGCCGTCTGGCCGCCCATGGTCGGCAGTACTGCATCCGGACGCTCTTTTTCGATGATTTTACGCACCACTTCCCAGTGAATCGGCTCGATGTAGGTCGCATCGGCCATTTCCGGGTCAGTCATGATGGTCGCCGGGTTGGAGTTCACCAGGATAACGCGGTAACCCTCTTCGCGCAGGGCTTTACACGCCTGGGCGCCGGAGTAGTCGAATTCACAGGCCTGGCCGATTACGATCGGGCCAGCGCCAAGGATCAGGATGCTTTTTATGTCTGTACGTTTTGGCATGGTCTTCTCGGCTCCTGATTATTTAGCGGTCTTACGGTATTGCTCGATGAGTTCGATAAAGTGATCGAACAGCGGCGCGGCATCGTGCGGGCCTGGGCTGGCTTCCGGGTGGCCCTGGAAGCTGAACGCCGGTTTGTCGGTACGATGAATCCCCTGCAGGGTGCCATCGAACAGCGACTTGTGGGTCACGCGCAGGGTGGCAGGCATGGAGGCTTCATCTACCGCAAAACCGTGGTTCTGTGCGGTAATCATGACCGTGTTGTTGTCGATATCTTTCACCGGGTGGTTACCACCGTGGTGACCGAACTTCATCTTCACGGTTTTCGCACCGCTCGCCAGCGCCAGCAGCTGATGGCCGAGGCAGATACCGAATACCGGAATGTCGGTTTCGAGGAAGGTCTTAATCGCGTCGATGGCGTAGTCGCACGGAGCCGGGTCACCCGGGCCGTTGGAGAGGAAGATCCCGTCCGGGTTCATCTTCAGCACGTCGTCTGCCGGGGTCTTCGCCGGCACAACGGTCAGACGGCAGCCGCGATCCACCAGCATGCGCAGGATGTTGCGCTTGGCGCCGTAGTCGTAAGCCACCACGTGGAACGGCAGCTCCTCTTCTTTTTTCGCTTCCGGCAGTTCACCTGCCAGCGTCCAGCTACCCTGAGTCCAGCTGTAGGCCTCAGCGGTGGTCACTTCTTTTGCCAGATCCATGCCGTTCAGTCCCGGGAAGGCCTTGGCTTTTTCCTGCGCCAGCGCCGCATCCAGGTTGTCGCCAGCGATGATGCAGCCGTTCTGGGCACCTTTTTCACGCAGCAGACGCGTCAACTTCCGGGTATCGATATCGGCAATCGCCACGATGTTATGGCGTTTCAGGTAGGAAGAGAGGTCTTCGGTATTGCGGTAGTTGCTGGCAATCAGCGGCAGGTCGCGAATAATCAGACCTTGTGCATGTACCTGGGAGGACTCTTCATCAGCGGCGTTGGTGCCGACATTACCGATATGAGGATAAGTTAGAGTGACGATTTGGCGGGAATAGGAAGGATCAGTGAGGATTTCTTGATAACCGGTCATTGAAGTATTGAAAACGACTTCCCCAACCGCCGAACCTGTTGCCCCAATGGCCCGACCGATAAACTGGGTTCCGTCTTCCAGAACCAATAGCGCTGACTTAATCAAAACACCCTCCAGAGAATATTCACTCACTTTATTTGCATATTAATGCACAACCATAGTGTGAAGCAATGCAAATCTGCTGCCAGTGGATTTTCGGCAAACGGCGGCATTCTGGAGATTTGGCAGGGGAAAGTCAACTTAAAAAGTAGGTTTTGTTTGTCGTTTTTGCGCCACTGATGGGCGAGAGGGTTATTAACGGGCAAAAAGATCAACTAAATCACGTAAGAAAACGCTTGCGGGACATTTTTATTGGTAAAACCTCATCCACCTCTTCAAAAAGTGGACCATTTGGTCAAAATTCACAATATTGAAACAAAAATAATGGATATAATGTTTATTTATGAGTCATTAAAGCAAGAATGACATTCAAACAGATAAAATTAAAGGGCAATAAAATATTGCCCTCTGCAATCAACTAATTATGACTGCAATAACCACATCACGAAGGGTAACTATGATTATAAATTGTTAAGATCGAGCACATCTCGCATGTCAAAGAGACCATCTTTTTTGCCTTTCAACCAACTTGCTGAACGAACTGCCCCATTTGCAAAAGTCATACGGCTCGATGCCTTATGGGTAATTTCAACGCGCTCGCCAATATCGGCAAACATCGCGGTATGTTCGCCTACAATGTCACCCGCACGCACGGTAGCAAAACCAATGGTGCCAGGGACGCGTTCGCCGGTATGACCTTCCCGGGTGTAGACCGCACACGCCTTCAGATCTTTATCCATCGCCTGAGCAATCGCCTCACCCATCGCCAGAGCGGTGCCAGACGGGGCATCGACTTTATAACGGTGGTGCGCTTCGATGATTTCGATGTCGGTGTAATCGCCCATCACCTTCGCCGCCTTCTCCAGCAGTTTGAGCATCACGTTCACACCCACGCTGAAGTTTGCTGCAAAGACGATAGCAATGTCCCTGGCCGCATCCTGAATAGCCTGCTTGCCAGCATCATCGAAACCGGTGGTGCCAATAACCATTCCTTTGCCGTGCTGACGGCAAAACGCCAGGTGAGTGAGCGTGCCTTCAGGGCGGGTGAAGTCGATAAAGACATCAAAGTCGTCTTTAACCGCCTCAAGGCTGCTTTGTACGGTGACGCCTGACTTGCCTGCGCCCGCCAGTTCTCCGGCATCGGCACCCAACAGCGATGAGCCTTCACGCTCCAGAGCCGCACCAAGCGTGACGCCATCCATCTGCAATGTCGCCTGTATTAACTGACGGCCCATACGGCCACCCGCGCCCGCAATGGCGACGCGGACCTGTGCATCATGCATAGTTATTCTCTTACGTTAAAATGATGTAAACCGTTTTCAGATTAACCAGCCCTGACGAAGGCTGCCACTGAAAACGGCGATAATTAGAATTTAATGATAAACAGGGAGAGATATCAGTGAAAGGCATGATCGTCAGTGAACATCCCTGTTAATCGAGGGCATAGGTGACAACCAGCTGCCCCTTTTTCATCTTGAGCCCAAGGATCTGCACCATCCCGATATCCGCCAGCTGTTTAACGTGCGTTCCTCCGCACAGGTAAGCCGGGAGATCGCCAAAGCGAACCTGGCGTCTGCCGGATTCAATGTCGGTATGGCGAAGCAGGTTGTCGGCTTTCCAGCCGTCAATCATGGCCATCAGAGCGCTGGCATCAGGCAGAAGGCCCTGAGGCTCACCGGGCATAAAGGTGATCCGCCCCTCGCCGGGCCAGTGATGGGCTTTTACCGGCTGCCAGCCAAACTGCTCGCCGGCATAGCCAATCAAATGGCCTGCGCTGTGCCAGCGGGCGTGACGTTCTCTCACCTCTTCATCGACCTGTAACTCCACCTCACCTGGCGCAAGCGCGCCGGACAGAATGTGGACGACCTGCTCTCCGCGGAGGGAGACCGCTTCTACCACCATCCCGGCGATCGATCCTCGATCCGCGGGCTGTCCGCCCCCCTGCGGATGGAAGAGGGTTTGATTGAGTTCAATGGCGTAACGGCCGTCAGGCTCTTCAGTGCAGCGGATCACCTCCGCCCGGCCTGCTGTCGCGTCACTGGTGTAATAAAGTCGTTCTGTCATGGTTGTTCTCCTCTGTACCCTGACAGTATATTCATCACTTAAGTGTCGATAATCAGCCACTCACGCATTGCACTCTTGCCTGGTATGCACAAATGAAACCTACTCTGCTTCCCGATCTCGCCACTTTCGTCACCATCGTAGAACATGGAAATTTTTCAACCGCAGCCCGGATCACCGGCGCAACGCCCTCCGCGATTAGCCGCTGTGTTTCACGACTTGAAAAGGAAATGGGATGTAAATTACTGCACCGCACCACGCGCAAACTGGCCCTTACCGTGACCGGAAAATCGGTTTATGAACATGCGCTGGATATGCTGGACGCGGCGCAGCAGGCGATGGATTCAGGTAGCAGCCTGCAGAGCGTGGCGCAGGGAAAGCTCACAATGAGCGTGCCGAAAGCCGTGGGACGTTTTGTGATCCATCCTTTAATCCCGGCATTCCTTGAGCGCTATCCGCAAATTGATGTTTGTCTGCGTCTGGAAGATCGCTATATGGATTTGATCGACGACGGTGTCGATCTGGCGTTACGGATCACCAATACCCCCTCTCCAGGCCTGTATGGTAAACCGCTGATGCCGGTCACCCATGTGATCTGTGCCACGCCAGAGTATCTTCGCCGTATGGGTACGCCACGGCATCCGCACGATCTTCGGCACCATAGCTGTATTTCGCTCGGTGAAACCCCGGCCGATTCACGCTGGAAGTTTGCGTTAAACGGGAAAACGGAAACGATACAGACGCACGGACGTTATGCCGCTAACCACACGGGCGTGAGGCTGGATGCGGTAAAGCGCAGTCTGGGTATCGGGAGTTTACCGCTGTTCACGGCGCGTGAGGCGCTGGAAAGCGGAGAGATTGTGCAGGTACTGCCGGATTGGGAGTTTATCAGTAGCTATACGGGCGATCTCTGGCTGCTGTGGACACGTAACAAAAATATGCCAGCCAGAATGCGGGCGATGATCGACTACCTGAATGAAAAAATGCCAGTCATTCAGTGACTGGCATTTTTTAAATCTTACTCAACTTCGCGGGCGTCGATACGCAGTTCTTTCGGCACTTCGAAGACGATGTTCTCTTCGCGCCCCGCCAGCGGGATGGCCTCTCCGCCGCCCAACTCCTGCAGACGCGCAATCACGTTCTGCACCAGAATATCAGGGGCAGACGCACCCGCAGTCACGCCAACACAGGCCGCATTCTTGACCCAGGCTTCCTGAATATCGGTAGCATCGTCAATCAGGAACGCCGCTTTCCCCATCCGCTGCGCCAGTTCAGCCAGACGGTTGGAGTTCGAGGAGTTTTTCGAGCCGACGACCAGCACCACATCCGCCTGTTCTGCCAGGGCGCGCACCGCTTCCTGCCGGTTGGTGGTGGCGTAGCAGATATCGTCCTTACGCGGGCCGACGATTTTCGGGAAGCGCTTACGCAGCGCATCGATCACGTCAGAGGTGTCATCCACCGAGAGCGTGGTCTGGGTCATAAACGACAGCTTGGCTTCGTTTTTGACGTTCAGGGTCAGCACATCGTCCGGAGACTCCACCAGATACATCCCTCCTTCCGGGTTGCTGTACTGGCCCATGGTGCCTTCCACTTCCGGGTGACCAGCGTGGCCAATCAGGATCGACTCTTCACCGCGACGGCTGGCGCGCGCCACTTCCATATGCACTTTGGTGACCAGCGGACAGGTGGCGTCAAACACGGTCAGATCGCGACTTTTCGCTTCGTTACGCACCGCCTGGGAGACGCCGTGCGCGGAGAAGATCAGGATCGCGCCATCCGGCACTTCATCGATCTGCTCAATAAAGATCGCCCCGCGGTTACGCAGGCTATCCACCACGTAGCGGTTATGCACCACTTCGTGACGGACATAAATCGGCGCGCCGTAAAGCTCCAGCGCGTTTTCAACAATGCTGATAGCGCGGTCTACTCCGGCACAGAAACCGCGCGGGTTAGCCAACAGGATCTGCATTCACATCCTCCAGTACCGGGTCAATTTCCAGCACTTCGACATCAAAATGGACGGTACGCCCGGCAAGCGGGTGGTTGAAATCGACGGTGATGGAGTCGCCGTTAATTTCACGGATCACGCCAGGCATTTCGCTGCCATCCATAGCGGTAAAGAGCATAATCGCCCCGATTTCCGGTTCGCCCGCATCCATAAATTCACGGCGCGAGAAGTACTGGATCAGGTCCGGGGACGGCACACCAAACGCGGCATCCGGCTCCAGAGAGAAGGCTTTTTTCTCCCCCTCTTTCAGCCCCAGCAACTGCTGCTCAAGACCTTCAGACAGGGAGGTATCCCCAAGACGAAACAGCGCCGGTTTGCCGTTGTTGCGGGTGGATTCTGCGGTGGAGCCATCATCCAGTTTTAGCGTGAAGTGAACCAGCATCGCGCTGTTGCTCTGTACGGATTTAGACATGCAAATTGCTCGCTAATTTTGCCCGGTGGCGCTGCGCTTACCGGGCCTACGAGAATCGTAGGCCGGTGCAAGCGCAGCGCCGCCCGGCTGGTTTTGTTACGCCTGCTCTTTCGCTGCGGGTTTAGGCAGGAAGCCTTCCAGCACAATCATCGCCGCACCGATACAAATCGCCGTATCGGCCAGGTTGAAGGTGGCGAAGTGCCAGTTGCCGACATAGAAGTCGATCATATCGACCACAAAGCCATGCCACAGACGGTCGAACAGGTTGCCCAGCGCACCGCCAATGATCAGCGCGTAGGCGATGTTATTCAGCTTTTGCGTGGCTTTGCTGCGGTACATCAGCACCGCCAGTACTACGCAGATACCGAGAGCGATACCCGCAAAGAACCAGCGCTGCCAGCCACCGCTGTCAGCCAGGAAGCTAAACGCCGCACCATAGTTGCGCGCATAGTGCAGATTAAGGGACGGGAACAGCGGGACCGTATCCCCCAGAGCAAAGTTCTGGAGGATCAGGTACTTGCTGCCCAGATCGATAATCAGCACGACCACTACCAGCCACAGCCAGCGCAGCCCTGTTGAAGAGAGTGATTTACTCATCAGGCAAACTTACGTTTTTCGCCATCACCGGCGACGTTGCTGACACAGCGTCCGCAGATCTCTGCGTGTTCCGCCACCTTGCCGACATCGGTAGTGTAATGCCAGCAACGCGGGCATTTCTCACCATCGGCTTTCACCAGCGCCACTTTCAGCCCTTTGAGCAGTTCGCTCTGCTGGGCATCAGCGCTCGCGTCGGCATAATCCGCAACATTCGCACCGGAGGTCAACAGGACAAATCGTAATTCATCGCCCAGCGCCGTCAGTTTCGCCGCCAGCTCAGGTTCTGCGTACAGGGTTACTGCCGCTTCCAGAGAGCCGCCCACTTTCTTGTCGGCACGCGCCTGCTCGATCACCTTGTTCACTTCGCCACGCACTTTCAGCAGCTCGTCCCAGAAGCCGTCGTTCATGGCTTCGGTTTCGGCCAGGCCAAACAGACCCTGGTACCACTCGCCGGTGAAGACATACTTCTCACGATCGCCTGGCAGGTAGCCCCAGATCTCATCCGCAGTGAAGGACATGATCGGTGCCATCCAGCGCACCAGTGCTTCCGCGATATGGAACAGTGCGGTCTGGCAGCTACGACGCGCCACGCTGTCCGCTTTGGCGGTGTACTGGCGGTCTTTAATGATGTCGAGGTAGAACGAGCCCATCTCGATGGAGCAGAAGCGCATCAGGCGCTGCACCACTTCATGGAAGTCGTAAGATTCGTAGGCTTTCAGGATATCTTCCTGCGCCGCTTTCGCGCAGCCTACTGCCCAGCGATCCAGCACCACCATCTCTTCCGGTTTCACCATGTCTTTTGCCGGATCGAACCCGTTCAGGTTCGCCAGCAGGAAGCGCGCGGTGTTACGGATACGACGATAGCTGTCGGCGGCACGTTTCAGGATCTCATCGGACACTGCCATTTCGCCGGTGTAGTCAGTTGATGCCACCCACAGACGCAGGATGTCTGCGCCCAGCTTGTTCATCACGTCCTGCGGCGAAACGGTGTTGCCGATAGATTTGGACATCTTGCGGCCCTGACCATCGACGGTGAAGCCGTGGGTCAGTACCTGACGGTAAGGTGCCTTGCCCTTCATGGCGGTGGAGATCATCAGGGATGACATGAACCAGCCACGGTGTTGGTCAGAACCTTCCAGATACATATCGGCAGCGTGACCGGCAAACTCAGGACGCACGTCAACCACGGAGGAGTGCGTAGACCCGGAGTCGAACCACACGTCCAGAGTATCCGGCACTTTCTCGTAGTTGTCCGCGTCAGCGCCCAGGATGTCGCGGGAGTCGAGATCCCACCACGCCTGAATGCCGTCCACTTCGACGCGCTTCGCCACTTCTTCCATCAGTTCCAGAGTGTTCGGATGCAGTTCCTGGGTCTCTTTATGCACGAACAGAGACATCGGCACGCCCCAGGTACGCTGACGGGAGATACACCAGTCAGGACGGTTGGCCACCATGGATTCGATACGCGCCTGGCCCCAGTCCGGGATCCACTGCACGCCTTTGATCTCAGAAAGCGACTGCGCGCGCAGGCCTTTCTGATCCATGCTGACAAACCACTGCGGGGTCGCACGGAAGATGATCGGAGTCTTGTGACGCCAGCAGCACGGATAGCTGTGCTGCATTTTTTCAACGTGCAGCAGCGAGCCGTTGTCACGCAGCATGTTGACGATGATGTCGTTGGCTTTGAAGACGTTGATGCCGTCCAGGGTCGGGTACGTCCCGGCCAGGTACGCGCCGTCCGGGCCAACCGGGTTAGCGATCTCCAGACCGTATTTCAGGCTGATAGTGTAGTCGTCCGGGCCGTGGCCACCGGCGGTATGCACCGCACCGGTACCTGCTTCCAGGGTGACGTGTTCGCCCAGAATCGCTGGCACATCGAAATCGAGAAACGGATGCTTAAAGCGCAAATGCTCCAGCTCGGCACCTTTAACGGTACCCAGAATGCTGTAATCGGTGATGTTTGCGCGTTTCAGCACGCTCTCCACCAAATCTTTCGCCAGGATCAGCGCGCGGCCTTCCACCTGTACCAGCGCATATTCGAACTCCGCAGAGAGGGAGATCGCGCGGTTGGCAGGCAGGGTCCACGGGGTAGTGGTCCAGATCACCAGCGAGATTGGGCCGTTGACGGCCGGCAGACCAAATTTGCCCTGCAGCGCATCCTGATCGACGCCTTCAAAGGCCACGTCGATGGACGGAGAGGTTTTGTCGTAATACTCAACTTCCGCCTCAGCCAGCGCAGAGCGGCAGTCCACGCACCAGTGCACCGGCTTAGCGCCTTTGTGCAGGTGGCCGTTGCCGATGATTTTGCCCAGCGCACGGATGATGTTGGCTTCGGTTTTGAAGTCCATGGTCAGGTACGGGTGCGACCAGTCGCCCAGCACGCCCAGACGGATAAAGTCTTCACGCTGGCCGTCAACTTGGGTCGCGGCGTATTCGCGGCATTTGGCGCGGAATTCAGCGGCGGTGAACTTCTCGCCCGGCTTACCGAATTCCTGCTCGACCTTCAGCTCGATCGGCAGACCGTGGCAGTCCCAGCCTGGAACGTAAGGCGAGTCAAAGCCCGTGAGGCCTTTGGACTTCACGATAATGTCTTTGAGAATCTTGTTTACAGAGTGACCAATATGAATGCTGCCATTCGCATAAGGAGGGCCATCATGCAGAATGAAGGTTTTTTTGCCTTTTTTGGCTGCACGGATGATGCCGTACAGGTCATCATCGGTCCAACGCGCCAGCATTCCCGGTTCACGCTTGGCGAGGTCGCCGCGCATCGGGAACCCTGTTTCCGGCAAATTCAGGGTTGATTTATAGTCACTCATCAGATTCTCGGTTCCGTATTTATATCTCAGGCATTAAGCCGGGTTTGATAGCCCAAAAATTTCGCGGGCTGTTAATTCATCTCTCGCGATTTGCGCTTTCAGCTCATCAAGCGAGGCGAATCGCTGCTCATTGCGTATTTTTTTACGCAGGATTACATCTATATGGCGACCATAGAGGTCCATTACAACGTCCAGCAAATGCACTTCGAGCTGCTGGCGTACGCCAGCCACTGTCGGACGGGTACCAATATTGGCCACGCCGGGCAGAGGCTTATCGCCCAGCCCCGTCACTTCTACCGCATAGACCCCTTTTACCGGGGAAACCTGACGGCGCAGCGGTAAGTTCGCCGTAGGGAAACCAATGGTGCGGCCCAACTCATCGCCATGCACGACGCGCCCGGAAATAGAGAACGGGCGTCCGAGCAGCGTTGCGGCGGCATCCAGATCGTCTTCAGCCAGTGCCTGGCGTACTGCCGTACTGCTGATACGTACGCCGCCTTCGCAGAAGGTCTGGGTACTGGTGACGTCAAAGCCATACTCCAGGCCAGCCTTCTGTAATAGCAAGAAATCCCCCTGACGACCAGCGCCAAAGCGGAAATCATCTCCCACCGCCAGAAAGCGCACGCCAAGGCGATCAACCAACAGGTCGCTGACAAAATTTTGTGCCGTCAGGGCGGCGAAACGCCGATCAAAACGGACGCACAGGACGTAGTCCACGCCGCACTGCGCCAGGTAACGTAACTTTTCACGCAGGCGGGTCAGGCGCGCAGGCGCCTTCTCGCTGGCAAAAAGCTCCAGCGGCTGCGGCTCAAAAATCATGACTACTACCGGCAGACCTCGTGCCCGCCCCTCTTCACGTAACCCCTGCAACAGCACCTGATGTCCACGATGCACGCCGTCGAAATTACCAATAGTCAGCACACACCCATGCGGGGCCTGACTGAGATTATGTATGCCGCGTATCAGCTTCATGACTGGCTCAAAACAGTGAAAATCGCCAAAGTATACCTTGTACAGCGGTTAAGGTTAACCGGCGATTGTTCACGCAAAACAGAAAGCCGTAATGATTTCATCAGGGTTAGCTTTCACAGCGAAAAAATCTGTCAGTAGATGACGATTTTTTGTGTCGAAAAGCTGTATTCAGGAGAGACAAGCTGGTAGAATCCTGCGCCATCACTACGTAACATAGCGTCGCTCATTAACGGCGCTTATTTGCACAAATCCATTGACAAAAGAAGGCAAAGAGGGCATATTCCTCGGCCTTTGAATTGTCCACATAGATCATATTTGGGAGTTGGACTTGGCTAATATCAAATCAGCTAAGAAACGTGCCGTTCAGTCTGAAAAGGCTCGTAAGCACAACGCAAGCCGTCGCTCTATGATGCGTACTTTCATCAAGAAAGTATACGCAGCAATCGAAGCAGGCGACAAAGCTGCAGCGCAGAACGCATTTAACGAAATGCAACCAATCGTGGATCGTCAGGCTGCTAAGGGCCTGATCCACAAAAACAAAGCAGCGCGTCATAAAGCAAACCTGACCGCGCAGATCAGCAAACTGGCTTAATCGCCACTTGTTGTTGCTTGTTTAAAGAACCCGCTTAACGCGGGTTTTTTTATGCCTTCAGATTGCCGGTGCCGTAAACAGCGCCGAGTAGTCACGGTTACAGATACGCTGTACTGCCGGATGCTGAATCATCCTTTCGGCAAATATCGCGTGATACTCCTCCATGACGTTATCTACCCTGCCAATCTCCGTGATCCTGGTGTCCGTATAGAGATCCTGCGCGTAAAGCGTCGGGGCAACGAAGATGGCGTTGTGCGCTTCGCCAAAGGCCTTCATCAACGCCGCATCATCGAACTCCCCCAAAATTTCTACATTCAACCCCTGCGAGTTAAACCAGTTCAGCAGCTTGCGTCCGAGCATGGAACGTCGCCCAGGCACCAGCAGACGGCGCTCCTCCAGACAGGCCGGGAAGGGTTTCTCCGGCGGCGGGTTGATGCACCAGAAGCTGACGCCGCACTCGCCTATCTTCACTGAGAACAGCCCTTCCTGCTGGGTGGAGTCGATGGGGCAGTCGGAGATAATCATGTCCAGCTTATGCTGGCTCAGTTGCTCCAGCAGCATCTCGTGGGTGGACTCAAAACAGCGCAGGTGGATCTGTTCATCCTCAACCACCGCTGCATCCAATACGCCGCTGACCAGCCGTTTTGACAGCGCATCCGCGACACCGACGTCAAAGAGCAGGTTCGACTCCTTACGGTAATTGACGATATCGAGCATCTCCTGGCTCAGGGTGAACATTTTGTCGGCGTAGCGAAATACCAACTCTCCAAGCTCGCTGGGTTCGATCCCCCTTCCCTTACGCTTGAATAACTTCCCCTGCAGCCGCTCTTCCAGGGCTTTGATCTGCCCGGTAATCGTCTGCGGCGTCAGGTAGAGCGCCTCTGCAGCGCCGACAACCGAGCCCTCTTTATAGACATGCCAGAAGTAATACAGATGGTTGTAGTTAAGATGAGACATGCGATCCTCGCTCCCTGATAGTGTTTACGGGAGGGCGGCCTGCCCTCCCGACGTTCCGTTACGCCGGATGCACCTGCCCCGACAATTTCATTTTCAGTAAGGCATAGCCAATAAACGCTGCCAGCAGCGACCCGGTCAGAATACCCAGTTTAGCCCAGACGATAAGTTCCGGGGCATGCGGGCCAAACGCCAGCGTCGAGATAAAGATCGACATCGTAAAGCCGATCCCGCACAGCACGCCAACGGCCATAATCTGCCGCCAGGTGGTGCCGTGCGGCAACGAGGCCAGCTTCAGTTTCAGCGCCAGCCAGCAGAAGAGGCTGATGCCCAGCGGCTTGCCAATAAACAGACCGGCGATGATCCCCAGCGGCAACATCGACGTCAACCCACCGAAGGTGACCCCCTCCAGGGAGACGCCCGCGTTAGCAAAGGCAAACAGCGGCAGGATCATAAAGGCAACCCACGGATGCAGAACATGCTCTAACTGTTTTGCCGGAGATTTGCCCTCCTGCGACTTCAGCGGCACGAAGAAGCCGATAATTACCCCGGCCAGAGTGGCGTGCACGCCCGATTTCAGTACCGCCGTCCACAGCACCATCCCCACCAGCACATAGATGCCGATCCGACGGACATTGAAGATATTTAGCAGCGCCAGCGCCACAATAGCAGCCGCCGCGACGCCCAGCGACAATACCGACAGCTCGCTGGTGTAGAACAGGGCGATAATGATAATCGCGCCCAGGTCATCAATGATCGCCAGCGCCATCAGGAAGATTTTTAGCGCCATCGGCACGCGGTTGCCCAGCAGGGCCAGAACCCCCAGCGCAAAAGCGATGTCCGTTGCGGCCGGGATCGCCCAGCCGTGGCGGGCAACGGGATCCTGCCAGTTAAAGGCCAGGTAGATCAGCGCCGGTATCACCATTCCGCCGATGGCGGCTATCACCGGAAACGCCGCGCGCTGACGGCTGGCCAGTGAGCCCTGAACCAGCTCACGCTTCACCTCCAGCCCCACCAGCATGAAAAAGACCGCCATCAGCGCATCGTTGATCCACAGCAGCATGTTCTTGTTGATTTCCAGCACGCCGACGCGAAGTTCAACGGGAGTTTCCAGAAAAGCGTGATACAGATCGCGGGTAACGCCCAGGTTAGCCAGCAGCATTGCGAGCGCTGCGGCCAGAATAAGAATGATGCCACCGGAGGCCTCATTCTGGAAAAAACGATGCAGAAGTTTCACTTTTACTCTCTCTCTTTACGACAATCCCTCGTTAAAACCATCATACTCGCGGATATTCATCGGCAAAAGCAGGTTAATATTGAGGATGAGCTCGCTTTTTCCGAGCTATCTTTTCAGCCATAAAAAAGCCCGGAATCGCTTCCGGGCTTTGAGAATAACGTCAGCTCACCGATTAGCGAGTCAAATCGTCAAAGAATTTTTTCACGCCATCAAAGAAGCTTTTGGAGCGCGGGCTGTTGTTCTCACCCGTTGGGCCGCCAAAGCTCTCCTGCAACTCTCGCAGCAGCTGCTTCTGTTTTTCATTCAGGCCGACCGGGGTTTCTACTACCACGCGACACAGCAGGTCGCCCTGCGCGCCGCCACGCACCGATTTCACGCCTTTACCGCGCATGCGGAACAGCTTGCCGGTCTGGGTTTCGCCAGGCACTTTCAGGTTTACGCGACCGTCGAGGGTTGGCACTTCAATTTCACCGCCCATCGCTGCCATCGCAAAGTTGATCGGCACTTCGCAGTACAGGTTGTTGCCTTCACGTTCGAAAATCGCGTGCTGCTTCACCTGCACCTGAACGTACAGATCGCCTGCCGGTGCGCCGTGCTCACCCGCTTCGCCCTCACCAGACAGACGAATACGATCGCCGGTATCCACACCTGCCGGAATTTTAACGGACAAGGTTTTGGTCTTCTCAACGCGACCATGGCCGTGGCACTTGTTGCACGGATCCTTGATCAGCGTACCGCGGCCCTGACAGTGCGGACAGCTCTGCTGCACGGCAAAGAAGCCCTGGCGCATCTGTACCTGGCCGGAACCGTGACAGGTTGGGCAGGTCTGTGGCTTGGTACCCACTTTCGCACCGCTGCCGTGGCAGATGTCGCACTCTTCCAGGGTCGGAATGCGGATCTCTTTCGTTACGCCGCGTACGGCCTCTTCCAGCGACAGCTCCATGTTGTAACGCAGGTCTGCGCCACGAGCCGCACGCTGACGACCGCGACCGCCGCCGAAGATGTCGCCAAAGACGTCACCAAAAATATCGCTGAAATCTGCGCCGCCGCCACCAAATCCGCCGCCGCCGCCCATGCCGCCCTGTTCAAACGCAGCATGACCGTACTGATCGTATGCCGCACGCTTCTGGGCATCGGTCAGGATTTCGTAGGCTTCTTTGATCTCTTTAAACTTGGCTTCGGCCTCTTTGTCACCCTGATTGCGGTCCGGGTGAAATTTCATGGCCAGGCGCTTATACGCCTTTTTGATTTCACGCTCTTCCGCTGTTTTGGAAACGCCTAAAATCTCGTAATAGTCTTGCTTAGCCATCTTGTATTATCTGCCCCTAACATGCGTGCACGGGCGGAGAGGAAACCTCTTCGCCCGTGCCAGTGTATTACCCGTTCAAAGGGCGATTATTTTTTATCTTTCACTTCTTCAAACTCTGCGTCGACAACGTCGTCATCTTTCGCGTTATTTGCAGAAGCGTCAGCACCCGCG
Source organism: Leclercia adecarboxylata (assembly GCA_002360945.1). GTDB lineage: Bacteria > Pseudomonadota > Gammaproteobacteria > Enterobacterales > Enterobacteriaceae > Enterobacter > Enterobacter adecarboxylatus_B. The sequence continues at coordinate 124,991 of DERO01000003.1, read as the reverse complement.
CCAGCCTGCTGCTGTGCGTGTTGCTGCTGGGCGATCTCCATCAGCTTCTCGGAAACCTGAGCCAGCGCCTGCATTTTCGCTTCGATATCAGCTTTGTCTTCGCCTTTCAGGGACGCTTCCAGCGCGCTCAGCGCAGACTCGATAGCGGTTTTGTCGTCAGCTGGCAGTTTGTCGCCGGCTTCTTCAACCTGCTTACGGGTGCTGTGCAGCAGATGGTCACCCTGGTTACGCGTCTGAACCAGCTCTTCGAACTTACGGTCAGACTCGGCGTTAGCTTCCGCTTCGCGAACCATTTTCTGGATCTCTTCTTCGTTCAGACCGGAAGAGGCCTTGATGGTGATCTTCTGCTCTTTACCGCTGTTTTTGTCCTTCGCGGAAACGTGCAGGATACCGTCAGCATCGATGTCGAAGGTGACTTCGATCTGTGGCATACCGCGCGGCGCCGGGCTAATACCATCGAGGTTAAACTGACCCAGATCTTTGTTGTCTGCGGCACGTTTACGCTCGCCCTGCAGCACATGGATGGTTACCGCAGACTGGTTGTCTTCCGCGGTAGAGAACACCTGGCTGTGCTTGGTAGGGATAGTGGTGTTTTTGGCGATCAGCGCCGTCATCACACCGCCCATGGTTTCGATACCCAGAGACAGCGGGGTAACGTCCAGCAGCAGTACGTCTTTAACTTCACCAGTCAGAACGCCACCCTGAACGGCAGCACCGATTGCAACGGCTTCGTCCGGGTTAACGTCTTTACGTGGCTCTTTACCAAAGAATTCAGCCACTTTCTTCTGAACCATTGGCATACGCGTCTGACCACCCACCAGGATAACGTCCTGAATTTCGGATACGGACAGACCTGCATCCTGCAGAGCTACTTTCAGCGGCTCGATGGAACGGTTAACCAGGTCTTCAACCAGGCTTTCCAGTTTCGCGCGAGTCACTTTGATGTTCATGTGTTTTGGACCGGTCGCGTCTGCAGTGATGTACGGCAGGTTCACGTCGGTCTGCTGCGCAGAAGAGAGCTCAATTTTCGCTTTTTCTGCGGCTTCTTTCAGGCGCTGCATTGCCAGCGGGTCGTTACGCAGGTCAATGCCCTGATCTTTCTTAAACTCGTCAACGAGGTAGTTGATCATACGGCTGTCGAAGTCTTCACCACCCAGGTGGGTATCACCGTTGGTCGCCAGAACTTCGAAGGTTTTTTCGCCGTCAACTTCGTCGATTTCGATAATAGAGATATCGAAAGTACCGCCACCGAGGTCGTATACCGCGATAGTACGGTTGCCGACTTCTTTATCCAGACCGTAAGCCAGTGCCGCTGCGGTTGGTTCGTTGATGATACGTTTGACTTCCAGACCCGCGATACGGCCGGCGTCTTTGGTTGCCTGACGCTGAGCATCGTTGAAGTATGCAGGTACGGTGATAACCGCTTCAGTTACCGGTTCGCCCAGGTAATCTTCAGCCGTTTTCTTCATTTTTTTCAGCACTTCAGCAGAGATCTGCGGCGGTGCCATTTTCTGACCTTTAACGTCAATCCATGCGTCGCCATTCTCAGCGCCGATGATTTTGTACGGCATGATGGCTTCATCACGCTGCACTTCTTCGTCCTGGAAGCGACGGCCAATCAGGCGTTTGATCGCAAACAGGGTGTTTTGCGGGTTTGTCACTGCCTGACGTTTAGCCGGCTGACCAACCAGAGTTTCACCATCCTGGGTATAAGCAATGATAGAAGGCGTGGTGCGATCGCCCTCGGCGTTCTCCAGCACACGTGCAGTGGTGCCATCCATAATCGCTACACAAGAGTTGGTAGTACCCAGGTCGATACCAATAATTTTACCCATCTAAACGTCTCCACTAAAAATTCAGTCAACATGTGGTTGTGTACCTGTAATAAGGGCAGAAGGTGCTTTTTCAACTGTCCAGATTTGAATTTTTTCAGGTCCACACACTGCGGTTGACTACAAGATGGGGTCGCAACGGCATCCATCAAGGGGGAAGGATAAAAAAATTTTTAATTTCACCCTGATTAGATCATAGACGGCGTTGATGGCGCCCATTATGATGCCGCGCCCCGCCAGGGAGAATTGGCGTGGGATTCACCATTTCACCATATTAATGATGATTTTTTTGAGGACTTATGGGCAACACTAAGTTGGCTAATCCGGCTCCGCTGGGCCTGATGGGTTTTGGCATGACCACCATTCTGCTGAACCTGCACAATATCGGGATGTTCCCGATGGACGGCATTATCCTGGCGATGGGCATTTTTTACGGCGGTATCGCACAGATCTTCGCGGGCCTGCTGGAATATAAGAAAGGCAATACCTTCGGTTTAACCGCATTCACCTCTTACGGCTCTTTCTGGCTGACTCTGGTCGCCATTCTGCTGATGCCGAAAATGGGTCTGACCGAGGCGGCGAATCCGCAGTTCCTGGGCGTTTATCTGGGCCTGTGGGGCGTCTTCACGCTGTTCATGTTCTTCGGCACCCTGGTGGGCAACCGTGCGCTGCAGTTCGTGTTCCTGAGCCTGACCGTGCTGTTCGCCCTGCTGTGTGTGGGCCACCTGGTGGATAACGGCGAGTCCATTATTCACGTGGCGGGCTGGATTGGCCTGGTCTGCGGCGCCAGCGCCATCTACCTGGCGATGGGTGAAGTGCTGAACGAGCAGTTCGGTCGCACCGTTCTGCCGATTGGTGAAAAACGCTGATCCCCTTCGTGCCCGCCCTGCGGGCACGAAATCCCCCCTGTGAATACCCCTTCTCGTTTAAGCCGGTCAATTTTCCGCCACAACAGAAACGATTAATAAACGGGATGACAATAATCACCTCATTCAATTGATAAGCATTATCATTGCGATTAGTGTGACCCGGCGCATCCCGGATAATGGATATCAGGTAGCACATGACATGGAACGCAAGGGGATGAAACGATTCTGTTGTGTTGCATAAGGTTAACTGATGAATTCCAGCCTTGCCGCCAGCGATCAAACTGGCGAATCCATTATCGCGTCCCATTACCGTAAGGTTCTCGCCCGGCGCTTTGCCCTGGCAGGGGTGCTGTTCTTCTTTATTATTTGCTCTCTGATCCTCGACTTCACGCTCGGCCCGTCAGGCATCTCCGTTTCTACCCTCTGGCATACATTAGTCAACTCCGCCGCGGCCGACGCCGGAACGCGGGTGATCGTCTGGGAGCTGCGGCTACCGTTCGCCCTGATGGCCGTGGCCGTCGGCATGGCGCTCGGGCTGGCCGGAGCCGAGATGCAGACCATCCTCAATAACCCGCTCGCCAGCCCGTTTACGCTGGGCGTGTCGTCTGCCGCCTCCTTCGGTGCCGTGCTGGCGATTGTGCTCGGTTTAGGCATTCCCGGCATTGCCGATAAGTGGTTCATCCCGGCGAATGCCTTTGTCTTTGCCCTGCTGGCCTGCTTTATTCTGGACGGCATCAGCCGCTGGACCCGCGTGGCGACCTCCGGCGTGGTGCTGTTTGGGATCGCCCTGGTCTTTACCTTTAACGCGCTGATTTCCATCCTGCAGTTCGTGGCCAGCGAAGATACCCTGCAGGGGCTGGTCTTCTGGACCATGGGCAGCCTGGCGAGGGCCTCGTGGGATAAGCTGGCGATCCTCGCCGTAGCGCTGCTGATTATCGTCCCGCTGTCGTTGAAGAACGCCTGGAAACTGACGGCGCTGCGGCTGGGAGAAGATCGGGCCGTCAGCTTTGGCATCAACGTGAAAAAGCTGCGCCTGGCGACGCTGTTACGCATCAGTATTATCTCGGCCCTGACGGTCGCCTTCGTCGGCCCGGTCGGTTTTATCGGCCTGGTGGCGCCGCATATCGCGCGCATGATGTTTGGCGAAGATCACCGGTTTTATCTCCCCGGTAGCATGCTGATTGGCGCGCTGGTGCTCTCGCTGGCCTCGGTATGTTCCAAGAACATCGTTCCCGGCGTCATTATTCCCGTGGGCATTGTCACCTCACTGGTGGGCGTGCCGTTCTTCCTCAGCATCATTATTCGCAACCGGGGGAACGTATGACCGACGGCCTGCGCGTCTGCGATCTGCATACCGGCTATCGCAAGAAAAAGATCATCAGTGGGCTGAGCACGCCTCTGCTCCCTCGCGGGCAGATCACCGCCCTGCTGGGGCCGAACGGCTCGGGCAAATCCACCCTGCTGCGCGCCCTGGCTGACCTGAACCCCGCTCAGGGAGAGTTGCAGCTCAACGGCGAAGATCTGATGACCCTGCCTGCGGCAAAGCGGGCGCAAAAAGTGGTTTATCTGCCGCAATCCCTGCCGCAGGGGGTGCATCTGCATGCGCTGGAGTCGGTCATCGTCGCCCGTCGGGCCAGCGGCAGCCCTGCTGGTCTGAATGTTGAGCAGGAAGCGTATTCCATTCTGGAAAAACTGGGCGTTGCCCATCTGGCGATGAGCTTTCTCGACCAGCTCTCCGGCGGGCAAAAACAGCTGATTGGCCTTGCCCAGTCGCTGATCCGCGAACCGGATCTGCTGTTGCTGGATGAACCCTTAAGCGCCCTCGACCTCAACTACCAGTTCCATGTGATGGATATCGTCGCCCGCGAAACGCGGCTGCGCAATATCGTCACGGTCGTGGTGATCCACGACATCAACATTGCTCTGCGCCATGCGAATTTTGCCCTGATGCTGAAAGGCGGCGAGCTGATTGCCAGCGGCCTGCCGGGTGAGGTTGTCACCCCTGCCAATCTGGCGACGGTCTACGGCGTGGATGGCCGGGTTGAATACTGTTCCCGGGGGCTGCCGCATGTGGTGGTCGACGGGTTAACACCATAAGAAGAAGATGGGGAAAACATGACGCTGAAAAAACTCATTGCCGCTGCAGGCGGTCTGGCACTGTTACTTTCACCTTTACTCGCCCAGGCGCAGAGCTGGCCGGTGACGGTGAAAGATCTGGATAACCGCACGGTCACCGTTGAACACGAACCGCAGCGCATCATTCTGCAGGACGGACGCGACATCTTCACCCTGGCCCTGCTGGAGCGCGATAACCCCTTTGCCAAAGTGGTGGCGTGGAACAACCTGCCGAAAAAGCAGGACACCGAAACCTGGAACGTGCTGAAGCGTAAGTGGCCGGAGGCGGAAAAGATCCTCGACATGATGTTTTCCGACCAGGGCAATGTCGATCTCGAAACGGTGATCTCCCGCCAGCCTGACCTGATGATTGCCCAGCTGCGCGCTAAGCCGTCGCTGGTGCAGACCGGCGTGCTGGCGAAGCTCGAAGCCCTGCATATCCCGGTGATCTTCGTGGATTACGAACTGCACCCGGTGGAGAACACCCTGCCGAGTATTGCCCTGCTGGGTAAGGTGATGGGCCAAACCGACCGCGCGCAGGCCTATATTGATTTCTATCAGCAGCGTCTGGATAAAATCCACCAGCGACTGGCAACGGCCAGCAAAAAACCGCTGGTCTTTATCGAGCCCATTGCGGGTGTCGGCGGGCTGGATAACGGCTGCTGCTTCACCCATGCGCGTAACGGCTGGGGCGGGCTGGTTGAAGCCGCAGGCGGAACCAACATCGGCTCGCAGCTGCTGCCGGGGGCAACCGGGAATATCGCGGTGGAGAAGATTATCTCCCTGAATCCGGATTACTATCTGATGACCGGCTCAAAACGTCCGGGCAAAGGTACGGCGATTATCCCGTTTGGCTATAACGTCCCGGCAGAGGATGTCAGCGCCGCCTTTAACGCCCTGCTGACGCGTCAGGGCGTTGCCAGCATTCCGGCGGTCGCGCAAGGCCACACCGGGGCGCTCTATCATCACTTCTATAACAACCCGTACAACATCGTCGCCATTGAGACGCTGAGCAAAATTTTCTACCCAACGCTGTTTGAGGATGTGGATCCGCTGGCGGATTACCACGCCATTATCAAAGACTTTACCCACATTCCGGATGACAACATCGTCCTGAGCTTTACCCCTTCGCACTGACAAAAAGGCCGGGCATATTGCCCGGCCTTTTTGTTATCCGGCGAGGACCGGTGCTTCTACGGGCTTCTGGCGCAGCCAGATGCCTAACGCCAGCCCCATCAATGAGAGCGCCAGCACGTACCAGGCGGGTGCCATTGGCGACACGCCCATCAACAGGGTAACGGCAATCGGCGTCAGCCCGCCGAAGATGGCGTACGAGACGTTATACGAGAAAGAGATCCCGGTGAAGCGCACTTCCGGCGGGAAGGCGCGCACCATCACGTAAGGGACAGCGCCCACCACGCCGACGCACAGGCCGACCATGCCGTACAGCAGGAACAGCTGCTCAGGATGGCTGCCCGCCAGGTGGTAGAACGCCCAGCTTGACCCGGCCAGCAGCAGGCTGCCGATAATAAAGGTCAGGCTGGAACCGATACGATCTACCGCCAGCCCGGCAATCAGACAGCCGAAGCACAGCATAATGGTCGCGATACTGTTGGCCTGCAGTGTTACCGCTGGCGCAAAGCCGTACTGCTTTTGCAGCCAGACCGGCGACATCAAAATCACCACTACAATGCCTGCCGACAGCAGCCAGGTGAGCAGCATCGAGACCACCACCGCTTTTCTGTGCCGCACCACTACCGCTTTGACCGGCAGCTCCTGCGCCAGCGCCTTGCGCTGCTGCATTTCGAGGAAGACCGGCGTCTCCTGCAGCCAGCGGCGCAGATACATTGCCACCAGACCAAAGGCACCGCCCAGCAGGAACGGTATACGCCAGCCCCAGTCGTGCACCGCCTGTTGGGTCATGCTGGTGTTGACCAGCGTCGCCACCACCGAGCCCAGCAGAATACCGACCGTCAGCCCGGCGGTCAGCGTCCCGCAGGCAATGCCGATCCGCCGGGCCGGTACATGCTCCGCCACAAATACCCAGGCACCGGGCACTTCACCGCCAATCGCCGCCCCCTGCAGGATCCGCATCAGCAGCAGCAACACCGGAGCGATAATGCCCATCGAGGCATAAGTTGGCAGCAGGCCAATAGCGAGGGTCGGGACCGCCATCAGCAGGATGCTGAGGGTAAACATCTTTTTGCGTCCCACCAGATCGCCGAAGTGGGCCATCACGATGCCGCCCAGCGGGCGCGCCAGATACCCGGCGGCAAAAATGCCGAAGGTCTGCACCTGACGTAGCCATTCAGGGATGTCAGCCGGGAAGAACAGCGCCCCGACGACCGCCGCGAAAAAGACGAAAATGATGAAGTCATAAAACTCCAGCGCGCCGCCGAGTGCGGCCAGCGTGAGAGTCTTATAATCCTGACGATTGAGAGGCCGGTTGTAATGTGACATAGCGAACCATTATGGGCTGAGTTGTTGAGTTATATTTACAGTAATCGTAAAGAAAAAATTACTATACCGTAAATCAATTAGCTCGCTACTGTCGTTACAGCTTATGTCACATTATTGTTAATTTCAGGAGATTGTTTCACGTCTCGCGCTTTTCGGGCGAAAAGCTGCTACTACCTGCGGATCTGTTTCGACGTAAGGCCCCTCAAGCAGCTGTACACAATAAGGTACACTGGCGAAGATACCCGCCACTACCACTTTACCGTCGGCCTCTTTCACCCCTTCCAGCGTCTCTTTAATCGATTTCGGCTGGCCCGGTAAGTTGAGGATCAGGGCTTGTTTGCGGATCACCCCTACCTGGCGGGAGAGGATCGCCGTCGGCACGAAGCGCAGGCTGATCTGGCGCATTTGCTCGCCAAAGCCCGGCATTTCCCGATCGGCAACGGCAAGGGTCGCATCCGGCGTCACGTCGCGACGTGCCGGACCGGTACCGCCGGTGGTCAGCACCAGGTGGCAGCTCATCTCATCAACCAGTTCACAGAGGGTTTGCTCTATGATCGCCTGCTCATCCGGGATCAAGCGGGTTTGCACTTCAAAAGGGGTGGTCAGGGCAGAAGCCAGCCAGGCTTCCAGCGCGGGAATGCCTTTATCTTCATAGACACCGCTGGAGGCGCGATCTGAGACGGAAACTAAGCCAATGCGTAAGGTATTCATATCCATTCCATTCAAACAATACAGATTGAGGGAATGATACACGCAGCAGGGGGATTCAGACAGGGAACAAGAGAAGTAGCGTGACCGGGAGCCCGGTCACGCAGGAATGATTACAGCAGTTCGCCGATCATTTTTTCCAGTTTTTCCTGGTCGATAGCAAACTTACGGATACCGTCCGCCAGTTTGTCTACGGCCATTGGATCCTGGTTGTGCTGCCACAGGAATTCGGATTCAGTGATGCGCTCAGGACGGGCTTTCACTTCGCCGCTGAAGCTCAGCTTACGCTCGATTGCACCTTCGCTTTCTGCCAGCTCTTTCAGCAGCGCAGGGGCGATGGTCAGGCGGTCACAGCCAGCCAGTTCCAGGATTTCGCCCACGTTACGGAAGCTTGCGCCCATCACCACGGTTTCATAACCGTGCTGTTTGTAGTACTCGTAAATCTCGGTAACGGAAACCACGCCCGGATCTTCAGACGCCGCGTACTCTTTCTTGTCGGTATTGGATTTGTACCAGTCAAGAATACGGCCCACGAATGGAGAGATCAGGAACACGCCCGCTTCTGCACAGGCACGCGCCTGGGCGAAGGAGAACAGCAGGGTCAGGTTACAGTTGATGCCTTCTTTTTCCAGCTGTTCTGCAGCGCGGATGCCCTGCCAGGTGGAAGCCAGTTTGATCAGGATACGGTCGTTACTGATGCCAGCATCGTTGTACAGTTTGATCAGGCGTTTGGCTTTGGCGATGGACGCGTCGGTGTCGTAGGACAGACGCGCATCCACTTCGGTAGAAATACGGCCCGGAACCAGCTTCAGAATTTCCAGACCGATGTTTACCGCCAGCTTGTCGGTAGCATCCACAACCTGCTGTGCACGATCGCTGCTCTGGCTTTTCGCCCAGGCAACGGCGTCGTCGATCAGTTTGCGGTATTCAGGGATCTGTGCGGCGTTAAGGATCAGAGAAGGGTTCGTTGTGGCATCCTGCGGCTGGTACAACTTCATTGCCGCGATATCTCCGGTGTCAGCGACAACAGTCGTGAACTGACGAAGGGAGGTTAATTTATCCGTCATGATAGTGTTTCTCTTTAACTTGCCCTGGATAATTCGCGTTACCAGCTAAATGCCAGAAACGGAAAAATGACAGGTTTACTTGTTAGGGGGATGTAACCGGTCTGCCCTGATGATAACACGACGGAAGGTCAGCGCAACCGCAGACAATGCGCTGAAGGATCCTGTGATAAACTCGACAAAATTACTGACTGCTAATTACTTGTTTACTCACTCATTAGTAGCGATTACCTATGCACTTTGGCATCAACAAGAGGGACGTTAATGCCTGATTATCTGTCGTTTATTAATGAAATTTTGTGGGGTTCGGTCATGATTTACCTGCTGTTTGCGGCAGGGATCTGGTTCACTTTTCGCTGCGGTTTTATTCAATTTCGCTCCATTCCCCAACTGCGCACTAATCTGAAAAATAGCCTGAGCCCCCAGCCCGGAGGTTTAACCTCGTTTCAGGCGCTCTGCACCAGCCTGGCGGCCCGGGTTGGCAGCGGCAATTTGGCCGGGGTGGCGCTGGCGATTTCGGCGGGCGGCCCCGGGGCTATCTTCTGGATGTGGATGACCGCCATCATCGGCATGGCGACCTCCTTTGCCGAGTGCTCGCTGGCCCAGCTGTATAAGGAAGCGGATAAGCAGGGGCAGTTTCGCGGCGGCCCGGCCTGGTATATGGCCCGCGGCCTGGGCATGCGCTGGATGGGCGTGCTGTTTTCACTCTTTTTACTCGTCGCCTACGGGCTGATCTTTAATACCGTTCAGGCCCACTCCGTTGCCCACGCCCTGCGTTTCGCCTTCAACTGCCCGGAAATCGTCACCGGCGGCGTGATGGCTCTCTTCACCCTGGCGGTGATCGTGACCGGCATGAAGGGCGTCGCCCGGCTGATGCAGTGGATGGTGCCGGTGATGGCGCTGCTTTGGGTGGTCGCCAGCATGGTGGTCTGCGCCTGGCATGCCGACCAGCTACCGGCGGTCTTTACCCTGATCGTTAAAAGCGCCTTTGGCTGGCGCGAAGCCGCCGCCGGTGCGCTAGGCTATACCCTGAGCCAGGCCCTGACGGCCGGTTTTCAGCGCGGGATGTTTTCCAACGAAGCGGGCATGGGCTCCACCCCCAATGCCGCCGCGGCGGCTGCCTCCTGGCCTCCTCACCCGGCCTCCCAGGGCATCGTGCAGATGATTGGCGTCTTCGTCGATACCATCATCATCTGCACCGCCAGCGCGATGATCGTGCTGCTGGCAGGCCCGGTGGATGTTCCGGACAATACCGCAGGCGTGCAGCTGGTACAGCAGGCGCTGGTCAATCTCACCGGGGGCTGGGGTGCCGGTTTCGTGGCCTTTATCATCATTCTGTTCGCCTTCAGCTCCATCGTGGTGAACTACATCTATGCCGAAAACAACCTGATCTTTTTGCACCCCGATGCCCGGAGATCCCGCTGGCTGTTACGGGGTGGCGTAGTGCTGATGGTGCTGCTCGGCTCCCTGTTAAGCCTGCCGCTGGTCTGGCAGCTGGCGGATGTGATTATGGCGCTGATGGCGATCACTAACCTGACGGCGATCCTGCTGCTCTCCCCGGTGATCGTCCTGATTGCCCGGGACTACCTGCGCCAGCGCAAACTGGGCGTCCAGCCCGTTTTCGATGTCTCGCGTTATCCCGAGCTCGAAGCGCAGCTTGCGCCGGGCGCCTGGGATGATTTGCCGCGTCAATAACAGCCATCGATCAATCGAGGCGGTTTTTTTGGTAAAATCGCACCAAATCTCCTGCAAGGACTGGATATGCTGATTCTGATTTCACCTGCTAAAACGCTCGACTACCAGAGCCCCCTCGCCACCGAGCGTTATACCCAGCCTGAACTGCTGGATCACTCGCAACAGCTGATCCGCGAGGCGCGCAAGCTCTCGGCACCGCAAATTGCCAGCCTGATGAGCATCAGCGATAAGCTGGCGGATCTCAATGCCACCCGCTTCCACGACTGGCAGCCGGATTTCACCCCGGACAACGCCCGTCAGGCGATTCTGGCCTTCAAAGGCGACGTCTATACCGGCCTGCAGGCAGAAACCCTCAGCGAAGCTGACTTTGATTTTGCCCAGCAGCATTTGCGCATGCTCTCTGGTCTGTACGGCGTGCTGCGCCCGCTGGATCTGATGCAACCTTACCGTCTGGAGATGGGGATCCGTCTGGAGAACGCGAAAGGCAAAGATCTGTATCAGTTCTGGGGCGAGACTATCACCGACAAGCTGAACGAAGCGCTGAAGGCACAGGGCGACAATATCCTGATTAACCTGGCGTCGGATGAGTACTACAAATCGGTGAAACCGAAAAAGCTGAACGCGGAGATCGTAAAACCGGTGTTCCTCGATGAGAAGAACGGCAAGTTCAAAGTGATCAGCTTCTACGCCAAAAAAGCGCGCGGGCTGATGAGCCGCTACATCATCGAAAGCCGTTTGACGCAGCCAGAGCAGCTGAAGGCATTCAACAGCGAAGGCTATTTCTTTGATGAGGAAGCGTCAGGGAAAGGTGAGCTGGTATTTAAACGCCACGAGCAGTAACGCAAAACCCCGCCAGTTGGCGGGGTGATTTTAATGGTGCTTCCTGTCCGGTCCTGGACGGTGATCGTCATGACGATCGTTGTGGCGATTATCGTGATGCTCACCATGCGGATGCCAGCGATTGTCACGCCACTCGTAGTGAGACTTCCACCAGTCATGGTCGCGCCAGCGGCCGCCATCCCAATAGTGTCCTTGCTTATCCTGATCGCCAATTTGCAGTTTGACCGCCGGTACCAGGGTGATTTCAGAGGCCTGCGCCGCCATCGGAGCCACCAGCATCAGCGAAAGTGCGATAAGTACAGGTTTCAGTTTAGACATAGGGTACTCCTTCTTGCTCATGCCCGTTGTGGGCCAATGTGAGGAGATTATCTCAGGGATGGGGCGGATGTTATTCTCTGCAATCCTATTCTGTAAGTGGCCGCATTTATTGGGAATTTCTACTTTTTCCCTGCTATTTTTCTCCTTAATTTCTCCATAAAAAAAGCCGGGTGGCGGCTTCGCCTTACCCGGCCTACGGTACTACCACAGATCATTAACCGCGGGTCATCATCAACTTACGCAGCGCCGCAAAATCGGCTGGCAGATTGTGGGACAGCAGCGGCAGATCCGCACGCTCGGCCAGCTCTTTCGGCAACGGCAGCGACTCACCGAGGATCTCGTCCACGCTCTCCTTAAACTTCGCCGGATGGGCGGTGCCGAGGAACAGGCCGTACTCTCCCGGATTGAGCTGATCGCGCAGGGCGCGATAGGCCACCGCCGCGTGCGGCTCGGAGGTGTAGCCCACCTGCTTCAGCTCACGCATGGTCTCTTTGGTGGTGTCGTCAGTTACCGCAGCATAGCCCAGCTCGTTGAGACGCCAGATTTTACGGCGGAACAGCTCTTCCACACGCGGCCAGTTGTTAGGCTGTGACACATCCATCGCATTGGACAGGGTGGCCTGCGTAGTGTTTGGCGTCCACTTGCCCTCTTTCAGGAAACGCGGCACCGTGTCGTTGGCGTTGGTGGCGGCGATAAAGCGTTTCACCGGGAGACCCAGGGACTTCGCCAGCAGGCCGGCCGTCAGGTCGCCAAAGTTGCCGCTCGGGACCGAGATCACCAGCTGGTTACGCGCTTCCTGCGGCAACTGGGCTACCGCTTCGAAGTAGTAGCAAATCTGCGCCAGCAGGCGGCTGATGTTGATGGAGTTCGCGGAGTTCAGACCCAGCGCCACCTTCAGCTCTTCGTCGTCGAAGGCCTGCTTAACCAGCGCCTGGCAGGCGTCGAAGTCGCCGTCGATAGCGACGGTTTCAATGTTGCCACCCAGGGTACAGAACAGTTTTTCCTGCAGTGGGCTGATTTTGCCCTGCGGATAGAGGATCACCACGCGCACGTTTTTCAGGCCATAGAAGGCATGCGCCACTGCCGCGCCGGTATCGCCGGAGGTGGCCGTCAGGATGGTAACCGGCTTATCGCCGCTGATATGGGTCAGCATCTGCGCCATAAAGCGGCCGCCGAAATCTTTAAATGCCAGCGTCGGGCCATGGAACAGCTCCAGACAGCCGACGTCAGGCTCAACCTGGCTTACCGGCGCCGGGAAAGCGAAGGCCGCACGGACGCGCTCTTCCAGCAACTCCTGCGGGATCTCATCCCCAATAAAGGCGGAGAGAATTTTGGTGCTGCGGGTGACGAAATCCTGTTTCAGCATCTCGTCGATTTCGGTCAGACCAAATTCCGGCAGATCGTGCGGGAAGAACAGCCCCTGATTTTTGCCCAGGCCCTGCGTGACGGCCTGTGCAAAGCTCACCTGCTCGTTATGATCTTTAAGATTGTAGAGTTTCATCGTTTATCCCAGTACTCGTGCGCCGGCCGTATCCAGACGGCAAATATGAACAAAGCCTTCCTGATTTTGCAGGTAATTTTTCCCCAGCCACTCCGCGACCCGTTGCGCCGTATCCGGTTTGTCGCACAGGGCAAACAGGGTCGGACCGGAACCGGAAATGCCGCAGGCCAGAGCGCCGATATCCAGCGCGGCGCTGCGCGCCTCGTTGAAGCCTGGCAGCAGTTTGGTGCGGTATGGCTCGGCAATAACATCTTTCATCAGTTTTGCCGCCAGCAGCGGCTGACGGGTATAGCAGGCATGAATAAAGCCCGCCAGATGACGACCGTGGGCAATGCAGTCCTGACGGCGATACTGCGCCGGCAGAATGGCGCGCGCTTCGGCGGTCGAGACCTTGATGCCCGGGTAGGCCAGCACCCACAGCCACTCGTCAAAGCCTGGCACCTGTTGGCTGATGATGCCGTTCTCTTCGATCATCAACTGCATGCCGCCCAGGAAACAGGGGGCGACGTTATCATAATGAATACTGCCGGAGATGCGCCCTTCCAGCTCGCCCATTAGGGCCAGCAGGCGGGTGTTATTCAGCGGCTTGCCGCAGTGCTCGTTCATCGCCACCAGCGCGGCCACCACCGAACAGGCGCTGGAGCCCAGCCCGGAGCCAATCGGCATGCTTTTTTCCAGGGTCATGGCGACCGGCACGTTTTTACCGATCTCCTGACAAAAACGCTCCCAGCACTGATAAACGATATTCTCACGCGGATCGGTCGGCAGCTTGCTGGCGAAACGCCCGACGTTGCTCAGACTGAAACTGTCCGCGGCCTCTACCGTGACAGTATCCCCCAGCGATGAACCATCCACCGGCGTCACCGCCGCGCCCAGCACATCAAACCCGACGCTCATATTGGCGCTGGAAGCCGGGGCATAAACTTTGACCATGTTAAACTCCTAACTTCCATGACAGGGTACGCAGCAGATCGGCAAACACACCCGCCGCCGTCACATCGTTCCCTGCGCCATAGCCGCGAAGGACCAACGGCAGTGGCTGATAATAGTGGCTGTAAAACGCGAGGGCGTTTTCGCCATTTTTCACTTTGAACAGCGGATCGTTACCGTCTACCGCCGCCATCTTCACCCGGCAGACGCCGTCTTCTTCGATGTTGCCAACATAGCGTAATACCTTCCCTTCATCACGGGCTTTTGCAACGCGAGCCGCGAAGGCGTCGTCAAGCTGCGGCAGATTCGCCATAAAGGTCGCCACGTCGCCGGAGTCGTCAAAACTTTCTGGTAATACCGGTTCGATCACGATATCCGACAGCTCCAGTTCACGCCCCGTTTCACGGGCGAGGATCAGCAGCTTGCGCGCCACGTCGGTGCCGGAGAGGTCGTCACGCGGATCCGGCTCGGTGTAGCCCAACTCGCGCGCCACTTTGGTCGCTTCCGACAGGCTCATGCCTTCGTCCAGCTTGCCGAAGATAAAGGAGAGCGAGCCTGACAGGATGCCGGAGAAACGCTGCAGTTCATCACCGGCATTGAGCAGGTTTTGCAGGTTTTCGATAACTGGCAGCCCTGCGCCGACGTTAGTGTCGTAGAGGAACTTACGGCGGGATTTCGCCGCCGCATGGCGCATCTGATGGTAGTAATCCATCGATGAGGTATTGGCCTTTTTATTCGGCGTGACCACGTGGAAGCCTTCACGCAGGAAGTCGGCATATTGATCGGCTACCGCCTGGTGCGACGTACAGTCGACAATCACCGGGTTCAGCAGATGGTACTCTTTCACCAGGCGGATCAGGCGGCCCAGATTGAACGGCTCTTTCGCCTCCGCCAGTTCAGCCTGCCAGTTCTCGAGGTTCAGCCCGTGAACGTTGGTCAACAGCGCTTTTGAATTCGCGATGCCGCAGATGCGCAGATCGATATGCTTCTTCTTGAGCCACTCCTGCTGACGCTTGAGCTGCTCCAGTAACGCACCGCCCACGCCGCCAACGCCAATCAGGAACACTTCGATCACCTGATCGGTGTTGAACAGCATCTGATGGGTGACGCGCACGCCGGTGGTGGCATCGTCGTTATTCACCACCACGGAGATGGAGCGCTCGGAAGAGCCCTGGGCAATGGCGACGATATTGATGTTCGCCCGCGCCAGCGCCGCAAAGAATTTCGCCGAGATGCCGCGCAGGGTGCGCATGCCGTCCCCGACCACGGAGATGATCGCCAGATGCTCCTGAATGGCGATGGGCTCGAGCAGCTCTTCCTTCAGCTCGAGGTAGAACTCCTCCTCCAGCGCCCGACGGGCACGCAGGCAGTCCACCTGCGGGACGCAGAAGCTGATGCTGTATTCAGAAGAGGACTGGGTGATCAGCACCACCGAGATGCCGTTACGCGACATCGCGGCGAAGACGCGTGCCGCCATCCCCACCATGCCCTTCATGCCCGGGCCGGAGACGTTGAACATTGCCATGTTGTTGAGGTTAGAGATGCCTTTAACCGGCAGGCCGTCTTCGTCATTGCTGGCACCAATCAGCGTACCTGGCGCCTGCGGATTACCGGTATTTTTAATCAGGCATGGGATCTGGAACTGGGCGATAGGGGCAATGGTGCGAGGGTGAAGGACTTTGGCGCCGAAGTAGGAGAGCTCCATCGCCTCCTGATACGACATCGACTTCAGCAGGCGGGCATCCGGCACCTGGCGCGGGTCGCAGGTATACACGCCGTCGACGTCGGTCCAGATCTCGCAACAGTCGGCGCGCAGACAGGCAGCCAGCACGGCGGCAGAGTAGTCGGAGCCGTTACGGCCCAGCACCACCAGCTCCCCTTTTTCATTCCCGGCGGTAAAGCCCGCCATCAGGATCATATGGTCAGCAGGAATTTTGCCTGCCGCAATGCGACGGGTAGATTCGGCAATATCTACGGTAGATTCGAGGTAATGGCCAACAGCGAGCAGTTTTTCAACGGGGTCGATCACGGTGACATTATGGCCACGCGCTTCCAGCAGACCCGCCATGATGGCGATAGAGAGTTTTTCACCGCGGCAGATCAGCGCCGCGTTAATGCTGTCCGGGCACTGCCCCAACAGGCTGATACCATGCAGAACGTGTTTAATCTGGGCAAACTCTTGCTCAACAAAACCTTTCAGCTGGGCATGCGGAAAGCCGGGTTGGGCATCCGCCAGGCCTTGCAGCAGGCTGGCAAAGATCTGCTCTGCGTCGCTGATGTTCACCAGTGCATCCTGCCCACCGATGGTTTTTTCAATCATCGCCACCAGGTGGTTGGTAATTTTAGCCGGGGCAGAGAGTACCGTCGCCGCCTGCCCCTGCCTGGCATTGCTCTCCAGGATGTCGGCAACACGCAGAAATCGTTCTGCATTTGCCACTGATGTACCGCCAAACTTCAACACTCGCATGGTTGTTACCTCGTGATCTTTAGCCGAAAAAAAAGCCCGCACTGTTCAGGTGCGGGCTTTTTTCTTTCTTTCCTGTACGCGTCAGCCCGCACCGTTACCTGTGGTAATGATGATGGTTGTGGTAATGGTGGTGATGCTGATGCGTTTCATGGATGTTGTGTACTCTGTCATTATTATCTGTCTGTGCTGTCTGACTCTATTGGTTAAAGCATACGTGCCGCTAAGTCAACGAATTTCTGATTTAAGCGCCTTTCCCGACCCTGTCAGGTCTCGCTGTCTGAGATTTTATTTCTGCCCGGATCGGGCCGTATCAAACCCTTAAACTGGAATCTTTAACCATAACTAAAGGCTATGACAGACGATTACTCTGCCAGCTTTTTTTCGATATCGTGCAGCAATCGGTGCAACATTGCCGTGTCTCGCTGAGCTAACAAACCCAGCCGCTGCTGTAGCCAATCCACCATTTTTTGATCGTCAGCGACATTCAACGAGTCCAGCAGACGATCGGTGCGCGCACGTAAAGCGGCAAGCTGGTTTTCGTCGACTGCTGCCACCGGGGCAACCGGCATTTGCATCAGAGAAGCTAATTGATAGCAGTAGACCATCACCGCCTGGCCTAAATTCAGCGACGGGTAATCCGCCACCATCGGGACGCCGGTCAACACGTCTGCCAGAGCCAGTTCATCATTGGTCAGGCCGGAATCTTCGCGGCCAAACACCAGCGCCATCTTTGGCATCCACTGGCTTTTTTCTGCCATCAGCGGTACCAGTTCAGCCGGCGTGGCGTAGTAATGAAACTTCGAACGGCCGCGGGCGGTGGTGGCGACGGTAAACGAAATATCGTGCAGCGCGTCGGCGAGCGTGTCGTAAGTGGTTATATTATCAAGAATATCTCCCGAGCCGTGCGCCACACGCCGCGCCGCCGGATCCTGATGTGCGTCACTGGCAACGATACGTAAATCAGTAAACCCCATGGTCTTCATGGCGCGTGCGGCAGCACCGATGTTTTCTGCTCTTGCGGGGGATACCAGTACGATTGACAAATGCATTTATGCTCTCTTTTTAGGCAGTTAGCCGATAAAAATGTGATGGACATCAACATATTACGCAGCACGAATTTACAAAATTGCAACACAAATCACCGAAATAGCGTTTCACTACAAATTAAAATCACTACACTATTTCATCAATGAACTTTACGCGATAATGTTAAAGAATAGCACTTATCCTTATGTTTAATAATGATAATGCTTTCCTGTGATGGGTGTTGACATTGGATTCGCCTTGTTTATTAATCAATGAACGCAACTGGTTGGTTTATTGAAAAAATGTGACAAAGGCTAGCAATCCGCTACGATGATTTCATCAAACTGTTAACGTGCTACAATTGAATTTGATATATGTCAACGAAGCGTAGTTTTATTGGGTGTCCGGTGTCTCTTAACCTGTTATGTTGCTGTTAAAATGGTTAGGATGACAGCCGTTTTTGACACTGTCGGGTCCAGAGGGAAAGTACCCACGACCAAGCTAATGATGTTGTTGACGTTGATGGAAAGTGCATCAAGAACGCAATTACGTACTTTAGTCACGTTACGCCGGTCATGTTAATTTGTGGCATGTATCAGGCAGGTCAGGGACTTTTGTACTTCCTGTTTCGATTTAGTTGGCAATTTAGGTAGCAAACATGCAGACCCCGCACATTCTTATCGTTGAAGACGAGTTGGTAACACGCAACACGTTAAAGAGCATTTTCGAAGCAGAAGGCTACGATGTCTTTGAAGCGACCGATGGCGCAGAGATGCATCAGATCCTTTCTGAAAATGATATCAACCTGGTCATCATGGACATTAACCTGCCGGGTAAAAACGGCCTTCTGCTGGCACGCGAGCTGCGTGAGCAGGCGAACGTTGCGTTAATGTTCCTGACGGGCCGCGACAACGAAGTTGATAAAATTCTCGGCCTGGAGATCGGTGCGGATGACTATATCACCAAACCGTTTAACCCTCGCGAGTTAACCATTCGTGCACGCAATCTGCTGTCCCGTACCATGAACCTGGGCACGGTCAGCGAAGAGCGTCGTAGCGTAGACAGCTACAAATTCAACGGCTGGGAACTTGATATTAATAGCCGTTCCCTTGTGAGCCCGCAGGGCGACCAGTACAAACTGCCGCGCAGTGAATTCCGTGCCATGCTGCACTTCTGCGAAAATCCGGGCAAGATCCAGTCCCGTGCAGAGCTGCTGAAAAAAATGACCGGCCGTGAGCTCAAGCCGCACGACCGTACCGTTGACGTGACTATCCGCCGTATTCGTAAGCACTTCGAATCCACGCCGGATACCCCAGAAATCATCGCCACCATTCACGGTGAAGGCTATCGTTTCTGTGGTGATCTGCAGGAGTAATCCCGCACCTCAGTCATAAAAAAACGGCGCTTTCGCGCCGTTTTTTATTTCCACAACCGCATTGCCTCTTTATCCGGTTCCGCGGGTGGCTGCGGACGCTTCGGCTGGGAAAGCGAGTACCAGTCAAAGTGTCGGGTGAGATACATCACCGCAAACAGCGCCAGCGCCAGTACGGCCGAACCCAGCAGCAGCGCGCTATCCTCCGATCGCAGCAGGAACCACATCACCACGTCCAGCCCCAGCAGCGCCAGCACAAACATGCCGCTGCGTTTCCAGCTTTTCAGTACCGCCTGCAGATAAACGCCGTTCATGACCGCCCCCACCAGGCTGGCAATAACCCAGGCGGGCGTAAACCCAACATGCTCTGACAGCGCCAGCAGTACCAGATAGAACAGCACCAGCGACAGCCCGACCAGCAGATACTGCATCGGGTGCAGGCGCAGCCCGGTTAAGGTCTCGAAGACAAAGAACGCCATAAAGGTCAGGGCAATCAGCAGAATGGCGTACTTAATCGCACGGTCCGTGAGTTGATACTGATCCGCAGGGGTCGCGACCGTCACGCTAAAGGCCGGGATCGCACGCCATTCAGGAACCTCGTTGTCGTTGAACCAGCCGCCGAGGTTATTGGCGAACCAGCTGCTCTGCCAGTTAGCCTGGAAACCGGAATCGCTAATTTGATGCTTCACCGGCAGGTAATTGCCCATAAAACCCGGATGCGGCCAGTTGCTGTTGAGGGTCATGGCGCTATTCCGCCCCACCGGCACCACTGCAAAGCTGCCGGTGCCTGTCAGGTTCAGAGACATCTCCAGCGGGAAGCTTTTCGCCTCCAGCGCTTTATCACTCAGCGGGATGTGAATGCCGGATAACGCCCCATAAACACCCGCCCCGGGCTCGATGCTTAACGTCTCACCGTTGATTTTTGAAACGCTGACCGCGCCAATGCCTCGCGAATCGCCGACGCCGACCACGATAAATGGCTGCCCCAGCGTCATGGTTTCACCCTTCAGCTGGTCCAGCTCCTCAAGCGTAAATCGGGCAGTAATTTTAAGCTCGGTGTTCCAGATCTGCCCGTCATAGATCCCGATGCTTCGCGACTCAACGTGCTGATTGCCATTGACCTGTAGCGACTCCGGCAGGATGAAGTGCATGTAGCGCTTCTTATACTCAACCTGCTTTCCGTCCTCAGCCTTGAAGTAAGTTTCCGTCACCGGAATGGCGACAAGCGGGCCAACCAACTGCTGTGGGCCACTGGTGCTTTGACGCAGCGTGTTTTCGACCTCGTTGCGATAGCTCTCGCGCTCCGAGATCAGATTACCCACCATCATCAGCGGGACGAGTAACAGCAGAATGCACCCTAACAGGGTGCTGATTTTCCAGAACAGGGGGGATTTCATGATAGCTCTCCTTTGTGATGAGGAGAGCCTAACTGCGCTATGTGGGGCCAGTTTGAAGCTATGTGAAGGGACGGTGAAGTCTCAGCGTGGCCACCACCCCACCTGCGGGCCGATTGTGCAAATCAATGCTGCCCTGATGCAGACGCGCCACCTCCTGCACAAAAGCCAGCCCGAGCCCGCTGCTTTTCAGCCCGTTCGCGCGCGGGAGCGAGTAGAAGCGTTCAAAAATCCGCGCCAGGGCGTAATCCGGGATCCCGCCGCCGCTGTCGGTCACGGTGAGGTTTACCTGCCCGTGGGCTTCCGTGGCCGCAAGCTGGATCGCCCCACCCGGCGGGGTGAAGTCGATGGCGTTGTCCAGCAAATTGCCCAGCGCCTGCTCAAGCAGCTCGAGATCCCCCTCCACGGAACACGACGTACCCTGACGGGTCAGGATGAGGTTTTTCGCTGCCAGCGTTGCTGCCCGCGCATCGGCAAGCCGCGTAAAGAGTGCATCAACGCTGACATTCACCGGGACAATCTCTACCCGATTCTCCAGCCGCGCCTGGGCGAGGAGCTTTTCCACCAGCGACTGCATACGCGCGTTTTGCACCAGAATATTGTCGATAAACCGGGCGGCCACCTGAGGCGGCGGCTGTTCGGCCAGAATCTCCGCCGCGCCGCGAATCGCGGCCAGTGGGCTTTTCAGCTCGTGGGTAAGCGCATGGACGTAGTGCTCAATGTAATTCTTCCCCTCGAGGCGAATACGCATATTTTCCAGCGCCTGCGCCAGCTTGCGCAGTTCGCTGCTGCCCGGATCGGGCAACGGCAGCGGGGTATCGCTGGTGACCGAGTCGGCATAGCGCGACAGGGTGTGAATCGAGCGGTTGATCCACCAGGCCACCGCCAGACCAATCAGCAACGCAATGCCCAGCAGCGCCCCGCCGGCCCAAAGGATCCGCCGCTCGCTGCGCTTGATGACCGGTGCCATCGCGCTGTTGGGTTTCCCGACCGACAGCACGCCGATAATTTTGCCTCGATCGACCACCGGCGCGGCCACGTACATCACCGTACTCTCGGGATCGTCCGGGTTGCCCGGCGTACTGCGGGCACCATAGTCACCGCGCAGGGTCAGCCAGACGTCGTTCCAGCGCGAATAATCCTGCCCCACGGCACGCCCGGCGGAATCAAACACCACCCGGCCATGGGCATCGGTCATGTAGACGTGATACTCGTTACGCACTTTATGAATGCCGCTGATATTGGCGCGAAAAGGCCGCTGATGAAGCTGCGAAAAGGCCTGGGCCAGCCTGCCCTGCTGCGCATCGCCTGAGAGCAAATCGTCCCGCCCGACTTCGGCCAGCAGCGTCGCGGTGTCGATCAGGGTCCCTTCCGTGGCCCTGCGCACGCCGGGCTTTACCTCCTGGACAAAGATCGACAGCACAAACCACGCCGCAATGGCCACAATCAGGAAGTACCCCAGCAGCAGCCGCATGCCAATACGCATTAACCGAGTCCCAGGCTGTAGCCCATGCCGCGGTGGGTGCTGATGGGGGAAAGCTGGTCATTCACCGCCCGCAGCTTGGCGCGCAGGGTCTTGATGTGGGTGTCCACGGTGCGATCGAAGCTATCGCCCTCCTCCCCCCAGACTTTATCCATCAACTGCTGGCGGGAATAGACGCGGCCCGGTGCCTGCAGCAGCGTTTTGAGCAGCAGGAATTCGTAGCGCGTCAGCGGCAATGGCTCTCCGCACCAGCTAATGCGGGCGGCGGGTTCGTTCAGTTCAAACTGGCCAATACGGACCCTCTCAGACGGCGCTGCAGATTTTTGCATCCGCCGTAAGATGGTGCGCACCCGGGCGCACACTTCCCGGGGCGAGAAGGGTTTGGCGACGTAATCATCCGCGCCGATCTCCAGCCCGAGCAGCTTATCCACCTCATCGCTGCGGGCGGTCAGGAAAAGCACCGGCAGCGTGGGATGCTGTGCCAGCAGCTGGCGGCACAGCTCAAAGCCGCTGATATCCGGCAGGCCGACATCGAGAATGGCGAGCGCCGGGATCTGCCGACGCGCCTCCTCCAGCACCGGCAGGCCGCGTTCGAAGGCCTTCACCGCAAAGCCCTCCTGCTGGAGCATGTAGATCAGCGTCTCAGCGATGCTGATTTCGTCTTCAACCAGCCAGACCACAGGTTGTTGCATGGGATATCCCTGACTTAATGCCACGGCATAATCGGCACCGCGCTGAGGGCGTTTTTCGGCGATCCCTCCACGACCTTGTCCGAGTAGGCCAGGTAGGCCAGCGCGTTACGCTTCGCATCATAGAAACGCACGACCTGCAGTTTTTTGAACACCAGCGAGGTGCGTTTCTGGAACACCACTTCGCCCTGCGACTTGCCGTTTTTGATCTTATCGCTCAGCTCAACCGGCCCGACCTGCTGGCAAGAGATAGCCGCATCGGAGGTGTCTTCCGCCAGCCCCAGCCCGCCTTTGATCCCACCTGTTTTGGCGCGACTAATATAGCAGGTCACGTTTTTCACATCGGGATCGTCAAAGGCTTCTACGACGATTTTATGGTCGGGACCGAAAACCTTAAATACGGTATCAACGGAACCAATTTCTTCTGCCTGCGCGGCATGACCGGTTAATAACAGCAGCGTGGTGAGGATCAATGTCTTGTATTTCATATTGTTACCATATTTGAAAATTGCATTGCGTCATTATTCAACAATCATGAGAAAAAAAGTAGCAAGATCACAGGATTAGAATATATCCGCCCGGAATGGAGGGTAAAGCGCATTTAAGCGCAAAAAAAACACTGAATGCTAAAACATCAAAAAATGCTATTATCCGCTAACCTGTTAGCAGGGTGTCTGCTGTATTAAGGATGAGGATAGTATATGGATCAGGCTGGAATTATTCGCGATCTTCTTACCTGGCTGGAAGGCCATCTGGACCAGCCTTTGTCACTGGATAATGTGGCGGCAAAAGCGGGATATTCTAAGTGGCATTTACAACGGATGTTCAAGGATGTCACCGGTCACGCCATCGGCGCCTATATCCGCGCGCGTCGTCTTTCCAAATCCGCCGTAGCGCTTCGCTTAACTGCGCGCCCTATTCTGGACATCGCCTTACAGTATCGTTTCGATTCGCAGCAGACCTTTACCCGCGCGTTCAAAAAACAGTTCTCCTTGACCCCTGCACTCTATCGCCGCTCGCCGGACTGGAGCTCGTTCGGGATGCGCCCGCCGCTGCGTCTGGGCGAATTCGAAATGCCGAAGCACGAGATGGTCACCCTGCCGGAAACCCATCTGATCGGCACCACCCAAAGCTACTCTTGCTCGCTGGAGCAGATCTCCGAGTTCCGTCACCAGATGCGGGTCCAGTTCTGGCGTGATTTCCTCAGCCACGCCCCGGCCATTCCGCCGTTGCTGTATGGCCTGAACGAGACGCGCCCAAGTCTGGAAAAAGATGACGAGCAGGAGGTCTTCTACACCACGGCGTTAACGCCTGAGATGGCCAACGGCTATATCCAGGGCTCGAAACCGGTGGTGGTGGAAGGCGGCGAATACGTGATGTTCACCTATGAAGGGCTGGGAACCGGCGTGCAGGACTTTATCATGACGGTCTACGGTACCTGCATGCCGATGCTGAACCTGAACCGCAGAAAGGGTCAGGATATTGAGCGTTACTATCCGTCAACCGATGTTAAGCCGGACGAACGCCCAATCGATTTGCGCTGCGAATACCTGATTCCGGTTCGCCGTTAACGCTGTAGCTCATCTAACGCAGGGGCATCGAGATGCGAGATATCCCCTGCCATCTCCACAATCCAGCCTGACGCCAGCCACGGGCTCTGCTGATAGTCGATGCGGGAAAGCGAGCAGTTGCGCAGACGCAGACGACGCTCAGCCCATGCCGGCAGTCCCAGGATGGTACTGACCAGGCAGCCCAGCGCCATCCCATGACTCACCAGCAGCGGTCGACTGCCCTCGGGTAGCTCCAGACAGGCCGCCAGCGCCGCGTGCATCCGCTCGCTCATCTCCAGCATCGATTCGCCTTGCGGTATGCGACCGTCTTCGGAGCCGTTAACCAGCGTACGACGCCATGCCTCTTCCTCTTCGGTCAGAGTATCGATAAGACGCTTTTCCAGCACCCCCATATCCAGCTCGCGCAGGCGGGCATCCACAGTGACATCGCAGCCGCAGGCCTGCGCGATAATCTCTGCCGTGCGTCGCGTGCGACCTAAATCGCTGGCGATAATATGGGTAATACCCAGCGTTCTGGCGCGTTCGCCAACCTGGCGGGCCTGTTCTTCGCCTTTGGCAGTAAGTGGACTGTCTGACTGGCCTTGAATACGTCGCTCGGCGTTCCACTGCGTTTCACCGTGGCGAACAAGGTATACCTGTAACATGCTTTTTTTCCGTTATACTGCGATGATATTTTTAGAGTTAGGCTTAATTATGCACCAGGTTGTCTCTGCTACCACTAATCCTGCCAAAATTCAGGCAATTCTAAGGGCATTCGACGAGATCTTCGGCGAAGGATCCTGCCACATAACCTCCGTCAGCGTCGAGAGCGGCGTCCCGGAACAGCCATTCGGCAGCGAGGAAACGCGTGCTGGCGCACGTAACCGCGTGGCTAACGCCAGGGCCGCCTGTCCTGATGCGGACTTTTGGGTGGCGATTGAAGCAGGCATTGACGAAGGTGCCACCTTTAGCTGGGTGGTTATCGAGAGTCGGGAACAGCGCGGTGAAGCCCGCTCGGCCACCCTGCCGCTGCCGGAGGTCATTCTGGACAAAGTGCGCGACGGTGAAGCGCTCGGCCCGGTGATGTCGCAATACACGGGCATCGATGAGATTGGGCGTAAAGAGGGGGCGATTGGGGTCTTTACCGCCGGGGCGCTGACGCGCTCAAGCGTTTATCACCAGGCGGTGATTCTGGCGTTGAGCCCGTTTCATAACGCGATTTACCGTTAACTGCCGGAGGGCGGCTTCGCCTTATCCGGCCTACGGTAAAACCATCAGGCGTTTTTCAACAATACTTCCTCGAGCCAGTGGCGCAGCTCAACCGGTGCCGATTTCAGGCTGTTCGATCCGCGGGTGATGGTGGCGATCCCCGCTCCCAACTCGCTTTTCAGCTCGCGCTGGCTCATCTCGCCGCGCAGCAACTCCTCGATGATCCGCACCCGCGTGCCCAGCGCCTCGCGCTCGTCCGGGGTGAGCATCAGCTGCAGCAGCGGCAGATGCAGATCCTGTTCATAAGACTGGCGAAGCAGCTCCACAAAACGAAGCCACTCCTGATGACGTTGCTCGGCCATAGCCGATGAATAAGGGGAATGCTGGGTCATGTTATGCCGCCTGTTGTACTCTTAAACGAGTACAAGCATAACATAACCCACACCGATCAGTAACGTCGCTGCCACTCGCTGTCGCTCATCAGGGCATCTTTCTGTCCCATGAAGTAGCGATAGTAAGCATCGTACGCCAGCACGTTCTTCACATAGCCGCGGGTTTCCGAGAACGGAATACTTTCGACAAAGGCCACCGCGTCGATGCGTCCGGCGCTGTTGCCAAGCCAGGTGCGCACCCGTCCCGGACCAGCGTTGTAGGCCGCCGAGGCGAAGATGCGGTTATCGCCGAACTGGTCGTAAACGCTCTGCAGATAGGTGGTGCCGATGTTGATGTTGGTCTCCGGATCCAGCAGCTGCGACGGACTGCTGTAGCCCGGCAGATTAAACTTCTTCACCGTATGGGCGGCGGTGGCTGGCATCACCTGCATCAGACCGCTGGCCCCTACCGGCGAACGTACTTTCGGGTTCCAGGCGCTCTCCTGACGGGCAATCGCCATCGCATAGCTCTGCGGAATGTCTTTCCCGCTGGTGTAACGATCGAAAAGATCTTTATAGGCCAGCGGGAAACGCTCTTCGAGATGATCCCACAGCTTGCCGGCGATCGTCGCCTGCACGCTCAGATCCCACCAGCGGTTATCAAAGGCATAGCGCGCCAGCTGGGCTTTCTCGTCCACGGTGCGGCTGGTGACCAGATTCGCCCATTCACTGCGGGCGGTGTTATCCATGTTCCAGTACATCAACTCGCGCACCCGGGCCATCTCCGGCCCATTCACCAGCGCCGCATTGACGCCGGACGGGGCTTTATCGATCTTAAAGCTGTACTCTTCGCCCAGCCGCTGGGCCGCCGCCATCGGATAGAAACCACGCTGCTGCATCAGGGTACGCAGGATCGATTTCGCCTCGTCATCGCGCCCCCGCTCCAGCAGCAGATCGGCCTGCCAGTAGCGCCACTCGTCCTTCTCTTTGGCCTCCATCGGCAGACGCGCCAGCCAGGTGTTCAGGCCGCGGCGATCGCCATTGCCGAGCGCCATGCGCACGCGCCGCTCCACCAGCGAGGTGGACTGGGAACGCATGATAGCGTCATCGCGCCAGCGCGCCTGTTCATCGGTGAGATCATTGCCCATCAGCCGCCACGCCACGATATCGCGCAGCTCCTGAATCTGATCCTCATTCAGCTGCTGCGCCTGAGCCAGGGTTGGGATCATCAGCCGCGCGTTTTCCACGTCGTCCCGCGCCACGCTGGTAAAGGCGACCGCCGCCATCTGGCGGGTAAAATCGGTGGAGCCGGTGTTACGGGCAAAATCCATCACCGTCTTCGGATCGTTTGCCAGCTGGATCAGGGCGCTGGAGATGGTCTGGTACTCCGGCGGCATCTGTCCGGCGAGGGTGGTCACCAGACGGGTATTGCCCGCCTTCATCGCCAGACGGATGCGCTCGAGGTACGCCAGCGGATCCTGCTTGCCGGAGGCGCGCCAGGCACCAAACAGCGAGTCGCAGGCGTTCGGCTGGCTTTTACCGGTGAGCCACAGCTCTTTGGCGCCGTTCCAGGCTTCTTCCTGCTGTCCCGTCGCCCACTTCGCATAGTAGTAGTTACACTGCGCTTCGGTGGTACCGGGCTTATCCGGGCTGAAGGCCAGCAGGCCACGCCAGTCTTCACGACGCGCCAGCTCGTTCACAAAGCGCGACTGTAAGGTGCGCGCAGGCGGCAGCGTCGGGTTGGCCTGAATAAAGTTTTTGACGGTGATCGTCGGCTGGTTCATCAGATCGTCGGTCAGCTGACGGTATTCCAGATAAGGGTACAGCGGATAGTCTTTCAACGTCGGCATCAGGGACTGCACCGTCTCCATCTGCCGCTGATCCCACGCCTGTTTGATCTGGGCATAGCGGTTACGTTGTTCATCCAGTGAATCGGCTCGCGCCGCGCTGCTGATGGTCAGTACGCATACGCTGGCAGCCAGCACTTGCCAGGCCACCTGTTTGGCTTTTACCACACGCTCGTCCTCTGTTAATCGTCATTAAATGCAGCATCGTGCCGCGCAAAAGCGTAATTAACTTATGCTAACCAGGCATCCCTTAACGCGCCACGTTACGGACACATTTTTACCTTTCTTGCGCGCTTTAACACTCCCGCAGTCGATAGCTGGGATTAGGCAGGGAAAAAGGCTACACTTCGCCACTATTCTCATCACGATAAAAGAGGCGAAGTCCAACGTGGCTCAATTCGTTTATACCATGCATCGTGTCGGCAAAGTGGTACCGCCGAAACGTCATATTCTCAAAAATATCTCGCTGAGCTTCTTCCCGGGCGCAAAAATCGGTGTTCTGGGTCTCAACGGTGCCGGTAAGTCCACCTTGCTGCGCATCATGGCGGGCATCGATACAGACATCGAAGGTGAAGCCCGTCCACAGCCTGGCCTCAAAATCGGTTACCTGCCGCAGGAACCGAAGCTGAACCCGGAGCACACCGTGCGTGAATCGGTCGAAGAAGCCGTGGCCGAAGTGGTTAACGCGCTGAAAGGTCTGGATGAGGTGTACGCGAAGTACGCCGAGCCGGATGCCGACTTCGATAAGCTCGCGGCTCAGCAGGGCAAGTTTGAAGAGATCATCCAGGCACACGACGGCCACAACCTGAACGTGCAGCTGGAGCGCGCGGCCGATGCCCTGCGTCTGCCAGACTGGGATGCCAAAATTGAAAAACTGTCCGGTGGTGAACGCCGCCGCGTCGCGCTGTGCCGTCTGCTGCTGGAAAAGCCAGACATGCTGCTGCTCGACGAACCGACGAACCACCTGGATGCGGAATCCGTTGCCTGGCTGGAACGCTTCCTGCACGACTTCGAAGGCACCGTGGTGGCGATCACCCACGACCGTTACTTCCTCGATAACGTCGCGGGCTGGATCCTTGAGCTGGACCGCGGGGAAGGTATTCCGTGGGAAGGTAACTACTCCTCCTGGCTGGAGCAGAAAGATCAGCGTCTGGCGCAGGAAGCGTCTCAGGAAGCCGCTCGTCGTAAGTCGATTGAGAAAGAGCTGGAGTGGGTTCGTCAGGGCGCGAAAGGCCGTCAGTCTAAGGGCAAAGCCCGTCTGGCACGCTTCGAAGAGCTGAACAACACCGAATACCAGAAACGTAACGAAACCAACGAACTGTTCATTCCACCTGGAGCCCGCCTGGGTGACAAAGTGGTTGAAGTCAGCAACCTGCGTAAATCCTACGGCGACCGCGTGCTGATCGACGATCTGAGCTTCTCGGTACCGAAAGGCGCGATCGTCGGCATCATCGGGCCGAACGGCGCGGGTAAATCCACGCTGTTCCGCATGATGTCCGGTCAGGAACAGCCTGACAGCGGCACCATCACCCTGGGGGATACCGTGAAGCTGGCCTCCGTTGACCAGTTCCGTGACGCGATGGATGACAGCAAAACCGTGTGGGAAGAAGTTTCCGGCGGGCAGGATATCATGCGTATCGGCAACACCGAGATGCCAAGCCGTGCCTACGTGGGTCGCTTCAACTTCAAAGGTGTTGATCAGGGTAAACGCGTGGGCGAGCTGTCCGGCGGTGAGCGTGGTCGTTTGCATCTGGCCAAACTGCTGCAGGTTGGCGGTAACGTCCTGCTGCTCGATGAACCAACCAACGACCTGGACATCGAAACCCTGCGTGCGCTGGAAAACGCCATGCTGGAGTTCCCGGGCTGCGCGATGGTTATCTCGCACGACCGTTGGTTCCTTGACCGTATCGCGACCCACATTCTGGATTATCAGGATGAAGGGAAAGTGGAGTTCTTCGAAGGTAACTTCACCGAATACGAAGAGTACAAGAAACGCACGCTGGGCGCCGACGCGCTGGAGCCGAAGCGTATCAAGTACAAGCGTATCTCCAAATAAAACGCAAAACGGCAACCTCGGTTGCCGTTTTTTATGTTTGTTCCCTCTCCCCTTTGGGGAGAGGGTCAGGGTGAGGGGATTTACCCCTTCTCCCCCATCATCTCTTTCACCAGCTCCACGCAGCGCAGGAAGCGGGCGTCATAATCCGCCTCTTCCACATGCACAAAGTCGATATTGTTCGCTTCCAGCATCTCCACCAGCATGGTCTGGAACTCTTTCCGGTCCACTGAACTGCCCAGGCTGCGCATCCCATCGGCCACCCATGGAGTGTTGTTCTCCAGCAGGATCACCAGGTCAAAGCGGTACTCGTCGATCAGCGCCTGCACAAAGGGGTGCTCGCGCCCTTCGTATTTTTTACAGAACGCCTGAGTCGTGACGAAGTCGGTATCAACAAACGCCACTTTGTTAGCATATTTCACCGCGAAATCAATGTACTGGGCGTGCCCCAGCGCAATTTTGTCATAGTCGGAATACTGGAGCGCCATCTCATCCCCGCCGAGGTGCGAGAAGACATAGTCCCGGCCATACTCCCAGGCGCTGGTGGTGTTGAAGATGTTGGCCAGCTTGTTGACCAGCGTCGATTTGCCGCTGGACTCCCCGCCAAGGATCGCCACGGTGCGCACGAAGAACGGCTTTACTTCCGTCGGGATGTACTCCCAGTAGCGGAACGGGTTCTCGCGGATCTGCGCCCCGCTGATGTTCATAAAGGTGCGTTTAGGGTCAATCAGCACCGTTTCGGTTCCCAGATGCTGGGGATACTGCGAGGCATCGGACTCTTCAGAGGTGTAGATCCAGTTAGGCTGGATCCCTTTCTCTTCCATAAAGGCTTTTATGCCGTTACTCCACACGTCCCAGCCGTGGGGATAGGGCTCCATGCCCTCTTCGTTAAAGGCATGAATGCGGATGTTCTTTTGGTACTTAAAGGTCTGAAGCAGCCAGCGCAGGCGATCGGAAACCGTAGGCTGCTGGGACATGGCGCTGGCTTCAAACAGCTCGCGGTCGCGCGTGTCATCGTAGCCCATGATGATATGCAGTTCGTCCACCTGGCTACAGGCGCGCTGGATCAGGTAGACATGCCCGGTGTGCAGCGGATAAAACTTGCCGAACACCACGCCGATGTTCTTCTGCATCCGCGGAAACTCAAGCCCCAGAAAGCGATGCAGCGCTTCCAGCTTCTGCGCGCTGGGGCTTTTAATTTTGGCATTCAGCAGCTGGCTTAAATAGCCCTTGGTCATACCGCTGGCTTCCGCCACCTGCTGCAAGGTGCAGCCCTTCTGGCGGATCGCGGTCTTGATATAGTCAAATGACGACATAAATTACGGTGCCTCCTGCAACAACGAATACGTAATTATAAGTCGTCAAAGACACTTAGCGCATCAGAGAGTTTTTTAACGGGGAAAACCGTCATCCCTTCCGGCAGCTTTTTCGGCAC
Organism: Leclercia adecarboxylata; assembly: GCA_002360945.1. GTDB lineage: Bacteria > Pseudomonadota > Gammaproteobacteria > Enterobacterales > Enterobacteriaceae > Enterobacter > Enterobacter adecarboxylatus_B. The sequence continues at coordinate 93,763 of DERO01000003.1, read as the reverse complement.
GTTAGCGGCCGGCACAATAGCCCGGCGGAAGCCGTGTTTTGCCGCCTCGGAGATACGCTCCTGACCGCTCGGCACCGGACGGATCTCCCCGGCCAGCCCAACTTCGCCAAACACCACCAGATCCTGCGGCAGCGGGCGGTCGCGCAGGCTGGAGACCATCGCCAGCAGCAGTGCAAGGTCGGCGCTGGTTTCGGTCACTTTTACCCCGCCGACCACGTTGACGAACACATCCTGATCCGCCATCTGCAGGCCGCCGTGACGGTGCAGCACCGCCAGCAAAATCGCCAGGCGGTTTTGCTCAAGGCCCACCGCGACGCGACGCGGATTGCCCATCATTGAATGATCGACCAGGGCCTGGATCTCCACCAGCAGCGGGCGCGTCCCTTCCCAGACCACCATCACCGAACTGCCGGACGTCACTTCATCGCCGCGGCTCAGGAAGATAGCCGACGGGTTACTGACTTCACGCAGTCCCTGCTCGGTCATGGCAAACACGCCCAGCTCATTCACCGCACCGAAGCGGTTTTTATGGCTGCGCAGGGTACGGAAACGGGTGTCGGCATCGCCATCCAGCATTACCGAGCAGTCGATACAGTGCTCCAGGACTTTCGGCCCGGCCAGGGCACCGTCTTTGGTGACGTGACCGACCATGATGATCGCCACGCCGCGGGTTTTAGCGAAGCGCGTCAGGTAGGCTGCGGTTTCACGCACCTGGGCGACGCTGCCCGGCGAGGACTGCACGTCGGCCATGTGCATCACCTGGATGGAGTCGATCACCATCAGCTTCGGCTGCTCTTCTTCAGCAATCATGCAGATCTGCTCGATGCTGGTTTCGGAGAGCATATTCAGATCCTGGGTCGGCAGCGCCAGGCGATGCGCGCGCATCGCCACCTGCTGCAGGGACTCTTCCCCGGTGACGTACAGGGTCTTCATCTGCGAGGCGAGCTTGCACAGGGTTTGCAACAGCAGGGTGGATTTCCCGGCACCCGGGCTCCCGCCAATCAGGATGGCGCTCCCCGGTACCACGCCGCCGCCCAACACCCGGTCAAACTCTTTGAACCCGGTGGAGAAGCGCGGCAGGGCTTCCAGGCTGATGTCAGAGAGCTTCTGGACTTTCGATACCCCCGCATTGCCCGCATAACCGCTCAGGCGCTCGTTTCGGGCGACGGTGGGTGAAGCGGCAACTCCGCGCACTTCGGTGATGGTGTTCCAGGCATGACAGGCGCTGCACTGCCCCTGCCAGCGCGGGTAATCCGCACCACATTCATTACAGACAAATGCGCGTTTTGGAGCTTTCGCCACGTTTTACCTCTTTATTTCTGATTCACGCTGCCGGAGAGAATGCAGAACACCCCCATCAGGTCAGCATGACGGATAATGACTTCCGTCTTTTCATTCACGGTCGGTTTGGCATGGTAAGCAATGCCCAGCCCGGCCACTTTAATCATCGGCAGATCGTTCGCGCCGTCGCCAATCGCCACCGTCTGGGCAACCGGGATATCATATTTTTCCGCCAGACGCGTCAGGGTGCTGGCCTTGAACTGAGCATCAACGATCTGGCCAACAACGTTGCCGGTCAGCTTCCCGTCTCTGATCTCCAGTTCGTTGGCGACCACGGCATCCAGGCGCAGCTTGTCGCGCAGATACTCGGCAAAGAAGGTAAAGCCGCCGGAGGCGATGGCCACTTTCCAGCCCAGCGTTTCCAGCTTCAGCACCAGCTGCACCAGCCCCGGCATCAGCGGCAGCTTTTCACGCACCTGCATAAGGATATTGGCATCGGCATCCTTCAGGGTCGCCACGCGCTGTTTCAGGCTGGCGGTGAAGTCCAGCTCGCCGCGCATAGCGCGTTCGGTCACTTCGGCCACCATCTCGCCGGTACCGGCCAGTTTGGCGATCTCGTCGATGCACTCGATCTGAATGGCGGTGGAGTCCATGTCCATCACCAGCAGTCCCGGGGTTTTCAGGTGCGGGATTTTACCGAGCGGAGCCACATCCAGTCCGGCGTCGTGTGCCAGACGGGTGGCGCGCTGGGTCAGGGAACCCGCCAGGCGGATCACCTGATAGTCTTCCACGCACCAGGCTGCGACGATCACCATCGCGGCACCCAGCTTGCTCTGATACTGGGTTAACTGCTGTTTATCCAGGCCGCGTCCATACAGCAGCCAGCCGCTACGGCCAGCATGGTAGTCCAGTGGCATTACCTCATCGCCACTTAAAGAGAGCGGCAATCCTGGCCAGAGAGAGACATCATTGGGCAGGTCGCACCAGGTAATGTTTGGCATTAAAGCTCCTGTAAAATCGTTCGCGCCGGGAATCATCCAGGGGGGAAAATAACGCATGAGGCTACCTTGTAACCATCACTTCTGGCAACATTAACCCCGAAAATTTTCAGCAGGTGGAATATGGCTCGTGCAAAACTGAAATTCCGGCTTCATCGTGCCGTGATTGTCCTCTCCTGTCTGGCCCTGTTAGTGGCGCTGATGCAGGGCGCATCCTGGTTCAGTCAGAATCATCAACGACAGCGTAACCCGCAGCTTGAAGAGCTGGCGCACACCCTGGCGCGTCAGGTGTCGCTCAATATCGCCCCGTTGATGCGTACCGAAACGCCGGATGAAAAACGTATCGGCCAGGTCCTGCATATCCTGACGGAAGAGAGTCGTATCCTCGATGCCAGCGTCTATGACGAAGAGGGCGAACTGATTGCGCGTTCAGGCGAGCATGTCGAGGTACGTGACCGGCTGGCGCTGGATGGCAAAAAAGCGGGCGGCTACTTCAACCAGCAGCTGGTGGAGCCGATTCAGGGCAAAAACGGCCCGCTCGGCTATCTGCGTCTGACTCTCGACACCCATACCTTAGCCACTGAGGCAAAACAGGTGGATAACACCACCAATATCCTGCGCCTGATGCTGCTGCTGTCGCTGGCGATTGGCGTGGTGTTGACCCGCACGCTGCTGCAGGGCAAACGCACCCGCTGGCAGCAGTCGCCATTCCTGCTCACCGCCAGCAAGTCGGTGCCCGAAGAGGAAGAGAGCGAGAAGAAGGAATAGTGTTAAAGTAGCCAGACGATTCAGAAAAGGAACTTTGCCATGACGACGTTACGCCTGCTTATCTCTGACTCTTACGATCCCTGGTTTAATCTTGCGGTAGAAGAGTGCATCTTCCGCCAGATGCCCGCCACGCAGCGGGTGCTGTTCCTGTGGCGCAATGCCGATACGGTGGTCATTGGCCGGGCGCAAAACCCGTGGAAAGAGTGCAACACGCGACGCATGGAAGAGGACAACGTCCGCCTGGCGCGTCGCAGCAGCGGCGGCGGCGCGGTGTTCCACGACCTCGGCAATACCTGCTTTACCTTTATGGCGGGGAAGCCGGAGTACGACAAAACCATCTCAACGTCCATCGTCCTCAACGCGCTCAATTCACTCGGCGTGACGGCGGAAGCCTCCGGGCGTAACGATCTGGTGGTGAAAACCCCGGAAGGCGACCGGAAGGTTTCCGGATCGGCCTATCGTGAGACCCTGGATCGCGGATTCCACCACGGCACTCTTCTTCTTAACGCCGATCTCAGCCGCCTGGCTAACTACCTGAATCCCGATCAGAAAAAACTGCAGGCCAAAGGCATTACTTCCGTGCGCGGCCGGGTCGCGAATCTGGTGGATCTGCTCCCGGGCGTAACCCACGACCAAATCTGCGATGCGATCCGCGAGGCGTTTTTCGCCCACTATGGCGAACGCGTGGAAGCCGAAGTGATATCCCCGGACAAAACGCCGGATCTGCCTAACTTTGCCGAAACCTTTGCCCGTCAGAGCAGCTGGGAGTGGAACTTCGGCCAGGCCCCTGCCTTCTCGCACCTGCTGGATGAGCGTTTCACCTGGGGCGGCGTGGAGCTGCACTTTGACGTCGAGAAGGGCCACATTACCCGCACGCAGGTCTTTACCGACAGCCTGAACCCGGCCCCGTTAGAGGCGCTGGCGGCACGGCTGCAGGGCTGTTTGTACCGGGCGGATATGCTGCAACAGGCGTGCGACGCCTTGATCGGCGATTTCCCGGAACAGGAAATGGAGTTGCGGGAGCTGTCAGCGTGGATTGCGCGGGCGGTGCGATAATAAAAAGCCCGCTGGCGCTGCGCTTAGCGGGCCTACAAAACCGTAGGCCGGGTAAGGCGAAGCCGCCACCCGGCAGAACATTCACGCCATTCTTTGGACCATTACCTCAATATCACTTAATCGTGCTTGCATACCCGCTGCGATCTGGCGGAAGTTTTCACTTATCCGCCTTTCGGCCATTACCTTCTCCCAGAACTGTGCCGCCAGGGGCAAGGCATACTCCCAGGCCTCGCGAGATACCGTGCTGTCGAAACGTATTTCACAGGGCTCTTCACGCATCATGCCCGCGCCGGAAGGGGCAAACGCCATGGGTAACATGTCATAAACAGGGGCAAGGGATAGCGGGAACCCGGAATAATAAAAAGAGAGGTTCCCGGCATGCATATCGCTGTTACCGATCAGGCGGCCAAATGCCCATATCTTTTCGACCTGCCTTGCGGCTATTGTCTCCACAATCCCGGCCTGTACCAGCTTATCAACCGTGTGCGGCCAGGATCCGCTCGCGCTAACAAATTCACTTTGCACCGCCTCCAGGGACACTATCGCCCTTCTGCCCGTTACGCCCTCGCAATCGAAGCGTTTCGCCTCCAGAAATACCTGACCGTTTTCCCCCTGCAGCGCTGTTGCGTCGCTGGCGGCGATACCGGCATCGGCCAGCGTGCTGAGGGCAATAGCCTCCGCCAGCAGCAGATCGCCCCAGCGTACCGAAACCGCGCTCAGCTGCGGGGCGGTAAATTTGACCAGCACATGCGCATCACCCGATGCCGTCCGGGCAAAGCAGGAAAATTTGGGCTGTTCCCCGCCCGCCGACGACCCCACGATCTCCCCTGCCAGCGCCTCCCGGGATAACTGCGCATAGATCCGCGGCTTTTGCTCATCGGGGATGGCCTGCGGAGTTGTTGCAGAGAGCCAGCGCTCATAATTTTCGTCACCCACCAGCCAGCCGCCAGAATGCTCACCTGAAAACTGGCTCAGCGCATACATCACGTCGCTTTCCTGCCACAGGCGAATATCTTCCGGCAGTGAGAATTGCTGCGCCATGCGGCGCCCCCATGCACGCCCTAAAAAGCCCTGAGGACGAAGATCGGTCAGGTACCAGGGAAACCCGTCAAACCACTGCCATTCACCTTCGGTCTGTAAGACGAGGCAGCTCCCCTGCGGCCAGGTGGGGTAAATATCGCCACCTTTAATGGCCCGACCCTGCTCATCCACTCGCCAGAAAGGGAATACGCTCATCCCCCGCACCGGCCTTAGCAGGGCATAGCGCGTGGCGCGAGCTTTTCCAAACTGGATCACCTGTTCCTGGGCGGAAACCAGACGTGAAAACGTCGCCTGGCTGATGCCCAGGTGCTGGCGAAGCTCTGGTGCCGCACGCGGCCCCTGCAACAGCAGATCGGTTATGGTTGTCATCAGTGAATGGTTTCATGAATAGATACTTGAATAAATTTCATAGCATATTCAAATGAAAAGTAAAGAAAAATGGCGAAGCAGGCGGGTAAAGATGAATAGATCCAAATAAACGGGGGCAGGACGCCCCCGAAGGCAGTCTTACTCTTTATCGCCCAGCAGAACAGATTCCAGCGCGATTTTGATCATGTCGTTGAAGGTGGTCTGACGCTCAGCAGCAGTGGTCTGCTCGTGAGTACGGATATGGTCAGACACGGTGCAGATGGTCAGGGCTTTCGCGCCGAACTCAGCCGCTACGCCGTAGATGCCTGCCGCTTCCATTTCCACGCCCAGGATGCCGTATTTTTCCATCACGTCGAACATCTCGCCGCCGTCTGGCGCGTAGAACAGGTCCGCAGAGAAGATGTTACCCACGCGCGCTTCAACGCCCAGCGCTTTGGCGGCATCAACCGCGTCACGTACCATGCCAAAGTCAGCAATCGCTGCGAAGTCGTGATCTTTGAAACGCATACGGTTAACTTTGGAATCGGTGCAGGCACCCATACCGATAACGATGTCGCGCAGCTTAACGTCCATACGCACGGCGCCACAGGAGCCCACGCGGATGATTTTCTTCACGCCGAAATCGGTGATCAGCTCTTTGGTGTAGATGGAGCAGGATGGGATACCCATGCCGTGACCCATTACGGAGATTTTGCGGCCTTTGTAGGTACCGGTGAAGCCCAGCATGCCGCGCACGTTGTTCACTTCACGCACGTCTTCGAGGAAGGTTTCAGCAATGTGCTTTGCGCGCAGCGGGTCGCCAGGCATCAATACGACGTCAGCGAAATCACCCATCTCTGCATTAATGTGAGGAGTTGCCATCTTCAGTTCCTTTTACATTGTTGTTTTTGCCGGGTGGCGGCTGCGCCTTACCCGGCCTACATTCTGTTCTCCCTCTCCCTGTGGGAGAGGGCTGGGGTGAGGGCATCAGGCCTCACCCAATCCGTTTAGAACATGGCTTTGCCATATTCCATGTCAGACGTACCAAAGTATTTCGCGATGGTCTGGCCGATATCCGCGAAGGTTTCACGGTGGCCCAGCGAACCTGGTTTAACTTTCGGGCCGTACACCAGCACCGGAATGTGCTCACGGGTGTGGTCGGTACCGGTCCAGGTCGGGTCGCAGCCGTGGTCGGCGGTCAGGATCAGAATGTCATCTTCCCCTACCAGCTCCATCAGCTCCGGCAGACGGCGGTCGAACAGCTCCAGACCCGCAGCATAACCGGCGACGTCGCGACGGTGGCCCCAGGAGGAGTCGAAGTCCACGAAGTTGGTGAAGACGATGGTCTTGTCGCCCGCGTCTTTCATCTCTTTGATGGTGGCGTCGAACAGCGCATCCAGACCGGTGGCTTTCACTTTTTTGGTGATGCCGCAGTTAGCGTAGATGTCCGCGATTTTACCTACGGATACCACCTGGCCCGCTTTCTCATCGACCAGTTTCTGCAGCACGGTTGGTGCCGGTGGCTCAACGGCCAGGTCGTGACGGTTGCCGGTACGCTGGAAGTTACCCGCTTTGTCGCCAACAAACGGACGCGCGATGACGCGGCCGATGTTGTAGCCGCCTTCGGTCAGCTCTTCACGGGCGATTTCGCACAGCTCGTAAAGGCGATCCAGGCCAAAGGTCTCTTCGTGGCAGGCAATCTGGAACACCGAGTCCGCCGAGGTGTAGAAGATCGGTTTGCCGGTTTTCATGTGCTCTTCGCCGAGCTGGTCCAGAATCACGGTACCGGAAGAGTGGCAGTTGCCGAGGTAGCCCGGCAGATTGCCGCGTTCTACCAGCTTATCCAGCAGCTCCTGCGGGAAGCTGTTGTCGTGGTCAGAGAAGTAGCCCCAGTCGAACAGAACCGGTACACCGGCAATTTCCCAGTGCCCTGACGGAGTGTCTTTCCCGGAAGAGAGCTCGTGCGCCCAGGCGTAAGCGCCCACCACGTCGGCGTTGCCATCCATACCTGCGGCAACTTTACCGGTAGAGCCTTCGTGAGCTTTCACCAGACCCAGACGGGTCAGGTTTGGCAGATTCAGCGGGCCCTGACGGCCGTTGTTCGCTTCGCCTTTTGCACAGGCTTCTGCGATGTGACCCATGGTGTCTGCACCGGTGTCACCAAAACGATCTGCGTCTTCTGTAGCGCCGATGCCGAATGAGTCCAGCACCATAATAAATGCACGTTTCATATGTTCTCCGTACTCAGTGCTTCATAAAAAAGCGATCAGATCAGTATACCGCTATTCGGTAATGCGACGATAGACGGTCGGTGTGCTTTCTGGCGCTTTATCTGCCAGAGTGATGGCGGCCTTCACGGCTTTCGCCGCATCCTGCCAGCTGTTTTCATCTTTCGCGTGGATCACCGCCAGCGGACGTTGGCCGTCAACGCTGTCGCCCAGACGGGCCATATCGGTGAAGCCGACGCTGTAATCGATGCTGTCGGATGCCTGACGACGCCCGCCGCCCATCGACACCACCGCCATGCCCAGTGCGCGAGTATCCATCGCCGAAACAAAGCCTTCGGTATCCGCGTACACCGCTTTGCTGAGCATCGCGGTAGGCAGGTATTTGGCGTAGTTTTCCACGAAGTCGGTCGGGCCTTTCTGCGCGGCAACCATCCGGCCAAAGATGTCGGCCGCTTTGCCGTTATCCAGCACCGCCTGCAGTTTAGCGCGGGCTTCGGCGTCATCTTTCGCCAGGTTACCGGAGATCAGCATCTCGACGCACAGCGCCATGGTCACGTCGAACAGGCGTGGGTTACGGTACTCACCGGTCAGGAACTGCACCGCTTCGCGCACTTCGACCGCGTTACCGGCGCTGGAAGCCAGCACCTGGTTCATGTCGGTAAGCAGCGCGGTAGTGCGCACGCCTGCGCCGTTGGAGACGCCAACGATCGCTTCGGCCAGCGCGGCAGAGAGTTCATAGGTCGGCATAAAGGCGCCGCTGCCCACTTTCACGTCCATCACCAGCGCATCCAGACCTTCAGCCAGTTTCTTGGCGAGGATTGAAGCGGTGATCAGCGGGATGGAATCGACGGTCGCGGTAATGTCACGCGTGGCGTAAAAACGCTTATCCGCCGGGGCAAGAGAGCTGGTCTGGCCGATAATCGCCACACCAACGTCCTTAATAATGTCGCGGAAGCGATTGTCATCCGGGAAGATATCGAAGCCCGGAATGGCTTCCAGTTTGTCGAGCGTACCGCCGGTATGGCCGAGGCCGCGCCCGGAGATCATCGGAATATAGCCGCCGCAGGCAGCGACCATTGGGCCCAGCATCAGCGAGGTGACATCACCCACGCCGCCGGTGGAGTGTTTATCCACGATTGGGCCGTTGAGGTTAAGGCTCTTCCAGTCCAGAACGGTTCCTGAATCCCGCATCGCCATGGTCAGCGACACACGCTCCGGCATCGCCATATCGTGGAAGAAAATGGTCATCGCCAGGGCCGCAATCTGCCCTTCAGAGATGGTATTGTCGCGAATGCCGTTGATAAAGAAACGGATCTCTTCGTCGCTTAAAGCATGACCATCACGTTTTTTACGAATAATTTCTTGTGCGAGAAACACGGTAACCTCCCGAAAGTAGGCCGGGTAAGCGTAGCGCCACCCGGCAATTCAAATCTTAGTAGCTGCTTGCGCTCTTACCGTCGCCATGACCCAGCGCTTTCAGCAGGCTGGCCAGCAAGCTGGAGGCGCCAAAGCGGTAGTGACGGGAATCGGCCCAGTCGGCACCAAACAGCTCGTCGGCAATCGCCAGGAACTGCTGCGCGTCTTCCGCAGTACGCACGCCGCCCGCCGGTTTAAAGCCCACGGTTTTTTCCACGCCCATATCGCGGATCACTTCCATCATGATGCGTGCGCTTTCCGGGGTGGCGTTCACCGGCACTTTACCGGTGGAGGTTTTGATGAAATCCGCACCCGCTTTGATGGAGATTTCAGACGCTTTACGAATCAGGGCTTCTTCTTTCAGCTCACCGGTTTCGATGATCACTTTCAGCAGCACGTTTGCCGCGGCGCAGGCCTCTTTACAGGCTTTCACCAGCTCAAAGCCGACCTGCTCGTTACCGGCGATCAGCGCGCGGTACGGGAAGACCACGTCCACTTCGTCAGCACCGTAAGCAATAGCGGCGCGGGTCTCAGCCAGCGCGATCTCGATATCGTCGTTACCGTGCGGGAAGTTAGTGACGGTGGCGATACGCACGTCCGGCGTACCCTGCTCTTTCAGGGTTTTACGCGCGATTGGAATGAAACGCGGATAGATACAGACGGCCGCGGTGTTGCCCACGGCGGTTTTGGCCTGATGACACAGGGCGATCACTTTCTCGTTGGTGTCGTCGTCATTCAGGGTGGTCAGATCCATCAGTTTCAGGGCGCGCAGGCTGCTTGCGGTTAAATCGGTCATAACATTCTCCCGGCGTATAGCCGTAAATTTTTACCTTGCGGGTCTGTGAGTATTCTAACATCCACCCGCATTCTCACTTCGACATTCATCACAGTTAATGAAATATGCGTACAAATTTGCATAACCGTAATGAGATCCACTTCAAATAATTTAGCTGCAACTGCTGATTAAAGCGTCAGGCACACGCGCCGGATCAAAGGCGGCCGTCGGGACTCTTTTTACAATCCTTCCCATCACTGCAGAACAATAAGGAAGCGACCATGTCCCCATCCAGCCCCGATGCCCTGCAACAACGTTGCCAGCAAATTGTGACAAGCCCGGTGTTAAGCCCCGAACAAAAACGCCATTTTCTGGCGCTGGAGGCGGAAAACAACCTGCCCTATCCGACACTGGCCCCCGAAGCGCGCCAGGCGCTGGAGGCGGGATTTATCTGCGATATGTTTGAGGGCCACGCGCCGTACAAGCCGCGCTATGTGTTACCGGACTATGCGCTATTCCTGAAACAGGGTTCGGAATGGCTGGAGCTGGAAGGCGCACAGGATCTCGACGATGCCCTGTCGCTGTTAACCATCCTTTACCACCACGTTCCGTCCGTAACCGGCATGCCGGTGTTCCTCGGCCATCTCGATTCATTGCTGCAGCCGTATGTTAGAATTCTAACACAAGAAGAAATCGATATTCGAATAAAACGTTTTTGGCGCTATCTCGATCGCACCCTGCCGGATGCCTTCGTGCATGCCAACATTGGCCCGGCCGATGGTCCGGTGACGCGCGCAATTTTGCGCGCCGACGCAGAACTGAAGCAGGTTTCCCCCAATCTGACCTTTATTTATGACCCGGCGATCACCCCGGACGATCTGCTGCTGGAAGTGGCCAGCAACATCTGCGAATGCAGCAAGCCGCATATCGCCAACGGGCCAATAAATGATAAAATTTTCACAAAAAACGGCTTTGGGGTGGTCAGCTGTTACAACTCCCTGCCGCTGGCGGGCGGAGGCAGCACCCTGGTGCGCCTCAACCTGAAAGCCATCGCGGAGCAAAGCGATACGCTGGAGACGTTCTTCACCCGCACGCTGCCGCACTACTGCCAGCAGCAGATCGCCATCATCGATGCCCGCTGCGACTTCCTCTATCAACAGTCCGGTTTCTTTGAGAATAGCTTCCTGGTTAAAGAAGGGCTGATCGATCCCGACCGTTTTGTGCCGATGTTCGGCATGTACGGCCTGGCCGAGGCGGTGAACGTGCTGTGCGAGAAAGCCGGGTTTAAAGGGCGCTACGGTAAAGACGATCGGGCCAATGCGCTGGGGTATCGTATCAGCGAGCAGCTGGCGGCCTTTGTGGAAAATACCCCGGTCAGACACGGCTGGAAGCAGCGCGCTATGCTGCATGCCCAGTCGGGGATCAGCTCTGACGTCGGCACCACGCCGGGGGCGCGCCTGCCCTATGGCGATGAGCCCGACCCGATCGGCCATCTGCTGGCGGTAGCGCCGCACCACCGCCATTATCACGCCGGGATCAGCGACATCCTGACCCTGAACGAAACCATCAAACGCAATCCGCAGGCGGTGGTGGAACTCTGTCTGGGCGCCTTCCGCGCCGGGATGCGCGAGTTCAGCGCCAATATCGCGGGTAACGATCTGGTCCGCGTCACCGGCTATATGGTGCGGCTCTCCGATCTGGAGAAATACCGCGCCGAAGGTTCCCGCACCAACACCACCTGGCTGGGTGAAGAGGCCGCCCGCAATACCCGTATCCTGGAGCGCCAGCCGCGCGTGATAAGCCATGAAAAACAGATGCGCTTTAGTCAGTAAGGTTATCCCCTTCTCCTGCGTCGACGGGCCCGGCAGCCGCCTGGCCCTGTTTCTGCAGGGCTGTAACCTGCGCTGCAAAACCTGCCACAACCCGTGGACGATAGGCCAATGCAACGACTGTGCGGCCTGCGTGCCGCACTGCCCGCACGAGGCGCTAAATATTCAGGCTGGACGGGTGTGGTGGGATGACGTGCACTGCCAGCAGTGCGACACCTGCCTGAAGATGTGCCCGCAGCAGGCGACGCCGATGGCACTGCGCCTGAGCGTGGAGGAGGTGATGGCCGAGGTCCGCAAGGTGTCGCCCTTTATCTCCGGCATCACCGTCAGCGGCGGGGAAGCGACCACCCAGCTGCCGTTTCTGGTGGCGCTGTTTTCAGCCCTGAAAGCCGATCCGCAGCTGCAGCATTTGTCCTGCCTGGTGGACAGCAACGGTCTGTTAAGCGAAAACGGCTGGCAAAAACTGCTGCCGGTGTTTGACGGCGCGATGCTGGATCTCAAGGCCTGGGACAATGAACACCACCGCTATCTGACCGGACGCGACAATGTCCTCATCAAGCACAGCATCCGCTGGCTGGCCGCCCACAACCGCCTGAGCGAGCTGCGTCTGCTGGCGATCCCGGATCGCTGTGATTACCTGACGCACCGCCGGGAGCTGATTGCGTTTATTCGTCGGTTAGGGGATGTGCCCGTCAGGATTAACGCCTTTCACGCGCACGGCGTCTATGGTGAAGCCCGGCACTGGCGGAGCGCCACGGCGGAGGATGTCGAACCGCTGGCGGAGGTGCTGGAGCGGGAGCGGATCAGGGTGATCCGCCCGGCGCTCTATTTATAACGGCAGATCGAACAGCGTGCGGGTGTTGTGCAGCAGCGCGTCGGCAATCTCCTCCGCAGGCTCGTCACGCAGCTCACACAACGTAGCAAATACCCGCGCCGCCTGTTCCGGACGGTTCGGCTGGCCCTGAAAACCGTTGAGCGGCATGTCGGGCGCATCCGTTTCAAGTAGCAAGGCGGAAAGCGGTAACTGCGCCATCACATCGCGGGTTTTACTGGCCCGGGGATAGGTGATGGTGCCACCGACGCCGATTTTATAGCCCATCTCCACAAAGCGCTGCGCCTGCTGCAGGCTGCCGGCAAAGCCGTGTACCACCCCGGTCCGGGGCAGATCCTGGCGCTTGAGGTGCATCGCCAGTTTGTCGTGGGTGCGCCGGGAATGGAGGATCACCGGTAGATCGTAGCGTTTCGCCAGCTTCAGTTGCGCATCGAGGATCGCCTCCTGGCGATCGAAGTGGGGATCCTCGCGATAAAGATCGAGGCCGATCTCCCCCACCGCCACCAGCCTCTCCGGCCTTGCGGCCAGCGCCGCTTCCAGCTGATCCAGGTGCGCATCCTGATGGGATTCGATCACAATCGGGTGCAGGCCCAGCGCCATATAGAGCGTCGGATAGCGCGCCCCGAGACGCAGAACCCGGTCGATGCTCGCCACATCAATGGCCGGCACCACAATCCCCATCACCCCGGCCTCGGCAGCGCGCTGGATGCTGGCGGGTTCATCGTCAGTGAAAGGCGGGAAATCAAAGTGACAATGGGTATCGATAAAGCGGTAAGTCACGCCAGATCCTCGTTATCAAACAGGGTGTCATTGGCCTCAGGGGCCATCACCAGCGGCGTGCTGATCGCGTCGTTGGCCACGCTCGCCGGAGGAACCACCAGCGGCGCGGGAGCAATGAGCTGCTGATGGCGGAGCAGCGGCGAACGCTCGGCCAGCAACTTGCCCACCGTGGCCAGGAAATAGCGCCCGCACAGGCGCCCGGTTTTGTAGTCGTCCCGCAGGGCGGGCACGCGGCTGCCCAGCGCCATGCTGTTGAGCGGGCGCGGGGGATAGATTTCAAAGATCCGCAGTTTGCCCGGCGGCTTCTCAATAAAGCGCTGGATGCTGTGGTAGCTGGCCTCATGATGTGAAACCAGGTTCAGCATCGGCTGCAGGCTGCTGTCGCCCAGCCAGCGCTCCATCCGCTTAAACCACTGCGGCGTATAGTACATCTGCGACGGCACGGTACGGATCACCACGATGGTCTGGGCCCCGCGTCGGGCCGCCTCCTGCACCGGGATCGCGTCGCTGACTCCGCCGTCGAGATAGGCGATGCCTTCCAGTGCCGCACCGGTGCGATAGAAGCCGGGGATCGCGCTGGTGGCGCGCAGGATATCCAGCCAGTTCTCTTTTTGCGGGGAGAAATAGCTGGCCGAGTAGTCGTCGCCGCGACAGGCGCACATCCAGAAGGCTTTTCCGGTATCGAACAGACGGGAGGCGTTGTCCATTGCCAGCGGCATTTTGCTGGCGGTGGCCTCCAGCAGCCAGTCGAGATCGATAAGATTACCCCCGCGCACAAAGCGCAGCGGGTCGAAGAAGTCGCGGGAGGTGGTGTAACGCATAATCACTTTGCGGGCGTACCCTGGCTGATTGCAGACGTAGGCCGAGAGATTCTGCGCGCCGGCGGAGGTGCCGAAATAGAGATCGAACGGATTAAACTGCGCGCGCATAAATTCGTCCAGCACGCCGGCCGTGAAGATCCCTCGCTGACCGCCGCCCTCACACACCAGGGCTATCTGACCTGGTCGAAAAGGTTTCAGCGCCAGCGGCGCAATGTTGCCGAGCGTGACCGGAATTCGCTGCCCCACCTCTGCTTTCCTGTTTTTTTATTTGTTCTGTTACTACACAGTAGCGTAGACACGGTGTTTTACTCAAATCTGATGCTGACAAACGTCAGGCATAAAAAAAGGCTCATGCCATGCATGAGCCTTTTTCGTCAACGTACCCATAACCTGAGCTATGGACGACGGCGTCCGGTGAACAGGCTAACCAGGAACAGGATAATACCGACGACGAAGACAATTTTCGCCGCGCCCGCCGCGGTACCCGCCAGACCACCAAAACCCAGAGCGGCGGCAATTAACGCGATAACCAGAAAAATAATGCCCCAACGAAACATAAGACTCTCCTTAACCATAGTTAATGTCGACCGCATGGTGAGCGCTCAGGTTGCTCACGGCGATATCTAAGGTGTAATTCTTATCTCGCCTTCTGGCCTCAGCCAGAAGGACGATTGTCGTGTTTTATTTAACTTTCAGATCGTTTTTAACGCTTTTCACGCCATCAATGGCTTTTGCGATGCTCTCGGCACGGTCGCTTTGTGCCTTGGAATCCACCGTACCGCTCAGCTGAACAACACCGTCGGTGGTTTCAACTTTCACTTTACGTGATGGTACGATGTCATCCGCTAACAGTTTAGCTTTGATTTCGCTGGTTGTTGCAGTATCGCCGGCATAGCCTTTGGCAGACTGCTCTTTACCGTCACGCACGTGCAGTTTGTCGCTGACAGAGGTCACACCCTCTACCTTTTTCGCCACAGCTACGGCTTTTTCAGCCTGCGCCTGGCTTTCAACAAAGCCGCTCAGGGTGACAACGTTTTTCTCGGTTTCTACGGAAATATCGGTGCTCTTGATATCATCAGCGTCCACCAGTGCAGCTTTTACTTTAGCTGTGATAGAGCTGTCATCCATGAAGTTACCGACTTTATTCATAGAGTTATCGATTTTTTCTCCAGCGGTGTTGGCTGTGGAGTGCGCTTTATCGGTAGCTGTGGTTTCTGCCATTGCAGAACCGCATACCAGTGCGCTACCCATCATTACCGCCAGCAGAGTTTTCGAAATCTTCAGTTTTTTAGTATTCATCGATGTATTCCTGTGGTTTGCTCCGAATTCGAGCGTCAAACATCACGTGTTAGTAGTCTTTCATACTTTCAATCAACACTCGGACGAGATGAGAACCTTATCAACACGCATTGAGTGGAGCTTTCATCTGCGCCCGGTGTTAAACACTGAGTTAAATATAGATCACTCTCGCGGCGCTGCTTTCAGAATTGGCTAAAAAACGAGCAACAAGTAACAAAAGATGATGAATTAAGAACATTCCGTAAGGGTTTAATAAGGCAGGGATTTAAGCAGAGCACGGCGGCTGCCGTGCTCTGAGAAGGGATTAGTGCTCGCGGGTTTTGCGGAACTGAACATCGGGGTAACGATCGTGCGCCAGGTTCAGGTTAACCATGGTTGGGGCGATATAGGTGAGGTTATCGCCGCCGTCCAGCGCCAGCTGGATTTCGTTCTTGCGCTTAAATTCTTCGAATTTCTTCACGTCAGAACACTCAACCCAGCGCGCCGTCGCCACGTTGACCGATTCGTAAATCGCTTCAACGTTGTATTCGCTCTTCAGGCGGGCAACCACCACGTCAAACTGCAGCACACCGACGGCACCAACAATCAGGTCGTTATTGGAAATTGGACGGAACACCTGCACCGCACCCTCTTCCGACAGCTGAACCAGCCCTTTCAACAGCTGTTTCTGCTTCAGCGGATCCCGCAGGCGGATACGACGGAACAGCTCCGGCGCGAAGTTCGGAATACCGGTGAACTTCATCATCTCGCCCTGGGTGAAGGTATCACCAATCTGAATGGTGCCGTGGTTATGCAGACCAATGATGTCGCCCGGATAAGCCTCTTCCACGTGGGAACGGTCACCGGCCATAAAGGTCAGGGCATCGGAGATCACCACGTCTTTACCGGTACGCACCTGGCGCAGCTTCATGCCCTTTTCATACTTACCGGACACCACGCGCATAAAGGCCACGCGGTCACGGTGTTTCGGGTCCATGTTGGCCTGGATCTTAAATACGAAGCCGGTGAACTTCTCTTCGCTGGCGACCACTTCACGGGTGTCGGTGTTGCGCGGCATCGGCTGCGGCGCCCACTCCACCAGGCCGTCCAGCATATGGTCTACGCCGAAGTTACCCAGCGCGGTACCGAAGAAGACCGGAGTGATTTCACCCGCGAGGAACAGACCCTGGTCGAACTCGTGGGACGCGCCTTTCACCAGCTCCAGCTCGTCACGCAACTGCTCTGCCAGCTCATCGCCCACCGCCGCGTTCAGCTCCGGGTTATCCAGCCCTTTAACGACGCGCACTTCCTGGATGGTGTGGCCTTTACCGGTCTGATACAGGTAAGTTTCGTCTTTGTAGAGGTGGTAGACGCCTTTGAACAGCTTGCCGCAGCCAATAGGCCAGGTGATTGGCGCGCAGGCGATCTTCAGCTCGCGCTCCACTTCGTCCATCACTTCCATTGGATCGCGGATGTCACGGTCGAGTTTGTTCATAAAGGTGAGGATCGGCGTGTCGCGCAGACGGGTGACTTCCATCAGCTTGCGGGTACGATCTTCAACGCCTTTTGCGGCATCGATCACCATCAGACAGCAGTCCACTGCCGTCAGGGTACGGTAGGTATCTTCGGAGAAGTCTTCGTGCCCCGGGGTATCGAGCAGATTCACCAAGCAGTCGTGATACGGGAACTGCATCACGGAGGTGGTGATCGAGATACCACGCTGCTTTTCCATCTCCATCCAGTCAGATTTTGCATGCTGGCTGGAGCCACGGCCTTTTACCGTACCGGCGGTCTGGATCGCCTGTCCGAACAGCAGCACCTTTTCGGTGATGGTGGTTTTACCGGCATCCGGGTGAGAGATAATGGCAAAAGTACGGCGCTTGGCCACCTCTTGCAGATAAGGAGACAACGTCATAGTAAAATCTTCTTTAATAAGCGCGGCAGTACGCCACGCATCTGGAATACGAATTTGCGGCTATTTTACCCATCAATGGGGGGCAGGCAATCAATGTTTACACAGGAGTTGCTCCAGTTCGCTCAGGGAGGCCACGGTCCAGGTTGGTTTGATTCCTTCCGGCAGGGGGCGGTTGTGCGCATTCAGCCAGCAGGTGGACAGCCCGGCGTTCATCCCGCCGAGGATATCGGACTCGGCCGTATCCCCTACCATCAGCACGTTTGCCCGGTCAGGATTGCCGGCCTGGGCCAGCGCATAATCAAAGATTTTCGCTGCCGGCTTGGCCACACCCACCTGTTCTGAAATCACTAATAAATCGAAGTAGTCACGAAAACCGGTGCGCTCGAGGCGGATCTGTTGCAGGGCGGTAAAGCCGTTGGTGATGATCCCGAGCTTAGCCTTGCCTTTCAGGGAAGCGAGCAGCGACGCGGCACCCGGCAGCGGGGCGCAGATTTCGGCCATCGCGTTAAGGAAGGCGTGGTTCAGATCGCCTGGCGGAACGTTGAGGCGCTCGGACCAACCCTGAAAACGCTGATGCTGGAGCTGTAACGCGGTGATCGCCCCGTTCTGGTAATCCACCCACAGCGGTTTGTTCACCGTCTGGTAATCCTGGAAGTCTTCAGCGGTAAAGGTCACGCTGTAGTCGAGAAACATCCGCTGTAAGCCACCGAACGCATCGAAGGTAAACAGCGTTTCGTCAGCATCAAAGAAAACCCAGTCCCAGTTCATCGTTACAACCTTTTTTAGTTATCCAAGCGGCAGAGCCATGATGATGGCGTCTTCACGTCCTTCTGCGGTGGGGTAATAGTTACGGCGGATCGTCGCCTCGTTGAAGCCCAGGCTTTCATAGAGTGCGATGGCGGCGGCGTTCGAGGCCCGTACTTCCAGCCACAGCGTGAAAACGTCTCGCGCTTCCAGCTCACGAATCAAATGTTCCAGCAGTTCTCTGCCCAGCCCCCGGCGCTGATAGGCAGGATCCACGGCGATGTTAAACAGCGTCGCCTCATCCAGAACGACCTGCGTAATAGCGAAAGCCGCCAGGGTATTATCGACATCCAGCCGATAGTTGAGGTAACGCTCGCCCTGGTTGCTGGCAAAGGTTTTTTCACTCCACGGAAAGGCGTGGGCGCGTTTTTCGATCTCAAAAGCCTGGGCTAAATCAGTCGTCGTGAGGGAAGAAATTGTGTTCATGTTCGCAGATTTGTTGCCACAGCGCGCGACGTGCCGCCGGGTTCGCGTTAAGTTCGTCCAGTACCGGAGTGGCCAGATTGCCGCCCTCCAGCGTCATCTCTTCCATCACGCCAAGCTGCCAGCTGTTGCAGCGCCCATCGGGGGGCAGCATGGCCACGCGCTCGGGCGTCAGCTGCAGCACCTGATCGGCACTCAGTCCCAGGGCACGCAGCACATCGGCAATCAGCGGCTCGCTCAGGGCGGGCAGGCTCTGTGCCACCATCACCAGACGAACGTGCGCCGGAAGCGAGATGGCGATTTCGCCCTGCAGGGCCGCCGGGCGGCGCAACGCCCACTGGGTGATGCCCAGTTGCTGTAATTGCCTGTCTCGTCGGGATGCCATTGCGAAAACTCCTGTCTGTCAGGCGCGCAAATATAGCAAATGTGTCGAATCTGCGCCATCTACCTACTATAATCCCCGCCTGAGTTTATTGAGGAACAATTCATGTCTGCATTTACCCCGGCAAGTGAAGTCTTGCTGCGCCACAGTGATGATTTCGAACATAGCCGTATTCTGTTTGCCGGAGATATGCAGGATGACCTGCCTGCCCGTTTCGAGTGCGCCGACAGCCGCGCGCACACCCAGCAGTATCACCACTGGCAGGTGCTGAGCCGCCAGATGGGCGAGCGCGTCCGTTACAGCCTGGTGGCTGAACAGAGCGACGTGGCCGACTGCGATACGCTGATCTACTACTGGCCGAAGAACAAACCCGAAGCCCAGTTCCAGCTGATGAACCTGCTCTCCCTCCTGCCGGTGGGCTGCGATATCTTCGTGATCGGTGAAAACCGCAGCGGCGTGCGTAGCGCCGAGCAGATGCTGGCGGATTACGCCACCCTGAACAAAGTCGACAGCGCCCGTCGCTGCGGCCTGTACCATGGCCGTCTGGACAAAAAACCGACCTTCGATGCGGAAAAATACTGGGGCGAGTACCAGCTGGATGGCCTGACCATCAAAACGCTGCCGGGCGTCTTCAGCCGTGACGGCCTGGACGTGGGCAGCCAGCTGCTGCTCTCCACCTTCACGCCGCACACCAAAGGCAAAGTGCTGGATGTCGGCTGTGGCGCGGGCGTGCTCTCCGCCGTACTCGCCAGCCACTCACCGAAAGTGCGTTTGACCCTCACCGACGTTGGCGCTTCTGCCATTGAAGCCAGCCGTGCGACCCTGGCGGCAAACGGCATTGAGGGCGAAGTGTTCGCCTCTAACGTGCTCTCCGACGTGACCGGCCGTTTCGATATGATCATCTCCAACCCACCGTTCCATGACGGGATGGAAACCAGCCTCGAAGCGGCGCAAACGTTGATCCGCACCGCGGTACGCCACCTGAACAGCGGCGGCGAGCTGCGCATCGTGGCGAACGCCTTCCTGCCGTATCCGAAAGTGCTGGATGAAGTCTTCGGCTTCCACGAAGTGCTGGCCCAGACCGGCCGCTTTAAGATCTACCGCGCGATCATGACCCGTCAGGCGAAGAAATAACGTCTCACTCCGGCCCGATCTCCCCGATCGGGCCATTTTTGCAACAATCAAAACATCCGGCACAATTATCTGTTGACGAACAGCTGAAAACATCTAGAATGCGCCTCCGTGGTTGCGATACTTTTTTGTATCGTTGGTATGCGAAGGTGGCGGAATTGGTAGACGCGCTAGCTTCAGGTGTTAGTGTCCTTAGGATGTGGGGGTTCGAGTCCCCCCCCTCGCACCAACAACCATGATTGATATTGCTCGCACTGGGCGAAGGTGGCGGAATTGGTAGACGCGCTAGCTTCAGGTGTTAGTGTCCTTAGGATGTGGGGGTTCGAGTCCCCCCCCTCGCACCAACGAGGCGATATCAATACAATAAGATGACTGTGCGAAGGTGGCGGAATTGGTAGACGCGCTAGCTTCAGGTGTTAGTGTCCTTAGGATGTGGGGGTTCGAGTCCCCCCCCTCGCACCAATTATCTTATCTCTCCCTGAAATTCTCCCTTGTTTTCCTTTCAGTTCAGATTCATCGCCAGAACCCACATTCCCGCAATGAGCGCGACACAGGATGGCAGCAGCACAAAGTGCCGCAGTTGTTTATGCCAGATCATGACCGATGACATCAGTAATCCCGACACGATAATCAGTTTCCAGACCGCCAGCGACAGATCGGTAAAGGCCAGCCCGGTCATCACCGCCCCCGGCAGTATCACTCCCCATCCACTCCCTAACGCTCTGCTCAACATGATCTGTCCCCACCTCGATAATGATAACCAATATCATATGATATAATTTCTCATTTGTCAGCGTAGAGCGTATTTATGTAAAAAATCTTGCGCACGGTTTTATCTATAGTTAGGATTGGCAATCATTATCATTTAGATTTTTATCCAGCCCAATTATGGCCATACGCTCTGCACACGTCATTGAGAATGTTATCTGGCAAACCCGCCTTCCGGCCGGGCCTTCCGGGCTTGCGGATGCGGTACGTGACGCTATTGCCGAGACGCGTGCGCATATGCTGGACGTCATCAAGCTGGATGAGACTCCTCCGCATCACGCCCTGACGCTGGCGCAGTGGCAACGCCCTGCCGAGCTGCAGTCGTTGATGGCGACCTATGCGGATCACATCTACCGCAATCAACCCACCCTGGCGCGCGAGAACAAACCGCTGCTGTCGCTCTGGGCGCAATGGTATATCGGGCTGATGGTGCCGCCGATGATGCTGGCCCTGCTCACCCAGGACGTGGCGCTGGATCTCTCCCCTGAGCATTTCCACGTCGAGTTCCACGAAACCGGGCGCGCCGCCTGCTTCTGGATCGACGTCCAGGAAGACAGCCAGACAACCTCGCTTTCTGCGCAGCAAAGAATTGAAGTGCTGATTACCCGGGCGCTGATCCCGGTCGTTGATGCGCTGGAAGAGACGGGTGAGATTAACGGCAAACTTATCTGGAGCAATACCGGGTATTTAATTCACTGGTATTTGAACGAAATGAAAACCCTGCTGGGTGATGAGAAGGTCGACGCGCTGCGCCAGTCCCTTTTCTTTGCCCGCCAGCTGTCGGATGGGCGTGATAACCCGCTTTACCGCACAGTGGTTCCGCGCGACGGGCTGCTGGTGCGTCGCACCTGCTGTCAGCGCTATCGCCTGCCGGATGTACAGCAGTGCGGGGATTGCACGCTTAAATAAACGGGTGCGGCCTGATATTGGGTGAGGCCTGATGCCCTCACCCTGACCCTCTCCCACAGGGAGAGGGTACACACATTAAAAACGGCAACCGAGGTTGCCGTTTTGCTTTTACCTATGCCACCTGCTGACTTTCCTCGTCGGCACGCTGGGCCTCTTCGGCCTCCTGCGCCAGCAGCTGCTTCTCGTACACTTTAAAGAACGGGTAGTAGATGATGGCGGAAACGAGGGCTAACAGCACCACCAGTACCGCCGCGCGGAAATCCCAGCCCAGCGCCCAGGCGGCGCCCACCGGCGCAGGTGCCGTCCAAGGCACCACGGAGATCACGCGACCAATCAGATCCAGCTTCATCGCTGCCCACGCCAGCACCGCATTCACCATCGGTGCCAGCAGGAACGGGATAAAGAATACCGGGTTCATCACGATTGGCGTACCAAAGATCACCGGCTCGTTAATGTTGAAAATACTCGGTACCACGCTCAGACGGCCAATCGAACGCAGGTGCGCCGAGCGGCTGCGCAGATAACAGAACACCAGCCCCATCGTCGCCCCGGAGCCGCCAATCACAATGAAGAAGGTCCAGAACGCCTCCATAAAGATGTGCGGCAGCGGCGCGCTCTGCGCCAGCGCGGTCTGGTTCGCCCCAAGATTGGTCAGCCAGAACATTTGCAGCATCCCGGAGACAATCGCCGCCCCGTGAATGCCGGCAAACCACAGCAGATGACCAATCAGCACCGCCAGCAGGATCGCCGGCAGGGAGTCCGCCGCGGAAACCAGCGGCTTAAAGATGGCCATGATCGCCTGCGGGATCAGCATGCCAAATTCAGACTGGATGAACAGGCTCAGCGGGTAGAGGGTTAACACCACCACCAGCACCGGGATCAGCAGATCGAAGGAGTTCTTGATCATCGGCGGCACCTGATCGGGCAGGCGGATACCGATATTGTGCGCCTTCAGGAAACGCATCATCTCCACACAGTAGATCGCCACCAGAATGGCGGTGAAAATCCCCGTCCCACCGAGGCTATCCACTGGCAACGCACCTTTGGTTTTTGGCGCAGCAATCAGCAGGAAGGCCATCAGCGACAGCATGGCGCACATGAAGGGGTCGAGCTGGTGTGATTTAACGTAGTGCTTGCCGAGGTTATAGGCGATAGCGGCACAAATATAGAGGGACATCACCCCCATCGTCATATCGAACGGGGTCAGGATCTGGCCTTCAAACTGTTTTGCCATATCCAGCCAGGCGCGGGCAAAGCCCCAGGTGGTGTCCGGTGAAAACGGCGGGTAGGCAAATACCAGTAAGAACGAGCCGACGATCATAAACGGCATAGCGGAGATAAAGCCGTCGCGGATCGCCATCACGTGACGCTGGGAAGAGATGCGTCCGGCAATGGGGCTGACATAGTTTTCAACAAAGCGGAATATCAGGTTAAACGCAGCATGGTTGGCAGACATAACGGCTCTCCTGTCAGACGATCGTTTCGGGCGCAGTTACGCCGCACGGTGTTCCATATACCACTTTCACCACCTTGCTGGTTCGCTTACCAGCGGTACTGCTCAAACGGATAGGTTTCATAATCGACTCTTATTATTTATGGGATACAGGGGAAATGACGTAATCAGTATTAATCTCTGCTTCACGGTCTGCAACCGGTTACTGTAACCGGTTTCCGTGATTGTGAAGAGGATCCAGAAATCGCTGATGTTGGAGTTTTGTTAATTAGGGAATATTTACAGAGCATAATTTCTTATGACAGATTACGCAGAGTATTTTTCTGGAGGAAACAATGAGTTTGCAGTCTGTGCGCCAGTTTTTTGCTGAGCACGCTCCTGACGTTGAAGTCATCGAGCTGGGTCAAAGTACCGCTACCGTTGCGCTGGCTGCCGAGGCGCATAATGTCGCGCCGGGTCAAATAGCGAAAACGTTGTCGCTGAAAATTAAAGATGAGGTGATTCTGGTTGTCGCCAAAGGGGATGCCCGCCTGGATAACAAAAAGCTGAAGCAGACCTTTGGCTCGAAAGCCCGAATGCTGAGCAGCGATGAGGTGGTGACAGTAACCGGGCATCCCGTCGGTGGCGTGTGCCCTTTCGGGCTGGAAAACCCGCTGGCGGTCTACTGTGATATTTCACTCAGGCAGTATGCCGAAGTCCTGCCTGCCGCAGGTGCCATTCATAGCGCGGTGCGCATTTCACCGGAACGAATGGCCGAGCTGACCCAGGCGACCTGGGTGGACGTTTGTCTGTAAGCTCCGCGCCAGACTCAGTCTGGCGCAGGCGATTGAGTACGGATCAGGAGTGAAGTGCAGAAAGGAAGCGCGGTGCGCGGGGATCGGGCACCGGGAAGTGTGTCAGAATATCTGCCGCGTCCAGCAGCCCCACGTCGGAATGCACGCCGAGCTTCATCATGGCATTAAATTTATGCGCACGAATGGTTTTGATGTTGCGTTCCAGCCGGGTGGCGATTTCCTGAATGGAATAACCGCAGGACATAAACTGTAAAATGGCGCGTTCGGTCGGGCTCAGCAGTCGGCCACGATGGATATTCCAGTGATTGCTCATACTGTCATTCACCCGGCGATTCTCGTTCAGCAGTTTACTCAGCTGCTCCTGCAGGGCGGCCAGCGGATCGGATTTGAGCATAATCCCATGCAGGCGTGAAGGAGAGAGTTGGTTCATCAGGCTCGCTTCTTTCTCGTCTGACGCCAGCACAATGCGCTGGATGGTACCGTGGGTGGCGGCCAGTTCTTTAATACATACCAGACAATTGCGTCGCTCTTCACGCTCATCCGAGAGTGAATAAATTAACGTTGAATACGGGACGAAATTAAGTGTGGATTGAAAACTGGCGATATTATTAAACAGATGTACTTCGTAACCATTAAATGCGGGACTGATAAAAAGATGCTTCAGCCCCATAGCACTCATCATGCACTTTTCGACGATAGCGATATGTCTTTTTGCGGCGCTCTTTTCCATTCGTCTTGCTCTCCATAGGCAGAGAATAAACTCAGCTCTTTCATTCCCTTGGTGCTGTTAATCCACGCGTACATTTCGGCATTACTGTTTAAGGAGAGTCTTCTCATGGCGCTATTCTTTTGCGCGCTTACCGTTTTATTACTTTTCTTGAGTAATGCCGCGATCTGATTAATTCCCCATCCTTTGCCTAGCAGGCGTAGTACTTTACGTTCCGAAAAGGTCAATATGACATCATCCTGATTGTCATAAAGCTCTTCCGGCTCGGGTTTTAACAAGGTCTGACTAATACGTTCCGCATGCTCACTCCCGGATCGAATGGCGTTGACTACGCCTTCAATGGGTTCGATATCGGAAAGCAACGTACTCTCTGGCCGCATTAAGAGTTCGACGGCGAGGGGATAAATGGCACGCGGAACCAGATAAATCCAATGAATTTCCCGATACTGATTTTGTAGCCTGTAATACTGTTCGCAAAGGGTACGCGCGTTGCGCTGTTCGCCTGAGATGTCCACAATAACCGCGATGGCGCGGCGTAATTGAAGCAGCGTCAGCTCTTCGTGAGACCGGCTAAATGCGCGTTCATAGTCCGGGAAATAACGAGACATAATGCTGCCGAGACCGGTTTGCATTATGGGTGATTTACTGATTATTATTGCGCTTTTACAACTTATAGACGGCATTGGCGCTCCGAATCCATTCATAAAATCATTCCACGTCTTTCATCCATTTGAAATACCCGCGTCTTTTACAGGGCGACGTAAAAATGTAATGTTTTTCCTTTTTCATTAGCTGAGCGAAATGAGAGTGCGATAAGAACCAGCATCACAAATTTATACACCGCCAAAACCGGCATTAATATCGCAAAAATAGCATTAAATGTTAATCCCTTAGCCGTGATATTATCCACAACAGCACGTTAGATATTCTAAATATAAAAAATATAACTATATAAATATTAAACCCATAAAAATTAATAATTAGTTGTTCCCTTCTTCCATTTTTAGCGAGCGTTAATCTGCTTAAACCTTGATCTAACCCAGAGCAAGCGTTACCGGGTTGTGTGCTAAAAGTAATCATTCTAACTATCTAACCGTCACACTCTCCTCAGGGCAACAGATGCAGGCAGATCGGTCATCCCAACGCGCCGCCACGCGGCTGTGTATTCAGTGCGGCCTTTTTTTATTACAACACGGCGCAGAGAGCGCGCTGGTCGAAGAGCTCTCCACCCGCCTGGGGCTGGCGTTGGGTATGGACAGCGTGGAGAGTTCGATCTCCTCGAATGCCATTGTGCTGACCACCATTAAAGCGGGTCAGTGTCTGACCTCCACGCGCAAAAACCAGGATCGCGGGATCAACATGCACGTGGTCACCGAGGTGCAGCACATCGTGATCATGGCAGAACATAAGCTGCTGGATGCGCAGGGGGTCGAAAAACGCTTCAGCCAGATCAAGCCGCTGCGCTATCCGCGCTGGCTGGTAGTGCTGATGGTTGGCCTCTCCTGCGCCTGCTTCTGTAAGCTCAATAACGGCGGCTGGGACGGCGCCTTTGTCACGTTAATTGCCAGCACCCTCGCCATGTATGTGCGCCAGGTGCTGACCCACCGGCACCTGCATCCGCAAATTAACTTTTGTATCACCGCCTTTGTGGCTACCACGGTCTCCGGCCTGCTGCTGCGGGTTCCGGCCTTCGCCACCACCCCCACTATCGCCATGGCCGCCAGCGTGCTGCTGCTGGTGCCAGGGTTTCCGCTGATCAATGCGGTGGCCGATATGTTTAAAGGGCACATCAATACCGGCCTGGCACGCTGGGCGATTGCCAGCCTGCTGACCCTGGCTACCTGTATCGGGGTGGTGATGGCCATGACCTTATGGGGACTTCGCGGATGGGCATAATCGATTTTCTGTGGGCGCTGGCCCAGGACATGCTGCTGTCGGCTATCCCGGCAGTGGGCTTTGCCATGGTGTTTAACGTTCCCCGTCGCGCCCTCCCCTGGTGCGCGCTACTGGGGGCGATTGGGCATGGCTCGCGGATGACGATGATGACCGCCGGGCTCAATATCGAATGGTCGACCTTTATGGCCTCAATGCTGGTTGGCAGCATCGGGATCCAGTGGTCGCGCTGGTATCTGGCCCACCCGAAGGTCTTTACCGTCGCGGCGGTGATTCCGATGTTCCCGGGGATCTCCGCCTATACCGCGATGATTTCGGCGGTGAAAATTAGCCATTTTGGTTACAGCGAAGCGCAGATGATCATGCTGTTGACCAACTTCCTGAAAGCCTCGTCGATTGTCGGCGCACTCTCGATTGGGCTGTCGATACCCGGACTCTGGCTCTACCGCAAGCGCCCCCGGGTCTGAGAGTTGTGTTATCCCGCCGGCGTGGCGATAATCCTCTGTTCTCATGTGGCTAAGTAAGGAACGGATGTGTCTACCCCTGACAGCGAACACGCAGAAAACAGCGACGGTTCCCGCCTGAAAGACAAAATCTTTCTCAGTGCCCTCTCGCTGTTTGCCGAGTACG
Source organism: Leclercia adecarboxylata (assembly GCA_002360945.1). Classification (GTDB taxonomy): domain Bacteria; phylum Pseudomonadota; class Gammaproteobacteria; order Enterobacterales; family Enterobacteriaceae; genus Enterobacter; species Enterobacter adecarboxylatus_B. The sequence continues at coordinate 66,483 of DERO01000003.1, read as the reverse complement.
GGCTGAACGGCGCGCGCATGGAGCAGATTGCCGAGAAAGCCGGCACCACCAAACGCATGGTGGTGTATCACTTCAAAACCAAAGAGAACCTCTACCTGCTGGTGCTGGAGTATGTCTACACCCAGATCCGCGCCAGTGAAAAGCAGCTCAGCCTGGATGCGCTGCCGCCGGTGGAGGCCCTGGTGCAGCTGGTCGAAACCACCTTTGATTATCACGCTGACCACCCGGACTACATCCGCATTATCTGCATGGAGAACATGCAGCGCGGACGGTTTATGCAGCAGTCAGCGCTGCTGCGCCAGGTGAACCGCAGCGCACTGGAGTTGCTGGAAACAATCCTTGCGCGCGGCAAAGCGAAGCAGTTGTTTAACCAGACGGTCAACGCCCGCGATCTGCACCGCCTGATCAGCAGCTTCAGCTTTCACTATGTGGCGAACAGTTACACCTTCACCCTGCTGTTCGAAGACGGGGCCGATGAGCAGGCCCAGCGCCAGCACTACCGAAAGATGGCGGTTCAGGTTGCCTTGCGTTATACCTGTCCATAGCTTGCACACAACCCTGAGATAAGGATCCCAACATGTCTTTAGATAAAGTTGTCTATACCGCCAAAGCCAAAGCCACCGGGGGCCGTGATGGCCGCGCGACGTCGTCCGACGGCGTTCTGGATGTCAAACTGGGCGTCCCCAAAGAGATGGGCGGCGCGGGCGGTGAAGTGACCAACCCGGAACAGCTGTTTGCCGCCGGCTATTCGGCCTGTTTCCTCGGCGCGATGAAGTTTGTGGCTAACCGCGACAAAATCACCATGCCGAAGGACGCGTTTATTGAAGGTGAAGTGGGGATCGGCCCGCTGCCGACCGGATTTGGTATCGAAGCGAAGCTGAATATTCATCTGCCGGGGATGGATTCCGCCGAAGCGAAAAAGCTGGTCGATGCGGCGCACATTGTCTGCCCGTATTCCAACGCCACCCGCAACAATATTGACGTGACGCTGAACATTATCTCCTGATTTTCAGGGGAGCAGGGAGCGGGTATCAGACCCCTGCCTGCCCCCTCCTCTCTGTGCTACCATAAGCCCATATCACGTCCGCAGTAATCCAGTAGAGAAGTATTATGTCCTCCAGAATTCTGACCACCAGCGTCACTGGCATTGATGCCTTTATGCACGATCCCCGCGGCGTGCTGGCCAATGCTGAAGGCGGTACTGTCGCCGTTTTTGCCGATAACGCACCGGCTTTTTATGCGATCACGCCTCAGCGTCTGGCCCAGCTGCTGGAGCTGGAAGCGCGCCTGTCGCGCCCGACCAGCGACGTCACTCTGGATACGCAATTCTTCGACGAACCCACCAGCGCGCCGGTTGCGGTGCCGATGGGCAAATTCGCGATGTATAACGGCTGGCAGCCGGATCCTGATTTTCAGCGCCAGGCGGCGCTGTGGGGCATCGCCCTCACCCAGCCTGTCGCCCCGGAAGAGCTGGCGGCCTTCACCGCCTACTGGCAGGCGGAAGGCAAAGTCTTCCACCATATCCAGTGGCAGCAAAAGCTGGCCCGCAGCGTGCAGATCAACCGCGCCAGCAGCGGAACACAGCCAAAACGCGACGTGAATGCCTTTTCAGAACCGGATAAACAGATCCCCCACGGATTCCGAGGTGCCAAATGAAAGAGTTCGGCGAACTGATGAAACGTCTGCAAAAGATGATGCCCGCCAACGTCAAACCGGCCTTTACCACCGGCGAAGAGCTGCTGGCATGGCAGAAGGAGCAGGGCGAGATCCGCGCCGCGGCGCTGGCCCGGGAGAACCGCGCCATGAAGATGCAGCGCACCTTTAACCGCTCCGGCATTCGTCCCCTGCATCAGAATTGCTCTTTCGACAACTACAAGGTCGAGAGCCAGGGGCAGCTAAAAGCCCTGCAGCAGGCGCGCCAGTATGTCGAAGAGTTCGACGGCAACATCGCCAGCTTTATCTTCAGCGGCAAGCCGGGTACCGGCAAAAACCACCTCGCGGCGGCCATCTGTAACGAACTGCTGCTGCGCGGCAAATCGGTGCTGATTATCACCGTGGCCGACATCATGTCGGCGATGAAAGACACCTTCAGCAACCGGGAAACCAGCGAAGAGCAGCTCCTGAACGATCTGAGTAATGTGGATCTGCTGGTGATTGACGAGATCGGTGTCCAGACCGAATCGCGCTATGAAAAAGTGATCATCAACCAGATCGTCGATCGTCGATCCTCCTCCAAGCGCCCGACCGGCATGCTCACCAACCACAACGTGGATGAGATGACCCGCCTGCTGGGCGAGCGCGTAATGGATCGCATGAAGCTCGGCAACAGCCTGTATGTGATTTTTGACTGGGAAAGCTATCGCAGCCGCGTTACCGGTAAAGAGTATTAGGATATTTTCCCGGGAAGTCGGGTGCCGCGCGGGTTTATACTGCCAGCCAATCCGCCCCGGCGGGCAATAGACAGAGTAGCTCCTATGAAAACACATTTTCTTCTCAGCGCCGCAGTAAGCGCCCTGCTGGTCACCGGTGCGGCACAGGCGGCCTCCTCCTGGCAGGATACGCTCAACAGCGCCGCCAGCCAGCTTAGCGCGGGCAGCAGCAACAGCACCACCACATCCCAGAATGGTGGTCTCTCCCTCTCCTCGCTGACCGGCCTGCTCAACAGCGGCACCGAGTCGCTCAGCGCCAGCAACATGAATAACGCGGCCGGGATCCTCGAATACTGCGCCAAAGAGAAGCTGGCCTCGATGACCGATGCCACCAACATTAAAAACCAGGTGCTGGGGAAACTGGGGCTGGATACCCCGCAAGAGCAGCAGCAGGACACCAACTATCTGGAAGGGATCCAGGGTCTGCTGAATGCCAGTAACGGCGAGCAGCTGAATCTGGAAACCATCGGCAACACGCCGCTGGCGAAGAAGGTCAAAGCCCAGGCCTGTGATTTTGTCCTGAAACAGGGACTCAGCTTTATCTCCTGACCCTCCTGCGCCGCGACGAAAGCCGCGGCGTTTGTTTTTTCCGCGTAAAGCGACGCCCGTCAAACATTGCGTTTTCTAAACCAAATCCTAACAACAGCACAATTACGTGACACTACAATTGCAGCTAAATGGCATCGCCATTACATTGTATAACCCAAAAATTATACAGTTAGTCCGCTAACCAGCGACTGCCCTTATTGAGGATAAGTTGTTGTCAGAATTCATTTCTGTTGCCCTGTTTCTCGCCTCGGTGGTGATTTATTCCCGCAAGGCGGGCCGTAATACCTGGTGGTTTGCCGTCACCCTTCTGGTGCTGGGGCTTTATGTCGTTTTAAACATTACCCTTTACGCCAGCGACTATTTTACCGGGGATGGTATTAACGATGCCGTCCTCTATACCCTGACCAACAGCCTGACCGGCGCAGGAGTTAGTAAGTACATACTTCCCGGCGTTGGCGTGGTGGTTGCGCTGGTGGGCGTGTTTGCCCTGCTGGGCTGGATCCTGCGCCGCCGCCGTCATCATCCGCACCACCTCGGCTACAGCCTGCTGGCGCTGGTGCTGGCGCTCGCCTCGGTGGACGCCAGCCCGGCGTTTCATCAGATCACCGAGCTGGTAAAATCGCAGTCGCGCGACGGCGATCCCGACTTCGCGGCGTATTACAAAGAGCCGGGTAAAACCATCCCTAACCCGAAGCTGAACCTCGTCTATATCTACGGCGAGAGCCTTGAGCGCACCTATTTCGATAACGACGCCTTCCCGGATCTGGCCCCGGAGCTGGGCGCTATCAAGAACGAAGGGATCGATTTCAGCCACACCGCGCAGCTGCCGGGCACTGACTACACCATCGCCGGGATGGTCGCCTCCCAGTGCGGCATCCCGCTGTTTGCGCCATTCGAGGGCAACGCTTCGGCCTCGGTCTCCAGCTTCTTCCCGCAGAACATCTGCCTTGGCGATATCCTGAAAAACTCCGGATACGAGAACTACTTCATGCAGGGCGCCAACCTGCGCTTCGCCGGGAAAGACGTGTTCCTCCAGTCTCACGGCTTTGACCATCTCTACGGCGCGGAAGAGTTAAAAACCACCGTCGCCGACCCCGCTTACCGCAACGACTGGGGCTTCTATGACGACACGGTGCTGGATGAGACCTGGAAAAAATTCGAGGAGCTGTCGCAGTCCGGCAAACGCTTCTCGCTGTTTGCCCTGACCGTCGACACCCATCACCCGGATGGTTTTATCTCCCGCACCTGTCAGCGCAAGAGCTACGCCATTGACGGCAAACCGAATCAGTCGTTCAGCGCGGTGGGCTGTAGCCAGGAACATATCGCGGCGCTGATCGAAAAAATCAAAGCCTCGCCATACTTCAAAAATACGGTGATTGTGGTCTCTTCCGACCATCTGGCGATGAAAAACACCGCCTGGGATGCGCTGAACAAGCAGGATCGCAGCAACCTGTTCTTTGTCCTGCGTGGCGACAAACCTCAGCAGGAGGTGATGGCCGTTAAGCGCAACACCATGGATAACGGCGCAACGGTGCTGGATATTCTTGGCGGGGATAACTTTATCGGCCTCGGCCGCAGCAGCCTCTCCGGGCAGTCGCTGTCCGAAGTGTTCCTCAACATGAAGGAAAAGGTGCTGGCGTGGAAACCGGACGTGATCCGCCTGTGGAATTTCCCGAAAGAGCTGAAAGAGTTCTCCATCGACAGCCAGAAAAATATGATGGCCTTCTCCGGGAGCCATTTCCGTCTGCCGCTGCTGCTGCGCGTTTCCGACAAGCGGGTCGAACCGTTGCCGGAAAGTGAGTACTCCGCCCCACTGCGCTACCAGCTGGCCGACTTCGCGCCGCGGGATAACTTCGTCTGGGTCGATCGCTGCTACAAGATGGGTCAGCTGTGGTCGCAGCCGCTGGCGCTCTCTACCGACTGGTGCGTTTCTCAGGGCCAGCTGGGCGGCGAGCAGAGCGTGCAGCACGTCGACAAAGCGCAGTGGAAGGGCAAAACCGCCTTTAAAGACACCGTGATCAGCACCGACCGCTATCAGCGCAACGTCGATATGCTGAAAGTCTCCGACAACGACATCCGCTACAAGGCCGACAGCTTCGTCTTTAACGTGGCCGGTGCGCCGGAAGAGGTGAAGCAGTTCAGCGGTATTTCCCGCCCGGAATCCTGGGGACGCTGGTCCAACGCCCAGCTAGGGGATGAGGTGAAGATCGAATACAACCAGCCGCTGCCGGCGAAATTCGATCTGGTGATCACCGCCAAAGCCTGGGGGCCGAACGCCAATAAACCGATCCCGGTACGCATTGGCAACGCCGAACAGACCCTGACCCTCGGCAACGATGTCACCACCACCACGCTGCACTTCGATAACCCGTCGCGCAGCAGCACCCTGGTGATTGTGCCGCCTGCGCCAGAGTCCACCAACGAGGGGAATATCCTCGGCCACTCCCCGCGTCAGCTGGGGATCGGCATGGTGGAGATCAAAGTGGTTAACGCCGAAGGTTAATTGCATAAAAAATACAGCGCCCAAACGGACCCCGGGCGCTGTATGGCAAGTTTAAAACGCAATCACGCCCTTAATCAGACCGCGATTATTAATTACCTCCGCCTCGTACACCTCCGCCAGCTCGCGAAACGCATAGCGGTGGGTCAGCATCATCTCTGCCGTCAATTTGCCTTCCGCCATCAGGCGTCCCACTTTGGCAAAATCCTCCCCGGTGGCGTTGCGGCTGCCCATGATGGTGGTCTCTTTCTTGTGGAACTCCGGGTCGGAAAACTGCAGATCGCCCTTGTGCAGGCCGACAAAAACGATGCTGCCGCCGTGGCGAATCAGGTTGACGGTATTGTTCATTGCCTGTGCATTCCCGGTGGCATCAATCACCTTTTGCGCCAGCGCGCCGCCGCACTGCGCCCGCAGCTGGTCGGTAAAATCAGCCGCCGACGGATCCAGCGTCGGCACCCCGAGACAGGCCTGCACATGCTCCCGCCGGGCGGGGCTGGTATCGGCCACCACCACCTGCGCGCCATCTGCATGGGCAATCGCTGCTGCCCCCAGGCCAATCGGCCCGGCACCGACCACCAGCAGCCGATCCCCCGGCTGAATCGCCGCCCGGCGTATCGCGTGGGCGCTAATGGCAAAGGGCTCGATCAGAGCCGCCGCCTCCGGATCGATGCCGTCAGCGGGCAGCAGGTTGCTCACCGGCACCGACAGATACTCGCTAAAACCGCCGTCCTGATGCACGCCGATCACCGAGATGGCTTCGCAGCAGTTGGTTTTGCCGCTCTGACAGGCCGGACACTGCTGGCAGGCCACGTAAGGAATAACCGCCACCTGCTGACCTTTTTGCAGCGTGGAGATATTTTTGCCTAAGCCAACCACCTCGCCACATATTTCATGCCCGAGCACGCGGGGATAATTAAAAAATGGCTGATTACCGCCCCAGGCATGTATATCGGTCCCGCAAATGCCCACGTTTTTTATTTTTATCAGCGCTTCGTTATCCCGGGGAACGGGCACTTCCCTTTGTGCCCACAATAATTTTTTCGGTTCCTGACACACCAGCGTATTCATCGTCGTCATTTTTTGTTTCTCCCGTTCTGTCGTGGTTTCAGATATTGATGAAAACGCGAAATAACGGGCAGACAAAAACAGGAAGTGTGAATTCCCGCGCATAAAGCCGTTTTAAATAGGGTTTTAATTGCCCACCCGCCACCAGAAGGAATACCCATGAGCCGTTCACAGAATTTGCGTCATAACGTGATTAACCAGGTGATCGATGATATGGCCCGGGGCCATATTCCGTCGCCGCTGCCGTCCCAGAGCGCGCTGGCGGAGATGTACAACATCAGCCGCACCACCGTGCGCCATATCCAGTCCCATCTGTGCGAGTGCGGCGTCCTGACGCGGGTGAACAATGACTACGTGATTGCCCGCAAGCCCGACGCCGGGGACGGCTTCACCTGCGAAATCGCCCCGCTGGCAGAACAAACCCGGTTGTTTGAGCAGAGCTTTTTGTCGATGATTAACCAGCGCATCCTGCGTGCCGGGGAAGCCTTTTCCGAGCTGGAGCTGGCTCGCAGCGCTGGCGTCAGCCCCGTAGTGGTAAGGGAGTACTTACTTAAATTCAGCCGTTACAACCTGATTGAGAGTGAAAAACGCGGCCAGTGGCGGATGAAGCAGTTCGACCAGTCGTGGGCCGAACAGCTGTTTGAGCTACGCGAAATGCTGGAGACCCACGCCCTGCAGCATTTCCTCAACCTGCCCGACAGCGACCCGCGCTGGCTACAGGCCCGCACCCTGCTGGAGGAGCATCGCGCCCTGCGCGACAGCATCGGCGACAGCTTTCGCCAGTTCTCCCGCCTGGATCGCGACTTCCACTCCCTGCTGCTCTCCGCCGCCAATAACATCTTCTTCAATCAGTCGCTGGAGATCATCTCGTTTATCTTCCATTTCCACTACCAGTGGGACGAGAGCGACCTTAAGCAGCGCAATATTATCGCCATCGACGAACACATGACCATCCTCAGCGCGCTGATCTGCCGCAGCGATCTCGATGCCAATCTGGCGATGCGTAACCACCTGAACACCGCCAAACAGTCAATGATTCGCTCTATCAAACAGAGCGCGACGGTCTTTTATTAAGTACCGATTAAAAACAGCAAATTTAAACGGACTGCACGCTTCCGCGATCGGGCACACGCGGGAAAATAACGGTTACCTATGCTCACCGGGAGTCGACTTATTTTTTGAGCGGTGATGAATGCGGTTATTCCATCACTTGTCGTTATAGATATTTCTCTAATAAATAAACCAGAGAAATAACCCTACAATAATTCAGGAGTCCGGCGTGGAAAAAAGCAATATAACTCTCGACCCGCAGACCACCTTTGACAAAGAAAATATACCCGATATGTCTCTGCCGCCAACAGGTGCTATTCAGCGTAGCGCGCGTATTAAGCGCATCCAGACAACGGCGATGCTGTTATTATTTTTCGCTGCGGTGATTAATTATCTCGATCGCAGTTCGCTGTCGGTGGCGAATTTAACCATCCGCGAAGAGCTGGGACTCAGCGCCACCGAGATCGGCGCCCTGCTGTCGGTCTTCTCGCTGGCGTATGGCATCGCGCAGCTGCCCTGCGGCCCGCTGCTGGATCGCAAAGGCCCGCGCCTGATGCTGGGTCTGGGGATGTTCTTCTGGTCGCTGTTCCAGGCGATGTCCGGGATGGTCCACAGTTTCACCCAGTTCGTGCTGGTGCGCATCGGGATGGGGATTGGCGAAGCGCCGATGAACCCGTGCGGCGTGAAGGTGATCAACGACTGGTTCAACATCAAAGAGCGTGGCCGCCCGATGGGCTTTTTCAACGCCGCCTCGACCATCGGGGTGGCCATCAGCCCGCCGCTGCTGGCGGCAATGATGCTGGTGATGGGCTGGCGCGGGATGTTTGTCACCATCGGCGTGCTGGGTATTTTCCTCGCCATTGGCTGGTACATGCTCTATCGCAACCGTGAGGAGCTGGCGTTGAGCGGCGTCGAGCAGGCCTACCTGAACGCCGGCAGCGTCAACGCCCGCCGCGATCCTCTTAGCTTTGCCGAATGGCGCAGCCTGTTCCGCAACCGCACCATGTGGGGGATGATGCTGGGCTTCAGCGGCATCAACTACACCGCCTGGCTCTATCTGGCCTGGCTGCCGGGATATCTGCAAACCGCCTATAACCTCGATCTGAAAAGCACCGGCCTGATGGCGGCCATTCCGTTCCTGTTTGGTGCGGCGGGCATGCTGGTAAACGGCTTTACCACCGATGCGCTGGTGAAACGCGGCATGGCCCCGGTCCGCAGCCGTAAGCTGTGTATTATCAGCGGAATGTTATGTTCGGCGGCCTTTACCTTCGTGGTACCGGAGGCGACCACAGCGATGAGTGCGGTACTGCTGATTGGGATGGCGCTGTTCTGCATCCACTTTGCGGGAACGTCGTGCTGGGGGTTGATCCACGTCGCCGTGGCATCACGAATGACCGCCTCGGTGGGCAGCATTCAAAACTTCGCCAGTTTCATCTGTGCCTCCTTTGCGCCGATTGTCACCGGGTTTATTGTCGACACCACCCATTCGTTCCGCCTGGCGCTGATCATCTGCGGCTGCGTCACGGCGCTGGGGGCGTTGGCCTATATCTTCCTGGTGCGTCAGCCGATCAGCGATCCGCGCCAGCAGTAGTATTGCCGGATGACGATGGTTTTGTAGGCCGGGTAAGGCGAAGCCGCCACCCGGCAAAAACAGCGCCCTGCCTGAACAGGGCGCTGTGCTACATCAGAAGGTTTCCCAGTTATCACCGCTGTCGGCAACGGCCGCTTTACGCGTCGTTACCGGCGTTGCAACGGTCTTCACCGCCGCGTGTGCGCGGGCTTTCTGCTGATCCTGCTGAATACGGAACACCGCCACGGCCTGCGTCAGGCGGCTCGCCTGCTCTTCCAGTGCCGCCGCCGCCGCCGCAGATTCCTGCACCAGGGAGGCGTTCTGCTGGGTGACGCGATCCATCTCGGCAACCGCCAGACCTACCTGGTCGATACCGCGGCTCTGCTCGTCGGACGCAGAGGCGATTTCGCCCATGATGTCGGTCACGCGGGTGACCGCGCTGACGATCTCGCCCATGGTTTCACCGGCGCTCTCAACCAGGGTAGAACCCAGCTCGACGCGACCCACGGAGTCTTCAATCAGGCTCTTGATCTCGCGAGCAGCCTGGGCGCTGCGCTGGGCCAGGTTACGCACTTCACCGGCCACCACCGCAAAGCCACGACCCTGCTCACCGGCACGCGCTGCTTCCACTGCGGCGTTCAGCGCCAGAATGTTGGTCTGGAAGGCAATACCGTCGATCACGCTGATGATGTCGGCAATCTTCTGCGAACTGCCAGCGATGTCACGCATGGTCTGCACCACGTTATCCACCACTTTACCGCCTTTCTGCGCGGTCTCGGACGCGCTCAGCGCCAGATGGCTTGCCTGACGGGCGTTCTCGGCGTTCTGCTTCACGGTCGCGGTCAGCTCTTCCATGCTGGCAGCGGTCTCTTCCAGCGAGGCCGCCTGCTGCTCGGTACGGGAGGAGAGATCGTTGTTGCCCATGGAGATTTCGCTCGCGCCGCTGTAAATGGCATTGGCGCCATTACGCACGTCGCCCACGGTACGCATCAGCTCAGCCTGCATATGGCGCAGGTTATCAGCCAGCTGGCCCATCTCGTTAGAGCCCTCTACCTCGATGCGCTTCACCAGGTCGCCGCTGGCGATATGGCGAATGCTGTCGGTCAGACGGTTCAGCGGCACGATCAGGGCGTGACGGATACCACCCCAGACGGCAACGATCACCACCAGCACCAGGAGCAGCACGCTACCCAGGATCCAGATCGCCTGGCTGTAGGAGCTATTGCTGTCATCGACAGCGGTCTGATACAGATGATCGTTCTGCTGCAGGTAGTTAACGTACTGCTTCTCAAAGCCGTCCTGATAACCCTGGGTCGGCTGATCGAAGAACTCGTTGATCTTGCCCGCACCCAGGAGCTGGATCAGCTCGGCCAGTGCACCGTGATAGATATCGTAGTTACGTTTGATTTCCAGCGCGGCACCTTCGCTCTGACGCGGGTCACGCGGCAGGGCTTCGTACTCCGCCCAGTTTTTTTCCGCCTGCTTCAGGGAAGCCGAAGCAATCTGCATCAGATCGTTCACGGTCGCGCCGCTACCGATGTTGTTCTGATCCATCATGTAGCGGATGCCCGCGCGGTTCAGGGTGTTACGGGTTTGCAGCAATGCGACCCAGCTGCCGTTAAGCGTGGATTGTTGCTGACGAATGGTTTGCAGAACGGTGAAGTTTTCTTTGTCATGCTTCAGAGCATTAAAGAAAAGACCACCGGATGTGAGTTGTAAAAGGCCAAAAATAACTAATACCAGCAATAAGCTGGTAACAATCTTGATACGATTTAACATGATTTCTCATTCCACCAGACAGGTACAGAATTTTCGGCCTGGAAAACGAAAACTTTACGGAAATCGTGTTGATGAATGAAGTGAGTAGCATGACAGATGCACTGCGTTCATCGGCTAATTATGGTACAAAGTACCATTCCTCATTAATCCGTTGATTCCGCTATGTCCTGGTCAATCGATATCATTTCCTGCATTACCGATCGTTTTGTTGAACTGACGGCGACCGAAAAGCGCATCGCGCAGTTTATTCTCGATGATGTTGCCGCCGCGGCAGAACTGCCCATAGCCGAGATGGCGCGTCTGACCAACACCAGCCAGGCGTCGGTGACCCGCTTCGCCAGAGCGCTGGGCTGCAAAGATGTGCGCGAGCTGAAAATGAAGCTGGCGCAATCCCTGGCGGTCGGGCAGCGCTTTATCCTCGATGTCCCGGATCTGGATGGCGTGCAGGGGATCTATGAATCGATTATCAGCGTGCTGGAGACCAACCGCCGGGCGCTGGATCTCGAGGCGCTGAAGCGGGCGGTCAGCTGGCTGAGCGACGCGCGGCAGATCCTCGCCCTCGGGATGGGCGGCGGCTCCACCATCTGCGCCCAGGAGATCCAGTACCGCCTGTTTCGCCTTGGGCTGCCGGTCGTCAGTCAGAACGACGGTCTGCTGGTACGGATGATGAGTTCGGCGGTCATGCCAGAGGATGTGGTTATCGTCCTGTCGCTGGGGGGTTATACCCGGGAGATCATTGAAAGCGCGGCCATCGCCAGGCAGTACGGCGCGAAAGTCATTGCCATCACCCCGGCCGGAACGCCGCTGGCGGAGCAGGCCGATCTGGTGCTGCCGCTGCTGGTACGCGAAAACGACTATATCTTTAAGCCCAGCACCTCACGCTATGCCATGCTGGCGATGGTCGATGTGCTGGCCACCGAACTGGCGATGGCCAACAAACCGCAGGCGAAAAGCAAATTACGCCGCATTAAGCTGGCGCTCGACAGCCACCGCGGCGGCGTCGACCGCCAGCCTCTGGGAGATTAACCGCGGCTTGCGGCGATAAAACGCGCCGCCTGCTGCCGGGTACGATCCACCGTCTGCCCGGCGCGATACAGATCGCTGCCCAGCCCTGCCCCGGCACAGCCTGCCTGAGTCCAGGTCGCCAGATTTTCCGGCGTCACGCCCCCCACAGCCAGCACCGGTACCTCCGGCGGCAGCACCGCTTTCAACGCCCGAATATAGTCCGGGCCGAAGGCGGAAGAGGGAAAAATCTTCAGCCACTGCGCCCCGGCATCCAGAGCGTTAAACGCCTCCGTCGCCGTCGCGCACCCGGCGCAGACCAGCATGCCGCGCGCCACCGCCTGGCGGATCACCGCTGGCTGCGTATTCGGCGTCACGATAAGTTTCGCCCCGGCATCGGCCAGAAAATCGACCTGTTCCACCTTCAGCACCGTTCCCGCGCCAATCATCGCCTGGTCGCCAAACTGCGCCACCATCTGCGGAATACTCTGCTGCCACGCCGGCGAATTAAGCGGGATTTCGATGTAGCTGAACCCTGCGCCAATCAGCGTATCGATGTGCTCCGCCGCCTCAGCGGGGCGGATGCCGCGCAAAATCGCGACCAGTTTAAGCTTGTCCATTCATGATCCTCGCCATGCCGCTCAGCAATGCCTCATCGCCGCTACAGCTGTTCACCGTCATCCCACAGGCCATCATCGCCCGGCGGTAGCGGGCATTCAGCGCCGGGTCTCCCACCAGCGTCACGGTTGACGCGCGATAGCGCTGACCCAGAGTCGCCACTTCCGCGCCAATCAGCAGCCCCGAGAGATAGTCGCTGACCGATGTGGCCGCCAGCGCCCCCAGCACCCGCGCTGCCCGGGCGACAAACAGCTCGCTCACCAGCGACGGCTGCGCCATTCCCTTTTCCAGCCCCAGGCTAAACGCCGCCTTATCCGGCTGTTGGGCCGGAAGCTGCTTGCCGAGCAGGGACTGGTTGAGCAGCAGATGGTGCAGTTCACCGGTCATGGCGGTGGCAAAGTGACGCACCACATCGCGTTCCACCCGCACCCACTTGCAGTGGGTGCCCGGCAGCACGTAACACTCCGCCGGGGCCAGCTGCGCGGCCCCCAGCAGCTGCGTCTCTTCCCCGCGCATCACGTTATACTCCCCCGCCTTCTCAACCTTGAGGCCGGGAATAATCCATACCCCGTCAGCCACCGCGTAAAGCTCTTTCCCCGGCGCATCGATGGCCGCCGGACAGGCAAGATAGGGTACCGACTGCCAGCCCGCATCGCTGCCAATCATTCCGGCCATCACCACCGGCAACCTCTCCGGGCCGCGCCAGGGGGCAAGGTGTTCCTGAAAGACGTCGCCGGGTGAACGCCCGTTCAGGCGGGTGATGCCCAGCGGCAGCTGCTTCGTCTCAACGCACTCGCCGTTGCGGATCAGCCAGCCGCGCAGCTGCGTAGAGCCCCAGTCGACGGCGATATAATTATTGATTCCCATCCGCTTATCCCCGGGAGGTATGACGCTTGCCAATCGGCAGCGGCGGTGGCGCAGGACGGCTCTCTCGTTCCTGGGTGATCATCTCCAGCGCCGCTTCACGACTCATGCTGCTGGCAGGCGTCACCAGGGTCACCACCACCGAGGCCACCAGGCTGGTCAGAACGGAAGGAATACAGGGGTTGCCCCAGAACGCCAGCCAGTCGCTGTTCATCAGCACCACCGTTGATGCCCCTGCGCCACCCGCCAGCGCCGCCACCGCGCCCTGCCAGTTAAAGCGATGCCAGAAGCGACCCAGCATGGTGCAGATAAACATCCCGGACATGATCATCGAGATCATCTTGGTGATGTAGCTGATGATGTCGTTCGAGGTCAGGGCGAAGAGCAATGCCAGGGCGATAACCAGCACGAGGAACATCCGCGACAGGCGAATCGCTTTTTCCGGCGCAGGCATATGCCCGGTGACGAGGGTGTAGAGGTCGCGCAGCATGATGGAGACCGCGGCAATGGCGTCAGAGCTGCCTGACGACATATTGGCCGACATCCCGGCAATCAGGATCGCCATCGCCAGCACCGGCGGCAGCACCTGAGTGGCAAACAGGAAGGCGAAACCGCTGTTTTCCAGGTTGGCATTCATGGTCCACACCGCCATACCGATAATCGCCGGCAGGAAGGAGAAGCCAAGATACAGCAGGCCGGTAATGACGAAGGACTGGCGCACCGAGGAGACGGTCTTCGCGGAATAGATACGCTGACGGTACGAGGGTGTCGCCAGCACGCCAACGCCAATCACCATCGCCAGCGAGAGCGCGGGCAGGACCCCGAGCTTATCCACGGCAAATAAACTCTGCGCCGCCGGATCAACCGCCTGCTGAATATGGCTCCAGCCGCCAACGTGATGCACAGCCAGAATCGCCATCAAAATAAAGCCAACAAACAGCACGATGGACTGAATGGTATCGATCCAGACTACCGCAGAGTAGCCTCCGATCCCGACATACACCACAAAGGCCAGGGCAATAATAATTTTGGCGACATTAATATCAATACCGCTGGCCCAGGCGAGATACAGACCGCCCCCTAAAATATGTGCGCCAAGCCAACCGATAGAGGCGATAAAAATAAGCACCGCCACCAGGTTCTTAATAATTTTACTGCCGCCGGTGTAATAAGACATTTCTTCGCTCATGGTCATAAAACGCATTTTACGCACCGGAGCAAATAGCCACGCCACCAGCAGGATCCCGGTCGCGCCGCCAAGGCCATACAGCATTCCCGCCCAGCCGTTGGTGTAGCCGAAGCCAACGGCACCCACGCTGGAGCCCGTCCCCACCATGGTGCCGACGGTAGATCCCAGGGTCAGGATCATCGGCAGCGAACGGCCGCCCAGCAAAAAGTCTTCTCCGGTCTTTTGCTTACGCGAAACATACCACCCCAGGGTGATCATGGCGCAGGCGTAAACCGAGAACCAAATCATAAATGACATATTATTCATTGCTCACATCCAGACGTAATAAATAATACTCGTACTGCTGAATATTATAAGTTGATAGAAACCATGCCTGAAAAAAGGCAAAGCGACACCCTGGACGCCAGACTGTTTATTCAGTCTGGCGCCAATATCACATTTTTAGACTTACTGCTCTTTAAACCCTGAAGAAAAGGCGTTTACGCTCGCGCAGCGTTATAACAGGTCACATCCACTTCCACTTTGCAGTCCACCACCAGGTCTGCCACGCAGCAAATACGCGCAGGAGGATGCTCCCCGAAGAACTCGCGGAACACTTTGTTGAAGGACTGGAAATAGCGCGAATCGGTGAGGATCACTTTGACATGCACCACATCGGCCAGGGTATAGCCGGCTTCGGTCATGATATCGACGCAGTTCTGGATCGCCAGACGCGACTGCTCGACAATCCCCCCTTCCACCACTTCGCCATTTTTCATCGGCGTCTGGCCGGAGACGTACAGCCAGCCGCCCGCCTCCACCGCACGCGCGAACGGCAGATGCTGCCCACCGGTGCCGGTACCACCTTCCACGCCATAACGTTTAATGCTCATACTGCCCTCCTTAGTTCATCTGGCGGCGCAGGAAACGTCCCGCGCGCCCGGTAATCTTTTTATCGCTGCCGTAGCTGAGTACGCCGTTGACCATCACCGCTTCAATGCCTTCCGCCGGTTGTTTCGGGTCGGAGAAGCTGGCGACATCGCGCACCGTCTGCGGATCAAACAGCACCAGGTCGGCAAAGTAGCCCACTTTCACCAGGCCACGCTCCGCCAGCTGGAAGCGCGCCGCCGACAGGCCGGTCATTTTGTGAATGGCGGTGGTCAGCGGAAACAGCTTTTCATCGCGGCTGTAGTGGCCTAATACTCGCGGGAAAGCGCCCCACAGCCGCGGATGCGGCATCGGGTCGTTCGGCAGGCCGTCGGAGCCGATCATGGTGACCGGATAACGCATCACCCGCCGCACGTCCTGCTCATCCATGTTGTAGTAAATCGCTCCCGCAGGCATTAGCCGCGCCGCCGCATCGTGCAGGCTGACCTGCCACGCCTCTGCAATCTGCTTAAGGGTTTTCCCGGCCTGCTCCGGCTGCGCTTCCGACCAGGTGATGACGATATCGAACTCGTCGGTCACCTGCTTCATATCCAGCGTCGAGGAGCTGGCGGAATAGGGGTAGCAGTCGCAGGCAATGTCCTGGTGTTGACGCATCTCATCAAAGAAAGCCAGCGTCTCCCGGGTACGGCCCCAGTTTTTCGCGCCAGCGCATTTATGGTGCGAGACCACCACCGGCACGCTGCCGTGGCGACCAATGCGGAACGCTTCGTCGAGCGCTTCAAGAATAGGTTCAAACTCCGAGCGCAGATGGGTGGTGTAGATCCCCTTCTCTGCCGCCAGCTCTTCTGCCAGGGCCATCACCTCTTCGGTGGTGGACTGGAAGGCGCTGGCATAGGCCAGACCGGTACTCAGGCCCAGCGCCCCCTGGCGTAATGCCTCCCGCAGCTGGCCGCGCATACCGGTAATCTCTTCCTCCGTCGCCGGGCGGAACAGATCGTCCATATGATTGTTGCGCAGCGCGGTATGACCAATCAGCGTCCCAACGTTGAGGGACGGCTTCGCCGCTTCCACCGCGTGGGCGTAGGCCTCCACGGTGGGATAAGTAAACTGTGCCCGCTCACCCAGCAGATTCATCGGATCCGGCACCTCGCCGCGCATGGTCGCCGTCGCCGCGCTGATCCCGCAGTTGCCGACAATCACCGTGGTGATCCCCTGGCTCAGCTTGGGCAGATATTCCGGCATCCGGATGACGTTAATGTCGTCATGGGTATGCACATCGATAAAGCCGGGCGCCAGCACGCGCCCCTGCCCGTCAATAACCTGCTCTGCCGCCAGATCCAGCGCCGGCGCCATATCCACAATACGGTCGCCTTTCACCGCGACGTCGCCGCGAAACTGCGGGCCGCCGCTGCCATCAATTACCGTGACGTTTTTGAAAAGCCAGTCAACTTTCATCGCATTACTCCCTCTCAACTCTGTCGACAAGTTAACCATTTACAAGGCAGAAAAACAGTGGAAAACTACGCAAAAACCAGATCACTTTGTGATACTTTTATTCACCAGCAATAACAACATCTAAATATATTTATATTTTTCAATGAATTAATAGTGATACTTTGCCTGTAACCTTTATTTAACCCTACAAGGATAATGATATGAAATACCATTCCGATACGCTTATCCCGCACAAAGCCGCCATCATGTCCGCCCCGGCGAACCTGCTGGCAGAAGACATTTGCCTTCCGGCCGCGGTGCTGAAAAAAACCGCACTGGAAAATAACATTGGCTGGATGCAGCGCTACGCCGACGCGCGCGGCGTGTCGCTGGCACCGCATGGCAAAACGACCATGACGCCGTGGATTTTTCAGGCGCAGCAGCAGGCGGGTGCCTGGGGGATCGGCGTGGGCAGCGCCTGGCAGGCCGGTGCGGCCATGGCCAGCGGCGTGCAGCGCGTGCTGATGGTCAATCAGCTGGTGGGCAAGGCCAATATGCGGGCGGTATCGCACCTGAAAGATCATTATCGGGACGTGGATTTTATCTGCTGCGTCGATAGCCAGGCCAACGTCCGCGCGCTGTCCGCGTTTTTTGCCGAACGGCAGCAGACGCTGGATGTGCTGATTGAGCTGGGCGTAGCCGGTGGGCGCTGCGGGTGTCGCAGCGTGGAAGACGCCCTGGCGCTGGCGGGGGTGGTGGCTGAACTTCCGGGCCTGAGGCTGCGTGGGCTTGAGCTGTATGAAGGGGTGTTGCACGGCGACGATCCGCAGCCGCAGGTCGAAGCCCTGCTGCGCCAGGCCGCCGGACTGGCCTGCCGGATGGCACCGCTGGTCGAGGGCGAGTTTATTCTGACCGGGGCGGGCACCGTCTGGTATGACGTGGTCTGCAATATCTGGCTGGCGGCGGAAAAACCGGCCCGCTGCCGCATCGTGATTCGCCCCGGCTGCTATATCACCCACGACCGCGGGATCTATGATGAGGCGCAGCAGGCGCTGCTGGCGCGCGATCCCATCGCCTGCGACCTGGGGGGAGATTTAACCTCGGCGCTGGAGCTGGTGGCGATGGTTCAGTCGGTACCGGAAGCGGATCGTGCGGTGGTGAACTTCGGCAAGCGCGACTGCGCCTTCGATGCCGGACTGCCCCAGCCGGTCGCCCGCTATCGCCACGGTGAACCGCTGCCGGTAGAGGGGATCCACAGCGTCGGGATCATGGATCAGCACTGCATGCTGCGCCTCGCGCCAGACATCGATGTCCAGGTGGGCGATATTCTGGTGTTCGGCACCTCGCACCCCTGCCTGACGTTCGACAAGTGGAAAACGCTGCTGCTGGTGGATGAGGAATACAACGTGCTGGACGAGCTGGATACCCTGTTCTGACGGCGAACTACGCCTCTTCCTGGCTGGCGTCCTGCCGATCGCCCAGAGCAATAAACTCCTGCAGCAGCGCCGTCAGCTGCTGCATCTTCTCGGGCGAATACTCCGCCTCAATGCGCTGATAGGCCTCTTCCACCTGCGCCTGCGCGCGTTCATACAGTGCGTTGCCCTCTTTGGTCAGCGACACATACAGCTTGCGCTGATCGTTAAGCGGCTTTAAGCGCAGTACCAGCCCGTCGCGCTCCATGCGTGTGAGGATCCCGGTCAGGCTCGGGCGCAGAATGCAGGTGCGAAACGCCAGATCGTGAAAATCCATCGACGGATGTTCCGCCAGTACCCGCACGATCCGCCACTGCTGCTCCGTCAGATTGTGCTGCTTGATAATCGGGCGAAAAAAGGTCATCGCGGTTTCCCGCGCCTGGAGTAGTGCGATAGTTAACGAATCGTGCATGGCGCTCCCACCTCAATATCATTAATAACGAAACAATCAATGCCTCACGCGGCTTTGTGACGCCAGCGGCGCGGGCGAAAAGTCTAACAGAAATCACATTAAAATATTAAACCCATGATAAATAACACGATAATTACCACAATGTAAAATTATTGTTATTGCTATCACAAATTATTTACTTCTGTTTGCCAAACACATCGCGAGGGGCTAAAACCTAATCATTAACATATTAATGAACTCAAAACCCGACACCCGGGCCTGAGGAGAAAGGAATGAAAGGTACTGTTTTCGCGGTGGCACTCAATCACCGCAGCCAGCTTGATGCCTGGCGTGACGCATTTCACCAGCCCCCGTACAACACGCCGCCGAAAACCGCCGTCTGGTTTATCAAACCGCGTAATACCCTGATCCGCTCCGGCGATGCCATCCCGCATCCCGAAGGCGAACAGGTGCTGAGCGGCGCAACGGTAGCGCTGATTGTCGGCAAGACCGCGAGCAAAATCAGCCCGGATGAGGCCGCCGACTACATTGCCGGCTACGCGCTGGCAAACGAGGTGAGCCTGCCGGAGGAGAGCTTCTACCGCCCGGCGATCAAAGCCAAATGCCGGGACGGATTCTGTCCGGTGGGCGATCGCGCGACGATCGACAACATCGATAACCTGACGATCGTCACCGAGATCAACGGCCGGGAAGTGGATCGCTGGAACACTGCCGATCTGCAGCGCAACGCCGCCACCCTGCTGAGCGAGCTGAGCGCCTTCGCCACCCTCAACCCGGGCGACGCCATTCTGCTGGGCACCCCGCAGGCGCGCGTGGCCCTGCATCCGGGCGACCGCGTGCGCCTGCTGGCTGACGGATTGCCGACGCTGGAAAACAGCGTGGTTAACGCCCGCGAACTGCCTGCTCAGCACACCTTCGCCTGGCCGCTCTCCACCAGCGGCACGCTGTTTGCCCTGGGGCTCAACTACGCCGATCACGCCAGCGAACTGGACTTTAAACCGCCCACCGAGCCGCTGGTATTTATCAAAGCGCCAAACACCTTTAACGAGCACAACCAGACCTCGGTGCGCCCGGACAACGTCGAGTACATGCACTACGAAGCCGAACTGGTGGTGGTGATTGGCAAAACCGCGCGCAACGTCACCGAAGCCGACGCCATGGAGTACGTGGCGGGCTACACGGTCTGCAACGACTACGCGATCCGCGACTATCTGGAGAACTACTACCGCCCGAACCTGCGGGTAAAAAGCCGCGACGGCCTGACGCCCATCGGCCCACAGATTGTGGATAAATCGGCGATTGCCGATCCGCACAACCTCACTCTGCGCACCTGGATCAACGGCGAGCTGCGCCAGCAGGGGAGCACTGCAGATCTGATCTTCAGCATCCCATACCTGATCGCGTATTTGAGTGAATTTATGACCCTGCAGCCGGGCGACATGATCGCCACCGGCACGCCAAAAGGGCTGGCCGACGTGCGCCCGGGCGACGAAGTGGTAGTGGAAGTGGAAGGCGTTGGCCGTCTGGTCAACCGGATTGTCAGCGAGGAGACACGGTAATGAAAAAGATTAACCACTGGATCAACGGCAAGAACGTGGCGGGTAACGAGTACTTCCACACCACCAACCCGGCCACCGGCGAGGTACTGGCGGAGGTCGCCTCGGGCGGTGAAGCCGAGATTAACCAGGCGGTAGACGCCGCGAAAGCAGCGTTCCCGAAATGGGCCAACCTGCCGATGAAAGAGCGCGCGCGCCTGATGCGTCGCCTGGGGGATCTGATCGACCAGAACGTGCCCGGGATCGCCGCCATGGAAACCGCCGACACCGGCCTGCCGATCCACCAGACTAAAAACGTCCTCATCCCCCGCGCGTCGCACAACTTCGAGTTCTTCGCCGAGGTGTGCCAGCAGATGAACGGCAAGACCTACCCGGTCGACGACAAGATGCTCAACTACACCCTGGTGCAGCCGGTGGGGGTTTGCGCTCTGGTGTCACCGTGGAACGTGCCATTCATGACCGCCACCTGGAAAGTCGCGCCCTGCCTGGCGCTGGGCAATACCGCCGTATTAAAGATGTCTGAACTCTCCCCGCTCACCGCCGACCGTCTGGGCGAGCTGGCGCTGGAGGCGGGCATTCCGGCGGGCGTGCTGAACGTGGTGCAGGGCTACGGTGCCACCGCAGGTGACGCGCTGGTGCGCCATCATGACGTGCGCGCCGTCTCCTTTACCGGCGGCACCGCCACCGGACGGCGGATCATGCAGACCGCCGGGCTGAAAAAGTACTCCATGGAGCTGGGCGGTAAATCCCCGGTGCTGGTGTTTGAAGATGCCGATATCGAACGCGCTCTGGACGCCGCCCTGTTCACCATCTTCTCCATCAACGGCGAGCGCTGCACCGCCGGCTCACGCATCTTCATTCAGCAGAGCATCTACCCGGAATTCGTCAAACGCTTTGCCGAGCGCGCCAACCGCCTGCGCGTGGGCGACCCGACCGATCCAAACACTCAGATTGGCGCGCTCATCAGCCAGCAGCACTGGGAGAAAGTCTCCGGCTATATCCGCCTCGGCATTGAAGAAGGCGCCACCCTGCTGGCGGGCGGCCCGGACAAACCGACCGACCTGCCCGCGCACCTGAAGGGCGGCAACTTCCTGCGCCCGACGGTGCTGGCGGATGTCGACAACCGCATGCGCGTGGCCCAGGAGGAGATCTTCGGCCCGGTGGCCTGCCTGCTGCCGTTTAAGGACGAAGCGGAAGGGCTGCGCCTGGCGAACGACGTGGAGTACGGCCTGGCGTCCTACATCTGGACCCAGGACGTCAGCAAGGTGCTGCGCCTGGCGCGCAATATCGAAGCGGGCATGGTGTTTGTGAACACCCAGAACGTGCGCGATCTGCGCCAGCCGTTTGGCGGCGTGAAGGCCTCCGGCACCGGCCGCGAAGGCGGCGAGTACAGCTTCGAGGTGTTCGCGGAGATGAAAAACGTCTGCATCTCCATGGGCGACCACCCAATCCCGAAATGGGGGGTATGAGATGGGCAAGTTAGCGTTAGCCGCAAAAATCACCCACGTGCCGTCGATGTATCTCTCAGAGATACCGGGCAAAAACTTTGGCTGCCGTCAGGGAGCCATCGACGGACATAAAGAGATCAGCAGACGCTGCCGCGAGCTGGGGGTGGATACCATTATCGTCTTCGACACCCACTGGCTGGTGAACAGCGCGTACCACATCAACTGTGCGGACCATTTTAAAGGCATCTACACCAGCAACGAGCTACCGCACTTTATCCGCGACATGACCTACGACTACGACGGCAACCCCGAGCTGGGCCAGCTGATCGCCGACGAAGCGGTGGCGATGGGCGTGCGCGCCAAAGCGCACAACATCCCGAGCCTGAAGCTGGAGTACGGCACCCTGGTGCCGATGCGCTACATGAATGCGGATAAGCACTTCAAAGTCGTCTCCATCTCGGCGTTCTGCACGGTTCACGACTTTGCCGACAGCCGCAGGCTGGGTGAGGCCATCGTCAGCGCCATTGAAAAATATGATGGCACCGTGGCAGTGCTCGCCAGCGGCTCGCTGTCGCACCGCTTTATTGACGACCAGCGTGCCGAAGAGGGGATGAACAGCTACACCCGCGAGTTCGACCGTCAGATGGACGAGCGGGTGGTGAAGCTGTGGCGCGAAGGGCAGTTCAAAGAGTTCTGCAGCATGCTGCCGGAGTATGCCGACTACTGCTACGGCGAAGGCAACATGCACGACACGGTGATGCTGCTCGGCCTGCTCGGCTGGGACAAATACGACGGCAAGGTGGAGTTTCTCACCGAGCTGTTCCCCAGCTCCGGCACCGGCCAGGTTAACGCCGTCTTCCCTCTGCCCGCTTAAGGACGCCCCATGCCGCACTTTATTGTCGAATGTACCGAGAACATCCGTGAGCAGGCCGACCTGCCGGGCCTGTTCGCCCGCGTCAACGAGGCGCTTGCCGCCACCGGGATCTTCCCCCTCGGCGGGATCCGCAGCCGCGCGCACTGGGTGGACACCTGGCAGATGGCCGACGGCCAGCACGACTACGCCTTTGTGCACATGACGCTGAAGATTGGTGCCGGGCGCAGCCTGGAGAGCCGTCAGCAGGTGGGCGAAATGCTGTTTGCGCTGATTAAAGACCATTTCGCCGGGCTGATGGACGCCCGCTACCTGGCGCTGTCGTTTGAAATCGAAGAGCTGCACCCAACGCTGAACTTCAAACAGAACAACGTGCACGCCTTGTTTAAATAACACCGCACGGTCTGTCCCCTCTCCCTTTGGGAGAGGGTTAGGGTGAGGGGAAATCTCTGCGGCCTGATGCCCTCACCCCGGCCCTCTCCCACAGGGAGAGGGAGAAAAAACATAAAACAGGATATCGCCATGCTCGATAAACACACCCATACCCTGATTGCCCATCGCCTGCATCAGGCGGAACAGACCCGGGAGCAGATCCGCGCGATCTCGCTGGATTACCCGGCGATCACCATTGAAGACGCCTACGCCGTGCAGCGCGAATGGGTGAGCCTGAAAATCGCCGAAGGCCGCACCCTGAAAGGCCACAAGATCGGCCTGACCTCCAAAGCGATGCAGGCCAGCTCGCAGATCAGCGAGCCGGACTACGGTGCCCTGCTCGACGACATGTTTTTCCACGACGGCAGCGACATCCCCACCGGCCGCTTTATCGTCCCGCGCATCGAAGTGGAGCTGGCCTTCGTGCTGGCGAAACCGCTCCGCGGCCCGAACTGCACGATGTTCGACGTCTACAACGCCACCGACTACGTGATCCCGGCTCTGGAGCTGATCGACGCCCGCTGCCACAACATCGACCCTGAAACCCAGCGTCCGCGCAAAGTGTTCGACACCATCTCCGATAACGCCGCCAACGCCGGGGTGATCCTCGGTGGCCGCCCGATCCGCCCTGACGAGCTGGATCTGCGCTGGATCTCCGCCCTGCTCTACCGCAACGGGGTGATTGAAGAGACCGGCGTTGCCGCAGGCGTGCTCAACCACCCGGCCAACGGCGTGGCCTGGCTGGCGAACAAGCTGGCGCCGTACGACGTGCAGCTGGAGCCGGGGCAGATCATCCTCGGCGGCTCCTTCACCCGCCCGGTCACCGCCAGCAAGGGCGACACCTTCCATGTTGACTACGGCAACATGGGCTCCATCAGCTGCCGCTTTGTATAAGGAGTTCGTCATGCAGAACGTATTCAAAGAGGCGCTGAAAGCAGGTCGTCCGCAAATCGGCTTATGGCTGGGGCTGACCAGCAGCTACAGCGCCGAACTGCTGGCGGGAGCGGGCTTCGACTGGCTGCTGATCGACGGCGAGCACGCGCCGAACAGCGTGCAAACGGTCTTAACTCAACTCCAGGCCATCGCCTCTTATCCGAGCCAGCCGGTGGTGCGCCCGTCGTGGAACGACCCGGTGCAGATCAAACAGCTGCTCGACGTGGGTGCGCAGACCCTGCTGGTACCAATGGTGCAAAACGCCGACGAAGCCCGGCTGGCGGTGCGCTCGACACGTTATCCGCCTGCGGGTATTCGCGGCGTTGGCAGCGCGCTGGCGCGGGCGTCACGCTGGAACCGCATCCCGGATTACCTGCAGCAGGCCAACGACGCCATGTGCGTGCTGGTGCAGATCGAAACCCGCGAGGCGCTGAAAAACCTGCCGCAGATCCTCGATGTGGAAGGGGTGGACGGGGTGTTTATCGGCCCGGCGGATCTCAGCGCTGACATGGGCTTTGCCGGTAATCCCCAGCACCCGGAGGTGCAGGCCGCTATCGAACAGGCCATCGCCCAGATCCGTGCTGCGGGCAAAGCCCCCGGGATCCTGATGGCCAACGAACAGCTGGCCCGGCGCTATCTCGAACTCGGGGCGCTGTTTGTCGCCGTCGGCGTCGACACCACCCTGCTCGCCCGTGGCGCCGAGGCGCTGGCGGCACGCTTTATCGAAAAACCGGTTACGTCAGTTAATAACAATAAATCCGTCTACTGAATGTACGATCTGGAGCGCACCATGACGACCTCTACCCTGCAAGATAATAAAGCCGTTGAACATCGCGTCATTAATAAGCTGTTCCGTCGTTTGATCGTGTTTCTCTTTATCCTGTTTGTCTTCTCGTTCCTCGACCGCATCAACATCGGCTTTGCCGGGCTGACGATGGGCAAGGATCTGGGCCTGACCTCGACGATGTTTGGCCTGGCCGCCACGCTGTTTTACGTCACCTACGTGCTGTGCGGGATCCCGAGCAACATCATGCTGGCGAAGATCGGCGCGCGCCGCTGGATCGCCGGGATCATGGTGGTGTGGGGCATCGCCTCAACCTGCACTATGTTCGCCACCAGCCCGCAGACGCTCTACATCCTGCGCATGCTGGTGGGGATCGCCGAAGCCGGTTTTCTGCCAGGGATCCTGGTCTATCTCACCTGGTGGTTCCCCGCCTATCACCGCGCCCGCGCCAACGCGCTCTTTATGATCGCCATGCCGGTGACCATGATGCTGGGCTCGATCCTTTCGGGCTATATTCTGGCACTGGACGGGGTATGGAACCTGAAGGGCTGGCAGTGGCTGTTCCTGCTGGAGGGGCTGCCGTCGGTGGTGCTCGGCGTGGTGACCTGGTTCTTCCTCAACGACACGCCGGATCAGGCTACCTGGCTGGACGAGGAAGAGAAGCAGACCCTGAAAACGATGATCGCCCGCGAGCAGGAGAATGCCGTGGCGCACGCCGCCACGCCGCGCTCGACGCTGCGCGAAGTGCTGACCCCGGCGGTGCTGCTCTACACCCTGGCCTACTTCTGCCTGACCAACACCCTGAGCGCCATTAACATCTGGACGCCGCAGATCCTCCAGAGCTTTAACACCGGCAGCAGCAATATCGTGATTGGCCTGCTGGCGGCGATCCCGCAGTTTTGTACCATTCTCGGGATGCTGTGGTGGAGCCGCCGCTCGGACAGGCTGAAAGAGCGAAAAAAGCACACCATCCTGCCGTACCTGTTCGCGGCGGCGGGATGGCTGCTGGCGTCGGCAACGGATCACAGCCTGATCCAGCTGCTTGGCATCATCATGGCCTCAACCGGATCATTTACCGCCATGGCGATCTTCTGGACCACCCCGGATCGGGTTATTAGCCTGCAGTCCCGTGCGGTAGCGCTGGCGGTGATCAATGCCATCGGTAACGTCGGATCCGCCGTCAGCCCGCTGCTGATCGGCATTCTGCGTGACGCGACCGGCAGCTTCAGCTCGGGACTGTGGTTCGTGGCCGGATTGCTGGTGGTGGGTGCGCTGGTGCTGACCCGGATCCCGATGACCCGCCAGGAGAGCCGTGACAGCGCGCCGGGGATGGCGGCGCAGAAGATCCATTAAGGAGCGGCTATGTGCCAGAGCCCGATTGCTAATATCGACATCAGCAAAGAGTACGACGAGAGTCTGGGTACGGACGATGTGCATTATCAGTCGTTTAGTCGTATGGCGGCCTTTTTTGGCCGCGATATGCAGGCGCATCGCCACGATCACTATTTTCAGATGCACTTTCTGGATACCGGGCAGATTGAGCTGCAGCTGGACGATCATCGCTACTCGGTGCAGGCCCCGCTGTTTGTCCTGACCCCGCCGTCGGTGCCGCACGCGTTTTTCACCGAATCGGACAGCGACGGCCACGTGCTGACGGTGCATGAGGATCTGATCTGGCCGCTGCTGGAGGTGCTCTACCCCGGCACCCGGGAGGCTTTCGGCCTGCCGGGGATCTGCCTCTCTTTAGCCGATAAACCGGATGAGCTGACGGCGCTCAGCCACTACTGGCGGCTGATTGAACGGGAGTCCACCGCCCAGCTGCCCGGTGGGGAACATACCCTGGTGCTGCTGGCGCAGGCGGTATTTACCCTGCTGCTGCGCAACGTCCGTCTTGACGATCACGAGGCCTGCGGTATGCGCGGCGAGCTGAAACTATTCCAGCGTTTCAACAAGATGGTGGACGGGCATTTCCACCAGCACTGGACGGTGCCGGATTACGCCAGCGAACTGCATCTTACCGAATCGCGGCTGACCGACATCTGCCGCCGCTTCGCCAACCGCCCGCCAAAACGGCTGATCTTCGATCGCCAGCTGCGCGAGGCTAAGCGGCTGCTGGTCTTTTCCGACAGCGCGGTGAACGAAATTGCCTGGCAGCTGGGGTTTAAAGACCCGGCCTATTTCGCACGGTTTTTTAACCGGCTGGTGGGGTGCTCGCCGAGCAGGTATCGGGCGCAGAAAGTGCCGGTGTCGTGAGTATCCCCCGGTGGCGCTTCGCTTACCGGGGCTACGAAACCGTAGGCCGGGTAAGCGTTAGCGCCACCCGGCAACCAGGCCGCACAGGATTAATGCATGGTCAGGTACGGCTCCTTCACAAATTCCGCCAACAAATACACCACGTCATGCAGTAATCCCGTTAAAGATTGTGCCACCGGCGGCGGCAGGGTATTGCTCAGCAATGCCTGGGTCAGCGCCTGGGCGTACTCCACCAGAGTGGCGGTCTCCTGCCAGCAATCCGGGATACACGAGGTTACGCTTTCGCCCGCGATCAACTGCTCGATGAGATGCGGCGGTAAATCCTCATCGCACAGATGGCGAAACTGGTCTAACGCCTGCAATAACCGCCCGCACAGGGCATGGCTTGCTTCATCGTCGTGAGTGTCGATGAGGACGCAAACAAATGCGGCGCGCGCGTCTGCCACCTCGAAGAGATCTGCCGAAGCCGGAAGGGGTTGGGTGATGATTTGGTGGATTATGTCTTCTTCGAAGTTGGAGTAAGACGGGGTTGGGATATTAGCCATAAGGCACTCCTTACATTATGAATGGAAGTTACCTCATGTTTTCAGGTTCTCACGCCCGGCTGCGGTTATCGCCGCAACACAGGCACCTTACGACTCAACGAAAAAAAAAGCCAAAACCCTGTGTTTCATCAGTTTACTTTGAACTTTGCGAGCATGCTTCCAGAAGCAGGCGGTTACGGGGCGGGCGTGCGGCCTGTTCCCCTCACCCTAACCCTCTCCCCAAAGGGGCGAGGGAACCGTCCGGCGCACTCACGTAGGCCGGGTAAGCGTTAGCGCCACCCGGCACAATAACCGCATTGTCCTGACAGCCTGACCGCCACACTCGACGCCGTATAATGTCGAATAAAAAAGCCCGCGTTATGCGGGCCATTATCAAGGAGCTAGTTATGCTTTTTGGCTAATTTAACCAGATACTCGAATGCTACGACAGAAACTATGCCGACGATGACATTCAGGAACACATAAATATACAGCCAGGCATTTTCCAGATTGTCCGAGTAGTAATCCGCATACAGAGTGAAATTATCATGGTTAATCCAGGTCAGAAATCTGGCGATGGGTACTCTCAGGCTTTCAGCCAGGGGATCAAAAATGCCGCTTATCAGGAACAGAAACGTAATTGCCAGAAACAGGATAATGCGAAGCGACCATTTAAGAGGCTTTAACATTATACACCACATGTGTAGTGCCATTCTTCCATTGAGAGTAATCATTCAATCACGGGACCATTGGCATCATTCGCCCTATAAAGCAGAAACAAAGTACCCACAACGTAAAAGGCGGTCAGGCAATAAATAAATCGCCTTTTGTTTGGCATACCTGTCAGAACGGTCCAGCAAAACGTACCGACATAAAAAATTATCGCAACCAAGGTCGCTGCGGCTGTCGTGATATAACTCATTCCGCTCATCACGCCCATGTATGGGAATACTAATACCCGTATAACTGATGGCATGAGCAATCCAAAGGGTACGAATGTGAACAAGTACGCTGTGGCAAAGCGTTTGAACTTTACTAACCTCTGCATTAACTCGCAGATGACGAAAGTGAGCAGGCCACCGGCAAATAGCGCAATTACGTCAGGCAGTATCCCCATTACACGTTCCATCGTCATACGATCATCCTAAGCCATTAAAAATAAGCGGTTATAATACCGCCATTTTCAACAATGCTGAACTGTGAAACGTCAAGGTCTTCTCCAGGTAGGCCAACTGCACCGTTCCTAATCGTCTGTTCCCCTCACCCTAACCCTCTCCCAAAGGGAGAGGGAACAAACCTCCCATCAAACCCCACCCCGATCACAAATCTCACACCCGCCTGAAAAGTACCCGTCGTTGACCTATTCGTCCCTTCACGTCTTGCCGCTCTCACGCTTCAATTAAACAACAAAAACAACACATAAATTTAACAACACATTCCGATACGAGGTCCCTATGAAACCTGAAGATTTCCGCGCCAGCACTACCCGTCCGTTAACCGGTGAAGAGTATCTGAAGAGCCTGCAGGATGGCCGGGAGATCTACATCTACGGCGAGCGCGTGAAAGATGTGACCACCCATCCGGCGTTTCGTAATGCGGCGGCCTCGGTCGCACAGCTGTACGACGCGCTGCACAAACCTGACATGCAGGATGCGCTGTGCTGGAACACCGATACCGGCAACGGCGGCTACACCCATAAGTTCTTCCGCGTGGCGAAAAGTGCCAACGATCTGCGTCAGCAGCGCGATGCCATCGCCGAATGGTCACGCCTGAGCTACGGCTGGATGGGTCGCACCCCGGACTACAAAGCGGCCTTTGGCTGTGCGCTGGGGGCTAACCCGGCCTTTTATGGTCAGTTCGAGCAGAACGCCCGCAACTGGTACACCCGCATTCAGGAGAGCGGCCTGTACTTTAACCACGCCATCGTCAACCCGCCGATCGATCGCCACAAGCCGGCCGATGAAGTGAAAGACGTTTACATCAAGCTGGAGAAAGAGACCGACGCCGGGATCATCGTCAGCGGCGCGAAAGTGGTCGCCACCAACTCGGCGCTGACCCACTACAACATGATCGGCTTTGGCTCGGCGCAGGTGATGGGCGATAACCCGGACTTCGCCCTGATGTTCGTCGCCCCGATGGATGCCGAAGGGGTGAAGCTGATCTCCCGCGCCTCCTACGAACTGGTGGCCGGCGCGACCGGCTCCCCTTACGACTACCCGCTCACCAGCCGCTTCGACGAGAACGATGCGATCCTGGTGATGGATAACGTGCTGATCCCCTGGGAGAACGTGCTGATCTACCGCGATTTCGACCGCTGCCGTCGCTGGACCATGGAGGGCGGTTTCGCCCGCATGTATCCGCTGCAGGCCTGCGTGCGCCTGGCGGTGAAGCTCGACTTCATCACCGCCCTGCTGAAAAAATCGCTGGAGTGTACCGGCACCTCCGAGTTCCGCGGCGTGCAGGCCGATCTCGGTGAAGTGGTGGCCTGGCGCAACATGTTCTGGGCGCTCAGCGACTCGATGTGCTCGGAAGCCACCCCGTGGGTCAACGGCGCGTATCTCCCGGACCACGCGGCGCTGCAAACTTACCGCGTGATGGCCCCGATGGCCTACGCCAAAATCAAAAACATCATCGAGCGCAACGTCACCAGCGGCCTGATTTATCTCCCGTCCAGCGCCCGGGATTTGAATAACCCGCAGATCGACAAATACCTGGCGAAATACGTGCGCGGCTCCAACGGCATGGATCACGTGGAACGCATCAAGATCCTTAAACTGATGTGGGATGCCATCGGCAGCGAGTTCGGTGGTCGCCACGAACTGTATGAGATCAACTACTCCGGTAGCCAGGATGAAATCCGCCTGCAGTGCCTGCGCCAGGCGCAGAGCTCCGGCAACATGGACAAGATGATGGCGATGGTCGACCGCTGCCTGTCTGAGTACGACCAGAACGGCTGGACGGTTCCGCACCTGCACAACAACACCGATATCAACCTGCTGGACAAGCTGCTGAAATAACGCAGCGGGAGGTCAAGATGCAACATGATGAACAACGCCTGCGTTTTCGCGACGCGATGGCCAGCCTCTCTGCGGCGGTCAATGTGGTTACCACCGATGGTGACGCCGGACGCTGCGGCATTACCGCCACTGCGGTCTGCTCGGTGACCGATACCCCGCCGTCGGTGATGGTATGCCTGAACGCCAACAGCGCCATGAACCCGGTATTCCAGGGCAACGGTAAGCTCTGTATTAACGTGCTCAATCACGAGCAGGAAATAATGGCGCGTCATTTTGCCGGCATGACCGGCATGGCCATGGAAGAGCGCTTTACCCTCTCCGGCTGGCAAAAAGGTCATCTTGCCCAGCCGGTATTGAAAGAGGCACTGGCCAGCCTGGAAGGTGAGATAAGCCAGGTGCAGACAATAGGCACCCATCTGGTCTACCTGGTGGAGATCAAAAATATCCTCCTGAGCCAGGAGGGACACGGGCTGATTTACTTTAAGCGCAGATTTCATCCGGTGTTAATTGAACAAGAAGTGACCGCTTAATAAGCTCCCTCACGCCAGTCGCACCCGCAACTGGCGTTTTTTTATTCGATTTAATTTCACTTAGAAATAATCACCAGAATGAATACTGCTTTAGCTAACCGTGCTTTTCTTACCCCCACCAGAGTTAATAGTTGTGCGCTTTCGGATGATGCTTAATGACAAATTTGAATGAAATTCAAATGACAGATACCACGTAATTATGTAATCTTCGGCACACAAACATTTTAGTGAATAATAAAATCCACATTAGTTGTTTACTGAATAGTCCCCCTGCGACATTACAGTAAATTCTGCGCATCTTTTAACCGGAATCGTTCATTTCCGTGCGGTAGCCTACCCTTTTTTTGGCTTTCCTTGCTTCATTTCTGCGTTTTTTGCTTTTCCTGCGCCTGCATAACATCTCAGCTGTTTGCCCAATAAACACAGCTGACTACCATCGACATTTTATTTCGCATTCCAGTTACTGATTGTTGGAAAATATTGAGCTATGAAGAACGCAACTCGCCTTCTGGTGATTTCGCTCGCCCTCATCCTGAGTGGCTGTGCATATTCCCCGAAGCAGGTTGAAGCCTCCCGACCGCTTGTTAATCCGGCCGCTTCTACCGACCTCCAGACCATGTCTGCCAACCTGCAACAACCTCTGAACACCCTGCCTCAGGGCGCTGCACTTAGTGCCAACGGCAACACCTATATCCTGGGCCAGCGTTATATCTCCGCCCTGGGTCTGGAATGCATTGAACTGCTGCGTAACCGGAACTACAACCAGTCACAGCGCGGCGTGACCTGCAAGAACGGGGATACCTGGTATCTGGTACCGCAACTGGAACAGGCATCCGCCAGCAATCTGCTTGCCGTGCAATAATTTTGAAGAGAAATGTTGTGAAGATAACGAAATTTCGGCAATTGAGTGCCATTCTGCTGCTGGCCTGCGCCTCCTGCGCGGCCCTGGCAGCACCTACTAAGGAAGATGCTCAGGCCTTTGGTATGAACACCCCGGCAGATACCGGCGATGGCCGACTGCAGCTCGGCGGCGAACAGGCGATGAGCGGCCAGGCGAACACCTCCTCCACCACCGGTACCTTTGCCCAGCAAAACCGCCAGGGCATGTTACTGCCGGGCGAGTCCGACGTGCGTAAACTCCTCCCACAATCCGAGTCCGGCCTGCCCCCTCCTTACGGTGCTAACCTGTTTGCCGGCGGCTATGAAACCGAGCGCAGCGACGGGTTAAACGATAATTATCTGATCGCCCCCGGCGATAAGCTGAATATCTGGATCTGGGGCGCGGTCAATTTCTCTAACGTGGTAACAGTTGACAACCAGGGCAATATTTTCATTCCTGATGTCGGTCCAATAAATGTCAAAAACGTGGCGGCAAGTAAAGTCAATAACTTAGTCACCAGCCACATCAGTGAAGTATTCACCAATAACGTTAATGTTTACGTTAATTTACTTACCGCAACCCCGGTGAGCGTATTTGTCACCGGCCCGGTGATCCGTCCGGGACAATATGCCGGCCAGTCTTCCGATAGCGTTTTATATTTTCTGAAACGCGCAGGCGGTATCGACTCCGACCGCGGTAGCTACCGTCACATTAAGGTGTTACGTCAGAACCGCGTCGTCCAGCAGATCGACCTGTACGAGTTTATGCAGCAGGGCAAAATGCCGAAGCTGTCGCTGAAGGATCAGGATGTGATCCTGGTGGAACCGCAGGGGCCAATGATCAACGTGGCCGGTAAAGTGCGTAACCCGTTCCGCTTCGAGTTAAAAAACAGCACCGCGCTCGGCTCCGAGTTAATCAACTATGCCCTGCCGCTCGCCAAGGTGAGCCACGTAGGCGTGATTGGCGATCGCTCCAACGGCCCGTTCTCGGTCTATATGCCGTATAAAGACTTTGACCGCATTCAGCTGAGCGACGGCGACAAAGTGCTGTTTAACGACGATATGCATGCCCAGGTTTACGACGTGCAGGTGATGGGCAGCTACCGTGGGCCGTCTTACTTCACCGTGCGTAAAGAGACCCGTCTGCACGATCTGCTGAACCACATTCCAATTGACCCGAACATGGCGGATTACGGCTCGATCTACATCATGCGTAAGAGCGTGGCCGCGCGGCAGAAAGAGATGCTGGAAGACTCCCTCAACCGCCTGGAGCGCAGCGTGTTTACCGCGCCTGCCAGTTCCGACGGTGAGGCTTCCATCCGCACCAAAGAAGCCGAGCTGGTGATGCGCTTTGTAGAAAAAGCCCGCAAGATCCAGCCGCTGGGGAAAGTGGTGGTGTCGGATAAAGGCGTGATTGCCAACATCCTGCTGGAACAGGGCGACCAGATTGTCATCCCGAACAAGACCGACCTGATTCAGGTGGGTGGCGAAGTGATGATGCCGCAGGCGGTGGTCTTCAACAAAAGCGCCACCCTGGAAGACTATGTGGCCTGGGCGGGCGGCTTTACCGACCGTGCGAACGACAAGCGTATTGCCGTGGTGCATGCCAACGGGCTGATGGAGTTTAAAGACGGCGGTGATGTGATGCCGGGCGATCAGATTCTGGTCATGCCGAAAGTGGACAGCAAAATGATGCAGTCCATCAAAGACATTACCCAGGTCATCTATCAGGTTGCCGTGGCGGCCAACGTGGTTCTGAACTAACCCTCAAAGCGGGCTCGCCTCAGCGCGGGCCCGTTCTGTTATATCGGCCTTCTCATGCTTAAACCTGTTCTCAATCAAACGCCCCGCAGCTCGTTTCAGGTGCTGCGGGATGTGACGTTTGGCCTGCTTATCCGTGAACTGAAAACACGATTTGGGAGTTACCGGCTGGGGTATGCCTGGGCGCTGCTGGATCCGTTGTTGATGATTGGTCTGTTTAGCGCGATTTTTGGGATGCGCGGACACAGTGGCTTTGGTGGCGCGCCTGCACCACTCTTTATCACTGCAGGCTATCTGCCGTTTATCTTCTTTAAAAACGTGGTGAGCAAACTGCAATCTGCAGTCAATGCTAACAAGGGATTGTTTTGCTACCGTCAGGTGACGCCGTTTTCCACCTTTATCGCCCGTTTTATCCTCGAAACCATTGTTGGCATGATGGTCGGCGGTATCCTGATCCTGGGGCTGCTGTGGTTTGGTTTTGATGCGATACCCAGCGATCCGCTACAGGTGATCCTTATTTATTGCCTGTTAATGATTTTTTCTTTTTCGCTGGGTATCGTTTTTTGCGTATTGGGCAACTTATTCCAAGAAGCTAATAAATTCTTGGGTCTGATAATGATGCCGCTGATGTTTATATCCTGCGTTATGTATCCCCTGGCGAGCATTCCGGTACAGTATCAACACTGGTTTTTATGGAATCCTCTGGTTCATGCCCTTGAGTTAATTCGCTCTGGCTGGATTGCTGGCTATATAAGCCCTAATGCGAGTTGGTCATATTTGTTTGGAGTAACTCTGTTGCTGCTGACGTTCGCCATGAGCTGTTATCGCCTGAGCCAGCGTCGCCTGATAGCCAGCTAAAGTGGGTTAAACATGATCATTTTAGATAACGTCACGAAGTATTACCCAACTAAGTTTGGTCGCAACTATGTGCTACGTAATGTGAACATAACATTACCGCGCGATCGTAATATCGGTATTTTGGGTATCAACGGGGCAGGTAAATCTACCCTGCTACGCCTATTGGGGGGGATGGATATGCCCAACAAAGGCAAGGTCTCACGCCATTGTCGGGTATCCTGGCCGCTGGCCCTAAACGGCGGATTTCAGGGCAGTATGACCGGACGTGAGAATACTCGATTTATTTGCCGTATTCATGGAGTACGCGAGACACAAGCCATTGAAGAATGGGTGAAAGAATTTTCTGAAATTGGGCAGCATTTTGAGTTACCAATTAAAGGCTACTCCAGCGGAATGAAATCAAAGTTCTCCTTCGCCGTAAGTATGGCCTTTGATTTTGAAATCTATCTAACAGATGAAATTATGTCAGTTGGCGACGCCCGCTTTAAACAGAAATGCATTGATGTTTTTAACCAGAAACGTGAAACAGCCAGTTTAATCATGGTCTCGCACGACATGAAAAATTTACGCCAACAATGTGACATGGGCATTTTGCTGCGCAACAGTGCACTTGAGGTGTTCGATAATATCGACGACGCCATCCGTATTTATCAGAATTTGTAATAAGCCGATGAGATTATGATTCAACCAATCCGCTCCAACAAAGCATCAGGTATGATGCGTAAGCTGCATAAATTAAAAACTAAACCAAAACATTTTTTTATCGATTCCAGCGGCTTCCGTCTTGCCCAACGCTCATGGAAACAGAGCCTGAAACTTGGTAGTTTTCTATGGGTAGTAGCTTGCTTTGCCATCGCTGTTCTCTATTTTGGTTTGATTGCCTCGGATCGCTATGTAAGTCGGGCACAATTAGTCATTAAACAAGCAGATCAAATCAAGATGTTGCCCGATGCCTTGTCAATGTTAGGTATTGGTGGCAGTAACCATGAGGATGTCCTGTTAACGCAAGATTACCTGCAATCACCCGACCTTCTAGCCAAACTGGATAAAGAACTTAGCCTAAAAGCCCACTACCAGAGCAGTAAGGTGGACTTTTTTTCTCGCCTACCGAGAGATGTCAGCCAAGAGGAATTCATTAAATACTATCGTAATCATCTAGCATTACGATTAGATGACACTTCTGGTGTTTTAACGATTGAATTGCAAGCTTTTGATCCTGCTTACGGCCAACGTGTAGTAAGCCTAATGCTTAAGGAGTCAGAAGGTTTTATTAACAAATTAGGCCACCAGGTGGCATTAGAACAGTTGGCCTTTGTTGAAAAAGAGGTCGATCGCGCCTACCAACGTGTACAAGATGAGAAAGCTAAAGTGCTCGATTTCCAGAATAGCCACCACTTGTTAAGTCCAGAAACGACTAGCAGTGCTCGCTTAGGTGTAGTCAGCCAGATCGAAGGTGAATTAGCACAGCAGCAAGCCCAGTTAAAACAGCTACGAAGCTACATGAAAGAAACGGCCCCTGCTGTCGTATCAGTACAGGCCAGAGTCAATGCCTTAAACGAGCAATTAGAACAAGAAAAAGCCAGACTGACAGGCGTAGACAAAGATGCGATGAACGAAGTCACGGCTCAATACATGGATGTACAAACCCAGGCTACCTTGGCAGCAGACCTTTATAAAACTGGTCTTATTAGCCTAGAACAGGCCCGGGTTGAGGCTTATCGCAAACTCAAGCATTTACTAGTCGTTAGTCAGCCAACTCTTGCTCAGGATGCCGAGTATCCGCGCCGACTATATAATTTAGCAACAATTGGTGTCCTTTTATGTTTGTTATATGGGCTGATTGTGATGGGCCTAGCTACATTGCGTGAACATCAGGATTAAAAATAATACTTTAATCACCATTACGAATACACATTCGTGTACTTGAATCAATGTTAATAAAAAAAGACCATACTATATTTAACTTCCTTTATTAGCAATACAACCCTCACCTAGCCTATTAAATACAAACAAAGTACATAGCTCGTTAATCGAGAGTAATTATCTTACAGCAAACGTGCATAAATCATACAACACACATGGTTAAAAAATAATTATAATTCATTATTTTCATTGATTAACACTTCTGACAAATGTAATCCATCAAACTAGTTGAATATATATTATGCTCACAGCCATTATTCCAATCGATTTAAATAGAAGACCTAGGGATTTAATTAAAAAAGCAGTTTCTTTAGCAAAGTCTGCTCAAAAAAATAACATCCGTTCTATTTTCGGGCATAATAATAGCAATACTTTATATGATAGATTATTGCTTAAAAAATTAAGCGCCTTTCCCTTGGTAACAGTTAACTCAGAAACAAAAACAACTGAAAATATCAATGCGGCAGCGTTAAGGAATTTAGCATTTAAATCTGTTGAGACGGATTATATAGTTTTGCTGGATGTAGATATTTATCCTGACTTTGAAGTACTATCAAAGTATCTACATAGATTAAAAGATCTTGAAAAACCGTTTTATGTTTTACCTTGTCTTTATTTAACAAAGCATGGTACAAAAATACTCAATAAAAATAGAGTAAGCCTAGATGACTTGAAAAATAGATTCTTTTCATTTTCTAGAAAAGAGTTTTTACATTTAGCCAGCCCTTCTTCAGTTACTATACTTAAGTCAAAAGATTATAAAGCCATAAATGGTTTCGATGAAAGTTATTGCGGACATGGATATGAAGATTTTGACTTTCTAGTGCGACTTTATGAATATCATCAGTTGATAAATAAGTCTACCGACTTTTTACAAGATTTAAGCGCAAGATCACCTTTATTTTCAGTAGGATTTCGACGTTACTTAGGTGAGTCTTGCCTTGAAGTACTCGTCGAAAAAGATATGGTTTTTCATCTTTATCATGATAAGGAACACCATGAAAATTATTATCTTTCCAGGAAGGAAAATTATAAGAAGTTCAAAAGAATACATTCAGATAAAATTGGAAAATCAAACTACTCCGATGCAACGCTGCTAACTCCATTTGTTTCGCTATGTGCTAGTAAGGGAGTAAACGTTCATGATTATGCGATACTCTTTGATAACAAACCGGGACATGTTGATAGATTTGACACTTTAAAAAGAAGAATTAAGTTTCTTTTAAATAAATAATACTATATTTACAAAGAGTTCAAAGGAAATTGAAAATGAACATTAAAAAAATCAAAAAATTAGTTAAAAACCCAAGTCAGTTTTTTAGGGACTCTAAAATAGTAAAAAAAATTCACAATACTACAAACTTTATAGCAAGCAGACCTTCGTTAGGTTTTATTGTTATTGGCTCACACCCTACATTAAAAGAAGATACGATTTTAAGTATTAATTTAGCAAAAAAGAATTATTCAAAAAATTTATTCCCTTGTACGGTCATTGAGCATACAGACGCGGATAGTGTGATTGATGAAATAAGAGATGCAGCTATTAAAATTAACACTGACTTCATAAAAATAATGCATGAAGGTGAATTATTACATGTGGATTTTTTAAAGAGTTATCTCGAAAGTAACAATTGGGATATCGATAATGATATTATTCTTCATTCATATACTCATGACATTTCATCATGCCAACTTGATCCTCTTATTGGTGATTTAAAAACAGCACCTTTGACAAATGGCATTGATACAAAGGAATATTTATTACCGTTATCTTCTGTACTGATATTAAAGACTGAAATTTTACATAGTCTTGAAAAATTTTATTTTTCCAACAGTATCGGCAGTAAAACATGCAATGCCTTGAATACAATCGCATCTTCTAGCATAGATTATAATACCCCCTTTATCCGAGGCGCATTTACAAGTAACACTAATTCTGAAAGATTAGAAGCGCAGCTACAAAATGCAATAAAGAGCAGTGATGATTTTATTACCATTCTCGAAGGTATTGAATCATTATTACTCAATAAAAATAGAACTGAATATTTGGATAAAAGTATTTTTTGCTTAATACATAATATTGTCCTTCTTCTTTTGAAGAACAAGAAGGCCGATGAGTTATTATCAAATATTACTAAAATTACAATCAAAGATAAATTGATTGATATTATCAATATTTTGGGTGTGAGTACTTTAAAAAATTATACCGCAAATAATTATAATCATGTTCATAAAATTGGATATTTAAAAATATTAGGCCTTAATGCCGAAAGAGATTTATGTTATGTTGAAGATGTTGATACTTACAATCATCGTTTAAAATTTAAAATCGCATCACATCATGATATTCTCCCCCGTTTATTTTTAAATGAAAAAGAAATAATCCCTCTTTCCATCAAAATTAAAGAATTAACAATATTTAACATTCAATTTTCATACGAAATTTATTTCTGGCTGCCATATCAATTAGAGTCCCACGAATTATATATTATAAATGATTATAAAACTGAATTGATGATTAGCGGCAAACGCCAGCATAAATCTTCAATTAAGAAC
Organism: Leclercia adecarboxylata; assembly: GCA_002360945.1. Lineage (GTDB taxonomy): Bacteria > Pseudomonadota > Gammaproteobacteria > Enterobacterales > Enterobacteriaceae > Enterobacter > Enterobacter adecarboxylatus_B. The sequence continues at coordinate 27,358 of DERO01000003.1, read as the reverse complement.
ATATTAAATAGTCATTTTAAGAAAAATGCTGTTTCAAAAGAACTTCCCCGTAAAGCACAATTTTTACGTTATGCAGCTTCTTTGCGTCAGGTAAAACATAAACTAAATGATGCCTGGTTGTTCGTCGACAACGAGATTCGTGCTGATGATAATGCAGAACATTTCTATCGTTATGTCTCCAAAAACCATCCAAATATAAATTGTTTCTTCTTAATTAGTAAAAACTCATCAGACTGGGAAAGATTAAATAATGAAGGATTCAAGTTAATCAAATTTGGCAGCCTGATGCATCGATTGGCATTGCTGAATGCCAAGTATTTACTTTCCTCACATGCTAATCCTGCGATAGTAAACTATTTACCAAGAAAGCATTATTCAGACATAATGCGTTATAAATTCGTATTTCTACAACACGGCATTACCAAAGACGATCAGTCTGAATGGTTAAATAGTAGAAAAATAGACTTCCTCGTCACAGCTGCCCAACATGAATTCAATGATATTTCAGGACACGGACGCTATCGTTATACAGCTCAAGAGACCGTTCTCACTGGCTTCCCACGTTTCGATAATTTAATCGCAACAGGGAAAAACAATAAGCAGATCTTGATTATGCCTACTTGGCGAAAAAGCCTGAGTGGAGAACTGCTTAAAAAATCGAGTAAACGCATCAAAAATCCAGAATTTGTTAATTCATATTTCTGTAAAATGTGGGGGGAATTTTTGCGTTCAGAGCAACTAAAAAAATTCTCAACTGATTACGGTTACAAGATTAAATTTTTACCGCACCCTAATATTGCTGACTATTTAGAAGATTTAGCTATACCAAGCTATATAGAGATTGGCAATCTTACAAATACAAGTATTCAAACTACTTTCATAGAAACTGACATTCTCATCACCGATTTTTCATCAGTGGCTTTCGATATTGCTTATATAAATAAGCCTGTCATTTATTTCCAATTTGATAGTGAGACATTCTTTTCTGAGCATTCGTACTCAAAAGGGTATTATGATTATGAAAAACTAGGATTCGGTCCTGTTGTAAATAATATTGACGATCTTAACTTCGAGATTGATAAATTAGTTTCCAACAATTGTACCATCACACCTTATTATCAAAAACGCATTGAGAAATTTTTCCCTTATCAAGATCAAAATAACTCATCACGCTTATTTAATGTATTGAACTCAGTAAATAAGAAAAATTATAGTATAGATACAATTATTGAATATATTGCTATGTATACTAAAAATCTTGATTATAAATCAGCTGTAAATCTATTATCACGTTTTGAGAATACTTTAAGAAACAAAACAGATTGGCATCATGACAAATTAAGCTTAATACTTAATGATCTCTCATTCATTGCAACTTTGTATGAAGATGAAATCGCCCTACAAAGTGTAATAAAAATGTCGGACATGATGAATATACGACTCCATAACATAGCTAATAAGTTAAACACCTCAATAGAAAACCATAATAATGTTTTTTTAGCTATCAAAGATCATGCATCATCAACATTAATAAAATATAGCGAAAATATTGATCTAGCCTCTAGAGACCAAAAGACGGAAATTGAAAAGTTATATCACTTCATTCATTATTATAATGAAAACAATTACGATTTAGCCTTAGAATATTACGTTAATGATTCTAAAAATGATACAAGCATACTTCCAGTTAAGATTGAATATATGCGCTGCCTTGCGCTAATAAAAACAGGAAATATTGGTTCTACTATATCTTTGCTAAAAAAATTGAACCTAAGCGATATAGAAAAAGACATAATACTCGAAAATTACTACCATTATCATAGTGCGTGTGACCGCCATAACCTTGATATATATAGCTTACTTCCAAATATAGATAGCAGCCAATTAGCCATAGAAGCATTCCTCTTGCTATCCAATAAAATTGAACTTAACCTTTTTGACTATTTAAAAGATAAAAACTCCACATCTGATATATCTTTAAAATATCATATTAATGCGTTATTCAAAAACAAAGAATATTCAAAGATTATCTCTATCCTCGATAACAACCGCAACCTAGACATTTTTTTAAAAAATGATGAATGTAAAGGAAACTACCTTACAATAATATTCGAGACCTATGGAATAGAGAATTTCTTATCTTCACTAGAACAACTTAATGGTGCCTCTAGCTTAACAAACTCTATAGACTCTTATTTTATTAACAGTAAAGCAATTGATTTCGATATTTTCTACAGGATAATTGAAAGCATTATCGTTAATGATCTATATCCCTTTACTTGTACAGAAATTTATAAGTATGCTTTGTTCTTGTTTAACAATAATCGTCCGGGATTAGCAAAAAAATTAGTAACATTGTCTATGATGAAGAAGCATGAGGCATATTACACCGATAAAAATAACTGGGACGGGGATGATGACTATAAAACGTTATTAACTGCCATATCAGAACTTAATAACGCAATGCAAGAATTCAACCGTATCGCTTAAAGTTATTATGCGCATAGTTAGTTATTAGTCTCGCTAGCTTTGCGCTTCAAGCCTTCCATTTTGAATACTAATTTACTATCCATAATCCCAATTATATTTTAATTAAAGAAAAACATTAAATAATAAAATATGTTGCCATAGTCTAACAACAGGATTACTTATGCCATCTCTTGATACTCTTGGTATTGAACATAATTTAAAGCAGTCTTCATTGAAAGATGATTATCTTTCACATTATGAGTATGAAATATCACGGAGATTTACAAGCCAATTTAATCTATTAATCATAACAAAAGAAAAAATAGATGATGTTATATCCGTATATTCTACGAAATATCCGGAATCCGAAATTACTCTAGCTTCATATGGTAATGCTGAAAAAAATTTGGACAGTCCATCGAATGTCAATTATATCAACTTCTCTTCACTTGATGACTTAATTAATTATGCTGTTTATATTCGCCCTGACGTAATAATTGAGCATTGCTCGAATCGCAAATCACATAAACTAAAACTACTTAAAAGATTATTTTTCACACTTTCAAATGGCGGGTTATATTTTATACAAGAATTACATGCGAAATTTATCCCTTCTCTAATAGATTGCGACGGCCCGGATATTCTTGATCTAATCAATGAAGTATCTCAGCTTAAGATTTCCACACCTGAACGTAAGAAAACTGCTGATATCCATACGGTTGCAATAGCTCAATGTTGTGAAAGCGTTTTTATCAGAGGTAAACTCGGCGTATTAGTAAAGAACAAAACAACTCTGAAAGGTTTAAGAGATAATCAAGCCAGAAACATGGTTGATTCAGGTATTTTAAATGGTGAAATAATCATAGCCAATGATCATCCTTATGAGTTTTCTCACTCAATCACATCATCAGTTATCAATCAGAAAAAACCATCATCAAGAAACCCACACAAATTTAAAATTCCAGAAACATTTTTGTTCAGATATCAAAATGTGAATTGTGACGTTGGTCAGATAGCCTATAAAGATGGTTATCTATTACCTGATTCATTTCGCATCCAAATGAAAAAGAATCTTGCAAATAAAAATATCACCCCGTTAGTTGATGACTTTTTCTGCTTGAAAAATAATAAAAAAGAATCCCAGCACCTGCCGGGCGAATTTCTATATCTTGATTCTGAGCATCCAGGCCACTTCGGCCATTTCACTTCTGAAGTTATTTCAAGGCTATGGGCATGGAGTACAATCAAAAATATCTCTCCAAATGCTAAGGTATTAATAGGATTAGAAAAGGGAAAATCATTACCCACGTTTATGCAGGCTATTCTTTTAAGCTTTGGCATTGAGAATGATGATATTGTAACCTTTGACGACAAAATAACAGTTGATATTTTATATGCAGCCACCCCATATTATGTTATCAACAACCATATAAATCCATTAATTAAAAATGTATGGGATAAGATAGGCCAAAATACAAACAATGGAGTTTCGGGCATTATTGGCAATAAACTATTCATCGCTAGGCCTGAAGACGGCGGTGGGGATAGAAGAAAGTGCCTTAATGCAGAGAGACTAGAAAATATGTTTAGGGAAAAAGGATTTGAATTTTACAACCCAGAAAAGCATTCATGGAAAGATCAGGTAAAAACATTTTCTAATGCTGAAGTTATTGCTGGTTACGCAGGAAGCGGTTCATTTAATATGATGTTTTCTAGCGGACATAAAAAATTAATAATGATAGGTTCAACTTCATATACTTCTGCTAATGAGCATTATATATGTTGTATTAAGGGATTCGATCTTACTTATTTTGTTGGTGATTCTCTCATCAAACAAGAGAATGGATGGACAGTTAAAGCCGCAATGTCTGATTATTACTTCAATTATGAGCGTGATGAACAAGCATTAATCGATGTGTTAAATAACATATAGTAATCTTTATACTTGCCCACGAATGTATAAACCATACTCACTGTAACAATGAGTAAAGTAACTATTTTATTGGCTTCCTATATTTTAAATTTCTGGAGAAAGCTTATGAGTGTTTCATTAAGTGAAGCACCTATTCTGGAAGATAACATCGAAAGTCTATGCTCTATTTATTTCAGAATGTCTCGCATTGATGGTTCATATGGAGTTGAACCAATCAAACTATTGGAAAACGGCAGCATATATGGGCATTCTAATCCCAACGAGTATTCATGGACGTTTATCGATGGTAATTTAGCTTTCCTAAGTAAAAGCGGTAAAGTGAGCACGGTTTTTGATTGCTGCGCCTTAGTTGATGGGAAACTAGTCCTGACAGGTGATTTTTTATTAAAACCTCAACTAGCCATTAAACATAAACTTCAGCAGATAGATTATTCATGGGACAAAAGAGCTAAATCCGAGATCCTGACCAAAAACATCCTTAAAAAAAGTATTGAAAAATATGATTGGGAAATCGGTGATCATACCTATGGTAATCTTAATGTTTTAGAACCTCGGATGGCAAAACTGAAAGTTGGGAAATTTTGCTCAATAGCTGCAGCTGTAACTGTCATTCTTGGTAATCATAGAACTGATTCGGTCACAACATATCCTTTCAAGACTCTTAGTGCCAGATGGCCTGGCGCTCGTAGAAACACTATCGACGATCACACTACTAATGGCGACGTAATTATTGGAAATGATGTTTGGATTGGTCGCGCTGTTACTATTATGTCGGGTGTTACGATCGGAGATGGAGCAGTTATAGCCGCAAATAGCTTAATTACTAAAAATGTTGAGCCATATTCAATAGTTGGCGGTATACCAGCTAAATGCCTGAAATTTAGACACCGCCCTGATGTGATATCAGATTTACTGAGTATAAAATGGTGGGATTGGGATGATGAGCTAATTGATAGCAGACTGGACGTTATGCTTACTGATGTTGAGAAGTTTATAGAGCTTTATAAATAATTGTACAATGCTTGGTATCAGCATATAGCTTTATAGATATCATGTACTTTACAATTTCTTTCAACCTATAACACCATCACTCATTACAAAAGTAAAAAACGCTTATGAAAATCCTTGTAACCGGTGGAGCCGGTTTTATCGGTTCTGCTGTTGTTCGCCATATCATCCGTGACACTCAGGATGCGGTGATCAACCTTGATAAGCTCACCTATGCGGGCAACCTTGAATCGCTGGCCGACGTGGCAGCAAGTGACCGCTACGCCTTTGAGCAGGTGGATATCTGCAACCGTGCGGAGCTGGATCGGGTCTTCGCTACCCATCAACCGGATGCGGTGATGCATCTGGCCGCCGAGAGCCACGTGGATCGCTCCATTACTGGCCCGGCCGATTTTATCGAAACCAATATCGTTGGCACCTACACGCTGCTCGAAGCGGCCCGCGCCTACTGGAGCGAGCTGGATGAAGCCCGCAAGCAGGCGTTTCGTTTCCACCACATCTCCACCGACGAAGTGTATGGCGATCTGCCGCACCCGGATGAAGTGAGCGCAGGCACCGAGTTACCGCTGTTCACCGAGACCACCCCGTACGCGCCGAGCAGCCCGTACTCGGCGTCGAAAGCCTCCAGCGATCATCTGGTGCGCGCATGGCGTCGTACCTATGGCCTGCCGACTATCGTCACCAACTGCTCCAACAACTACGGCCCGTATCACTTCCCGGAGAAGCTGATCCCGCTGGTGATCCTCAATGCGCTGGACGGCAAAGCGCTGCCAATCTACGGCAAAGGCGATCAGATCCGCGACTGGCTGTACGTTGAAGATCACGCCCGTGCGCTCTACACCGTAGTCACCACCGGCGTGGTAGGCGAGACCTACAACATCGGCGGCCACAACGAGAAGCAGAACCTGGACGTGGTCCATACCATCTGCGACCTGCTCGATGAGATGGTGCCGAAAACCGGTTCTTACCGCGACCAGATCACCTACGTGACTGACCGCCCGGGCCACGACCGCCGTTACGCCATCGATGCCAGCAAAATGAGCCACGAGCTGAACTGGCAGCCGCAGGAGACCTTCGAGTCCGGCATCCGCAAAACCGTGCAGTGGTATCTGGATAACCAGCAGTGGGTTAACAACGTGAAAAGCGGCAGTTATCAGGACTGGATCGCGAAGAACTATCAGGAGCGTAACTGATGCATATTCTGCTGTTCGGCAAAAATGGCCAGGTGGGCTGGGAGTTGCAGCGCGCGCTGCTGCCGCTGGGGCGTATCACGGCGGTGGATTTTGACTCTACCGATTACTGCGGTGACTTCAGCAACCCGGAAGGCGTGGCCGAGACCGTGCGTCTGCTGAAGCCGGACGTGATCGTCAACGCCGCCGCCCATACCGCGGTGGACAAAGCCGAGAGCGAGCGCGACTTTGCCGAGCTGCTCAACGCCACCAGCGTTGCCGCTATCGCCAAAGAAGCCGAGGCGCTGGGCGCGTGGCTGGTACACTACTCCACCGACTACGTCTTCAACGGCAGCGGCGAAAAGCCATGGGTGGAGACAGACCAGACCGCCCCGCTGAACGTCTACGGCGAAACCAAACTGGCGGGCGAACAGGCTGCCGCGCTCTGCTCCCGTCACCTGATCTTCCGCACCAGCTGGGTCTATGCCGCCCGCGGCGCTAACTTCGCTAAAACCATGCTGCGTTTTGGTAAAGAGCGCAGCGAGATGTCGGTCATCAACGATCAGTTTGGTGCGCCGACCGGGGCAGAACTGCTGGCTGACTGTACGGCCCATGCGATCCGTATCGCGCAGGATAAACCTGAAGTGGCCGGGCTCTATCACCTGATCGCCTCCGGTACCACCACCTGGTTCGACTATGCCCAGCGGGTATTCGCTACCGCTCGTGCGGCGGGCGTTGAGCTGGCCGTAACCCAGGTGAATGCCGTTCCGACCAGCGCCTTCCCGACCCCGGCCAGGCGTCCGCATAACTCACGCCTCGATACCAGCAAGTTCCAGCGCACCTTCGGGATGACGCTGCCGGACTGGACCATCGGCGTCGATCGCATGCTGGCTGAAATTCTCGGGAAGTAACTGCAAACCAAGGTATGCTATGTATGCCTTGTTTTCGCGACACGGACTTTTGTCAGGGAGCGGCGTTTTGCCCCCTTTTACAGCAATCAAACATGCCTTAGAGCGGGGCGTTTCCCCCTCTCTAAAGTAAACAAACAGAAGCATTGAAGGATTATGAACAAGCGTAAAGGTATTATTCTGGCCGGTGGGTCAGGGACTCGTCTCTATCCGGTCACCATGGCGGTGAGCAAACAGCTGCTTCCCATCTACGACAAGCCGATGATCTACTACCCGCTGAGCACCCTGATGCTGGCCGGTATCCGCGATATTCTGATCATCAGCACCCCGCAGGACACGCCGCGCTTTGAGCAGCTGCTGGGCGACGGCAGCCAGTGGGGCCTGAACCTGCAGTACAAAGTGCAGCCAAGCCCGGACGGTCTGGCTCAGGCCTTTATTCTCGGCGAAGAGTTTATCGGCGACGACGACTGTGCGCTGGTGCTGGGCGACAACATCTTCTACGGTCACGATCTGCAGAAACAGCTGGAAGCCGCCGCGGCGAAACCTGCGGGCGCCACCGTCTTTGCCTATCATGTACACGATCCTGAGCGTTATGGCGTGGTGGAGTTTGACCGTGAAGGCACTGCGATCTCCCTGGAAGAGAAGCCGCTGGAACCGAAGAGCAACTATGCGGTAACCGGCCTCTACTTCTATGACAACCGCGTGGTTGAGATTGCCAAAAGCCTGAAACCGTCGCCGCGCGGCGAGCTGGAAATCACCGACGTGAACCGCATCTACCTTGAGCAAGGGGATTTGTCGGTCGCCATGATGGGCCGTGGTTATGCCTGGCTTGATACCGGCACCCATGAGAGCCTGATTGAGGCCAGCAACTTCATCCAGACCATCGAAACCCGTCAGGGGCTGAAAGTGGCCTGTCCTGAAGAGATTGCCTGGCGTCTGAAGTTTATCGATGCCGACCAGGTGCGCAAGTTAGCCGCGCCGCTGGCGAAGAATGCTTACGGGCAATATCTGCTGAAAATGCTCAAGTAATCATTATTAACTCCTGGGGCGTTAAGCCCCATTTATGAATCAGGCCGACATCATGAACGTAATTCAGACCGCAATTCCCGACGTATTCATCTTTGAGCCAAAAGTGTTTGGCGACGATCGTGGTTTCTTCTTCGAAAGCTTTAACCACCAGCAGTTCGAAGCCGCCATTGGCCGCAGCGTAAACTTCGTGCAGGACAACCACTCCAAATCTTCAAAGGGCGTATTGCGTGGCTTGCACTACCAGCTGGCGCCGCATGCGCAGGGCAAACTGGTGCGTTGCGTGGCCGGCGAAGTGTTCGACGTTGCGGTGGATATCCGTAAAAGCTCCCCGACCTTTGGTCAGTGGGTCGGCGTGCATCTTTCCGGCGAGAACAAGCGTCAGCTGTGGATCCCGGAAGGTTTCGCCCACGGCTTTATGACCCTGAGCGACACCGCAGAATTCCTGTACAAAACGACTAACTACTATGCGCCGGAGAGCGATCGCGGCATCCGCTGGAACGATGAGACCATTGGGATTACCTGGCCGGAAATCGACACCGAGATCCTCACCTCTGCCAAAGACAGCGTTGCCAAATCCTTCCCTGACGCAGAGTACTTCTGAGTCACACGCCCCGCAGTGACGCGGGGCGTTTTCTGATGCACAGAGCGCACATGAAATTCTACACAGGTTCAGCCGGGATCCTGGCCCGAAAAGCACAGCTCGAGCCAATGCTTGGCCGCCCGTTACACGCCTTCAAAACAAGCATGCGGCTGGCGCAGGACGACGTGCTGGTCGGCTGGGGCCAGAAAGCCAATACCCGACAGATCAAACAGAAAGCCCATGAACTCGGGTTGCCGTACTGGCAGCTGGAAGATGGCTTTATCGGTTATATTGGCCACCCCGCCAGAGGCGGCAAGGCCGTCTCCCTGATCGCCGATCCTGTGGGCATTTACTACGACGCTCGCCAGCCCAGCCGCCTTGAGCAGCTGATCGCCACGCCGTGCGATGCCCGAATGCTGGCGCGCGCCGAGGCACTCGTAGTTGAACTGCTGCGCCTGGGCATCACCAAGTACAACTGTTATGCCGCCGACAGCGGCCTGCCCAACGCGCTGGCTGCCCGCCTGCACAGCGACCCTCGTCCAAAGGTGCTGTTGATCGACCAGGTTGCCGGCGATCTCTCTATTCCTGGCGCGCTCGCCAGCACGGAGGATTTCGTGGCGATGGTCGCGGCTGCGCGGCGTAACCATCCTGACGCCCGCCTGCTGCTGCGCACCCATCCGGATACCCGGCTGGGCAAGAAGCGCGGCGTGCTGGCGCAGATGCAGTTGGACGACGTAGAGCTGATCACCGATCACTGCCATCCCCATATCCTGCTGAATGAAGTGGAGGCGGTCTACACCGTCTCTTCGCAGATGGGGTTTGAAGCCCTGCTGCTGGGCAAAGCGGTGTACTGCTTCGGCATGCCGTTTTACGCCGGCTGGGGGCTGACCCACGACAGCAAACAGTGCGCGCGTCGCGAGGCACAAATTAGCCTGTCGCAGCTGGTGGCAGCGGCGCTGATCCTTTATCCCCGCTATCTGGATCCGGTCCTGGGCCAGCGCTGCGAAGTGGAGCAGGTGCTGGAGGTCATTGCGGGTCAGCTGAACCCGGCCCCGCGCTATCGCCTTCTGTATATGGTGGGCTTCTCGCTGTGGAAGCGCGCCTTTATGCGCGCCTTCTGCCAGCCGCTGGCCACGGAGCTGCGCTTTGTGCGCACCCCGCCGGCACAGCTGGCCGCCGACGAGCAGGTGCTGGTCTGGGGCAGCCGTTATCCTGAGCTGAAAAACCCGATCCGGGTGGAAGATGGCTTTATCCGCTCCCGGGGGCTGGGATCGAATCTGTGCCGCCCTTCCTCGCTCTCCATCGACCCGGTGGGGATCTACTTCGACAGCCGCCGTCCGAGCGGGCTGGAGCAGCTTCTCAACCAGCAGCCGCTCAGCGAGCAAGCGCTGGAACGCGGCGCGGCGCTGGTGGATCTGCTCCGCCAGCATGGGGTCAGCAAATACAATGTCGGCACCGTACAGCCCTTCACGCCGCCCGGCGACGGGCGTTCGCTGGTGCTGGTGGTGGGCCAGGTCGATGGCGATGCCTCGATCCTGACCGGCAGCCCGGTGATCCGCAGCAATGAGCAGCTGCTGTGGGCAGTACGCGCCGCCCGGCCGGAAGCGCATATCCTGTTTAAACCGCACCCGGACGTGGTGGCGGGCAACCGGGCCGGGGCGATCTCGGCCGAATGCCTGGCGAGCTGCGTGGACAGCCAGGTGCTGGATCTCGGCCTGACCAGTCTCTATCCCCATGTCGACGAGCTGCACACCATGACCTCCCTCAGCGGGTTCGAGGCGCTGGTGCAGGGGGTGAAGGTCACCACCTGGGGCCAGCCGTTCTACAGCGGCTGGGGGCTGACTGAAGATATCCACCCGGCGGAGCGCCGTCAGCGCACCCTGCCGCTGGCCGCGCTGGTCTACCTGACGCTGGTGGCCTATCCGCGCTATATCGACTGGCAGAGCGGCCTGTGGATGAGCCCGGAGCAGCTGATCCGTCAGCTGGCGGTGCAGGGCAACTCCTCATCGCAGAAGGCCAGCCGCTGGCAGCGCTGGCAGCTCAAACTGAGCTATCTCGCACAGACACTTCGCTAGCGAACTATTTATCCTGATTTATTAAAGAAAAGCGGTCATCAAGCCGTTACACATTGTTCATCAACGGATCGATCTGGGAAAAATAATGGAAGAGCAAGCTATCCGCCATCTGCTGAATGGCCGTCGATATCTTTTACTACAAGGACCGATGGGCCCCTGCTTTTCACGTCTGGCAAGCTGGTTGCAGAGCAGCCACCGTGAAGTGAAGCAGGTCTGCTTCAATGCCGGAGACTCATGGTATGCCGCGAAAGAGACCGCGCTGCACTACACCGGCTCAGTGAAAAATTTTACCTTCTGGCTGCGCGAGTTACACAAAACCTACCCCTTCGACACCATCGTCTGCTTTGGTGACTGCCGTCCGATGCACATCGAAGCGAAGAAGTGGGCGCGCAGCAAAGCCATCGATTTCCTGGCGTTTGAAGAGGGCTATTTCCGGCCGTTCTACATCACGCTGGAAAAAGGGGGGGTGAACGCCTTCTCCTCGATGCCCATCGATGCGAAGTATTATCGCGAACAGCCACTGCCGGAGGTGAAAACCCCGACGCCGTGGAAACCGAGCGCCTTCAACCGTGCCGCCCATGCCATGCTCTACTATGCGGCGGGCTGGTTTGGCCGCCATCGCTACCGGGGCTACCGTCACCACAAGTCGTTCTCTCCGTGGTACGAGATGCAGTGCTGGTTCCGCGCCGGTCGCCGTAAGCTGTGGTACCGCTGGCAGCAGCGCCATATGCTGAGCCATATTACCGGTGAGCTGGATAACGAGTACTACCTGGCGATTTTGCAGGTCTACAACGACAGCCAGATTATTCACCACAGCCCGTATAAAGACGTGCGTGACTATATCGAAACCGTGATCCGCTCCTTTGCCCGCCATGCGTCAAAAGAGCGCCATCTGGTGTTCAAGCATCACCCGATGGATCGTGGTCACCGTTATTACGGCACTCTGATTAACAAGCTGACCGAAAAGTACGGCATTACGGGCCGGGTGATCTACGTTCACGATCTCTCCCTGCCCGCCCTGCTGACCCACACCCGGGGGGTGATCACCGTCAACAGCACCGCGGGCCTGTCGGCGCTGATCCACAACAAGCCGCTCAAGGTGATGGGCAAAGCGCTGTACGACATCGAAGGATTAACCTGGCAGGGGCCACTGAACCAGTTCTGGCAGGCGGATTTCGCTCCCGATAAAAAGTTATTCCAGTGTTTTCGTACCCACCTGCTTTACCACACGCAGATCAACGCCGTCTTTTACGGCAAGTCCGACTGGCTCAACATCCCGACGGAAGTCCCGCTGCCGACGTCGCTTGCCGATTCCGAACTCGAACGATAATTCATCCTCGCGCCGGGGAAATTACCCCGGCGGATCCGATCGACACCGCGCTTTTATCCCTCCGTTGTAAAAACCCCTAATGTTTATCCCAAATTTTGCCGTTATAACCTAAGACAAATTTTCATGCCGAATTTTGCACTGACATATTTTGTCAGCCGCGCCGGCATAATTCACAGCAATGGCTAAAATAACGGGAAAGCTAATATGACAATTCCGACCAGGAGTCGCTCGGCTGAAAGGTTGGTTGATATTCTGCTGGAGCTTCATTTACACGGTGTGGTTAACCGCCAGGCATTGATGCATAAATTTAATATCACTGAGCGCACGGTCTATCGCGATCTGAATGCCCTTTCGCCCATTGTGGAGCGCTGCGGAGACGGGCAGTACAAGCTTATTCATGCTGGCCCAGGGCTGCATCATGCTATTGCTAACTTTCTGAACGTGGATGACTTTTTCCCGGAAACGGGCCGCGAATTCTGGGACAAACTGGAGACGCGTGTCGAGGAAAACCATATTATGATCCTCGGCAACGATGCCGAGCGAACCGGGCCCAAAGATATTCACGCCCTGTTAGCGGACTTTGAAAAGGCGATTAAAGGCCAGCAGGTTTGCCAGATCCTGTATAAAGGAAAGTCGCGACAGATTAATCCCTATAAAGTAATTAACAAAAAGAACATATGGTATTTACAAGCCACCGAAGAAAAGCGTTTGAAATCGTTTTCTTTAAGCCTGATCCAGTGGCTGGATATTCGTAGCGAGACCTTCACGCCAGATAATGACACCCTCGACCTGCTGGCAAAAAACCCCGATCCCTGGGTCAGCGAAGAGACGTTCGAAGTGGACGTGTTTATTCCCACCCGCATTGCGCACTATTTTAAGCGTCGCGATCTGCTGCCCGACCAGCAAATTCTGGCGGAGGACAAAAAGGGCATCACCCTGCGCTGCCATGCCGCGCATGAGAACCAGATCCTGCCGCTGCTCTTCTACTGGCTGCCCAATATTCAGGTGCTGGAACCGGCCTGGCTTAAGCAGAAATTTGTCGGCACCTTAGAAAACTATCTGGCTACCGCGGAGTGATACGCGCCTGACGGCGTGATCCCCTTCACACTATTTTCCCCACTGACGGCGAGCCTGAACCACTCGCCCTCCCCTTTGACCGCTCATCCCGCCATATAACCACTCATTGATTTACCTTCCTTTACACGCGCAAGGCTCTGGCAAGATCGCCTCAGCATTACTCAACATCTCTCACAGCGAACCCTGACCCTTTTTTCATCTAAAAAACCAGGTTTTATTATGGACATTAAAAAACTACTTAAGCACGTTCCCTGGCTGCTGCTCGGGATCCTCGGTGCCTGTTGCCTTGCCGTGGTTGCCCTGCGCCGCGGTGAGCACATCAGCGCCCTGTGGATCGTCGTGGCCTCGGTGTCGGTCTATCTGGTGGCGTACCGCTACTACAGTCTCTATATCGCGCAGAAGGTCATGAAGCTCGACCCGACGCGTGCCACTCCGGCGGTCATCAACAATGACGGCCTGAACTATGTGCCAACCAACCGCTACGTGCTGTTTGGTCACCACTTTGCCGCCATCGCCGGCGCGGGCCCGCTGGTCGGCCCGGTGCTGGCCGCGCAGATGGGCTACCTGCCGGGTACCCTGTGGCTGCTGGCCGGCGTGGTGCTGGCGGGTGCGGTGCAGGACTTTATGGTGCTGTTTATCTCTTCCCGCCGTAACGGCGCGTCTCTGGGTGAGATGATCAAAGAAGAGATGGGCCGCGTGCCGGGGACTATCGCCCTGTTCGGCTGCTTCCTGATTATGATCATCATCCTGGCGGTGCTGGCCCTGATCGTGGTGAAAGCCCTGGCCGAAAGCCCGTGGGGCGTGTTCACCGTCTGCTCCACCGTGCCGATTGCGCTGTTCATGGGGATCTACATGCGATTCCTGCGTCCGGGCCGCGTGGGTGAGGTATCGGTGATCGGTATCGTGCTGCTGGTGGCCTCCATTTACTTCGGCGGCGTGATTGCGCACGACCCGTACTGGGGCCCGGCGTTGACCTTCAAAGACACCACCATCACCTTCGTGCTGGTTGGCTATGCCTTTGTCTCTGCGCTGCTGCCGGTATGGCTGATTCTGGCGCCGCGTGACTACCTGGCGACCTTCCTGAAAATCGGCGTGATCGTCGGTCTGGCGATCGGCATCGTGATCATCAACCCAGAGCTGAAAATGCCTGCGGTGACCCAGTACATCGACGGTACCGGTCCACTGTGGAAAGGTGCCCTGTTCCCGTTCCTGTTTATTACTATTGCCTGTGGCGCGGTTTCTGGCTTCCATGCCCTGATTGCTTCCGGCACCACGCCGAAGCTGCTGGCGAACGAAAACGACGCTCGTCTGATCGGCTACGGCGCGATGCTGATGGAGTCCTTCGTGGCGATCATGGCCCTGGTGGCGGCGTCCATCATCGAGCCGGGTCTCTACTTCGCGATGAACACCCCGCCTGCGGGTCTGGGCATCACCATGCCGAACCTGCATGAGATGGGCGGTGACAACGCGGCGCTGATCATGGCGCAGTTGAAAGACGCGAGCGCCCACGCGGCGGCAACCGTCAGCTCCTGGGGCTTTGTGATCTCGCCTGAGCAGATCATGCAGACCGCGAAAGACATCGGTGAACCGTCGGTCCTGAACCGTGCCGGTGGCGCACCAACCCTGGCAGTGGGTATCGCCCACGTGTTCCACAAAGTGCTGCCGTGGGCGGACATGGGCTTCTGGTACCACTTCGGTATTCTGTTCGAAGCGCTGTTTATCCTCACCGCGCTGGACGCCGGTACCCGCGCAGGCCGCTTTATGCTGCAGGATCTGCTGGGTAACTTCGTGCCGTTCCTGAAGAAAACCGACTCGCTGGTGGCCGGGATTCTGGGTACGGCGGGCTGCGTCGGTCTGTGGGGCTACCTGCTGTATCAGGGCGTTGTCGACCCACTTGGCGGCGTGAAGAGCCTGTGGCCGCTGTTCGGGATCTCTAACCAGATGCTGGCGGCCGTGGCCCTGGTGCTCGGCACCGTAGTGCTGGTGAAGATGAAGCGCACCAAATACATCTGGGTGACCGTGGTCCCTGCCCTGTGGCTGCTGCTCTGCACCACCTGGGCGCTGGGTCTGAAACTGTTCAGCACCAACCCGCAGCTGGAAGGCTTCTTCTTTATGGCTAACCAGTACAAAGAGAAGATTGCCGCAGGCGGCGGTGAGCTGACCGCGCAGCAGGTTGCCAACATGAACCACATCGTGGTGAACAACTACACCAACGCGGGTCTGAGCATTCTGTTCCTGGTGGTGGTGTACAGCATCATCTTCTACGGCATCAAAACCTGGATGAAGGTGCGTGACGCCGACGGTCGTACGGATAAAGAGACCCCGTATGTGCCGGTCCCGGAAGGCGGCGTGAAGACCTCTTCACACCACTAATCCACAATCCTCCCCCTCTCCCTTTGGGAGAGGGTTGGGGTGAGGGGAAACAACGCCCGGCGGCCCCCTCGCCGGGCTTTTTCTATCTGGATGACATAATGTTTGGTAACTTAGGCGAAGCTAAAAAATACCTCGGTCAGGCGGCGAAAATGCTGATTGGCATCCCGGACTATGACAACTACGTTGAACATATGAAGACCAACCATCCGGATAAGCCGTACATGACCTACAACGAATTCTTCCGCGAGCGTCAGGAAGCGCGCTACGGCGGAGGAGGAGAAGGCGGCGTACGCTGCTGCTAAAGGAGAGACCATGACACCGATTGCCGTTACCCTGCTCACCGGCTTTCTCGGCGCGGGCAAAACCACCCTGCTGCGCCACATCCTCAACGAACAACACGGCTTCAAAATCGCGGTCATCGAAAACGAGTTCGGGGAAGTTTCCGTAGACGACCAGCTGATTGGCGATCGCGCCACCCAGATCAAAACCCTGACCAACGGCTGCATCTGCTGCACCCGCTCGAACGAACTCGAAGACGCCCTGCTGGATCTGCTCGACAGCCGCGATCGCGGCGAGATCGACTTCGACCGCCTGGTGATTGAGTGCACCGGCATGGCCGACCCCGGCCCGATTATTCAGACCTTCTTCTCTCATGAGATCCTCTGCCAGCGCTACCTGCTGGACGGCGTGATCGCCCTGGTGGACGCGGTCCACGCCGACGAGCAGATGAACCAGTTCACCATCGCCCAGTCGCAGGTGGGCTATGCCGACCGCATTCTGCTGACCAAAACCGACGTGGCAGGTGAGAGCGAAAAACTGCGCGAGCGCCTGACGCGCATCAACGCCCGCGCGCCAGTCTATACCGTCACCCATGGCGATATCGATCTCACCCAACTGTTCAACACAAACGGCTTTATGCTGGAAGAGAAGGTGACTTCAACGCCGCGCTTCCACTTTATGGCCGACAAGCAGAACGACGTTTCCTCTATCGTGGTCGAGCTGAAATACCCGGTGGATATCAGCGAGGTCTCCCGGGTGATGGAGAACCTGCTGCTCTCCTTTGCCGACAAACTGCTGCGCTATAAGGGAATGCTGTGGATCGACGGCGAACCGAACCGTCTGCTGTTCCAGGGCGTGCAGCGCCTCTACAGCGCCGACTGGGATCGCCCGTGGGGCGAGGAAGCGCCGCACAGCGTGATGGTGTTTATCGGAATTGATTTGCCTGAAGAAGAGATCCGCGCGGGGTTTGCGGGCCTGAAGAAATAATCCCGGCACTCCCTGTTTACAACGACGGGGAGTGCTTTTTTGGGCGCACCAGGCGATGAATGAATGTAAATAAAGGTTATAAACTGTAAAACTGAAAACGTCTTGCGTAATGATAATTATCGCCATTAATTCAGCACTGGCTATTATTCCTGCGTTATTCACGCTCTGTTTAGGAAATAAACTAAATCGATCTTAAACACGATAAAATCAATGATTGACCCCGCAACAAAGAAACCAATCCGCAACAAAAGTCCTGTAATAATTTTACACAATCAGCATAAAAACGCGACCCTCATCACATTTGCAGTCATAAACTTCGCTTGTTAAGGTGCCCTCAGATTAATTTGATGACGAGGCATAAAACATGAAAAAGCTAAATATCCTTCTCCTTTCCGCTCTGACTGCTGTATCGGGCTCCGCACTGGCTATGGGCGGCAGCATTGAACAGGGTAAGAACTTCACCAACCTGAATGTGGAAATGGGTAAATCCTCATCCGGTTTATATACCGAAGGGAACTGGCTCAAAAATACCGATGACGGCACCCAGACCGGTGGCGTTGGCGCAGGCTACAACTTCGAAGTGGGCCCGGTGATGCTCAATGCGGGTGCGAAAGCCATCTACATCGGCCCGAAAAAAGGCGATAACGGCGTGGCATTCCCGGTTGGCGGTGGCGTGAACGTGGCGCTGACGGACAGCATTAACGTGTTCGGTGAAGGTTACGTGGCTCCAGATGGCCTGAACAACAGCGTTAAAAACTACGTTGAAGCTAACGGCGGCGTAAGCTGGACCCCAATCAAACCGGTTACGCTGAAAGTGGGCTACCGCCACGTGAGCGTTGATGGCAAAGACGGCCGTCCAAACCACACCCTGATTGACGGCGCCTACGTTGGCGGCGGCGTGAGCTTCTAACCCAAAAAACTGCCGGGTGGCGCTGCGCTTACCCGGCCTACAAAACCGTAGGCCCGTGCAAGCGCAGCGCCGCCGGGCAAATCTTACCCACCGCACGTATTAGTCGTTACCTACGGATCACCACCAGCTTCTGGTTCACAAACTCTTTAATCCCCAGATCCGACAGCTCGCGCCCGTAACCGGAACGCTTCACGCCGCCAAACGGCAGCTCCGGCGCGGTATCGGTAAGCCAGTTGATCCACACCATCCCGGTTTCGATTTTCGAGGCCATCTTTTTAGCGCGATCGATATCTTTACTGAACACCGCACCGCCCAGACCGTAGTGCGAGTCGTTAGCGAGTTTCACCGCCTCGTCATCGTTTTTCACCACGTAGATCTGCGCCACCGGGCCGAAGAACTCTTCGAAATACGCGGGGTTATCCCGTGTGATGTTGGTCAGAATGGTCGGCTCAAAGAAGCTGCCCTCGCGCTGGACCGGTTTACCGCCGTAATGCAGCGTCGCGCCGTTTTTCACTGCCTCGTCCACCTGTTTGGTCAGGGTCTCCAGAGCATCTTTCGACGACAGCGGTCCCAGTCGGGTGCTTTCGTCCAGCGGATCGCCGATTTTAATCGCGCGGAATGCCTCGGTGTATTTCTCCAGGAACTGCCCGGCCACCTTCTCATGCACGATAAAGCGCTTGGCGGCGGTACAGACCTGCCCGGCATTCGCCAGACGCGCGTTGACGCCGATCTTCACCGCTTTCTCCAGATCCGCATCGTCCAGCACCACGAACACATCGTTGCCGCCCAGTTCGAGGGTCGATTTCTTGATGTGCTTCGCCGCCTGAGCGGCCACCACACTACCGGCCTTCTCGGACCCGGTCAGCGCAGCACCCTGCACGCGATCGTCGGCGATGATATTTGCCACCTGATCGGAAGAGATAAACAGGTTAGTCCATGCCCCGTCCGGGGCACCGGCTTCGCGCACCAGATGGGCGAAGGTCTCGGCACAGTGCGGCACGATGCTGGCATGTTTGGCGAGCACCGGGTTACCTGCCGCCAGGTTCGGAGCCAGCACGCGCATCAGCTGATAGTAAGGGAAGTTCCACGGCTCCACGGCCATCACCACGCCGATCGGATGGTGCTCCACCCACGCCTCGCCCATCTCAGACGGGTATTTTACCGGGGCGAGGAATTGTTTGGCGTTATCCGCGTAATAGCGGGCGATCTGCGCGCAGAGTTTTACTTCGCCGCGGCTCTGGGCAATGAGTTTACCCATCTCCACGCTGGCAATTTTCGCCAGCTCTTCGGTACGGGAATCAATCAGATCCGCCAGCTTATGCAGCACCGCCAGGCGCTTGTCCATGCTGCCCTTCGACCAGTCGGAGTGGTAGAGCGCATCGGCGGTGTTCAGCGCCGCCTCGACGTCAGCATCGGTATGAGAAGGATATTCTTTGATGAGTTTGTTGTTGGCAGGATTCACTGTCTTATAGGCCATTGTTGCCTCCTTTTTTACCGCGTTGGGTATTAAGGGTAGTCAAAATGGCTGAGCTTGCAGGTAAAGTTAGGTATACAGGTTAACGTACTCCTGTGGCAGTAAGATTAATTACCGGGATAACCAGATTTTCCTGAGCGTAGAACATAGTCAGATTACTGAAAGAATAGATACGCCCTGATAACTTAACATTGATGGTATTACCGTAGCCGCTAATTGTCGCGCTACCATTATCTGAAACGAGAAAAGGCTCGCTTTTCCTGAGTTGCTCTATCGTCTGATTTTTACCATCCAGGTAATAGCGATAAATATCAGGTACGGTTGCCCCGCCCCCATACTGCGTGACGTAAAGCGTCACGTTTTCTGTCACCTCTTTTTTTATCACTAAACGATCGTCGCTTCGGCTCTTCATGAAGTATTCATAAGAAAAATATCCTGCAACGATAATAAGTAACAGGATAGTGGTCAGCCGATGTAACCCTTTAATAGCCGTGCTGACGTGCATAATTTATTCCTTTAATAATTTTCCCTGATATTCCTGTGATGCAGTTGCGGCATTATATGTACCACTATTCTTATCACATAACGACCTCTCCCCAAATTATCACAGGCGACACCCTTCTCCGCTCATGCTATAAACACCTAAACCCCTCCGGTAACCACTATGATCCACACGCGCCACGTCAATCAGACCTTCCGCCGCCAGCCAGGCGTTGAGCTACGCAGCACCTGGCAAAGCACCCAAGCCTATAAACTTCACAGCCACGGGCAGCTTTCGATTGGTGCCATCCTCGAGGGGCAAACCTGCTGCACCTGCAACGGCGAGCCGTTCACCCTTTATCCTGGCGATCTGATTGTCATTCCCGCGCAGATGCCGCACAGCTGCAATCCGGTCGCAGGGCAGCCGCGCAGCTACCATATGCTGTATCTGGAAACCGACCTTCAGCCCGCCATGCAGGTGATCCGCAATGAAGTGCTGTTTCGCCAGTATCTAAATGTCGTTGAGACACTCTCGGCAACGGCTATCGACACGCTTCTCTCCCTGCTTGCCGCCAGGCCAACGCCGCCCGTTCACGTGCGTCCCACCAGCCTTGCGCTTCAGCAGGCATTTCGTCATAGCCTGCAAACGCCGCCGTCTCTGGACGTCTTAGCCCGGCGCTTCTCGCTGCGCAAAGAGACGCTTATCAGAACCTTTAAGCAGGATACGGGCCTGACGCCCGGCACTTTCCTGAACGTTTCCCGGATAGAGTTCGCCAAAGCGCGCCTGCGGGCCGGGGATGACATTGCCGACGTCAGCTACCAGAGCGGCTTTGCCGATCAGAGCCACTTCCATAAAACCTTTGTCAGCTACACGGCCGCAACGCCACGCCAGTACGCCACCGGGCGATCAATATCTGACAATAGTTAGCGTTCACCCCACTGTAGCCTGACCTCAGTTTTGCTGATGAGGTCACTATGGAACTGCTTACCCCTCTCTTTCCGCCCGCTTTTATGGCCCTCGCGCTGGCGCATTTTGTCGCCCTGCTCAGCCCCGGCCCGGATTTCTTTTTGCTGATGGGCTTCGCCGCCCGCCATCGCCTGCGCGGCAGCGCCGGGCTGTGCGTGGGGATCGCTGCAGGCAACGGGCTCTATATTCTGCTGGTGATACTGGGCTGGAGCGCGCTGCGTCAGTTCACGCTGCTGTTCAGTGTTATCGAGCTGCTGGGAGCATTGTATCTGCTGTGGATCGGATGGCAGCTGGCGCAAAGCCGCGCCCGCACGCTGGCGCTGGATAATGCAGAGCCGCAGCGCCCCTCCTGGTCCAGGCAACTTTTGCTCGGGCTGGGTTCGGCGGTGCTGAATCCGAAAAACGCGCTTTTCTATCTGGCGCTGATGACTGCGCTGCTCGGCCCGAACGTCACCTTGTTGCAGCAGTCGGTCAGCGGGCTCTGGATGGTCACGGTGGTGCTAATGTGGGATCTGGCGGTAGTGTCGTTTATCGCCCTGCCCACCGTCCAACGGCGGCTCAGCAACAATATCTGGAAAATTGAGCGCGTGGCGGGGGTGGTGCTGATGGTGTTTGGTGCAGGGATCCTGTGGCGATTTTTCACCTCACTCTGAATGCGAGGAATACGCCGGGTGGCGGCTTCGCCTTACCCGGCCTACAAAACTGGAAAACACATGTCGTAACCCCGGTAAGCGCAGCGCCACCGGGGAAAATGCCTGCTCCCTTGCCCCTTCGCCTTTTCTCCCTCTATCCTTAACCCTATGGAAAAACTCGCTGAACTCAAACGCGCCAAGCTCCTGGCGCTGTCGCTGCTGTTGATTGCCGCCGCGACCTTTATCGCCACCCTCTTCCTGCCGCAGACCTTCTGGGTGCGGGGGGTGAAAGCCATTGCCGAAGCGGCGATGGTCGGCGCACTGGCTGACTGGTTTGCCGTGGTGGCCCTGTTCCGCCGGGTGCCGATCCCCTTTATCTCGCGCCATACGGCGATTATCCCGCGCAATAAAGACCGGATTGGCGACAACCTCGGTCAGTTCGTGCAGGAGAAATTCCTCGATACCCAGTCGCTGGTGGCACTCATTCGCAAGTACGAACCGGCTCTGCTTATCGGCAACTGGTTCAGCCAGCCGGACAATGCCCAGCGCGTCGGGCAGCACATCATGCAGGTGATGAGCGGTTTCCTTGAGCTGACCGACGACGGACGCATTCAGCGGATGTTGAAGCGGGCGGTGCATAAGGCGCTGGATAAGGTCGATTTCAGCGAAACCAGCGCCGCCATGCTGGAGAGCATGACCAAAAACAACCGTCATCAGGTGCTGCTGGACGCGGTGATTAACCGCCTGATTACGCTCCTGCAGCGCGACAGCACCCGCGACTTTATCGCCGCGCAAATCGTCCACTGGCTGAAGACCGAGCATCCGCGCAAGGCGATGATTTTACCCACCGAATGGCTGGGGGATCAGAGCGCCGAGCTGGTGTCCAATGCGGTAAATGCCATTCTGGATGACGTCAGCCACGACCGCACCCACCAGATCCGCCAGGCCTTTGACCGCGCGGTGCTGAAACTGGTGGAGAACCTGAAAAACGATCCGGAAACCGCGGCCAAAGCCGAGAATATCAAAGAGTATCTTAAGAACGACGAGGCCTTTAATCGCTATCTGGGTGAGATGTGGGCCGACCTGCGCCAGTGGCTGAAAGCCGACATGCAAAGCGACGACTCCTGCGTGAAGCAGCGCCTCGCCAACGCCGGGCTGTGGTTCGGTGAAACCCTGGTGGCAGATACCAATCTGCGCGCCTCGCTGAACGAGCACCTGGAGCAGGCAGCGCACCGCGTGGCGCCGGATTTTGCCCGCTTCCTGACCCGCCACATCAGCGACACGGTCAAAGGCTGGGATGCCAAAGATATGTCCCGACAGATTGAGCTGAACATCGGCAAGGACCTGCAGTTTATCCGCGTCAACGGCACCCTGGTGGGCGGTACCATCGGGCTGATCCTGTTCCTGCTGTCGCAGCTGCCCGAGGTTCTGCCTCTGCTCACCCGCTAAAGGATTACGGATTGCGGATCACATAGCGCGTTGGGGCAAAGCAGTTCAGGATCAGGTGCATCAGGAACACCATGGTCAGGGTCGCCACCAGCGCCACCGTCACCGAGACGATGCGGTAGAGATCGCTGAACACCAGGTCGCCATCCGGGTGCATGTTCTGGCCGAACATGATCCCGATGGTGGTGATGCTGGCAAAACCGACTCCGGCCCCCACCTTCTCCATCACGTGCAGGCGCGCGCCAAACGCCAGCCCGAGGCCGATCAGCGGCATCATCAGCAGCATGTGGCTGCTGTGATCGTACAGCACCAGCTGCACCACCAGAATATAGAGGCAACCGAGCACCACCCCGACCACGCGCCACAGGGAGCTCATCACCGCTCCGCGATAGTGCATCGGGAAGAGGATCAGCACCCCCGCCATCAGTGCCGACAGGGAATCGCTAAGATCGCTTATCTGGAACACCACAAAAATCATGGTCGCCACGGTGCCGGAGAGCAGTGACTCATGGCGCACCCGGGCGGCGTCTTTCTCCAGCCGCGGCGGCGGCGTGCGCGGTTCGACATCCGGCAGCAGGAAGTGCATCAGCGCGCTCAGGCACACCGCCATCACGCTGGCTTCGAGATTAGAGAACAGCAGCGTGTGCCAGTTGGTGGTCGGGTAGCTCATAAAGTTGAGCATGGTGCTCTGGCACACTACCCCCATCGAGCCAAACAGAAACAGCGGCCCCTGGCTCATAAAGCGAAAACGCATCACGTAGAGGCCAAACACCACCAGGGTCATGATAACCGGCCACTGCGCCAGATAGCCGATAATAAACACCATTTCGATGCAGTTCAGCGCAGAGCTGAACACGAACTGTTTGGCAACGTGGCGGTTAAATACCGGCACCAGCGACAGGAGCATGATCGGGTAGATCACAAAGAAGACGCCGTAGCTGGTGTTGTAAAAGCTCGACACGCTGAGGGCAATCATCCCGGCAAAGACGATACGCAACGTCTGGCGAAAGTCGTTGGCGGTGTAGACGATGTTGCCATGCGGGGTAAAAACCCGCGCCAGGGTATTAATAGACATGATCAATAAACATAGTGCAGCAGGCTAACGAGGTGGATCTGCATCCCCGAGAAGAAGCGGGCAAACGGACCTTCGCTGTTATAGAGCTGCACGGTGGCGCGCGCCCCGGTCGGCAGGTGCTTCGGCAGGGCTTCGTCCAGCGCCACGTGAATGCGCATGCGCTGGGCATCACGCACCCAGCGGTTGGAGGTCTCGGGCTCCGACAGCTGTCCGTTGACCGCCTCCTGCCCCGCTAAGATACCGGCATCGCTGCTGGTGACGTGGGCGCGGAACACGCGGCCCGGGAAGGCGTCAAACACTACTGCGGCGTCAGTGTCCTGGTGGGTATGGCGCAGGCTCTTCTCGCGGAAATCGGCGACGATATCGCTCTGGTTGTTCACCAGCGCCAGCGCTGCCGAACCGGAGGCGGCATAAAAGCCGGGACTCAACTGGACGTTGCTGACCGTACCGTCGGCCTCGGCGTAGATCTTCGTCCAGCCGAGGTTGAGTTGAGCCTCGTCCAGCGCGTTGCGGTATTTCTGCAGGGTCACGTTGTGCTGTTCATCACGCTCGCCGCGCTCAATGCGCAGCTGATGGATGCTGGCCTGCAGATTCGCCACCGACTGCTCACTGCTCTGCCAGGTGGTGCGGACCTTATCCAGATCCGCCTGAGAAACGTTCTGCAGGGTGCTGAGTTTCTGATAACGCTCAAAGGTCACTTTGTCGTTGCGGGCGGTGAGCTGGGCGGTTTTCAGGCTGGCCTGGGTCGCCACGATCTGCGCGTCCAGCTGTTGGTTGGCGAGACGCGCCTGCTGCAGGGCAATTTCGGCAGCTTCGACCTTATTGCGGAACGGCGTCGGGTCGAGCTCAAACAGCAGATCGCCCTTCTTCACCTGGCTGTTATTGTGGACATGCACCGCCGCCACATAGCCGGAGACGCGCGCCGACACTGGCGTGACCACGCGCATCACGGTGGCGTCCGGCGTCAGCGGGATCCAGATATCCGCGACAATAAAATAGACAAACATCAGCAGGAAAGAGGCAATACTCACCCTTACCCAGCGGGCAAACTTTTGTTCAGGGGTCATGTTTATTCGGTCTTGTTATCTTCTTCGCGGATTGTCCGCAAATTGCAGGCGATTTGATTGAGTGTGGCGCTGAAAATCTCGAGATGCTCCGGGGCGATATTCTGCGATACCCGCTCCTGGAACGTTTCGATGACCTGGGTCAGCGTTTTCAGCACCGCGTTCCCCTCGGGCGTGAGCGTCAGCAGCCGGATGCGCTTGTCATAAGGCGATGTGGTGCGCAGCAGGTAGCCCTGTTTTTCCAGCTGTGAAAGGGTGCGCATCAGCGGCGGCAGTTCAATACCCTGCACCTCCGCCAGTTCGCTCACCGAGACGTTATCCCCTAAGGATTTGAGCTGCATCATCACCGTCCAGCTCGACTGGGTTAACCCGGTCTCGAGAATGGCGTCGTCAATCACCGCGCGCCACTGACGCACAATCATTGCCATCCGCATGCCCATCGGCCGGCGGCAGAACAGATCTTCTTCACGCATGGGGGAACCTCGTTTCACACGCTGAGAAGATAATAGTTATCAGGGTAAGTATCAAGAAACGAGGATCTTAAGAGCAGGAATTGCGAAAGCGTGCAGGCCTGCCCCAGGCTCACACGCACTGATCGAATTTTTTATACAACCCGGTCAGACTGGTGACGGCAAACTTGCGATAAATATTGCGTCGATGATGGCTGACGGTTTTTCCGGTCACGTCCAGGTAACGGGTGATCTCTTTATTCTTTTTCCCGGACACAATGTAAGGCAGCAGCATGGACTCCATACGGGTTAAAGGTTGTTCTTTTTCAAGCTGATGCCAGCGAACGTTTTTAAAAATAGTGACCGGCGACTCCTCCCGTGCAAAATGGGCAAGGCATGCGCGTAACTGGCGTACGGCGCTTTTACAGTCGATGGTGTAATCGGCGATGGTATTGATAAGAATATTTTCAATCGTGCTTTCGTAGCAGACATCCCGGGTAATAAAAATAAAATAGCTCTGCTCATAACGGTTTTTGACGTCCAGCAACGCATTCAGCACTTTGATGTCAGACTGACCATAATCCACCACAATGGCTTTGGTGCGGACCAAATCATCCTTTGTCGCGTCGTTAATATCATTCAGATAAAGCACGCGTTGAAACGAGGGTGAGTCGCTCATGAGCTGATCGACCAGCATGGAAAAGCCCTGCTGAAAATATCTACAGGATGTTAATACTATAATCATCGCCTATATCCTTATCATCACTGTGGATTCAATCATAATCCTTGAGAATGTGATAATTTTCAATTAACAGTTTTCCCGATGATTATAGGAATAGTCTTAAGTCCTTCGCAGCAATTCGTGCTTTCCTTTACAAAATAGCTATTTCTTAGCAAGGGTGCGCTGTAATAAAGCGAGATGTCTGCCGAATAAAAAAGAGCCGCATATTGATACAGGCGGCTCTTTATTTATTAATGCGGAAAAAGTTAATTGATCACGTTATGCGAAGCAGCCTGAGCTCCATTTTGAGTTTCGGAAAACAGGAGAAACTGTGATGCCGAGATGTACTGCTCAACGGCATTCCACGCCACCACATCGGTGTAGAGTTCTGTAATCCGGGTCAACAAACACTGATACTTGCTCACCAGCATCTCATAAGCATTTGTATTGCATGAATTTACTTCAGTCATTGTGGCCAGAAGGGCCTTAACGTCTTTAAGCGCTTTCCGCAGTGTCAGGGGAACATCGTTATTGCCGAGTCGTGAAATATAATTCTCTGACAGACAGGCCAGACTCCCGGGTGTACAGGTTGTATTCGATAATGAAATAATACTCTGAAACAATACGCTTTCAGCGTAACTTTTTATTTTAGACACAATATATTCCTTCCCTGTTAATAAATTACATCTTGTAAGCATTCGAATAGTGAACTGGCAACAGCACAGGATAATTTTTCATGCCAGGCTAATTTTGGCAAGTGCAATAATAATAAATTTTGACATGAGACAATTCTCACGATTCGTCTATTTAGATAAAAAATGAGATGGGCGCTGTATATAGTTTACATGAATGGATAACCGCAGGAATGATGCATTTTATTGTGCGCGCTGATGCCGGGTGGCGTTTCCTCAGCGGCTAAAATG
>DERO01000008.1 GCA_002360945.1 Leclercia adecarboxylata | reverse complement strand
CATCCTGAGTGTCGAGCCTGCGGCCGGCGATATCCCATCGCCTCAACCGCTGCCGACGTCGACGGTACAGGTCGTTAACCTGCAAACTTCGTCAACCACGCTGGTGAAGGGGACGCCACCGACGCCACCGACGCCAATGGCATCGCTTACCCCGGCGTATGAAATCAAAACCATTCAGCCCATCCTGAGTGTCGAGCCTGCGGCCGGCGATATCCCATCGCCTCAACCGCTGCCGACGTCGACGGTACAGGTCGTTAACCTGCAAACCCCACCAACCACGCTGGTGAAGGGGATACCGGACAATACTGTCATTAATCCTCAAACGGTGGATACACATACTGTGACGCTGGTGAACACCCAGACGGCTTCGCCGATCGTGACCAGCGGGGTTACCGACCCACAGCCGTCAACGCCAGTGCCAGCGAAGAAGACAACCAGCTCCCGTCAAACCGCGGGCAACAGCTATACCGTCAACGTCGTTAGCGAGGTGAACAGCTACTATGTCGATCAAACTAATCGCAGCCAGATAAATACCAACGGTCAACGCATCGCGAGCAATAGCCAGCGTATTGAGACCAACGGCCAGCGTATCGACAACAACAGCCAGCGCATCTCGGGCAACGGCCAACGTATCGACAATAATAGCCAGCGTATTTCGGGCAACAGCCTGCGCATCGACAACAACAGCCAGCGTATCTCGGGTAATAGCCAGCGCATCGACAGCAACAGTCAACGTATCACCCGCAATAGCCAGTCGATTGAGCGTAACGCGAAAGAGATTGATGACACCCGTGAAGATCTCAAACGGGGTCTGAATAACGCCGCGGCGATGTCCAGCCTGCATTATCACTCCGATAACTCATGGGCATTGTCGACGGGGACGGCGAATGGCGATGGTGCAGCCCTGGCTGCCGGTCTGCAGAAAGGCATCACCCCGCATGTTGCCGTCAACATGCAGGCATCCAGCTCCTTCGATAATGGCTGGATGGCCGGAGCGGGTATCTCTGGCGATTTTTAATCCCCTCGCTCCGCTCTAAGACTCACTTCTGGCCGCCGTTATGGCGGCCTTTTTTTATCATAATGCGCTTCACTTAAGTCTTATTAATGTTTAGTTCTGGCAAACAGATAAAAAGACTTATCTCTGCACACGACAGTCATTAAAATGTCCGATTGTTTTTACACTGCCCCAACAGGAGTAACCTTTATCTTCCATTTGTGATCGGCACAAAACTCCCGCATTTGTCGCTAATGGCCTCATCCTGCAAGAGATGATAAACTTTTTCGCGTTTGAAATGGCAGGCTAATAACTAGAGGAAGTAAGCGGCATGACACACATCTTTTATGAGTTCACCTCCCTGAAGCCGGGCGTTCCTGATGTAGAAACATTAATGCAAGTCATCAATTCCTCGACAGTCACCAGCTTTGTTATTGGCCCTGAAGTGGTTGATTTTGTAAAAAAAGCGTTAATCGTCAACACCACCATTATCAGCTTTAAAAACTGCAAATTTGCCTTCGATAACGGCGCGCATTTCATTGAATTTGATGGGAAAGGAAAGTCAAAGCGCTACGATGAGGTCCCGGAGTGGTTTGTCTCCCCGGCAGACTTCTCCCGCACCCAGTGGCTTATCAACCATAAGCTTTCGGATGTGATGGCGACGACCTTTATCGACGTGCTGATGTCTTACCCGCTGAAAGAGCGTCGCGCCCACTGCGATCTGCTGTTCGGATTAGACTTGCATAAGACAGGGGTGGTGCCGTCCAGCACGCCTGCCGCAAACAAGATCGGCAATAAAAACGGCAAAACCACCAAACCCAAAATCATCGAGCTGGGCTCGTTTGAGCTGTTCAGCCAGTTCTTTGAGCGCCTCAAAAGCGCCGTTGCGGAGGATCGGTTCCCGACCCTGCAGGTGCTGACGGGTATCGACAATCTGGCGAAAGCGCCGAACAACCTTAAGCAGGGGATCCGCACCTGGTTCAAAGCCATTACCGGTGACCTGCCGCCTAACAATAAGCGCGTCGAAGCCGGAAATGCCGGGTTGTTCTGTGCGCCGGTGCGCGAACAGCTGCAGCAGATTGAAGCGATCGGTCTGGAAAAATACTATGCCGCGCTGTCACGCGCGATCAATGAGGCCGGCGAGCAGTACATCTCTGACTTCTCCTGGACCGGGCCCGACGCCTGAACAACCCCATTCTGCTGAATTTTTGTCCCGCCCCGCTATTTTTAGCGGGGCTTTTTTATGTCTGGATCCTGCCTGCACCGTTGATTCGGCGCGAAGTCGGGCCTGTTTGTCGGTATACTTATGGGCAACAAACGAACAGTTGTTATCGCAATATGGAATACAAAACAGGAGGTTTTATATGTTCATTGTCATCCCCATTCTGATCTTCGTCGCGCTGGTCATTGTTGCCGCCGGTGTGAAAATCGTTCCACAGGGCTATCAGTGGACGGTTGAGCGTTTTGGCCGTTACACCAACACGCTGCAGCCGGGCTTAAGCCTGGTGGTACCGTTCATGGACCGCATTGGTCGCAAGATCAATATGATGGAGCAGGTGCTGGATATCCCCTCCCAGGAAGTGATCTCCAGGGATAACGCCAACGTTACCATCGACGCGGTGTGCTTTATTCAGGTTATCGACGCGCCGAAAGCGGCCTACGAGGTGAGTAATCTTGAGCTGGCGATCATCAACCTGACGATGACCAACATCCGTACCGTTCTGGGCTCGATGGAGCTGGACGAGATGCTCTCCCAGCGCGACAGCATCAATACCCGCCTGCTGCACATCGTTGATGAAGCCACTAACCCCTGGGGCATCAAAGTCACCCGTATCGAAATTCGCGACGTGCGTCCGCCTGCAGAACTGATCACCTCCATGAATGCCCAGATGAAGGCCGAGCGAACCAAACGTGCCTATATCCTGGAAGCCGAAGGGGTGCGCCAGGCGGAGATCCTGAAGGCCGAGGGGGAGAAACAGTCGCAGATCCTCAAAGCCGAGGGCGAACGCCAGTCTGCGTTTTTACAGGCTGAGGCCCGCGAACGTTCGGCCGAAGCGGAAGCCCGCGCCACCCAGATGGTCTCGGAGGCCATCGCGGCCGGGGATATTCAGGCGATTAACTACTTTGTGGCACAGAAATACACCGAAGCATTGCAGCAGATCGGCTCGGCGGACAACAGCAAAGTGGTGATGATGCCGCTGGATGCCAGCAGCCTGATGGGCGCGATCGGCGGCATCGCGGAACTGATCAAGCACAGCGGCAACGAGCGCAAATTATGATCGAGACGATCGCGGCACATCCGCATGTCTTCTGGCTGAGCCTCGGCGGCCTGCTACTGGCGGCTGAAATGCTCGGCGGCAACGGCTACCTGCTGTGGAGCGGCGTGGCGGCAGTGATTGTCGGGCTGCTGGTCTGGGTACTGCCGTTCGACTGGGCATGGCAGGGGGCGCTGTTTGCGGTGCTGACCCTGACCGCCGCCTGGCTGTGGTGGCGCTGGCTCTCCAGGCAGGTGCGCAGGCAAAAGCCCGCCGATGCCCGGCTCAACCAGCGCGGACAGCAGCTGGTGGGGATGCAATTTACCCTTGATACCGCCCTGGTAAACGGGCGCGGTCATATGCGCGTCGGCGACAGCTCGTGGCCGGTGATTGCCGACGACGATCTCAGCGCCGGCACCAAAGTTGAAGTTGTGGCCGTCGAGGGAATTACCCTTCGCGTCCGGGCCCTTTCCCGATAAGAACAGGATGAGCATGATGGTCAGGAAGACGACGCTGGCAATCAGCGTTAGCGCATTACTGGCGAGCGCCGCACCGGCATTCGCCTCCTTTGATATGGAAGACTGCAACTGGAGCGATGAGCACTGTCTACTGAAAGGTGACCCGGTATTGACGCCCGGCAATGACTCCCGCGATAACCTGCTGCGTCTGCTGAGCGAAGCCAAATCTTTCCCCCTTCCCGTGCAGTCGATGCCTGCGGATATCACCCGCTCCCGCGACTTCTACTTTGCTTATCATCCGCAGTGGGATGACCTGGAGGTACCGACCCGCGCTGCGGCGGATAAACCGGCTGAAGAGAGCCTTCTCACTAAGCAGCTGGCCACGTTACAGCTTGAGCCCGTCGAAACCCATCAGGACGGCGAGCAGGAAAACCGCTTCGTCTCAAACAGTGCCGACAGCCTCAGCCAGTTTTTTGCCGCGCTGCTGGCCGACGACGCCCTGACGGCGGATCAGCGCCATGCGCTGGGCCAGGCGCGTCTGGGGCTTTACGCCGGCGCCACCGACGGGCAGATTTCTGCCGCCCTGGCATCCCTACCGGCCGGATCCCCTGCCCTGCTGTATAAAACCTATCTGACCGGGGCAGCCCAGTTTTATGCCGGGGATTACGCGGGGGCTGATCGGGCATTTACCTCGCTTGTCGACAGCGATCGCCCGTGGCTGGCAGAGACCGCCAGCTATATGCTGATGCGCACGGCGCTGAACAAAAGCAGCCAGAACAGCACCGGCGAGTACGGTGATTTTGATATCGACCGCATCGACCGCCCGGCCGCTGAACAGGCGCAGAAAGCCGCCCAGGCCTACCTCCAGCGCTGGCCGGAGGGGCGTTACGCAGATTCGGCACGCGGCATGCTGCGTCGCATCAACTGGTATCTGCAGGCGTGGCCGCAGCTGGCGGGGCTGTACGAGCAGCGCTTCCAGCAGGCGGAAAGTGCTGAGGCGCTGCACGGTCTGGTGACTGAATACGATAACGTCTACGGCATGCAGTTCTACGGTCGCGCCGTGCGCGAGGCCTTCCCCGACGCGCCGCAGGTGAGCTATATCGAACTGCTGCGCGCCCTGCGCCTGAACAGCGACGAGAAACCGACCCTGACGCAGGAGGATCTCAACGCCAGTAAACCGGCATTTGAACAGAGCGGCAAGCTGGCGCTGTGGCGCAATTTACAGTTGAACCTGTGGCAGGCGACGAATAACCCTGCCGCCATTGTTCAGGACGTCAAACCGGCGGAAAAACTCCCGGCGCACGACATTCTCGCCTTCAGCGAGCAGGTACTCTACGGCCAGGCGCTGATGGCGCAAAAGCAGTGGCCCGCCGCGCGCGATTTCTGGCTGAAGCTGCTGAAACTCAGCCAGGATCCTGAACAGCAGCAGTACGTGCAGGCTAAACTGGCGGCGACTCTGGTCTATAGCGGTAACGCAGAAGCGATTTTTGCCGCCGATAGCGCCGTCACCAGCCTGCGTTTTCGCTCTCAGGTGCTGAAAACGGTGGCCTCGCCTGAGCGGTTACGCCAGCAGGCCAGCCAGGGGCCCAACAACGAAGAGCGCACCATTGCGCTGCATACCCTGCTGGTGCGCGACTTAACGGAGAACCGCTTCAGCGACTGGTTAAGCGACAGAAAACTCGTTAGCGCCATTACGCCACCCGTGGTGGGCAAGGCCTTTGACGATGTTAATCTCAGCACCTTCGACTGGAACGGCGAGGCCGCCGAAGCCGGTTACGCCTGCCGTAATCTGGATAAAACCGTGCAGGTACTCAGCCAGAACGCCAAAGATGCCCATGCCCTGAACTGCCTGGGCGAGTTCTTCCGCACATCGAATACCCATGTCGATATCTGGAAAGACAGCGCGGGCAACGGCGTGCTGGAGACGGCGATCCACCGTAAAGAGCCCTACGGGCAGTTCGACAGACAGGCTTACTACCAGCAGGTTATCGCGTCACCGAAGGCGGAGCATGAAGATAAGAGCTACGCGCTCTATCGGGCCATCATGTGTTACGCCCCGTCCGGCTATAACGAATGTGGCGGACCCGAGGTGGACAAAGCCCAGCGCAAAGGCTGGTTCTCGCAGTTAAAAACGCAGTATCCGGGCAGCCCGTGGGCACAAAAACTCAAATATTACTGGTAGCCGCACTGCTGGCCGGACAGGCGCAGGCGGCGGATAATGTCGCCGCCCGCGAGCATTCGGCCTTCTGGCTCTGGTCGGGTGTGAAAGCCAGCGACGCGCTGAAAGAGGCTCACACCGTCTATCTGCATCAGGGTGAAGTGCTGACCCGGCCGAATGAGGTGGTGTTTCAGCGCCTCGGTCTGCCGGTCAGCCGCCTGACGTTTCCCTCAATCTGGCTGACCGTGCGCTTTACCACCCTCGATGTGCCGCCGACCATTGTGCCGAGAATTGTCCGCCTGATGCAGCGCTGGCAGGCCGCCGGTAACCATGTGGTGGGTTTGCAGGTTGATTTCGATGCCGCCACCCACCAGCTGGCGGACTACGCTCGCTTTTTACAG
Source organism: Leclercia adecarboxylata (assembly GCA_002360945.1). Classification (GTDB taxonomy): domain Bacteria; phylum Pseudomonadota; class Gammaproteobacteria; order Enterobacterales; family Enterobacteriaceae; genus Enterobacter; species Enterobacter adecarboxylatus_B. The sequence continues at coordinate 257,946 of DERO01000008.1, read as the reverse complement.
CAATTGCGCCAGCAGCTGCCGCCGGAATTTGCGCTGGGGGTCACCGGGCTGCTGGACTGGGCGAAAACCGGGGATGTCGCCACGCTCAACGCGCTGGCGGTGGATGAGCTGGTGATCCAGAGCTATCAGGGCCGCCATACGGTAGACAACTATCAGGCCTATCTGCCCGCCCTGGCCCGGCTGCGCATTCCGTTTAAGCTCGGGCTGGTACAGGGTGGCAAACGGGATGTTCAGGCCGAAGCGCAGCTCCAGCGCTCCCCCTGGTATCGCGGGACGGTGGTGTTTATGCTCAACCCGGAACGCGGTCAGGCCTTCGCCTTGCGGTGACAGCAGCCGGAGAGGTTATCGATGATCGGGCAGTCGGCGCTCTCATCCCCCGGACAGCTCTCGGCGAGCGCCAGCAGCTGGTCGCGCATCGCCTGTAATTCCAGGATATGGCGTTCGATTTCGGCCACCTTCTCCAGGGTCCGGCTTTTCACATCGGCGCTGTGGCGGGCGGGATTGTTAAACAGGTTCACCAGATCGCCGCACTCGTCCAGATTGAACCCCACCTGACGGGCCTGGCGCAGCAGCGTCAGTTCATCGAGGTGCTTTTGCGTGTAGCTCCGGTAGCCGTTTTCGCTGCGCAGCGGCGGCGTCACCAGCCCTTTCTCTTCGTAAAAGCGGATCGCTTTGCTGGTTAACCCGGTTTTTTTGGCAACATCACTGATATTCACGTTTCCCCCTTGACCTTCCCCTTGATGGAAGGTTTAACCTTCATAACAGTTAGATGAAAGTGTCCCTCCGGTCAATATCTGGCTGGAGATTTATAAGGAGTATTCGTATGTCTCACACCATCGATCTGACACTGGACGGCCTCTCCTGCGGCCACTGTGTCAAACGCGTCAAAGAGAGTCTGGAGCAACGCCCGGACGTTGAAACCGCAGACGTCACCATCGACCACGCCGCCGTCACCGGCAGCGCCAGCGCCGATGCCCTGATCGACACCATCAAACAGGCCGGTTACGGTGCGGCGTTAAGCCACCCAAAGGCTGATCCGCTGACAGCGTCAACAACTCCGTCGGAAGCACTGACAGCGGCCCCCTCTGAGCTTCCGGCAGCTCACGACAGTGATGACAGCCAGCAGCTGTTGATCAACGGCATGAGCTGCGCCAGCTGCGTCACCCGGGTGCAGAACGCTTTGCAGGCGGTTCCGGGTGTGGCACAGGCACGGGTCAACCTGGCGGAACGCACTGCGCTGATCATGGGCAGTGCCTCCGCCGCTGATTTAGTCCAGGCCGTTGAAAAAGCGGGCTACGGCGCCGAGGCGATTGAAGACGATCTCAAACGCCGCGAACGCCAGCAGGAGACCGCCATCGCCACCATGAAACGTTTTCGCTGGCAGGCGATTGTCGCCCTGCTGGTGGGGATCCCGGTGATGGGCTGGGGGATGCTCGGCGACAACATGATGGTCACCGACGATAACCGCACCCTGTGGCTGGCGATCGGCGTTCTCACCCTCGGGGTGATGATTTTCGCCGGCGGCCATTTTTATACCAGCGCCTGGAAGAGCCTGAAAAACCGCACCGCCACCATGGATACGCTGGTGGCGCTGGGTACCGGCGCGGCGTGGCTCTACTCGATGAGCGTCAACGTCTGGCCGCAGTGGTTCCCAATGGAAGCACGCCACCTCTATTATGAAGCCAGCGCGATGATTATCGGCCTGATTAACCTCGGCCATATGCTGGAGGCGCGGGCCCGTCAGCGCTCCTCGAAAGCGCTGGAAAGATTGCTCGATTTAACCCCGCCGACCGCCCGGGTCGTGACGGAGAACGGCGAACAGAGCGTTCCGCTGGCGGAGGTCCAGGCGGGAATGATTCTGCGCCTCACCACCGGAGATCGCGTCCCGGTGGACGGCGAAATCACGCAGGGCGAAGCCTGGTTTGACGAAGCGATGCTGACCGGCGAACCGGTGCCGCAGCAGAAAAACGACGGCGAGAGCATCCACGCCGGTACGGTGGTGCAGGATGGCAGCGTGCTGTTCCGCGCAAGCGCTGTCGGCAGCCACACTACTCTGTCTCGCATCATCCGCATGGTGCGCCAGGCCCAGAGCAGCAAGCCGGAGATCGGCAAGCTGGCGGATAAAATTTCTGCCATCTTCGTGCCGGTAGTGGTCGGGATTGCCCTGTTCAGCGCCGCTATCTGGTACTTCTTTGGCCCCGCGCCGCAGATTGTCTACACCCTGGTGATCGCCACCACGGTGCTGATCATCGCCTGTCCATGCGCCCTGGGGCTGGCGACGCCGATGTCGATTATCTCCGGCGTTGGCCGTGCCGCGGAGTCCGGCGTGCTGGTGCGTGATGCCGACGCCCTGCAGCGCGCCAGCACCCTGGATACGCTGGTGTTTGATAAAACCGGGACCCTCACCGAGGGCAAACCGCAGGTGGTCGCCGTCGATACCACGGGCAGGATCGGTGAAGCCGAGGCCCTGCGCCTCGCCGCTGCGCTCGAACAGGGTTCCAGCCACCCGCTGGCGCGGGCGATTCTGGAGAAAGCAGACAGCGCCCTGCCGCAGGTGAACAACTTCCGCACCCTGCGCGGGCTGGGAGTCAGCGGAGAAGTGGATGGCCACAGTCTTCTGTTGGGCAACCAGGCCCTGCTGGTCGAAAACGGTATTGATACCGGGGCGCTGGATGCGCAGCTGCAGGCCCATGCCGCTCAGGGCGCCACTCCGGTGCTGCTGGCGGTAGATGGTCAAATCGCGGCGCTGTTTGCCGTTCGCGACCCGCTGCGCGCTGACAGCGTGAGCGCGCTGCAACGCCTGCACCGCGCGGGCTATCGTCTGGTGATGCTTACCGGGGATAACGCCGTCACCGCCCAGGCTATCGCCCGCGAGGCCGGTATTGATGAGGTGATCGCTGGCGTGCTGCCGGATGGCAAAGCGGACGCGATTATCACACTGCAGGGCCAGGGCCGCCGGGTGGCGATGATTGGCGACGGCATTAACGACGCCCCGGCGCTGGCCCAGGCGGACGTCGGGATTGCGATGGGCGGCGGCAGCGATGTTGCCATCGAAACGGCGGCCATCACTCTGATGCGCCACAGCCTGATGGGGGTGGCCGACGCGCTCGCCATCTCGAAAGCGACCCTGCGCAACATGAAGCAAAACCTGCTGGGGGCCTTTGTCTATAACGCCTTCGGCATTCCGATCGCCGCCGGGATCCTCTGGCCGCTGACCGGTACGCTGCTCAACCCGGTGGTGGCGGGTGCCGCCATGGCCCTCTCCTCGATTACCGTGGTGAGCAACGCCAATCGCCTGCTGCGCTTTAAGCCTAAAGAGTAACGATTGCATAAGACAAGGACGTCTTGCACCGCCCCTCCCCACGCGCTAGCATGAATTTTTCCCTTCCTGGAGCGCGTATGAGTCTGTTTCAACGTATAAAAGCATCGTTTCGCGCCCTGTTCCCCCGCCGCTATCGCTGGCCGGGCCTCGATATCTCCCTGCCCGGCGGGCAGCATCTGCATCTGGTCGGTAGCATCCATATGGGAACCCGGGATATGTCTCCTCTGCCAGAAGGGCTAATCGCCAGGCTGCGCAGCGCTGATGCGCTGATCGTCGAAGCGGATATTTCAGGTAATGAGTCGCCCTTCGAGGGGCTGGCGATCCCGCCGCCGCTGAATGAGCGCCTCAGCGCCAGCCAGCTGGCCGAGCTGGAGCGGCTTGCCGACGAGCTCGGGCTAGCGCTGGCCATGCTGGAGAGCCAGCCTTTATGGCAGATCGCGATGGTCCTGCAGGCCACCCAGGCACAGCGCCTGGGGCTGCGTGGCGATTACGGCATTGATTACCAACTGTTGAACGTCGCGCGTGCGCAGCAGTTGCCCGTTATCGAGCTGGAAGGCGCCGCCAGCCAGATTGCCCTCCTGCGCCAGATGCCGAACGACGGCCTGCTGCTGCTGGAGGATACCCTGACCCACTGGCATACCAATGCACGGTTGCTGCAGACCATGGTGAGCTGGTGGCTGGATTCGCCCCCCATCGTTGACAGGCTGGCACTGCCGGCTACCTTCAGCGAATCGCTGTATGACGTGTTGATGCACGAGCGTAATCAGGCGTGGTGCAAAAAGCTGCATGGGCTGCCCGCAGGGCGGTATGTGGTGGCGGTTGGAGCGCTGCATTTGTACGGCGAGGGGAATTTGCCGTCGTTACTGAGATAAAAAAGTGGCCAATATTTCTATTGGCCCGTCAAAGAGGAATTTCATCGTTGTTATTATGCCGGAGGAGACCCCCGGTTGAGCCGATTGTCGCTCAAAGTGACCATCACTGCCAACACTATATGCGCAAGATGGTGCTATTTTTTAGCCTCTTCTGAGGCGTATGCTTAGGGCGTTTATTGTCCGGGCTAAGAAGGATTGCTATGACTCCCGCCGTTAAATTACTCGAAAAAAACAAAATTACGTTCCGGATCCATACCTACGACCATGATCCGAACGAAACCAATTTTGGCGATGAAGTGGTGCGTAAGCTGGGGCTGAACGCCGACCAGGTCTATAAGACGCTGCTGGTGGCGATCAACGGTGATATGAAGCACCTCGCCGTGGCGGTGACGCCGGTTGCCGGACAGCTGGATCTGAAGAAGGTGGCGAAGGCGCTGGGTGCCAAGAAAGTGGATATGGCCGACCCGATGGTAGCGCAGCGCACGACGGGGTATCTGGTGGGCGGTATCAGCCCGCTGGGGCAGAAAAAGCGCCTGCCGACGCTGATTGACGCCCCCTCTCAGGGCTTTGAAACGATCTATATCTCGGGCGGCAAGCGCGGGCTGGATATTGAGCTGGCGGCCAGCGATCTGGCAAAGATGCTGGACGCGCAGTTTGCGGATATTGCGCGCCGGGAGTAAAAAGCGCCGGGTGGCGGCTTCGCCTTACCCGGCCTACAACGTCAAAACCCATTACGACTCGGACCCACCACCCGGCACAGCAGCACGGTTACTGCCAGCTCACCTCACCTTTCGGTTCATAGGCATTCACATCCAGCGGAGAGTTCTGCTGGATGTACTGCTTCAGCACCTCGGCGTCGATAAAGCCGGTGTTCACATAGCCCGGTTTGTCATCAATATGCGGATAGCCATCGCCGCCGGTGGCGTTAAAGCTTAACGTCGCCATGCGGTAGGTTTTCGCCGGATCAACAGGTTCGCCTTTGATCTTCAGATCGTTGAGCACCCCGCCCTTCGCCACAAAGCTTACGTTGGCGAACTGCGGATAGGCCCCGGAGTCAGGCTTCATCTGCGCTACTGCGGTCAGGTAGTCCGTCACCTCTTTGCCGCTCATATCGACATACACCACCACGTTGCCGAACGGCTGCACCTTCAGCACGTCTTTATAGGTGATATCGCCGCCTTCAATGGAGTCGCGGATCCCGCCGCCGCTCATCACCGCAAAATCGGCATTGGTGCGCGCCATTTGCGCCGCCAGCACCAGATGGCCCATGTTGGTCTGTACGAAACGCACCTTGCTGCGATCGCCTTCCAGTCTGCCATTGAGCGTGCCGATTTTCACATCCAGCTGCGCTTTGCCTTTATTCTGGAACGGCGTCAGCAGGGAGAGCATCTGTGGGTTTTCCGCAATTTCCGGGGTATAGAGGACGCGCTCGCTCTGGCCGTTATCGTAGGTCACCTTCTTCTTCAGGTTGACCGGGATCAGCTGGTAGTGCACCAGCTTCATCTCGCCGTTACGGAACTCAAAATCCGCGCGGCCGACGTATTTGCCCCACTCATGGGCCTGCACAATCCAGATGCCGTTCTGCTTGTCCGGCGCGCACGGCGTGCCTGGCACATAGTCCACCTGCTTTTTATTTTCCGAGGCCATGCAGACCGGATCCTGGGAGTGGCCGCCGACAATCATCGCCAGCGACCCCGCCGGCAGGCTGCGCGCCATCTCGACATCGCCCGGGGCGTTCGACCCATGCTCGCCATTATCGTAATGACCCATGTGGGTGGTGGCGATAATCACGTCCGGTTTTTCGTTCTGCTGTAACTCCTGAATCACCAGCTTCGCTTCATCGGCCGGTTTACGGAATTCGATATCGGTGAAATATTCCGGATTGCCAATTTTTGCCGTGTCGTCGGTAGTCAGCCCTATGACGGCGATTTTAATATCCTGGCGTTTGAAGATGGCCCAGGGCTTAAATAAACGCTCCCCGGTGCTTTTCTGGTAAATATTAGCGGAGAGGAACGGGAATTTGGCCCACTTCTCCTGCTGGCGTAATACTTCGATGGGATTATCAAACTCGTGGTTACCGACGGCCATCGCGTCGTAGCCAATCAAATTCATGCCGCGGAAATCAGGCTCCGCATCCTGTAAATCCGACTCCGGCACGCCGGTATTAATGTCGCCGCCGGAGAGTAACAGCACGCTGCCGCCCTTGGCTGCCACCTCTTTACGGATCCCGTCCACCAGCGTTTTCTGCGCCGAGAGGCCATACTCGCCATATTCGCTGCGCCAGAAGTGGCCGTGATGATCGTTGGTATGCAGGATGGTGATGTTATAGGTTTTATCCTGTTCCCAGGCCTGGGCTGGCAGGCTCAACAGACCGCATGCCGCTATTATTGCCAGCGCAACGCCTCGCTTCATTAACTTCATCTCTTCACTCCCTGACTCATAGACAAACGCAAAAATTACAATGAGTAATCAGAATAGACAAATAAGTTTTCAGAATTGCGACTTTCCTCAAATGTCGGGGACAGGTATGTTAGCGGGATAATAATGACTCCCTGCACTTCCTATAACAATCGACGTGGTATTTATGGCAATCAGTGAATCTACTCCTCCGGTGTCGACCGCTAAGGCGCGCACCTCATTTGGTATTCTCGGTGCAATCAGCCTTTCGCATCTGCTGAACGATATGATCCAGTCGCTTATTCTGGCGATCTATCCGCTACTGCAGTCCGAGTTCTCTCTCACCTTCGTGCAGATCGGCATGATTACCCTCACCTTCCAGCTGGCGTCGTCGCTGCTGCAACCGGTGGTGGGCTACTGGACGGATAAATATCCGATGCCGTGGTCGCTGCCGATTGGCATGTGCTTTACCCTGAGCGGCCTGATCCTGCTGGCGATGGCGGGCAGCTTTGAAGGCGTTTTAGTGGCCGCCGCGCTGGTGGGGACCGGTTCGTCGGTCTTCCATCCGGAGTCGTCTCGCGTGGCGCGCATGGCCTCCGGTGGCCGCCATGGGCTGGCGCAGTCGCTGTTCCAGGTGGGCGGTAACTTCGGCAGCTCCCTTGGCCCGCTGCTGGCGGCGGTGATTATCGCCCCGTATGGCAAAGGCAACGTGGCCTGGTTCGTGCTGGCTGCGCTGTTGGCCATCGTGGTGCTGGCGCAAATCAGCCGCTGGTATGCCGCTCAGCACCGGGTCAATAAAGGCAAACCAAAAGCGCCAGTGATTAATCCCCTGCCGCGCAACAAGGTGATTCTGGCCGTCAGCATCCTGCTGATGCTGATTTTCTCCAAATACTTCTATATGGCGAGTATCAGCAGCTATTACACCTTTTATCTGATGGAAAAATTCGGATTATCGGTACAAAACGCCCAGTTTCACCTCTTCGCCTTTCTGTTTGCGGTAGCCGCAGGCACCTTTATTGGCGGGCCGCTAGGGGATAAAATTGGACGTAAATATGTGATTTGGGGCTCTATCCTCGGTGTAGCGCCCTTCACGCTTATTTTGCCCTATGCAACCCTGTGGTGGACGGGCGTTTTAACCGTGATTATTGGTTTTATCCTCGCCTCGGCGTTTTCGGCCATTCTGGTGTATGCTCAGGAGCTGCTTCCGGGGCGTATCGGCATGGTTTCCGGACTGTTTTTTGGATTTGCCTTTGGGATGGGTGGCCTTGGGGCAGCGGTGTTAGGGCTGATTGCAGACCATACCAGCATCTTTTTGGTCTACAAAATCTGCGCTTTCCTGCCACTTCTCGGGATGTTGACTATATTCCTGCCTGATAACCGGCATAAAGCCTGATTTATCTGCGGCCAAACTCCCGATTTGGCCGCAATCTTCCCTACTGCCATAAGCCTTTCTTAGCACCGCCTCTCAAAAATCGTCCTGTTCTCCTTTCGTTTAACCCTTATTGCTGTTTTACTCATATTTCAACAATTATTCATAAACATAATCATTAAATTTGTCATAAACTATTACTCGGCTTTTTGGTTTTAAACCAAAAATGGATTAACTCAGCAACGAAAGGAGACGGAATGCACCACGCCACACCGCTTATCACCACCATTGTCGGTGGACTTGTACTCGCATTTATACTCGGCATGATTGCCAACAAACTTCGCATTTCGCCTCTGGTGGGCTATTTATTAGCGGGCGTGTTAGCCGGTCCTTTTACCCCAGGTTTTGTTGCTGATACGAAACTTGCCCCGGAGCTGGCGGAGCTTGGCGTGATCCTGCTGATGTTCGGTGTTGGTTTGCATTTCTCCCTGAAGGATTTGATGGCGGTAAAGTCGATCGCCATTCCCGGCGCGATCGCCCAGATAGCAGTGGCGACGTTGTTGGGTATGGCGCTTTCAGCGATGCTGGGCTGGCCGCTGATGACCGGCATCGTGTTTGGTCTCTGTCTTTCCACCGCCAGTACCGTGGTGCTACTGCGCGCGCTTGAAGAGAGGCAGCTGATTGACAGTCAGCGAGGGCAGATCGCCATTGGCTGGCTGATTGTTGAAGATTTGGTGATGGTCTTAACCCTGGTGCTGCTGCCTGCGGTCGCCGGGATGCTGGAAAAAGACAACGTCGGCTTTGCCTCGCTGGCGCTGGATATGAGTATCACCATCGGTAAAGTGGTGGCCTTTATCGCCATTATGATGCTGGTGGGCCGTCGCCTGGTGCCGTGGATCCTCTCCCGCAGCGCCGCTACCGGTTCACGCGAGCTGTTTACCCTTGCGGTGCTGGCCCTGGCGCTGGGCATCGCCTTTGGCGCCGTTGAGCTGTTCGATGTCTCCTTCGCCCTGGGCGCCTTCTTTGCCGGGATGGTACTGAACGAATCGGAGCTGAGCCACCGTGCCGCGCACGATACCCTGCCCCTGCGCGACGCCTTTGCGGTGCTGTTCTTCGTCTCCGTGGGGATGCTGTTCGACCCGTTGGTGCTGATTGACCAGCCGCTGGCGGTGCTGGGCACCCTGGCGATCATCATCTTTGGTAAGTCGGTTGCCGCGTTCTTCCTGGTGCGCCTGTTTGGTCACTCGCCGCGTACCGCGCTGACCATCGCCGCCAGCCTGGCGCAGATCGGTGAGTTTGCCTTTATCCTTGCCGGACTGGGCATGGCGCTGGATCTGCTGCCGCAGGCCGGACAAAACCTGGTGCTGGCCGGGGCAATTCTCTCGATTATGCTCAACCCGGTGCTGTTCGCGCTGCTGGAGAAATACCTCGAGAAAACCGAAACTCTCGAAGAGCAGACCCTGGAAGAGGCGACGGAGGAAGAGAAGCAGATCCCGGTGGATATCTGCAACCATGCCCTGCTGGTGGGCTTTGGCCGCGTCGGCAGCCTGCTGGGCGAGAAGCTGATGGCCCAGGGCATTCCGCTGGTAGTGATTGAGACCTCCCGCACCCGCGTGGATGAGCTGCGCGAGCGTGGGGTTCGTGCCGTGCTGGGTAATGCGGCGAACGAAGAGATCATGAATCTGGCGCATCTGGACTGCGCGCGTTGGCTGCTGCTGACTATCCCTAACGGTTACGAAGCGGGTGAGATTGTGGTCTCCGCGCGCGAAAAATACCCGCACCTGGAGATTATCGCCCGGGCACATTATGACGACGAGGTGGAATACATCATGGAGCGCGGCGCGAATCAGGTGGTAATGGGCGAGCGTGAGATTGCCAATACCATGCTGTCGCTGCTGGAGAAACCGCCGGTTGAAACGGTGGTGACGGGGTAAGATCTGTGCGGCCTGATGCCCTCACCCTGGCCCTTTCCCACGGGGAGAGGGAATCTAAATCTCCCTCTCCCTTAGGGAGAGGGCTGGGGTGAGGGTGAAAGCATTATCTGTCCCAGTACGACTCTTCCAGACTATCTTCCCTTTCCGGCAGGCCGCGCGTCAGACGCGGTGAGTGCTGGTTCAACACCTGATAACTGACGCGGTTCGCGTACTTACACACCTGGGCCAGCGACGAGTAGGTCAGCCAGGTATACTTGTGTTTGCTGGAGTTCGGCACGTTGGTGCGGTGGAAGGCGTTGGCGGTGATATCGTGCAGCAGCGCCGCCAGCGCGCCGTCGCCTGCGCCGTTGGTGTTCATGATCTTCTCCGGCCCGCCCATGTACGGGGCGATGTGCGAGAAGATGCGCAGCGGATTCACACAGTCCTTATGGCGCATGGCGCGGCTGAACTCAAACTGGTTAAACTCGGCAATCGCCCCCGGCAACAGCGGATGCTGGGTTTTGCGCTTCGCCTCTTCTTCGGTGAAACCGGCCATATACAGACCCACCGGCCCGGCGGTGCAGAGCACCAGATCGACCCAGTCCAGCGCCTTGTCGGACGCCAGCAGCGGATCGCTCTCCCCGGTCAGGGCTTCGGCTTCTTCTTCATTCATCGCCAGAATAGAGACGTGCTCTTTCAGGAACGCCTGCCACCACTCGGGGTTATCGGCGATAACGAATTTGGTGCCCAGGGTCAGGACTACCGGCACGTTATACTTCTTCGCGTACTCCACCGCCTTCATGGTCGCTTCCGGCATGGGCTCGCCCGGCTTGCAGCGCACCAGATAGGAGGTCAGCACCAGCGCCGACGCCCCGGCAATCACCTCTTCCGGGATGCTCTCGGCGCGCAGCTTGTTCATGTGACCCGGGCTGATAGCGAAGGTTCGCTCGCCGGATTCCCCGATCAGCGTAAAGCAGCGACCAATCGCCCCGTCCACGCCCTGCAGGTAATTCAGATCGGTACGGCTGGAGGTGTTGCAGAGATAGCGGTAGGCGTAGCTGCCAATTTCGATGTTGCTGCACATCACGCCCAGCAGCACGGAGCGGTCATCGGCCAGCACGGAGTAGTTGTGCATGGTGTTGCCGATGGTGCCTCCGGCAAACTGATGGGTGATCAGGTTGTCCCGCACCAGCTCCTGATAGAGCGCTTCCGCCACATCGTCTTCGATCACCAGAGAGTGCCCGGCGCTCAGGCCGTAACGCGCGACAAACGCATCGTCCACTTTTGCTTCAATATCCACCAGCGTCTGATCGATACCCACCACCCAGGCGGCGTTGGTCTCATTTTCCGGCTGAATTTGCTGCAGCAGCGGATCGCGGGCGTTAACGGGAAAGTAGTGTTTGGATTTGCGTTTACCGGGAAATTTCATGTTCAGGGCTACGAGTGACGATTGGGCCGGAAATGGTAGCACAAACCCGGCCCGGAGTGCGATTAGCGGCTGTTGGTCACCAGGGAGACCATCATCTCGATGTGCGCAGGATCGTCGTTCAGTGCCGGAATGTACTCGTATTTTTCCCCACCTGCTTCGAGGAAGAACTCCCGGTTTTGCACCGCGATCTCCTCCAGCGTCTCCAGACAGTCTGCCGCAAAGCCCGGCGACATCACCTGGATATGCTTCACGCCCTTCTCACCCAGCATTTTGAGGGTTTCGTCGGTATAGGGGGTCAGCCAGGGCTCGCGGCCAAAGCGCGACTGGAAGGTCATCATCACCTTCTCAGGCGGCAGGCCGAGCGCGGAGACCAACTCACGGGTGGTATCGCGGCAGCGCTGCGGATAGTCATCCCCTTCGTCGGCAAATCGCTGCGGGATCCCGTGATAGGAGAGCAACAGCAGATCCGGCTCGCCGTGCTTCGCAAAGGAGGCGCGCGCGCTGCTGGCAAGGGCGTTGATATACATGTCGTTATCCGCGTAGTCGCGAATAAAGGTCACAGAAGGAATACGGCGACGGGTCGCCAGAATGCGCGCCAGCTCGTCCCAGACGGCGGCCACGGTGGAGCAGGAGTATTGCGGATAGAGCGCCAGCACCACGATATGGTCCACGCCCTGCGCCAGCAGTTCCGTGACGGCGCTTTCCAGCGACGGCTTACCGTAGCTCATCCCGAGCGCAACCGGCGTATCCGGCAGGCGGGCGGCCAGTGCTTTCTCCTGACGACGGCTGTAGACCATCAGCGGCGAGCCCTCTTCCATCCAGACGGACTGATAGAGTTTTGCCACGCGCGGCGAACGGATCGGCAGGATCACGCCGCGCAGCAAAGGCCACCACAGCAGACGCGGGGTATCCACAACGCGCGTATCGCTCAGAAACTGGCGCAGATAACGGCTGACCGCTGCGGGGGTTGGGGCTTCGGGGGTACCTAAATTGGCAAGCAGGATGCCGGTTTTCGCCTGACTCATTCACGCCTCATAACCTTTTAACAGGCTGATAAGTGTATCTGAAAAGTGCGTAAACGGAACCAATTGCAGTAAGAGGTGAGATGAGAATTTTTCTCACCCGGAGAACCGGGTGAGAGAGGTGCGATTAGCCGAGGATTTTTTCCAGCTCTGCACGTACTTCCGCGACAGGCTTAGTGCCGTCGACTTTGGCGTATTGGGTGTTACCCGCCTGCGCTTCTTTAGAGTAGTAGCCGATCAGCGGCGCGGTCATCTGATGATATTCCACCAGGCGCTTACGCACGGTCTCTTCCTGATCGTCTTTACGGGTGGTCAGCTCTTCGCCGGTCACGTCGTCTTTACCTTCCACCTGCGGCGGATTGAACTTAACGTGGTAAACGCGGCCGGAAGCGGCGTGTACGCGACGACCGATGATACGGTCAACGATCAGCTCGTCCGGTACGTCGAACTCCAGCACGTAGTCCACGTTGATGCCCGCTTCTTTCATGGCATCAGCCTGAGGAATGGTACGCGGGAAGCCGTCCAGCAGGAAACCGTTGCGGCAATCTTCCTGAGTAATGCGTTCTTTAACCAGCGCGATCACCAGCTCGTCGGTTACCAGTTTGCCGGCGTCCATAATATCTTTCGCCTGTTTGCCCAGCTCGGAGCCAGATTTAACAGCGGCACGCAGCATGTCACCGGTAGAGATTTGCGGAATACCGTATTTCTCCATGATGAACTGAGCCTGAGTTCCTTTACCCGCGCCCGGAGCGCCAAGCAGAATAATACGCATTGCGAAAATCCCCTCAAAAGTTGGTTCAATTTTTCAAAAGCGCTAAACAATACCATCAGAACGGATGTGGCTCAAGGAAGGCGGGGAGGCTGAAACGGTTAATGAGGGGAATTTATTAGAGGGTGCGGGCTGTTGCCCGCACCCTACCCCTCTCCCACAGGGAGAGGGAACTTTTTCACCCTCTCCCTGTGGGAGAGGGCCGGGGTGAGGGGAAATTAAGCCAGAAGCAATGCATTCACGCGCTTGATGAACTGGTTTGGATCTTCCAGCGTGCCGCGCTCGGCCAGCAGGGACTGATCCAGCAGAAGTTCAACCCACTCGGCAAAGCGCGTCTCGTCCTGCGTCTCGGCCGCGCGTTTCACCAGGGCGTGATCCGGGTTCAGTTCAAAGATGTACTTCACTTCCGGTACGCTCTGGCCCGCAGCGGCGAACAGCTTCGCCATCTGGGTGCTCATCTCGTCGGCTTCGGTGGTGACGATAGCCGGGGTATCGGTCAGACGGTGGGTGAAACGCACCTCTTTCACGCGATCGCCCAGATGAGTCTTCACGCGCTCAACAAACGGCTCCAGCGCTTTTTCCGCCTCTTTCGCGGTTTCGTCCACTTCATCCGCCAGCTTGTCGATGGACTCATCGGCTTTTGCAACGGACTGGAACGCTTTACCGCTGAACTCGGTCAGGTAGTTCATCATCCACTCATCGATGCGATCGGAAAGCAGCAGCACTTCGATGCCTTTCTTACGCAGCAGCTCCAGGTGCGGGCTGCTCTTCGCCGCGGCATAGCTGTCGGCAGTGATGTAGTAGATCTTCTCCTGCCCTTCTTTCATGCGGGAGATGTAGTCTTCCAGGGACACGGTCTGCTCGGAAGAGTCGGTGTGCGTGGAGGCAAAGCGCAGCAGCTTGGCAATGGCTTCAACGTTAGACGAATCTTCTGCCGGGCCCTCTTTCAGCACCAGGCCGAACTGTTTCCAGAAGGTCTGGTATTTTTCCGCGTCGTCTTTCGCCAGCTTGTCCAGCATCTGCAGGGCGCGTTTGCTCAGCGCGGTGCGCAGGTTGCGGGTCACGGTGCTGTCCTGCAGGATCTCACGGGAGACGTTCAGCGGCAGATCGTTGGAGTCGATCAGGCCACGCACAAAGCGCAGGTAGTTCGGCATGAACTGCTCGGCTTCGTCCATGATGAACACGCGCTGGACGTACAGCTTCAGGCCGTGCTTGTGATCGCGGTTCCACATATCCCACGGAGCCTGCGCCGGGATGTACAGCAGGCTGGTGTACTCCTGCTTACCTTCCACGCGGTTGTGGCTCCAGGTCAGCGGATCGGTAAAGTCGTGGGCGATGTGTTTGTAAAACTCGGTGTACTCGTCGTCTTTGATCTCAGACTTGTTACGCGTCCACAGCGCCTGCGCCTTGTTGATCTTCTCCCAGGAAATGACGGTTTCGCCGTCCTGCTCTTCCCGTTTTTCGATCTCGACCGGCAGGGCGATATGGTCAGAATATTTGCTGATGATGGAGCGCACGCGCCAGTCGTTGAGGAAATCGTCTTCCCCTTCGCGCAGATGCAGGGTGATCTCGGTGCCGCGATCGGCTTTGGTAATATCCGCGACGGTGTATTCGCCTTCGCCGTGGGATTCCCAGAACACGCCGCTTTCGGCGCTTTCGCCTGCCGCACGGGTGCGCACGGTGACTTTATCCGCCACGATGAACGCCGAGTAGAAGCCCACGCCGAACTGGCCGATTAGCTGGCTGTCTTTCGCCTGATCGGAACCCATCGACTGCAGGAAGGCTTTGGTGCCGGATTTCGCGATGGTACCCAGATGGTCGATCGCTTCATCGCGGGTCATACCGATGCCGTTGTCGGCGATGGTCAGGGTGCGGTTCTCTTTATCAAAGGAGACGCGCACGCGCAGTTCGCCGTCACCTTCATACAGCTCTGGCTTCGACAGCGCGCGGAAACGCAGCTTGTCTGCCGCATCAGAGGCGTTAGAGATAAGCTCGCGCAGGAAGATTTCTTTATTGGAATAAAGAGAATGGATCATCAGGTGCAGAAGTTGTTTTACCTCTGACTGGAAACCGCGGGTTTCTTGTCCTTTCATACTAAGTCGACCTCAACAATGCCATTTAATGGGGTTTAAAAGCGTTGAGGGAGAGATGGGGATAAGCGGAAAGGTTTTCAAGCGGAGGCCACGGCTGCAGCCTCCGTTTGGTCAGAAAATAATCTTGTGACGCCCGGCCAGAGAGTGTGACAGCGTGGTGCCGTCCACCATCTCCAGCTCGCCGCCCACCGGAACGCCGTGGGCGATACGGCTGGCGTCGACGCCAGACTCCGCGCACAGCTCGGCGATATAGTTGGCCGTCGCCTCCCCTTCCACCGTTGGGTTGGTGGCGAGGATCACCTCGCTGATCGTTTCCGATTTCAGACGCTGTTCCAGACGGTCCAGACCGATATCATCCGGCCCGATACCGTCCAGCGGCGACAGGTGGCCCATCAGCACAAAGTAGCGGCCGGAAAACTGTCCGGTCTGTTCGATGGCGTAGATGTCCGCAGGACTCTCCACCACGCAGATCTGACCGTTTTCCTGACGACGCGGATTAGCACAGATGTTACACACCTCCTGCTCGGTAAAGGTGCGGCAGTCCGCACAGTGACCGATTTCTGACATGGCGCGGGTCAGAGCCTGCGCCAGACGCATGCCGCCGCTGCGATCGCGCTGCAGCAGGGTAAACGCCATGCGCTGCGCCGACTTCGGGCCTACGCCCGGCAGGCAGCGTAGCGCTTCCATTAACTGCGTGAGCAGCGGACTGGTTTGCATCAGAATGGCATCTTAAAGCCCGGTGGCAGCTGCATTCCGGAGGATACAGAGGCCATTTTCTCTTTCTGGGTTTCGTCGATACGGCGCGCAGCATCGTTGAATGCAGCGGCGACCAGATCTTCCAGCATATCTTTGTCGTCTTCGAGCAGGCTTGGGTCGATCTCCACGCGACGGCAGTTATGGGCGCCGTTGATGGTCACTTTAACCAGACCTGCGCCCGATTCGCCGGTGACTTCCATCTGCGCGATCTCTTCCTGCATCTTCTGCATTTTTTCCTGCATCTGCTGGGCCTGCTTCATCAGACCACCCAGACCGCCTTTACCACCAAACATAGGCTTCTCTCTTCTTTCACGTTAAAGATAACAACCGTAAGTCAGACTCACGATCAAATGGGTCGAATACTCTCTTCATCCAGTTCTGCATCAAAGTAACGCTGCAGGGTCTGAATGTTATTATCCGCGATAATCGACTCACGCGCCTGCGCGAGTTTCTCTTCGTAAATGGCCTGACGCCACTCCAGCGGCGTACGCACCGCCGGATTATCATCTTCAATGATGGTCAATTCAACCGGCGCGCCCCGTAATGTGGAGAGCGCCTCAGTTAGCACCTGCTGCGCGCTCGCCGAGTTGAGGTGACGCTGACCCGGGCGCAGATGCAGGCAGACGCGGTTGCCGTCCTGTTCACGCCAGGCGTTCAGGGCGACCTGCTCCACCAGCTTGGGCAGCTTCAGCTGGCTGACCTCTGCCGCCCAGGCATCACGCTTCAGCGACTCTTCAGCAAGCTTTGCCGAGAGCTCCGGCGTCTTCTCGTGCTCCAGCGCCTTTTTCAGCGCCTTCGGCGTGGCGACTTCCACCTTCACCACTTCGGTGACGGTGGTGGCTTTCCAGCGATAGGCCTCTTTCTTAGCCGGCGCCTGTGGCTCAGGCGTGGCCGAAGCAGAACGCGACTGGACCCGATCCGTGACCGAGGCCAGACGTTCAAGCGCGGCGTTATTTACCGGCCGCGCTCTTGCAGGCGCTGCCGGTTCACTCTTTTTTGGTTTGGTTGCTCCCTGCGCACGCTGTAGCTGGCTACGGGCGGCGAGCACCGAACTGGTGGCATCCGACAGCGGCGCATCCTGGCGCGGCGGCGGTGGCGCACTCTGCTGCACGGGCACCTGTGGCGGCGTTAGCACCGCCGTGGGCGCGACCGGGGCAAACGACGGCGGCTGCACCTCGGGCTCCGGCAGCGGCATCCGCGGATGGAACGCCAGCGCGCGCAGCAGGGTCATTTCGACCCCCATACGTCGGTCGGGGGCAAACGGCAACTCTTTACGGCCAATTAACAGGGTTTGATAGTAGAGCTGCACGTCCGTTGGCGGAATGGTTCGCGCCAGCTCGCGCATCCGCTGTTCAATCGCGGCCATGTCCGGGCCCAGCGCCGCCGGGGAGAGCTGCACCATCGCAATGCGGTGCAGCAGGCTGAGCATCTCAACCAGCAGGGCTTCCCACTCGATGCCGCGCGACGCCGAGGCGTTAACCAGTTCCATCGCCCGCTCGCCGTTGGCCTCAACCACCGCCTCAATCAGCGACAGGGCCTGATCGTCGTCCAGGGTGCCGAGCATGGTGCTGACCGCCTGAGTGGTCAACTGTCCGTCACCGCTGGCAATCGCCTGATCGGTCAGGCTGAGGGCATCGCGCAGGCTGCCGTCGGCGGCACGCGCCAGCAGCTGCAGGGCACGCGGTTCGTGCGTCACCTGCTCTTCATTCAGAATATGTTCGAGCTGATCGCGGATCTGCCCGACATCCAGCGCCTTCAGATGGAACTGCAGGCAGCGGGATAAGATGGTCACCGGCAGCTTTTGCGGATCGGTGGTCGCCAGCAGGAATTTGACGTGTGCAGGCGGCTCTTCCAGCGTTTTCAGCAGGGCGTTAAAGCTGTGGCGCGACAGCATGTGCACTTCATCGATCAGATAGACCTTGAAGCGGCCACGCGCCGGGGCGTACTGGACGTTATCCAGCAGATCGCGGGTATCTTCGACTTTAGTGCGCGAGGCGGCATCGATCTCAATCAGATCGACAAAGCGCCCCTGCTCGATTTCACGGCAGTTATCGCAGACGCCGCACGGCGTGGCGGTGATCCCGCTTTCACAGTTGAGGCCTTTCGCCAGCAAACGGGCGATAGAGGTTTTACCGACGCCACGGGTGCCGGAAAAAAGATAGGCGTGATGGATACGTCCTAGCGATAAGCCGTTCGCCAGGGCGGTCAGCACATGTTCCTGGCCGACAACGTCAGCAAAGGTTTGGGGTCGCCATTTACGGGCTAACACCTGATAACTCATGGGCAGGCTCTGCAACGCTGGAAGGTGGATATTCAGGGGGGTAATGCTAACACAACCTCACCCGTTGGGCGAGGTTGCGGGCGGGAGGATTAATGTCCCGGGAATGGCACGAGGCTATAGCTGGTGATGCCCTGTTTTTCCAGGCGCTGCTCGCCACCCAGATCGAACAGGTTGATGATGAAGGCCGCATCGGTCACTTCGCCACCCAGACGACGGATCAGCTTCACGGTCGCCTCGATGGTGCCGCCAGTTGCCAGCAGATCGTCAACCACGAGCACTTTGTCGCCAGGCTTGATCGCATCAACGTGGATCTCCAGCTGGTCGGTGCCGTACTCCAGCTCGTAGCTCTCGGCGATGGTTTCGCGTGGCAGTTTGCGCGGCTTACGCACCGGCACAAAACCGACGCCCATTGCCAGCGCTACCGGGGCGCCAAACAGGAAACCACGGGCTTCGGTGCCAACAACTTTGGTGATCCCGGCGTTTTTGTAACGCTCAACCAGCAGTTCAATGCTGAGCGCGTACGCTTTTGGGTCTTCCAGCAAGCTGGTGACATCACGGAAAAGAATGCCAGGTTTCGGATAGTCCTGGATGCTTTTGATGCTGTTTTTAAGGTATTCAAGCTGCTGCGCAGTTGCGGTCATAAATGGATGCCTGATGAAAACGGTGTTACTCACGGAGCGGATAGTGGGTCGGTTAAGGTAACAATTGTTTAACCTTTAACCAGGCCTGCCCGTGCTCGAAAACGGTCGAATTTACTGGCTGCGCACAAGAATTGCAACAGCCATCCTGATGATTATTGCTTTTGTTGCTTTTCATCAACAACCGGGATCCGCCACATGAAAATCAGCAGGCAGGAGAGGATCCCCAGCAGCAGGATCCGCACCCACATGATTTTTACCATCCATAATGAAATGGCGAAGGTCACAAGGATCACCGCAATGGCCCGCGGCTTCGCGCCAGGCGGCATGGCGCGGTTCTGTTGCCAGTGGCGCAGATAGCCGCCAAACCATGAGCGGTACAGCAGCCAGTGGTGAAAACGCGGCGAGGAGCGGGCGAAGCACCAGGCCGCCAGTAGTATAAAGGGTGTGGTCGGCAGAAGGGGTAAAACGACGCCCAGGGTGCCGAGCACTACCGCAAGCCAGCCAATGATGAGTAGAATAGTACGCTGCATAATGCGAATCGTTATCAAACTGAACGGCTACTGTACCACTGGAGAGCGGATTGAAAACAGCCTTGCTTTTACAGACGCTGCAAAATCAGCTGACGGCCCTGCGTACCCAGGCCGCCCCTCTGATGCAGCACGCCACCCTGAAGCCGCGCTTTGACCGGCAGCTGTTCCGCACCCGCAGCACTCTCATCAAAGATTATCTGGATGAAGCCCAGCACAATCTGGATGAGCTGGGCCACGCGGTGGAGAAAGCGCAGACTGAACAGGTCAACTGGCTGGCTACTCACCTGGCGGAGCAGATCGCCGCCCTGCATCGGGAGATCGCCGCCTGGCCTTTGCGCGTCTGGGACAGCCCTTCTGCCGGAGCGACAAAGTGGCAGCGCAAGCGGCTCAAGCATCAGGAGTTTGAGCGGCGGCTGTGTGAGATGAAATCCGAACGCGAGACGCGGCTGAACCAGGCCGAAACGCTGGAAGAGCAGCAGATGCTGATGCGCGAAATTACCGCGCTGGAGGGGCGGCTTGAACGCTGTCGTAAGGCACTGGATGATATTGAGCGCGTGATTGCGCGCCTGACCCGTTAACAGGAGTAGTGTGTGTCACTGGAAAACGCCCCCGATGAAGTGAAGCTGGCCGTCGATCTGATTATGTTGCTGGAGAACCATGATATTCCGGCGGAAACGGTGCTGAAGGCGCTGGAGATTGTGAGGCGGGATTTTGAGGGGAAAGTCGTCGCCGCTTCCCCCTCACCCTAACCCTCTCCCGGGGGAGAGGGAACGTAACTCTCCCTCACCTCAGGAAAATCACGCTGGCGTCGGATCGTCACCCTTCACTTCGCGTTTCACTTCCGTATGCTCGTCGCCCTTCTCATTGCGCAGATGGACTTCAAGCTGGTTGAACGCGATGTTGATGTTGTTCTCGCGGCACAGACGCTCGATGGTACGGTTCAGCTCGTCAACCGTGTAACTGCGGTCACGCAGTTCACGTACGTACAGACGCAACTCGTGATTCAGCGTACTCGGGCCGAAGGTGGTGAAGAAGACGGCTGGTTCCGGATCGTGCATCACTTTCGGGTGATCCATCGCCGCTTTCAGCAGCACTTTTTTCACCGCATCGAGATCGGAACCGTAGGCCACGCCCAGACTGATCACCACGCGGGTGATGGTGTCGGAGAGCGACCAGTTGATCAACCGCTCGGTCACGAAAGCTTTGTTCGGGATGATCACCTCTTTACGATCGAAGTCGGTGATGGTGGTGGCACGGATACGGATCTTGCTGACGGTCCCCGAGAAGGTGCCGATAGTCACGGTATCGCCAATGCGCACCGGACGTTCGAACAGAATAATCAGACCTGAAACGAAGTTACCGAAGATCTCCTGCAAACCAAAACCAAGACCGACCGACAGGGCTGCCGCCAGCCACTGCAGTTTGTCCCACGAGACCCCGAGCGAACCGAAGACGGTCATCGCCCCCGCCACCAGGATCACATAGTTGAGGATCGTGGTGATGGCATACGACGCCCCCTGGCGCATATTCAGGCGCGAGAGTACCAGCACCTCCAGCAGGCCAGGCAGGTTGCGGATCAGTGCCCAGGCCACTACCGACGAGACCAGCGCAAACAGCAGACTGCCCATAGTGACGTTTTTCACCACCGCCGCACCCGCTTCTGTGCCGTTGTAGTGCCACAGGGTAATACTGTCGAGATAGGCAAAGACGGTGATTAAATCAGACCAGATGGCCCAGAACATCACGCCGAACAGGGCGATCATCACCAGCATGGTGATACGCAGCGTCTGCTGGTTCACCTGCTCCAGGGCGATGGTCGGCTCTTCCTGCGGTTCAGCCCCTTCGGCCCCCTCTTTCACCATATTCTGCCGACGCGCCAGCGCACGACGATAGGCGATACGACGGGCGGCAACGCTAAGTCCGCGCAGGACGGTCTGGTACAGCAGGTTCCAGAAGATCACCAGATAGACGGTTTCAATCCAGCGGCCCGACAGACGCAGAGTGGTATAAAAATAGCCGGTGGCCGTCAGCACCATCAGCGCCAGCGGGATAATGGACAGCACGGTGACCGTCGCCAGGCGGATGGCATGGGACTCTTTATCGCGCCAGCTGTCACGGCACATCGGCCACATCAACACGCTGATGAGCAGCAGGTTCAGCAGGATCACGAACTGCCCCAGCACGTCGTCCATCAGGTGCAGCGGGGAGAGTTCCGCCACCACTGACCAGAAGTGCAGCGGCAGCAGCGCGAGGCTGATGCGCACAATCTGGCGTCGCCAGTGGCTGGTCAGCTGGGCAGGCATATTGAAGTGGCTCACTGCCACGCCGTCTTTCTCCAGCACTTTCCAGCACAGGCCAAACACCAGCCAGAACAGCGCCAGCTTTTTACTGAAGGCCCACAGCAGATCGCTGACGTTGAGCTGCATGGTGAGCAGGATCAGCCCCGCAGCCAGAATTAACAGGCAGACCGGCAGGGCGCGGATCAGATCGATAAGAATCGCTTTCGGGGTATGAAGCTGGCTGTCATTACGCAGCTGCCCCACTTCATTCGCCAGCTTCGCCTGGTACTTTTTCAGCCAGCCGAGACGCCAGCGGATTAACCCGGCAATCAGCAGCAGCGGCAAACCCGCCAGGAAGGCAAAGGCCACAGCCGGACCGGCTTTTTCCCAGTTAACGGTGATTTTCATCCCTTTAATCTGGTCTTTCAGCATGCCCGGGAAGGATTTTATCCAGTCCCAGTCCATGGGTTTGTTGCTGTTTACCCAGAAAATTTGCTGGGTGAGGATCTCCTGCAGGCTTTTGGAAACGCTCACCAGCTGCTGCTGGTTGATCTGCAGGTTAATGGCCATCATCAGCTGATTGCCCAGCTGTTTATTCAGCTGGTCGAGCAGCTCGCGGCGCATATCCACCACCTGCAACAGCGCATCGTGGACTTCATCATTGACGTCGCTGCTGTGGCCCTCTTCCACTTTGGCAACAAAGGCATCGCTCTGGAACAGGGCGTCGCGCTGCTGGTTGACCTCAAACTGCTCCAGACGCAGATCCGCAATGCGGTTGGTCATGTCTTCCAGTTCATCCGCAGAAGGTAAAGTCTGCTGTTGCTGATACAGGATACGCGACAGCAGCAGGCTGCCTTTCAGGACGGCAATCTGCTCTTTGATGTTGCGCTCGGACTGCAGGGCGCGATCCAGCCAGTTTTTGACTTTGATGTTCTGCTGAACCAGCGAGTTGCCGTTTTCGGTGGCGGTAATCAAACGCTGGCTGAGCTGATGGTTGGCATCCAGCTCCTGCTTCACCAGCGGATTTTCCTGAATACGGGCGGTTTCGTCCGGATTCACGGCCTCCTGCGCGGTTTTCTCCGTCAGGGTCAGGCGCTTGCTGTTGACCGCCTCCTGCAACAGCTGCAGCTGATGCTCCAGACGGTTGATGTTGGCAGTGACATAGTCGCGCTGTTTTTGCAGGGTATCCTGCAGGACGGTGTTGCCTTCCAGGCTCTTACGCTGCTGTTCGATCTGCGCATTCAGCAGCTGCTGCTGCGCCAGGAGTAACGTTTGCTGGGTGGGGCGTAACGCCGCTTCGCCCGCAGAGGTGCCGTTCAGGCGATTGCGGATCTGCTGCAGCTGCTGAGACGCGGTGTACATCGCATTCTGCACGCGCTCCGGTTGGGTTTGCAGTGAAACCAGCTGGCTGTTGTAGGTGGCGAGATCGCTTTGCGCGGTTTGTAAATCATCGAGCAGCTGTGCCACGCGCAGTTCCAGCTGACGCAGCGATAAAGTCGCCAGCGTTTTGCGGGTCTCCGCATCGTTATCGACATCGCCCAGCGCGTTGAGGCTCTCGGTCGCCTTGCGCATCGCTTCCGGTGCCTGAGCCACCTTCTGGCGTAGCTGCGTGGTTTCCGCTTTGACCCGCTCGAGCTTGTCGACGGTCTCCAGGGTTTCCGTCAGATCCTGCTGGACCAGTTTGTCCTGCGGAGTAAGCTCTTTCTGTTTACTCAGGGCATCGAGCTGGCTCTGGATATCTGCCCGCGTTGGCGTGTCACTGGTATTATCGGCACGTGCCAACGCAGCCGATGAAGCCGTCAATGCGAGAAAGAAAACCAGAATAAAAGCCAGGAGAGGATGCTGTTTGCGTGTGTAGTGCAACATAGTTATATGTAATTCGTGTGATGAATGACGAAAAAAGACCGGCGTGAAGAATATCACGGCAGTCGGGTGCAAAATAGCGTCAACTGTCGGCTCCTGGACAATTCCTGGCCGTCAGGCAGGGAGCGACTCCGGCTGCGCGCGCAGCGTCGGGCAGAGCTGATACATCTCCAGCAGGATGGCCACATAATCACGGGCTTCCCGTTGCAGATCAAAAGACTGGGGGGCAAAAAGCCAGTTTTCCATAATGCCGGAAATATAGCTGCGCATCAGAATAGCGGCGCGACGGGTCAGCAAATTAGCGGGCAGCATTTTTGCTTTAATACAGTGCGCCAGGGTCTGTTCAATACGATCGTAACTTTCCAGGCATAAACTGCGCTGTGCCTGTTGCACAACGGCCATTTCCCCGACAAACTCGCATTTGTGGAAAATGATCTCCATCATCAGGCGGCGACGCTCCTCAATAACAGTCGCCTCAAGGATATAGACCAGAATCTCTCTTAAAACTGAGAGTGGATCGTCGGGGAATTTTGCCCGATACTCAGTCTCGAGATCCCCAATACTGGATTCTGACAGCTCCCAAATTTCACCAAATAAATCTGACTTATTTTTGAAATGCCAGTAAATCGCTCCCCGGGTTACCCCCGCCGCCTGAGCAATCTGTGCCAGCGAAGTGGAAGAAACCCCCTGTTGCGAGAACAAGCGCAAAGCAACATCAAGGATGTGCTGGCGTGTCGCAAGTGCTTGTTGTTTGGTTTTTCGTGCCATACGTTGGTGAATTTACAGGAGTCAGATTTACATACATTTATGAATGTATGTACCATAGCACGACGATAATATAAACGCAGCAATGGGTTTGTGGACGCGTGATCCATTGATCAATTTGAAATCGGAAACTCGAGGTTTACATATGAACAAAAACAGAGGGTTAACGCCTCTGGCGATCGTTCTGATGCTCTCAGGCAGCTTAGCGCTTACAGGATGTGACGAAAAACAGGCTCAACAAGGGGCTCAGCAGGTGCCAGAAGTTGGCGTCGTGACGCTCAAATCCGAACCTCTCCAGATAACAACAGAATTACCCGGCCGAACCAGCGCTTACCGCATTGCTGAAGTGCGTCCACAGGTGAGTGGCATCATCCTGAAACGTAATTTTACGGAAGGTGGTGATGTTAAAGCAGGTGATTCTCTGTATCAGATTGATCCCGCTACCTATCAGGCTAATTACGAAAGTGCAAAAGGCGATCTGGCTAAAGCCCAGGCTGCGGCAAAAATTGCCCAGCTGACCGTCAGCCGTTATCAGAAACTGTTGGGTACTCAGTACATCAGCCAACAGGAATACGATAGTGCCCAGGCCGATGCTCAGCAGGCTAATGCTGCCGTTACCGCTGCGAAAGCCGCCGTTGAAACCGCACGTATTAACCTGGCCTATACCAAAGTGACCTCGCCTATCAGCGGTCGCATTGGCAAATCGTCCGTGACTGAAGGTGCCCTGGTGCAGAGCGGCCAGACCAACGCGCTGGCTACCGTGCAGCAGCTTGACCCGATCTACGTCGATGTCACTCAGTCGAGCAATGATTTCCTGCGTCTGAAACAGGAGCTCGAAAACGGCACCCTGAAGCAGGAAAACGGCAAAGCGAAAGTGGAACTGGTTACCAGCGACGGCATTAAGTTCCCACAGGCCGGCAGCCTCGAGTTCTCTGACGTGACGGTCGATCAGACCACCGGTTCTATCACCCTGCGCGCCATCTTCCCGAACCCGAATCATACGCTGTTACCGGGTATGTTCGTTCGCGCAAGCCTGGAAGAAGGGACTAATCCAACCGCACTGCTGGTTCCACAGCAGGGTGTAACCCGTACGCCGCGCGGCGATGCCAGTGCCATGGTCATTGGCGCTGAAGACAAAGTCGAAGTCCGTCAGATCACCGCCACCCAGGCGATTGGTGACAAATGGCTGGTCACCGACGGTCTGAAAGATGGCGATCGCGTCATTATTACCGGTTTACAAAAAGTTCGCCCGGGCGCCCAGGTTAAAGCGCAAGAGGTCACGTCTGACAATCAACAACAAGCCTCCGCAGGCGGCCAGTCAGAACAACCTAAGTCTTAACTTAAACAGGAGCCGTTAAGACATGCCTAATTTCTTTATCGATCGCCCCATTTTTGCGTGGGTGATCGCCATTATCATCATGCTAGCCGGGGGACTTGCGATCCTGAAGCTGCCAGTCGCGCAATATCCAACGATTGCGCCACCAGCAATTTCAATCGCCGCAACCTACCCAGGGGCTGATGCCAAAACGGTGCAGGACACCGTGACTCAGGTTATCGAACAGAACATGAACGGTATCGATAACCTGATGTACATGTCCTCCAACAGTGACTCCACCGGTACGGTGCAGATTACGCTGACCTTCGAATCCGGTACGGATGCGGACATCGCGCAGGTTCAGGTGCAGAACAAACTGCAGCTGGCGATGCCGTTACTGCCGCAGGAAGTTCAACAGCAGGGCGTGAGCGTGGAGAAATCCTCCAGCAGCTTCCTGATGGTTGTCGGCGTTATCAACACCAACGGCACCATGACGCAGGAGGATATTTCCGACTACGTGGGCGCCAACATGAAGGACGCCATCAGCCGTACTTCAGGTGTGGGTGACGTGCAGCTGTTCGGTTCCCAGTACGCGATGCGTATCTGGATGGATCCGAACAAACTGAATAACTTCCAGCTGACGCCAGTCGACGTGATCACCGCAATTAAAGCGCAGAACGCCCAGGTTGCGGCCGGTCAGTTAGGCGGCACGCCACCGGTCAAAGGCCAGCAGCTGAACGCCTCGATTATCGCGCAGACCCGTCTGACCTCGGCCGATGAATTCAGCAAAATTCTGCTGAAAGTGAATCCGGACGGTTCTCAGGTTCGCCTGCGTGACGTGGCGAAGGTGGAGCTGGGCGGTGAGAACTACGACGTCATCGCCAAGTTTAACGGCCAGCCGGCTTCCGGCCTGGGGATTAAACTGGCAACCGGTGCTAACGCCCTGGATACCGCTGAAGCGATCCGTGCCGAGCTGAAGAAAATGGAACCTTTCTTCCCGTCAGGCCTGAAAATCGTTTACCCGTATGACACCACGCCGTTCGTGAAAATCTCTATTCACGAGGTAATCAAAACGCTGGTGGAAGCGATCATCCTGGTGTTCCTGGTGATGTATCTGTTCCTGCAAAACTTCCGTGCGACGCTGATTCCAACCATCGCCGTGCCGGTCGTTCTGTTGGGGACGTTTGCAATCCTCTCGGCCTTCGGCTTCTCGATAAACACCCTGACGATGTTCGGGATGGTGCTGGCGATAGGCCTGCTCGTGGATGACGCCATCGTGGTGGTGGAAAACGTTGAGCGTGTGATGTCTGAAGAGGGACTGCCGCCGAAGGAAGCGACCCGTAAATCGATGGGTCAGATCCAGGGCGCGCTGGTCGGTATCGCCATGGTGCTGTCGGCGGTATTTATCCCGATGGCCTTCTTCGGTGGCTCTACCGGTGCGATCTATCGTCAGTTCTCAATCACTATCGTCTCGGCAATGGCCCTGTCGGTACTGGTTGCGTTGATCCTGACCCCGGCACTGTGCGCCACCATGCTGAAACCGGTGGCAAAAGGCGATCACGGCGAAAACAAAAAAGGCTTCTTCGGCTGGTTTAACCGTATGTTCGATAAGAGCACGCACCACTACACCGACAGCGTGGGCAACATCCTGCGCAGCACCGGTCGCTATCTGCTGCTCTATATCATCATCGTGGTCGGTATGGCTTACCTGTTCGTTCGCCTGCCAACCTCCTTCCTGCCGGACGAAGACCAGGGCGTATTCCTGACCATGGCCCAGCTGCCAGCAGGTGCATCCCAGGAACGTACCCAGAAAGTGCTGGATGAGGTGACGGATTACTACCTCACCAAAGAGAAAGCCAACGTTGAATCGGTGTTTGCGGTTAACGGCTTCGGCTTTGCGGGTCGTGGCCAGAACACCGGTATTGCCTTCGTTTCTCTGAAAGACTGGGCCGAGCGTCCGGGCGAAGAGAACAAGGTTGAAGCTATCACTGGCCGTGCGATGGGCACCTTCTCGCAGATCAAAGATGCGATGGTCTTTGCCTTTAACCTGCCAGCGATCGTTGAGCTGGGTACGGCGACCGGCTTTGACTTCCAGCTTATCGACCAGGGCGGTCTGGGCCATGAAAAACTGACTCAGGCGCGTAACCAGCTGTTTGGTGAAGTTGCGAAGCACCCTGAGCTGCTGGTGGGCGTGCGTCCTAACGGCCTGGAAGATACGCCGCAGTTCAAAGTGGATATCGATCAGGAAAAAGCCCAGGCGCTGGGCGTCTCTATCAGTGACATCAACACCACGCTGGGCGCGGCCTGGGGCGGTAGCTACGTCAACGACTTCATCGACCGTGGTCGTGTGAAGAAGGTGTACGTGATGTCAGAGGCGCAGTACCGTATGTTGCCGAACGATATCAACAACTGGTACGTTCGCGGCAGCAACGGACAGATGGTGCCATTCGCCGCCTTCTCCACCTCACGTTGGGAATACGGCTCACCGCGTCTGGAGCGTTACAACGGTCTTCCATCGATGGAGATCCTGGGTCAGGCGGCACCGGGCAGAAGTACCGGTGAAGCCATGGATCTGATGGAACAGCTGGCACAGAAACTGCCGGCGGGTATTGGCTACGACTGGACGGGGATGTCCTATCAGGAACGTCTGTCCGGCAACCAGGCCCCTGCCCTGTATGCCATCTCCCTGATCGTGGTATTCCTCTGTCTGGCGGCGCTGTATGAGAGCTGGTCGATTCCGTTCTCCGTTATGCTGGTTGTACCATTGGGGGTCATTGGCGCCCTGTTGGCGGCCACGTTCCGTGGTCTGGGTAATGACGTGTACTTCCAGGTAGGCCTGCTGACAACCATTGGCTTGTCGGCGAAGAACGCGATACTTATCGTGGAATTCGCCAAAGACCTGATGGATAAAGAGGGCAAAGGGCTTATCGAAGCGACGCTGGAAGCGGTTCGTATGCGTCTGCGTCCAATTCTGATGACCTCACTGGCGTTTATCCTCGGGGTTATGCCGCTGGTTATCAGCTCGGGTGCAGGCTCCGGTTCGCAGAACGCCGTAGGTACTGGCGTAATGGGCGGGATGGTGACCGCGACCATTCTGGCGATCTTCTTCGTTCCGGTCTTCTTTGTGGTGGTACGTCGTCGTTTCAGCCGTAAAAACGAAGACGTCGAACACAAACATCCGGTCTAAAAGACCAGAATCCTGCTGTTAACAGCTAAAAAGGCCGCTAATGCGGCCTTTTTTTTAGCAATTGAAAATCATAAAATAAGCTTATTGGCGATTTATATATTTTCTGTCACCTTTAAACGTCTTATCATATTTATCCCAGTCCTCTTACACAAATTCTTAAATTCTTGCGTTGCTTCTTAGTTATTAAGAGTATTCCTGGTGTTTTTTTGTATATGATCGCGCCTGGTTGCGATTATAGAGACGGCTGAAAAATCGAGGATGGTGATAAGACACGATCGTCATCAGGAGAAAACAATATATAACATAGCGACCGCGAAACCCTTTAACCTGCTGCGTAATTGTAATTTTTCGTAATAGCGCGGTGAAATCCTGATTAGAGTAGATTATAGTTAAAGGCAAGACGCATTACAGTAGTCGTTGACGCTAAGTCAGTTGTACCCTTCCCGACAACGATGTTCGGTGAGTAAAAAATCACTCAAAAAGGGGATGCGCTATGGACGAATACTCGCCCAAAAGGCAAGATATTGCACAGTTGAAATTCCTTTGTGAATCCCTGTACCATGACTGCCTTTCCAATCTCGATGAAAGCAACCATGGCTGGGTCAATGACCCTACTTCTGCCATAAATTTGCAGCTAAACGAGTTGATTGAGCATATAGCAACCTTCGCCCTTAATTATAAAATTAAGTATAACGAAGATAATAAGTTGATTGAGCAAATTGACGAATACCTGGATGACACTTTTATGTTATTCAGCAGCTACGGCATTAACGCACAGGATTTGCAAAAATGGCGTAAATCGGGCAATCGGCTTTTTCGTTGTTTTGTCAATGCAAGCAGGGCTAACCCGTTAGCTACTCCGGTTAAAACTATTACAAACAATTAGGTGACTTTATGTCTGATAAACCATTAACCAAGACTGATTATTTGATGCGTTTGCGACGTTGTCAGTCAATTGACACCCTTGAACGTGTCATTGAGAAAAATAAATACGAGCTTTCTGATAATGAGTTAGCGGTATTCTATTCCGCAGCGGATCATCGCCTGGCTGAACTCACCATGAATAAGCTGTACGATAAAATTCCTACCGCAGTATGGAAATTTGTACGCTGATTGGGTGACGTACACTGAACTGATTCACCGCATCATCTGACCCGCCCTTTCCTGGCAACTGTTATGTTTTTTCTTAGCGTAACTGTTACTTTCCACAAACATTGTGGTCACTTAAAATACACGGATCCCCCGTTTTAAGTTGATTTGAGAAAGGGCAGAAGATGACCGAGATACAACGCCTGCTAACCGAAACCATTGATGATCTCAATGTACGCGAAAAGCGTGATAACAAACCGCGCTTTAGCATCAGCTTTATTCGCAAACATCCGGGGCTGTTTGTCGCCATGTATGCCGCCTGGCTGGCAACGCTGGTGGTGATGCTGCAGTCAGAAACGCTGATCGGCTCTGTCTGGCTCCTGGTGGTCTTGTTTGTCGTCTTTAACGCCTTCTTCTTCTTTGACGTTAATCCGCGCTACCGCTACGAAGATATTGATGTGCTCGATTTTCGCGTCTGCTACAACGGTGAGTGGTACAACACCCGCTATGTGCCCAACCAGTTGATCGACAGCATCCTGCACTCCCCCGAGGTTGAGTCGCAGCAAAAAGAAAAACTGCAAAAAATGATCGCCACCAAAGGCGAGCTCTCTTTCTACGACGTCTTTACCCTCTCCCGCGTGGCCGCCTGATGCACGCGCAGGCCTGCCGCCGACAGTCTCGCTGTTAGCGGCAGCCTTCTGTTCTGACCTAACGTCTCTTCTTACGCCCCTGCACCGCCTTGAAGCGCGGATTGGATTTGCATATCACATACAGCCGCCCCTTACGTTTGACGATCTGGCAATCCGCATGACGTTGTTTTGCACTGCGCAATGAATTGAGAACCTGCATCGTTAACCCTCACCAAGTGATTTGTTATAACATAACAATAAGCATATCCGAGTGGCGATGGAAAAACAACTCAGGTCGAATAAGCGGCCCGTAAACGTCTCTAAAATAGTTCTACACTTCAGCGTGGCTTTCCGTTTTAATGTCATCGACTTGTGCGCCCCTCGCCTGGCGTTATAAAAAGGAAACAGGAGCATGACAACCCGACACCTGGTTAGTGTGGTGACCTGCGTACTCATTATTGCAGTGCTTGTTCCTGTCTGCCTGAGCGTCTGGCTGGCGCACCGTAATGCGGAAGATAAGTTTGTTGACGATCTGAACGACTACTCTTCTCGCGTCCAGATTCGTACTGACAAAGTGATTACCCAGGCCAAATCCGCGCTCAACGAAATGGAGGCTTTCAAAGGGATCCCGTGCAGTCGCGAACATGCGCTGGTGATGCGCCGTGCCTCTTTCTCCTGGCGCTATATCCAGGAAGTGATCTACGTTGACGATCTCAAACCGCGCTGCTCTTCGCTGGAGCAAGAGAGCCAGGCCGCCCCCTTTCCCCCGGCAATGCGGATCACGCCCGATGGCTATCGGGCCTGGGTCACCTCGCACAACGATCTCAATCTGAAGCGCTATATGGCCGCCATTGGCACAGGCCATTACATCGTGATGATCGACCCCGCCTCGCTGATCGACGTGATCCCCTTTGGCTCCTGGCCGATCGACGTCGCGCTGGTCGGTATCCGGCGTAATCTCGTTTTCGCCAGCAGTAACAGCCTGGATATGCAGGTGTTCAATCAAATGCAGCGGGACGGTAACTCGCATTTTCAACATAACGGCGCGATGTACGATGTGCACAACGTGCCCGACCTGGGGTTTGCCATTGTGGCCTGGGCGTCCCTGAAGCCGTTAAAAGAGAGTTGGCACCACCAGCTTTATTTCTGGTTGCCTTTTGGCATGCTGATCAGTTTATTGACGGCCTGGTTTGTCTTGCGCGTGTTACGCCGCCTGCAATCCCCCCGGCATCGCCTGCTGGATGCCATCAACGCCCGGGAGTTCCAGGTTCATTTTCAGCCGATTGTCGCACTAAACAGCGGCAGGCTGACCGGTGCGGAAGCGCTTGCCCGCTGGCCGCAGCAGGACGGCAGCTATCTCTCTCCCGATATTTTCGTCTCCCTGGCGGAGCAGACTGGCCTGATGAACCAGCTAACCACACTTATTATCGAAAAAGTGTTCGAGGAGATGGGCGAATGGCTGCGCCAGCATCCGGATCAGCATATTTCGATTAACCTTGCTCCCGCGGATTTGATCTCAGGTTCGGTGCCACCGTTGCTGAGCCGTCTTCTCAATCAGTGGCGGATCCCGCCGTCGCAGATTGCCCTGGAGCTTACCGAGCGGGGATTTGCCGATCCCACCGTCAGCGCCCCCGCCATTGCCGGATTCCGGCGCGCAGGGCACTCGGTCTATATTGATGATTTCGGCACCGGGTATTCCAGTCTTAGCTACCTGCAGGATCTTGACGTTGATACCCTGAAAATCGATAAGTCATTCGTCGACGCGCTGGAGTATAAAAACGTGACGCCGCATATCATCGAAATGGCCCGATCGCTCAATCTGGATATGGTGGCGGAAGGGATTGAAACCGAAGGCCAGTTGACCTGGCTGCGCCGCCACGGGGTGCAGTACGGTCAGGGCTGGTTTTACAGTAAAGCGCTGCCAAAAGAGGCCTTTATTCGGTGGGCTGAGCACAATCTCGACCCGGAATCCCCCCAATAATGCCCGGCGGGAATCGCCGCCGGGCACCAGGCTTATTCGTCAAGCAGCGGCGAGAAGCCACCATAGATCATCCGTTTACCGTCAAACGGCATCGATTCGCCAAATTCTTTCATTCGGGGATCGCTCATCATCTTGCGGTTCGCTTCATCGCGAACCTCTCTGGAAGGGTATTCGATCCAGCTGAAGACAACTTCTTCGTTCTCTTCCGCCTTCACCGCCAGGCGAAAGTCCGTTAATTTGCCGTCGGGCACGTCATCTGCCCAACACTCCACGATACGAAGCGCGCCAAACTCTTTAAACAGCGGCGCGGCTTTCGCTGCCAGCTCGCGATAAGCCTCCTTATTATTCGCGGGAACGGCAACCACAAAACCATCGACATACTTCATCAGTTAAACCTCCGAAGTGATGTGCGGCCATAGGGTGTGACCGCATCAGCGATTAATTTTAGTTCTGTTGCCAGCTAAAGGCGTAACGCAACTTTTTCCCCTGCAGGATAAACTCCGGCGACACGCTGGGGCTCCAGGAGTCGTCGCCGCCGACGCCCATATGGAATGCGTCCAGATTCAGCCAGCAGCCGGGCTCTTCCCGGAGCAGATGATGATGGGTGGTCTCGCGCAGCTGCGTCTGGCTGTAACGACTGACGCCGAAGTGGAAATCGCCATCCAGCTGATGCTGCCCCAGATTCAGCTGCCGGATATCGCAGCGCAGGCCGTTTTCGGTCGGGAAAATATACGGCGTATGCAGCGCCGCCAGCGGAAGCTCCCAGCCTCCCTGACGGGCGGCAAGCTTGCGATCCGGGTAGTTCTCATACGGCCCGAGGCCATTCCAGCGCACGGTTTGCGGCACCTGTGCCAGCTGACAGGTCAGCCCGATACGCGCAGGTTCCGGCATGTCGCTTGCCACCTGCACCTCAACATCGCCATGCAGCACACCATGGCTGTCGATGCGCCAGCATTTGCGGCTCAGGAACAGCACCTGGCTGTCGTGCTCCCAGGCATGTAGGGTAGTGATGGTCACCGTCTGCTCCAACTGCACGCCATCGCACTCCAGCAGACGCGGCGTCAGGCTGTACATCCCGGCCGCCTTCCAGCGTTCCACCCAGGCATTCGGATCGATGCGGGTCGCTTCGCTGACGCCGATATCGTTATCCACCGGGGCGCGGGTAAAGTTGTCGGTCAGCGGTGCGAGTAGCGTCGCCTCCCCATGACGCCACCACTGGGTCAGGTCGCCGCTGGCGCGGCTAAACTGCCAGCGCTGCTGCTGATGGGTCACCACCAGCACATCATCTTCACGGGTCAGCTGCGGCGCTGTCCCGGCCCCCTTCGACGGCGTGATGAGTAATGGAGCGGGAAGCGGCCATTGATCCCAGGCACAGAGATGGTTCTCCCCGGACCACGGCGTGGCGGCGGGCTGGAATACCTCGACGTTCAGCCACAGCTCGCCCGGTGCCGTCGCCCACTGCGGCAGGGCGATCTCCAGCCTTTGCGTGCCTTGCGCCGGAATGTTCAGCCCCACCACCTCAGAGGCCAGCACCTCGCCATCACGCATCACCGACCAGCGCAGCTGCTCGTTATCGGTCTGACGGAAGAGATAATCGCTCTGCACCTCCACTACCAGCGGCGAGTGGCTGATGAGCGTAAAGGTGAAGAACTGCTGGGCGCGCTGGGCCTCATACAGGGCCGGATGCGGCGTACGGTCGGGGAAGACCAGCCCGTTCAGACAGAACTGGCGGTCGTTAGGTTTATCGCCAAAATCGCCGCCGTAGGCCCAGAATGGGTTACCCTGCTCGTCATGCTTCGTCAGCGCCTGGTCCACCCAGTCCCAGACGAAGCCGCCCTGCAGGCGAGGGTGTTTGCGGAAAGCGTCCCAGTATTTCGCGAACCCGCCAAAGCTGTTGCCCATCGCGTGGGCATACTCGCAGAGGATCAGCGGACGCGTCTCATCCGGCATGCCTATCCACTTTTTAAGGGACCATTTCGGTACCGCCGGGAAGGGCTGATCCTGATCGACGCGGGCATACATCGGACAGACGATGTCAGTGGCCGCGGTGTTAGCCCCGCCGCCCTCATACTGCACCGGACGGGTGGGATCCGTCGCCTTCACCCAGCGGTACAGGGCGTCGTGGTTGGCTCCGTGACCGGACTCATTGCCCAGGGACCAGATAATGATCGACGGGTGGTTGCGATCGCGCTGCACCATGCGGGTAACGCGTTCGCTCATGGCCGGCAGCCAGCGCGGATCGTCGGCCAGACGGCTCATCGGCACCATGCCGTGGGTTTCGATGTTGGCTTCATCCACCACATACAGCCCGTAACGATCGCACAGGCGATACCAGAGCGGGTGGTTAGGATAGTGCGAACAGCGCACGGCATTAAAGTTGTGCTGTTTCATCAGCTCAATGTCGCGGCGCATGGTGGCTTCGTCCATCACCTGCCCGCGCTCAGGATGATGCTCGTGGCGGTTCACGCCGCGGATCAGCAGCGGCTTACCGTTGAGCTTCAGCAGCCCGTTACTGATTTCAACCCGACGGAAACCGACGTCGCAGGCTTCAACGTCCAGCACCTGGCCCTGCCCGTCGCGCAGCACGAGGGTTAAGCGGTAAAGGGCAGGGATTTCCGCGCTCCATAGCGCCGGTTGATCCACCTTCAGGGAGACATTCACCCTCTCCTGCCAGTGGCCGCGCTCGTCGACAATGGCCGAGCCCGGCGTGCCGCTGGCACTGGCGATACACTCCCCTGCCCGCCACAGATTGACGTTAACCTCGCAGCCCGCGTAGTCGGCTCCGCCGAGGGTCAGCGCCAGCTGGAGCTGGGCGCGGTCGTAATTGGCGTTCAGCTCGGTAACGACATGATAATCGGCAATATGGGTGCCAGGTTTGTGCAGCAGGGTGACATCCCGGAAGATGCCGCTCATGCGCCACATGTCCTGATCTTCCAGGTAGCTGCCGTCGCACCAGCGAAGCACCATCACCGCCAGGCGGTTGCTGCCCGGGCGCAGGAATCGGGAGACGTCAAACTCCGCGGGCAGACGGCTGTCCTGGGAATAGCCGACCCATTCCCCGTTGCACCACAAGTAAAACGCCGAGTTGACGCCCTCAAACACCAGCCGCGTCTGCCCGCTCTCGAGCCAGCTTTCGTCCAGGTCGAATGTGAGCGAGTAACAACCGGTCGGATTCTCTGCCGGTACAAACGGTGGGTTGACCGCAATGGGATAGGTCACGTTGGTGTAAATCGGGGTATCAAAGCCCTGCATCTGCCAGTTGGAGGGAACAGGCATCAACACTGCATCCGCGCAATCCTCCTGCGTCCAGCTATCGGGAACCTGTTCCGGCGCTTTGAAAAAGCTGAACCGCCAGTCGCCGTTCAGCGAGCGGACCGAGGATGACGACTCTTCCTCCCGCGCAGCCTGCTCGTCACGCCAGCCGCTGAGCGGCACGTGGGCAGGGAGTCGATTCCATTGGGTGACGCCGGGGTTTTCCCAGTCACGACGGGCAAGAAGCGTGCTGAGAGTCAGGGGAGCAGGATGGGACATAATTACCTCTTTGCGAAGCGCTCACAATTTTTATCTACAATGCCCTGTCAGGGTGACAGGGTAAAGCGGGAGAGCGTTATGAAGCGATGGCGATCACAAAAGCGTTAGCGGCGCGCCAGCTGTTCGGCCAGCAGAGCCAGAGATTTTAACTGCCGGGCCAGATCGTCACTGCCCTGGGGGATCCCTTCCGGGGCGGTGGATTGACGTTCGATCAGGGTGACGGGAAGACGGGTCTGCGCGGGATTCTGCCCGACATGCCCCTGCTGCGCCAATAGCCACTCCACGCTGCGCAGCCCGGCCTCGCGAAAGGCCTGGCGAACGGTGGTCAACGGCGGGGTAAACCAGGCGCTGTCGGTGGTGTCGTCAAACCCCACTATCGAGAGTTGACCCGGCACGGCAATGCCCTTTTCAGCACAGGCGCGCATCACGCCGAGCGCCATCTGATCGTTTGCCACCAGGATCGCCTGTGGAAGCGTGGCCCCGGCCAGCAGCTGATGGCCTTTCTCGTAACCCGAGGCGGCGCTCCAGTCGCCCTGGACGATGGTGCAGGGCTCTACGCCCGCCGATGCCAGCGTGGAGAGCCAGCCCGCAAGACGGGCACGCGCCGAAACGGAACTTTGCGGCCCGCCGAGCAGGGCGATCCGCTGATGACCCAGCGCCAGCAGATGCTGCGCGCCAAGGGCTGCCCCCTGTTCGGCATCAAACACCAGGCTGTGCACCCGGGCGGTGGGTGAGACATCGAGAAAGAGTACCGGCACCGGAATGGCCTGCGCCTGCAGGCTCTCTGCCTGCTCATCCTCCAGCGGCACGTTGACCAGCAACCC
Organism: Leclercia adecarboxylata; assembly: GCA_002360945.1. Lineage (GTDB taxonomy): Bacteria > Pseudomonadota > Gammaproteobacteria > Enterobacterales > Enterobacteriaceae > Enterobacter > Enterobacter adecarboxylatus_B. The sequence continues at coordinate 221,089 of DERO01000008.1, read as the reverse complement.
CTCCACCCGCTGAGCCAGCAGCTCCTGCACGGCGGCCAGACACTGCTGGGGATTTTCGACCATCGAGATCAACACGCTCGCCCCGCGCTCGCCCGCCCGGCTCTTCACCGCCGAGGCAATTTGCGAGGGGGCGTGCAGGGCCAGATCGGTGGTGATCAGCCCCAGGGTGCGGGTGCGCTTTCCGGCCAGCTGCTGGGCCCCGCGGTTGGGGACATAGTGTAGCTCGGCCATCGCCTGCAGCACTTTCTCCCGGGTACGGGCAGAGACATGCGCCGCGTCATTGATGACCCGCGAGACGGTCTGATAGGAAACGCCCGCCAGGCGGGCAACATCGTAAAGGGTTATGGCTTTCATGCGCGTCGCATTGCAATGACTGATGCGCGTATTCTGTCATAACCCACCGCGTAAAGCATGTGAGCGCTTCGCAAAATCAGACAACGCGCTCAGGCTCCGGGACTAACACACGCGGCTTCTGACGAAACCACGGCAGGCAGATCTGGATCAGCGGGCCAATGCTTAAGGCATACAGCACGGTGCCTACGCCAAACGTTCCCCCCAGCACGCAGCCAATCAGCAGGACTGACACCTCAATCGCCGTGCGCACGCTGCGAACCGACCAACCGGTACGGGCATTGATCCCGGTCATCAGGCCGTCGCGCGGCCCGGAACCAAACCCGGCACCAATATACATCCCGGTCGCCAGCGCATTGACGATCACCGCGCTGACCAGCAGCAGGCTGCGCGCTATCAGTGACTCAACGGGTGGAAGCAGCGCCAGGGCGGCATCGGCGGCCAGACCAATGACAATCACGTTACTGATGGTGCCGAGGCCCGGGCGCTGCCGCAGCGGGATCCAGAACAGCAGTACCAGCACCCCGGTGAGGATCATCACGGTGCCAATATCCATTGCCAGCAGTTTTGCCACCCCGAGGTGGAAGACATTCCAGGGATCGGCCCCCAGATCCGCTCGCACAAACATCGCCGTTGACAGGCCATACAGGCTTAATCCGACGTAAAGCTGAAGTAATCGACGTAACATGATCTTTCTCCGGTTATCTCTGCTTTCATCATTACCCGAAATGGCCCTATGATTAATGTCCAGTTTTGAAAAAGTGGACTGCTTATGTCATCGCGTCGTTTTGGAAGCCAGTCATTAGTTCGCCTGCTGGGCCACTGGCAGCAGGAGACCTCCCGCACCCCGCTATGGCGTCAGTTGGCCGATGCGCTACGCCTGCTGATCCTCGACGGCAGGCTGGCGCTGGATACCCGCCTGCCGGGCGAACGCGAGCTGGCCTTAACCCTGGAGGTGAGCCGTACCACCGTCAGCAGCGCGCTTGCGCATCTGCGCGATGAAGGCTACCTCGAAAGCCGCCACGGCAGCGGATCCCGGGTGATCCTGCCCGACAACCGCACGCCCCCGACCCGCGCCAACGCCAGTGCAGCGTTGGACCTCTCCACCGCGGCACTGGGTGCCGGGCCGGAGATCCATCAGGCTTATACCCACGCCCTGACCGCCATTACGCAGCATCTGACGCAAACCGGCTACGACCAGCTGGGATTGCTGGCGCTGCGCGAGGCCATCGCCGCACGCTACACCGCACGCGGTCTGCCTACCCGGCCGGAGGAGGTGATGGTGGTGAACGGTGCGGTCAGCGGGCTGGCGCTGGTGCTGCGGATGTTTACCGGCCCCGGCGATCGGGTGGTGGTGGATCATCCTACCTACCCGCTGGCTATCGCCGCCATTCAGGGGGCATCCTGTCGGCCGGTTGGCGTATCGCTACCGCAAACCGGCTGGGATATCGACGGCTTTGCCGCCACCCTCGCCCAGACCGCGCCTCACCTGGCTTACCTGATGCCGGACTTTCACAATCCTACCGGCCGCTGCATGGACGCCGCCAGCCGTGAGGCCATCGCCGCTATTGCCGCCCGGGCCCGTACCACGCTGGTGGTGGATGAAACCATGGTCGATCTCTGGTTCGATGCTCCTCCCCCGCCGCCGCTGGCCGCCTTCTGCCCGAACGGCAATGTCATTACCCTCGGCTCGGCGGGAAAAAGTTTCTGGGGAGGCCTGCGTCTGGGCTGGGTTCGTGCTCCGGCGCGCACTATCGCAACCCTGGCGCAAACCCGCGATACCCTCGATCTTGGCTCGCCGCTGCTGGAGCAACTGGCAACCCTGTGGCTGATTGAGAATGGCGACACCTTTTTACCGGCGCGGCGGCAGATGCTGCGTGAGCGACGCGATCGCTGCGCGGCGTTATTGCGGGAACATTTTCCACAGTGGCGTTTCCAGATGCCGGAAGGCGGGCTCTCCTACTGGGTGGAGCTGCCGGATATGCTGGCCACTCAACTGGCTGCCCGCGCCGAAGCGGCAGGTATTCATCTGGGAACCGGGACGCGCTTTGGCCTTTCCGGAGCCTTTGACCGCTTTCTACGGATGCCCTTTTCGCTGGAACCTGCTGAGCTGGAAAGTGCACTGGTGCGGATCAAGCCGCTGTGGCTGGCGCTGAATAAAAGCGGGCAATCATTCAAGCGTACCCTTGTATAACGCCTGCAACGGCAATATTTATTACCGGCAAAAAGTGAGCGGGCGCACAAATAACGGCGCAGAAAGGGCGATTTAAAAATGTCTGACTGTAATGGTTACAGTCAGACATTTTCAGCAGGAAGGAAATCAGTGCTGAGCAGGGATAGGGAAACCTTTCAGGGAAATAACAAAACTATCACCTTCTTTCTTTATTTTTGCGCCGGTATCACACCAGTCAGACGCAATTCGAAAGAACTCATCACTGCCAACATCCCAGCCCAGGCGGACATGTTTGACATAGCCAGAGCGCAGAAGCGTACAGGCTTCCGTGTAGCTGCTGGCGGTTGATTGCTGATGTTGTTTCATTTTTTCTTCTTCAGAATCTTTCTTAATGCTTTGATTTCTTTAGGAGTAAAAGGTGCTACGCTCTCTTCTTCCGTATGTTGATTGTCGATATCCTCTTCCGTTACTCCCGCCTCGTCTGCTACAGCAAAGGCCATTTGCAGCAGTTTCTCTGTGGTAACGCTGAGATTCTCATTATTCACTTCTGCGTAATGACGAAGCTTCTCTTTTAGCGCTTCGTCAATTTTTACATTCAGCACGGCAGTGGTCATGGTGGCTACGTCCTTGACATCAATTTGTTAAATTAATACACGAAGTTATCATTATTATCCAGATATATATTGCCTGCTTATATATCATAAAAATGTCACACTTACCCTGCACAACATTTGTGACAAAATAATGACAACCACATTTCAGTATGATGACAATTAACGAAATAAACAGGCGAACTCAGAAATATATCATGTGATGACTATTGCCATGGGTAAACGCGCCTGCGGCATGGATTTGCTGAATGATGGATGGAAACGAGAAATTTTGCGGAGAGCAGAAATGGGTGGGGGCCCTGCCAGCTACATCCCGGCACACACGTCGTCTGCCCTGGCTGCTTCCTTCCGGACCTGACCTGGTGAACAGAGTAGCGTTGCGGGAGAACCAACAGAGCCCCCATTGAGAGCGTTGTTAACCAACGCGCTGGCGCATTATTACTGTACCCGATAGCAATTGCAAGTTAACGGCGTCCGGGTGATGGTTTATTGCGCAAAGCGTTTACGGAGTGCGCACTTTCTTCCTGTTCTGCCGTGTAATCTTTATTATGCTCTCAACACAGGAGCAAAAAATGGATGAACACGACTCTTTTCCCCAACGGGTATGGCAGATAGTGGCCTCGATTCCCGAGGGGACGGTCACCACCTATGGCGAGGTAGCACGGCTGGCGGGTTCACCGCGCGCGGCACGACAGGTAGGTGGCGTTCTCAAACGATTGCCGGAAGGGAGCACCCTGCCCTGGCATCGGGTGGTGAATCGCCACGGCGCGATCTCTTTAACCGGCCCTGATTTACAGCGTCAGCGTCAGGCCTTGCTCAGCGAAGGGGTACAGGTATCAGGCGGAGGGCAGATCGATTTGCAGCAGTACCGCTGGCGGTACTAAAAGCCCCTCTCAGACGAGAGGGGCTGGAGACCTTAAAGCTGGGTCGGTGCCGGGGTGGCCGTAGACGGGCTCACCTGGGTTGGCGAGGTAGAGGGTACGGTAGTGGGCGCACCGCCGCCAGGCTGTAACGGCAATGAAGTCTGCTGTACGGGCACCAGCACCAGATCGGCTTTGGTACCGCCCTGATTAATCACCGGTTTCACGATGTCAGTCATCAGCACAACCTGATCGTTAATGGTGATCGCTGCGCTCAGCAGGATACGCGCGTTAGGCTGCACGTCCGCCGGGTTAAACGGCAGTTCAAACTTGAACGGGGCCTGTTTACCCTCAGTACGGGTCGCCTGCTGCGCCAGCACTTTCGACGGAGAGTCGGCCAGCGAGGCATCAGACAGGGTGACAGTTAATACCGCATCCGGCGGCAAAGCCACTTTCTGACGGATCCAGATGGTCCCGGAAACATTTGGCTGCTGAATGGTCGGTTGAGCCGCCACGGCAGCAGTGTTTGGGTTTGGCGCTGGCGTCTGGATGTCTGCACTTTTATCTGCACAGGCAGAGAGAGCAACCGCTACCGCTAAACCACTTAACGCGTGCACGAGTTTCATTGAGTTCTCCTTATCATCAATGCACCAGCGGGATCGATACCGCCAGATGAGTGGTTAATACCAGGTTAACGAGAGTAAGTGTGGCACACATCAATTATTTATGCCTGGAATCTCCCTGTTATTCAGATTATTGCACCCATCGGACCACTTCCATTTCTGCGTTATACTCTGCCTATCTTTCGCCACGGCGTTTTAATTGAGGACGACTATGAGTCAGGCACTAGGCAATCTGCTGACATTATTAAACCTGGAAAAAATTGAAGAAGGACTCTTTCGGGGACAAAGCGAAGATCTCGGCTTGCGCCAGGTATTCGGCGGTCAGGTTGTGGGGCAGGCCCTCTACGCAGCTAAAGAGACAGTACCTGCAGAACGCTTTGTGCACTCCTTTCACAGCTATTTTTTGCGCCCAGGCGACAGCCAGAAACCGATTGTCTATGACGTGGAAGTCCTGCGCGACGGCAACAGCTTCAGCGCCCGTCGCGTGGCGGCGGTGCAGAACGGCAAGCCGATCTTCTATATGACCGCCTCATTCCAGGCGCCGGAGCCGGGCTATGAGCATCAAAAAACGATGCCTCCTGCCCCGGCACCGGACGCGCTAAAGTCTGAAACGGATATTGCCCGCGCGCTGGCGCATCTGCTGCCTCCGCAGGTTAAAGAGAAGTTTCTCTGCGACAAGCCGCTGGAGATCCGCCCGGTAGAGTTCCATAACCCGATGAAGGGCCATACCGCCGAGCCGGCGCGCCAGGTCTGGATCCGTGCCAACGGCACGGTGCCGGAAGATTTCCGCGTCCATCAGTATCTGCTGGGCTATGCGTCCGATTTCAACTTCCTGCCGGTTGCCCTGCAACCGCACGGCGTGGGCTTCCTCGAAAAAGGGATGCAGGTTGCCACTATCGACCATTCGATGTGGTTCCACCGTCCGTTTGATATGAACGACTGGCTGCTGTACAGCGTGGAGAGTACCTCGGCGTCGAGCGCCCGCGGGTTTGTGCGCGGTGAGTTTTATACGCAGGATGGGGTGCTGGTGGCGTCTACGGTGCAGGAAGGGGTGATGCGTAATCGTGGTTGATGGTGTGTGCGGTCTGGTGCCCTCACCCTGACCCTCTCCCACGGGGAGAGGGAACAAACACTAAAAACGGCAACTGAGGTTGCCGTTTTGCTGTTTATCAGGCGTTATACGCATTCTCGCCGTGGCTGTTGACGTCCAGACCTTCGCGCTCCTGCTCTTCCGGTACGCGCAGACCCACCGTCATGTCCGCCAGCTTGTAGCCGATAAAGGCCACGACGCCAGACCAGACCACCGTGATAGCGATGCTTTCCAGCTGCACCAGCACCTGATGACCCATGGTCACGCCTTCCGCGTAGCCGACGCCACCCAGGGAGGTAGAGGCGAAGATGCCGGTCATGATGCAGCCGACGATGCCGCACACGCCGTGCACGCCAAAGACGTCACAAGGATCGTCCACACGTAGCACACGTTTCAGCGCAGTGACGCCCCACAGCCCGGCCAGACCCGCCACAATACCGACCAGCAGCGCGCCGCCGACACCGACAAAACCACAGGCCGGGGTGATGCCAACCAGACCCGCAATGGCACCGGAACAGGCACCCAGCAGGGAAGGTTTACCGCGTACTGCCCACTCGCCAAAGATCCAGGAAAGAATCGCACCCGCCGTCGCAATAACGGTGTTCACGAAGGCCAGCGCCGCGATCTCGTTGGCTGCACTGGCGGAACCGGCGTTAAAGCCAAACCAGCCGAAGTAGAGGATGGCGGTGCCGGTAAAGACCATCGGCAGGTTGTGCGGTTTGAAGGCCTCTTTGCCAAAACCGACGCGTTTGCCAATCAGGTATGCGCCTACCAGGCCCGCTACCGCGGCGTTAATGTGAACCACGGTACCGCCCGCAAAGTCCAGCGCGCCATGGGAAGCCAGCAGACCACCGCCCCAGACCATATGCGCCACCGGCACATAGGAGAGCGTCAGCCACACCACCACGAAGATCAGCACCGCGGAGAAGCGAATACGTTCCGCCAGCGCGCCAACAATCAGCCCGACGGTGATACAGGCGAACGAGCCCTGGAACGCCACGTGGATGTACTGATAGAAGCTGCCCATCACCGCGGTCAGCTCGATATTCTTCAGCATCGCCCAGTTGAAGCTGCCGAAGAAGGCGTTGCCTTCACCGAAGGCCAGCGAGTAGCCGTAGACCACCCACAGGACGCACACCAGAGCGAAGGTCACCGTCACCTGCGTGAGCATAGAGAGGACGTTTTTGCCGCGGATCAGGCCGCCGTAAAACAGCGCAATCCCCGGAATGGTCATAAACAGCACCAGCGCGGTGCAAATCATCATAAAGGCGTTATCGGCTTTGTCAGCGACCGCCGGTGCCGCCAGTGCCAGCCCCGGCAGCAGTGCCAGAGACCCCAGACCTGCTTTGAGTGTTGTTGTGTTCATTTTCTCGATCCCTATCACTGTGTGCCTGATTTTTTACAGTGCCGCTTCGTCGGCTTCGCCTGTACGAATGCGAATAACGCGTTGCAGCTCAGCAACGAAAATTTTGCCGTCGCCAATTTTGCCGGTGTAGGCTGCTTTGCTAATTACGTCGATAACTTCATCCAGCTGATCGTCGGCGATCGCCACGTCAATCTTCACTTTTGGCAGGAAGTTGACGCTGTATTCGGCGCCACGGTACAGCTCCGCATGACCTTTCTGTCGCCCAAAGCCTTTCACCTCGGTGACGGTCAGTCCCTGAATACCCATTGAAGAGAGTGCTTCACGCACGTCTTCGAGCTTGAATGGTTTGATGACCACGGTAACCAGCTTCATATATCTCTCCAGTCAGAATTCGGTAATGGCTCGCGAACTGATTAGGTATTGCAAGCGGTGTGCCAGAATTGAAAAGAGAGGAAAGATGAGGCGTGGCGGAGAAAGGACGAAAAAAAACGCACCATGACAGTGCATGATGCGTTTCATTTTTGCACCAACCGATTCAGCGGCTGGCAGGTTGCTTAATTTTAGTGCATCAGGCGCTGAGAGACTCTTCGCGCGTGCTGGCGGCCAGCTCTTCACCGGCCAGCTGCAGCTGATACATCTGCCAGTAACGTCCTTTCGCCTCAAGCAGTTGCTTATGGGTGCCGCGCTCAACCGCCTGGCCGCGATGAAGCACCAGAATGGTATCCGCCTCGACAATGGTCGACAGGCGGTGGGCGATCACCACCAGGGTGGTATGTTCACGCACTGCGGCCAGCGCCTGCTGGATCGCCTGCTCGGTACCGGAATCGATGCTGGCCGTAGCTTCATCAAGGATCAGCACCTGCGGCGTATCAATCAGCACCCGGGCAAGGGCCAACAACTGTTTCTGCCCCACCGAGAGGTTATTCCCCTGCTCGCCCAACCGGGTGTGAATGCCGTCGTGCAGGCCGCGTGCCAGCTCCGCCAGTTGCACTTTCTCCAGCACGTCCCACACCTGCTCCTCGCTAAACGGTCGCCCGAGCGTGACGTTGGCGAAGAAGGTGTCGGCCAGCACCACCGGATCCTGTTGCACCATCGCCACCCCTTTACGCAGCACGGCGTGGCTCAGGGTGGAGAGCGGACGCCCGTCGAGGCGAATTTCCCCTTCGGTGAGGGGGTAGTAGCCCATCAGCAGGCTGGCGAGGGTACTTTTTCCGCTGCCGGTATGGCCGACCAGCGCGACGAAACTCCTGGACGGCACGTTCAGATCGATATCCTGTAAGACCAGTCGGTCCTCGCGATAGGCAAAGGAGACCTTATCAAACTCAATGGTGCCGCTCTGCAGGTCACGATTGTCATTACCGTAGGCCTGACGCGGGCGATCCATCAGCTCGAAGACGCGCTCACCGGCGACCACCGCCTGCTGCAGCATCGACTGCTGGGTAGTCAGCTCGATCAGGGGCTCGTTAAGACGGCCCAGATAGCTGATAAAGGCGTACAGCACCCCAACCTCAATGGTGCCACCAGCGGCAAAACCAAACTGCATCAGCAGCCCGCACAGCACCAGCGCCGAAAACAGGCTGAGCAGCGGACGCAGGAGAAAACCATCCAGCCGCAGGGTCTGCATACGCGCCATATAGTGGGAGCGACTGGCCTCGCCCATCCGCTCGCCAAAGCGCTCCTGCTGGCGGAACTGCTGGATAACGCTCATGCCGTTGATGACTTCGTTGAAGCCATCGTTGATATCCGCAAGATAGGCCCGCACGCGACGGACAATCGGCGTGCTGTAGCGTTGATAGATGACCATCACAATCATCACCGCCGGGAAGATCCCCATCGCTACCAGCGCCATGCGCCACTCGAGGCTGAACATCGCCACCAGCATGGCACCGACCAGGGCGGCGCTGCGCAGCACCGTGGCCACCACCGTGACATAGAGATCGCGGATCACTTCGGTATCGTTGGTGACGCGAGAAATGATCTGTCCGACGGGCTGGGTATCGAACGCGCTCAGCGGCTGGCGCAGGGCGGCGTCCATGACGTCGGTTCGCAGCTGTTGCACCACCCCGACGGCGGCCTGATTAAACAGCAGCGACTGGGCATAGTGCAGCCCGGCCGCCAGCAGCTGCAGGCCAACGTAGGCCACCGCCAGCCCGGTCACCAGGCCGAGCGGGAGGTAGTCTTTTGCCACCATGTTGTCGATGAAATAGCTGATCAGCAGCGGGCCGGTCACTTCGGCAATTGCCGCAATCCACAGCAGCACCACCGCCAGCGACAGCGGTTTGCGCCACGGCGAGCCATACGCCAGCAGGCGTTTGAGGGTGGGCCACAGCTGGGAAAAACTACGCATCGGTGGCCTCCTCGGTCATGTCCGGCACATCATCCAGCGCCGCTTCCAGTTGTTGATAGCGATACATATCGCGATACCATCCCGGCTGCTCCGCCAGCTGTTCATGCTGTCCACGCTGGGCAACGTGCCCGTGCTGCATCACCAGAATTTCGCTCGCCTCGGTCAGGGCCGACAGGCGATGGGCGCTGATGATCACCGTGCGCCCCTCCCCCCACTGGCGCAGGTTATGCAGGATCTGATGTTCGGTGCGACCGTCGACGGCGGAAAGCGCATCGTCGAGGATCAGGATCTCGGCATTGAGCAGCAGCGCGCGGGCAATGGAGATACGCTGCTTCTGCCCGCCCGAGAGCATTACGCCACGCTCACCCACTTCGGTTTCGTATCCCTGGGGCAGGCGCAGGATATCTTCATGCACACTGGCAAGACGGGCGACGTGCTCGATCGCTTCCCGGGTCGCTTCAGGGCAACCCAGCGCAATATTGTTGGCGACGGTATCAGAGAAGAGGAACGGCGTCTGGCTCACCACCGCCAGGCGGCTGCGCCAGCTATCGAGTTGCAGTCGGGTAAGCGGAATATCGTGGAAACGGATCTCGCCCTGGTCAATATCAAAGTGGCGCTGGATCAGCGAGAGCACGGTACTTTTCCCCGCCCCGGTCGGGCCGCAGATCCCCAGCATTTGCCCCGGTTGCAGCGTGAAATGGATGTTTTCGAGCGTCCTTTTTTCCGTATGCGGGTAGGCAAATGCTCGTACCGAGAATTTCAGCTCGCCGCGCCCGTCCGGCACACGCTCGCTGCCGTCGTTGACCACCGGCGCTTCGGCGAGCATGGCGCGGATCCGGCTGTAGGCCGCGCTGCCACGCTCGACAATGTTAAACATCCAGGCCAGAGCCAGCATCGGCCAGATCATTAGCCCCAGATACATGGCAAAGCTGGTCAGCTGACCGAGGGTCAGCGAGCCGTTGATTACCATCCAGCTACCACCGCCGATGGCCAGCAGGTTGGCGGTGCCAATGGCGATATAGATCGTGGGATCAAAGCGGGCGTCGATCCGGGCGACGCGCAGGTTTTTGGCCCCGGTATCGGCGGCATCGGCGGCAAACAGCGCCGACTGGCGATCTTCCAGGCCGAAGGCTTTGATCATCCGGATACTGGTCAGGCTCTCCTGAGTCCGATCGTTGAGCGAGGAGAACGCCGCCTGCGCCAGCTTGAAGCGCTGGTGCAGCTGGTCGCCATAGCGTTTGATCGCCAGCGCCATAATCGGCATCGGCAGCAGCGCCAGCAGGGTCAACTGCCAGCTGATTTGGGTCGACATCACAATCAGCACCGCGCAGCCCATCACCAGCGAGTCGACCAGAGTTAATACCCCCTCCCCGGCGGCAAAGACCACGCGATCCACATCGTTGGTGGCGCGGGCGATCAGGTCCCCGGTGCGGTGGCGCAGGTAAAATTCCGGATGCTGACGGCTGAGCTGACGGTAAAAATCTTCCCGCAACTCTACCGCCAGCTGGTAAGAGGCCCCGAACAGCAGCACGCGCCAGACATAGCGCAGCAGATAGACCACTACCGCCGTCAGCACCAGGGTGCCGATCCACATCATCACCCGTGCGGTGGTGTAATGCTGTTCCGTTACGCCATCCACGACATAGCCCACCACTTTCGGCGGAATGAGTTGCAGAACGGCAATGATAATAAGCAGGGCCACTGCACCGAGATAGCGTTGCCACTCCCGGCGGAAGTACCAGCTTAACTGAGCAAATAATCGCACGCGGTCTTTTCCTGAGGATCGTATTCCGGCAGCACCGGGAAGTTATTCAATGGGTAAGGCGGTGGTGTATTTTATCTGTTCCATCGCGAAGCTGGAGGTGACATTCGACAGACCTGGCACGCTGTTGACCAGCCGTTTATAGAAATCATCATAGCGTTTCATGTCCGCTACCTGAACGCGCATCAGGTAGTCGTATTCGCCCGCCATGCGCCAGAAACCCAGCACTTCCGGCATCTCCGATACCACGCTGACGAACCCGCAGTACCAGTCGCTGCTGTGGTGCTGCGTTTTTATCAGAACAAACGCGGTCAGTCCAAGCCCCAGTTTTTCAGGATCGAGCAGCGCCACGCGTCCCAGCAGGATCCCTTCATCTTCGAGTCGCTTGAGGCGTTTCCAGCAGGGCGTGGTGGTCAGATTAACGGCATCCGCCAGCGCCTGCAAAGAGAGGGTGCAGTCGCTTTGCAGTAAGGACAGCAGCTTACGGTCAATTTTATCTAGCATATCCACCCTCCAGAGAAAATTTTTCTCCTTACATTCTATTTTAAAGGCCAGATAGCAACAATTTTTTCTGTGCTTTTCGCTATGCTGGGCACAAAATGACAAACGGATGACTGAGATGAACAGCGCCTGGGTTAAAAACGCCATCAGTGAAATTAACGCCGATTACCAACGCTCGGCGGACACACACCTTATTCGCCTGAGCCTGCCGGGTTTTGCCGGTATTCAGCTCTATCTGAAAGACGAAAGCACCCACCCGACCGGCAGCCTGAAGCACCGTCTGGCACGCTCGCTGTTCCTGTACGGGCTGTGTAACGGCTGGATCAATGAAGGTACCACCATCATTGAATCCTCTTCCGGCTCAACCGCCGTTTCGGAAGCGTATTTTGCTCGTCTGCTCGGCCTGCCGTTTATCGCCGTGATGCCTTCCTGCACCGCGAAACGCAAAATCGAACAGATCGAATTTTACGGCGGCCGCTGCCACTTTGTGGAAAGCGCCTGTGAAATTTATGCGGCTTCGGAGATGCTGGCCCGGGAGCTGAACGGTCACTATATGGATCAATTTACCTTTGCCGAGCGGGCAACGGACTGGCGCGGCAATAACAATATCGCCGACAGTATTTTCCGCCAGATGCAAAATGAGCCGCATCCGGTACCGGCCCATATTGTGATGAGCGCCGGCACCGGCGGTACCTCGGCCACCATTGGCCGCTACATTCGCTGCCAGGGCTACGATACGCGCCTGATGGTGGTGGATCCGCAGAACTCGGTGTTCCTGGACTACTGGCAGCAGCGCGATCCGGCCCTGCGCAGCCCGGTGGGCAGCAAAATCGAAGGGATTGGCCGCCCGCGCGTCGAGCCGTCGTTTATCCCTGACGTGGTGGACGAGATGCTCCGCGTGCCGGATGCCGCCAGCGTCGCTACTGCCCACTGGCTGGAAACGCAGCTTGGCCGTAAGGTCGGGGCCTCTACCGGGACCAATATGTGGGGCGCGCTGCAGCTGGCGGCGCGGATGCGCGACGCGGGGCAAACCGGCTCCATCGTCACCCTGCTGTGCGATAGCGGCGAACGCTACCTGGAGACCTACTACAACGCCGATTGGGTGAAAACCCACATTGGCGACGTGACGCCGTGGCTGGCAGAGATTGCCCGGCTGGTGAAATAAAAAAAGCCAGACTGTCGTCTGGCTTGCTGGAAGGGTCTCACTATTCGGGGGAATAAGGAAGATCGGGTGTATCCAGCCAATGGGTTAAGAAATGGGACACGGCCTCGTTGCGGCAGTGTCCGATAACCGGTAAATGCGAGAGCTCGGCGATCAGTTGTGGCATCGCATTGCCCATAATCAGGCCGCGGCCCACGCTGCCCAGCATCTCGCGATCGTTCATCGCGTCGCCAAACGCCATACACTCCTGCAAGGTTAAGCCCAGATGCTCACTCAGCACCGCCAGGGCGGACCCTTTGTTGCATCCGACCGGCAGCACCTCCAGGCAATCGATGGCCGAGAAAGTAAGATGCGCACGATTGCCCAGCGCCTCGTTAAGCTGAATGCGCAGGCGGCACAAATCGTCGTGATCGCCGCAAAAACAGATTTTGGTCACCGCGTGCGCCGGAATACGGCGCAGATCGGTCAGCTGATACTGGAAGCCGCTGTAGACATGCGCCTCCAGCAGCGCCGGAATTTCCTTCCCGGTCAGCCAGCCGGTGTCGTTAAACACGTGGATGCTGGCCTGGGTGTCCCAGGTGGTATGCAACACCTGCTCCGCCACGTCCGGGGCCAAATCCTGACGATAGAGTACCTCCCCCTCCAGAGAGTGAATCCGCGTGCCGTTGCCGGTAATCAGAAAGGCATCGAGGGAAAGCGCGCCCATCAGATGGCGCATCTCCAGCACATGGCGTCCCGTGGCAAAGGTGAGCGTAATGTCGCGCTCATGCAGCCGCTTCAGCGTACTCAGCGTCCTGTCGCCTAAACGGTGATCCGGCATTAACAAGGTACCGTCCATATCAAATGCAGCCAGCCGCGCCATGGGAACTCCGAAAATGTGAGGGGGTTAACTTGTGCATCAGTATTGCGTGATATATACGGAAGTAATACTGAATAGATGGAAATTATTGTTCCGGGTTTACTATGCGCCAGCTTAATCGACTTAATCAGTACCAGCGACTGTGGCAACCCTCAGCCGGTGCGCCGCAGCAGGTGAGCGTCGCCGAACTGGCCAGCCGCTGCTTTTGCAGCGAGCGGCACGTGCGCACGCTTTTGCGTCAGGCCCAGGAGGCAGGCTGGCTCAGCTGGCAGGCCCAGCCCGGGCGTGGTAAGCGCGGCGAACTGCGCTTTCACGTCACGCCGGAATCACTGCGCAATACGATGATGGAACAGGCACTGAAAAATGGGCAGCAGCACAACGCTCTGGAGCTGGCCCAGCTGGCACCCCAGGCGCTGCGTGCCCTGTTGCACCCTTTTCTGGGTGGACAGTGGCAGAACAACACCCCGACGCTGCGCATTCCCTATTACCGTCCCCTCGATCCGCTCCATCCGGGCTTTTTACCCGGCCGTGCTGAGCAGCATCTGGTCGGGCAGATCTTTTCCGGTTTGACGCGCTTCAACGACACCAGCAGCGAGCCGGGGGGCGATCTGGCGCATCACTGGGAGATTTCTGCCGACGGGCTGCGCTGGCACTTCTACATTCGCTCCACCCTGCACTGGCATAACGGTGACAAAGTCGAGGCGGCCCAACTACAGAGCCAGCTGATGAGGCTGCTCACCCTGCCCGCGCTGCGCAAACTGTTTAACAGCGTCAGGCAGATTGAGGTGACTCACCCGCAGTGCCTGACCTTCGTGTTACAGCAGCCGGATTACTGGCTGGCGCACCGTCTGGCAAGCTACTGCAGCCGCCTTGCCCACCCTGAACAGCCCCTGACGGGAAGCGGACCGTTCCGGCTGGCGATCTTCGATGCGGATCTGGTCCGGCTGGAAAGCCACGAGCAGTACCATCTGGGGCATCCACTGCTGAAAGCGATCGAATACTGGATCACCCCCCAGCTTTTTGACCAGGATTTAGGCACCAGCTGCCGCCATCCGGTGCAGATCGCCATTGGCGAACCGGAGGAGCTTGCCAGTCTGCGGCTGGTCAGTAACAGCATCAGCCTTGGTTTTTGCTATCTCACGCTGAAACAGAGCGGTAAGTTAAGCGAGGCGCAGGCCCGCAGGCTGATCGACATCATTCATCACACCTCGCTGCTGCATACGCTGCCGCTGGACGAGAATCTCATCACCCCGACCCAGGAGTTGCTGCCAGGCTGGACAATCCCGCAGTGGCCGCAGGCGCACACCACCGCCCTGCCGGAGATGCTCACCCTGATCTATCACCTGCCAGTGGAGTTACACACCATGGCGGAGCAGCTTAAACGCTACCTGGCGCAAGAAGGCTGTCAGTTGACGGTGATTTTTCATGACGCGAAAACATGGGATGGCTGCACCGCCCTTGCGGATGCCGATATCATGATGGGCGACAGGCTGATTGGCGAAGCGCCAGAATACACCCTTGAGCAGTGGTTGCGCTGCGATGCGCTCTGGCCGTATCTGCTCAGCGCCCCGCAGTTTGCGCACCTTATGGCGACGCTGGATGCGGTTCAGGTTCTGCCCGACGCTGCGGCGCGCCATCTGGCGTTGAAAGAGGTGTTCTCGCAGTTAATGGAGCGTGCCGTTCTGACGCCGCTGTTTAACTATCAGTATCAAATCAGCGCCCCGCCGGGGGTGAACGGCATCCGCCTGAATCCGCGCGGCTGGTTTGATTTTACCGAGGCCTGGCTGCCGGCGCCGAAAACGTGAAGGAGCTGGTCGCCGTCATGGGCAGACGTTACCATACGTCTTTAACCGTCAAAGTTGGGAAGACTAATGAAACGTGCCGTTGTCGTGTTCAGTGGAGGCCAGGACTCCACGACCTGTCTGGTTCAGGCTCTGCAGCAATATGATGAAGTTCATTGTGTGACCTTTAACTATGGTCAACGCCATAGCGAAGAAATTGCGGTCGCGCAGAAACTGGCGGCGAAACTCGGTGCACGAGCGCATAAGGTTCTGGATGTCACCCTGCTGAACGAACTGGCGGTGAGCAGCCTCACCCGCGACAGCATTCCGGTACCGGACTACGAACCGAATGCCGAGGGGATCCCGAATACCTTCGTGCCGGGACGTAATATCCTCTTCCTGACCCTGACAGCCATCTACGCCTACCAGGTCAAAGCCGAAGCAATCATTACCGGCGTGTGCGAAACCGACTTCTCCGGCTACCCGGACTGCCGCGACGAGTTTGTGAAAGCGCTCAACCATGCGGTGAATCTGGGGATGGCCAAAGATATCCGCTTCGAAACGCCGCTGATGTGGCTCGATAAAGCCGAAACCTGGGCGCTGGCCGACTACTGGGGCAAGCTGGATCTGGTGCAAAACGAAACGCTGACCTGCTACAACGGCATTCAGGGCGATGGCTGCGGCCAGTGCGCCGCCTGTAACCTGCGCGCCAATGGCCTGAACCACTACCTGGCGGATAAAACCGGAGTAATGGCAGCGCTGAAAAAGAAAACCGGTCTTAACTAATCGTGGCCAGTCTGCCGGGGGAAGGATCCGCTTCGCCCGGCATCAGAATGCGGGGCTATTTGATTAACAGCTCCAGCTTCTCACGTAACTCTCCTTCCAGCGGCAACGCTTTCTGCGTTTTTAGATCGATGCAGACAAAAGTGATCAGCGCATCAGCCACCACCTGCCCTTCTGGCTCAAGCGTCACCACCTGACTTAACACTCCGCTTTTGCCGTTCAGCTGCTGCAGTTGGCTGGTAACGGTGAGGAGATCGCTGAGGACTGCGGGGCGGCGGTAGTTAATGTTGATGTTCGCCACTACAAAGGCGATACGACGCTCGGTCATCCACTGAAAACTTTCGCTGTTTTCCAGCCCGTCCCAGCGCGCCTCTTCAAGAAACTCCAGATAACGTGCGTTATTAACGTGTTGGTAAACATCCAGATGGTAGCCGCGTACTTTGATTTGAGTCTGCATAGCGCAATAGCCTTAAGAGTTGTTATTTATAAGATTCAGAGGTCATAACTGGTATGACCTCTTTATCCTGGCAAATTTTTGCCACTGTGCAAGTTATTACAGCGTCAGGAATGGAAGATTACGCTCCACCAGCGCCCCACCCATGCCGGGGACCTGCTTCAGATCATCGAGGGTTTTGAAGGGGCCGTACTCTTCACGGTAGCTGACGATCGCCTGGGCTTTCTTCAGCCCCACGCCGTTCATCACCCGCGCCAGCTCCTCCGCCGGGGCGGAGTTGATGCTGATCCGTCCCTTCTCCGCTTCCGTCGCTTTCGACTGCTGGGGTGAGGTGGCGAGGGGCGGCGTATCGGACCGGCCTTGCGCGGTCTGCGTTTTGGCGGCAGGTGTCGCCGCAAGCGCACAGTGGCTCATCCCGGCAGACATAAAGGCAAGCGTAATAAAGAGGGCTTTGATTCCATGTTTCATGCTGTTTTCTCCTTGTTTGTTGACAGCCCACTCACCATAAACGGGCCGCTTTTCCGGGACAAACAGCAGATTGCAGAAATGGAAAAGGCCGCGAAAGCGGCCTTTTGGTGTTGCAATACGTTGCTAAAATTTGCGAGCAGCTACGTAATTACTGCTGGGTGATGATATCGCCCAGCTTGATTTTGGCTTCTTTACGCAGGTTGCTCATCAGTGCTTCGAAGGCAATTTGCGCGTTGTTCTGGGTGATACCCTGAACCATCGCTTTCTTCTGCGCTTCCGGCATGGTGCCCGCTTTCACTTCGTCCAGCGCCAGAACCACCACGTTGCCCTGCATATCGTTGGCGATACCGAAGCTCGGCTTGTCTTTCGTCGGCAGGCTCAGGCCGAATGCCGCCTGGCTGATCGGATCCTGACCGGTACGGCTCAGCGTTTTGGCCTCGCCAAAGCTCAGGCCAACCGCTTTCAGCGCCTCGTCACCTTTACCGGCTTTCAGCTCGGCCAGCAGCTTTTCAGCGTCCAGCTTCGCCTGTTGCACGGCTTTGTTATGCTTCACCAGCGCAGTGATTTGGTCTTTCACCTCATCCAGCGGCTTGATCGCTTCTGGCTTGTGCTCGCTCACGCGCAGAACGAAAGCGCGATCGCCGTCAACGGTGATGATGTCAGAGTTGCTGCCCGGCGTGCCGTTTTCGCCAACCAGACCGCCATTGAAGATGGCATCTGCAACCGGCTTGAAGTTCAGCTCTTCCGGCAGGTTGTCATGACCAAACCAGCCAGTAGTGACGGCTTTCGCACCCGCAGCCTGCTCAGCGCCCGCCAGCGATTCGTTGTCATTGCTGGCCGCGTCGCTCACTTTCTGCTGCAACGCATAGAAGCCATCCAGCGCTTTCTCCTGCTTCACTTTCGCCGCGATGTCATCACGAACGTCAGCCAGCGGTTTGGTGGTCGCAGGGGTGATGTCATCGAGACGCACCACCAGGAAGCCGACGGAGGATTTGATCACACCAGAAAGTTGACCTTTCTCTTTCAGACCGGCATTTTTCAGCTCGTCCGGCGTAGTGCCCTCTTCCAGCCAGCCCATGTCACCGCCGTTTTTGGCAGAGATGATATCGGTGGATTTCTCTTTCGCGACCGTCGCGAAGTCGGTGCCTTTGTTCAGCTCGTCCAGCGCCGCTTTGGCGTCGGCTTCAGTTTTGGTCTGAATCACGCTGAAACGGTTACGCTGTGGCTGAGTGAACTGATCCTGATGCTGATCGTAGTAAGACTGGATCTCCGCATCGGAGGCGTTTTCCTGCATCGTAGCCGCATCCAGCTTGATGTAGCTCACGCGGAACTGCTCCGGCGCGGTGAAGTTATTTTTGTTCTGCTCGTAGTAGCTCTTCACCTCTTCGTCGCTCGCCTGCTGCTTAGCGGCCAGGGCGTTAACGTCGAAAGTGGCTTCGCGCACGACGCGCTGCTGAGAGACCAGCGTCGCCAGTTCATCCGCTTCGCCTTTGAGCATGAAGTCGGTGCCGACGACGGCGTTGATCAGCTGCTGAGTGGTAAGCTGGTTACGCAGCGCCTGAGCGTATTGATCCGGCGTCATCCCCATCTGATTCACGATCGCGTTATAGCGGGTGTTATCGAATTTGCCGTCATTCTGGAAAGCCGGGGTGGAGAAAATGGCTTTCTTAACCTGATCGTCGCTGATGCTCAGACCGAGGTCACGGGCGTACTGATCCAGCAACGCTTCGTCGATAAGACGGTTCAGCGTCTGCTGACGCAGGTTTTTCATGTACCCTTCATTCGCCGCCAGTTCAGAGAACTGATCGCCCAGCTGTTGCTGCATGCGGTTACGTTCACCGGCAAATGCATTCTCAAACTGCCCACGGCTGATTTCCTGATCGTTCACTTTTGCGGCGTAGTTTGCACTACCGCCAATCAGGTATCCGCTCACGCCGGTCAATATGAACGACACGATAATGATACCGAAAATAATCTTGAGCACGAGACTGTTAGCAGCCGTGCGTAAGCTGTCCATCATGGTGTAACCACACTCCGCTGTAGGTGACTGGTGACCTGACGCTGGCGGAAATCCTGACCGCAGCGCGTAAAGACGTATTGTGACAAGAAACCGGGGCGATTGTCAGCCCACAACTCGCATAAACTCACATAAATCAGGCCTGGACAAACAAAAAAGGCACATCAAATGATGCGCCCTTGTACTTTTCAACTTCCCTGAAGTAAGAAAGCGATCAGTTTACTGCGTCTTTCAGCGCTTTGCCGGCGCGGAAGCCCGGAACTTTAGCAGCAGCGATGGTGATCTCTTTACCGGTCTGAGGGTTGCGGCCAGTACGGGCAGCACGCTCTTTAACAGCAAAAGTACCAAAACCTACCAGCGCCACGTCGTCCCCAGCCTGCAGAGATTCGGTAACAGAAGCAATCAAAGCATCTAACGCACGTCCAGCCGCAGCTTTGGAGATATCAGCACCCGCAGCAATTTTGTCAATCAGTTGAGATTTATTCACTCTTCTCTTCCTCTCTTTATAATTTATATCGCGCCTGAATCCTTCACAACGCGACCGCGCAGCAGTTATATCAGGCCTGCCATGACCTTACAACACCCGTTGTTGATGGCTGGCCCAATCAGCAATCTAAATTAGCTATACAAAAAAAGGCTGGCAAGCCCGAAAT
This sequence comes from Leclercia adecarboxylata, assembly GCA_002360945.1. Lineage (GTDB taxonomy): Bacteria > Pseudomonadota > Gammaproteobacteria > Enterobacterales > Enterobacteriaceae > Enterobacter > Enterobacter adecarboxylatus_B. The sequence goes on along the minus strand of DERO01000008.1, from coordinate 201,228 downwards.
GGCTCACCAGCCTTGTTTTTATTGACGCTCTTTGCGCGAGGTCACTATTTTGCGGTCACAACCTGCATTCCGTAAGGCTCGTTCTGCAGTGCAAGGGTCAGAACTTCCTCGATACGTTTCACCGGATGGATATCCAGATCGGCGATAACGTTATCCGGAATCTCTTCCAGATCGCGCTTGTTCTCATACGGGATGAGGACCGTTTTAATGCCGCCACGGTGAGCTGCCAGCAGTTTTTCTTTCAAACCGCCAATCGGCAGGACCTGGCCACGCAGGGTGATTTCACCGGTCATCGCCACATCGGCACGCACCGGGTTGCCGGTCAGGCAGGAGACCAGGGCGCTACACATCGCAATACCCGCGCTTGGGCCATCCTTCGGCGTTGCCCCTTCCGGGACGTGAACGTGTATGTCGCGTTTTTCGTAAAAGTCCGGATTGATACCCAGTTTTTCCGCACGCGCGCGCACCACGGTCAGCGCAGCCTGAATGGACTCCTGCATCACTTCACCCAGCGAGCCGGTGTAGGTGAGTTTGCCTTTACCCGGTACGCAGGCGGTTTCGATGGTCAGCAGATCGCCGCCCACTTCCGTCCACGCCAGACCGGTCACCTGGCCCACGCGGTTTTCGCTGTCCGCACGGCCATAGTCGTAGCGCTGAACACCGAGGTATTCGTGCAGATTGTCGCCATTAATTTCAATATGCTTCAACGTCTTGTCGAGCAGCAGCTGTTTCACCGCTTTACGACACAGCTTGGAGATTTCACGCTCCAGGCTACGCACGCCCGCTTCACGGGTGTAGTAACGAATAATGCCGATGATCGCGCTGTCATCAACGGTCAATTCGCTTTCTTTCAGTGCGTTACGTTCAATCTGCTTCGACAGCAGGTGACGACGGGCAATATTCAGTTTTTCGTCTTCGGTGTAGCCAGAAAGACGGATCACTTCCATACGATCCAGCAGCGGAGCCGGGATGTTCATGGAGTTGGAGGTCGCCACGAACATCACATCGCTAAGGTCGTAGTCCACTTCCAGGTAGTGATCGCTGAACGCCACGTTCTGCTCTGGATCCAGCACTTCAAGCAGGGCTGAAGCCGGATCGCCACGCATGTCGGACGACATTTTGTCGATCTCATCCAGCAGGAACAGCGGGTTTTTAACCCCCACTTTCGCCATTTTCTGGATCAGTTTGCCCGGCATTGAACCAATGTAGGTCCGACGGTGACCGCGAATTTCCGCTTCGTCACGCACGCCGCCCAGCGCCATACGGATGTATTTACGTCCGGTGGCTTTGGCAATGGACTGCCCCAGCGAGGTTTTACCCACCCCCGGCGGCCCGACCAGGCACAAAATTGGGCCCTTGAGCTTGTTAACACGGCTTTGAACCGCGAGATACTCAAGGATGCGGTCTTTGACGCGCTCAAGACCATAGTGGTCGGTATCCAGAATCTCCTGGGCCTGACGCAGGTCTTTTTTAACCTTGCTGCGGGCGTTCCACGGAACCTGAACCATCCACTCGATATAGCCGCGTACAACGGTCGCTTCCGCCGACATCGGAGACATCATTTTCAGCTTCTGCAGTTCTGCTTCGGCCTTCTCTTTTGCCTCTTTCGGCATTTTCGCCGCGTCGATCTTACGCTTCAGCGCTTCGTTTTCGTCCGGTGCGTCATCCATCTCACCGAGCTCTTTCTGAATGGCCTTCATCTGCTCGTTCAGATAGTACTCGCGCTGAGATTTCTCCATCTGCTTTTTCACGCGGTTGCGAATGCGCTTCTCAACCTGCAGCAGATCGATTTCAGACTCCATCATCGCCATCAGATATTCCAGACGCTCGTTAACGTCGGACATCTCCAGCACGGACTGTTTGTCAGCCAGCTTCAGCGGCATGTGCGCAGCGATGGTGTCGGCCAGACGTGCAGGATCGTCGATGCTGTTCAGCGACGTCAGCACTTCTGGCGGGATTTTTTTGTTCAGCTTGATATAGCCTTCAAACTGACTGATNNACCAGCACCTCCTGCTCACGCTCGTCAAGCTGAGGTGAGTCCAGGTATTCGGCTTTTGCTGCGAAGTGTTCGCCATCATCAGATAGCGTGGTAATACGCGCACGCTGCAGCCCCTCGACCAGCACCTTGACGGTGCCATCAGGCAGCTTCAGCATTTGTAAAATAGAGGCCACGGTCCCGACGGTGAAAAGATCGTTTACACCCGGCTCATCCGTTGATGCTTCTTTCTGCGCAACCAGCATGATTTTTTTATCATGATCCATGGCGGCTTCAAGGCAACGGATAGATTTTTCCCGCCCTACAAATAAGGGTATGACCATGTGCGGATAAACCACCACATCGCGCAACGGCAATACGGGGATTTCAATGCGTTCAGAACGCTCAGGATTCATAGAGCTCTCTCTTAGTTTAGTGTCCGCCAGGTAAGCAGGTTGCAGGACTGTGCTTCATGCAACCATTAACATGTAATCCAGTATATGGGGATGATTCCCACACATTCAACGCCATGTTTACGGAAAAATAAAAGGGGGGATTAAATCCCCCCTTTTTGATTAACTGCTTGTATGACCTGGTGAATTATTCGCCAGATGCCTGCTGCGCTTCCGGCGTACCGTAAATCAGCAGCGGCTTGCTTTGGCCGGCAATGACCGACTCGTCGATAACCACTTTTTCGACCTCTTCCATTGACGGAAGGTCGTACATGGTATCGAGCAGAGCAGCTTCAACGATTGAACGCAGACCACGCGCACCGGTTTTACGTGCCATCGCTTTCTTGGCAATCGCATCCAGCGCTTCGTCGCGGAACTCCAGCTCAACGCCTTCCAGATTGAACAACGCCTGGTACTGCTTGGTCAGGGCGTTTTTCGGCTCTTTCAGGATCTGAATCAGCGCGTCTTCACTCAGTTCTGTCAGGGTGGCGACAACCGGCAGACGGCCAATGAACTCAGGGATCAGACCAAACTTGATCAGATCTTCTGGCTCAACCTGGGTCAGCAGTTCGCCCTCTTTCGCTTTTTCAGACTTCGCCTTCACCGTGGCGCCAAAGCCAATACCCGAGCCGGTTTCAACACGGTTAGCAATGACTTTATCCAGGCCGGCAAACGCACCGCCACAGATAAACAGGATTTTGGACGTATCAACCTGCAGGAACTCCTGCTGCGGATGCTTACGGCCCCCCTGCGGTGGAACAGCAGCAACCGTGCCTTCGATCAGTTTCAGCAATGCCTGCTGCACGCCTTCACCGGAGACGTCACGGGTGATCGACGGGTTATCTGATTTACGCGAGATTTTGTCAATCTCATCGATATACACGATACCGCGCTGGGCTTTCTGTACGTCGTAATCGCACTTCTGCAGCAGTTTCTGGATGATGTTTTCCACATCCTCACCCACATAACCAGCTTCGGTCAGGGTGGTGGCATCCGCCATGGTAAACGGAACATCCAGCAGACGTGCCAGCGTTTCTGCCAGCAGGGTTTTACCGGAACCGGTTGGGCCGATCAGCAAAATGTTACTTTTGCCCAGCTCAACGCCGTTGCTGTTATCCCCGTTACGCAGACGTTTGTAGTGGTTGTACACCGCCACTGCCAGCACTTTTTTCGCCTGTTCCTGACCGATGACGTAGTCATCAAGATGATGACGGATCTCATGCGGCGTCGGTAACGCGCTGCGCTCACGGTGTGGTGCAACTTCTTTAATCTCTTCGCGGATGATGTCGTTACATAAGTCGACACATTCGTCGCAGATATACACGGATGGCCCGGCAATCAGTTTGCGCACTTCATGCTGGCTTTTGCCGCAAAAAGAGCAGTACAACAGTTTGCCCGATCCATCTTTGCGTTTATCTGTCATGAGTCAAAACCTCTTTTTAAGTTCTTTGTGCCGCACATGACGACGCAAATGCCATTCTCAGACGCAGGCTGCTGGTAAGCCAGGTGCCGCCCTACCATAGTATAGCGGCACACCCGCGCCGTGGGCATCAATTACGGTGGGTCAAAATGGAGTCGACTAAGCCGTACTCTACTGCCTCTGGTGCGGACAGGAAGCGATCGCGCTCGGTATCACGCTCGATCTGCTCTAATGATTGACCCGTGTGATGAGCCATAAGTTCATTCATGCGCCCTTTTACCTTCAGGATTTCACGGGCATGAATTTCAATATCTGTCGCCTGGCCCTGGTACCCGCCCAGCGGCTGGTGAATCATTACGCGCGAGTTTGGCAGGCAGAAACGCTTACCTTTCGCCCCTGCGGTCAGCAGGAATGCGCCCATCGATGCCGCCTGGCCCATACAAATGGTGCTCACATCAGGCTTAATGAACTGCATGGTATCGTAAATGGACATCCCGGCAGTGATCACGCCGCCTGGGGAGTTAATGTACAGGTAAATGTCTTTTTCCGGGTTTTCCGCTTCCAGAAACAGCATCTGCGCGACGATCAGGTTCGCCATGTGGTCTTCCACCTGGCCGGTCATGAAGATAACGCGTTCTTTAAGCAGACGGGAGTAGATATCAAAAGAACGTTCACCTCGAGAGGTCTGTTCAATAACCATTGGCACCAGCGCCATATGGGGTGCAAAGTTATCTCGTTCGCCACTGTATGACATTTCCGTCTCCTGGATAAAAAATGAAAATACCTGCTGTACTGATTGTAACCTTGCGGACGGATTATCAGCCAGTCTCTTTAATACTGCTTCCCCACTAATGGGGACGGCTCAGCCCTATTTCAAGCATAACAATCTTTTGTTGTAACGCTAACACTGAAAAAGCGTTTTATCACGCTTTGGGATTTATAACTGTGATAAAAAAAACCCGCCGCCGGGAGGCAACGGGTTTTTTGCTCAAACTTTAAACGAAGCAGGCAGAATTAAGCCTGTTGGTTCATCAGTTCGTTGAAAGAAGTGGCTTTTTCGGACACTTTCGCTTTGGCCAGAACGGCTTCAACAGCCTGCTCTTCCAGCGCTACGTTGCGCATGTTTTCCATCAGCTCTTTGTTGCTGCCGTAGAAAGCAACCACTTCTGACGGATCTTCATAGGCAGAAGCCATCTCTTCGATCAGACCTTTAACGCGCTCTTCGTCAGCTTTCAGTTCGTGGGTACGAATCACTTCGCCCAGCAGCAGACCAACAACAACGCGGCGTTTAGCCTGCTCTTCGAACAGCTCACGTGGCAGTTCCAGAGCTTGTTTCTCGTTGCCACCGAAACGCTGTGCAGCCTGGCGACGCAGAACGTCGATTTCGCTGTCGATCAGGGCCGCAGGGATTTCGATTTCGTTAGCTTTAACCAGACCGTCGATCGCCTGAGACTTAACGCGGTTACGCACTGCGCCTTTCAGCTCGCGTTCCATGTTTTTACGCACTTCTGCACGCAGGCCTTCAACAGAACCATCTTCAACGCCGAAACGTTTGATGAAATCTGCAGTCAGTTCTGGCAGTTCGCGGTCTTCAACTTTCTTCAGGGTAATGGCGAATTTCGCCGCTTTACCTTTCAGGTTTTCAGCGTGGTACTCTTCCGGGAAGGTCACGTCGATGGTGAACTCTTCGCCCGCTTTGTGGCCTTTGATACCGTCTTCGAAGCCTGGGATCATACGACCCTGGCCCATCGCCAGTACGAAGTCAGACGCTTTGCCGCCTTCGAACTCTTCGCCGTCTACAGAGCCGGAGAAGTCGATGGTGACACGGTCTTCTGCATCCGCAGCGCCGTCTTTGTCTTTCCAGGTCGCCTGCTGCTTACGCAGGGTATCCAGCATGCCGTCAACGTCGGCTTCAGTCACTTCAACGATTGGTTTTTCGACTTCGATCGCGTCCAGACCTTTCAGCTCAACTTCCGGGTACACTTCGAACTCAACAGAGTAGGTGAAGTCTTCGCCCAGTTTGTATTCGCCCGGAACATAGGTCGGGGAACCGGCTGGATTGATTTTTTCTTTGATGATCGCGTCAACGAAGTTGCGGCTCATCAGGTCACCCAGCACGTCCTGGCGAACAGAAGCGCCATAACGCTGAGCAACGACATTCATCGGTACTTTGCCCTTGCGGAAGCCGTCAATACGGACTTTCTTTGCTACGTTGACCAGCTCGCTTTTTACAGCGTTTTCGATGCTGTCAGCAGCGATTGTAATCGTTACACGGCGGCCAAGGCCTTGAGTGGTTTCAACTGAAACTTGCATCTTGTTACCTCAAAAAAATCACAGTGCTCGGTCAACTCTGAATTTGCCTCGCAATACCGGGATGCTCTCTTAGCAGATTCACAATCCCTGTCGCCAGAATCATCCCGAAGACATTCATATTAAGACGCGGCATTATAGCGGCATCACTTTAGTGAGTCGAGAACGGTTGGCGCATGTTGCTGCGGCTTTTTTCACAATTTCAGGCTATTTTCGGCCTTAAAATCGCGCCACCGGCTCAAAACCCGGACAAAACAAAACGGCCCGCAGGCCGTTTTGACGTAATCTTTATGCAACATACTGGAAAAGCTCCCGCTGTTGCAAACAGGATTTATTACGCGATCGTCCCGGCTCCCCGGCACGGTGGCGATGCGAAAATCGTATCCTGCAAGCCCTTCCACTCTTTGATCGTATAAGTGTGCAACGCCAGCGCATGAACCGTGGTCGAGAGCTCTTCCGTCAGGGTTCCGTAAATCATACGGTGCCGATTAAGAAAACGCTCACCAGCGAAACGATCGCTGACCAGCACCACTTTAAAGTGGCTCTCAGAGCCTGCCGGTACGTTATGACGATAGCTTTCGTCGACGACTTCAAGGAACACAGGTTCAAACGCCGCCCTTAACTTATCTTCAATCTGTTCACGTATCATCATGAAATTACTCCTCCGACAACGCTGAGATGTCACCCATCCCTTTAAATGTTAGCCGCTTTTACCGCTTGCATAACAAGAAGACAACAAAAATTTAGCTTTCGTCTGATTTTCTCATTCAACCGTATGAAGTCCTATATGGGGAGAGTCGTTTTGTCGCCCGGATAACGGAAAAGCGTTTCAGGTGGTCAGTTTTCAGACAAGGCGATGAATTTACATGCGTTGACCACTTCCCCTTGCCGTTGGCGATGTTATGATGGCGGCAATTTTTTTCTATATATGCTTACGATTCGTTGAGAGCCTGAACATGTTAAAAAAACTCATTTTCCCTTTAGTCGCCCTGTTTATGCTGGCCGGCTGTGCTACCCCACCCACTACCATTGATGTTGCGCCGAAGATCTCTCTGCCGCAGCAGGATCCAAGCCTGATGGGCGTGACTGTCAGCATCAACGGTGCCGATCAGCGTACAGACCAGGCGCTGGCGAAAGTCACCCGTGATAATCAGCTGGTGACCCTGACCGCTTCCCGCGATCTGCGTTTCCTGTTGCAGGAAGTGCTCGAGAAGCAAATGACCGCACGCGGCTACATGGTTGGCCCAAGCGGCGCGGTTGATCTGCAGATTATCGTCAACAACCTGTACGCTGACGTCTCTCAGGGCAACGTGCGCTACAACATCGCGACCAAAGCCGATATCGCCATCATCGCCACCGCGAAGAATGGCAACAAGATGAACAAAAACTACCGTGCAAGCTACTCTGTTGAGGGCGCATTCCAGGCTACCAACACCAATATCGCTAATGCCGTGAACAGCGTGCTGACCGACACCATCGCCGATATGGCGCAGGACACCAGCATTCACGAATTCATCAAGCAGAACGCCCGTTAATTCTGCCTGCTGACCCGATGCACAGTCGGGTCAGCTAGCCTGCCCATGTCCAGTCAATACTTACGTATTTTCCAGCAGCCCAAATCAGCTATCCTGCTGATCCTCGGTTTCGCCTCCGGTTTACCCCTTGCACTGACATCGGGCACGTTACAGGCGTGGATGACCGTCGAAAATATCGATCTTAAAACCATCGGCTTCTTCTCACTGGTCGGCCAGGCCTATGTGTTCAAGTTCTTATGGTCGCCGATGATGGACCGCTACACCCCGCCGTTCCTCGGCAGGCGTCGAGGCTGGTTGCTGATGACCCAGGCGATGCTGCTGCTGGCGGTTGCCGCGATGGGCTTCCTCGAACCCGCGTCGCAGCTGCGCTGGATGGCCGCGCTGGCGGTGGTGATTGCCTTCTGCTCCGCATCGCAGGATATCGTTTTTGATGCCTGGAAAACGGACGTGCTCTCGGCCGAAGAGCGTGGCGCCGGGGCCGCTATCAGCGTGCTGGGCTACCGCCTGGGGATGCTGGTCTCGGGTGGACTGGCGCTATGGCTGGCTGACCGCTACCTCGGCTGGCAGGGGATGTACTGGCTGATGGCCGCCCTGCTGATCCCTTGCATGATCGCGACGTTTCTCGCACCGGAACCGAGCGATGTTATTCCTGTTCCCCGCTCCCTCGAGCAGGCGGTTGCTGAACCGCTGCGCGACTTCTTTGGCCGCAACAATGCCTGGCTCATTCTGCTGCTGATTGTGTTGTATAAACTCGGCGACGCGTTTGCCATGAGCCTGACCACCACCTTTTTGATCCGCGGCGTGGGCTTTGATGCCGGCGAAGTGGGAGTGGTAAATAAGACGCTGGGGCTGATTGCCACTATTATTGGCGCACTGTATGGCGGCGTCCTGATGCAGCGTTTAAGCCTGTTCCGCGCGCTGCTGATCTTCGGTATCCTGCAGGGTGTGTCGAACGCCGGTTACTGGCTGCTCTCCATCACCGATAAGCATATGCTCAGCATGGCGGCGGCGGTGTTCTTTGAAAACCTGTGCGGCGGGATGGGGACAGCCGCGTTTGTCGCTCTGCTGATGACCCTGTGCAACAAATCCTTCTCCGCGACCCAGTTCGCCCTGCTCTCCGCGCTCTCAGCGGTCGGCCGGGTCTATGTCGGCCCTATCGCGGGCTGGTTTGTGGAAGCGCACGGTTGGGCTGAGTTTTATCTCTTCTCCGTCTTTGCCGCCATTCCAGGATTGCTGCTGCTATTAATATGTCGCCGCTCGCTGGAATATACCCAGCAAACGGAACACTTTATGGTTCGGACGCGTTTCGCGTCGGTCTATCGCTTCGCGTTAAGAGTATTACTGGTAGGCTGTCTGGCCCTGGCACTGTCGCTCATCCTGGCGATCGTCAATGCCACCACCACCCTCGCACTGCCGTTTAGTCTGCTCCTACTGGACATCGGTGCCCTGCTGGCACTGACCGGCATCCTGATGGGTGCCCTTCTTGACTACCTGGCCATGCGTGAGATCCAGAGGGTGTAAAACCGGCGCAAAATGTTATTTCCCGTTGTAATCACCCATGTAAATTATAACGGTAAATAAATTTGGTCATGGAAAAATAATATTTGTTGTTTCGTGCCACTTAGAATTCCGGAAATTATTGGAACGTGGGATCCAGGCTATTTTTCGTTAACCGATTCAGCAAACGAAACATTAATTTTACGTTTTTTAGTTGTCTTTTTATTGATAATTATTTGTTAATGATTTGTGTGTTTTTAGCAATGGTTATACCAATTGCCCTTTTTACCCTACCTACAGAGTCTGTTTCGTTATAACGCCCGTCTGGCGGTGCTTGCGTCTGAAAACCGGTTATAATTTGCAACATCTGTGACTTCCCTGGCAGAACCTGGTAACACGTTCCTGACACAGGTCTAATGATGTTTACAGTAATGTAACGTTCCCGTAAAATGCCCCCACACTTTAAACGCCACCAGGTCCCCGTGGAATTGAGGTCGTTAAATGACACTTAGGAAATACAATAAAAGTTTGGGATGGTTGTCGTTATTTGCAGGCACTGTATTACTCAGTGGCTGTGATTCTGCGCTGCTAGACCCCAAAGGACAGATTGGACTGGAGCAACGTTCGCTCATTCTGACGGCTTTCGGCCTGATGATGATCGTCGTGATTCCCGCCATCTTGATGGCTGTTGGTTTCGCCTGGAAGTATCGTGCGAGCAATAAAGATGCGAAGTATAGCCCTAACTGGTCACACTCCAATAAAGTGGAAGCTGTGGTCTGGACGGTGCCGATTCTGATCATCCTGTTCCTTGCCGTACTGACATGGAAAACCACTCACGCGCTCGAACCTGCAAAACCGCTGGTTCACGATGAGAAACCGATTACGATCGAAGTCGTCTCCATGGACTGGAAATGGTTCTTCATCTACCCGGAACAAGGCATTGCTACCGTGAACGAAATCGCCTTCCCGGCGAACGTACCGGTGCAGTTCAAAGTAACGTCTAACTCCGTGATGAACTCCTTCTTTATCCCGCGTCTGGGTAGCCAGATTTACGCGATGGCCGGTATGCAGACCAACCTGCACCTGATCGCGAATGAAGCAGGCACCTATGATGGTATCTCCGCCAGCTACAGTGGCCCGGGCTTCTCTGGTATGAAGTTCAAAGCCATTGCCACGCCTGACCGTGCCGCTTTCGACCAGTGGGTTGCTAAAGCGAAACAGTCTACGAACACCATGTCTGACATGGCCGCGTTCGACAAGGTGGCAACACCGAGCGAATACAACAAGGTGGAGTACTTCTCTGACGTGAAACCTGATTTGTTTAAAGACGTTATCAACAAATTTATGGGCCACGGCAAGAGCATGGACATGACCCAACCGGAAGGTGAGCACGCATCACACGAAGGAATGGAAGGCATGGACATGAGCCACGCGGAAACCTCTCACTAAGGGGCCGAGGAAGAAAATGTTCGGAAAATTAACACTGGATGCAGTGCCGTACCATGAGCCGATTATCATGGTTACGATTGCTGCCATTGTCATTGGTGGCGCAGCCTTAGTTGGCTTGATCACTTACTTCGGTAAGTGGAGCTATCTGTGGAATGAGTGGCTGACTTCGGTTGACCACAAAAAACTCGGTATCATGTACTGCATCGTCGGTATCGTCATGTTAATTCGTGGCTTTGCCGATGCAATCATGATGCGTAGCCAGCAGGCGCTTGCCTCCGCTGGCGAAGCAGGCTTCCTGCCACCGCACCACTACGATCAGATCTTTACCGCCCACGGCGTTATCATGATCTTCTTCGTGGCGATGCCGCTGGTTATCGGGCTGATGAACGTGGTTGTGCCGCTGCAAATCGGCGCGCGCGACGTTGCGTTCCCGTTCCTGAACAACCTGAGCTTCTGGTTCACGGTTGTCGGTGTGATTCTGGTAAACCTCTCTCTGGGCGTCGGTGAGTTCGCGCAGACCGGTTGGCTGGCCTATCCGCCGCTTTCGGGAATTGAATACAGTCCTGGCGTAGGTGTTGATTACTGGATTTGGGCGCTACAGCTCTCCGGTGTCGGTACTACCCTGACCGGTATTAACTTCTTCGTGACCATTATCAAGATGCGTGCCCCTGGCATGACCATGTTCAAGATGCCGGTATTTACCTGGGCATCTCTGTGCGCCAACATCCTGATTATCGCGTCATTCCCAATCCTGACTGTCACCGTCGCGCTGCTGACCCTGGATCGCTATCTGGGTACCCATTTCTTCACCAATGATATGGGCGGCAACATGATGATGTACATCAACCTGATTTGGGCATGGGGTCACCCTGAAGTGTACATCCTGGTTCTGCCGGTCTTCGGTGTGTTCTCCGAAATCGCAGCGACCTTCTCGCGTAAACGTCTGTTTGGTTACACCTCGCTGGTGTGGGCAACCGTGTGTATTACCGTTCTGTCGTTCATCGTTTGGCTGCACCACTTCTTCACCATGGGTGCGGGCGCGAACGTAAACGCCTTCTTCGGTATCACCACCATGATTATCGCGATCCCAACCGGGGTTAAGATCTTCAACTGGCTGTTCACCATGTACCAGGGCCGTATCGTGTTCCACTCAGCAATGCTGTGGACCATCGGCTTCATCGTCACCTTCTCCGTAGGTGGGATGACCGGCGTACTGCTGGCCGTGCCGGGTGCTGACTTCGTTCTGCACAACAGTCTGTTCCTGATTGCGCACTTCCATAACGTCATCATCGGCGGTGTGGTGTTCGGTTGCTTCGCAGGTGTGACTTACTGGTGGCCAAAAGCCTTCGGTTACACGCTGAACGAAAAATGGGGCAAACGCGCATTCTGGTTCTGGATTATCGGCTTCTTCGTAGCATTTATGCCGCTGTACGTGCTGGGCTTCATGGGTATGACCCGTCGTCTGAGCCAGCAGATCGATCCGCAGTTCCACCCAATGCTGATGGTTGCAGCGGGCGGCGCGGTGCTGATTGCCTGCGGTATTGCGTCTCAGCTGATTCAGTTCTACGTCTCTATTCGTGACCGCGATCAGAACCGTGACCTGACCGGTGACCCATGGGGTGGCCGTACGCTGGAGTGGGCAACTTCTTCTCCACCGCCTTTCTATAACTTTGCCGTTGTGCCGCACATTCATGAGCGTGATGCATTCTGGGAAATGAAAGAGAAAGGTGAAGCGTATAAGCAGCCTGCGCATTACGAAGAGATCCACATGCCGAAAAACAGCGGTGCGGGCATTGTGATTGCCGCCTTCGCGACGGTATTTGGTTTCGCGATGATCTGGCACATCTGGTGGCTTGCGATCGTCGGCTTTGCTGGCATCGTTATCAGCTGGATTGTGAAGAGCTTTGATGAGGACGTGGACTACTACGTACCAGTCCGTGAAGTTGAAATTCTGGAAAAACAGCATTTCGACGAGATTGCTAAAGCGGGGCTGAAAAATGGCAACTGATACTTTAACCCACGCGACTGCCCATGCGCATGATCACGGGCACCATGATACAGGGCCGATGAAAGTCTTCGGCTTCTGGATCTACCTGATGAGCGACTGCATCCTGTTCTGCTGTCTGTTCGCGACCTATGCCGTTCTGGTGAACGGCACAGCGGGCGGCCCGACCGGCAAGGACATTTTCGAGCTGCCGTTCGTTCTGGTTGAAACCGCACTGCTGCTGTTCAGCTCCATCACCTACGGCATGGCGGCTATCGCCATGTACAAAAACAACAAGAGCCAGGTTGTCTCCTGGCTGGCGTTGACCTGGCTGTTTGGTGCTGGATTTATCGGGATGGAAATCTATGAATTCCACCACCTGATCGTGGAAGGTTTCGGTCCGGATCGCAGTGGCTTCCTGTCAGCGTTCTTCGCGCTGGTCGGTACCCACGGTCTGCACGTGACTTCCGGTCTGATCTGGATGGCGGTACTGATGTTCCAGGTATCCCGTCGCGGCCTGACCAGCACTAACCGCACCCGTATCATGTGCCTGAGCCTGTTCTGGCACTTCCTGGATGTGGTCTGGATCTGTGTGTTCTCTGTAGTGTATCTGATGGGGGCGATGTAATGAGTCATTCAAACGATCATGGCGCTTCCCACGGTAGCGTAAAAACCTACATGACAGGTTTCATCCTGTCGATCATCCTGACGGTGATCCCGTTCTGGATGGTGATGAGCGGTACTGCTTCTCACGCGGCAATTCTGGGCACTGTCCTGGTTACCGCGGTAGTGCAGATTCTGGTGCATCTGGTTTGCTTCCTGCACATGAACACCAAATCTGATGAAGGCTGGAACATGACGGCATTCATCTTTACCGTGATTATCATCGCAATCCTGGTAGTCGGCTCCATCTGGATCATGTGGAACCTCAACTACAACATGATGGTTCACTAAGAGCGGCGAGTATGTTTAAGCAATACCTGCAAGTCACAAAACCTGGCATCATCTTTGGCAACCTGATCTCGGTGATCGGAGGGTTCCTGCTGGCCTCTAAGGGCAGCATCGACTACACCCTCTTTATCTACACGCTGGTTGGGGTGTCACTGGTTGTCGCGTCCGGTTGTGTATTTAACAACTACATCGACATGGATATCGACAGGAAGATGGAAAGGACCAAAAATCGGGTGCTGGTAAAAGGCCTGATGTCCCCTGCCGTCTCGCTGGTGTACGCCACCTTGCTGGGTATTGCTGGCTTTATGCTGCTGTGGTTCGGCGCCAACCCTCTGGCCTGCTGGCTGGGGGTGATGGGTTTCGTGGTGTATGTGGGCGTCTACAGCCTGTATATGAAACGTCACTCCGTCTACGGTACGCTGATTGGTTCACTCTCCGGCGCTGCGCCGCCGGTGATTGGCTACTGCGCGGTCACCAACGAGTTCGACAGCGGTGCGCTGATCCTGCTGGCTATCTTTAGCCTGTGGCAGATGCCGCACTCCTACGCCATTGCGATTTTCCGCTTTAAGGATTATCAGGCAGCGAACATTCCGGTACTGCCGGTGGTGAAAGGCATCTCCGTTGCCAAGAACCATATCACGCTCTACATCATTGCCTTTGCGGTTGCTACGCTGATGCTCTCTCTGGGCGGTTACGCCGGGTACAAATATCTGGTGGTTGCTGCGGCGGTGAGCGTCTGGTGGCTCGGCATGGCACTGCGAGGTTATAAAGTGGAAGATGACAAAGTCTGGGCGCGCAAACTGTTTGTGTTCTCGATTGTCGCTATCACTTCCCTGTCGGTGATGATGTCCGTCGACTTTATGGTGCCGGATTCACATAATCTGCTGACCTACGTCTGGTAAGTTCGCCAGACGGCGTCACTCAACAGCCCGCAACCGTTATGGTCGCGGGCTGTTTTTTTTGACATATCCAAAACTAATTATTAATACCTTACAGATCACCTTCAAATATTAATCAAGCTAAAAAAAGAGCATATAAATCCTTTTGCTACTTTTTGCCTGTCTCATTGTTATTCCCCGGTGGTACTCTCCCGCCGTGAGTATTTTGCTCACGCACTTTTTCATTTAATAAGGAAATAAAAGTGAAAGAATTATCACTGAATGAAATGCAGTACATCTCCGGCGGTTTTAATTTGATCGGAGCTGCAACCGGCTTTACCAGTTTCGTGTGTAACTCGGGGTTCGGCTTTGGTTCCTTCGTTGCCACCTCTGGTGCCGCCTTCGCTGACTTCGTAGTAGACAGCGCCCTTGCGTTTGGTTCATTCGTGGTTGGCGCTTCCAACTGGCAAACCTTTGTGACTACCGGTTCAAATAACTGGAATGGTTTTGTCGAAACGGCGGGAAATAGCTGGTCATCTTTCGTAAACAATGCTGCCGGTGACTGGAATAACTTCCTGGTAAAAGCCAACGCGTAAAATTGGTTCCGTTGCAGGAACAGGTTATTAAACCTGTTCCTGGTTTATCATTAATTATCGAAAGACGTAAAAACCGATACGCATCATTATCCCCTCTCCTTTCGCCACTCCTTTTTCTGCTTAATAGCACAGATCATTCATTCAATTTATATTTGTTCACCATCGCTCTGTTTACCCGAACGCCTGCTCGCACTACACTGAACGCGCTTTTTAGACAGAGGTGGTAATGAACGATTATAAAATGACGCCGGGCGAGCTTCGCGCCACCTGGGGTTTGGGCACAGTTTTTTCGTTGCGTATGCTCGGCATGTTTATGGTCCTGCCCGTTTTGACCACATACGGCATGGCGTTACAGGGAGCAAGCGAGGCGTTAATTGGCCTTGCCATTGGTATCTATGGCCTGGCGCAGGCGGTCTTTCAGATCCCCTTTGGCCTGCTCTCCGATCGCGTCGGCCGCAAGCCGCTGATCGTCGGTGGGCTGCTGGTGTTCGTCGCCGGAAGCGTGATCGCCGCCCTTTCCCACTCCATCTGGGGCATTATTCTCGGTCGCGCGTTGCAGGGATCCGGAGCCATCGCTGCCGCCGTGATGGCACTGCTATCCGATCTGACCCGCGAACAGAACCGCACCAAAGCGATGGCCTTTATTGGCGTCAGCTTCGGCGTGACCTTTGCCATCGCCATGGTGCTGGGCCCCATTATCACCCATGCGCTCGGGCTACATGCCCTGTTCTGGATGATCGCCGTGCTGGCGACCCTTGGCATCGCGCTGACCATTTGGGTGGTGCCGGACAGCAAAAACCATGTCCTGAACCGCGAATCGGGGATGGTCAAAGGCTGCTTCAGCAAGGTGCTGGTCGAACCGCGCCTGCTGAAGCTCAACTTTGGCATCATGTGCCTGCATATCCTGTTGATGTCCACCTTTGTCGCCCTGCCCGGCCAGCTGGCCGCTGCCGGTTTTCCGGCGGCTGAGCACTGGAAAATTTACCTGGTCACCATGCTTATCTCTTTTGTCTCCGTGGTGCCGTTTATTATCTATGCCGAAGTAAAGCGCCGGATGAAGCGCGTCTTCCTGGCCTGCGTCGCCCTGCTGCTGATCGCCGAAATCGTGCTCTGGGGTTCCGGCCCGCACTTCTGGGAGCTGGTCGCAGGCGTGCAGCTGTTCTTCCTCGCTTTTAACCTGATGGAAGCCCTGCTGCCGTCGTTAATCAGTAAAGAATCTCCGGCCGGGTATAAAGGAACGGCGATGGGGATCTACTCCACCAGCCAGTTTATCGGTGTGGCCATCGGCGGGTCGCTGGGGGGCTGGGTCGATGGCATGTTTGATTCACAGACCGTCTTCCTGGCGGGTGCGCTGCTGGCGACGGTCTGGCTGCTGGTAGCCAGCACCATGAAAGAACCGCGTTATGTCAGCAGCCTGCGGGTGGAAATTCCGCAGGGAGTGGAAGTAAGCGAAGCATTAAAACAGCGGCTTGAAGCGAAAGAGGGCGTCAGCGAGGTATTACTGGTACCGGAAGAGCGCAGCCTGTATGTCAAAATCGACAGCAAAGTGACTAACCGCTTTGAAGTTGAGCAGGCACTTAAAGCCTGAAAAAAGCCCCGCTGATGCGGGGCTTTTTCTTAATCGCGGAAGTTCTTGAACTGGAACGGCTGGCCCAGATCGCCGCCGCGCACCAGTGCCATCACACCCTGCAGATCGTCGCGGGATTTGCCGGTAACACGGATCTCTTCGCCCTGAATCTGTGCCTGCACCTTCAGCTTGCTGTCTTTGATGAGCTTGACGATTTTCTTCTGCATCGCACTCTCAATGCCCTGCTTCAGTTTGGCTTCAACAAACCAGGTTTTACCGCTGTGAACGAAGGTCTCCGGCACGTCGAGGGAGGTCCCCTCAATGCCGCGCTTCAGCAGCTTGGCGCGCAGAATGTCCAGCAGCTGCGTGACCTGGAAATCGGACTCGCTCAGGATCTTAATGGTCTTATTTGCGTCGTTCAGCTCAAAACTGGCCTCAACGCCACGAAAATCGAAACGTGACTCAACTTCACGGCTGGCGTTGTCCACGCCGTTACGTACTTCCTGGATATCAACTTCAGAAACAATATCGAAAGATGGCATCTTTTCTTCTCCCTTCACTTTTGTTGCGTTGCATAATACCCGCTACGGGGCATAACTCAACAGAAGCTTAGTTGTCGACGCTATACTACATGTTGTAACACCTGGCGCAGTTGCAGGTGAGGAGGAACGATGAAAATTACCGTGCTCGGATGCGGGGCACTGGGACAACTTTGGCTCGCCGCACTTCGCAAACAGGGACATGAAGTCCAGGGCTGGCTGCGCGTGCCGCAACCCTATTGCAGTGTAAACCTGATTGAAGAAGACGGGAGTATCTTTAACGAATCGCTTATCGCTAACGATCCAGATTTCCTGGCGCAAAGCGATCTGTTGTTGGTCACCCTGAAAGCCTGGCAGGTTTCCGATGCCGTGCGGATGCTGGCGTCCACCCTCCCCTCTTCGTCACCGATTATGTTGCTGCACAACGGCATGGGCACCATTGAGGAGCTTAAAAGCGTCCCCCAGCCGCTGCTGATGGCCATTACTACCCATGCGGCTCGCCGTGACGGCAACGTGATTGTCCATGTCGCCAGCGGGATGACCCACATCGGCCCGGCCAGAGCGCAGGAGGGGGATTACAGTTATCTGGCGGATCGCTTCCAGCAGGTGCTGCCGGATGTTGCCTGGCACGATAACATTCGCCCGCAGATGTGGCGCAAGCTGGCGGTCAACTGCGTGATTAATCCGCTGACCGCCCTGCTGGATTGCCCGAACGGTGAGCTTAAAAATCATCCGCAGACGGTCGCAACGCTGTGTGCTGAGGTCGCTGCCGTGGTGGAGCGCGAGGGTATTCACTCCTCGGTGGACGATATTCGCTATTACGTTGAAGAGGTGATTGAGAGCACCGCTCAGAACATCTCTTCGATGCTGCAGGATATCCGCGGGCTACGCCATACCGAAATTGACTACATTACCGGTTACCTGCTAAAACGCGCCCGCGCCCACGGTATCAGCGTGCCGGAAAATGTCCGCCTGTATGAACAGGTTAAACGTAAGGAGAGTGAGTATGAGCGCGTCGGCACTGGTATGCCTCGCCCCTGGTAGCGAAGAGACCGAAGCGGTCACCACTATCGATCTGCTGGTTCGCGCCGGGATTAAGGTCACGACAGCAAGCGTCGCCAGCGACGGCAATCTGATTATCACCTGCTCGCGCGGGGTGAAGATCGTGGCCGATGCCCCGCTGGTGGAGGTTGCCGACGGTGATTACGACGTCATCGTCCTGCCGGGCGGTATTAAGGGTGCGGAGTGCTTCCGCGACAGCCCGCTGCTGGTCGAGACGGTCAGGCAGTTCCACCATTCCGGACGGATAGTCGCCGCCATCTGCGCGGCCGCAGCCACGGTGCTGGTTCCGCATAATATCTTCCCGATTGGTAATATGACCGGTTTCCCAACGCTGAAGGATAAAATCCCCGAAGAGCAGTGGGTGGATAAGCGTATGGTCTGGGATCCGCGCGTCAACCTGTTAACCAGCCAGGGGCCGGGCACGTCGATTGATTTTGCGCTGAAGATTATTGAACTGCTGGTCGGGCGGGCAAAAGCCTACGAAGTGGCCTCATCGCTGGTGATGGCGGCGGGGATTTATAACTATTACGAAGCATAAGTATTGCCCGGCGGCGCTGCGCTTGCCGGGCCTACTCGATCTATGTAGGCCGGGTAAGACGAAGTCGCCACCCGGCATCGAAACTACGGGCGATACACCTTCACATTGGTAAAGCCCTGCTCGCGCAGATAGAGCGCCTGCAGACGGCTCATCACCCCGCGCTCGCACCACAGCAGATAGGTTTTGCTCTTATCCAGATCGCCAAACTTAGTGCTCAGCTTGTAGAACGGCAGCGAGGCCACTTCCACACCTTCCGGCTCAAACGGCTTCGCATCCTGCTCATCCACAGCGCGGATATCCAGCAGCACGTCGTCAGGACCGAAACCGTTCACGGTCTCGACTTCGACCACGTCCTGCTCGGTCTGCTGGGCGATCTCGCGGATATCGATGTTAGAGGCTTCAGCCACCACTTTCTCAAGGATACTGAAATCGAAGTTCTCTTCTTCCGCTTCAATCTTCGATTTCACCGCTTTCACGGTCGGGCTCTTGGAAATCACGCCGCAGTATTCCGGCATAGTGCGGGCGAAGTCTTCCGTACCGATTTCACGCGCCAGATCGATGATGTGCTCTTTATCGTGAGAGATCAGCGGACGCAGGATCAGCGTATCCGACACGTTGTCGATCAGACGCAGGTTGGTCAGGGTCTGGCTGGAGACCTGGCCCAGCGCTTCGCCGGTGACCAGCGCCTGCACGCCGTAACGCTCAGCCACTTTCGAGGCTGCACGCACCATCATGCGCTTGAGAATCACGCCCATCTGGCCGTCGTCGACTTTCTCAAGGATCTCGCCAACCACCGGCTCAAAGTTGATCGCCACAAAACGCACGCGATGGGAGCTGCCGAAGCGGTTCCACAGATAGTGAGCCACCTGACGCACGCCAATTTCGTGCGCCGCGCCGCCGAGGTTAAAGAAACAGTAGTGTACGCGGCAGCCGCGACGCATCAGCATATAGCTGGAGACGCCGGAGTCGAAACCGCCGGAGATCAGCGACAGCACATCTTCCTGGGTGCCAATCGGGAAACCGCCGATACCTTCATAGCGGCCTTTCACCAACAGCAGACGATCGTTTTCGATTTCCAGATTTACAGTCACTTCCGGGTTGGTCAGACGCACGCGCGCAGACTCAACGTGCTGGTTCAACCCGCCGCCGACGTAGCGTTCAACCTCAATGGAGCTAAACTCATGCTTACCGCGACGCTTGGCGCGCACGCAGAAGGTTTTACCTTCGATCTGGTCGCGATACTGCGCCAGCGCTTTTTCGAAGATGTCGTGCAGGGAAGTGAAAGGTACATCTTCCACTTCCAGAATATGGTGGATCCCCGGAATACGGGTTAAGGCATCACGAATGTCCAGACGCTTGTTTTCATCTTTAGCGCGGACTTCAACGTGATCCCAGTGACGTACGACGGCCAGCGTCTCGTCGTAGTGCTTCAGAACGTTACGAATGTTCCCGGTTAAAATTTTAATAAAGCGCAAACGCACAGATTGGCTTTTGATGGTGATTTCCGGGAACAATTTAATGATAAACTTCATGGCGGCAATGTTTCTTTGGCAAGCGATAAGGCTTGTAATGGAAAAGTACAGCAACCCCTATACCGAAGGCTGCATCCAGGCGCGGAAGTATACCACCATCGCGTGGCTCCTGTGCACATTGCGCGTTATTTGATAATTACCCTGAGTCCGATACCATATCAGGGATAAAAAACTGAGAGTCAGACATTCACTATGCCGAAGAAAAACGATGCACCCGCCAGTTTCGAAACTGCGCTGAGTGAACTGGAGCAAATCGTTACCCGTCTGGAAAGCGGCGACCTGCCGTTAGAAGAGGCGCTTAATGAATTCGAACGCGGCGTGCAGTTGGCGCGCCAGGGTCAGGTTAAGCTGCAACAGGCGGAACAACGCGTGCAGATCCTGCTCTCCGATAACGAAAACGCTGCCACGACCCCCTTCACCCCGGATGCCGAGTAGATGGATTTTTCGAACCAGCTTCAGGCGTGCGTCGGGCGCGCTGACGACGCCTTGCGCCGTTTTATCGCTCCGCAGCCTTTTCAGAACACTCCACTGGTTGAGGCCATGCATTATGGCGCACTGTTAGGCGGCAAACGCCTGCGTCCTTTTCTGGTGTATGCCACCGGTGGGATGTTCGGCATCAGCGCTGATACGCTGGATGCGCCAGCGGCCGCGGTCGAGTGTATTCACGCCTACTCGCTGATCCATGACGATCTGCCGGCGATGGACGATGACGATCTGCGTCGCGGCCAGCCGACCTGCCACATTAAGTTTGGCGAAGCGAACGCCATCCTGGCAGGCGATGCCCTGCAAACCCTGGCGTTCTCGATTCTGAGCGATGCCCCGATGGTGGAAGTGGCAGATCGCGATCGTCTGGCGATGGTGTCCGAGCTGGCGATGGCCAGCGGCGTGGCCGGTATGTGCGGCGGTCAGGCGCTGGATCTGGAGGCCGAAGGCCGTCAGGTTAATCTGGAACAGCTGGAGCGTATTCATCGCCACAAGACCGGGGCATTGATTCGCGCCGCCGTGCGTCTGGGCGCGCTGAGCGCGGGTGAGCAGGGTCGCAACGCCCTGCCGGTTCTGGATCGTTACGCAGAAAGTATCGGTTTAGCCTTCCAGGTTCAGGATGACATTCTGGATGTCGTGGGCGATACTGCAACATTGGGTAAACGTCAGGGTGCCGATCAGCAGCTTGGCAAAAGTACCTATCCCGCCCTTCTGGGTCTTGAGCAAGCCCAACAAAAAGCCCGGGACCTGATTGCGGATGCCCGCCAGTCGCTTGAACAACTGGCCGCGCAGTCACTGGATACCTCGGCACTGGAAGCGCTAGCGGACTATATAATCCAGCGTGATAAATAACGAAAACACCACGATGAGTCTCTGATGAGTTTTGATATTGCCAAATACCCGACACTGGCGTTGGTTGACTCCACCCAGGAGTTACGTCTGTTGCCGAAAGAGAGCCTGCCGAAGCTGTGCGACGAACTGCGTCGTTATTTGCTCGACAGCGTCAGCCGCTCCAGCGGCCATTTCGCCTCCGGGCTTGGCACGGTGGAACTCACCGTGGCGCTGCATTATGTCTACAACACGCCGTTCGATCAGCTGATCTGGGACGTGGGTCATCAGGCTTATCCGCACAAAATTCTCACCGGTCGTCGCGATAAAATTGACACTATTCGTCAGAAAGGCGGCCTGCATCCGTTCCCGTGGCGCGGCGAGAGCGAGTACGACGTCCTGAGCGTCGGCCACTCCTCTACCTCCATTTCTGCCGGGATTGGTATTGCCGTTGCCGCCGAAAAAGAGAACAAACAGCGCCGCACCGTCTGCGTGATTGGCGATGGGGCGATCACCGCCGGGATGGCCTTTGAGGCGATGAACCACGCGGGTGATATCAAGCCCGACATGCTGGTGGTGCTCAATGACAATGAAATGTCGATTTCCGAAAACGTCGGGGCGCTGAACAACCACCTGGCGAATCTGCTTTCGGGCAAGCTTTACTCCAGCCTGCGCGAAGGTGGCAAAAAAGTCTTCTCCGGCGTACCGCCAATCAAAGAGCTGCTGCGTCGCACTGAAGAACATATCAAAGGCATGGTGGTGCCCGGCACGCTGTTTGAAGAGCTGGGCTTTAACTATATCGGCCCGGTTGACGGGCACGACGTGCTGGGGCTGGTCTCGACGCTGAAAAACATGCGCGACCTGAAAGGCCCGCAGTTCCTGCACATCATGACCAAAAAAGGCCGGGGCTACGAACCGGCCGAAAAAGATCCCATCACCTTCCACGCGGTGCCTAAATTCGACCCGACCAGCGGCTGCCTGCCAAAAAGCAGCGGCGGGATGCCGAGCTATTCGAAAATCTTCGGTGACTGGCTGTGTGAAACTGCCGCCAAAGACAGCAAGCTGATGGCCGTGACCCCGGCGATGCGTGAAGGCTCCGGCATGGTCGAGTTTTCCCGCAAATACCCGACGCAATATTTTGATGTCGCCATTGCCGAGCAGCATGCGGTGACCTTCGCCGCGGGCCTGGCGATTGGTGGTTACAAGCCGGTGGTGGCGATCTACTCCACCTTCCTGCAACGCGCCTACGATCAGGTGATCCACGACGTCGCCATCCAGAAACTGCCGGTGCTGTTCGCCATTGACCGGGCGGGCATCGTCGGCGCCGACGGCCAGACGCACCAGGGGGCATTCGATCTCTCCTTCTTGCGCTGTGTCCCGGACATGGTGGTGATGACCCCGAGCGACGAGAACGAGTGTCGTCAGATGCTCTTCACCGGCTATCACTATCAGGATGGTCCAGCGGCCGTGCGTTATCCGCGCGGTAACGCCGTGGGCGTTACTCTGGAGCCGCTGGCAAAACTGCCGATTGGCAAAGGCGTCGTCAAACGTCGCGGCGAGAAGCTGGCGATCCTGAACTTCGGTACGCTGATGCCGGAAGCGGCAAAAGTGGCGGAATCCCTTAACGCGACGCTGGTGGATATGCGCTTTGTGAAGCCGCTCGATGAAGCGCTGATTCTGGAGATGGCCTCAGGGCACGAGGCGCTGATCACTCTGGAAGAGAACGCCATCATGGGGGGCGCAGGCAGCGGCGTGAACGAAGTACTGATGGCGAAGCGTAAAGTCGTGCCGGTGCTGAACCTCGGCCTGCCGGATCACTTTATCCCGCAGGGTACCCAGGACGAAGCCCGCGCCGACATCGGCCTGGATGCCGCCGGCATCGAAGCCCGCATCACCGCCTGGCTGGCATAATCCCTCCCCTTTCCGCTCCTGCTATGCTTAACGGTACGTTTTAAGTAATCAGCAGGAGTGGAACCATGCAATACAATACATTAGGAAAAACGGATCTTAAGGTTTCCCGTCTTTGCCTGGGCTGCATGACCTTTGGCGAGCCGGACCGGGGTAAGCACGCCTGGACACTGCCGGAAGAGAGCAGCCGTCCGATCATCAAACGCGCTCTCGAAGGCGGCATTAACTTCTTTGATACCGCCAACAGCTACTCCGACGGCAGCAGCGAAGAGATCGTGGGCCGGGCGCTGCGCGACTTCGCCCGCCGTGACGAGGTCGTGGTCGCCACCAAGGTATACCATCAGGTAGGCGATCTGGCGGAAGGCCTCTCCCGGGCGCAGATCCTGCGCTCCATCGATGACAGCCTGCGACGCCTGAACATGGATCACGTCGATCTGCTGCAGATCCACCGCTGGGATTACAACATCCCAATTGAAGAGACGCTGGAAGCGCTGAACGATGTCGTCAAAGCCGGGAAAGCGCGCTACATCGGCGCCTCGTCGATGCATGCCGCCCAGTTTGCCGAGGCTCTGGCGCTGCAGGAACAGCACGGCTGGGCGCCGTTTGTCACCATGCAGGATCACTACAATCTTATTTACCGTGAAGAAGAGCGCGAGATGTTGCCCCTGTGCTATCAGCACGGCGTGGCGGTGATCCCGTGGAGTCCGCTGGCGCGCGGGCGCTTAACCCGTCCGTGGGGAGAGACCACAGCCCGCTCGGTATCGGATGAGTTTGGCAAAACGCTGTATGAAGAAACCGAAGCCAATAATGCGCAGATTGCCGAGCGTTTAACGCGGATTGCCGAGGAGCTTGGCGCGACGCGTGCCCAGGTGGCGCTGGCATGGGTGCTGAGCAAGCGGGGCGTTGCCGCACCGATTATCGGCACCTCGCGCGAAGAGCAGCTCGACGAGCTGATCAATGCCGTGGATATCACCCTGACCCCGGAACAGATTGCTGAGCTGGAAACGCCGTACAAGCAGCATCCGGTGGTGGGGTTCAAATAAAAAAGCCCGGTGGCGCTACGCTTACCGGGCCTACGATCGCATTTGTAGGCCGGGTAAGGCGAAGCCGCCACCCGGCAACACATCATGCGAAGTGATCGTACCCTTTCCAGTCGAGCGTCACCGGCGCGCCGTTCTGCACAAACTGCATCCCTTCGCTTTCCGGCATAATCTGGCCGATACAGGTAAACCCGGCACCCAGATTGGCTAACGCCACATCCAGCGTGCCGCGGTTCAGCTCGGGAACGGTAAAGCACAGCTCATAATCTTCACCGCCGGAGAGCGCCCAGCGCAATGCCTGCTCGGGCTCCACGTGCCTGCGCATCGCGGCAGAGAGCGGGAAGAGATCAAGGTCGATCCGCGCGCCCACGCCGCTGGCTTTCAGGATATGGCCCAGATCGGAGATCAGGCCATCGGAGAGATCGATAGCTGAACTGGCGCGGTCGCGCAGCGCCTGTCCGTGCAGAATACGCGGCGTCGGGCGCAAATGGCGTTGGACAAAGTACGCGGCGTCATCCGCATCCGGCACGGTTAAATGCTTCTGCAAAATAGCCAGCCCTGCCGCGCTGTCACCCGGCGTACCGGTGACGTAAATCCAGTCGCCCGGTTTTGCGCCAGAGCGTTTCAGCGCGCGCCCTACCGGCACATAGCCGTGGATCGCCAGGGTCATCGACAGCGGACCAGCGGTGGTATCGCCCCCGATCAGCTGCATATCGTAATAGTTAAGCTGTTCAAACAGCGCGTCGCTAAAGGCTTCAAGCCAGCTTTCATCAACTTTTGGCAGGGTCAGCGCCAGCGTTAACCACGCCGGATCGGCGCCCATCGCCGCCAGATCGCTCACGTTTACCGCCAGCGCTTTATACGCCAGATCGGCAGGATCGATATCCGGCAGGAAATGATGGCCAGACACTAAGGTGTCGGTGCTGATCGCCAGCGTCTGTTTTTCGGGGATATTGAGAAGTGCACAGTCGTCGCCGATGCCGGTTTCCACATCGAGACGCGAGCTTCTGACTCGGTCAAAATAACGGGCAATCAGGGAAAATTCGCCACATGCCATACGTTATGCCTCAGCAAAGAAAATAAAAAAACCGGAGCCCGCACCGCCCGAAGGCGATACGAAACTCCGGCTTGCGGATCACTTTTTACGGGGACGGATCGCAGGTGCAGCTTTATCCAGCACGCCATTCACAAATTTGTGGCTGTCTTCAGCACCGAAGGTTTTCGCCAGTTCGATCGCTTCGTTGATGGCCACTTTATAAGGCACATCATCACGTTTAGACAGTTCAAACAGTGCAATACGCAGCACCGCTTTTTCAACCTGGCCCAGCTCTTCGAGCAGACGGGACAGGTACGGCTTCATCAGGCCGTCGAGATACGCGCTATTAGTCGCCACTCCCGACAGCAGTTCACGGAAGTACACGACGTCAACGTCTTTGACGTCTTGTTCCGCCAGGAACTGGTATTCAACATCAGCGATGTCGTTCTGGGACAACTGCCAGGAGTAAAGTGCCTGAACGGCACATTCACGGGCGCGGCGACGAGCAGCAGGTTTCACGGAATTCCCCTTACAAAAAAATCAGGCCTTGATGGCTTTCAATACATTGATCATTTCAAGCGCGGTCAGTGCAGCTTCTGCACCTTTGTTACCGGCTTTGGTGCCAGCACGTTCGATGGCTTGTTCAATACTTTCAGTGGTGAGTACGCCGAACGCGACAGGGATCTCTGCATCCTGTGCCACGTGCGCCAGACCGTTGCTTGCGCCACCCGCAACATATTCAAAATGCGCGGTGCCGCCACGAATCACCGTACCCAGCGCGATAACCGCATCATATTTGCCGGTTTTCGCCAGTGCGCCCGCTGCCAGAGGCAGTTCGTAAGCACCCGGAACCCAGACAACGGTAATGTTTTCGTCTTTCACCTGGCCGATACGTTTCAGGGCGTCAATCGCACCATCCAGCAGGCTGTCGTTGATGAAGTTGTTGAAACGCGCAATGGTGATGGCGACGCGAGCGTCCGGGGTAGCAACGGCTGCTTCAATAATGTTCATACTCTTCCTTAACGGGTTCATTTGGTGGCCCCGCAGGGGGGCGGATTTTATCATAATATTTTGCGCACTGCTTCCCTATTTAGGCAAGCCTTACGCGGTGGTCAGGTGGAGACAGAGATCCGGTCCAACCGGGCGTATCTCGCTAAAGTTAAACGCGGGCGCATCCGCCAGTGTTTCCAGCCCTGGCAACACGCACAGACCGCGTGCATCGCTGCCTAACAGTTTAGGTGCCAGATAGACAATCAGCTCATCCACCAGCCCGGCCTGCAATAGCGCCCCGGCCAGCGTTGGACCGGCTTCGACCCAGATGCTGTTGATCTGCTGCTGTTTACCCAGCAGCATCATCAGCACCACTAAATCCAGATGCCCGTTGTGCTCCGGCACCATAATGCTTCGCACGCCTTCCGGCCAGCTGCGCGCATCCTCCTGCGTGCGGGCAAACCAGGTCTCGCCCGGCTGCTGCACAATGCGGTGCTCAGGGGTGACCCGATTCTGCCGGTCAACCACAATCCGCAGCGGCTGGCGTAAATTCTCCTGCGGATAGAGCGCCTGGGTATCAGCGTTTAGCTCATCCCAGCGCACGGTCAGCGCAGGATCGTCGGCCAGCACGGTAGCATGGCTGGTGAGAATAGCATGGCTTTGGGCGCGCAGACGTTGCACATCGCGCCTTGCCTGCGGGGAGGTGATCCACTGGCTTTCACCGCTGGCCATCGCCGTGCGGCCATCCAGCGAAGCGCCCAGCTTTAGCTGAATATAGGGAAAACCGGTGCGCATCCGCTTGAGGAAGCCTTTGTTCAGGCGTTCGGCTTCGCTCATCATCAGGCCGTGGCTGACCTCAATACCCGCCTGCTGCAGGCGATAGAGACCGCGACCGGCCACCTGCGGGTTGGGATCCTGCATGGCTGCGACGACACGAGAGACACCCGCCGCGATAAGGGCATCGCAGCACGGCGGCGTACGGCCATGATGGCTGCAGGGCTCCAGCGTGACGTAGGCCGTGGCACCGCGCGCTTTATTACCGGCCATGCGCAGGGCGTGCACTTCGGCATGCGGCTCACCGGCACGGTAGTGAAAACCTTCACCGACGATCTCGCCATCCTTAACGATAACGCAGCCGACGTTCGGGTTCGGGTGGGTGGTAAACCGCCCGCGCTGCGCCAGCTTCAGCGCGCGCGCCATGTAAATCTCATCCTGCATGTGCTTAGTCCTGTAGGCGGGCGATCTCTTCACCGAACTCTTTGATGTCTTCAAAGCTGCGGTAAACAGAGGCAAAGCGGATATAGGCCACTTTATCGAGCTTTTTAAGCTGTTCCATCACCAGGTTGCCGATCATTTTGCTCGGCACCTCGCGCTCGCCGGTGGCGCGCAGCTGGGTTTTGATGTGGTTAAGCGCCATTTCGACGTCATCTGCGCTGACTGGCCGTTTTTCCAGTGCTTTTAGCATCCCGCTGCGCAGCTTTTCTTCGTTGAAGGGTTCACGAACGTCGTTGCTTTTCACAACGCGGGGCATTACCAGCTCCGCTACTTCAAAGGTGGTGAAGCGTTCGTTACACACCAGGCACTGACGACGGCGGCGCACGGATGAGCCCTCTCCCACGAGTCGGGAGTCGATTACTTTGGTATCCACGGCGAGACAGAATGGGCAATGCATACGGTGTCCTGGCTATCGGGTTGACTGAGCTCCATTTTACCCCGAACTGGGCTGACAACAAAGAAGGAGCGTTTTTGAGATAAAGGATCTATACGCAGGGCAGCCTCGTTGACTACCCTTAGCAGAATCCGTTATTTCAGGGAAATAATTGCCATGACAAGACGTTACCTTCATGTTCTGCTGCTGGGAAGCCTTTTTAGCCTCAGTGCCTGCGCGCAGCAAAGCGAAGTGCACCAGATGAAGCAGAGCATCAGTTCACTAAACACCACCATGAACAAGCTCAACCAGGAAACGGTCAAAATCACCCAGCAAAATGCGCTGAACGCCAAATCGACCAGCGGCGTCTATCTGCTGACCGGATCCAACACCCCTGCCCGGCTGAACAGCCAGATTGGCACGCTGAAGATGTCGCTGGTGAACGTCGCGCCTAACGCCGACGGCACCCGCGCCACGCTGCGCATTCAGGGGGAATCAAACGATCCGCTTCCGGCCTTCAGCGCCACCGTGGAGTGGGGCCAGATCCAGGGCACCACAGACAACTTCCAGGAGCTGAACGTTCAGACCCAGTTGATTAACGCCCCGGCCAGCGTCCTGGCACCCAGCGATGTCGACATTCCGCTTCAGCTAAATGGTCTGACGCCCGATCAGCTCGGTTTTATCCGCATCCACGATATTCAGCCCGTCGCGCAATAATCCCCCCCGCGGAACGTGTTACACGTTCCGCCCTCTTCTGAGCTTTCAAACATTGGCAACAGAAATGTTTGCCATTACAATCCGCTCCGTTAAAAATACGCAAACGTGAACGCAATCGATTACGTATGTGAGAGAACTGTGAAACAACACATATTTTTGTGAGCAAGGATTCCTATAATAGGCTCCCAGAAACACGAAATATTTAGAAACGCAATTCGCGCCTTTTTCACTCCCGTTAGGGATTTCAAATCAGTGGCATTATTATGAAAAAAACATTACTGGCAGCCGGTGCAGCGCTGGCACTCTCCTCTACTTTCGCTGTGCAGGCAGCTGAAAACGATAAACCCGAGTACGTTTCCGACTGGTGGCACCAGAGCGTCAACGTCGTCGGCAGTTACCACACCCGTTTTGGACCGCAGATCCGCAACGATACCTACCTGGAATACGAAGCGTTCGCCAAGAAAGACTGGTTTGATTTCTATGGTTACATGGATGCGCCGGTCTTCTTCGGTGGTAACACTGACGCGAAAGGTATCTGGAACCACGGTTCCCCACTGTTCATGGAGATCGAACCGCGCTTCTCCATCGATAAGCTGACCGGCACCAGCCTGGCGTTTGGTCCGTTCAAAGAGTGGTACTTCGCTAACAACTACATCTACGACATGGGCCGCAACAAGTCCGGTCGCCAGAGCACCTGGTATATGGGTCTGGGTACTGACATCGACACCGGTCTGCCGATGAGCCTGTCCATGAACGTGTACGCGAAATACCAGTGGCAGAACTACGGTGCAGCGAACGAAAACGAGTGGGATGGCTACCGTTTCAAAGTGAAATACTTTGTGCCAATCACCCAGCTGTGGGGCGGCAACCTGAGCTACATCGGCTTCACCAACTTTGACTGGGGTTCAGACCTGGGCGACAACGACTTCCGTGACCTGAACGGTAAAAAAGCGCGTACCAATGACTCCATCGCTTCCAGCCACATCCTGGCGCTGAACTACGATCACTGGCATTACTCAGTTGTGGCGCGTTACTGGCACAACGGTGGTCAGTGGAACGACGACGCCAGCCTGAACTTCGGCGACGGCAACTTCAGCGTCCGTTCTACCGGCTGGGGTGGTTACCTGGTTGTGGGTTATAACTTCTAACCTTGCGGTTGGTGCCGGGTGGCAAAATAAAAGCAAAACGGCAACCTTCGGGTTGCCGTTTTTTATGTTTGCGCCCTCTCCCCGTGGGAGAGGGTTGGGGTGAGGGCATCAGGCCGCACCACCCGGCATCTTATTGCTTCACCTTGCGTAAAAAATCCGCCAGCGAACGATCCGCGCTTTCGCTAAAGCGTCTGTCCGTCATCGTGATATTGAGGCATCTGTCGAGGCGGAAACAGCGATAGTCATCACGCCGTTCGCACCATGCCGCCAGCAGCCAGTGCTCGCCCCAGAAGAACAACCCCAGCGGCTGCACGTCGCGGGAGGACAACTGCCCACTCTCATCACGATAGTGCAGCCCCAGCACCCGCTGAGCGGAGATCGCCTGATGGATCACATCGAAGCCGCTGCGGGAGTGGGGTTGCATGGCGATATCCGGCGCGTAAATCCGGGTCTGCTCGGCCTTGCGGCGGCTCTCCTCGGGTAAGATCGCCAGCACCTTTTCCTGCGCCGACTCCAGCTCACGCGACAGCGACTCTCCGCCCCAGGTTTTGAGCAGGCGGATCGCCACCATCAGCGCTTCGGATTCCTTGTTGGTCAGCATCAGCGGCGGCAGGTCAAAGCCCGACATCAACCGATAGCCGCTCCCTGCCTCCCCTTCCACCGGCACGCCAGAGAGGGACAGATCGCGGATATCGCGATAAACCGTGCGTTCAGAAACGCCGAGCCTCTCCGCCAGATGCGCAGCGGTCGTGAGCCGCCTGCCACGCAGGATCTGCACAATCTGAAACAAACGGTCGGCGCGTCGGGTCATCGGTTCTTCGCTTTACAGGTGGATATCAGGCGGGTTGATGTAGTCCAACCCGGTTGCCTTCGCTGTCGGTAAACAGCGCAATAGTACCAATACCGTGCGGCAGCTCCAGCGGGCCAAATACGCACGCACCGCCGGCTGAAGCCACGCGATCCAGGGTTGCCGCCAGGTTGTCAGTATGCAGGTAAATAATAGCGCCCTGCGACGAGGGTGTAATGCCGTCAAATTTTGCCAGCGCGCCGCCGGTGGCCGGATCCTCATGCGGGAAAACGGCCAGCTCAGCACAGTCCATTTTCTCGCGCCGCAGCGCCACCTGCATCACTGGCTCGTAAAATTGGATGGCACGATCCATATCCGCGACCGCAATTTCAAACCAGTTAATCACACTTTTCATACATCCTCCTGCCTGTTGTTTGGGTTCAGAAGGAGTCTACGACAGGTCTCCTGACAGCATACTGTCAGGAGTGTTTGTCAGGAGTAGACAAAAAAAATCCCGGCCAATTGACCGGGATTGTGTTAACGCGAAAGACGGTGTCTTACGGCAGAATGGACGGCTGATCCGCCCCCTCTTTTTCCACTTTCTGCTGGAGCAGGTGCTCGCGCTTCATGCCCAGCTTCAACGCCAGCGCGGACGCGACGTAGATGGACGAGGCCGTACCGATGGAAACACCGATCAGCATGGTCAGCGAGAAGCCTTCCAGAATCGGGCCGCCGAAGAGATACAGCATCAGGATCACCATCAGGGTGGTCCCGGAGGTGATCAAGGTACGGTGCAGCGTCTGGGTCAACGACACGTTAAAGATCTCGTACGGCGTACCGCGACGGATCTTACGGAAGTTTTCACGGATACGGTCCGATACCACGATACTGTCGTTCAGCGAGTAACCGATAACCGACATCAACGAGGCCACGATGGTCAGGTCGATCTCGATATGGAACAGCGACAGAACGCCCATGGTGATCACCACGTCGTGCGCCAGAGCGATAACCACCCCGGCAGCCAGACGCCACTCGAAGCGGAAACCGACATACGCCAGGATACAGAGCAGCGCCACCAGCAGGGCCATCGCACCGGTCTGAGCCAGATCCGCACCCACGCTCGGGCCAACGAATTCGATACGTTTTACCGTCGCATTCTGGCTGGTCGTTTCGTTAATCACGGTAACGACCTTGCTGCCCAGTTCCTGGCTGCCGTTGGCATCTTTCACCGGCGGCATGCGCACCATGATGTCGCGGCTGCTGCCGAAGTTCTGCAGCAGCGGCTCTTCAAAGCCCGCCTTCTCAAGCGACTGACGCATCTGGTCCATATCGACCGGTTTTTCCAGGGTGATCTCAATGACCGTACCGCCGGTAAAATCGAGGCCCCAGTTAAAGCCCTTCACGCCGATGATGGCGATGGACAAAATCAGCAGAAAACCTGATATGCCAAAGGCCCAGTAGTCCCAGCGCATAAAGTCCCAGACTTTACGGCCGTAGTTCAATTGTTCAACAGTATATTCCTGTGCCACAACGCACTCCTCAGATAGACAGCTTTTTAACGCGCTTGCCGCCGTACAGCAGGTTCACGATGGCACGGGTGCCGACGATAGCGGTAAACATTGACGTTGCCACACCAATACCGGTGGTGATAGCAAAGCCCTTGATCGCGCCGGTACCCACTGCGTACAGGATAATAACCTTAATCAGTGTTGTTACGTTCGCATCAAAGATGGAGCTGAAGGCACCACGGTAACCTTCGTCAATCGCCTGCTGCACAGAGCGACCGTTGCTCAGTTCTTCTTTGATACGTTCGTTGATCAGTACGTTGGCGTCGACCGCCACCGCAAGGGTCAGAACGATACCCGCAATGCCTGGCATGGTGAGCGTCGCCCCCGGCAGCAGGGACATAATGCCCACAATCAGCACCAGGTTAGCGATCAGCGCACTGGTCGCAATCAGGCCGAACTTCTTATAGAAGAAGATCATAAAGATGATGGAGATAATCAGACCTGCCAGGCAGGCTTCCAGACCCTGAGTGATGTTCTGCATACCCAGTGTTGGACCGATTGTCCGCTCTTCAACAATCTGAATCGGCGCAATCAGCGCACCGGCACGCAGCAGCAGCGAGAGCTGACGTGCTTCGTTCGGGTTGTTGATACCGGTGATACGGAAGCTGTTACCCAGGCGAGACTGGATGTTGGCGATGTTAATCACCTCTTCCTCTTTCACCAGGATGGAGCGACCGTTAGCATCTTTTTTACCGCTGTCTTTGTACTCCACGAACAGGGTCGCCATCGGTTTACCGATGTTGTCCTTGGTGAAGTTAGACATGATGTTACCACCCGCGCTATCCAGCGAGATGTTAACCTGCGGCTGGTTGTATTCGTCCTGGCTGGAGGTCGAGTCGGTGATGTGGTCACCGGTCAGGATCACCCGCTTGTACATGACAACCGGCTGGCCTTCACGGGTCTGCTTCACTTCAGAGTCGCCCGGAACGCGGCCAGACGCGGCAGCGGACTGATCGACGCTGGTGTTCACCAGACGGAATTCCAGGGTCGCGGTCGCGCCCAGAATCTCTTTCGCACGCGCGGTATCCTGGATACCCGGCAGCTCAACCACGATACGGTCAGCACCCTGACGCTGTACCAGTGGTTCAGCAACGCCCAGCTGGTTTACACGGTTACGCAGGATGTTGATGTTCTGCTGAACCGCATATTCACGCGCTTCTTTCAGACGCGCATCGGTCATGGTCGCGCGCAGCTGGTTGCTGCCCTGAGAAGAGAGCACCAGATCGCGATGACGCTGGGTCAGATAATCTATCGCCTGATCGCGGGCGTTGCCGTCGCGGAACGCGATGCTCATCCCGTAATTCTCTTCCTTACGCACGGTGGTGTAAGGAATGCCTTTGTCGCGCAGATCGCTACGCAGGCTGTCGATGTTTTGTTCCTGGAGTTTGCCAAGCGCGGTGTCCATATCCACTTCCATCAGGAAGTGAACGCCACCACGCAGGTCGAGACCGAGTTTCATCGGCTCCGCGTTGATAGAGGCTAACCAACGCGGCGTTGCAGGAGCAAGGTTCAACGCCACGACATATTTATCACCCATCACGCCCATCAGCGCTTCACGAGCGCGGAGCTGCGTGTCGGTGGAGTCGAAGCGAGCAAGAATAGCGCCCTCTTCCAGTGCCACAGACTTAGCGGTAATTTTTTCTTCTTGTAAAGTTTTCTGGACCTGGATCAGCGTTTGCTCACTGGCGGCGACGCCGCGCGCGCCAGTGATTTGAACAGCCGGATCCTCACCATACAGGTTGGGAAGCGCATACAGCAGGCCGACGACAATAACGACGACCAGCATGACGTACTTCCACAAAGGATAACGGTTTAACACGGCAGTTCCCTTTGGGAAAAGTTAATTACAGCGCTTTCATGGTGCCTTTCGGCAGAACGGCAGCGACGAAGTCACGTTTGATCACTACTTCAGTGGTATCGTTCAGCGCGATAACGATGTAGCCGTTATCTGCAACTTTGCTCACACGACCTACCAGACCACCGTTAGTCAGCACTTCATCGCCTTTCGCGATGGAGTCCATCAGCTTTTTGTGCTCTTTGGTGCGCTTCTGCTGTGGACGCAGGATCATGAAATAGAAGATCAGACCGAACACCACCAGCATCAGAATCAGAGACATCGGGCTGCCCTGCGCCGGTGCACCTGTTGCCGCTACCGCATCAGAAATAAAAAAGCTCATTAAAATTCCCTCATTAAATAAATTAATCAACGTTCAAAGGTGGGACATCCCGACCCTGTCGTTGGTAAAAATCGGTCACGAAGCTCTCTAATTTACCCTCTTCGATAGCCTTGCGTAAACCAGCCATTAAGCGCTGGTAATAGCGAAGGTTATGAATCGTATTGAGACGCGCGCCCAGTATTTCATTACAACGATCAAGATGATGCAAATAGGCTCGAGAATAATTGCGACAGGTATAGCAATCGCACTCGGCATCGAGCGTGCTGGTATCGCTTTTATGCTTCGCATTACGGATTTTTACCACGCCGTCGGTCACGAACAGGTGACCATTACGGGCGTTGCGGGTCGGCATAACGCAGTCGAACATATCAATGCCGCGACGTACGCCTTCAACCAGATCTTCTGGCTTACCGACGCCCATCAGGTATCGAGGCTTATCTGTTGGAATTTGCGGGCAAACATGCTCCAGAATACGGTGCATATCTTCCTTCGGTTCCCCGACAGCCAGACCGCCGACAGCGTAGCCATCAAAACCTATCTCTACCAGACCTTTAACTGAGATATCGCGTAAATCTTCGTAAACGCTTCCCTGAATAATGCCGAACAGCGCATTTTTGTTGCCGAGGCCATCAAAGCGGTCGCGGCTGCGCTTCGCCCAACGCAGCGACATCTCCATCGAGCGCTTGGCGTAGTCCCAGTCAGCCGGGTATGGCGTACATTCGTCGAAGATCATCACGATATCGGAACCGAGATCGTACTGAATCTCCATCGATTTTTCCGGATCGAGGAAGATCGGGTCGCCGTTGATAGGGTTACGGAAATGAACGCCTTTTTCGGTGATCTTGCGGATGTCACCGAGGCTGAAGACCTGGAATCCGCCGGAGTCGGTCAGTATGGGGCCTTTCCACTGCATAAAATCATGCAGATCGCCGTGCAGCTTCATCACTTCCTGGCCCGGGCGCAGCCACAGGTGGAAGGTGTTGCCGAGGATAATTTGCGCGCCCGTGGCTTCGACTTCTTCCGGCGTCATCCCTTTTACGGTGCCGTAGGTGCCGACAGGCATGAAGGCTGGCGTTTCGACTACGCCGCGATCGAACACCAGACGGCCACGGCGAGCGCGACCATCGGTGGTATCAAGTTCAAATTTCATTTTTATTCCTCTGTGCCAGAAAAACAGTCCAACACATTATTCTGGTGCCGCGGACTTATTCCCCGACACGCTCATTCAAAGCCTGCGGATTGTACGTGATAAACATCGCGTCACCGTAGCTAAAAAACCGATATTTTTGTTCTACCGCAGTCTTGTAGGCATTCATGGTGTTTTGATAACCGGCAAATGCCGACACCAGCATGATTAAGGTGGACTCCGGCAGGTGGAAGTTGGTCACCAGGGCATCAATCACTTTGTACTGGTAGCCCGGGTAGATGAAGATCTGCGTATCGCCAAAGAACGGCTCAATGAGAGCGTTTTTGGCGGCCTGCGCGGCGCTTTCCAGCGAGCGCACCGAGGTGGTACCGACGGCAATGACGCGGCTGCCACGGTCTTTCGCCGCCAGAACCGCATCCACAACCTCCTGCGGCACTTCGGCGTACTCGGAGTGCATGATGTGATCTTCAATGCTGTCGACACGCACCGGCTGGAAGGTACCCGCGCCGACGTGCAGGGTTACAAAGGCCATCTCAATGCCTTTTGCGCGCAGTTTTTCCAGCAAAGGTTCATCAAAGTGCAGACCCGCCGTCGGCGCGGCGACCGCGCCAGGCTTCTGGCTGTAGACGGTCTGATACAGCTCGCGGTCGGCCTCTTCGTCCGGACGCTCAATGTACGGCGGCAGCGGCATATGGCCGATGGCGTTCAGAATATCCAGCACCGTGCGCTCGTCGTTAAACTCGACTTCAAACAGCGCGTCGTGGCGCGCCACCATGGTGGCGTTAATGCTTTCGTCATCGCCCAGCAGCAGCTCCGCGCCCGGCTTTGGCGCCTTGGAGGCGCGAATATGTGCCAGAATACGTTTATCATCGAGCATTCTTTCGACCAGCACTTCGATCTTGCCGCCGCTGGCTTTGCGGCCAAACAGACGGGCCGGGATCACGCGGGTGTTGTTGAACACCAGCAGGTCGCCCGGGTTGAGCTTGTCGAGCAGATCGGTGAAAGTACCGTGCGTCAGCGCCCCCGTCGGCCCATCCAGCGACAATAAGCGGCAGCTACTGCGCTCAGGCATGGGATAGTGGGCAATCAGGGACTCGGGTAATTCAAAGGAGAAATCGGCGACGCGCATGGCATATACTCGTGACTTAAAAACAGGCGGCTTAGTCTAGTGCTCACACCTCTTTGCTGCAACAACTAGCCGACTCCGGATAACGAATCGCATGAATTTTCTCGCTCACCTGCACCTCGCCCACCTCGCTGACAGCTCCCTTTCCGGCAATTTGCTGGCCGATTTTGTGCGCGGCAACCCCGCCGAGGATTACCCCGCCGATGTGGTAGAAGGCATTTTCATGCACCGCCGGATCGACGTCATGACCGACAATCTGCCCGAAGTGCAGGAAGCCAAGGCCTGGTTCCGCCCGGAAACCCGCCGGGTCGCCCCCATTACGCTGGATGTGATGTGGGATCACTTTGTCTCCCGCCACTGGGAACAGCTCTCCCCGGAGATGCCTCTGCCGGCGTTCGTGCGCTATGCCCGCGCCCAGGTGGCGATCATCCTTCCGGAGTCGCCGCCGCGCTTTGTGAATCTGAATAACTACCTGTGGTCAGAGCGCTGGCTCGAGCGCTACAGCGAGATGGATTTCATCCAGCGGGTGCTTAACGGAATGGCCAGCCGCCGCCCGCGTCTCGATGCCCTGCGCGACTCCTGGCAGGATCTCGATACCCATTACGACGCGCTGGAGACCCGCTTCTGGCAGTTCTATCCGCGGATGATGGAGCAGGCGAAATCTCAGCAGCTTTAAGAGTGATGTGATTGATAGGTAAAAGCTGGGTTAACGATTGTCAGCGCCTCTTTGTCTTTAGGGCAAACACTCTCTATACTGGCCCGCGTTGCGTTCCAAATAACCTTAGTATCTACAGGAGAATCATATGGTTCTGGTAACTCGTCCGGCTCCGGATTTTACAGCTGCAGCAGTTCTGGGCAACGGTGAAATCGTTGAAAACTTCAACTTCAAACAGCACACCAACGGTAAAGCTACCGTTCTGTTCTTCTGGCCAATGGACTTCACCTTCGTTTGCCCGTCTGAACTGATCGCGTTCGACAAGCGTTACGAAGAATTCCAGAAGCGTGGCGTGGAAGTGGTTGGCGTCTCCTTTGACTCTGAGTTTGTACACAACGCATGGCGTAACACCCCTGTCGACAACGGCGGCATCGGTCAAGTGAAATACGCGATGGTTGCGGACATCAAACGCGAAATCCAGCAGGCTTACGGTATCGAGCATCCGGACGCGGGCGTTGCCCTGCGCGGCTCCTTCCTGATCGACGCTAACGGTATCGTGCGTCACCAGGTGGTGAACGATCTGCCACTGGGTCGTAACATCGACGAAATGCTGCGTATGGTTGACGCGCTGCAGTTCCACGAAGAGCACGGTGAAGTGTGCCCGGCTCAGTGGGAAAAAGGTAAAGAAGGTATGGCCGCTTCTCCAGCAGGCGTTGCTAAATACCTGACCGAGAACGTATCCAGCCTGTAATCGGCACGGTTTACGAAAAGGCCCGCAGATGCGGGCCTTTTTTATGGATGCGGTTTAAGCGAAACCGCCTTTGTAGGCCGGGCTAACGCAGTGCCGCCCGGCAATGCAAAGGATTAATTGCCGAACCATACCGAGGCCGAAATCGCCGGTAACGACAGCACGCCCTCCTGCGCCACCCCTTTCCCCTCTTTCAACTGCCACTGTTTGACGTTCAGCAGCGGCGAATGGTCGATCACCACCTCACAGGCTTCGCCCCGGTTAATGGCTACCAGCACCCGCTGCTGGTTGTAGACGCGCATAAACACCACCACGTTGTCATGGGCGTAGACCACCTGACAGCCACCGTAGCGCAGCGCCTGGCTCTGCTTGCGCAGTTTAATCAGCCGCTGATAGAGCCTGAACAGCGCCGGATCCTGCCTTTCGGTCTCCCACGGGAAGGTCTTACGGCAGAACGGATCGTTATTGCCGTCCAGCCCCACCTCGTCCCCGTAGTAAATGCACGGTACCCCAGGCCAGGTAAAGAGCCAGGTGACCGCCAGCGGCAGACGTGCGACGTCTTTGCCGAGCAGCGACTTAAAGCGGGCGGTGTCATGGCTGTCGAGCTGGTTGAACATGCGAAGCTGCTGCTGATGCGAGAGGCTGGCGCGGTAGTTATCCATCCATTTCATGCAGGTTTCAGCGTCGATGTGCTGCGGATCGTAGGAGATATCGGTATTAGCGAGGAAGCCCCACAGCGGGAAGGTGAAGCCCCGGTAGTTCATCGCCGAATCTTCCGCGTCGGCCTGCAGCCACTGGCGGGCGTCACCAAAGTGTTCGCCAAAGACGAAGGCATCGGGCCGGGCCTGCTTCGCGGAACGGGTGATCCCGGCCACGTGCTGCAGGTTGTTGCGCGCCCCGCCGTCTTCGCCAAGCATATGCACCACATCCAGCCGCCAGCCGTCCATATTCCACGGCGCTTTCAGCCAGTGGCGGACGATACTGTCCTCGCCGCCGTAGATCTCGTCTACCAGCGTCGGGGACTGATAATCCAGCTTCGGCAGGCTGGCGTAGCCCAGCCAGTCGAGGGCGCGGCCTTCGTCGTCAAAGCTGTACCAGTCCCGTTGGGTCGAATCCGGGTTATGGCAGGCCCCGCCCGTGCCGCGGTTGTGCCGATCAAACCAGGCGTGGGAATCGCCGCTGTGGTTAAACACGCCGTCGAGGATCAGGCGCATCCCTTCCCGGTGGGTATTCTCCCGCAGGCGCAGCAAGGCCTCGTCGCCACCAAACTGCTCGTCCACGTGGCGGTAATCTTCGGTGTCATACTTGTGCACGCTGGGGGCGACAAATACCGGGTTGAGGTACAGGGCCGTAACGCCGAGTTTTTTCAGGTACGGCAGCTTCTCGCTGATGCCGTCGAGATCGCCGCCATAAAAGGTTGAGCCCCCCGCCTGAGCGGTAACAGGTTCATCCCATTGATGGAAGATCGTCTCGTGACCGGCGGCATGGTGATAGTAGGTTTTGTCCCGCTGCGGATCGCGCTGCTGGCTGCGGGCGAAGCGGTCCGGGAAGATCTGATAAAAGACCTGCTCGACCACCCACTCTGGCCCGGCATCCGGGTAATCCACGGCGAACTGCTCCAGCCGGGCAGGAGGAAAACGGCTGAACCCCTGTGGGGTGAACCACAGCTGACGGTTATGCCAGAGCATCTTAAAGCTGTAGCGGTGCCGCGGCTGCCCTTTCGTGGTGTCGATGGTCGCCCGCCAGGCGGTGACGCCGGGCTGCGGCTGGCTACGCAGCTTGTGCATTGGCAGCGAGGTCTCTTCATTATCGACTTCAGCGCGCATCGTCACCCGCTCAGGCAGGTGCTCACCCGTCAGCCACAGCGTAATGACGAGTTTATCGTTGTTTTGCTTAACAAATGGGGCAACCGGCAGGTGCCATGCATTCAACATCACTTATCCCCTATCCCAGAAATGAGGTCACCTTGCCACAGGGTAGTTGATGTTCACTCCTCACGAAGAGGTTTATTGGGGGAGGAGGAAGGGGGAGGAGAAAAATGCCCGGCGTTTGCCGGGCATTCTGATTACTGCACTTCCGCTAACTGGCGCTCGCGACGGCGTTTAAACACCCAGCCCACCAGCAGCAGGGCAATCCACGCGAAGCCAACATACAGCGAGATGCGGGTTTCCGGGTGGTAACCAATCAGGCCGATAATAAAGACCAGGAAGATCAGGCCACCAACGGTACTTGCCACGCCGCCCGGCACTTTAAACTTCAGCGCTTTTACCTCTTCAGGCGACAGACGACGACGGAAGCCAATCTGCGACATCAGGATCATGATCCACACCCAGACGGTGGCGAAGGTCGCCAGCGAGGCAATCACCAGGAAGACGTTCTCCGGCATGATGTAGTTCAGATAGACCGACAGCAGCAGCGCCACGGTCATCACCAGCACCGTCACCCACGGCGTGCCGCGGCTGGAGGTTTTGGCGAAGGCCTTAGGCGCGCTGCCCTGCTCTGCCATGCCGTGCAGCATACGCCCCACGCCGAAAACGTCGGCGTTAATAGCGGAGAGCGACGCGGTCAGCACCACAAAGTTAAGGATGCTGGCGGCAAAGGTGATCCCCAGATGCTGGAAGGTGAGTACGAACGGGCTGCCGTTGGTGCCGACCTGGTTCCACGGGTAGATGGACATGATCACAAACAGCGTCCCCACGTAGAAGACCAGAATACGCATCGGCACCGAGTTGATGGCGCGCGGGATAGACTTCTCAGGATCTTTCGCTTCACCGGCGGTGATGCCGATGATTTCGATCCCACCGTAGGCGAACATCACCATCTGCAGCGACATCACCATGCCGATCCAGCCGTTGCTGAAGAAGCCGCCGTTGCTCCACAGATTGTGGATCCCGGTCGCTTGTCCGCCGTTGCCAATCCCCCAGATGATGATGCCAATACCGGCGGCAATCATGATGATGATGGTGGCGACTTTAAAGAAGGAGAACCAGAACTCCAGCTCGCCAAACACCTTCACGCTCATCAGGTTGATGGCACAGATGATCAGCACCACGCTGAGGACCCAGACCCAGTGCGGCACCGTCGGGAACCAGACGCCCATATAGATGCCGAAGGCCGTCACGTCGGCAATCGCCACGATCAGGATTTCGAAGCAGTAGGTCCAGCCGGTGATATACCCGGCGAGCGGGCCTAAGTTTTCCTGAGCATAGCGGGAGAAGGAACTGGCCGACGGGTTATGAACGGACATCTCCCCCAGCGCACGCATGATGATGTAGGCGGCAACACCGCCGATAAGATATGCCAGCAGAACGCTGGGACCGGCCATTTTGATGGCATCTGCCGAGCCATAAAAAAGACCGGTGCCGATCGCAGAACCCAGCGCCATAAAGCGGATGTGGCGGGCGCTCAATCCACGCTTGAGTTTGTTAGTGCTTTCCATTTGTTGTCATGCCATTCAGACTAAAAAAAACAAAAAACCACGGGGCATTACGCCCCGTGGTTTAACATTCAGCCGTTGATTAGTGCGCGTTCGATGTAACCTGACGCCCTGCAGCACGATCCCAGATAATAGCCAGTACCAGTGCAACAACGGTAGGCATCAGCCACGCCAGACCCTGTTCAGACAGCGGCAGACGCTGTGTCCAGGCGGGCAGCATGGCGCTGATTGCCGATGCCTTAATGCCGTCAAGCATACCAAAAAGCAGACTGATAAACATGGCCGGAGCGATAATTCGTGTGGAATTATTCCACCAGCCGCGGGTGAAGCTCAACACCACCAGCACGATGCACGGCGGGTAGATGGTGGTCAGCACCGGAATAGAGACCTGAATCAGGTGGCTCAGACCCAGGTTCGACACCGCCATCGAGAAGCCGCCGAGGATAAATACCAGCGTACGATAAGAGAGCGGAACGTACTGAGCAAAGAACTCCGCACAGGCACAGGTCAGGCCAACCGCCGTCACCAGACAGGCCAGGAAGATCAGGATTGCCAGCATCATGCTGCCCGCGCCGCCAAAGGTGTGCTGAACGTAGGCATGCAGGATCGCCGCCCCGTTCGCGCCCTGGTCAACCAGCACGCTGCTGTCGGAACCCAGACGGAACAGCGCCAGATAGAGCAGCGCCAGACCCGCACCCGCCATCAGGCCAGCCCAGACGGTGTAGCGGGTCAGCAGACGCGCTTCGGTCACGCCACGGGAACGCGCGGCGTTAACGATCACGATACCGAACGCCATTGCACCCAGCGTATCCATGGTCAGGTAGCCGTTCACGAAACCGTTAGAGAAAGCGGCATTCTGATAGGCTTCGGTCGCGGAGCTTAATGGGCCAGCCGGCCAGATAATCGCCGCAACCGCCAGCACCAGCAGGGCCAGAATTTTCATCGGTGCCAGGAAGTTGCCCACGGTATCCAGCAGTTTGCCCGGATAGAGCGACACCAGGATCACGATAGCGAAGTAGACCAGGCTATAGATAAACAGTGGCAGCGGGCCATCGCCGGTCAGCGGGGCAATCCCCACTTCGAAGGAGACGGTCGCGGTACGCGGCGTGGCGAACAGTGGACCAATCGCCAGATAGCAGACCACGGCCAGCATGACCCCGGCCACTTTACCAATAGGCGCGCTGAGGCTGTCAACGCCGCCGCCCACTTTCGCCAGCGCCACGACGGTCAGTACCGGCAGGCCAACGGCGGTGATCAGAAAGCCGATCGCCGCGGTCCAGACGTGTTCACCCGCCTGCAGGCCAACCATAGGTGGGAAGATGATGTTGCCAGCGCCAACGAACAGCGCAAATGTCATAAAGCCCAGTGCGATGATGTCACGCGATTTCAATTGATGGGTCATAAAACCTTACTGCCTGTGGATGTGGTGTTGAAAACGTTGAATTTTTCGCTATCCCATGCGGAACAAAACAGCGGAAAAAATGTGCAATTTCAGCGGGAAATGCTTCCCTGCTGCCGTGGTCAGGAATATTTTTTCGATTTACCACGCAAATACAGTCTGTCCGACGATATCAGGAGGGCAATTTAAACGCTTATAACGTTTAAAGGCAATATGGGATCGCAAAACCAGAACAATATGCCAGCCTGAAAGTAAGACCTGAAACATTACACCAATTATCAGAAAAACCCATGGCTAATCATGCGAACAAAAAAGCAACAAGCGTATAAAATTTACCCGCGCTTCGGTTGACTGCAAAGCAAACAGGCCAGCTTTCGCTGGCCTGTGGCAATATCTGATTACAGGGCGCTCGTCAGGCGCTGTTACTGGCAATCAAACGTTCCGGGATCACGAAACTGAAACGGGTGCTTTTACCCGGCGTGCTGACGATATCGAGACGGCTGTCGTGGTGATTGATGGCGTGCTTAACAATAGCCAGCCCCAGACCGCTGCCGCCCGTCTGGCGGGAGCGGGCTTTATCCACCCGATAAAAACGCTCGGTCAGGCGAGGAATGTGCTCCGGGCCAATACCGGGACCATCATCCTCCACGCTGAACTCCGCTCCCGTGGGCGCATGCTGCCAGCGCACGGTAATGTGGGTGCCCGCCGGAGTGTGATTCACCGCGTTATAGACCAGGTTGGAGATAGCGCTGCGCAGTTCATCGTTACTGCCGCGCACTTTGAGGCTGTTATCCACCTCGAAGGTGATCTGGTGCTGCTGCTGACTTAAGGTTTGCGCCTCACGCTCTAACATCCGCAGCATCATCGGCACATCGATGGTTTCATTGAGCGCCAGGGTTGGCGCGGCCTCAATACGGGAGAGGGTCAGCAGCTGCTTCACCAGCCCTTCCATGCGCTGCGTCTGCTCGCGCATGGTCTGCAGCGCTTTTTCCCGCGGCGCGCCCTCAAGGGTCTGCTCCTGCATCATCTCCAGATAGCCCTGCAGCACCGTCAGCGGAGTGCGTAACTCGTGGCTGACGTTGGCAAAGAAGTTGCGCCGCGCCCCTTCCAGCTGGTGCATTTGCGTCACATCGCGCGCCACCATCAGCCACTGTTTGTCGCTGTAAGGCATCACGCGGATCTCCAGATGGCGACCGTTGTTGAGCACCAGATTGTGCGGGCGGGTGAAATCGCGTTTTTTCAGATACTGCGCGAACTCGGGGTAGCGCAGCAGGTTGAGGATGTTCTGTCCATTATCGTCCGGCCAGCGCAGGCCCAGCAGCT
Source organism: Leclercia adecarboxylata (assembly GCA_002360945.1). GTDB lineage: Bacteria > Pseudomonadota > Gammaproteobacteria > Enterobacterales > Enterobacteriaceae > Enterobacter > Enterobacter adecarboxylatus_B. The sequence goes on along the minus strand of DERO01000008.1, from coordinate 156,779 downwards.
GTTGCGCCAGTCCGTTGCACCAGAACATCGCCCCCTCTTCGGTGGTGAGCACCACCGCATCGGGCAGAGATTCGGCACCGCTGCGAAAGCGTTTGATCAGGCTGCCCAGCTCGCGTCGGCGTTTTTTATTACGCATCTGCATCTGGTGCAGGCCATACAGCAGAGGTTCCCAGCTGCCGCTTCCCGGCGGTGGGGTCATACTTCTGTCAACCCACAGCCACCATGAGAGGCGGAGCAGATTCCAGAAGTGCCAGATCAGCAGTCCGGTGACGGCCGCCAGCAAAAACCAGGGTAAATAACCGAAAACGGCCCCGAGGATCAGGGCCGGGATACAGCAAAGTACCAGTTCAAAACAGAGCCTTTTCCATGACAGCCGTTCCAGCACGCGTCACACTCCTGTCATTGTTCAGAAACGGGTTGAGAAACGATAACCCGTGCCGCGGACGGTCTGTACCATGCGATCGTGACCGCTGGTTTCAAGGGCCTTACGCAGACGACGAATGTGAACATCCACCGTCCGGTCTTCAACATAGACGTTAGTGCCCCAGACATTATTGAGCAACTGCTCGCGGCTGTAGACGCGTTCCGGGTGGGTCATGAAGAAGTGCAGCAGTTTGAATTCGGTCGGCCCCATATCGAGGGGATTTTCACCGGTCATCACGCGGTGCGAAGTGGGATCCAGGCTCAGACCCTGCATCTCGATCACCTCTTCCACCGCCATCGGTGAAATACGGCGCATCACCGCCTTGATACGCGCCACCAGCTCTTTCGGTGAGAAGGGTTTGGTGATGTAGTCATCCGCCCCGGTCTCCAGACCGCGAACGCGATCTTCCTCTTCGCCGCGGGCCGTCAACATCATTACCGGAATATCGCGGGTTAAGGCTTCACGTTTGATATGTTTGATGAATTGCAGACCAGAGCCGCCGGGCAACATCCAGTCGAGCAGGATCAGATCGGGCCAGGGTTCGTTGAGCTGATTCACCGCGCTGTCGTAATCTTCGGCTTCCACCGGTTGAAAGCCATTTTGTTCGAGCACGAAACAGACCATTTCACGAATGGGTGCTTCATCTTCTACGACCAGAATACGTCTCGCCATACTTAGCCCTGTCTTATTTAGGTTACATGTTTGTAATACGGCGTCATTATGCGTCAGATTTATGACAGATTTATGAAAAACCTGCCCACCAATAAAGGCAAGCCGTTGTTTTCTGGCCGCCCTGATTGTAGCGGTTATCTTCCTTCCCCTGAATGTTTATAATCCCGCTTACTTTTTTTTGCCACGGATCTGTTATGCGCATACTTCACACCTCGGACTGGCATCTGGGACAGAACTTCTACAGTAAAAGCCGCGCCGCCGAACATGAAGCGTTCCTCAACTGGCTGCTTGAGATGGCACAATCCCACCAGGTCGACGCCATCCTCGTGGCCGGGGACATCTTCGACACCGGATCGCCACCCAGCTATGCGCGAGAACTCTATAACCGTTTCGTGGTAAACCTGCAGAAGACCGGATGCCATCTGGTGATTGTGGCCGGCAACCATGATTCCGTGGCCACGCTGAATGAATCCCGTGAAATTCTGGCGTTTCTTAACACCACCGTGGTGGCCAGCGCCGGTCACGGGCCGCAAATTCTGCATAAACGCGACGGGACACCCGGCGCGGTGCTGTGCCCGATCCCGTTCTTACGCCCTCGCGACGTGATGAAAAGCCAGGCGGGCCTCTCGGGGATCGAAAAACAGCAGCAGCTGTTAGAGGCCATCACCCACTATTATGCCGATCAGTATACTGCCGCCTGCCAGCTTCGCGGCGACAGCGTCCTGCCGATTATCGCCACCGGACACCTCACCACCGTCGGTGCCAGTAAAAGTGACGCGGTGCGTGACATCTATATCGGGACGCTGGACGCCTTCCCGGCACAGCATTTTCCGGCGGCCGACTACATTGCGCTGGGCCATATCCACCGGGCCCAGAAGATTGGCGGCTGCGACCATATTCGCTACTGCGGCTCCCCTATCCCCCTCAGCTTTGATGAAACCGGCAAAAGCAAATGCGTGCACCTGGTGAGTTTTGACGCCGGTAAGCTCAGCGCCGTCGATGCCCTGGAGGTGCCCATCACCCAACCGCTGGCGGTGCTGAAGGGCGATCTGGCAGCCATCGCCGCCCAGCTGGAGCAGTGGCGCGGCGTGGAGCAGACGCCCCCCGTCTGGCTGGATATCGAAATTGCCACCGAGGAGTACCTGCACGACATGCAGCGTAAAATTCAGCACCTGACGGAAGATCTGCCGGTGGAGGTGCTGCTGGTACGACGCAGCCGCGAGTTGCGCGAGAAGCTCCTCGCCAACAGCCTGCGTGAAACCCTCAGCGAGCTGCGGGTGGAGGAGGTCTTTGAGCGCCGTCTGGCGCAGGAGACCCTCGACGATGCGCAGCGGGCCCGGTTAAACGAGCTGTTCAGCCACGCCCTGCACGCCCTGGATAACGAGGAGGATAACGCATGAAAATTCTCAGCCTGCGTCTGAAAAACCTCAACTCGCTCAAGGGTGAATGGAAAATCGACTTCACCGCCGAGCCCTTCCTCAGCAACGGCCTGTTTGCCATCACCGGCCCGACCGGCGCGGGGAAAACCACCCTGCTGGATGCCATCTGCCTGGCGCTCTACCACGAGACGCCGCGCCTCAACACCGTCTCGCAATCGCAGAACGATCTGATGACCCGCGACACCGCCGAGTGTCTGGCGGAGGTGGAGTTTGAGGTAAAAGGGATCGGCTATCGCGCCTTCTGGAGCCAGAACCGGGCGCGCAATCAGCCGGACGGCAATCTCCAGGTGCCGCGCGTGGAGCTGGCCAAATGTGAAGACGGCAAAATCCTCGCCGATAAAGTAAAAGATAAACTGGAGCTTGTCGCCTCCCTGACCGGGCTGGACTATGACCGCTTTACCCGCTCGATGCTCCTCTCCCAGGGGCAGTTTGCCGCCTTTCTCAACGCCCGGCCGAAAGAGCGCGCCGAGCTGCTGGAGGAGCTGACCGGGACCGAAATTTACGGTCAGATCTCGGCAATGGTATTTGAAAAACACAAAGCGGCGCGCAGCGAGCTGGAGAGACGCGAAGCTCAGGCCGCCGGCGTGGTGTTACTCAGTGACGAGCAACAGCAGCAACTTCAGCAAGGTTTGCAGGTACTTACTGACGAAGAACAACAGCTGCTGGCCCAACAGGAAGCACAGCAGAAAGAGTTTCACTGGCTGACCCGCCACGATGAGCTGGTGCGCGAACAGCAGCGGTCGATGGCCGCGCAGCAGCAGGCGCAGCAGGCCCTGACCGACGCTACCCCCGAGCTGGAAAAGCTGCATCTGGCCCAACCCGCCGCCCTCCTGCGCCCGCAGTGGGAGCGGCAGCAGGAGCAGATCGCCCGCCTGGCGCAAACGGAACAGCAAATGCTGGATGTGAATACTCGCTTACAGTCCAGCGAGGCGCTGCGCGCGCGGATCCGCAGCGGGGCGCTGCGCGTACAGGATCAATTGCAGACGGAATTCACCGCCCTGACGCAGTGGCTGACCGACCACGACCGCTTCCGCCAGTGGGGTCAGGAGATGGCGGGCTGGCGCGCGCACTTCACCCAGCTCAACCGGGATAAAACCCAGCTCGCCACGCTGACCCGGCGTATCGCGGAATTACGCCAGAAGCTGTCGGGCCTGCCGGAAAGCCCCCTGACGCTCACGGCAGAACAAGCGGCCGCCGAAATGGCGCTGCAAACCCAGGCCCGCGCGGCGCGCCAGCGGCTGACCACACTCCATGCCCGCTATCAGCCCCTGCAAAAGCGCCTCAGCCAGAATAATGAGAGCGTGCAAAAGGCGCAGGGCGAGCTGGCAAAACTCAACGAAACCCTGGCGCTGCGCCGCCAGCAGTACAAAGAGAAAAACCAGCACTACCTCGATCTGAAAGTTTTGTGTGAGCAGGAAGAGAAGATCAAGAAGCTGGAGAGCTATCGGGCCGAACTGGAGGCCGGGAAACCCTGCCTGCTCTGCGGATCTACCGAACACCCGGCGATTGCGCAGTACCAGGCCTTAGCGCTCACGGAAAACCAGCGCCGCCGGGACGCGATGGAAAAAGAGGTCGCCGCCCTCAAGGAGGAAGGTCTGCTGGTGCTGGGCCAGGTGAATGCCCTCACCGCCCAGCTGCAGCGCGAATCAGACGAAGCGCAGACGCTGACCCGGGACGCACAGACGCTCACCGAAGAGTGGCAGCAGGTTTGCGCCTCCCTGACGATTACCCTGAATATTCAGGACGATATCGCCCCCTGGCTGAATCAGCAGGAGCAGTACGAACAGCAGCTTTACCAGCTTAGCCAGCGCCTGACGCTGCAAAACCAGCTGAACGAAGAGGAAGCTCAGGAACAAGGCTATCTCCAGCAGCTGGCGGCCACCCGTACCGCCATGGAACACGCGCTCCAGGCATTGTCGCTGGCGATGCCTGATGACGGCGCGGAACAGGCCTGGCTCGCTGAACGCGAAAAGGAGTCCCAGCACTGGCAGGCGCAGCAGTCCCAGCACAGCGCCCTGCGGGAACGCATTGCTGCCCTGACGCCGCTGCTGGAGACCCTTCCGGCGACGGCGTCGACTGAAGCAGAAAGCGTTATCCCGGAGAACTGGCGCGACATTCATACCGAATGCGTCTCTCTGCACAGCCAGCTTGCCACCCTGCAACAGCAGTTCAGGCTGGAAAGCGAACGCCTGCAGCAGGCCCAGACGCAGTTTGCCGCCGCGCTGGCCGCCAGCGTCTTTAGCGATCGCGACGCGTTCCTTGCGGCCCTGCTGGATGACGCGACCCTTCACCGCCTGGAGCAGCTGAAGCAGAGCCTTGAGAACCAGATCCAGCAGGCCACGGCGCTGCTTCAGCAGGCTGGCCAGCGGCTGAACGCGCATCTGGAACTGCGTCCGGACAACCTGACGACCGACGTGCCGCTTTTACAGGCGCAGCTCCAGCAGCTTGCGCAGCAGCTGCGTGAAAACACCACCCGCCAGGGGGAGATCCGTCAGCAGCTCAGGCAGGACAGCGATAACCGCCTGCATCAGCAGGCGCTGATGCAGGAAATTGCGGCCGCGACCCGTCTGGCGGATGACTGGGGTTATCTCAACGCGCTGATCGGTTCTAAAGAGGGGGATCGCTTCCGTAAGTTTGCCCAGGGCTTAACCCTCGACAACCTGGTGTGGCTCGCCAACCAGCAGCTGACTCGCCTGCATGGCCGCTACCTCCTGCAACGTAAGGTCAGCGACGCGCTGGAGCTGGAGGTGGTGGACACCTGGCAGGCGGACGCCGTGCGCGATACCCGTACCCTCTCCGGCGGCGAAAGCTTCCTCGTGAGTCTGGCGCTGGCGCTGGCGCTCTCCGATCTGGTGAGCCACAAAACGCAGATTGATTCGCTGTTCCTCGATGAGGGCTTTGGCACCCTGGACAGCGAAACCCTGGATACCGCCCTGGATGCGCTGGATGCGCTGAACGCCAGCGGCAAAACCATAGGCGTGATCAGTCACGTCGAGGCGATGAAAGAGCGCATTCCGGTGCAGATCAAAGTGAAGAAAATTAACGGGCTGGGGTATAGCAGGCTGGATAAGGTGTTTGCCGTAGAGTGACGCTATCCTGGTGCGGTCTGTTCCCCCTCACCCCGGCCCTCTCCCTCAAGGGAGAGGGGGGATTCAATTCCCTCTCCCTTGAGGGAGAGGGGGATTCAATTCCCTTTCCCCGTGGGAGAGGGTTAGGGTGAGGGCATCAGACCGCACCAGTGGATGTATCAGTGTGGCCACAACCAGGCCGCGCCGCGCACGCCGCTGGAGTCACCGTGCACCGCTTTGCGGATAGGGGTTTCGCATTCGCCGCCAAACACCCACTGCTTCACCAGCTGCGGAACGGTGGCATACAGGCGGTCCACGTTGCTCATTCCGCCGCCCAGCACGATCACATCCGGGTCGAGAATATTCACCACGTGCGCCAGCGATTTGGCCAGCCGCATTTCGTAGCGGCTGAAGGCCAGCTCCGCCACGGCGTCCTGCTCTTCCACCAGGCGCATGATTTCATGGCCTTTCAGCGGATGTCCGCTCAGGCGGCGGTAATCGGTGGCGAAACCGGTGCCGGAAATAAAGGTCTCGATACAGCCCTGTTTTCCGCAGTAGCACGGCACTTCGGCGCGGTACTTCAGCTCATCCTCATCCATCCACGGCAGCGGGTTGTGTCCCCACTCGCCTGCGGTACCGTTGCCGCCGATATGGGCACGGCCATTAAAGGCCACGCCTGCCCCGCAGCCGGTCCCGATGATCACCGCAAATACCGTCTGCGCGCCCGCCGCCGCGCCGTCGATCGCCTCCGACACCGCCAGGCAGTTGGCGTCGTTCGCGAGGCGCACCTCACGGTTCAGGCGCTGGCTTAAATCGCGGTCGAAGGGCTGGCCGTTAAGCCAGGTGGAGTTCGCATTTTTCACCACCCCGGTATAGGGCGAAATCGAACCCGGAATGCCCATGCCCACCGTGCCCGTTTGGCCGGTGGCTTTTTCAGCCATCTCCACCAGGCTGGCGATGGTTTCGATGGTCTGCCGGTAGTCATCGCGCGGGGTCGGCAGGCGATGGCGGAACAGCTGTTCCCCCTGCTCGCCGAGAGCGATGACTTCTGTTTTGGTGCCGCCGAGATCAATACCAATTCGCACAGGACGTTCCTCATTTTTTTGATTATCAACAGAGTAGAAGCCCGCTACCCGATTAGCAATGCAAGCGATGCGACAATTCGCTATCATGCCCGCTGAATTAAACGACAAGACCGTGGAAATTATCATGCTGTGGTTCAAAAATTTGATGGTTTACCGTCTCAGCCGCGATATCGAGCTGCGCGCCGACGAGATGGAAAAACAGTTAGACCTTTACGCATTTACCCCGTGTGGCAGCCAGGACATGGCGAAAACCGGATGGGTTCCGCCTATGGGATCACAGAGCGATGCGCTGACCCACACGACAAATGGTCAAATCATTATCTGCGCGCGTAAGGAAGAGAAGATCCTGCCGACGCCGGTGGTGAAACAGGCGCTGGAAGCCAAAATTTTCAAGCTCGAAGCCGAACAGGGCCGTAAGCTGAAAAAAACGGAAAAAGATTCGCTGAAAGATGAAGTTCTGCACTCGTTGCTGCCGCGCGCCTTTAGCCGCTTCAGCCAGACAATGATGTGGATCGACACGGTTAACGGCCTGATTATGGTCGACTGCGCCAGCGCCAAAAAGGCAGAAGATACCCTGGCATTGCTGCGTAAGAGCCTCGGTTCGCTGCCGGTGGTACCGCTGACGATGGAAAACCCAATCGAGCTGACCCTCACCGAGTGGGTGCGCGCCAACAACGTTCCGCAGGGTTTCCAGCTGCTGGACGAAGCGGAGCTGAAAGCGATCCTCGAAGACGGCGGCGTGATCCGCGCCAAGAAGCAGGAGTTGGTTAGCGACGAGATCGCGGTCCATATTGAAGCCGGCAAGCTGGTGACCAAGCTGGCGCTCGACTGGCAGCAGCGTATTCAGTTCATGATGTGTGACGATGGCTCCATCAAGCGCCTGAAGTTCTCCGATGAGCTGCGCGATCAGAACGACGATATCGACCGGGACGACTATGCCCAGCGTTTTGATGCTGACTTCATTCTGATGACGGGTGAGCTGGCGGCGTTGATTAAGAGCGTAGTAGAAGGGTTAGGCGGCGAAGCGCAGCGTTAATGCTTCATGCCAGGCTTTATGCCAGAAACAGGAGCCGGGTTAACCCGGCTCTTTTATTTTACAGATAACGACACAGATAGGACGCAGGTTCAGCTACCTGCAAATGGAATTCGCTGTGGCCAGGTACGTTGAAAACATCGCCCGGGTTATAGACCTTCCACTCGGTTTCCCCCGGCAATAACACTTTCAGTGAACCACTGACGACGGTCATCTCTTCAGGCTGCGCGGTACCGAAGGCATACTCCCCTTCCGCCATCACGCCAACACTGGCACGGCCAGTAATGCTGCTGGTAAAACCAATGGACTTCACTTTACCGGAAAAGTATTCATTACTCTGAAGCATGGACTGGTCCTTATTGTCATTGGATGTGAATCCAATATAGGGGTGACACTCCATGGCTGTCACGCAAAATCATCAGACCAACAATTCTGAGGCCAGCCGGGCGACCAGCACGTTTGACAGTAGCACCGGTACATCCAGGGCTTTTTGCAGTAAATCGCGGTGGCGTTGATGAAAACCGAGGCAATCGAGCATTAAAACGTCCGCGCCGCGCTCCAGCAGATCGCGCCCGGCGTCGATCAATTTCGCTTCGCTGTCCCAGAACGGATTCGCCACGGAGAGCAGTGGCGTTTTGACCAGCCCGCGCCACTTGTGCGACTGATTCGCCAGCAGTTCAGACATAGGCACGATCACCCCCACCTGATGACTGTCGACAATCGATCCCACCAGCGGCGGGATGATCCGCATTGGTTCCAGCAGGATCGCCTTGCGGGCTACAAGGCCAGTGATGGGCGCCGTGCTCATCAACAGGATCACCTCATAATCCCGGTTATCCAGGACTTCGATCACGCCCTGCAGAGCACGTTCGATCTTGGGCAGCGAGACGTGGCCCACCTCACCGTCGCTGAGCAGGGTTGGCAGCAGCGCGTCACCCGGTTCGGGGGCGTAGTCTTCCATGACCTCTTCCCTGCTCAGCGTACCGAGCAGGCTGTGGTGCGTGATCTGTTGTTCAGAGATATGCTCCGTTAAGAGCGGGAGTACTTCGCTTACCGGGACTACCCCAATGGTGAGGATCGCCAACGTCGCTTTCATTATTCTCGCCTTTCTTTACTACCACTAACGTGACTGTGACACAGAGACAGGCTCGCTTCGCTGTACAGTGCGCTGTTCATAAAAGTGCTGAAAAGCGTAGCAGCAGATTAACGTGCCGGAATGTAAAGATCCGCGAGCCTGACAGGATGTGTCTGTTAAACCTGTACATTACCCTCCGTTGAACGTTAGCGCTTTTTAAATAGTGTGATAAGCGTTCGGTTTTTCCCGGTTTCAGATTTTTATCAGGCCTTATCAGGGTCTTCGTAACGCACTTTGGCGTCCTGCGCTTCCAGCTCCGTTTCGTGCTCGCTGATCAGCGAATCAGGTTTCGGGTGGTCGGCACGCAGCTGATACCAGGTGACAGTCTGGCCCGTCGCGCCTTTTTCAACGGCAACAATACGGGCTTCACGCGGATAGGGAGGTCTGGTTGGCATAGTTCATCCTTTTTTTAAGTGGCTGAACTATCAGTATAGACATCAGTTAGCTGGCGCATGCCAGATGCAGTGCGGTTACGATGTTTTGCACCACCTGAGCCGGTGGCAGCGAAGCATCCACCACGTGGTGAGCGGCTTCGCGATAGAGGGCGTCGCGCTCTGCCAGCACGGCGCTCACCTCTTCGCTGATGGGCTTGCCGGTCAGGGTCGGACGCTGGCCCTCTTCCGGGAAGGCTTCGAGGCGTTCCACCAGCACCGGTACCGGCGCGCAAAGGTAAATCACCGTGCCCTTTTCGCGCATAAACTGGCGGTTATACGCCGACAGAATAATGCCCCCGCCGGTAGCAATGATGCCGGCACCCGCCGTCACCGCCTCGAGGGTGGCCGTCTCACGGGCGCGGAAACTCTCCCAGCCTTCCTGCTCAACGATCTCGGCAATGCTCTGACCGGCGTGGGTCTGCAACCAGTGATCGGTATCGACAAATTCGCTCTGACACAGACGCGCCAGTTCCAGACCGACGGTTGTTTTTCCACAGCCGCGGGGGCCAATTAAAAAAATAGGCTGGGTCATAACCAGGAGTTCCCTTTGAGGCCGCGCACATGCGGTAGATAAAGTCGAAAAGCGTGCAATGATACCATTAAACTAGTACATAAGTTAATCGTAAAAATATTATTACACCAGATGTGGTATTAAAATGACATTCCAGTCAACCCCGGATATTAAAGGGGAGATTCTGTAAAGAAATAATGGCACTGAATGGTGCGCTCACCTTACCTGAACCCACCCGTTGTTGACAACCCCGGAGAGGGGTAATAGTGGCCTAATCATATTTCACGATGATGATTAACCCTGGCGGCGCTTCACTTCCAGCAGCCATTTATCGAGTTCGGCGGCAAACAGTTGCCTGTCGCGCTGAGATAAACTGTCCGGCCCGCCGGTCTGAACGCCGCTGGCGCGCAGGGTATCCATAAAATCGCGCATCGTCAGCTTTTCGCGGATGGTGGTTGGGGAGTAACGCTCCCCGCGCGGATTCAGCGCCGCGGCCCCTTTTTCCAGCACTTCTGCCGCCAGCGGGATATCGGCGGTGATCACCAGGTCGTCGGCGCTGCACTGGCGCACGATTTCGTTATCGGCCACGTCAAAACCGGCCGGCACGCGCAGGGTGCGAATAAAGCGGGACGGCGGCACGCGCAGGTTCTGATTCGCCACCAGCGTCATTGGCATCTGGACGCGCTCGGCGGCACGAAACAGGATCTCTTTAATGACATTCGGACACGCATCGGCATCCACCCAAATCGCCATCTTCTCTCTCCGGCATATAATGCTGCGTAATAAAACCTGATAGGCTAAAGTGCCACAATCATAACAAAGTTTAAGAGGGAGACGTGATGGAGAAGAAAATCGGTTTTATCGGCTGCGGTAATATGGGTAAAGCCATTCTCGGCGGCCTGATTGCCAGCGGTCAGGTGCTGCCCGGCCAGATTTGGGTCTATACGCCGTCGCCGGACAAAGTCGCCGCCCTGCACGACCAGTACGGGATCAACGCCGCGCAAAGCGCCCAGGAAGTAGCGCAGGTGGCCGATATCGTCTTCGGCGCGGTGAAGCCGAACATGATGGTGAAAGTCCTGAGCGACATCACCTCCAGCCTGAACAAAGATACGCTGGTGGTCTCCATCGCTGCAGGCGTCACCCTCGATCAGCTGGCGCGCGCGCTGGGTCATGACCGTAAAATCGTTCGCGCCATGCCTAACACGCCCTCACTGGTCAATGCGGGTATGACCTCCATCACGCCTAACGCGCTGGTGACCGCCGAAGAGGTGGCCGATGTGGTCAACATTTTCCGCTGCTTCGGGGAAGCCGAAGTGATTGCCGAGGCGATGATCCACCCGGTAGTCGGCGTGAGCGGCTCTGCGCCCGCCTACGTGTTTATGTTTATCGAAGCGATGGCCGACGCGGCCGTTCTCGGCGGGATGCCCCGTGCGCAGGCCTATAAATTTGCCGCGCAGGCGGTGATGGGCTCAGCCAAAATGGTGCTCGAAACCGGCAAGCATCCGGGGGAGCTGAAAGATATGGTCTGTTCCCCGGGCGGCACCACCATCGAAGCGGTGCGGGTGCTGGAAGAGCGCGGCTTCCGTGCCGCCGTTATTGAAGCCATGAATAAGTGCATGGAAAAATCAGAGCTGCTGAGTAAGTCCTGACCGATTGCCGGACGTCAGGCCGCCACTTCAGTGCGGTTACGTCCGGCATGTTTCGCTTTATAGAGCGCGATATCCGCCGCTTTAAGCCACTCCTGATAATGCACCATCGACGTCGTGAGCGGCGCGACGCCGACGCTGATGGATATCTTTACCTGAGGCGATCCCGGCAGATGTAAATCTGCCAGCCGTTCGTGCACCCGCGACATCGCCGCAATGGCGCTTTCCGCTGTCGTACCGCTCATGATCACCGCGAACTCATCCCCGCCGAAACGGCCAATCATATCGCTGGCGCGAAGCGTGAGCTGCAATTGTCGGGTGACGGCGACAATCGCCTGATCCCCCACGTCGTGGCCCAGGCTGTCGTTAATGCTCTTGAAGTGATCGATATCGATCAGCAGAAGCGTGGCGCTACGGTGGTAGCGGCGGCAGTTTTCATATTCCGTGCGCAGCAAAACTTCCCAGTGGCGACGGTTAAAGACGCCCGTCATGCCGTCGAGGGTACTCATCAGCTCCAGCCGGCGTTTATGTTCCACCAGCCGACTGGTGGTATGGAAGCTCACCCAGGCAAACAACATCGGGTAAAAGACAATCACCGGCAGCGCGAGCCAGATCTCCAGCGGCGTACTGACATAGTCCGGCGTCACGCGCGTCAGTTGCAGGGAGATCAGTGCCGTCAGGCCGGTCATCATCACCCCGGGGCCGTACAGCCGGATGCCACCCACGCCGATCAGGTTCATGCTTATCATCATGACCAGCGCCGCGCTGGGCATAGCGTTAATCCCCATTACCCCAATCCAGACCCCGGCCATAATGGCGTCGGCTCTGAGGTTAAACATCTCGCTGTTCCAGGGATTGGTCGAACGCGCGGCTAATTGCCAGGCCAGATGGGGCCAGACGAACGCCCAGCCGACCAACACCAGCCACCAGACACCGTTGACCGGTTGCGCCACCAGTACGCTGGCAATTGGGAAAAAGAGGATCGCCAGACCTACCGCGCGCGGCAAACGTAGCCGACGCGCCAGGCGGAGACCCGAGCGATGATGCTCATCCGCGGAACGCGCCTGACTGATTCCCTCCCGGGCAAAGAGTTTGCTGTAAAAGTTTTCATCATTCATGGTTTTTGGGAACACTCAAAAGCATTTTCCCAAATTATAGAAAGGCTTACTTTAGGCTAAGTATGATATTTCGGGTGAGCCGTCGCGCTCGCTCACCCGTTTGAACTAGCCGTTTTTCTTCAGACAGGCGCTCATAAACTTATTCCGGTCGTCACCTTTGAGCGATTGTTGGGTCGCCTGAGCGTTGCATTCACGCATCTTCTGTTGCTGCGGATTGAGGCTTTTTTCGGCGGGTTTAGAGGAGGCGTTTTTCAGGCAGTCGCTCATATAGGTCTTGCGGGAGTCGCCCTTCAGGGCCTGGGCGGTGGCCTGTTGATTGCAGGTGGTCATACGTTGCTGCTGCGGGGTGGGCTGTTTATCCTGCGCCCCTACCGGAGTGAGAGAAAACAGACCGAAGAGCAAGGTAACCAGCAGTGTGATTTTCATAGCACGTTCCTTCTGTGGATGATCACAGTAAGTCTGGTTCGTGCTGCTGAAAAAACCACCCGGCAGGCGTTTTTTCCTGCCGGGCAGCGAGGCTATTTCAGACCTAACGCGGCCTTCATGGTGTAGAACAGATCGGTCTGATCCGTCAGGCCCACCACGTTGGCGGCATGCGGACCGTAGGCCGCGACGCGCAACTGGCTGCCGGTATGCTCCATTGAGTCCCCTTCCGCGTTGCCATAGCTCATCGCCATCACCGCACCGTCTTTGGTGGTCAGCGCCTGCGTCAGCCCCGGTGCTTTGGTATCCGGCGCGACGATCTGGCTGGAATGAGCATGATCCGCCGTCACAATCACCAGCGTGTTGCCGTCCTGCTTCGCAAACGCCAGCGCCTTCTGCACGGCCTCATCCAGATCGACGGTTTCGCCAATCTGTCCGCACGGATTCGCGGCATGATCCTGTTTATCGATCGAGGCACCTTCTACCTGCAGGAAGAAACCTTTTTCATTCTTGCTCAACAGGGAGATGGCTTTGTCGGTCATCGCCGCTAAGGTTGGCACGCTGTCATTGCGCTGCGGATTCGGCGTACAGGTGACGGGAGGCTTGTCGAGGTTGCCATGATAGCTGGCTTTCGGCCCTTCCCAACGCACCGGCATATTGCCTTCGGCAAACAGGCCCAGCAGCGGCTTGTCCTGATCCGCGTCGGTAATGGCGGCCAGGGATGAGGCATCGCTTACCAGTTGATAGCCGCGCGCCTGGGCCTGCTCACGCAGGGTTTTGCCCTGCCACTCGCCGGTGGCGGCGGTTTCCGCGAAGGTTTTCGCCCCGCCGCCGAGGGTGACGTCAGCGCGGGCGTTCAGCAGCTGTTCGGTAATGGACCCTTTCCCGCCTTTTTCCAGCGCGTTGCTGGCGCATTTTTCGCTGGTGACGGAGGGGCCGTAGCATTTACGCGAGGTCACATGAGCAACCAACGCCGCTGGGGTGGCATCCTGCAGTTCGGCGGTCGAGACGTTGCCGGTGGCCAGCCCCGCCGCTTTCGCCATCTCAAGGATGGTCTGATGATCTTTTTCGTGGATATCCACGCCCAGCGCGCCGTTGTAGGTTTTCACGCCGGTGGTCCACGCCGTTGCGGAGGCCGCGGAGTCGGTCACGTAATCGGGCTTGCCGGATTTTTTATCCAGTGCATAGTGGGTATATTGCCCGGTCAGCGGTAAAGCATCGATACCTTTAAAAAAGCCGCCCGCGCCTTCGGCATAATTTCGTGCTGCGGTTATTTCGGAGTCGCCCATCCCGTCGCCAATCAGCAGAATAATATTTTTGGCTGGCTTGTCATTCAACGATGCACGTATTGCGGCGGTCTGATCTTCCGTCAGACGGCGGGCCCCGCCAGGCTGGGTGATATCGCCCTGGGCGGCACGATTATCCAGAACCGTGGTCGGTGCCGCAGTTTCAGCATAAATTGTGGGGGTAACTAACAGGGGCAGTAATGCTATATAAAGTGCGCTCTGTTTCACTTATTTTCTCCATGTAGAAATACATAAAAAAATAAAACAGAGCGACTATAGGCAACCGATGTGACGGTTCTATGACAGGAAATTACGTCAGATGAACGTTCAGCTGCGCGGGTGCCGTAACAGCTTTTTTACGTATTGTTGCAGCATCTCGCTGTCCTGCTCAGATACTGGCGCGTCTGGTCGGGCCTCATCCAGCGCGCCTTCCACGCTATCAATCAGCGCCTGCTGGTCACTTTTCGCCATCTGTCGTAACAGCGCAGTTACGACAATTTCTAAGGCTTCGACCTGGGCTACCAGCTCTTTTGACTCTTCTTCCTTTTGTGCAAGCTTCAGCAACAACTCAGCAATGAGATTTTTCACAGCGCTATTTCCTTATGAGATTTTTTCCGACGTTATCATTATGCCTGAGGCTTGCAAAGTAGTTAAAAGTACTATTTTTAGCCAAACAACGCACTACTGATAAAATAATGTGGCTGAGCGCAAGTAAAGAGTTGCCTTAAATTAAATTTAAATCCTGGTGACCACGCAAAATAAAAGCAGGACCGCCATTTCAAATTAAAGATAAGGTCAGTCCGGCTAAAATATATTATACAGCGGCGCTACAACCGCTTAATCGCCCGCGTCCTGGCTTCCTGCTGGCGTCGATGCCGCATGGCCCAGGCCAGCTGGATAATATTCAGCAACACCACCACCGCGGTCGCAGCAAATACCCAGCGGAATCCAGCCATCGCCGAGACCGCCGCCCCCATCAGCGGGCCGGCGACGTTCCCCAGATACATAAACGACTGGTTATAGCCGAAGATCCGTCCGGTCACCCTATCGCTGGAGTATTTTATCAGCAGCGTTTGCACCGCAGGCAGCATGGCCCCATCGGCAAAGCCCAGCAGGAAGCGCAACACCCCGAGCTGGAAGGGGGTAGTGACAAAGGACATGGCGAAAAAGAGCACCACCGCCACGATAAGGGTCGCCATCAGAATGCGGCCAGTGCCGATGCGATCTCCCAGCTTGCCCAGACGAGGAGCAGACATCAGCGCCGAGATCCCCGGCACGGCGGCAATCATCCCGCTGAGGAAGGCAATATTGGCGCTTTCCGGTGCCATCGACTGAATAAAGAGCGCAAGGATCGGCCCCACAGAACCGTTGCAGAGCTGGATCACCATGGTGGTGATAAACAGGCTGATCATCAGCCAGGGATAGGGTAGCGAGGCAAAGACCGCCTTGCCGCTCAACCGCTCCGTCTTGCTGGTGGTCGGCCGGGCCCCCTCTTTAATCAGAAACAGCGTCACCAGAAAGCTGATCACCAGCAGGACGGCGGTGATCAGGAATACCGCGCGCAGGCCCACGTGGTCAGCCAGAAAGCCGCCCATCAGTGGGCCGCCAATCACACCGCTGATCTGCGCCGTCGACAGCGTACTGATAGCCCAGCCGCTGCGCTCCCGGGGCACCTGCGAGGCCACCAGCGCCATGGCATTCGGAATATAGCCGGAGGTCAGCCCCATCAGCGCGCGCAGCAGGAACAGCTGCCAGACGTTGGTAGCAAAGGCCTGGAGCAGGATCGCAATCGCCATTCCCAGCGAGGCGCGCAGCAGCATCAGCTTGCGCCCTTTGCGGTCGGCAAGGCTGCCCCACATGGGCGAGACGATGGCGGAAACCAGAAAGGTGACGCTGAAGGTCAGTCCCGACCACATCGACAGCGCCTCATGGGACGAGACGCCAAGCTGGGACACGTACAGCGGCAAAAAGGGTAAAATCTGGCTAATAGCAAGACCGGTGAAAAAACAACCGAACCAGACCGAAATGAGGTTAACTTTCCAGGATTCCATAGGCGGACAGGGTCTTCATTTTGCGTGAATTCGCTATCAGATTAGCAAGTTAGCCTGCGCCGAAAGTTATCAGAGATGCGCCTGCCGCGACTTCGGTGTTTTATCTTCCCAGTCATCATATTTGTGAAATATGTCACATATTTTCGCCTTTTGTCTGGTGATTTATGCTTTACGGGCAGTAACCAAAACCCCGCATTCCCAGATGAAAATGGTTGGCGTGGGCGGCGTTGTAATCCGGGCCGAGGGCATTACCGAAGTAGCCGCAGCTGGCCGCCAGCATCGCGCGCAACCAGGGCTCGGTGGTGGCATTTTTCCAGCCGCGCAGAACAGAGATCCGCTGTCCGTTCTCCAGCGTAAAACCGCTGATATCCAGCGCCTCGGCGGTGGCATGCTCGCTGCGCCGGGCATTGGGACGATGATAGATATTCCGGCAGGCAAAGCTGCCAAAATGGTCAATGCGCGACAGGCTACTGCCCATCATGGTTTGCGTCAGGGGCCGGGCCTGCTGGTTAACGAACAGCGCCGAACTGAGCGCCAGCGGGCAGCTGGCGAGAAAGCTGCTGCTGAGGCTGACGCGGCCAAAACTCCGCACCCGCACCACATCACTCAGCGGGCACTCCCCCGTGCTGTCGGCCACCGTCTGGGTGCGGATCAGCTGGCGCGCATTAGCCTGCGCCAGTAGAGTTTCACAATGTTCAGGGGTCACGCGCCTGAGCTTAAACTGGGTCAGGGTACCGGGGGGATCGTCGAGGGAAAGCGGCGTAAAGGGGTTGTAATACGACGGCAGCCAGCGGTATCCCGCGATGGCCGCTGCAATGACTGCAAGACAGATAATCAGGCTTTTCCCTTTCACTCACCCTCCTGAAACAATGTGCCAAAACATTATGGCAGAAGGCGGCGAATTCCGCCGGGCATCGTGATAGGGTAAGCGTTTTGAGTCAGAGTGGATGAGCGAAGTGATGGCGAAGTTGCGGGTAGGTATTGTCTTTGGGGGAAAATCAGCCGAGCACGAAGTGTCGCTGCAATCGGCCAAAAATATCGTTAACGCGATTGATAAGAGCCGCTTTGAGGTGATGCTGTTAGGGATTGATAAACAGGGTCAGTGGCATATCAATGATGAGCAGGGCTATCTGCTTAACGCCGACGATCCGGCGCATATTGCACTGAACCCGTCTGAGATTAGCGTTGCCGCCGTGCCGGGCGTGATGCAGGGCCAGCTGATCGATGCCAGTACCGGACAGACGCTTTCGCACCTCGACGTCATTTTCCCGATTGTCCACGGCACGCTGGGCGAAGACGGCTCCCTGCAGGGGATGCTGCGGATGGCCAACCTGCCGTTCGTCGGCTCCGACGTGCTCGGCTCCGCCGCCTGCATGGATAAAGACGTCACCAAGCGCCTGCTGCGCGATGCCGGGCTGAACGTGGCGCCTTTTGTCACGCTGACGCGCGCCAACCGCGACCAGCACAGCTTTGCCGATCTCAGCGCCCGCTTTGGCCTGCCGCTGTTCGTCAAACCGGCGAACCAGGGCTCCTCCGTCGGCGTCAGCAAAGTGAACAGCGAAGCGCAGTTCAGCGACGCGGTGCACCTGGCCTTTACCTTCGATCACAAAGTGGTGGTGGAACAGGGAATTAAAGGCCGTGAAATTGAGTGCGCGGTACTGGGGAATGATTTCCCGCAGGCCAGCACCTGTGGCGAAGTGGTGCTGAACAGCGAGTTCTACTCTTACGACACCAAATACATCGACGATCAGGGCGCGCAGGTGGTGGTACCCGCCGTGCTGGATGCTGAGGTCAACGACACAATCCGCGCCATTGCCATCGAGGCCTATCAGGCGCTGGGCTGTCGCGGCATGGCCCGTGTCGATGTCTTCTTAACGGCGGATAACCGCGTCGTTATCAATGAAATCAACACCCTGCCCGGCTTCACCAACATCAGCATGTATCCGAAACTGTGGCAGGCCAGCGGCCTGAGCTATCCGGATCTGATCACCCGCCTGATTGAACTGGCGCTGGAGCGACATGCCGCTGACAGCGCCCTGCAGATTTCCGTGAACGGTTAATCCGCGTCGTTCGCCGTCGTCTCTTCCGGGCGACGGCGAATGATAAACCCCGCCAACCAGAAACTGATCACCCAGGTCACCAGCCCTACCGCATAGGTTTGCCAGCCCTTCGCGTCGAAGCCCAGCAGCCCCACCACCCCGTTCAAAATAAAGATCAGCCCAATCGCAAAGGCGTAAAAATGCCAGTCACGGCGAATTTTGGCAGGCAGTTTCATGGTCGCTCCAGAAGAAAAAATCTATCCTCGCACAGTTTTGTCGTCAGGTCTGCGGCGTATGCGGAAAATCTGAAATGAGAGTGAATTTCACTTAAGTAAAAAATCTGTGATGTGCGGCAAAAATCGCACATCCAGGAAGATTCCCCAGGCCAAATTACCATCATTCCGATATTGACAACTGCCGTGAGCTGTCAAACTCAGCTGGTACAAAAGGCATTTAGCCAGACAGAACATTGCGGAGGTAGTTATGGCAGACTTTACTATGTCGAAGCCGATTTTCAGCACCAGACAACCTAAGACCTCCACGGCAGGTAATATCGCATACGCTCTGTTTGTGCTGTTCTGCTTCTGGGCAGGCTCACAGCTGTTGAACATTCTTGTGCATGCGCCTGGCGTGTATGAACATCTGATGCAGGTCGAAGACACCGGCCGCCCGCGCGTGGAGATTGGGCTGGGCGTCGGCACCGTGTTCGGGCTGATCCCGTTCCTGGTGGGTCTGGTGGTGTTGGGCGCCGTTGCCCTGGTGGTGCGCTGGCGCCGCTACCGTTAATTCAGCGCCATACACTTCGCCCGGCGATCGTCAACGCGCTGGGCAAACCACGCGGTCGTCAGATTACGGGTGATTTTCGGGCTCTCAAGCTGTATCCCCGGCAGCATCGCCTTCGGTAACCTCTTGCCGCTCTTCTGCTCCGCCAGTTTATACACCTGCTGATAAAGCTCGGTTTTCTCAAAGGCCAGGCTGTCACCCTTCGCCAGCTGCTGGTGAATCTCACTGTCGCTCATCCCCAGCTTGCTTTTCAGCTTACGCACCGCCAGCTCGGTCTTGCCAGCCTCGCTGCTGCCGTAGACGATCAGATCCCCGTCCAGCGCCAGCTTCACCCCACTGGCGCGGCTGACGGCACTCTGGAAGGCCGCATTGCGGCTGGCGTACCAGCCGGCGTTAAAGTCAGCAAAGCGGTAGAGTGGTACATCATAGCTGGCGGGGTAGTTCAGCAGATGGTAAGTGCCAAACCACAGGCCGCCGCGCAGGGAGAAGACCTCCTGGCGCACCGTATTCTCGATTTTCCACGGATAGCCGTTGGTATGCTTTTCCGCGAAGGCGATACTCACCTGCATCGGCCCGCCGGTATGCACCGGATTCAGGGAGCCAAACAGGGTCTGCCCCATCGGCACCGTACCGATCATATCGTCGAAGATGGCGCTCAGCTGTTTCTCGGTTTTCACCGTATCCAGCCGCTCACTGTAGCTTTTGCCGTTCGGCGAGGTGATTTTCAGCGCGGTATGGACCAGAAACGCCGGAACGTGCAGCTTCTCCGCCCGGCGGTCGATCTCTTTCCAGGCGATCTTGTTCAGCCCCGGCACCGCCGGATCGGACTGATACATCGATTCCTGCTGTGCCACCGCCAGCACCGAGCAGATATTTTCCTCGGTGGGGGCGATCTTCTGGCTCTCGAAGGTTTTTGCCAGCGCCGAGGCCCACTGGTCCCGGTCTTTCACCGTGGCGGGCATTTTTTGCCGCACGACGCTCGCCACATCCACAGGCTTCTCACCTTTTTTGAGCGGAGCGGCCCCTTTTTCGGCGCAGCCCGCCAGCACAAAGGCAGCGAGCAAGGACAGCGGTAACGCACGCAGTACGGTAAATGACATAACAACTCCCTGTATTAGCTCAACGTATGGGTAACTTCCTGTAGATCCTGACCATCCAGCTCACGTTCGAAACTGCGTAAACGTTTATAGATGGACATCAGCTCCACCAGCGTGGTCCATGAACTGATCAGATACTGGAACGAACCGCGTACCTGACCAAACACGTTGGTGATTTGCGTCATCAGACCCAGGGTGATAGTACCGGCCACAATTGACGGGAACAGCAGGAACAAACCGAAAACGTTATCTACCTGCAGATAAAGGATGCGGGCGATGTTGAAATACATGTAGTGGAAATAGAGGCGGAAATAGTTGCGACGCACTGCGCCGAACAGCTCACGCACCGTCGGCGGCGAGGCGCGGCTGGCATCGTCTTCGCCATAGACCAGCTCTTTACGGTAGGCCGCCTCGACGCGCTGGTTTTTGAACTCCAGACCGGGAAGTTTGATCCCCACCACCGCCAGCAGACCGGTACCAATCAGCGACCAGACAATCGCGGCGATCACCAGACCGTACGGCAGATGACCGACAATCGGCAGATCCGGCACGTGGGCCGACAGCGTCACCAACACCGGCAGGAAGGCGATCAGGGTCATGATGGCGTTGATAAAGCTGACCCCCATGTCCTCCAGAGTGGTAGCAAAGCGCATGGTGTCTTCCTGCACACGCTGAGCGGCACCTTCGATATGGCGCAGCTGCTGCCAGTGGGCCATATAGTATTCGTTCATCGCGGTACGCCAGCGGAACACGTAGTGGCTGACAAAGAAGTTATTCATCACGCCAATAACAACGGCGATCAGCGCGATCCCGAGGAACACCCCAACCTCATGATAAAACTGGTTAATGGTGACCTTATGCGGCGCGCTGAGCGCGGTCTGGATCAGGTCATAGAAAGGGGCATACCAGGCGTTGACCGCCACCCCGACCTCCACCAGAAACCAGGTGACGAAGATGATCAGCGAGGTGCCGAGAATGGACCAGTACTGCCAGCGGTGCGGCGAGTAAATAAACCAGAACAGGGCAAACACTCCGACGCAGAACGCGTAATAGGCATAAAAGAGCAGATAGCCCGGTGACCAGAAACGCGCCGCGCTAATGGGCACATCCCCTGTTGCACCGATCAGGCGCGCAAACCCGTCACCGCCCCCGGCCTGCCAGAAAATGACTGCGATCAGGGCCCAAATAAAGGCCGAAAGGAAAAAGGGCCCCGGTTTGGGGAAAAACGACTTAAACATAACGCTTCCTTCTTGTAGTTATCGCTACTGCTGTGGACGACGGATTATCAGACCTGCCGGCCTGGGTTTAGTTCGCCGTCAACCGCCACCTGCGCGGAAAGTAAAAGAACCTGACGGGTATCATAAGCGCAATGTCACAAAACATGAGATCGGTAATAGCGAAATTGTTTGTATTTACCCATGGTTACGTTTTTCACGCTATCGTTATGCTGTTCAGGCCTTTGCAATACGCCGTTTAGTAGTATAAATACGCATACTTTTTCATTCACTTCATGGATGCTTTCGTTGAAACGTAGTCTGTTACTCTCCGCCGCGCTGTATGCGGCCACCCTCACCTGCGTGCAGGCTGCCCCTGCCCAGCCGATTACCGATCCGGCCTTCGCTTCGGATGTGGTCGATCGCTATGCGAACCATATTTTTTACGGCAGCGGCGCAACGGGGATGGCCCTGGTGGCGATTGACGGCAACCAGCGCGTATTCCGCAGCTTTGGCGAAACGCGTCCGGGGAACAATGTCCATCCGCAGCTCGATTCGGTCATCCGCATAGCCTCCCTGACCAAATTAATGACCAGTGAGATGCTGGTGAAGTTGCTCGATCAGGGTGTGGTGAAGCTGAACGATCCGTTAAGTAAATACGCCCCGCCGGGTGCCCGGGTGCCGACTTACCAGGGCGCGCCGATTACGCTCGTTAACCTTGCCACCCACACCAGCGCCCTGCCGCGCGAACAGCCTGGCGGTGCCGCGCATCGTCCGGTGTTTGTCTGGCCAACCCGGGATCAACGCTGGAACTGGTTATCGACGGCGACCCTGAAATCAGCGCCGGGTTCGCAGGCCGCCTACTCAAACCTGGCGTTCGATCTGCTGGCCGATGCGCTGGGCAACGCGGCGGGCAAACCTTATGCCCAACTGTTCGATGAGCAAATCGCCCGTCCGCTGGGGATGAAAGACACCACCTTTACCCCCTCGCCGGATCAGTGCAAGCGCCTGATGGTGGCGGAGAAAGGGGCCAGTCCGTGTAACAACACCCTGGCAGCAGTGGGCAGCGGCGGGGTTTATTCTACCCCGGGCGACATGATGCGCTGGATGCAGCAGTTCCTCACCTCTGATTTCTATGCGCGCAGCAATCAGGCCGACAGAATGCAGACGCTCATTTATCAACGCAGTCAGTTAACGCGGGTAATTGGCATGGATGTGCCAGGCCGCGCGGACGCGCTGGGCCTCGGCTGGGTTTATATGGCACCGAAAAATGGTCGTCCGGGTATCATCCAGAAAACCGGCGGCGGCGGCGGGTTCATCACCTATATGGCGATGATCCCGCAATCTAACGTGGGTGTGTTCGTGGTGGTGACACGCTCGCCGCTCACCCGTTTCGTCAATATGAGCGACGGCGTCAACCAGCTGGTGGTCGAACTGAGCGAGAACAAGCCGCGGGCGATCCCCGCGTCCTTAGACTAATATTCAGCGGGCAAACGGTTGACGCTCACCAGTTTGCCCCTGTCCATCGTGATGTAATTCCCCTGCCGTAACGCCGCCAGCACCTCAGCCACCACCGAACGCGAAATGCGCGTACGACGCTGAATGTAGCTCATAACCCCTACCCGCATCCGTAACGACTCATCCCACTGGGCCATATCCAGCAGCGTGGCGCGGATCTGGCTATAGGAGTTGTTGCCCACCAGCTGCTTATCGCGGATCTCCATCACCCGGTGGTGCCAGGAGAGCCAGCAGAAGGCATCAGACCATAGACCGGCCTGCTGAATCAGATGGCGGGCGCTGGCGGCGGGAAGGTAGAACCCGGAACAGGGGGATTGTGTCACCAGCAGGTACTCTGTGCTGCAGCCCATCATGCCGGCGTTAATGCCGAAGATGTAGGGCGCGGCGACAATCTCAACCAGCAGGTCATCCTGCTGACGGTGAATACTGAGCGAGCCTGACTGCAGCACGACGGCGCAGTGATTCTCTTCATTACGCTCCCCAAACACCGGAAGCTGGGCAGACAGTTTGAACGGCGTGCTGTGCGCTGAAAGGCACTTTTCGAGCCGGGAGAATTCAGAAAGGGGTTTTGCATACCGGTTCATGCAGGTCTCGAGTCATCCTTAACTAACGCTAAAAAGCGGGGAGGCAAGCCTCCCCGCATCAGGCGTGTTACCAGGTGTATTTCACACCGAGGTTGGCGCCCCAGTTTTGATCAACATCACCACCACCGAGGTAAGTGGCATCAGTGTAAGCACTGAAGTTTTTGGTGAAGCTAAACTGCGTACCCAGCCCCACACGAACCGCAGAACCTTTCACTCCGTTATCGATGTTATCACCGTTAACTTTGGCATCTTCACCGGCATCGTCATACACCCAGGCCAGTTTGAAGAACGGCGTCAGCGCCTGATCGTCGCCGTAACCGATGGTGTAACCCGCGTCGAAACCGACTTCATAACGCATGCTGTCGTAAGACTGGCTGCCTACGCGCAGATCGTTGCTCAGGCGGTAGTCGTCGCCTGACTGGAACAGACCAGAGATTGCGGCATACGGGGTAAGGTAACCGGCATCGTTCGGTTTCCAGTCGTAGCCCAGTTTCAGCCCAAAGCCCCAGGCGTCGGTCGTGGTGTTGCCATCGACGTATTCACCCGTGCTCATATTGGCAGAGAGATCGTTATTGAAGCGCGAGTAGCTCAGGGAGCTATCGATGAAGACATCGTTAGCAAAGCGCGCCGCGGAGTACAGCATCGCGGTCTGGCTATCCTGATCCACCTGGCCGCTGCGATCGTTCATATCACCTTTGGCAAAGCCCGCTGCCGCACCGAAGATCCAGTCGGCATTGTTGCCATCAATATGTGTATCGAGACCCACCATGATGCCGCTGACGTCCTGATCGTAGTGGATAGTGCCGTTATCGCCGTCGAAATTGCCGCCGAAGACGTTCACCCAGGCGCCACCCTTGTCGGCCAGGCCGTGACGGCTGTTGGTCAGACGGTTAGCCAGCGCATCCTGCTGCAGATGCCAGATGTTGGTATTGGCAGACGGAATGCTCAGCGCCATGTTGGCGTAATCGGTCAGACGTTCCTGATGCAGCACCACGGTGTCGCCCTGCTGCTGAGCCTGATAGGTATAAGCCCCAAGATCGGCTTTGTTAGCCGCGGTGAAACTGGCCTGCGTATCCGCGTTGTTATCGTAAATGCGGACGATCTCTTTGTTTTTGTAATCGGCAACCGAACCGGCACCGGTTGCGTTATCCAGACGCACTTTGTAGTTACCGGACACTTCACCGTTCACCGCCAGGTGACCATCCGAGTTCAGGGCGATTGTCCCGAAGTCGTACTCTGCCTGATGGATATCATTGGTGACGTAGCGGGCGTTGTTCAGATCGGAATTGAACACGTAATCGCGGCTGGCAACGTTCAGCACACCGCCGTCGGTCAGCACCAGTTTGTGAGTGTCGACCTGGCCCAGACCCAGCGCCAGCTCTGCACGGTTATCCACGGTAATGGTGTTGGCGTACAGCTCGGCGGTTTCCTGAGTCAGAGTGGTCAGGCTGGAGCTGTCGAGGTACAGACTGTCGGTCGCCACACCACCGGAATCACCGATATTCATGGTTGAGGCGTTAGTCAGCGTGATGCTGTCAGCCAGCAGGCTGGAGCTCTCCACGTTCACCTGCGAACGGTTGTTGACGGTCAGGGTATCGATATTGGACTGCTTACGGGTATCCCACTCGGAACCGTTATCCAGCGCGACATTGAAGATCCCGCTCTGATAAACCTGGTTACCCACCAGGTGACCGTTGCTGTTGAAGGTCGATTCTGGCCAGATGCTGTTGGGCACCAGGCTGCGCCAGTCGACGCTGCTGTAGCCGAGGCCATACATCTGAGCAGGCCCAATCGCCTCAACGCTGGAGACCGCCGCACCGACCCACTTGCTGCCGTTGGTCAGAGTCAGATCCAGTTTGTCGGTCCCGTCCCAGCCGTTGGTGGTCGGGTTGTAGACGCCGTCAGCGGTGGTATCGGTGGCCGGATCGCCATTCGGGTAGAAGTTGTTGTCGAAGGTGCTGGTGAACAGCACGTCGCCGGTCAGGGTGGAGTGATCGAAGTTCGCCGTGGTGCGCATGGCGTTATCCGCGCTGCTTGCGCTAACAATCAGCGCCGCATCGTCAGAGGCGGTAGCTGAGCTTTCGCCGTAATCGCTCGGTTTTGCCGACTGGCCATAGAAGCCGCTGGTGCCGAGATCGCTATAGGCGCCGGAGGTGACAACGGAGTCCTTCACCTGCAGGGTGTTGGTGAAGACATGGCTGTTGTCTTCGATGCCGGTGACAGAATCGTACGGGGTGTTATCCAACTGGTGATAACCCTGAGTCAGGGTGATCCCGGCGACGCGGGAGTTGTTCTGGATAACGATGTCAGATTCCACGTCGAGGGTAATGGCGTTGCCCAGCGCGTGAGTATCCCAGTATTGGGTGGTGCTTGTGGTGCCGTTCACCACCTCGTAAGCGTAATGCTCATAGGTGTCGTTGATGGTGGTGTTGTCCACCGTCAGCGCAAAACGATCGTACTGCTGATGCGTAGTACCGTCGGCGTTCAGTCCGCCCGCGCACTCGGTGGTCATGCACTTAGAGGTGATCATCCCGTTGATAGTGCTGTTGGAAATAGACAGAGAATTGGCACGACCGCCCGCGCCATCATCCAGGTAATAGGCTGAGATCACGCCGTTTACGGTCGACTTATTGATGACGGGATAGATATCGCCATCGTGGGCCGCAGAAGAGTAATTCCAGTCGGTATATCCGTTATACCAGGCCGAGGTGGCGGTATTATCGTAACCAAAAGTGTTGTAAGTGCTACCAGAAATATCTTTTGCATTGGCCTGAGAAGCGATAGCCAGCGTGCAGGCTAATGCAAGTTGAGATACAACAAGTTTCTTTTTCCATGTTTGCATTGGGTCATCCCTCCTCAGGGACGTAAGCAAGTTTGTCCGTAAATACAGTGCAAATATATTGCGAGGCGAATTATGCAGTCTCAAAACAAAATGGTTCAATGAATCCAGCAATTATGTCCGGAAACAGACAGAATAACCTGAATACTTTTTGAAATATAAAAAATAATAAAAATAATATTTTATTTCAATAGGTTAAGTTTATTCGAAAGTGAATTAACAAAAGGCGAAAGATCATTGTGGGTTATCAAATAAAAGCAATTAAGACAGAAAATAAATAAGTAACATGGCGCACATAAAAATAAAATCACGCCAGATTAAGATGATACCTGGGTTGGATATATTTTTGGCACAGATTTGTCTCACGTAAATAGAGCGTAAACTTATTTCAGACGATAAAATGTAAAGAGGGAAATAAACTCAGGTTTGCCCGCCCCGCATTCTGCGGGCTAAACGACAACTTTAGTAAAACAGTCCGGAGGCATTTCGGGTACACTGGCCCTCTTTGATTCACACTCGTCAGGCATATCATGAACGATTTAATTGCTCGTCCCCGTCGTCTGCGCAAATCCCCGGCTCTGCGCGCGCTTTTTGAAGAGACAACACTGACCTTAAACGATCTGGTGTTGCCGATTTTTGTTGAAGAAGAGATCGATGACTACAAAGCCATCGAGGCCATGCCGGGGGTAATGCGTATTCCGGAGAAACACCTGGCGCGCGAAATTGAGCGCATCGCCAATGCCGGTATCCGGTCAATCATGACCTTCGGCATCTCCCACCATACCGACGCCACCGGCAGCGATGCCTGGAAAGAGGACGGTCTGGTGGCGCGTATGTCGCGCATCGCCAAAGACACGGTGCCAGAGATGATCGTCATGTCTGACACCTGCTTCTGCGAATACACCTCCCACGGCCACTGCGGCGTGCTGTGCGATCATGGCGTGGACAACGACGCGACCCTGCTCAACCTGGGCAAACAGGCGGTGGTGGCTGCCGCCGCAGGCGCTGACTTTATCGCCCCGTCCGCCGCAATGGACGGCCAGGTGCAGGCCATTCGCCAGGCGCTGGACGCCGCGGGCTTCACCGATACCGCGATCATGTCCTACTCCACCAAATTCGCCTCCTCCTTCTACGGTCCGTTCCGTGAAGCAGCGGGCACCGCGCTGAAAGGCGATCGCAAAACCTATCAGATGAACCCGCTGAACCGCCGCGAAGCGATCCGCGAATCACTGCTCGACGAAGCCCAGGGTGCCGACTGCCTGATGGTGAAACCGGCCGGCGCGTATCTGGACATCCTGCGCGATATCCGCGAGCGCACCGAGCTGCCGCTGGGCGCCTATCAGGTGAGCGGTGAGTACGCGATGATCAAATTCGCCGCCCAGGCGGGAGCGATCGACGAAGAGAAAGTGATCCTTGAGAGCCTCGGCGCGATCAAACGTGCGGGCGCGGATCTGATCTTCAGCTACTTCGCGCTGGATCTGGCCGAGAAGAAAATTCTGCGTTAATCCGTAGTGCCGGGTGGCGGCTTCGCCTGACCCGGCCTACATACAAGCTTCACTCCGCTGCAATACCACCGACATCTGGCGCTTCTACTGTCTGAGCAGGACAGCAGGAGGTGCCCCCATGTTTAGTCTCGACAGCGTTCTCGATGACCTTTGGCCGCAGGCGAGGCCTGCACCCTGGCAAAAAAGGCTGTTAAAGAAGTTATTCCACGAAGATGAGTTCCGGCAGTTTGCCGCCGACCACCGCCACCTGAAGGGGCTGGATATGGTGGAACAGGTTCTGGAACATCTCGATATCCTCTGCACCATTCCGGCTCACGACCTCGAACAGATCCCCACTCACGGCCCGCTGATCGTTATGGCTAACCACCCCACAGGTACGCTGGACGGGCTGGCGCTGCTGTATGCCGTCTCCCGGGTGCGCCGGGATGTGAAGGTGGTGACCAACCGCATGCTGACGCATCTGGAGCCGCTGAGCTCGCTGTTTATCCCGGTGGACAACATGGGCGGACGGACGGCGAAATCATCGTTCACCCTGATGGAGCAGCACCTGCAAAACGCCGGGGTGCTGATCTTCTTCCCGGCCGGGGAAGTCTCCCGCCCGACCCGCACCGGGATCCGCGATAAAAAGTGGCACCCCGGCTTTATCAAGCTGGCGGGCAAATTCCGCGCGCCGCTGCTGCCGATGAATATCCACGCCCGCAACAGCCTGCTGTTCTATGCCAGCACCCTGCTCTCCCCGAACCTGTCGATGCTGCTGCTGATGCAGCAGATGTTCCGCCGTCGCCACAGCCGCCTGCCGGTGAAAATCGGTCAGCAGATCGGCTGGAGTCACTGGTTCAGCCCCACGCTCTCCCCGCGTGAAATGGCCGAGCAGTGCCGCCAGCACGTGCTGCGTCTCGGCAAGGGGCTGCCGGGGGTGTTCAAAACCGAATCCGCCATTGCCCGGGCGGAAGACCGCGCGACGCTGAAGCGCGAGTTGGCGCAGGCGGAGTCTCTGGGCACCACCGCCGATGGCAAAAGCATCTATCTGTGGCAGCGCAACGGCCAGGAAGAGGCACCAATCCTGCGCGAGCTGGGACGGCTGCGGGAGATCGCCTTTCGCGCGGTGGGGGAAGGCAGCGGCAAGCGCCGGGACACCGACAGCTTTGATGATGACTATCTGCACCTGATTTTGTGGGATGACGAGGATCTGGAGATCGTCGGTGCCTACCGCTTTATCCCGACGGCGATGCGTGAACCCGAGGCGCTCTACAGCTACAGCCTGTTCCACTATGACGACAAGATGCAGGACATCCTTGAGCATGGCATTGAACTGGGGCGCAGCTTTATTCAGCCGCGCTACTGGGGACGACGCGGGCTGGACTACCTGTGGTCGGGGATTGGGGCCTGGCTGGCGCGCTATCCGCACTATCGCTACCTGTTCGGGCCGGTCTCTATCTCCGGTGGATTACCCCCCGCAGCGCGGGATCTGCTGGTGGCATTTTACCGACTGTGGTTCCCGGCCAGCCATCCGCTGGCCGCCTCGCGACGCCCTTATCCCGCCTCGCTACCCGAGGTGCTGGCGCAGTTTGGTGGCGAGGATTACGTGGAGGATCTGACCCGGCTGAAATCGCTGCTCGGCAATCTGGGATGCGGTATCCCGCCGCTCTACAAGCAATATTCCGAGCTATGCGAGCCCGGCGGCGTGCAGTTTATCGATTTCGGCAGCGACCCGGCGTTCAGCAACTGCGTGGACGGGCTGGTGCTGGTGGATTTGTGTTACCTGAAGGCGAACCGCTATCAGCGGTATATTGAGCCGCATCTGTAACGCCCGGTGGCGCTACGCTTACCGGGCCTACGCGAGCAGGTGTTGTAGGCCGGGTAAGGCGTAGCCGCCACCCGGCAATCAGCCCGCACGGAAGAAAGGCTTATCCCCCAAAATCGTTGCCCGCTGCATAATCCGCCGCTGCGGCAGATAATCGGCATTGGCGTAATGCTGCGTCACCCGATTATCCCAGATCGCCAGATCGTTCTCCTGCCAGCGCCAGCGGACCTGGAACTCCGGCTTAGTAATATGGGCAAACAGGAACCCCAGCAGCGCCTCACTCTCTTTCTCGCTCAGATCCACAATCCGCGTGGTGAACCCTTCGTTGACGAACAGCGCCTGCTTGCCGCTGACCGGATGAGTACGCACCACCGGATGCAGCAGCGGCGGGTTTTTCGCCACCGCCTCCAGCCAGCGCTGATGCTCCTGTTCCGTCTTACGGTACTTGTACTCCGGGAAGGATTTTTTGAAATC
The DNA here is from genome assembly GCA_002360945.1 of Leclercia adecarboxylata. Taxonomy (GTDB): domain Bacteria; phylum Pseudomonadota; class Gammaproteobacteria; order Enterobacterales; family Enterobacteriaceae; genus Enterobacter; species Enterobacter adecarboxylatus_B. Next base: position 126,597 of record DERO01000008.1, on the reverse strand, counting down.
ATGCTCCGCCCGCAGGCCGCTCAGCAGCTGCTGGAACGGGGCAGATAACGCCTCAAATGCCGCAATCCCGCTGGCCCACAGGGTATCTCCCCCGCTCTCCGGCAGCTGTTTGGCGGCGAGGATCGCCCCGGCGGGCGGGGTCTCAATAAAGGTGACATCGGTGTGCCAGTTATCGTTGTCCGGCGGATTATCGTTGTGGGTATCCAGGACGATGATCTCCTCCACCCCTTCCGCGTGCGGATAGACCGGGTGGATATGCAGATCGCCGAAACGGAGCGCCAGGGCGCGCTGCTGCTGCGGGGTGATCGCCTGCTCGCGCAGGAACACCACCTGATGGCGCAGCACCGCATGATAGAGCTGCTCAAACTGGTTATCGCTTAATGGCCGGGTCACATCCAGACCGGAAATCTGCGCGCCAATGTACGGCCCCAGCGGGGTAATGGTCAGACGTTCACTCATTGTATCTCTCCATGCCAGGGCGTCAGGCGGCGCTGAAGCGCGCGCAGCCCCAGTTCTAATCCGAAGGCGATCACGGCGATCACCGCGATCCCTGCCAGTACCACGTCCGTCGCCAGGAACTCCCCCGCCGACTGGACCATAAAGCCTAACCCGCGCGTGGCGGCGATCAGTTCAGCCGCCACCAGCGTTGACCAGCCGACCCCGAGCCCGATACGCAGTCCGGTCAGGATCTCCGGTAGCGCGCCGGGTAAAATCACAAACCACAGCACCTGGGCGCGGCTGGCACCCAGCGACTGCGCCGCACGGATCCGCACCTGCTGGGCGCTTTTGACCCCCGCCACCGCCGACATCGCCACCGGGGCGAAAATCGCCAGGTAGATCAGCAGGATCTTCGAGGTCTCGCCGATGCCAAACCAGATCACCATCAGCGGCAGATAGGCCAGCGGCGGCACCGGGCGATAAAGCTCAATCAACGGATCGAGGATCCCCCGCACCGTCGGGCTTAAGCCCATCGCAATGCCCACCGGGATACCGAGGATCACCGCCGCCAGCAGGGCCACCAGAATGCGCCCCAGGCTGGCCGCCAGATGCTGCCACAGCGTGGCATCCATAAACCCCTGCGGACCGGCGATGGTGAACAGTTTCACCAGCACCTGGCCCGGCGGCGGCAGGAACAGCGGGCTTACCCACTGCGCTGCCGCTACGGCCCACCACACGGCCAGCAGCACCAGCAGGGTGCTGACGCTGAGCGTCAGCTGGCGGGAGAAGGGCCAGCGCAGGGTCAGGCGTTTGCCTGCCGTTTTGTCATTCACCACAATGCTCATGAGAAGGCCTCCCGCTGCTCAAACACGCGACTCAGCACGTATTCGCGCTGGGCGATAAATTCGGGGTCAGACTTGATGCTGCGCACCGGCTCTCCCGCCACAAAGCGGCGGGCAAAGTTGAGTGGCAGACGCTCCAGCACCCGGCCTGGACCCGGCGAAAGCAGCACCAGCTCGGTAGCCATAAACACCGCTTCTTCGATGTCATGGGTGATCAGCAGGACCTGCTTGCCGGTCTCGTGCCACAGGCGCAGCAGCAGGGTTTGCATCTGCTCGCGGGTAAAGGCATCCAGCGCGCCGAAGGGTTCATCCAGCAGCAACAGCTGCGGATTCGCCGCCAGCGCCCGGGCGATGCCGACGCGCTGACGCTGGCCGCCGGAGAGCTGCCAGATAAAGCGTTTTTCCGCCCCTTCCAGGCCCACTTTTTTCAGCATCTCCCGGGCGATGGCCAGGCGTTGTTCCCGCGCGGTGCCCGCCAGCTGCAGGCCGAAGGCGACGTTCTCCTGCACGTTACGCCACGGCAGCAGCCCTTCGTTCTGGAAAACCACGCCGCGCTCGGCGCCGGGGCCCTCCACCTTTTTCCCTTCGAGTTGAATGGTGCCGTGCTGATAGGGTACAAACCCGGCGATCAGATTCAGCAGCGTGGTCTTCCCGCAGCCGGACGGACCGAGCACTACCAGCAGCTCGCCGCTATCCAGCGTCAGGTTGATATCCTCCAGCGCAGGCTTGCCAGCGTAATCGGCGTACAGATTTGTAATATTCAGCATACGGCCCCCTTACTTCACAAAGCGATCGGTCACGTACTGGCTGTAATCCGCCGCCACCGCGGGCACTTTGCCCTGCTCTTTCAGGAAGCCGGCGGTATCAATAATCGCTTTATTCACCGGGCCAGACAGCTGCTGCTGTTGCTGGGCGGGGGTCAGGTAGGTATTGCCCTTCACCAGCCCGGGCACGTCGGCCTCCGGCACGCCGCTCAGGCGGGCCAGTTTCTCCAGGTTGGCAGGCTGTTTCAGCCACTCATCCGGGTTGGCGATGTAGGGTTGCTGGGCGTCGATGGCGCTTTTGGCGAAGGCTTTCACCACGTCAGGATGCTTCTCGGCAAAGTCTTTGCGTACAACCCAGACGTCGAGGGTTGGTGCGCCCCACTGGCCCACCTGGGCGGAGTCGGTCAGCACGCTGCCGTCTTTCTCGAGTTCGTTCACCGCAGGCGACCAGACATAGGCTCCGTCAATATCGCCACGCTGCCAGGCGGCAATAATGGCCGGTGGCTGCAGGTTGATGATCTCCACCTGCCCCGGCTTGATGTTCCAGTGTTTCAAAGCCGCGAGCAGGCTGTAGTGAGTGGTGGAGATAAAGGGCACCGCGATGCGTTTGCCGATCAGATCTTCAGGCTTAGTGATGTTTTTCTTCACTACCAGCGCTTCGGAATTGCCGAGCTGCGAGGCCAGCAGGAAGACTTCAATTGGCACCTGCTGACTGGCCGCGACCGCCAGCGGGCTGGAGCCGAGGTTGCCAATCTGCACGTCGCCGGAGGCCAGGGCCCGCACGATGCTGGCGCCGCTGTCGAACTTACGCCAGTCGACTTTCGCGCCGCTCGCTTTCTCGAAGGTCTTATCCGCCTGGGCCACTTTTGCCGGCTCAGCGGAGGTTTGATACGCCACGGTGACGTCCACCGCCTGCGCCTGAACGGCCCACAGCGCCAGTGCGCCAAATAAGGTAAACCGCGATGAAATTGCCATAATGTCTGCTCCCCTGGTTGTTATGGAGGCAGTATTTCCGGCAGCGGAATTTTGATAAAGGAATTAAAAGGCATCGTTAATGCCGAATCGTTTTTAGAAAAAATTCGGCAATAGACAGGTATTAAAAGCATAACGCTCCCCAAAAGTAGGCCGGGTGAGGCGCAGCCGCCACCCGGCAAACAAAGGGCACTACAGTCTGGTTAACGGCTGGCAGGCTGGTAAGGGGTATAGACCCCGGTCAGGCTGTTGAGGAAGGCGACAATGTCGTCCACCTCCTTTTGCGGCAGGCTGGTGCCGACCTGGTAGCGCAACATCAGCTTGACCGCCTCGTCGAGGGAAGGCACATCCCCACGGTGGAAATAGGGGGCGGTTAAGGCCACGTTGCGCAGGCCCGGCACCTTCTGACGCAGACGGTCGCGCACCTCTTTGGTGACGTTCATGCGCCCGATATCGGCGTCGGTCAGCTCCCCGAAGTCATACTCTTTCTTCAGCCCCAGCGGTTCAAACGAGCGCCCGCCGAGGATCACCCCGCCATGGCAGGTGGCGCATTTGTTCTCCTTGAACAATTCATAACCGTGCTTCTGCTGCGCCGTCAGGGCGTTTTCATCCCCGCGCAGCCACCGATCAAAAGGCGCGTCGGGGGTGATCAGCGTTTTTTCATATTCGGCAATGGCATCGGTAATGGTGTCGCCGTTGAAGCCCTGCGGGTAGACCCTCTCGAAGGCGGTTTTCAGCGCCGGATCGGTATCCAGCTTGGCGACGATCTCATCCCAGGATTTCGAAGCCATCTCGATCGGGTTCAGCGGCGGACCACCGGCCTGTTTTTGCAGATCGGCGGCACGACCGTCCCAGAACTGCTCCAGGTTAAAGGTGGCGTTAAACACCGTCGGGGCGTTAATCGGACCGATAGCCCCATTGACTCCCCGCGAGGTTTGTCGGCCATCCACGCCGCCCGCGTTCAGCGAATGGCAGCTGGCGCAGGAGAGCGTGCTGTCCCCGGAGAGACGGGTATCGTGATAGAGGCGGAAGCCGAGGGCGACCTTCTGCTCCTCTACGGGTAAGGATTTCGGCACCGGCTGCACCGGCTCATTGCGACGGGCGGCGGCCATGTCCGGGCTGGCGTAATGGCTTTCGCGCTGCGTCTTGATCCAGTTGAGGATCAGCAGCTGCTCATCGTCATCCATTTTGCCCGCCCAGTGCAGCGCAACGTAGCGCGTCGGCGGCATGGTGTTATGCTGCATCACCCATTCGATTTTATTCAAATCGCTTTGCGACACGGCACGGTCATTAATTAACGCGCTTCGCACCGCTTCGAGGTTAAAAGATTTATAGCCGAGGCGGGTGTCATATTCCATCAGCTGTTTGGCAACGGGGAGTGAGGCATAAAACGGCAAGGCGGCGGAAGGCGTGTGGCAATAATCGCACCCCTTTTCCCGGAACAGGCTCAGTATTTGATTATTTTCTTTTATTGCCGAAAGCTGAACATCACTTTCCTGAATACGGGCTTTATCGTGATACCAGACGTAGCCTGATAATCCCAGATAACAGACCACCGCCCCGGCGGCGCACAGTCCGGCAATATGCGTTATTATTTTCATTTTCCATCCTTAAGAACAGAGCATCCAGAATACGAATTTGTTTTCTCTTTTTTAGCCTGTTCATCATAAAAGGGTGCGGGTGAGTTATGTTGACAGTTATCAAGGATGATTATTGGCAAAGACTATTGTTTAAATAGGATTTAACGATTAATGCCAAATAAACATTCAGCTGAATAATATTTTAAAAATATTAATTTATATTAAAAATATACGTAGGCCGGGTAAGCGTAGCGCCACCCGGCAAGCCAATCGCACCGCACCCCATTTATTGCAATTTTGTTACATTCGTTACATAACCGCAGGCACGTGATTGCCAGACAACCATTGGCAGGCATCATAGGTGGATTATCCCGCTGAGGTGTTTGAGATGATCAAAGTGGTGCTGGTGGACGATCACGTGGTGGTGCGCTCCGGGTTCGCCCAGCTGTTAAATCTGGAAGAGGATCTGGTGGTGGAAGGCCAGTACAGCAGCGCCGCCGAGGCCTGGCCCGCGCTCAGTCGCGATGCCATCGACGTGGCGGTGCTCGACGTCGCCATGCCCGATGAAAATGGCCTGAGCCTGCTCAAACGCCTGCGCCAGCAGCGGCCGGGGTTTCGCGCGATTATCCTCAGCATCTACGACACCCCGGCCTTTGTGCAGAGCGCGCTGGACGCCGGGGCCAGCGGCTACCTCACCAAACGCTGCGGCCCGGAGGAGCTAGTGCAGGCCGTGCGCTCGGTCGGGATGGGCGGTCATTACCTCTGCGCCGATGCGGTCAAAGCCCTGCGCGGCGGCGAGCCGGTCTCTCAGGCGCTGGCGGCGCTGACGCCGCGCGAGAAAGAGGTGTTCGAGCTGCTGGTTCAGGGCGAAAGCGTGAAGGAGATTGCCTTTAAACTCGAGCTCAGCCACAAGACCGTTCACGTGCATCGCGCCAACGTGCTGGGCAAACTGCAGTGCAACAGCACCATCGAGCTGGTGCATTTTGCCCTCGACAACCAGCTGCTGACCGGCCACTGATGCGGCGCTCCCTGCGGCACATCATCCTCTCGCTGTTTATTATGCTGGCCTGGGGCACCGGCTGGCTGATGCTGTGGACGCTGAGCTTTTACCTCACCCGCAACGGGCAGCAGGCGGCGCTGTTTTTGCCCCAGGGCGTGTATCTGGCGCTGCTGATCCTGCTCTCGCGCCGCTTCTGGCCGGCGCTGATCCTGCCTCCGCTGGCCGCCATGCTCTGGCTGCACGGCGGCCAGCTGCTGACCCATCACCTGATGCTGGTGGTGCCCCCGGTGGGCACCCTCTGCGCATGGCTGGCGCAGCGCTACTGGCACCGCTTTCCGCTCTACTGGCAGCGTCTGTCGCTGCTGATCGCCGCGGTGAGCCTTAACGCCCTGCTCCAGACCCTGATCCTGGCACCGTTTCTCGCCAGCCCGGCCACGCTGCTGGCGCTGGCCTCCTTTACCGGCGGAGTGCTGCTGACCCCGTTCGTCTACCTGGTGTTTGAGTTTCTACGCCAGCAGCACCGCTATCATCTGCTGGGGCTGGATACCAGCAATCCGCCTCTGCGCACCTCGCTGATCATCTGGTGCAGCCTGTTTTTTATCATCGGCATTGGCACCCAGATGGTGCTCTCCCCGGCGCTGGAGCGGCTGCTGCTGATCGTGGTGTTCCTGCCCAACGTGGTGATGGCGTGGAAGTTCGGCTGGCAGGGCGGCGTGCTCTCCGGGCTGCTGGGCAGCATGATGATCACCATCGCCCGTCAGGTCGGGGTGGGGTTCAACGACCTGCTGGAGCTGGAGATCTTCCTCGCCACCCAGTCGCTGCTGGGGATTGGGCTGGGGATCGCCATCAGCCGCCAGCAGCATCTGGCGATGAACCTCGATCACTACCGCCGCCGGCTGGAGGCCGAACTGCAGGCCCGGCGCGCGCTGGCAGAAAAGCTGATCCACACCGAAGAGGACACCCGCAAGCACCTGGCCCGGGAGCTGCACGACGAGATTGGTCAGAACATTACCGCCATTCAGATCCAGTCCCAGCTGGTGAAGCGGGCGGGCGATACCCCGCAGGCGCTGGAGGCCGCCGGGCAGATCAACGAGCTGGCCCGGCGCATCCACCACTCCACCCGCCAGCTGCTGCGCCAGCTGCGCCCGCCGGTGCTGGACGAACTCTCCTTACACGAGGCGCTGCACCACCTGGTGAACGAGTTCGCCTTTGCCGAGCGCGGGATCCAGTGCCGGTTCGATTACCGCCTGACCGCCCCGCCGCAGAGTGAAACCCTGGTCTTCACCCTCTATCGCCTGCTGCAGGAGCTGCTGAATAACGTCAGCAAACATGCCGATGCCAGCGAGGTCAGCATCCTGCTCTGCGAGCACGACAGCCAGCTGCGCCTGGAGGTGCGGGATAACGGCAGCGGCATCAGCCCGCAGCAGATCCCCGGTTTTGGTATTCAGGGGATGCGCGAGCGCGTGCATGCCCTCGGTGGGGAGTTAACCCTTGAGTCGCAGGACGGCACGCGGGTAATTGTTAACCTGCCCACAGTTTTGCAACAAACACACCGCTAACCAGGAAAAAGTCTTAGCCACGCCAGACTTTCTCTCATCCCTTTTTCGTCGCGCTTTCATACAGTCATTGCAAATGGAGAACGCCATGTCCGCAGAACAGGTTACTCAACGCTATCGGGCGCTGCGCCCGCGACTGCTGATCTGCATGGTGATTGGCTACGCCGCGTTCTACCTGACGCGCAAAAGCCTCAACTATGTGCTGCCCGCGTTGCAGATGGATCTGGGGCTGAGCAAGAGCGATATCGGCCTGATCGGCTCGCTGTTTTACCTGAGCTACGGCCTGTCGAAATTTGCCGCCGGGCTGTGGCATGACAGCAAAGGCCAGCGGGCATTTATGGGCATCGGCCTGATGGCGACCGGGGTGTTGAACGTGCTGTTCGCCTTCGGCGACTCCCTGCCGCTGCTGCTGTTTATCTGGACGCTGAACGGCTTCTTTCAGGGATGGGGATGGCCGCCCTGCGCCAGACTGCTCACCCACTGGTATTCGCGCAACGAGCGCGGCTTCTGGTGGGGATGCTGGAATACCTCTATCAACATCGGCGGGGCCATTATCCCGCTGATTTGTGCCTTCGCCGCCCATCGCTGGGGCTGGCAGGCAGCGATGCTGACACCGGGGATCATCAGTATCGTGCTCGGCCTGTGGCTGACCACACAACTGCGGGGCACACCGCAGGAAGAGGGTCTCCCGACGGTCGGGGAGTGGCGCAACGATCCGCTGGAGCTGCGCCAGGAGCAGCAGAGTCCGCCGATGGGGCTGTGGCAGATGTTGCGCACCACCATGCTGCAAAACCCGATGATCTGGCTGCTCGGGGCGTCGTATGTGCTGGTCTATCTGATCCGCATCGCCCTCAACGACTGGGGCAACATCTGGCTGGCGGAGAGCCACGGGGTCAACCTGCTGAGCGCCAACGCCACGGTGATGCTGTTTGAGGTCGGCGGCCTGCTCGGGGCGCTGTTCGCCGGCTGGGGCTCGGATCTGCTGTTCAGTGGCCAGCGGGCGCCGATGATTTTGCTGTTCACGCTGGGATTAATGGTGTCGGTCGCCGCCCTGTGGCTGGCTCCGGTTCACCACTACGCCCTGCTGGCGATGTGCTTTTTTACGGTGGGATTTTTTGTCTTTGGTCCGCAGATGCTCATCGGCCTTGCCGCCGTGGAGTGCGGGCATAAGCAGGCAGCGGGCTCGATTACCGGTTTTCTCGGCGTGTTTGCCTATCTGGGGGCGGCGCTGGCCGGGTGGCCGCTGTCACTGGTTATTGAACGCTACGGCTGGTCGGGGATGTTCAGTTTGCTCTCGATTGCCGCGGTGCTGATGGGTTTACTCCTGATGCCCCTGCTGATGGCGGGCATCACCGCTTCTCGCAGTCACATAACGTCATAACAAGGGCTGAATAATGAAAACAACGCTTCTCTCTACCCTCATTGCTTCCGGGATCGCGCTGGCCACCTTAACCGGTGCCGCACAGGCCAAAGGCCGTCTGGTGGTTTACTGCAGCGCCACCAACGAAATGTGCGAAGCCGAAACCAAAGCGTTTGGCGATAAGTACGACGTCAAAACCTCGTTTATCCGCAACGGCTCCGGCAGCACCCTGGCAAAAGTCGATGCCGAGAAGAAAAACCCGCAGGCCGACGTCTGGTACGGCGGCACCCTGGATCCGCAGTCGCAGGCCGGTGAGATGGGGCTGCTGCAGCCGTACAAATCCGCCAACCTCGAGCAGATCATGGAGAAATTCCGCGATCCGGCGAAGGTGAAAGGCAACCTCTCTTCCGCAGTCTACGTCGGCATTCTGGGCTTTGGCGTTAACACTCAGCGCCTGAAAGAGAAGAACCTGCCGGTGCCGCAGTGCTGGAAAGATCTGACCAAACCGGAATACAAAGGCGAGATCCAGATTGCCGATCCGCAAAGCTCCGGCACTGCCTATACCGCGCTGGCGACCTTCGTTCAGCTGTGGGGGGAAGATCAGGCCTTCGACTACCTAAAGCAGCTGAACGGCAACGTCTCCCAGTACACCAAATCCGGTATTGCCCCGGCGCGTAACGCTGCGCGCGGTGAAACGGCCATCGGCATCGGCTTCCTGCACGACTACTCGCTGGAGAAAGAGCAAGGGGCTCCGCTGGAGCTGATCTCCCCGTGCGAAGGCACCGGGTATGAGATTGGCGGCGTCAGTATCCTGAAGGGCGCGCGTAACGAAGAGAACGCGAAGCTGTTCGTGGACTGGGTGCTGTCGAAAGAGGCCCAGGAGCTGGCGTGGAAACAGGGCAAGTCCTATCAGATCCTGACCAACACCACCGCAGAGACCTCCCCGAACTCGCTGAAGCTGGATGACCTGAAGCTGATCAGCTACGACATGGATAAGTACGGCTCAACGGACGTGCGCAAAGCGCTGATCAACAAGTGGGTCAGCGACGTGAAGATGGGTAAATAAGCCCGCTCCTGCGAACATTTGCCGGGTGGCGGCGTAAACGCCTTACCCGGCCTACAACACCGGAATACCTATGTCACAGACACTCGCTCTTCATCCCGTGAAAAAACGGGATGCGGTCTTCCTTTGGGTTTTCGTCGGCTGGCTGGCCTTTGCCCTGCTGCCGAGCTGGAGCCTGGATTATGGCCTGCTGGAATCCACCGGCGACGAGATCCTCGCGGCCTACAGCTGGTCGCACTTCAACATCAGCTGGCTGTGGTATCTGCTCCCCACCCTGCTGCTGGTGCGCCCGTTCAGCGAGGCGAAGCGCGAGCAGCGCAGCCGCCACTACCTCGACGCCGGCTGGGCGCTGCTGTGTATGGCGTTTATCGTCATTAGCGCCACGATGGAAGGCCGCGGTTTAGGCTACGCCACCATCCTGCTGTTTGTGGCGCTGGGGGCGATCATGACCCTCGCCCTGACCCGCCTCGAGTGGCTGGGCGGCGACCGCTTCGTGATTGGCTCGCTGATCGCCATCGTCGCGCTGATCGGCATTTTTATCGTCTGGCCGAGCATCGCCATCTTTATTCCGATGTTCACCAACGACGCGGGCGAGTTCGCCCCGCTGGCGTTTATGAACGTGCTGTCTCAGTCGCACATCATTCAGGTGATCATCAACTCGATCCTGCTCTCCATTGCGGTGGGCATCGGGTGCACCTTCTTCGGCCTGGTGCTGGCGATCTACACCACCCGTATCGCCAAACGCAGCGCCATCATTGGCCGCATCTTCTCGATCCTGCCGATCGTCACCCCGCCGTTCGTGGTGGGGCTGGGCGTGACGCTGATGATGGGCCGCTCCGGCTACGTCACCGAGCTGATGGTCGACTGGTTTGGGCTGACCAACACCAACTGGCTGTACGGCTTCACCGGCATCTGGCTGGCGCAGGTGCTGGCCTTCACCCCGATGGCCTTTATGATCCTCGACGGGGCGATCAAGACCATTCACCCGTCGCTGGAGGAGGCGTCCTACACCCTGCGCGCCAGCCGCTGGCAGACCTTTAACGGCGTCTTTGTCCCGCTGCTGAAACCGGCGCTGGCGAATGCCTTTTTGATCGTCATCGTCCAGTCGCTGGCGGACTTCAGTAACCCGCTGGTGCTGGGCGGCAACTTCGACGTACTCGCTACGCAGATCTACTTCTACATCACCGGCTCGCAGCTCGATTACCAGGCGGCCAGTACCCTGGGCGCGTTCCTGCTGCTGTTCTCGCTGCTGGTGTTCTGCATCCAGTACATGTGGATCGGCAAACGTTCTTACGTAACGGTGTCCGGCAAGTCCTATCGCGGCGACGTTCAGCCCCTGCCGGTGACCCTGGTGTGGAGCGTGATCGCGATTCTGGCGGTGTGGATCGCCTTCAACGCCCTGCTCTACGGCAGCATTTTCTACGGCAGCTTTACCGTCAACTGGGGGGTGGATTACACCCTGACGCTGGATAACTTTATCAAGCTGTTCGGACAGGGGATGAGCGACGGCGCGTGGCCTTCGCTGCTCGATACCCTGCTGTACGCCGGGATCGCCGCGCCGATCACCGCCGCCTTCGGGTTGCTGATCGCCTGGATCGTGGTGCGCCAGCAGTTCAAGGGCAAAAAGACCATCGAGTTCACCACCATGCTGTGCTTTGCCGTACCGGGCACCGTGGCGGGCGTGTCGTACATCCTGGCCTTTAACAGCGCCCCGGTGTACCTGACCGGCACCGCCGCCATCGTCATTATCTCGATGGTGATGCGTAACGTGCCGGTGGGCATCCGCGCCGGGATCGCCGGTCTCGGCCAGATCGATAAGTCGCTGGATGAAGCCTCGCTGAGCCTGCGCGCCGGGTCGCTGCGGACGATCACCCATATCCTGCTGCCGCTGCTGCGCCCGGCGATTCTGTCGGCGCTGATCTACAGCTTTGTGCGGGCCATTACCACCGTCAGCGCCATTGTGTTCCTCGTCACGCCGGATACTCGCGTGGCCACGGCCTACATTCTGAACCGCGTGGAAGACGGCGAATACGGCGTGGCGATTGCCTACGGCTCAATCCTGATTGTGGTCATGCTGGCGATCATTTTCCTCTTTGACTGGCTGATCGGCGAGGCTCGTATCTCCCGCTCCAAAGCCAAAAACCAGGCGTAACACTATGACTCAGAAACATTTCGTTGAACTGCGTAACGTGACCAAGCGCTTTGGCGCGAACACGGTGATTGAAAACATCAACCTGGCGATCCCGCAGGGGGAGATGGTGACCCTGCTCGGCCCGTCCGGCTGCGGTAAAACCACGGTGCTGCGTCTGGTGGCCGGGCTGGAGAAGCCCACCAGCGGGCAGATATTTATCGACGGCGAGGACGTAACCCACAGCTCCATTCAGCAGCGTGATATCTGCATGGTGTTCCAGTCTTACGCCCTGTTCCCGCACATGTCGCTGGGCGAGAACGTCGGCTACGGCCTGAAGATGCTCGGCGTATCACGCTCGGAGATCAAAACGCGCGTGAAAGAGGCACTGGCGATGGTGGATCTGGAGGGCTTTGACGATCGCTATGTGGATCAGATCTCCGGTGGCCAGCAGCAGCGCGTGGCCCTGGCCCGGGCGCTGATCCTGAAACCGAAAGTGCTGCTGTTCGATGAGCCGCTGAGCAACCTCGACGCCAACCTCAGGCGCAGCATGCGTGACAAGATCCGCGAACTGCAAAAGCAGTTCAATATCACCTCGCTGTACGTGACCCACGATCAGAGCGAGGCCTTTGCGGTCTCCGACACGGTGCTGGTGATGAACAAGGGCAACATCATGCAGATAGGCTCGCCGCAGGATCTCTACCGCCAGCCGGCGTCGCGCTTTATGGCGAGCTTTATGGGCGACGCCAACCTGTTCCCGGCCAGCTTCAGCCACGAGTCCGTGGCCATCCACGGCTACCGGCTGCCGCGCCCGCTGCATTTTGCCGCCCAGGGGACGGGCACCGTCGGCGTGCGCCCGGAGGCGATCACCCTGAGCCAGCACGGCGAGGAGAGCCAACGCTGCGTGATCCGCCACGTCGCCTACATGGGGCCGCAGTACGAAGTGATTGTGGAGTGGCACGGGCAGGAGATTTTGTTGCAGGTCAACGCTACAAGGCTGCAGCCGGACGTCGGGGAAGAGTATTACCTGGAGATCCACCCGTACGGGATGTTTGTGTTGGCTGATGTGGCCTAGGTAAAAGCAAAACGGCAACTCTATTGTCGTTTTTAGTGTTTTCTCCCTCTCCTTGTGGGAGAGGGCCGGGGTGAGGGCACCAGACCGCACATCACCCTCGGCAGCGGTAACGCCCGGCGGCGCTGCGCTTGCTCGGGCCTACAAAACCCCAAAATGTAGGCCGGGTAAGGCGCAGCCGCCCCCCGGCAAAAAATCAGCGCTGCGCGTTCAACTCAGCAATATCCTTCGGCGTTGTCCGACAGCACCCGCCAATCAGCTTTGCGCCTGCCGCTAACCACTGCGGGAGATATCCCGCCAGCGTTTCGCACGCCTCACCGTGGTGATGCCAGGTTTTGCTCACCGCATCGTAATGCTCGCCCGAGTTCGGGTAGACCACCAGCGGCAGCGCGGTCAGGCTTTGCAGATGTTGCAGCGCGGCGGTGGTGTTCTCCAGCGCGATACAGTTGATACCCAGCGCAATAACCTGCGGATAGTTCGCCAATACCGACACCACTTCCCGCAGGGGGGTGCCGTCGCTCAGGTGCTCGCTGTCACGCAGGGTGAACGAGAACCACGCCCGGGCACGCGGGTATGCCACCAGCAGATCCGCCAGGGCTTTAATTTCAGCAAACGATGGCAGGGTTTCGCAGGCCAGCAGGTCCGCCCCGGCATCCAGCAGGGCTTCCACCCGCGGGCGGTGAAACGCCTGAAACACCTCCGCGCTACGCACGTAGTCGCCGCGGTATTCCGACCCGTCGGCCAGATACGCGCCATAGGGCCCGACCGACCCGGCGACCAGCAGCGTACCGGCCTGGGCGTTTTCCGCCAGATACGCTTCCCGCGCCTTGCGCGCCAGTTCCACGCTTTTACCGATCAGCGCCCGGGACTGCGCCTCGTCCAGCCCACGGGCGGCAAACCCGTCCGGCGTGGCCTGATAGCTGGCGGTGATCGCCACCTGCGCCCCGGCGCGGAAGTAGTCGAGGTGCACGTCGCGGATTAAGTCCGGGTTTTCCATTAACACTTTGGCCGACCACAGGCTGTCGGCCAGGTTACAGCCGCGCGCTTCCAGTTCCGTTGCCATCGCCCCGTCCAGCACCACAAACGGCTGGGTCTCAAGGAGGGCGGTAAGCGGATTATTCTGCGACATGTTCAGGCTCCTGCGTTTTCAGATTTTGGGTAAGGTAGTACACGCCATAGCACAGCGCCACAAACGGCAGCCCACAGTAAAGGGCAATGCGCTGGCTCGGATCAAAAGCCAGGCCGACGCAGGCCACCAGGCACAGGACAAAGCCCAGCACCGGCACCAGCGGATACCAGGGGGCGCGGTAGTGCAGATCGCTGAGCGGTTTACCCGCCTGCAGATGACGGCGGCGGAAGACAAAGTGCGAGGCGCAGATGCTGATCCACACCGCCACCACGGCAAAACCCGAAATGGCCGACAGCGCGACAAACACCGTGTCCGGAGCAATGACGCTGGAGAAGAGCGCCAGCACACCGCCGAGCATCGACACTGACAGCGCCGTCAGCGGCACGCCATTTTTGTTCACCCGGGCAAAGCAGCGCGGCAGGGTTTTTTCGTTCGACAGCGACCACAGCATGCGCCCGGAGGCGTACAGTCCGGAGTTGGCCGCCGAGAGGATCGCCGTCAGGATCACAAAGTTCACGATATCCGCGGCATACGGAATGCCGACCTTCTCGAACACCAGCACGAACGGGCTTTTTTCCACCCCGGCCTGCTGCATCGGGATCAGCGCCGCCAGCACGAAGACGGTGCCGATAAAGAAGATGATCAGGCGAGCAATGGTGGTGCGGATGGCAACAGGGATCACCTTGTGCGGGTTCTCGGTTTCACCCGCCGCAATGCCAATCAGTTCGGTGCCCGAGAAGGCAAAGTTGACCGCCACCATGGTCATCAGGATCGGCAGCCCGCCGTGCGGGAACCAGCCTTCGGCGGTGATGTTGCTCAGCCCCGGCGCAGGCGATCCGTCCTGCATCGGGATAAAGCCGAAGATCGCCGCCCCGCCGAGGATAATAAAGGCGATGATGGTGATGACCTTCACCAGCGAGAACCAGAACTCCCCTTCGGCAAAGAAGCGGGTCGAGATGACGTTGAGAGCAAAAATGACCGCGCAGAAGACCACGCACCACACCCAGACCGGCACCTGCGGGAACCAGTACTGCATGCAGAATCCGGCGGCGGTAAAGCTCGATCCGAGGGCTACCGTCCAGGTCAGCCAGTAGAGCCACGCCACGGTGTAACCCGTCGCCGGGCCGAGATAGCGCGCGGCATAGACGTGAAAGGCACCGGTCTCCGGCATCGCCACCGAGAGTTCGCCGAGGCACTGCATCACCAGCCACACCACCAGCGCGCCGATCAGATAGGCCAGCAGCGTCCCCGCCGCCCCGGTGGTGGAAATAATGTATCCCGTATTAAAAAACAGCCCGGTGCCAATCACGCCGCCGAGGGAGAGCATGATCAGATGGCGGGTCTTCATGGTGCGCTGTAGCTGCCCGTTTTGTTGTGTTTGCATATCACCTTCTATACGTATGGACATCTAAACATCCAAAGAAGGTGTTTTTATACCGCGATTGTTAACAAATTACTAGCCATGCACCAGACGAAGACGCGCCCGACGGGCGCTCAGCCGGGGCCGCACCGTGTAAATCACGTAAAGATAGGGTCGCCATGCCATAGGACACCTCCTGCAAGCCGGTACTTACAGCATGCACCGCGCCGGTCATGCCGTCGGTCAGGCAAAAGTGGTATCTGTTTTCCCTCACTAAACTTTAGAGAGAGTCGCAGCCTGTTGCCCGGCGGCGCTGCGCTTGCGCGGGCCTACTAATCCACGTAGGCCGGGTAAGGCGCAGCCGCCACCCGGCAGCAAACCGCAATATGTTAAATTACGCAAAACACTCTATAGTCGTAGTGTTTCATTAAAAAAGGATGAGCTAATGCGATTTAACGGACTGACCAAAGGGTTTTTCATTCTCATACTCCTGCTCGTTACCTGGGCGTTTTTTGATGTGCTGTCGCCCTACTTCTCGGCGATCCTGTGGGCCGCGATCCTGGCGGTGATTTTCTACCCGGTTAAAAACGCGCTGCGTATCCGGATGGGGGATCGCAACGGGCTGGCGTCGCTGGTAAGCGTGCTGCTTATCTGCCTTATCGTCTTTATTCCGCTGATGGTGATCTTTTCCTCGTTAGCCTTTGAACTCAATATCGTTTACACGCGCCTGCAGCAGAACGACACTCAGTTCTCTACCGTGGTGGCGAGCCTGTTCGCCCATCTGCCCGGCTGGCTGCGCGCGCTGCTGATTGAGCACGATCTGGATACCGCTGCGGAGATCCAGAAAAAGCTCTCTGATGCCGCGTTAAGAGGCGGGCAATACCTTGCCGGTAGTGCGTTCCTGATAGGTAAAGGCACCTTTGGCTTCGCCATTAGCTTTGGCGTGATGGTCTATCTGCTGTTTTTCCTGCTGAAAGATGGCCCTTGGCTGATGCGCCAGATCCTCGACAGCCTGCCGCTGTCGGATTTTGCCAAACAGCATCTGTTTGCCAAGTTCGCCGGGGTCGCCAGAGCGACGGTTAAAGGCACGGCCGTGGTCGCGCTGGTGCAGGGTTTTCTGGGCGGGCTCGCCTTCTGGATAGTCGGCATCAACGGCAGCATTTTGTGGGGTGCGCTGATGGCGTTCCTGTCGCTGATCCCGGCGGTCGGCTCGGCCATCATCTGGGTCCCGGCGGCCATTTTCCTCTTCGCCACCCATCAACTGTGGCAGGGCCTGTTTATCGTCGGGTTCTTTGTGCTGGTGGTGGGCCTGGTGGATAACCTTCTGCGTCCGCTGCTGGTGGGTAAAGACACCAAAATGCCCGACTATCTTATCCTCATCACCACCCTCGGCGGGATGGAGATTTACGGTATCAACGGCTTTGTGATTGGTCCGTTAATTGCCGCCCTGTTTATTGCCTGCTGGAACCTGCTCTCGGGTCGAGATCATGCCGGTAATGCCGAAGAGATTGATGATGCGATTATCGAAGAAGGGAAAAATTCACCTGATTTATGAAGAAGGAATAAGCCGTGCGTATCGCCACTATCACTAACTGGGCATACGGTGCCACGGTCTGTCTGACCCTTGCTTCCGGCGTGGCCATGTTGATGGCCTCCAGCGCCGAAAACGTGGAGCGGCAGGCCGTTGAACAGCGCTACGTCTTCGATCGGCTCACCGAAGAGGTGGAGGTCGACGCCTGGGCGCTCTCTGACCTGGCACGGCTATACGTTGTCAAACAGGACCCGGCGGTGGTGGACGAGTATCGCCAGAAAGCGGCGGCAATGGTCGGGATCGAGCATCGCCTGCTTAAGCTGAAAGACGCGGGTGCCAGTAAGGAAGAGCTGGCCTTGCTGCATGAAGGTTTGCAGGTGGCCGATGCCTTGCAGGATGAGCAAGAGAGCGCCATCGCCAGCGTGGGGCGTGGGGAGCAACCTCAGGCCATCGCGCTAATTTATGGCGAGCGTTACGAGAACGAGCTGGAGCAGGTTCAGAATCAGCTCGACCATTTTCGTCAGATGCTGGACCGGCGTACCGATGCGGCAATTGACGATGCCACGGTGAAATCCCGCGGGCTGCGCACCCTCTCCGAGGTGATGGTCGGTCTGACCGCGCTGATGTTCTTGTTTGTCCTCGGTTTTATCCTCAAACGCCGGGTGCTGCGCCCGGTGGTGCGCCTGAGCGACGTGGTTAACCGGCTGGCCTCGCAGGATTATGCGGTGGAAGCGCCGGACTATCGCCAGATCGATGAGATTGGCGATATGGCGCAGGCGATCCGCATCTTCCGCGAAAACGGCCTGGTGCGACAGCAGCTGGAAAAGGAGCGTGATGCCGACTGGGCGATCCGCGAGTTACTGGCGCGCATGACCCAGCGGCTGCAGGGCTGCGAGTCGGTCGAAGATGTCCTGAACGTGGCGCGGCTGTTCGCGCCCGGCATTGCGCCGGGCATCCCCGGACAGCTCTGGCTTCTCGAACGGGATCCGTGGCAGATGCACTGTGCCGCCGGGTGGCTCGACCCGCAGGGCGAGGCCGATCCCTTCCACCCGGATCAGTGCTGGGCGGTCCGCCGCGGGCAAAGTCACCCGCCAGTGACCGGCGAGCCGGACATCCTCTGCTATCACCTGCCAGACGCCTGCGCCAGCCATGCGCTCTGCGTCCCCCTGATTGCTCAGGGCGAGACCATCGGTCTGCTCTCGTTCCAGAACGTCACCCCGGCGATGGCACCCTCCCGCGCCTATCTGGAGCTGATGGCCGAAGCTCTCGGCCTGGCGCTGGCCAACCAGCGCCTGCGCGACGCCCTGCTGGAGAAGGCGTTGTTCGATCCGCTGACCAATCTGCGTAATCGCCATCATCTGGAGGATGCTCTGCGCACCCAGATGGGTCAGGCGCAGCATACTGGTCAGCCGGTCAGCTGTCTGATGATCGATATCGACCACTTCAAAGCCATTAACGACAAGTTTGGCCATGATGCGGGCGATCTGGTGATTAAAAGCGTGGCGACGATTGTTCAGCGCGCGGTAAGCGATAAGGGAATGGCGTTCCGCTATGGTGGAGAGGAATTTCTGGTCCTGCTTCCGGGAGCGGATGAGACGGCGGCCTTTGCCTGCGCCTCGGCAATTCATACCAACGTGCACAGCCTGGCGCTGCGTTACGAGCTGGCGGAGATTGGCACGGTGGATGTGTCGATCGGCATCGCCAGCTATCCGCAGCACGCCCAGAGCGACAACCTGCTGCGCGCCGCGGACGTAGCGCTGTACCGGGCGAAGGAGCTGGGACGCTCAAGGATTGTCAGTTTCGGGGGGCTGGAGGTGGGGTGAGCGGCCTCTGGCTGCGGGCATCACAACTTTTCCGTATGGGTGCGAATTTTTGTGATGCCCTATACTGGCAGCCGAACCTTATACCAACTTCATAAAAATGATCACCATCGAAAAATCCAGCCCGACCTCCGCCGACTCGCAGGCACTTATTGAGCAACTCTCCGCAGAGCTGGCCGCGATTACGGGTGACAGCGGCAAAAGTCACTTTAACCCGCAGGATGTCTCAGGCGCGCGGGCCCTCTGGGCCGTCGCGAAAGATGAAAACCGTCGCCCCGTCGGCTGTGGCGCGTTGCGGCCCCTCTCGGATACCACCGCCGAACTCAAACGGATGTTCTCTACCCGGACTTATCCGGGTACGGGTGCGGCTCTGCTCGCCTGGCTTGAAGAGGCCGCGCGGACGATGGGCTATCGCGAGCTGTGGCTGGAGACGCGAAAAATTAATACCCGCGCCGTGCAGTTCTATCTGAAGCATGGCTATGCGCAGATAGCCAACTATGGCCCCTACGTTGGGCGCGAAGAGGCGATCTGCCTGGCAAAACGGTTAACAGATTAGCCCGGATTACTCTCCCGCGAGAATCACGTATCATTGCCCTCCCCTGTTTTCGCTCAGACCCTTGCTGTTCTATGAATCTTAATTACCTCTGTTATTTTCTTCTGGCTCTCACCGCTGCGGGCAGCGCCCTGCTGCCACACCCATTGGCGATGTGGTTTGTGCTCGCCAGCGTGCTGACGTTCGTTATCTATGGCGCGGATAAAATGGCGGCCCGTAAAGCCTGGCGCCGGGTGCCTGAGGCGACATTGCTGATATTTGGCGTGGTGGGTGGGTGGCCGGGGGCGATTATTGGCCAGCAGCTGTTTCGTCATAAAACCCAGAAACAGCCGTTTAAGACGTACTTTATGATCAGCGTGATCATTAACGTCGCGCTACTGCTGGCAGCGTGGCGCTTTAGTTTTATAAATTAAATCTCTCCAGCCCGGTCTTTAACTGTTTAATAATATCCCCAGTATTCATGCCCATCTGGGCATGAATAATCGCGCCATCCATCAGCATCATTATCTCGCCGGCGATCTGCTTATCTGCAATACCCAGCAACGACGCCATATTTTGTTCCGTTTGAAACTTATGATGACGGCAAATCTCTTTAATTTCGTCGGCAATATCTTCGGACTCCGCTTCTGCGGTGGCGTTGATAAAGGCACATCCCCGAAAATGCGGGCTCCTGAACCACTCATCCAGCGTGCCGGATAACGCCCGGGCAGCGGTTTTACCCTCGCTGAGCTTAAGGCTCAGCGTGGTCTGAAACCAGTTCATCCAGAGTTCATGGCGATAATTGAGGTAGGCGAGTATCAGCAAACTTTTGGCGGGAAAATAGCGATAAAACGTCACTTTCGTCACGCCGGCCTGCTTGATGATTTTATCCACGCCCGTTGCCTTAAAGCCGGTGGAATAAAACAGATCATGGGCAGTTAGCAGTATTTTATCTCTGGCACTGACGTTTTTATCATTGCTCATTATTAATTACTCTCCTGGACTGCGGCCTTAATTATCCTGTTGACAGGTCTGTCTACCCGGCATAGATTAACACCAGCAGACAGACCTGTCTACCTTAATCAATCCGAGGTTGCCGCAATGAACACACGCCCCCCTTTACCTCCGTTTACCCGTGAAAGCGCAATTGAAAAAGTCAGGCTGGCAGAAGATGGCTGGAACAGTCGCGATCCTGCAAAAGTGGCGCTGGCTTATTCCCTGGATACAAAATGGCGAAACCGTGCCGAATTTGCGACTAACCGCGAGGAAGCGCAGGCATTTCTGGCGCGTAAATGGAAGAAAGAGCTGGATTATCGCCTTATCAAGGAGCTTTGGGCGTTCACTGATAACCGGATTGCCGTGCGTTATGCCTATGAATGGCATGATGATTCAGGTAACTGGTACCGTTCATACGGCAATGAAAACTGGGAATTCGGCGAGGACGGGCTGATGACGCGCCGCTTCGCCTGCGTCAACGATATGCCTATCAAGGAATCCGAGCGACTGTATCACTGGCCGCTGGGTAGACGTCCTGACGATCACCCGAGCCTCAGCGATCTTGGACTGTAAGGCTTTACGTAACAGCGTCGGGCGGCGCTGCGCTTACCCGACCTGGAAAACCTGATAAGCGCAGCGCCATCAGGCGTTTTAACTAAATGCTACACCTCCAGCCCGGCGCGGAACTGGCCCCACTTCAGCACCGAGTTCACGCCAATCGACAGGAACGGCTCCGGCGGAGTTCTGTTCGGGCCCGGTGAGGCCACGAGGAAATCGATCAGCTCGTTGCGCTCCCCGGCGATCATATCCGCCAACAGTTTGCCGGTGGCGGTGCCGCGGGTGATCCCCAGACCGTTACAGCACAGCGCGCCATAGACGTTCGGCGCCAGCTGGCCGAAGAAGCCTTCGTGGTTGTCCGACAGGCAGATGGCCCCGCTCCAGGAGTATTCGAAATCGACCTTGCTCAGCATCGGGAAGCGGCGCTCGAACGATTTACGGTGGGTCTCAATATTGTGCTTCAGCTGTTTTTCACGCGGGCGACCGTCTGGATGGAAGCTAAAGCTGTTACGCATCAGGATGCGGTTATCAACCGTGCGGCGCACGGTGCTGCCAAACGGATGCGCCGGAATAACGCCCCACACCGGCTTACCGCCAAGCTGCGCCTGCTCTTCAGCGGTCAGCGGCCGGGTCAGGCTGCCATAGAGGAAGGTCGGCAGCAGGCGACCGCGCAGAAAACCAAAATGGGCGGCAAAGGCGTTGTTCGCCAGGATCAGCGTGTCGGCGGTGATGCTGCCGTGGTCATGCACCAGCGTCACTTTGTCGCCATAGTCTATGGACGTGATCGGCGTGTTTTCATACAGCGTAACGTTAGACGGCAGGCTGTCCGCCAGCCCTTTCACCAGCGCCGAGGGCTGAAGCAGAATGGTGCCCGGAATGTAGAGCGCCTGCTGGTAGTATGAGGTGCCGATATGGTCCGGCAGATCCTTCCCGGGGATCATCTCCGCGTGGCGGCCAATTTTCTCCAGCCCGCTGCGGTAGGCCTCGAGGATCGCGATCCCCTTCTCCCCCACTGCGGCCTGGTATTTACCGGACTCGGTCATCTGGCACGCAATGTCGTGCTCTTTAACGATTTCACGCAAATAGTTTTGCCCGAGGGTGTTGAGCTTGAGGATCAGATTCGCGGTGGTGACATCACCGATATAGTCCTTCGCCCCGATATCGTGCGGGACATCAATGGCGAAACCGGCGTTGCGCCCGGAGGAGCCGTAGCCCACGTCCTGCGCCTCAACCAGCACCACTTCATCATCCGGAAAGTTCAGCGCCAACTGGCGAGCGGCGGCCAACCCGGTTAATCCGGCTCCGACTATCGCCCAGCGGGCATGCTTTTGCCCGACGTGGGCAGGACGCGGGGTACGCGGTTGACTGGTGTGATACCAACCCGGCAGGGCGTCGTCAGCAGGTAGAGAAGTGATCTTTTGCACGTGGGTTACTCCGGTAAGTAGCGTTGAATCAATGTTAGCCACCCCGAGTGAATGTGTATGTGATGTATATCTCATGTATACATCAAGTATAAAAATAGTTGCAAAAATGATAAAAAGGGCGTGCAAAGCCCGGCGCAGCGGGGCGTCAGAGAAGAAATACGAATGGGGAAAGGAGGCCTGTCAGCGGATGCCAGCAGGCCTTAGCGGGATGCGTTCAGCGGTTATCGCCCTCCGGAAAAGGAGCGAAGTTATCGGCTTTCAGCCCCTGGGGCGCGATGAAGATTTCCATGTTTTCCCGCGACAATTCCCAGTGCTCAAACACCAGATCGACCACCGCCTGCTCGTCACGCGCCTCGATGGCAGCGATAAAGGCGTCGTGATGATCCGCAGCCAGCTGTAAACGGCGCTCCATGTCCTCGTTTTGCGGCCGGAAGAAGGTATGCCCGATGCGACAGTGGTCGATCAGCAAACGCCCCAGGCTCGGCTGCAGATAGGGGTTGGCCGCCATCTCGCCCATGATCTCGTGAAAACGGTTGTTCTCCAGCGCCAGCGCTTCGGCATCGCGGGTTTGCACCGCCTTACGAAAACGCTTTTGGGTCTCTTTTAGCGCCTTGAGCTGCGCCGGTTTGTAGTGCTGCACGGCAAGGCGTCCGGTGGCGGCATAGATCATCGGTGCCACCAGGAAGAAATTGCGCAGCGTCGAGTGGCTCATCGGGATCACCCGTACGCCGCGTTTTTCCACAATCTCGAGATACCCTTCCCCTGCCAGGCGCTGGAATACTTCACGCACCGGCGTACGGGAGAGACCGTACTGCGCGGTCAGCACGGCTTCATCCAGCAGCTCGTCCGGATCCAGCTCCATGGTCAGAATATGTCGCTTGAGATCCTCATACAGCGCTACCTTTCCCGTTCTCATTGCCGCCTCCTGAAAATCGACCTGTGATGCTTAACTATGATGTTGCTTAACCTACAGATAAAGATGTGCAACAGCAAAATTATCAGCCACAGCAATCATGCTCTGCGCATCTCGCTGGCAGTCTGATAGATCAGCCTCAGGAGGGGCTCAGGATCCCGGTCCGGTGGATGACGCAGGATCTCCCCACGCAGCCAGACAATTTCACTGCCGGCAACGTGGCGAAACGGCGGCAGCTGCCCGGCATTTTTTAGCCACTTCATAATAAAGGCATTTTTCTGCCGGTTTGAGCAGATGCGTCCCTGCTTTCTCGACAGGCCAACCGCCACCAGAAGACAGAAATAGAAATGGATTCTCTCTTCCAGACCGTTAAAAACGGCTTCAGGCGTCGTCTTCAGAGAGATCAATCCACAGGGTCTTCAGTTCGGTGTACTGGTCGAGGGCGAAGACAGATTTATCGCGCCCGCCAAAGCCCGACTGCTTGTAGCCGCCAAACGGCGTGGTGGCATCGCCTTCTCCGAAGCAGTTCACCGTTACCGTACCGGCGCGAATGGCGCGCGATACGCGAATGGCCCGGTTCAGCCTGCCGGTGTAGACCGACGCGGCCAGGCCGTACTGGGTATCGTTGGCCAGCGCGATGGCCTCGGCTTCGGTTTTGAACGTGGTGACGCACAGCACCGGGCCAAAGATCTCCTCCCGGAACAGCGCGCTCTCCGGCGTTACGCCATCGATAATGGTCGGCTGGACGTAAGCGCCCTGCTCGGTATCGCCGCCCTGTACCATCCGCAGCCCTTCCTGACGGGCGGTGTCGAGATAGCCGCTCACCTTGCTGAAATGCTCCGTCGAGACCATCGCCCCCAGCCGGTTGTTCGGATCGAGCGGGTTGCCCATCGGCCAGTCGCCGATCTGTTTGGCCATCTCGGCCAGCAGCGCCTCTTTGACACTTTCCTGCACCAGCAGGCGCGAGGTGGCGGAACAGTTCTCGCCCATGTTCCAGAATGCGCCATTCAGCACATGGCCAGCCACGGTCGCCAGATCCTGGGCATCGTCAAAGACAACCGCCGGGTTTTTACCGCCGCACTCCAGCACCACCTTCTTGAGGTTGGACTCCGCCGCATAGTGCAGGAAACGCCGTCCGGTGGCGGTGGAGCCGGTAAAGCTCACCATGTCGATTTCCGGGTGCAGGCCAATCGGTTCCCCGACCTTCTTGCCGGTGCCAGTGACGATATTCAGCACCCCCGCCGGAACGCCCGCCTCAAACGCCAGCCCGGCAACCCGCAGCGCGGTGAGCGAGGTCTGCTCCGCCGGTTTGACGATCACCGAGCAGCCAGCCGCCAGCGCCGGGCCGATTTTCCAGGCCAGCATCAGCAGCGGGAAGTTCCACGGCAGGACGCAGCCCACCACGCCAATCGGCTCGCGCACCACCAGCGCCATCGCGCCGTTACCGACCGGGGCAGTGTGGTCGTAAAGTTTGTCGATGGCTTCGGCGTGCCACTTCAGCACGTGAATGGTTTCCGGCACGTCCACCGCCAGGCATTCGCTGACCGGTTTGCCGCTATCGAGGCTCTCCAGCACCGCCAGTTGGTCGATCTCCTGCTCCATCAGCGCCGCCAGTTTCAGCAGCACCGCTTTGCGTTCGCCCGGTGCCCGCTTGCTCCAGCTTCCGGCCTCGAACGCGCTGCGCGCCCCTTCCACCGCCGCGTTAACATCATTGACATCGCAGGCGGCGATATGGCCGATCGTCTCCCCGGTGGCCGGGTTGGTGGTCGGCAGCGTTTTGCCGGATTGCGCGGCCACGAAACGTCCGTTGATAAAGGCCTTGCTCGCCAGGGAGAGTTCCCCGGCGATAGCCGTTACGTCATCCAGGGTGTGCAGCTGACTCATAGTGCCTCCTTACAGCGCCGCAGCGACGTTGCGTTTCACATCGGCAATCACCGCTTTCAGCTGCGCTTTCTCTTCTTCATTGAGATCCTGCAGCGGCGCGCGCACCGTGCCGGAGGTCAGGCCGTTCAGTTCGCAGCCGTAACGGATCGACTGCACGAACTTGCCGCCGTCGAGGAAGTTCATCAGCGGCATCATTGCGGCCATGATCTTACGGCCTTTGGCGAAGTCTTTCTCCACCACGCAGGCTTCATACAGCGCCACGTGTTCACGCGGGATAAAGTTGGAGCCGGCGCAGACCCAGCTTTGCGCCCCCCAGGCGAAGAACTCGAGAGCCTGATCGTCCCAGCCGCAGGAGAGCGCGATATTCGGGAACTTACAGGCCAGCAGGTGCAGGTTATTGAAATCGCCGGAGCTCTCTTTGATGGCGACCACGTTCGATGAGCGGCTTACCTCGCGGAAATAGGTTTCGCCCATGGTGATGCCCATGCGGCCCGGGTAGTTGTAGAGCATGATCGGCAGCTGTGCGGCTTTATCCACGGTCAAAGCGTGATGGGCGTTTTCCAGCTCGGTCGGCAGGGCGTACGGCGGCGAGGTCACCAGAATGGCATCGGCTTTATGTTCACGGGCATGTTTAGCGTAGTCCACCGCATCTTCAGTACGGATGGCACCGGTGCCGACAATCAGCGGCAGGCGGGTGCCAATCACCTGGCGGGCATGTTCCACCAGCGCTTTACGCTCTTCCGGGCTCTGGGCGTAGTATTCACCGGTAGAACCACCGATGATGATGCCGTGTACTCGAGCCTCGATCAGCGACTCCAGCACGTCGGAAAAGCGTGCAAAATCAATGCTGCCATCGGCTGCGTAAGGGGTAATTGCCGGGGTGTAGATACCTTCAAATGTCAACACGATAACCTCCAGGGGGAATTCACGACCATCACAGTCTGCTACGCAACCCTGATGGACTGCGTTTGTTAAAAATTTGCACAGGGGGAGGTAAAAGGTCAACGCATGAATATTTTTTGTATACATAAAAAATACAACATAAATACGCAACAGTAGAAGATTCCGACAAACAATTAAAATTTAACCTTTATAAATCAGTTAATTAAATACTTTATTTTTTCGTAGTAATTTTCTACATGTTTTCAGATAGCGATCACATTCCCGAATTATCACCCTCTGAGACGTATTTACAGCGTCTTTCCGGCGGCATAGTTTTAATGCTGCAGTTAACCAGAATTTAACAAAGCAGCACGCCGGAACGCCGGGTCGTGACCAGAATGTAAACAGAGGTACAGGGTATGCCCCATAAGAAAGCGACACTCGTCGGCCTGATCGCCATCCTGCTCTGGAGCGCGATTGTCGGCCTGATAAAAAGCGTGAGCGAAGGCTTTGGCCCAGTGGGCGGGGCGGCACTGATCTACACTTGCAGCGCGGTACTGCTACTGTTTACCCTTGGCTTTCCGAAGATCAAAAAATTCCCGGTAAGCTATCTCATCATCGGCAGCGTGCTGTTCGTCTGCTATGAGCTGTGCCTGTCGCTGTCGCTGGGCTTTACCCATTCCGGGCGGCAGGCGATTGAAGTGGGGATGGTGAATTATCTCTGGCCGAGCATGACTATTTTACTGGCGGTGATCGTTACCCGGCAGAAAACCAGCCCGTTAATTATTCCCGGAGTGATTTTAGCCATCGTCGGAATAGGCCGGGTATTGGGCGGCGACGGCGGGTTTTCTCTGACGGAGATGATGAATAACGTTATGGATAATCCGTTAAGTTACGGACTGGCATTCAGCGGAGCGGTGATCTGGGCGATTTATTGCGTAGTTACCCAGCGTATCGCGCAGGGAAATAACGGTATTACCTTGTTCTTTATCTTAACGGCACTGACGCTGTGGGTGAAATATCTCACCTCACCCCAGCCGGAATTTGTTCTGTCGTGGCACGCGTGGATCAGCCTGATGCTGGCGGCGATGGCGATGGGCTTTGGCTACGCCGCCTGGAACGTCGGGATCCTGCACGGCAACGTCACGGTGCTGGCGGCGGCGTCCTACTTTATTCCGATTATCTCGGCAGTGCTGGCGGCCTTTATGCTGGACTCGCACCTGACCCTGGCCTTCTGGCAGGGAACGGCGATGGTGAGTCTCGGATCGCTGATCTGCTGGTGGTCGACGCGTACGGTTGCCGTAAAACGATTATCTGACGAAGCGTCTTAAAATAACAAACACAGTAACAACATAATAAATATAAATAACATCTTATCCGACCATCCTGCAGCGGAGGAGTATTTGTCATGAATTACGCGAAATAACGCACGCTCTTATTTAACGCTTGAACCTTCTTAGACCTATATTTAATCCGTAATCGTTTGATTAATGGAGAGCGGTTTCGCTCGGCCTGAATAAACATTCATCGCTAATGATGTTTATTCCTGCTGTGATCCATTAATTCAACGATATCGGGGAAAGACAGGAGTTACCATGTCAAATACCGTTTCTGTTGAAGACGTACCCCTCAATCGCTTTCACCGTCTGCTGACCGTTCGCTCCGGTGGCGGCTCCTTCGTCGATGGCTATGTGCTGAGCATTATCGGCATCGCCATGATGAAGGTCTCCCCGGCTCTGGGGCTGACCGCCTTCTGGGAGGGCCTGATTGCCGCCTCGGCGCTGATCGGCATCTTCTTTGGCGGCTTTATCGGCGGCGCCCTCACCGACCGGCTGGGCAGACGGATGCTCTATTTCGTCGGCCCGACGCTGTTTGTGGTCTGCTCCGTGGCGCAATACTGGGTGCAAAGCGGCGAGATGCTGTTTGCCCTGCGCTTTCTAAACGGCGTGGCGGTGGGCATTGAATACCCGGTGGCGACCGCCTTCCTGGTGGAGTTTCTGCCGAAGAAAAACCGCGGGCCGTGCCTGGCCACCCTCACCATCCTGTGGTTTGCCGGTGCCGCCGCTGCCTATATGCTCGGCGAAGCGCTGCTGCACTTTGGCGGCCCGGACGCCTGGCGTCTGACCCTGGCGAGCACGGCGGTCATAGGTGCGCTACTGTTCCTGGTGCGTATGGGCACCCCGGAATCCCCGCGCTGGCTGATCAGCAAAGGCCGTCACGCTGAAGCCGAAGCGATCATTCGCAAGGTGTATGGCCCTGACTTTGGTCTGGACAACCTGCCGGAGCAGGCGGAAAGCAAAAACCTCTCCTTCTTCAACCTGTTGCACTCAGGTTACGGTAAACGCATGGCGTTCGTGACCATCTTCTGGACCTGCTCGGTGATCCCGGTATTCGCGGTTTATGCCTTTGCGCCGAAAGTGCTGGATGCCCTGCACCTGAGCGGCAAATGGGCCTCCTATGGTTCCGTTGCCATCACGTTGCTGTTCGTGGTCGGCTGCATTATCGCCACCCGGCTGGTAAACACCCTGGGCCGCCGCAAGCTGTTGCTGCAAAGCTTCCTCTGGTCGGGACTGGCGTTGCTGCTGCTGGGCCTGCTGCGTGATGGTCCATCGATGATCATTCTGCTGATGTTTGGTGCCTACGCGCTGTTTATCGGTGGAGCGCAGGTACTGCAGTTGGTCTATCCCAACGAGATCTTCCCGACGGAGATCCGTGCCGGTGCGGTGGGCGTGGGAACCTCGCTGTCGCGGATTGGTGCCGCGGTCGGGACCTGGCTGGTGCCCGCCTCGCTGCAGAGCCTGGGGATCGGCACCACCATGTATATCGCCGCGGCGATCACCTTTGTGGGCCTGGCCGTCTCCTGGTGGCTGGCACCGGAAACCAACGCCCGCAGCCTGGCCGATGCGGCCTCGCTGGATGAGAGCCCGTCACAGAAAGCGAATATACCGATGGCGAAGCGTCATATGCTGTAACAGCCGCCGGGTGGCGCTGCGCTTACCCGGCCTACAAGACCTGTAGGCCCGTGCAAGCGAAGCGCCGCCGGGCAATAGTCCTTCACTCTTTCACAAGTTTCTCCACTTCCCTGCGCCGCTTTCTGAACGAACTGGGGGTTTCACCGTACTGCTTACGGAACCAGGCGATCAGGTGCGAGGCATCCGCAAAACCGGTAGCGGTGGCAATGGCGTTAATGCTGTTGCTGGAGTCGGCCATCAGCTTACGCGCCTGCTCAAGGCGCATCCGCCGCCAGTACACCGCCGCCGAGTGGCCGGTACACTGGGTAAAGATCAGATTGAGCTGGCGGAAGGTTACCCCGGCAAACTCCGCTACCTCCGCCAGCGGCACCGGCGAGTCGAGATGGTGCTTCATAAACTCAATTACCCTGGTGACCAGCGGGTTCTCGTAGACGTCGGGTTCGCTGAGCGACGCTTTGTGCTTCGCTTTCGGCGTGGGCACCTCATCCACCAGCAGATATTTCAGCACCTTTTGCGAGCGCACCAGCCCGCAGTGCTGGCGGATCAGATCCGCCGCCAGGTCAATCGCCGTCCCGCCCGGACAGGAGATAATCCCGCCGTCCTTGATGTAGGTTTTATCGATCACCGGAATGGCTTTCGGGAAGCGCAGCCGGAACTCATCCCGGGTGGTGAAGTGGATCGCGCAGTGGCGACCGTCCAGCAGCCCGGCGTTACCGGCGACAAAGGCCCCGCTGCACAGGGTAATGATTGGGATATTGCGGGCATGCAGATCCCTCAGGGCCTGCAGCAGCCACTCCGGCGACTGGCGGGTCTCTTCCAGCAGCCCGCCCGCGACCACGAAGTAATCCCACTCTTTTGAGAAATCGAGCGTTGCGGTGGGTGACACCGGCAGGCCGCAACTGGCGGTAATCGGCTGGTCATCGCAGGTCATCCACTCCCAGCGGCAGAAGATCTGCCGGCTGGAGAAGGACTCGTCCGCCGCAAAACGCAGGGACTCCACCAGCCCCGCCACCGAGGCCAGCGTAAAGTGCTTCATCAGCAGAAAGCCGATCGTCAGATCGGGCTTCGGCTCACTGTGGCTGTCAGGCACTTTCGTTGGAGGCATAGTCATCAGGCTCCTGCAATCCCCCCAGCTTGCTCAGCAGACGCTTCAGGTCGGCGATATCCTGGGTATTCAGACCAGCGGTGATCTTCTTCTCGGCACTTTTGGCCTGTTCAATCATCCGGGCCAGCATCGCCTCGCCCTCTGCCGTCATGGACACCAGCTTGCGGCGGCGGTTGGCGGGATCGGTCTCTACCGTCAGTAACCCGCTTTTGGTCATGCGATCAATCACATAAGTTCCGGTGGCTTTATCAAACCCGGCGCGGTTCCCCAGCGTTTGCTGGTCGCAGGTGGTTTCTTCCGCCAGCACTACCAGTATGGCGTACTGCACGGCAGATAACCCGGTATCGACGCACTGACTCCAGCAGGTGGTGGAGTGCTGCCCTGCGCGACGCATCAGGTGCATTAATGAACAATCGCCGTGCGGCCACAGGGGCGCGGCAAGGATTAAGTCGCGATTTTCTGCCATCGACTCTCTTGACTCCTGAAAACGACAAACATATAGTTCGAGCACAAACAGTTTGAACTCAAACTATACATGATAGAATACATTCAGAGAACCCGCATGAAGCTTGTTGTAGGCATGACTGGCGCTACTGGCGCTGCAATTGGCGTTCGTTTACTGGCCGCGCTGAAGGATCTGGACGTCGAAACGCATCTGATCGTCTCCAAATGGGCGCGCGCCACCATTCAACTGGAAACGCCCTACAGTGTACAGGAGGTTATCGCGCTCGCCTCGAAGACTTACAGCGAGCACGATCAGGCGGCGGCCATCTCCAGCGGCTCCTTTCGCGTCGACGGCATGATCGTAGTGCCGTGCAGCATGAAAACCCTCGCCGCCATCCGCTGCGGCTACGCCGATGGCCTGATTGCCCGCGCCGCCGACGTGACCCTGAAAGAGCAGCGCAAGCTGGTGCTGGTGCCGCGTGAATCGCCGCTCAACGCCATCCATCTGGAGAACATGCTCGCCCTGACCCGCGCCGGGGCCATGATGCTGCCGCCGATGCCCGCCTTCTATAACAACCCCACCAGCACTGACGACATCATCAACCACTTTGTGTCGCGCATTCTGGATCAGTTCGACCTGGATAACGCTTTAACAAAACGCTGGGGTGAACCTCACTCCGCCCCCACGGCTTAAGGAGAGCCAGATGAACTATTACGGTGATTTACGCAGTTATATCGATGCCCTCGACGCCATGGGCGACATCATGCACGTGACCCGCGAAGTGGACGGCGATTTTGAACCCAGTGCCATTACCCGCCGCAGCTATGAGATCCAGTCCCCTGCCCCGCTGTTCCACAAGGTGGCAGGTGTAGCCCCCGGTTTCCGCCTGTTCGGTGCCCCGGCCAGCCTCTCCTCCCGTCAGGAGATACCTTATGCCCGCGTGGCGATGTCGCTCGGCCTGGCCCCCGAGTCCACCGGGCCGCAGATTGTCGAAGCGCTGTCGGCGGCGCGCCATAAGCCCGGCATTCCACCGGTGCGGGTGGCTTCTGCGGATGCCCTGTGTCATCAGAACATCCTGCGTGGTGAAGAGGCGAACCTTGATCGCTTCCCGATCCCCTTTGCCCACGACAAGGACGGCGGTCGCTATGCCAATACCTGGGGCACGCTGATCGTCAAAACGCCGGACGGCAAATGGGTGAACTGGTCCATCGCCCGCGTGATGAAGGTCGACGGCAAACGGATGGTGGGGCTGATTGTGCCGAGCCAGCATATCGGCCAGATCTGGACTGAGTGGGTCAAGCTCGGCCAGCCGATGCCTTACGCCCTGGTGCAGGGCCCGGCTCCGGCGATCTCCTGCGTTTCCGGCATTCCGATCCCGGCCCACGCCGACGAGGCGGATTACATCGGCACCCTGGCGGGCGAGCCGGTGCCGGTAGTGAAAGCGGTCAGTATCGATCTGGACGTGCCTGCCACGGCAGAGATCGTGATTGAGGGCCACGTCTCTATCAATCGCGATTGCCAGGAAGGCCCGTACGGCGAGTACGGCGGCTATCTTGGCGAGGGTTCTTCCGCCCAGCCGACCTTCCACGTCGAGACCATTACCCACCGGGACGACCCGATCTGGCCGATGTCGATCACCGGCCGCCCGACCGACGAGTCGCATACTCTGTGGGCGATGGGGCTGGCCGCCGATGCCCTGACGTATCTGCGTGAAGCGGAGCTGCCGATTGTCACCGCCTGGATCCCTGAAGACTCCACCGTCCACTGGCTGCTGGTGGTAGTGCCGCAGAACTGGCGCGAGCTGCTGCCGGGCGTCACCAGCGAAGGTCTGGCCCAGCGCATCGGCGAAGTGCTGTTTAAGACCGACGCGATGGTGTTTATTCCGAAGGTCTACGTGGTGGATGATGATTTTGATCCAACCAACCTGCGCGAAGTGGTGTGGGTCCTCTCAACCCGCGTCCACCCGGTTGGCCGCCGCGTGGTGTTCGACGATCAGCGCGTGATCCGCCTGCCGCAGTGCTATGAAGAGGAGGAGTACGTGGCCGGTCTTGGGGCAAAAGTGGTGTTTGATACGCTGCAGTCCACCCGCCATCTGCATGCCTCGTTTGAGCAAGGGTATCCGGAAGCGGTGTGCCAGCGCGTACTGGAGAACTGGCCGTCTGAGCTGTAAGTCTCTTAAGCCTGTTTGTTTTAACAACAGACAGGCATTTCCGGATTTCCCACCGCCCACTTATCACCTCCCCTCATAACCGCATTCACGATTTAAGAATAATCCCGCTCCCATCGCCGTCTATGCTTAACGTTTAAAAAAACAGACGACACAGTCGCACCCTCTTCTTTTTTTATCCCCTTTAAATACCGGAGGCCTGGCATGAGCAACCAAGGCGAATATCCTGAAAACGGACAGCAACACGATTTCAGCCTGTCCCGACGGGATCTGATCAAAGTCAGCGCTGCAGCGGCGGCAACCGCGGCGGTTTACCCCTGTGGTGCACTGGACGAGGGTGAACCTGCCGTCACGCCCCCGCCGGAGATCCTGCCCCTGACGCTGCACGTCAACGGCAAAAGCCAGCAACTTGAAGTTGATACGCGCACCACCCTGCTGGACGCGCTGCGTGAGAATTTACAGCTGACCGGCACCAAAAAAGGCTGCGACCACGGGCAGTGCGGGGCCTGTACCGTGCTGGTGGATGGCCGCCGGATCAACGCCTGCCTGACGCTGGCTGTCATGCATCAGGATGCTGAGATCACCACCATCGAAGGGCTGGGCACGCCTGACAACCTGCACCCCATGCAGGCGGCATTTATCAAACACGATGGTTTCCAGTGCGGGTACTGCACATCAGGGCAGATCTGCTCTTCTGTCGCGGTCCTGAAAGAGATCGAGGCGGGCATTCCCAGCCACGTTACGCTCGATCTGGTTTCCCCGCCGGAAAGGACGGCGAATGAAATCCGCGAACGCATGAGCGGCAACATCTGTCGCTGCGGCGCGTACGCCAACATTCTGGACGCCATCGAAGACGCCGCGGGGGAGCTTAAATCATGAAAGCCTTTACTTACGAACGGGTAAAAACCCCGGCCGAGGCGGCTGCCAGCGCCAGGGATAAAAGCGGTGCAAAATTTATCGCCGGTGGCACCAATCTGCTCGATCTGATGAAGCTGGAGATTGAGACCCCCACCCATCTCATCGACGTCAACGGTCTTGGCCTCGATAAAATTGTCGCCACCGACGAGGGCGGCCTGCGCATCGGTGCCCTGGTGCGAAATACCGATCTGGCCGCCGATGAACGCGTGCGCCGTGACTATGCCGTGCTTTCCCGAGCGCTGCTTGCCGGGGCCTCTGGTCAGCTGCGCAACCAGGCCACCACGGCCGGCAACCTGCTGCAGCGTACGCGCTGTCCCTATTTCTATGACACCAACCAGCCCTGCAACAAACGCCTTCCCGGCAGCGGCTGCGCGGCGCTTGAAGGTTTTAGCCGTCAGCACGCCGTCGTGGGCGGCAGCGAGGCTTGTATTGCCACGCATCCGGGTGATATGCCTGTCGCCATGCGGCTACTGGATGCGGTGGTGGAAACCATTTCCGCCGACGGCAAGGCGCGCAACATCCCGCTGGCCGACTTTTATCGCGCCCCGGGGAAAACGCCCCATATTGAAACCGTCCTGACGCCGGGGGAGCTAATCACCGCCGTCACCCTGCCGCCGCCCGTGGGCGGACAGCACATCTACCGTAAAGTCCGCGATCGCGCCTCCTACGCCTTTGCGCTGGTCTCGGTCGCGGCGATTGTCCAGCCGGACGGCAGCGGACGCGTGGCGCTGGGCGGCGTGGCCCATAAACCCTGGCGGGTTGCGCAGGCCGATGCGCAGATCCCCCAGGGTGCGCAGGCCGTCTATGACGCGTTGTTTGCCGACGCTCACCCCACGCCTGAAAACGCGTTCAAATTAACCCTGGCGAAGCGAACGCTTGCCTCCGTGCTGACAGAAGCGAGGGCCGTGGTATGAAATTCGATAAACCAGCAGGCGAAAACCCGATCGATCGCTTAACCGTGGTCGGTCAGCCCCGGGATCGTATCGACGGCCCCTTAAAAACCACCGGCATGGCGCACTACGCCTACGAGTGGCATGACACTGCGCCCAATGCGGCCTATGGCTATGTTGTCGGATCGGCCATCGCCAAAGGTGAGATCATCACCATCGACACGCAGGCCGCGAAAAACGCGCCGGGCGTATTAACAGTGATCGCCGCCGGTAACGCGGGCGAACTCGGTAAAGGCGAAAGAAACGCCGCCACGCTGCTGGGCGGGCCGAAGATAGAGCACTACCATCAGGCCGTGGCGCTGGTGGTGGCAGAAACCTTTGAGCAGGCCCGGGCCGCGGCGTCGCTGGTGCAGGTGAGCTACCGACGTGAAAAGGGATCGTACTCGCTGGCGGATGAAAAACCCGCCGTCAACCAGCCTCCCGAGGATACGCCTGATAAAAACACCGGGGATTTCGAATCCGCCTTTTCCGCTGCCGCGGTGAAGCTGGATGCCACCTACACCACCCCTGACCAGAGCCATATGGCGATGGAGCCGCATGCTTCGATGGCCGCCTGGGAGGGCGACAAGGTGACCCTCTGGACCTCGAATCAGATGGTGGCCTGGTGCCGCACCGACCTGGCGGAGACCCTGAAGATCCCAGAGGAGAACGTACGCGTCATCTCCCCGTATATTGGCGGCGGCTTTGGCGGCAAGCTGTTCCTGCGCAGCGATGCCCTGCTGGCCGCACTGGCCGCCCGCGCCATCAAGCGCCCGGTTAAGGTGATGCTTTCCCGACACACTATTCCGAATAACACCACCCATCGCCCGGCCACCCTTCAACATATCCGCATCGGGACTGACCGCGACGGGAAAATCACCGCCATTGCGCACGACAGCTGGTCCGGCAACCTTCCCGGCGGCACGCCGGAGACGGCGGTTCAGCAGACGGAACTGCTCTACGCGGGTGCAAATCGTCATACCGGCCTGCGGCTGGCGAAACTGGATCTGCCCGAAGGCAACGCCATGCGCGCGCCTGGCGAAGCGCCGGGCCTGATGGCGCTGGAGATCGCCATCGACGAGCTGGCGGAGAAAGCCGGTGTGGATCCGGTTGAATTTCGCATCCTCAATGACACTCAGGTCGATCCGGCCGATCCCAGCCGGCCTTTTTCACGTCGTCAGCTTATCGAGTGCCTGCGTACCGGGGCCGAGGAGTTCGGCTGGAAACAGCGCAACGCCACGCCCGGACAGGTTCGCGACGGTCGCTGGCTGGTGGGCATCGGCATGGCGGCCGGTTTTCGCAATAACCTGTTAGAAAAATCCGCCGCCCGGGTGCATCTCGACGCGGCCGGAAACGTGACGGTCGAAACCGACATGACCGACATCGGCACCGGGAGCTATACCATCATCGCCCAGACGGCGGCGGAGATGCTGGGCGTGCCGCTGGAGAAAGTGACGGTTCACCTCGGTGATTCCAGCTTCCCGGTCTCCGCCGGTTCTGGTGGCCAGTGGGGCGCGAATACCTCCACCTCGGGGGTCTACGCCGCCTGCGTGAAGCTGCGCGAAACCATTGCCACGAAGCTGGGGTTTGATCCCAACCAGGCGCAGTTCAGCGACGGCAAGATAACGAGTGACACCCGCAGCGCGGACATTGGCGATGCCGCCGCCAACGGCACGCTGACCGCCGAAGAGGGTATCGAGTTCGGCGATCTGGATAAGCAGTATCAGCAGTCGACCTTTGCCGGACACTTTATCGAGGTGGGCGTGGACAGCGCGACCGGAGAGGTGCGGGTGCGCCGGATGCTCGCGGTGTGTGCGGCCGGACGCATCCTTAACCCGAAAACCGCCCGCAGCCAGGTGATTGGCGCGATGACCATGGGTCTGGGCGCGGCTTTGATGGAAGAGCTGGCGGTGGATACCCGTCTGGGCTATTTCGTCAACCACGATATGGCCGGGTATGAAGTCCCGGTCCACGCCGATATTCCCGAGCAGAAGGTGATTTTCCTCGATGACACCGACCCGATCTCCTCTCCGATGAAAGCCAAAGGCGTCGGCGAGTTGGGCCTGTGCGGCGTCGGCGCGGCCATTGCCAACGCGGTATATAACGCGACGGGGGTGCGAGTGCGGGACTATCCCATCACCCTGGATAAGCTGCTCAGCGACCTGCCGGACGTGGTTTAAGGAGGAGCGATGCCCCAACTTTTTAATCTGGCGGACGATCTGCGCCGGACGCCGGAACGGGCGTTTCTGACCGACGACAGCCGGGAGATATTGCGCTTCGCGGTAGAGACCCTGATGTCCGGCCAGGAGGCGGCGCTGGTGCTGCTGACGGAGATACGCGGCGGCGCGGCGCGCTCCCTGGGGGCGCAGATGGTGGTGCGTGAGGATGGCCAATACTGTGGCTTCGTCTCCGGGGGCTGCGTCGAAGCGGCGGCGGCCTTTGAGGCGCTGGACGTCATCGCGACAGGAGAGGATCGCGAGGTGCGTTATGGTCAGGGCTCGCCCTGGTTCGACATTGTCCTGCCCTGCGGGGGTGGGATCACGCTGTCGATTCATAAGCTGCGTTCGGCCCAGCCGCTGCTGGCAGTGCTGAACCGCCTGGAGCAGCGCCAGCCTGCCGGGTTGCGCTACACGCCAAAGACGCAGACACTCGCCTGCCTGCCTGCGCCAACCCTCACCGGCTGGCATAACCAGAGTATCGAGATTGGTTTCCATCCCTGCGTGCGGGTGCTGATCCACGGCGGGTCCATCGAAGCGCAGGCGACGGCGGAACTTGCGGCAGCCGCCGGGTATGACATTTGCCACTTCGACCCCTGCTCCGGTAACCCTGCTTCGCAGATTGATACTGACACGGCGGTGATCCTGCTGTGGCACGATCTTCACCGGGAGCTGCCCGTCCTGCAGGCGGCACGCGATGCGAAACCGTTTTACATCGGCGCGCTGGGCAGCCAGCGAACCCACATGCAGCGGCGGCAAAAGCTCAGCGAGCTGGGCTGGCGGGAGGAAGAGATCGACCGCATCAAGGCCCCGATCGGCATCTTCCCGAAAGCCCGGGATGCGCGCACCCTGGCGCTGTCCGTTCTGGCAGACGTAGCTGCCGCGCGCCTGCGTCAGGACGAAAATTAATGTCCTCGCCGGTTGTGCTTATTCTCGCCGCCGGACGCGGCGAACGCTTTCTGGCCTCGGGGGGTAAAAGCCATAAGCTGGATGCGCTGCTGGGCGGGCAAACCGTGCTGGCGCATGTTATTCGGGCGGTTGAGGCTGCGGCACTTCCGTGGCATCTCGTGAGGCCCGAGGGCGGCACGCGGGGTATGGGCGAGTCGATTTCACTGGGGGTGCGGGCGACTGCTGAGGCGTCGGGGTGGTTGATTTTGCCTGCGGATCTGCCGTTGATCCAGCCAGCCTCTTTACTGAGTGTCGCTGAAGGGCTTGGGGAGAAAGGGGTAGTGGTGCCTTACTATCAGCGACAGACGGGGCACCCGGTGGGGTTTCGCCGGGAATACCGTGAGGCGTTGCTGGGGTTGGGTGGAGATATGGGGGCGAGGAAGATTGTGATGAGCGCGCGACGGCAGGGGGATGTGGGGGATGTTTGGCTATCCGATCGTGGGATTGTGTTTGATGTTGATACGGTGGGGGGATTGTGGGCAGCACAGGAGTATTTGGATGGGAAGGCGTGATTAATGGTGCCGATAATAGGAGTCGAACTTACGACATTCGCATTACGAATTCAGGATAGAGATTTTTATATTTCAATACGTTGCATTGAAAATAATAAAACTAAAAAGAGCAATGATATAAATATTTAAATTATTCTAATTCGCTCCATCTTTTTCAGTCAAAACAAGCTAAGTAAGTACGCTACTCATGGCGTAGATGTTGTCAGAGGTGCCGACATCACGGAATAGGGTAATGAACTCCTGCTGACGGACCTCAAAGATACCGGAAACAGACTTCAGGAAGATAAGCACATGCCTGTAGTTAGCGGCATTCATATATGCGCGCATCTTGTCGATGGCATTCCAGAATTTATTATTCAGCTCGTTGAAGTACAGTTGCTCAGCGTTGTTCATAACAGATACAACGCAAAAAATTGCCTTAGGGATCTTCACGACGAATGTTGCTTTCGAGAGAAAGTCGCTTTTCTCTCCGGAGGAAATCAAACACGCCACATGTGTAACAAATTATTTCAAAAACAGTCGGAATGTTACCTTGGTCGAAACCTTGATTTTGTACAAAACCCTTACTTATCAATCAGAAAAACACACATGCAACATTAATAAAAACCAACATTAACTATAGGATTCATCTTATTATCATTGTAAATGCACTTTTTTTGTCGAGATATCAGGCGTATTTTTTCCGTTCCCCTTCCTGAGTCTTGAGCACAGCTAAATGAATGATCAGTATGTACGTGGCGAAGTTGAAACCATCACGCCAGAACTCGCAGCCGATCTGCTTTCACGTAATATGAAAAACCGTCCCGTTTCACAACAGCGCGTGCGTAAATACATGGCCGCAATGGTTGCGGGTAAGTGGTTGCTCAATGGCGAAGCGATAAAAATTAGTATTGATGGACGTTTAATCGACGGGCAACATCGTTTGAAAGCCATTATTCAGGCTAATCGCACCGTGAGAATGATGGTCGTTCGCGGTTTATCAAATGATGTGATTCCAACTCTGGACACAGGCAAGGTTCGTACCGCAGGTGACGTTCTGGCTATTAGCGGTGGAGTTAGTAGTACTGAAGCTCGTGTTCTGGCGGGTGCAGTACGAACGCTCATTCTTTATGAGAAATCAGACAACTGGCTAGCAGGAAGCGGAGGAAGCAATCAATATCTTAATGATAACAGCGATGTTGATGCTTACGTAAAAACGCATGCACAAGAACTAAATGAAAATTTACAGTGGCTGCTGGATAATATGCCAAAGCAAAACGCAGTATTAACATCAAGCGATCGCCTGTTCTTCTACACGATTTTTGCACGTATCGATCAAAACTTTGCGAAAGATTTCGCTTTACAGATATTCAAAGGCGTAGGACTTCCCGAAACAGGCACTGCATATTTTTTACGCGAATACCTTACGCGAGCCAAAGCAAAGCTTATCGCAGCCTCTACAGGCCGCCAACGCCACACTATTATCAAATGCTGGAATAGTATGAGGGCTGGACGGGATATTAAGCACAACGGAAATATCGCACCTCGTCAGGAAGATGCTATCCACGCGAAGTAATCGCATCCCGTTCATCACTGAAATCATGTTGAGTTCCGAGAATGGATAATAAACAATTTTTTTGCGTTTATATTGCGGGTGAAGACGCCGCTTTGCTAAAAGCACAGGCTGAAAAATTTGGTGTAGATACCGAACAATACGCCGGTCAGTTACTGTCTATGGCGATACGCCGCGATTTTAATTCCTCTGGTTCACTCTTACTGGCACACCTGGAAAGTATTGATGCCAAAATTACCAAGCTTTTAAATCGTCCATCCAGCAGTGTTATAGTGGCAACTCCTCCATTAACATTGACGGAACCCGCACCAGAATCCCTGGAAGCACAATCGCCCGCCGCAGAAACCGAGGTATTTGATAATTCCAGTGATATATCTACTGACATTCAATATTCCAGTGATGAGTATGTCGCCTTCGAGTATGCCGATGATGAACCCGAGGACGATGAAGTCGAAGTAGCGGAACAAGATGATCAGGGACAATCACTGCTCTTCGAGGCAATTAATCAACTTATCCCGGAGTCTGATGAATTTGAAGCTTGGTTAAATGAGAAAATTGGTGGGCGTATTTTCGATATGTGGCTGCCACAGATACGAACCAAACTGGTCATGACCCATCGCCTGCAACCCGATACTCTGGAAGAACGCCAACGCTGGCAGGAAAGTGGGTTGGAGAAACCTGGCGTGATTGAGTTTGTAAGTAATACCTCTGAGGACATTGAGAGAGTCGCCCAAGTGATTGCCGCGCGCTGGGATAACTACAAGCACCCTAAAGCAACAATTGAAAAGCAAGTTACACCTACGCCAACTCCGCAGATGGATACACCGACAATTCAATCTCACACAGTGGGCCGTTTATCCCAGACGTTACTTGCTCGTGTATCAGGTAAGTCAACGGAGGAAAGCGATCCTTGTTATGACGCTCTTTTCACAGGGATCACCCAGCCTGCAATAAAAGGGGTTGGTCTATGGGATATCGCTCACGGAAAGATTTTTATTATTGAAGATCTGGACGTTGCAACGGGAAAAACATTTTATGACAACCAACTTCGCAGGGCCGTTTCTAAGTTGGTCCAATGGGGTCATGTTCGTCGAATCGAGCGCCCAGGCCAGCTTGCGGCTTACCGTGTAGCAAAACCGCTGCTCAAGGACAATCCTCAACCATTGCCGGAAACTCCCGACAGCGATGATGCGGCTAACCTATCCTCCCTAACTAAAGATTCACACCGTTCACATGCACCATCTATAGCGGCGTCCTCAGTTGCACGGGTTAATGATAATCCTTATTACGAGAGCATTGCTGCAGAACTTATTAGCCGTAGCCGTGAGTATGTGGCAGCTGCCAAAACCTATTCTGTTGAAAAAATAATAGAAATGGCACAAGTTCCTCGCAGCGAAGAAAGTCGGGCGGTTGCCGCGATTAACACCTTACACGCTGAAGGTTTTTTAAAAGAAACGGAACGAATGGGTGAAAAACGCTACAACTTTGAAATGCCTCCTCGCGTCGATCTTGAGCAATATCGTCGAGCAACCCATAACGCGATTAAATTAAATGGCGAGAAACTTCCCGGCGTGCCGAAAGGTGAAGGCTTTACCGCTTATGATGTTCGCAGAGCCTTAGGTGCTTCTGAGCGCCACCATGCAGCAATCTGCTTTGCATTAGCGGCTCTGGCGCAAATGGGATTACTAGTAAATCGTTCAAAACGCACAGTCACTAATACCTATACTGTTGCCTGATGTTAATGCTTTTCGTTTCTAATGATTGAACCGAAAAGCAAAATGTATCATGAAAAACACAGCGATCGTCGTCCATAACTTTCATCGCTGATATCTTCATATATTTAACAGGAAAAATTATGTCCTGGCTTAATTCTATTTTAGTGACGCTGACATCTGTGCAGCCCTTTATGGTGCCAGCAACCGTTATCGGCCTTGTCAGTTTTGCATTTCTCTGTTTTATTATTTTTTACTTGGTAAGATCGATTAACATTGTTAATAGATTAAAAAAATATACACATTCAATTAATAGTATTGAAACGGTTGAGCCTGAAGATCAACTTCAGCACTTACAAAAGTTGTTTGTACAGCCGGAACTGAAACATGCCTGGAATGAGTTTGCTGAATCCCTGCATCCCCAGCACGAGCTGGTCGGCAACGAAGAAAAGATTGTCAAAATTCGTGCTACAGCCCCCAGCGCCAGTTACTTCTCCGAACAACAGCTGGTGGATATTCCACTCAACACTGAATTCTTCAAGCATCTCCCCGGCATTCTGACCGGTGTGGGGATTATTGGCACGTTCTATGGGTTGATGATTGGGCTGAACCATTTTGACCCCAGCACGCCGGAGCAAGTCGCTAGCAGCGTCAATAATCTGCTGCACGATGTGCTGTACGCTTTCCTTGGGTCTGCGGTTGCTATTTTTGCGTCCATCGTCGTCACATGGCTGGAGAAATTCTCTCTGGCGAAGTGTTATAAGTATCTGGAAAAGTTTACCGCTTCTATCGATAAACTCTATATCAGCGGCGTGGGTGAGGAGTATCTCGCCTCACTGGTTAAATCCAGTAATGAAAGCGCCACTCAGGCGCGCCACCTGAAAGAGAGCCTGGTCACCGATCTTCGTGACATGCTGCTCCATCTCGCCGAAAGCCAGAAAGTTGAAAATGAACGCCTCGCGAATACATTGAGCAACACATATCGCGAATCAGGCGCACAGTTTGCCGACCAGGTGAGCGGCGCAATCGAAAATAGCCTTAAATCTCCACTGGATAAGATTGCGGGAGCCGTTCAGACCGCCAGCGGAGATCAAAGTGGCATGGTACAAAACATGCTGCAGGATGTACTGACCGCGTTTATGGCTAAGCTCGATACCACCTTTGGCCAGCAGTTTACCAACCTTAATGAAATGATGGGACAAACCGTAGGTGCCATCCAGACCATGCAAAGCGGTTTCTCCGCTCTGCTACAGGATATGCGTCAGGTCAGCGACGATTCCCGCCAGGGCAGCGCACAGTTAATTGAACAACTTCTCTCTGAAATGAAATCAGGCCAACAGGCCATGCAGGCTGGCATGAATGACATGCTTACCAGCTTACAGT
Organism: Leclercia adecarboxylata; assembly: GCA_002360945.1. GTDB lineage: Bacteria > Pseudomonadota > Gammaproteobacteria > Enterobacterales > Enterobacteriaceae > Enterobacter > Enterobacter adecarboxylatus_B. Next base: position 83,934 of record DERO01000008.1, on the reverse strand, counting down.
CTTCTGTTGCCAAAATTGGTGCTGAAGGCGAAGGTGCTGGCGAGCGCATGGCGCGCCAGCTTGAGAAAATGTTTGCCGACAGCGAAGCGCGAGAAAAAGCCCAGGCAGAACATATGTCCGCCTTTATTCAAGCCATTCAGAATTCAGTACAGCAGGGCCAAAGCGCCACAATGGAAAAAATGGCAACGTCTGTCGAAGCACTCGGGGATCAGTTGGGCAGTCTGTTTGGTCAGATTGATAAGGGTCAGCAACAGATATCAGCGAACCAGCAGGCTAACCAGCAGTCGCTGCACGAACAGACGCAGCGGGTGATGAGTGAAGTAGACGATCAGATCAAACAGCTGATTGAAACCGTTGCCAGCCAGCATCAGGGCACGACAGAAACCCTTAACAAACTCGCAGAACAAACCAACCGCCAGATTCAGGATATGCAAAACGGCGCGGACAAGATGCGTGTTGCCGCCGAGCGCTTTGAGCATGCGGGAGATAAGGTGTCGGAAGCGAATCACCTCACGGCTGACGTCCTGAATAAAGCCCAATCGGCGGGTTCATCGCTCTCCCTTGCCACCAGCGAACTCACTTCAGTGGTGGCCGATTATCGCAACAATCGGGAAGCTGTCAGCAAATCCATTGCCATGCTGGAATTGCTCGCCGCGAATACCCAGTCTGAACAAACTACCCGCAGCCAGTTCATCACCGATCTTAAGCAGCACGGTGAGCGCTTGCAGAGCTATAACCGCGAAGCGCAGACCTTCATGGAAAATGTCAGTGACGTGCTTGGCAAAGGCTTTGAAGACTTCTCAGAAGGTGTTTCACGCAGCCTGGATAAGACGCTGGGCAAACTGGACGTCGAAATGGCGAAAGCCTCGAATCTGCTTGCAGGCTCTGTCGAACAGATCGGTGAAAGCGTCAGCGAGCTTGATGACGTTCTGTCTCGCGTGCGTGCCTGAGGGGGTGACAGCTGATGTTTGGGAATGCATTTGGCGTTAAAAAACGCCGCAGTGATGAAGCTGAGAAACCCTTCTGGATTTCTTACGCCGATCTGATGACCGCCATGATGGTGTTATTTCTGGTGGTGATGGTGGCGTCACTGAGCTCCGTTACACAGCGTATTCAACGCGCGGAGCAAGGGGAAAAAGTCAGGGGGCAGGATATCGCCAGATTATGTGAGCGCCTGGAACTGCATGCCCGCAGTGTAAACAAAACCATCGTGGTGGATTGCCACGATAACCGTATCAGCTTTGGCGAGGCGGGTCGTTTCGACCACAACCGTTTTTTCCTGAACGCTGAAGGGCAAAAAGCACTGCAGGATGTCGTTCCGCTGGTGCTGGAGGCATCCGATAGTGACGAAGGCAAAAAGTGGTTTAAGCAGATCGTGATTGAAGGGTTTACCGATACTGACGGCTCGTATCTTTACAACCTGCATCTTTCCCTGCAGCGCTCTGAGTGGGTGATGTGTAGTTTGCTCGATAGCCGTAGCCCGCTGCAAAAAAGCATCTCCGCAGAACAGCAGATCCAAATCCGTAAGCTTTTCCTTGCGGGTGGCGTCTCATTTAATAACGCGAAAGAGAGCAAAGAAGCCAGTCGCCGCGTTGAATTACGCATGCAGTTCTTTGGGCTTAAGGATAAACGTGATGGGGCTGAAGCGGTGGATTTCCCTCCGGTCGTCAATAAAGAAGTATGCCAACTGGTAATGCCACAATGACACCCGCGCTGAGTTCTCTATCACAGCGAATTGCAGCGAAGCTCTCTTCCAGCCAGCGAGATGATAATTACCTGCGCAATGATTTCTATGCGCTGGAATCCGCTGGCCGTGAGATGGAAAAGCGCTTTGATAAAGCAGAGAAAATCCCCACGCCTACACATGAAATGCGGCTGGCGGCCCTGCGTCGTTTTCGTCTTGCGGAAGAACTGACTGAACGTGAGTGGCGGATGGTGTTTTATGGCCTCGCCGATACCGATCCGCTCTATCCTGACAGGCCAGTATTACTGGAGGATGATACTTTCTTCCCCCATGTCGACAGTGCTATCAAAAAACAGATTGAATCCAGGACGCTGAAACGCAAGGACTGGGCAGCACTCTGTTCAAGTTATTTTGCCTACAAACATGAATCGCCAGAAGTAAACCCACATTGGTGTGTACTGCGTGGGCATATCGCCAGGGGATACCCCGTGGTAAAAGCCGCAATTCGCAGAGAAAAGTCGTGGATGAAAACCATTGAGTTTTACCACGACATTTTTACGCCTCAGGCTGGCGGTGTAATATCCCAACAGCTACTTTCTGGTGAGAGCAACTCTTTATCATCATTAGAAAAAATAGCGCAAATCCCCGACAGCAGTTGGTTGTGGAAACGTATTTTCACCGTGTTGCTGGCGCAGCTTGATACTCTGGACGATCCTCAATATCTGGACAAAATCAGTTGGCTGTTAGGCCTGGCGGCGCAGTGGGTTCGTTTTCGCGATGACATTATGACGGCGACACTGACCCGTTATTACCATTCTACCTATCGCGATCAAGCGCATTCTGCCCTGAAACAGGCTGCGCTGGAATACTGGGATAACCCGCAGCTCAAGAGTCAGCAGAATAAGTGGCATCAGTATGTTTCTGAACCCGTCGCAGCGATGGTGCGAGGCTGGCTGGCAAAACAAGATTTGATGCACTTCTTTGAACTCCTTCGCGGAAACGGCGATGTTGACCAGGCACGACTGCACTATTGGCTACGTTTCGCTAACCAGATGGGATTTACCCGGATCGTGATGGGGCCAGATGCCTGGCACGATCGTGGCAGCGACTTTGTGAAATTCCGCGAGGAGAATCGTGGACGGCTGAGCCATCTGCGCGGCGGGCGTAGTTTCGATAACGCCATGATCATGCAGATTAACGATTACATCTTCGTTGAATTTTCCGGAACGGGGAACGCGATGTATGCCTATCGCATCGGCGAAGCTCCGTTTAATCCTGAGTCTGGGGCTCTGGAAATCAACGTTCACTTAAAAAGCCAGGGACGCTGTATTTTGAGACTACCACATGCTCCTCGAGCCGAAGGTTATAACAAAGTCCGGATCACCGGCTGGATGCTGAAATACGACGATGAACTGCGCAAGCTAGGTATCCGCTGGATGGCTGAAGAACCCGTCAAATTTGTAGATAAAAAAGCGCCCTCACCCGCCTCGGTATCCGACATCAAAATCATCAATCCATTGCGGGATACAGCAATACAGCGGCTGGTTGAAAACACCTCGTGCATCGTCAGCGATAATCGACAAAAAGGTGGAGTGCTGTCCGTTCAGCTCAAAGCACCTGACGACATAACAGAAAGAGAGTTGCTTCGACTCGGTTTCACTCCTGTGACTAAAGAACCGCATCGCTACTGGATCAAATAATGCTGAAACGTCTGTTAAGTAAACTGGCGGGGAACCGTCATCAGATAGAACGCCATCTGAAGAATCAGTACCAGATTGAGGAAAACGGACTCAGTTTTCCGCAATCTTTGGTTAATGACTCAGAGCTTTGGGCGCTGGCATCCTGGCTTGAGCAACTGGCCGAAGAAGACTATCTGATATCACTTACAGACCGCTGGTTATTGAGCTGGGATGCTTTGTATCGCCTGGTGGAAGACGAGGAACACTCCAGTAGCCTGCCTCTTATTGGCGTCCCAGAGGTATTACCATTACGTGCACGCCTGAGTTCGCGAGGGGCGCTAAATGATAGTGATTTTCGTGTCTGGATTGCGGAGTGGACTTCGATTTCTGCCCGCCAGTCGATTCGTTTCAGTCGTACCGGCGCTATTTTTACTTATGAAAATCAACAGCACCTGTTATCGAGGGAAAACTGGGCACTCTTACAAGCAATAGAGCAGCTTAGCACCCAGCAACTTCAGACGCCTGGCGAAACCACTAACCAGCTGGGATGGGCAGCTATTCGCAAATGTGCAAAATATGCTGCTGCAAAATTTGATGACTACTTAGAAAAGACGCACGTTATCAAACCGACGTCGTTATCATTACGCCTGCGTAAGGCAACAATTGCTGATACTGCCGTTATCGAGATTGAGCCACACTTCGAGGACCAGCCCACTAACTGGCTCGGCAGTTTTGATAAGAACGCTCAGGTTCACGATAGCTATCGCATACCCGGGGAGAACGGCGAACTCAGCCATGTCATCATCCCTCCCGAAGTAAAAGAAGTCCTGTATTCAATTCACTCAATCCCAGGTCGTCGGGTGGCCGGCAGTGAAGCGCTTTCCTTTGTTCGCAACCCCTATACTTTCCTGGGTGAAGATGCCGCCAGTGTTATTGCCCCGGAAGAACATGAACAGGCACTGTTTGATGCCCATATTTTCTTTCATCATTTCCGGCTTCAACCCCGTGTAAATGATGAGAACAAGATAGACGATATTACGCTGGTACTGGAGCCTGTCTCTCCCATACCGCAACCTGAAGTGACATTCCTCTTCTCTGCTCCATGGGAACTGGAAAAATTTGTTCAGGCCGTAGGGATCAGCGTTGCCGCGCAAATGCCCGCGGGTTCCTGGCAGGGTTACGAGCTGGAACTGAGTCATTTCACTGAACAACAGTGGCACGATTGCCAGTCACTACTGACGCGCTGGCAACAGGAGGTCGAAGGGAAAGAATTTAACGATGTCCTGGATCTCGGTAAATATGGCGATCGCGTCATTGGCATCGGTGAGTTCGAAAAAATATCCTCTCCCTGGCTGACCAAGACGCAAAGCGAAAACTGGCTTCCTGATGGCATCGACTTCTCCGCATTTTCAGTAGAAACACTGGATAGCTGGCAACCTGAAAACCTGCAACATTTCGATGAACTGCAGGAGAGAATCACCCAGGCAGAAGCATCTGGCGAAACGCATATCATCTCCCCCTGGAATGAGACTGAACTGCCGCTAGATGCCGCTAAAACGTTCAGTAAGAACTGGGGAAAACAGCAAAAGGCAGCACAGGAATCAGAGGACTGTGCTGTTGAAAAAGCCGCCCGGGCTGTACTCAAAATTGAACAGAACATTGAAGAAGCGGCCTATATCAAACAACGCCGCGATTCACTCCTCAATGCACGTCATGCTGAACCTGAAATTCCTCTGAGCCTTAAAGAGCATATCCGACTTAAAGACCATCAGCGTGAAGGCGTGGCCTGGCTCCAGCAACTCTTTCTTCGTTCACCTCAGGAAACGGCTGGCTGCTTGCTGGCGGATGATATGGGGCTGGGGAAAACGCTGCAGATCCTGAGCTTCCTGGTGTGGTTCATTGAAAAATTCCCAGACGAGCCGCCAAGCCTCATCGTTGCCCCTGTATCTCTTTTGGATAACTGGGAGCGTGAACTCGACAATTTCTTCTACACCTCCGGTATTTCGGTGATGAAATTGTATGGCGACACCATCAAAGCGGTGAAATACCCGAAAGAGGCTATTCCTGCTCATCTGCAGTCTCAGGGGATCAAAAATCTGCTCAAACCCGGCTGGCAGGGTGAGGCGAAAATTATTCTGACAACCTACGAAACGCTTCGCGATCAGGAATTTTCACTGGCGCGCCAGCCCTGGTCCATTATGGTGTGCGACGAGGCACAAAAAATAAAGAACCCGGCGGCATTAATTACTCATGCAGCCAATGCGATACAAGCAAGATTCAAAGTGGCATGCACCGGCACGCCAGTCGAAAACACCCTTGTAGACCTCTGGAGCCTCTTTGATTTCGCTCAGCCGGGTCTGTTAGGGGCACTCAATGAGTTTGGCAAACATTATGTCCGCCCCATCGAGAACGAAACAGGTCGAGATACAGAACGACTGGAAAGTTTACGCACGTTGATCGAACCGCAGACATTGCGCCGAACCAAAGAAGAGGTCGCGCGTGATTTGCCACAAAAAATCGAAGTCGTCAGTTGTAAGCAACTGCCGCTTTCTGGCCCTCAAAAGCAACTGTATCTTTCTTCGATTGCAAACTGGCAACAACAACAGGCGCTCAGCGAGGGAATGCAGCAGGCAGGTGCAGGAATGTTAGGGTTATTACATCGTCTCAAACTCATATGCGCCCACCCGGCAGTTGTTAACCCTGAGCCTCGATATCGGGAAGGGTCGCCAAAACTTAACTGGATGCTGAAAACGCTGGATGAAATTAAACACACCCGTAAAGACAAGGTGATTATCTTTACTGAGCTGCGCGATCTTCAGCGCGAAGTCCAACATGCTATTCAACAGCGTTTTGGTTTCCGTCCGGTGATCATCAATGGTGATACCAGCACCAAAAGTCAGAGCCAGAACAGCCGTCAGCGGTTGATTGATGATTTCCAGGCTCAACCCGGCTTCGGCGTAATTATTCTCTCCACGGTCGCGGTTGGTTTTGGGGTTAACGTCCAGAAAGCTAATCACGTTATTCATTTTACCCGTTGCTGGAATCCGGCCAAAGAAGATCAGGCAACCGACAGGGCATATCGAATTGGGCAAACAAAAGATGTATTTGTGTATTACCCAACGGTAAGAGACAGCGAAATTACAACATTTGAAGAGACATTAGATGAGCTTCTTAACCGCCGCCGCGCACTGGCAAGAGATATGCTCTGTACATCACCAGATTTGAATGGTGCAGATTTTGACGCCGTACTTAAGGGTGCATAAGGAATAAATAAAAGAGAATTAACAAGTTAAATGGTGCCGATAATAGGAGTCGAACCTACGACCTTCGCATTACGAATGCGCTGCTCTACCAACTGAGCTATATCGGCTTTCAGGAGAGGTACTACGGTGTAAAAGGGTAAGAAAAAGCGCCCACCCCGTCAACCCCTCACCTTTTAGTCGTTGATTTTTACAGCAACACGCGCAAAAACCATACGAAATAAAGGGTTAAGTCCCCTCTTTCGTTCTTCCATAACGCATACTCGTCACATTTTGCGGCATTTTGCCCGCACCAGCTGCGTCATCTCTCCTCTTCCCTTTAGGATCGGCTATCTTCAAATTTACCTTTTTGAAATCAAGCCCCGCCAGAACAGGTCGATATTAATGAGATCGGAACACAGAAATGCCTGAGAGAGTGGGTAAATAATGCATAAATTTTTTGTCACCGATGACCTGTCCGGCGCGGATCTGGAGCCTAAACGAACGGCAACCTTTGTCAAACGTGCCCTGCTGCTGATGGTTGCCATGCTGTCAGGGCTGTTTATCATCGCCATTATTGCGCTGCTGACCATCGTGCGAAACATCAATCAGGACAGCGATAAGCACAGCGCCATGCTGCTGGAAAAGGCGATCCATAACCGCGTGGATACGCTCACAACCCATATCAAAGACTATGCCTGGTGGGGTGAGGCCTACCAGCATCTTCATCCGAGGGTGGATACCGACTGGGCGTATAACCGCCAGAATATGGGCGCCTCGCTGTGGCGCGATTTTGAGTACGAAGGGGTGTTCGTGCTGGACGGCAGCGGGCAGACCCGCTATAGCGTGATTGACGGCAAGCTGGTGAAAGCCTCTCTGCAATCCTGGCTGGGAGACGATCCCCTGCCCGAACTGATTCAGAAAATAGACAAGCCGGACGCTATCCCTCTGTCCAGTACGGTGGTGATGAAGGGCGGCCATCCGGCGCTGGTGGCCGCGGCACGCATCACCACAGGTGACGACGCCAGGATCCCGGTTGTTCCCGGCCCGGCCTCGGTGCTGGTCTTTGTTGATGTGCTGGATGACCGTAAGCTCGTCGCGCTGGGGGAAGAGTACGGCATCGCTCAGACACGCGTGCAGCATAAGGGTGCCCCGAAACTGGCAGGGCGACGCGGGGTGGCAACGCTCCCCATTGATGGCCAGCAAATCACTTTTGAGTGGAAAAGCGAGAACCCGGGGCGGGAGTTGCTGCGTTATATCCTGCCGCTGCTGGTCCTGCTGGCGCTCTTTACCGCGATCCCCGGCCTGATGCTGGGACGCAACGCGCTGAAAAAGGCGCGGATGTATGATGAAAATACCTACCTGCTGGCGCAGAACCGTCTTGCGCTCACCGCCAGCGAACGCCGTTTTCGTGACGTCGCCGAGGCCACCACGGACTGGATCTGGGAGACCGATCCCGGGCTGCGTTTTACCTGGCTTTCCGAGCGTTTTCCCGGCATTACCGGGCATAGCATATCGGCCTGGATCGGTCGCTCGCTCAGCGATTTCATGGCTGCAGACAATCAGTCGCTGGCGGAGTGGATCACCCAGCCCGGCCAGACGGGCCATCGCCGCCTGCTGCACTGCCGCTATCTCTCCGCGATGGGCCACCAGCGCTACTGCCATATTGCGATAAAACCGGTTATCACCCCGGAGGGAATCACCGGCTACCGGGGCACCGCCACGGATGTCACCCTGGAGGTCGAAGCCCAGGCCCGCGTGGAGTATCTCTCCCGTCATGACGAACTCACCGGGCTGCCCAACCGGGTACGGATGCGCGAGTTTCTGGAAGGCAAGCTGCAGGCACAGCCCACGCAGGCGCATCCGCTGGCGATGCTCAGCCTCGATCTCGATAAGTTTAAGCCGGTCAACGATCTGTTCGGTCACGGCGCCGGGGATACCGTGCTGCATGAGGTCTCAGCCAGGCTCCGGCACTGTATCCGCGATTACGATCTGGTGGCGCGCCAGGGCGGCGACGAGTTTATTCTGGTGATCTCCGACATTCATGACCGCCGCTACATTGATACCCTGTGCGAACGTATTATTGCCGAGCTGACGCGCCCCTTCCTGATCAACGGGAATGAGATCGTGATCGGGGCCAGCATCGGGATCGCCATGGCGCCGCATGATGCCGTCGACGCGGGCGAGCTCCTGCGTTTCTCGGATATCGCGCTGTACAAAGCTAAAAGCACCGGGCGCAACAGGTGGGTGTTCTATATGCCTGAAATGGCCGAGCAGATGGTGCAGCGCCGGGAGATGGAAGAGAGCCTGCGCGACGGGATCAAAAAAGAGCAGTTCCGTCTGGTCTACCAGCCGCGCTACGGCCATGACTCGTCGCGGATCATCGCCGTGGAGGCGCTCATCCGCTGGGATCACCCCGAGCTTGGCCTGATCATGCCGGATCAGTTTATTTCGCTGGCCGAAGAGACCGGGCTGATTATTCCGCTCAGCGACTGGGTGCTGAAAACCGCCTGTCGGGACGCGCAGCAGACGCTGCACGGCCTCTCTGTCTCGGTGAATATCTCTGCCGTCGAGTTCCAGTCCTGGCAGGTGGTGGACCGCATCAGGGATGCGCTGCAGGCGTCGCAGTTAGATCCGGCCCGGCTGGAGATCGAGATCACCGAAAACGCCACCCTGTGGAACCCGGAAAACAGCCTCGAAATCATGCTGGCGCTGAAAAAACTGGGCGTGAAGCTGCTGATGGACGATTTCGGCACCGGCTACTCCTCCCTGAGCTATCTGCGCAATTTCCCGTTCGATGGCATCAAGCTGGATAAATCCTTTATCGACGGCATGCCGGAAAGCGACAGCGCCAATACCATCGTCGAGAATATTATCGGCCTGGGCAAAGCGTTCTCGCTGAGTATTACGGCGGAAGGGGTGGAAACCGAAGGGCAGCTGCAGAAGCTGATGATGATGAAGTGCGATGAAACTCAGGGCTATTTAATCAGCCGGCCGCTCAGCCTGGCAGCGTTGCAGGAGCAAATCGCCGCCCTGGACTCGGCGGCACAGGAGCGGATGGAGCAGAATTCACAAGGATAGCGCGGGCAGCAGACGCCGCCCGCGTAGGGGATTATGCCCGAATGGTATCGTCACCGAAGCCGACCCACTTGTAGGTGGTCAGCGCTTCCAGCCCCATCGGGCCGCGCGCGTGCAGCTTCTGGGTGCTGACCGCCACTTCTGCGCCGAGGCCAAACTGGCCGCCGTCGGTGAAGCGGGTGGAGGCATTCACGTACACGGCAGACGAATCCACTTCGTTCACAAAGCGGTTGGCATTGCTCAGGGTACGCGTGAGGATCGCATCCGAGTGCTGAGTGCCGTGGGCGCGGATATGGGCGATGGCGTCATCCAGATCGGCAACCACTTTCACATTCAGATCCAGCGACAGGAACTCATCGTCGTACTGTTCAGCTTTCACTTCTTCAACCTTCGCCGGGCCGTCTTTCAGCTGAGTCAGCGCATTGGCATCGGCGTGCAGGGTGACGCCGCTTTGCGCCATCTGCTGGCTTAAGGCAGGCAGGAAGCGGTCAGCGATAGCCTGATGCACCAGCAGCGTCTCCACCGTATTACAGGTGCTCGGACGCTGGGTTTTGGCGTTGACGATGATCTTCAGGGCCGGTTCGATCTCGGCAGTCTCATCGACAACGATATGGCATACGCCGATACCGCCGGTGATCACCGGGATCGTCGACTGCTCGCGGCACAGCTTGTGCAGCCCTGCCCCGCCGCGCGGGATCAGCATGTCGATGTATTTGTCCATCCGCAGCATCTCGTTGACCAGGGCGCGATCCGGGCTTTCAATTGCCTGTACCGCACCGGCTGGCAAGCCGCACTCCTCCAGCGCCTGCTGGATCACTTTTACCGTTGCGGCGTTGGTGCGCCAGGTCTCTTTCCCGCCGCGCAGGATCGCGGCATTACCGGTTTTCAGGCACAGGGAGGCGACATCAACAGTCACGTTCGGGCGCGCTTCGTAGATTACGCCGATCACCCCCAGCGGCACGCGGCGACGTTCGATGCGCAGGCCGCTGTCCAGCAGTCCGCCATCGATCACCTGCCCGACCGGATCGGCCAGGCTGCACACCTGACGCACGTCGTCGGCAATGCTTTTCAGGCGCGCGGGGGTTAAGGCCAGACGATCGAGCATCGCCTCGCTCAAACCGTTGCGGCGGGCTTCTAATAAATCCTGCTCGTTGGCGAGCAAAATCTCGTGAGACTGGGCTTCCAGATACTCTGCGATTTTCTCCAGCACGCGGTTTTTCTCGCGGCTGGAAAGGAGCGCCAGTTTGTACGAGGCGGCTTTGGCAGCGGCGCCCATTTGTTCCAGCATGTCCTGCTCCTTAACGGGTAATCATATCGTCGCGATGGACAGCAACCGGGCCATACTCATAGCCGAGAATGGCATCGATCTGCTGTGAATGGTGGCCTGCAATACGGCGCAGCGCGTCGCTGTTGTAGCGGCAGACGCCGTGGGCAATGTCGCGCCCTTCCAGATTACAGATACGGATCACTTCACCACGGGAGAAGTTGCCTGTCACGTTTTTAATTCCTTTTGGAAGCAATGAGCTGCCTCGTTCCAGAATCGCGGCGGTGGCACCCTCATCTACGGTGATCTCTCCGGCAGGTGGTGCGCCGAAAATCCAGCGTTTGCGGTTCTCCAGCGGCGTGGCTTCGGCGTGGAAACGGGTTCCAACCGAAATACCTTCCATCACATCGCCAATCACGCCCGGACGGCTGCCGGCGGCGATAATAGTGTCGATACCCGCCCGGCACGCCACGTCGGCGGCCTGCAGCTTGGTACCCATCCCGCCGGTGCCGAGGCCCGACACGCTGTCACCTGCAATGGCGCGCAGCGCATCGTCAATGCCTTTCACATCGGTGATCAGTTCAGCCTGCGGGTTGGTGCGCGGGTCGGCGGTAAACAGCCCCTGTTGATCGGTGAGGAGCAGCAGCTTATCGGCGCCCGCCAGGATCGCGGCCAGCGCCGAGAGGTTATCGTTGTCGCCAACCTTAATTTCGGCGGTGGCGACCGCATCGTTCTCGTTAATGACCGGCACGATGTTGTTATCCAGCAGCGCGCGCAGGGTATCGCGGGCGTTAAGGAAACGCTCGCGATCTTCCATATCGGCGCGGGTCAGCAACATCTGCCCGACGTGGATGCCGTAGATAGAGAACAGCTGTTCCCAGAGTTGAATCAGGCGGCTCTGCCCCACCGCCGCCAGCAACTGCTTGGAAGCAATGGTGGCGGGAAGTTCGGGGTAGCCCAGGTGCTCACGTCCGGCGGCAATCGCCCCGGAGGTCACAATCACAATACGGTGCCCTGCGGCATGCAGCTGTGCGCACTGGCGTACCAGTTCGACAATGTGGGCGCGATTAAGGCGGCGCGATCCGCCTGTTAACACACTGGTACCGAGTTTTACCACCAGCGTCTGGCTGTCACTCATGATTCTCTGCCGTTCAACAATAGGGAAATGATATCAATCAGACTTTTTATCAGGACTGGGGCCCGTTGCCAACCGCCTTAACACAAAGGCCACGAGTTTGTTGCGCGGGATCAGGAAGCGTAGCGGCAAACCTTGACACTTTTATTACTGAAATAAAAAAACACGCTTTTTTAAACTTATTCTGGAATTGTCATAAAACGTTCATTTCATAACGTTAAAACCCTTCCTGTTTTTTCACGGAACATAAGCTTGGGCTGACTGTTCAGCGAATATTAGCGCGTTTATAAGAAACCAGGATTGAAAATGAAAAAGAGTACTCTGGCATTAGTGGTAATGGGCGTTGTAGCAACTTCATCTGTACAGGCAGCCGAAGTATTTAATAAAAACGGCAATAAACTGGACGTGTACGGTAAAGTAAAAGCCATGCATTATCTCAGCGATGATGATGCCAAAGATGGTGACCAGACTTATGTGCGTTTCGGCTTTAAAGGCGAAACCCAGATTAACGAACAACTGACCGGCTATGGCCGTTGGGAAGCTGAATTCTCCGGTAACAAAGCCGAAAGCGACGCGACGCAGAAAACCCGTCTGGCTTTTGCCGGTATTAAGCTGAAGGACTTCGGTTCATTCGACTACGGTCGTAACCTCGGCGCGCTATACGACGTTGAAGCCTGGACCGATATGTTCCCGGAATTCGGCGGTGACTCTTCCGCGCAGACCGATAACTTCATGACCAAACGCGCCAGCGGCCTGGCAACCTACCGTAATTCTGACTTCTTCGGCGCCATCGATGGCCTGGACCTGACCCTGCAATATCAGGGTAAAAACGAAGGCCGCGAAGCGAAGAAACAGAACGGCGACGGTTTCGGTACCTCTCTGACCTATGATTTCGGCGGCAGCGACTTCGCCATCAGCGGTGCCTACACCAACTCTGACCGCACCAACGCCCAGAACCTGCTGGCTCGTGGCGAAGGTGAAAAAGCGGAAGCCTGGGGCACCGGTCTGAAATATGACGCCAACAACCTTTACCTGGCAACCATGTACACCGAAACGCGCAATATGACGCCAATCTCCGGCGGCTTCGCGAATAAAGCCCAGAACTTCGAAGCCGTGGCGCAATATCAGTTTGACTTTGGTCTTCGCCCGTCCCTGGGTTATGTCCAGTCTAAAGGCAAGGATATTGAAGGCATCGGTGATGAAGATATCGTGAAATATATCGACGTTGGCGCGACCTACTATTTCAACAAAAATATGTCCGCGTTTGTTGATTATAAAATCAACCAGATTGACGACGATAATAAACTGGGCGTGAGCAGCGATGATATCGTTGCTCTCGGTATGACCTACCAGTTCTGATTGAGCAAAATAAAAAACCCGGCGCTGGATGGCCGGGTTTTTTTATTGTCTGTTTTCACGTCGGACGTTAAGCGGTCAGCTTTACCGGCTCGTTGGTGAAATCATCAGCAGGCTCGAGTTTCAGATCGAACGTCGTCAGCAGCGCACGGGCCTTCTCGTGGAATTCACGCAGGGTATGCTCCAGGCGCTGGACCACTTCAGGATCCTTAATCGCCACCGCCTGCCAGTGCCCGTCTTTATCGAACAGGCCAAACTGGTAGCTATAGGTGAAGCGTGATGCTTCGGCTTCCATTTCCATCCACCATCCCCAGAATTCGCGCTTTTCCGGCGCTGGCTTTACGTTAACGCACACGGCCAGGCAGTCGAAAAAAAAGCGATTCTCTTCGCACTGCTCTTCGCGGATGTAGGGGCCAAGAGCCATAAACTTCTTGATCATTCTACTTTTCGGATGTCCACTCGGTAACGTCATTGCGATCTCCTTTTATGAAGCCACTGTTGTACCAAACCTTAAGAAATTAGCAATCTCTTAACACAATCTCTGATGGATCCAACGCGTAATCTGCTGCAATGCCTTGTCAAAATTCTCATACACCGGGCTGAAGGGCACCTCCAGTAACTTACCGTCGACAGATGACGAGGTGATTAAGCGGGACTCCTCCTCCGGGCTGAAGGGATCGTTTTTCCAGAAGCCAGAGAGCATCGGCGTCGGGCAGCGGCGACCCAGCAATCCCTGAGTTTTCAAGGAGTAGCGATTAAGCTCCACGCGCAGCGCCTCGTCGGAAGCATCATGCATGCCGAGGCTGCTGGCCAGCACGTCAAGGTACATTTCCGGCACGTTGCCCTGACGCGCAGGTTCGCTTAACAGCGCATGCACCACCGGCCCAAGGCAGGCCACCGCTTTCAGGCGTGAGGATTCCAGATAGGCCAGACGCACGGCGACATTAGCGCCAAAGCGGAAGCCAAACGCCGCCACCCGGGTGTGGTCCACCCACGGATTCTGTTCCAGCGCTTTCAGGGCATGCTGATGGAGCAAGCTGGAATCCTGGGTCAGTTTCCATTTGGATGAGAAGCCGATCGACGGCATGTCGAGGGTCAGCATCGCCAGCCCTTTCGGGGCTAAGTAACGCTCATACAGGCTGTAGTAATCGGTTTGCAGCGAGTCGAGGCCGCCGCACATCATCACCGTCGGGAAAGGGCCGTCGCCTGGGGGCATATGCAGAAAACCGGTCACCGCCGGGCCGCCGGGAACGGTAAAGGTGAGTTCGCGCATCTGGCCCGGCAGATGCTGGGCCGCTTCCTGGTAGGCGCGATTCGCCAGGGCCTGAGCCTGCTCCGCCAGTTCGTCGCCCTTCAGATGCGGGTATGCCGCGATGCTGTAGAGGTTACAGGCATGCAGCCAGTGCTTGCCGCTTAACAGGGGATCCTCTTCCTGGCCCGCCTTTTGCTGCCAGATCATCGCCTGTTTTGCCCACTCGTAGATCCAGTTGCCGCCGCGATAGCCCACCACCGTGTCGTACAGGTCGTCGTCGGTCCGTTCGGCCTGGCTCATCACGATACGCGCCTGCACATCCAGAATTTCACGGGGATCGATGCCGCGCCAGATCCACATCAGACGGTTAACCATGCGATACCAGTGCGGGATGTTTTTGCCATCCAGCGCCGATTGCACTGACGGTTGAACGCCAGGGTTAAAGCGACGAACCAGCGTCGAGGTTTCCGGATGTTTGAATTTGGGCTTGAAGAGAATTTCGCTGAGATTCGCCTGGGACATTGCGCGCTGCCTCTTAAGATACGTCAGAGGGCATCATTGTAACGCGACAGGGGCGAAAAAAATAACGCCCGGCATCACCGGGCGTTAAAAATGTATGGATTAGCGGCCTGAAATAGGTGGGATGAATGCTACACCCATATCCCATGGCTGTTCGATCCAGGTATCCTGCGGGATATCAATGACATAATCGTCAACCAGTGGTTTACCCGCCGGCTTGGCGAAGATGGTCACGAAATGCGCTTTAGGGTACATTTCGCGGATGGCTACTGCGGTACCGCCGGTATCAACCAGATCGTCAATCACGATGAAACCTTCACCATCGCCTTCAGCGCGTTTCAGCACGGTCAGCTCACGCTGGTTGTCGTGGTCGTAGCTGGAGATGCACACGGTATCGACATGGCGAATACCCAGCTCACGTGCCAGCAATGCCCCCGGTACCAGGCCACCGCGGCTAACCGCGATGATGCCTTTCCACTGTTCAGATGGCATCAGGCGTGCAGCCAGTTTACGTGCATGAATCTGCAACATGTCCCAGGTGACGATGTATTTTTCGCTCATGTGAATTGTCCCAGCCTGTTTATATACGGCTTAAAAAGTGTTCGAGGGGGAAAATGGTTGCGCGAGATTATAGAGATCTGAAGTACTAAAAACCAGTGCTAAGCGGTTCCGCCCGGAGTTTTTACTTGCTTACCCCTACCAGCCGCCAGAGAAAGTGGTATTCTCGAACCCACCTCGCAAGTCTGACTTGTGGTAACTCTAAACCTGCTAACCCCGTGACCTGCAACATTGTCTGCCGGCCATCGACAAGGAGACTTACTGTGTCTGAACTGTCTCAGTTATCGCCACAACCGCTGTGGGATATTTTTGCCAAAATCTGCTCCATTCCTCACCCGTCTTATCACGAAGAACAGCTTGCCGAACACATCATGGGCTGGGCGAAGGAAAAAGGGCTGCACGCCGAGCGCGACCAGGTTGGCAACATTCTGATCCGTAAACCTGCCACCGCCGGGATGGAAAACCGTAAACCGGTTGTACTGCAGGCGCACCTGGACATGGTTCCGCAGAAGAACAACGACACCGTACACGATTTCACCAAAGATCCAATTCAGCCGTACATCGACGGCGAGTGGATCAAAGCCCGCGGCACCACTCTGGGTGCGGACAACGGCATCGGTATGGCCTCTGCGCTGGCGGTGCTGGCCGACGATGGCGTTGAGCATGGTCCGCTGGAAGTGCTGCTGACCATGACCGAAGAAGCCGGTATGGATGGCGCCTTTGGTCTGCAACCGAACTGGCTGCAGGCAGATATCCTGATCAATACCGATTCCGAAGAGGAAGGCGAAATCTACATGGGTTGCGCGGGCGGTATCGACTTTATCTCCACCCTGCCGCTGACCCGTGAAGCGATCCCGGCGGGCTTCCAGACTTTCAAGCTGACGCTGAAAGGGCTGAAAGGCGGCCACTCCGGCGGTGATATTCACCTGGGGTTAGGCAATGCCAACAAGCTGCTGGCCCGTTTCCTGGCCGGTCACGCTGCCGAGCTGGATCTCCGTCTGGTGGACTTCAACGGCGGTACCCTGCGTAACGCGATCCCGCGTGAAGCCTTCGCTACCGTGGCCGTTGCCGCAGACAAAGCCGATGCGCTGAAAAAGCTCTCCACCGTATATCTGGATATCCTCAAAAACGAACTGGAAGCGAAAGAGAAGAACCTGACCGTGGTGCTGGAAGCCGTCACGACGGATAAAGCCGCGCTGACTGAACAGTCCCGCGACCGCTTTGTTCAGCTGCTGAACGCAACCCCGAACGGGGTGATCCGCAACTCTGACGTGGCGAAAGGCGTGGTGGAAACCTCCCTGAACGTCGGCGTGGTGACCATGGCTGACGACAGCGCAGAGATTATCTGCCTGATCCGCTCCCTGATCGACAGCGGTAAAGATTACGTGGTGAGCATGCTGGAATCTCTGGGCAAACTGTCCGGCGCGAACACCGTTGCCAAGGGCAGCTACCCGGGCTGGCAGCCAGATGCCAGTTCCCCGGTGATGGCGCTGGTGCGTGAAACCTATCAGCGTCTGTTCAACAGCACGCCGAACATTCAGGTGATCCACGCCGGTCTGGAGTGCGGTCTGTTCAAGAAACCGTACCCGGATATGGACATGGTTTCTATCGGGCCAACCATTACCGGTCCTCACAGCCCGGATGAGCAGGTTCATATCGAAAGCGTAGGCCATTACTGGACCCTGCTGACGGAACTGCTGAAAGCGATCCCGACGAAGTAATCCCCTCACCCCAGCCCTCTCCCACGGGAGAGGGAGAAATACGTAGGCCCGGTAAGCGTAAGCGCCACCGGGCTTTTTTACAGCCCCAGTACCAGCTGTCGCTCCAGCTGCGGATCCAGCAGCGTGACATGTAAGCCCACCAGCCGCACGCCCCGCCCTGCCCGACGCTCTTCCCAGGTCTTCTTCGCCGTCAAAATCAAATCCTCTTTGTTCAGTCGCGGCCAGACGTGTTCCTGGGTGGTTTGCTGAAAGTCGTTAAATTTGAGCTTTACCCCCTGGCGGGCAATCAGCAGATCCGGTTTGACCTTTGCCAGCCGCCGCTCCAGCTCAGGATAAAGCTGCCCGACGATAATGGCTTCGCAGTCTGCCCAGTCGTGGATATCCTCGGCCAGGGTGCGTTCCACCCCCACCGATTTACGCAGCCGCTCGCTGTTAACGTTGCGCTCATCGATGCCCTGGCTCCGCTCCCACAGCACCCGTCCAAACTTACCGAAGCGCTTCAACAGCATCCCCAGATCGCTGTTCTGCACATCCTCGCAGGTGCGCAGCCCCATACTCTCCAGCTTTGCCGCCGAGACTTTGCCCACGCCGGGGATCTTGCCGAGCGGCAGCGTTTTGATAAATGCCGGCACTTCTTCAGGGGTGATCACATACTGGCCGTTGGGCTTATTGAGATCGGAGGCAATTTTGGCAAGAAATTTTACCGGCGCGACGCCCGCCGAGGCGGTGAGCTGCAGTTCATTGAAAATCGTCTGGCGGATCTCCTGAGCCATCAGCGTGGCGGAGCCGTGACAGTGCAGGCTGTCGGTGACATCCAGATAGGCTTCGTCAAGTGAAAGGGGCTCAATCAGGGAGGTGTAGCGGGAGAAGATCTCGCGAATATGGTGGGACGCTTCTTTATAGGCCTCAAAGCGGCCGGGTAATAAGGTCAGGTGCGGGCAGAGTTTTAAGGCCATCGCGGTCGGCATGGCGCTGCGCACGCCAAACTTACGTGCCGGGTAGTTCGCGGTGCTGATCACCCCGCGCTGGACACGACTGCCGCCAATGGCAATGGGGATATCCCGCAGCGCCGGGTTGTCGCGCATCTCCACCGCAGCAAAAAAACAGTCCATATCTACATGGATTATCTTGCGCATCATCGTCACCACACCTGTAATTATGCACAGTATAACAAAGAGCTAAAAATGCGTCAGCAGATTTACCGTCTCACTTCTGTCATTTAAGCGTGGTACAAGGGTAAGCCTTCATACACTTACAACCCATTGAATTACATGATTTAAAATGGAAAATTATTCATGAAAAAGATGATTATCGCCTCACTTCTGCTGACGTCCCCCGCCTTGGCCAGTCCACAAATTATCGCTCATCGCGGCGGAACCGCCGACGCACCGGAGAATACCCTGCCGGCCATCCAGCTGGCGCTGGAAAACCGCGCTCAGGCTATCTGGATCACCGTGCAGCTCAGCCGTGACGGCGTGCCCGTTCTCTATCGTCCCAGCGATCTCAGCGCGTTAACCGCCGAAAAGGGCAACGTCTCCCAGTACACCCAGGCCGAACTAGCGACATTTGATGCCGGGGCAAAATGGAAAGAAAAGGTCGCCGGAACCACCATTCCGACCCTGAAAGCGGTGCTTGAACGCTGGCCTGACGTCCCGTTCTATATCGATATTAAATCCCCCGACGCCGATCCGGCTGAGATGGGCAAACAGCTGCTTGGCGTGCTGAAAGAGACCAACAGCCTGACGCGTGTTCGCGTCTATTCAACAGAGGATCGCTATCTGGAGGCGCTGCCTGCAGAGGTACCGCGCTTTGTCACCCGCAGCGAAACGCGCACCCGGCTGGCGAATATCTCCCTGAACCACGTTTGCCTGCCGCCGGCAAAGAAAATGGATGCCTGGTGGTACGGGCTGGAGATGAATCGCAAGGTAGAAGTGGTGGAGAAATTCACGCTGGGCGAGGGCATCTCTCCTGCCACCCTGACGTGGGACAAAGAGGCGATGGACTGCTTCCGCTCTCAGGGGAATGCCCATGTGATCCTGCTTGGCGTTAACTCCGCCGAGGATTATCAGAAAGCACTAGATTTGGGGGCCGACGGCGTGATGGTGGATTCTCCTGCCCAGGCCAGAGCGTGGCTTAAGTAAAAAAAACAGGCCGCTGCTGCGGCCTGTTTCGTTCAGAGGATCCGGTTTTGCTGGCGCTGTGCGTCGCGGGCGATGCGCTTTTTACGCGCGTCGCAGGGTTCCGGGCAGTCGCAGACTTTCTCCATCCCCAGCGAGGAGATACCGCCGCAGCTGCCCTGGATGCTTTTGCGCTTAATCAGCCAGCCGAGCGACATGCCAAATATCACCAGCACAAAGATCGTAAAGGTCAGCAGGAAGGTCACCATCATCAGCCTCCAAAATCATCCAGCATGATGTTCTCATCTTCCACGCCCAGATCCTGCAGCATTTTGATCACGGCAGCGTTCATCATTGGCGGCCCGCACATGTAGAACTCGCAGTCTTCCGGCGCGACGTGGTGTTTGAGGTAGTTTTCATACAGCACGTTATGGATGAACCCGGTATAGCCGGTCCAGTTGTCTTCCGGCTGCGGATCGGACAGCGCGATGTGGAAGCTGAAGTTCGGGTTATCCCGTGCCAGCTGTTCAAACTCCTCCTGATAGAACATCTCCCGCAGCGAACGGGCACCGTACCAGAAACTGATCTTACGCTGGCTGCCGAGGCGCTTAAGCTGGTCGAAAATGTGCGAACGCATCGGCGCCATCCCGGCGCCCCCGCCGATAAACACCATTTCGGCATCGGTCTCTTTGGCAAAGAACTCACCAAACGGCCCGGAAATGGTCACCTTATCCCCCGCCTTCAGAGACCAGATATACGAGGACATGATCCCCGGCGGCGCATCCGGTACGCCCGGCGGCGGCGTGGCAATACGCACGTTGAGCATGATGATGCCCTTCTCGTCCGGGTAGTTGGCCATGGAGTAGGCGCGCAACGTCGGCTCTTTCACCTCAGAGACAAAGCGGAACAGGTTGAATTTGTCCCAGTCGCCGCGATACTCGTCCGGAACGTCAAAGTCTTTGTACGCGACAGTATGCTCCGGACATTCGATCTGAATGTAGCCGCCCGCGCGGAACGGCACGTCTTCGCCATCGGGCACCCGAAGCTTGAGCTCTTTAATGAAGGTGGCTTTGTTATCGTTGGAGATGACCTCGCACTGCCACTTTTTCACGCCGAAGATCTCCTCCGGCAGTTCAATCTTCATGTTCTGACGCACTGCCACCTGACAGGCCAGACGGCAGCCCTCTTTCGCCTCACGCTTGCTGATGTGCGACAGCTCGGTCGGCAGAATATCGCCGCCGCCCTCTTTGACCGTAACCCGGCACTGTCCGCATGAGCCACCGCCGCCGCAGGCAGAAGAGATAAAAATGCCATTGCCGGAGAGGGTGTTCAGCAGCTTGTCACCCGCCGGGGTGCGGATCTGCTTATCCGCCTCATCGTTAATCTCGATGATCACATCGCCGGAATTCACCAGCTTTGATCGTGCCACCAGGATCAGCCCTGAGAGCACCAGCACGATCAGCGTGAACATCACTACGCCAAGTATAATTTCCATACAATTTGCCCTTACAGCTGCACACCGGAGAAGGACATAAAGCCCAGCGCCATCAGACCGGTGGTGATAAAGGTGATCCCTAAGCCGCGCAACCCGGCCGGCACGTTGGCATACTTCATTTTCTCGCGCAGACCCGCCATCGTCACGATAGCCAGCATCCAGCCAATGCCGGAGCCAAAGCCGTACACTACCGACTCGCTAAAGTTATAATCACGCTGCACCATGAACGATACGCCGCCGAAGATGGCACAGTTCACGGCGATCAGCGGCAGGAAGATCCCCAGCGCCGTATAGAGTGACGGGAAGTATTTATCGAGGATCATCTCGAGGATCTGCACCAGCGCCGCAATCACGCCAATAAAGGTGATGAAGTTGAGGAAGCTCAGATCAACGCCGTCGACCAGCGCACCGTCGCGCAGCACCAGGTTAAAGACCAGGTTGTTGATGGGAACCGACAGCCCCAGCACCACCGTAACGGCAACGCCCAGCCCGAAGGCGGTCGACACCTTTTTGGAGACCGCAAGAAAAGTACACATGCCGAGGAAAAACGCGAGCGCCATGTTTTCAACAAACACCGCCCGCACAAACAAACTCAGGTAATGAGCCATTGTCGGTTACTCCTTTTCCTGCTGCTCAGGGCGCCAGGTTCTCACCGCCCAGATCAGCAAACCGATAATGAAGAACGCGCTGGGGGCCAGCAGGAACAGGCCGTTCGGTAGATACCAGCCGCCGTTTTGCACGGTATCGAGCACGGTGATGCCAAACAGCTTGCCGCTGCCGATCAGCTCGCGCAGGAAACCGACCGTCAGCAGGATCACGCCATAGCCGAGACCGTTGCCGATCCCATCCATAAAGCTCGCCAGCGGCGGCATCTTCATGGCATAGGCTTCTGCGCGCCCCATCACGATGCAGTTGGTGATGATCAGGCCAACAAACACCGACAGCTGTTTTGAGGTTTCGTAGGCAAAGGCCCGCAGGAGCTGATCCACCACGATCACCAGCGAGGCGATAATTGCCATCTGCACGATGATGCGCACGCTGTTGGGGATATGGTGGCGGATCATCGAGATGAACATGCTGGAAAACGCCGTCACCAGGGTGACGGCCAGGGTCATCACCACCGCCGTTTCCAGCTTGGTGGTGACCGCCAGCGCCGAACAGACGCCCAGCACCTGCAGGGTGATCGGGTTATTGGCGATGAGCGGCCCGATAAGAACCCGTTTTACTTCTTTCAGTTCGCCCGCATCAGCCATTGTTCAGCTCTCCTTCACGTACCTTTTTAAGAAAGGGTCCAAAACCCATCTCACCCATCCAGAAATCAAAGCTGTGCTGCACGCCGTTGGAGGTCAGCGTGGCGCCGGACAGGCCATCGACCGCGTACTCATCACCCGGACGCGCGGCCCCTTTCATCACCTTCAGCGCCGGCTGGCCGTTATCATCCAGCACTTTTTTGCCGACAAACTGCGCCCGCCAGGCCGGGTTTTCCACTTCACCGCCCAGCCCCGGGGTTTCGCCCTGATCGTAGTAAGTGATGCCTTTCACCGTGCGGCCATCGGTGTTGAGGGCGACGAAGGCATACATCATCGACCACAGCCCGTTGCCGTACACCGGCAGGACCAGCTCCTGAACGCGCTTTTGCTCATCGCGCACCAAGTAGATCTCCGCCGTATTGCTGCGGCGCTTAATGCCAGCTGGATCCTGGCTGGCTTCCAGTTCGGTGCTGCTCTGCGGATCTTTCAGCGCCTGCGCCTGGTTGTAGCTGGAAGGATCGCTCTCCAGCAGCTCGCCGGTATTGAGATCCACCAGACGCGGCGTGATGCGTTCAGCAAAGACCTGCGCCACATCGTCGGCGCTCATCTCGCCCTGCATCAGCCCCGCCACCGCCAGAATGTTACGCTGCTTGTCGAGGGCGCGTTGCTCCTGCTGACGCGATTTGAGCCCTACCGCAGAGCCCGCCACCACGATGGAGCAGACCAGACACAGCACGACGACCACCATCAGCGTCTTGCCGATGCTGTCATTATTTTTTATCTCAGCCACGCGCCTTCCTCCGTTTGATGTTGGCCCGCACCACCAGGTAATCGAACAGCGGCGCAAACAGGTTGGCGAACAGGATCGCCAGCATCATCCCTTCCGGATAGGCCGGGTTCACCACGCGGATAAGCACGCACATCACGCCAATCAGCGCCCCGTACCACCATTTGCCTTTGTCGGTAAAGGAGGCCGACACCGGGTCGGTGGCCATAAACATCATGCCGAAGGCAAAACCGCCCAGTACCAGATGCCAGTACCACGGCATGGCAAACATCGGGTTGGTCGCCGAGCCAATCAGGTTAAACAGCGTCGCGGTGAGGATCATGCCGAGCATCACGCCCGCCACAATGCGCCAGGAGGCGACGCGGCCAAACAGAATGATGGCGCCGCCAATCAGGATCATCAGGGTGGAGACTTCACCTATCGAGCCCGGAATGCTGCCGATAAAAGCATCGAACCAGCTGACCGGCTGCCCGGTGGCGTTGTTGACCAGCGCCTCGCCGCCGTGGGCGGCCCACTGCGATAGCGGCGTCGCCCCGGAGAAACCGTCCGCAGCCGTCCAGACCAGATCGCCGGAGATTTGCGCCGGGTAGGCAAAGAACAGGAACGCACGGCCGGCAAGGGCCGGGTTGAGGAAGTTGCGTCCGGTACCGCCGAAGATCTCCTTCGCCATCACCACGCCAAAGCTGATGCCCATCGCCGCCTGCCACAGCGGCAGCGTTGGCGGCACAATCAGAGCGAACAGAATGGAGGTGACAAAGAAGCCTTCGTTGATCTCGTGCTTGCGGATAATCGCGAACAGCACTTCCCAGAAGCCGCCCACCAGAAATACCGTCAGGTAGATGGGCAGGAAGTAGACCGCCCCAAGCGTCATCATGCTGATCCAACCGGCATCATGGGTGAAGCTGACGCCCAGCATCTGCGCCACCCGGTAGTGCCAGTTGCCGGCGATAATCTGCGGCAGCTGCTGGGCATCATAAAGATGCGTCAGCGCCGGAATGGTCTGCAGACCGACGTTGTACATGCCCCAGAACATCGCCGGGAACACCGCGAACCAGACGAGGATCATCATGCGCTTGAGGTCGATGGCGTCGCGCACGTGCGCGGCCCCCTTGGTGACCTGGCCAGGCGTGTAGAGGAGCGTCGCGGTCGCTTCAAACAGCGGGTAATACTTTTCCAGCTTGCCGCCATGGGTAAAGTGCGGCTCCAGCTTTTCAATGAGATGTTTCAGGCCCATCAGTTATCCTTCCTGCTCAATGCGGGTTAACACCTCGCGCAATACCGGTCCGTATTCGTATTTACCGGGGCAAACGTAGGTGCACAGCGCCAGATCTTCTTCATCCAGCTCAAGGCAGCCCAGCGCCTGAGCGCCGTCGGTATCGCCCGCCAGCAGATCGCGCAGCAGCAGGGTCGGCAGGATATCGAGCGGCATCACGCGCTCGTAGTTGCCGATGGGCACCATCGCCCGCTCGCCGCCGTTAGTATCGGTGGAGAAGTTAAACAGCTTGTTGCGCAGGAAGTGGCCCAGCGTGGTACGGGTCACGGAGAACTTCTCTCTGCCAGGCATCACCCAGCCGAACAGCTCTTTCTCGCGCCCCTCTCTCACCACGCTGACCTGTAAATGAAAGCGCCCGAGATAAGCCTGCGCGCCTGTGGCATGCCTGCCGCTCAGTACGGAACCCGAAATATGACGGTTTTCGCCTTCCAGGGTTTCGTCCACCAGCAGGTCATTGATGTCTGCGCCCAGGCAGGTGCGCACCAGACGCGGATTGCGCATTTGCGGGCCGCCCAGCGCGATAACCCGCTCGGTGCACAGCTCGCCGGTAGTGAACAGCTTGCCGATGGCGATAACGTCCTGGTAGTTCAGATGCCAGACCTGTTTGGTCAGGCTGACGGCCTCGAGGAAATGGATGTGCGTCCCCGGCAACCCTGCCGGATGCGGCCCGGCGAAGGCATTGAACGTGACTTTCCCCTGCGGGTGACCGCCCAGTTTGCCGCCGCCCGCCTGGCAGACATGCACTTTGCCCTCGGTCAGGCGCGTCAGGAGGGTCAGCCCGGCATCAAAGGCCTGCCGCTGCGCCAGAATAATCGGCTGCGGGTCGGCACTGAGCGGGTTGGTGTCCATGGCGGTGACGAAAATGGCGGCCGGGACGGTATCCGGCACCGGGGTTTTGCTGAAGGGACGGGTACGCAGCGCCGTCCACAGGCCGGACGCCAGCAGCTGCGCCTGCACCGCCTGGCGGGAGAGCGTGGGCAGATCGGCGACATCGTGGCGGGTAAACTCGCGCTGCTGCTCGCCTTCCACGCGGATCACCACCGACTGCAGCACCCGACGCTCGCCGCGATGGATAGCCGCGATCGTCCCGCTGGCGGGGGCGGTAAACAGAACGCCGGGATTTTTTTTATCCTCGAAGAGCGGCTGGCCTTTAATGACGCTGTCGCCTTCCTGCACCAGCATGGTGGGACGCATACCCACATAGTCGTCCCCGAGAATTGCCACATGGCGGGGTGTCGCACAGGGCGAAATCTGCTGTACGGGGATGCCGGAAATCGGCAAATCAAGTCCTTTTCTGATTCTAATCATAGTGTTAGTTGTTATCCATGAATAACCGTTCCGGCCAGAAAGCCGGACGAGTCAGAAGTCGTTGCACAGGATGAAGAAAGGCGGCGAGAACTCGCCCGTGTGACCAGCAGGATCGCGGATGATCCTGAAAAAAGCTTCCTTTCTTACCCTTCGGTCATAAGACGGGCGCAGTGTATCATTTTCACCGATCGGGCGGCAGCGATAACGCAGCGGCGGGTGCTAAAATGCGACCGATTACGCAAAGTTCTCAAAGCCAGCGCGGGCAATCCAGGTTATAAGGTAAAACTATTTTGTAAAGCGGCATGCTGGCGCTTGCGAAAAAATGCAGTGGTGCTAATGTGAGCACGCCTAATGCAGATAAATCTGATTTCGGGTCTCTTTTGCCGTCCTGGCAAGTTGGTTATGTTTATCAAGGAACATGTAGTATGCGTAAAATCGCATTGTTCATTGCGATGCTTCTTATTCCGTGCGTTTCGTTTGCCGGGCTGCTCAGCAGCAACAGCTCTACGACGCCTGTAAGCAAAGAATACAAGCAGCAGTTGATGGGCTCTCCGGTCTATATCCAGATCTTTAAGGAAGAGCGCACGTTAGACCTGTACGTGAAGATGGGTGAGACGTATCAGCTGCTCGACAGCTATAAAATCTGTAACTACTCCGGCGGCCTCGGCCCGAAACAGCGTCAGGGCGATTTTAAAAGCCCGGAGGGGTTCTACAGCGTTCAGCGCAGCCAGCTCAAACCAGACAGCCGCTTCTATAAAGCCATCAACATCGGCTTCCCGAATGCCTATGACCGTGCCCATGGTTATGACGGTAAATACCTGATGATCCACGGTGCCTGTGTTTCGGTGGGCTGCTACGCCATGACCGACAGCGGGATTGATGAGATCTTCCAGTTTGTGACCGGCGCGCTGGTGTTTGGCCAGTCTGCGGTGCAGGTGAGCATCTATCCGTTCCGGATGACCGACGCCAATATGACGCGTCACAAGAGGTCCTACTACGCAGATTTCTGGAATCAGCTGAAGCCCGGCTATGACTACTTCCAGCAGACGCGTAAGCCGCCAACCGTTTCGGTGGTGGATGGACGTTACGTGGTCAGCAAGCCGCTGAGCCACGAAGTCGTCCAGCCACAGCTGGCGTCAAACTACGCGCTCCCCGAGACAAAATAAGATCCACTCGCCTGGCATAATCTTTTGCCAGGTTTCGTTGCCCGTCAGCGGCTGCGTCGCAATCACAGTGACCACATCGTTCGGTGTGGTCTCTGTCTGAAAATCAATTTCCACATCCTGATCCAGCAGTTTTGCCACGCCAAACGGTGCCCGCCGGGTGATCCAGAACAGGTTTGTGGAGCAGAACGCCATCACGTAGCGCCCGTCTGACAACAGCATGTTGAACACGCCCTTCTCACGTAGCTCGGACGCCAGCGAGGCGATGTACTTAAACACTGCGGTCATGTTGCTGGGGGTACGTGGGTATCGCTCGGTCAGCTTGTGCAGCAGCCAGCAGAAGGCTTTTTCACTGTCGGTTTCCCCTACCGGGCGGAAGTTACCGGTCTCCAGCGACTTATAGCTGCTCAGCTGGCCGTTATGAGCGTAGGTCCAGTTGCGACCCCACAGCTCGCGGGTAAACGGATGGGTGTTTTCCAGCGCGACTTCACCGCGGTTGGCCTGGCGAATGTGGGCCACCACCGAGCGGGATTTAATCGGATAATCCTGCACCAGTTTGGCAATCGGAGAGTTGAAGCTGGGTTGCGGATCCTTGAACGTGCGACAGCCTTTCCCTTCGTAGAAGGTGATACCCCAACCGTCTTTATGCGGCCCGGTTCCTCCACCGCGCTGCACCAGCCCGGTGAAACTAAAGCAGATATCGGTCGGCACATTGGCGCTCATCCCGAGCAGTTCGCACATACATCACCTCCACAACAGCGGGGGCGATATGCCCCCAGCGAAGTCTTACTTGACCATCTCTTTTTCAATTAACTGAATCAGGATATGGATCACTTTGATGTGAATTTCCTGAATACGGTCAGCATAACCGAAGTGAGGCACGCGAATTTCGATATCCGCCGTACCCGCCATTTTGCCGCCGTCTTTGCCGGTCAGGGTGATCACTTTCATCCCCTTCTCGCGTGCCGCGTCAATCGCTTTGATCACGTTACCGGAGTTGCCGGAGGTGGAGATCCCCAGCAGGACATCCCCTTCACGACCCACCGCTTCGACATAGCGGGAGAAGATGTGATCGTAACCGAAGTCATTGCCCACGCAGGAGATGTGGCTGACGTCAGAGATCGCAATCGCCGGGTAGCCCGGGCGGTTTTCACGATAACGACCGGTCAGCTCTTCGGCAAAGTGCATGGCATCACAATGTGAACCGCCATTGCCGCAGGAGAGCACTTTACCGCCCGCTTTAAAGCTGTCGGCCAGCAGGACCGCCGCGCGCTGAATAGCGTGAATATTGGCTTCATCTTTCAGAAAGTTAGCCAGCGTTTCCGCCGCTTCGTTCAGTTCGTTACGAATAAGATCCTGGTACATGAGGATAATCCTTCAGTATTGATGAAATAACAGAGCAAGTTTACCGGATAGCGGGAAAAGCGAGAAGCTAAAGCCGCATGAATCGACGGGCGTTTTGCTTATTTGTGCCGCGTAAAACATGAACAATGTGAACCAGGTTGTAATTATTTTGTGAATGCATTGCTAAAAGAAATAACATCCACTACAACCATATCATCACAAGTGGTCAGACCTCCTACAAGACAGGGAGCATTTCTTTATGATGATTTTAAGTATTCTCTTATCCGTTGTTCTGCTCGGGGTGTTGTTCTATCACCGGGTCAGCTTGCTTCTGAGCAGCTTCATCTTACTGGCCTGGACCGCTGCGCTTGGCGTCGCCGGCATCTGGACGACCTGGGTGCTGGTCCCGCTGGCAATCATTCTGGTGCCGTTCAACGTCCGCTCCATGCGTAAGTCGCTGATTTCAGCTCCGGTATTCCGTGGCTTCCGTAAGGTGATGCCGCCGATGTCGCGTACTGAGAAAGAAGCGATTGATGCAGGCACCACCTGGTGGGAAGGCGAACTGTTCCAGGGCAATCCTGACTGGAAAAAACTGCATAACTACCCGCAACCGCGCCTTACGGCTGAAGAGCAGGCGTTTATCGATGGTCCGGTTGAAGAAGCCTGCCGGATGGCGAATGACTTCCAGATCACCCATGAGATGGCCGATCTGCCGCCGGAACTGTGGGCATTTTTAAAAGAGCATCGCTTCTTCGCGATGATCATCAAGAAAGAGTACGGCGGGCTGGAGTTCTCTGCCTACGCTCAGGCTCGCGTGCTGCAAAAACTGTCTGGCGTCTCCGGGATCCTGGCGATCACCGTGGGCGTGCCTAACTCCTTAGGCCCGGGTGAACTGCTGCAACACTACGGCACGGAAGAGCAGAAAGATCACTACCTGCCGCGTCTGGCACGTGGTCAGGAAATCCCTTGCTTCGCGCTGACCAGCCCGGAAGCGGGTTCCGATGCCGGTGCCATCCCGGATACCGGAGTGGTCTGCATGGGCGACTGGCAGGGTGAGCAGGTGCTGGGTATGCGCCTCACCTGGAACAAACGCTACATTACGCTGGCGCCAATCGCTACCGTGCTGGGGCTGGCGTTTAAACTCTCCGACCCGAACAAGCTGTTAGGCGGTGAAGAGGATCTGGGCATCACCTGTGCGCTGATCCCAACCTCTACCCCGGGCGTGGAAATTGGTCGTCGTCACTTCCCGCTGAACGTGCCGTTCCAGAACGGTCCGACCCGCGGTCAGGATATCTTTGTGCCGATTGATTACATCATCGGCGGTCCGAAAATGGCCGGTCAGGGCTGGCGTATGCTGGTGGAGTGTCTGTCTGTGGGCCGTGGCATTACCCTGCCGTCGAACTCAACCGGCGGCCTGAAATCGGTGGCGATGGGGATTGGTGCTTACGCCCACATCCGCCGTCAGTTCAAAATCTCTATCGGTAAGATGGAAGGGATTGAGGAGCCACTGGCCCGTATCGCAGGCAATGCCTACGTGATGGATGCCGCAGCGTCTTTAATTACCTACGGCATCATGCTGGGTGAAAAACCGGCCGTGCTGTCAGCGATTGTGAAGTACCACTGTACCCACCGTGCGCAGCAGTCAATTATTGATGCGATGGATATTGCCGGCGGTAAAGGCATTATGCTCGGCGAAGGCAACTTCCTGGCGCGCGGCTATCAGGGCGCACCTATTGCCATCACCGTGGAAGGGGCCAACATTCTGACCCGCAGCATGATGATCTTCGGTCAGGGTGCGATCCGCTGCCATCCATACGTGCTGGAAGAGATGGCGGCCGCGCAGAACAACGATGTTGATGCGTTCGATAAGCTGCTGTTTAAACACATTGGTCACGTCGGCAGCAACAAAATGCGCAGCTTCTGGCTGGGCCTGACCCGCGGCTTGACCAGCGCCACGCCGACCGGTGATGCAACCCGTCGTTACTACCAGCATCTGAACCGTCTGAGCGCCAACCTTGCGCTGCTCTCCGACGTGTCGATGGCGGTGCTGGGCGGCAGCCTGAAACGCCGGGAACGTATCTCCGCGCGTCTGGGGGATGTGCTGAGCCAGATCTTCCTCGCCTCGGCGGTACTGAAACGCTACGACGATGAAGGCCGTCACGAAGCGGATCTGCCGCTGGTGCACTGGGGCGTGCAGGATGCGCTCTATCAGGCGGAGCAGGCTATTGACGATCTGCTGGTGAACTTCCCGAACCGCTTTGTCGCGGGTGCCCTGCGCGTGGTCATCTTCCCGACCGGTCGTCACTATCTGGCGCCGTCCGATAAGCTGGATCATAAAGTGGCGAAGATCCTGCAGGTGCCGAGCGCAACCCGCTCCCGTATCGGTCGCGGCCAGTATCTGACCCCGAGCGAACATAACCCGGTGGGTCTGCTGGAAGAGGCGCTGCTGGATGTGATGGCGGCCGATCCGATTCATCAGAAGATCTGCAAACAGCTGGGCAAAAACCTGCCGTTCACCCGTCTGGATGAGCTGGCGAAACAGGCCCTGGCGGGCGGTATCATCAACAAGGATGAAGCCGCCCTGCTAATCAAAGCTGAAGAGAGCCGTCTGCGCAGTATTAACGTTGATGATTTCGACCCGGAAGAGCTGGCGACGCAGCCGGTAAAGGTGGCAGAGATCGTACGTAAACCTGAAGCTGCATAACCTGTTTCAGGGCTAAAAAACCCCGCCTGGTGCGGGGTTTTTTATTGCCACCCGTTTCTCTGATTGTCGTGCTACAGTGTCAAAATGTGGTTCTTCGAGGAGTCTTACTGTGCCTGGTTTGAAGATTACGCTTTTGCAACAACCGCTGGTGTGGATGGATGGCCCCGCCAACCTGCGCCATTTTGATCGTCAGCTGGAGGGGATCGCCGGGCGCGATATCATTATCCTGCCGGAAATGTTCACCACCGGGTTTGCCATGGAAGCGGCAAAACAGTCCCTGCCGCAGGAAGATGTGGTCGCCTGGATGCAGGCCAGAGCCCAGCAAACCCAGGCGTTAATCGCCGGGAGCGCCGCGCTGCAGACGGAACGCGGGCCGGTTAACCGCTTTCTGCTGGTTGAGCCCGAGGGCAAAGTGCATTTCTACGATAAACGCCACCTGTTCCGCATGGCGGATGAACACCAGCATTATGAAGCGGGTAACGAGCGGCTGGTGTTTGAGTGGCGCGGCTGGCGCATTCTGCCGTTAGTCTGTTACGACCTGCGCTTCCCGGTATGGTCGCGTAACCGTAACGATTATGACCTGGCGCTGTATGTCGCTAACTGGCCAGCCCCACGCTCGCTGCACTGGCAGGCGCTGCTGACCGCACGAGCGATTGAGAACCAGGCTTATGTAGCAGGCTGCAACCGGGTCGGTACTGACGGCAACGGGCATCACTATCGCGGTGACAGCCGGGTGATTAACCCGCAGGGGGAGATCATTGCCACCGCAGACCCGCACCATGCGACGCGCATTGACGCCGAGCTGTCGTTGACGGCTCTGAGAGAGTATCGGGAGAAGTTTCCTGCCTGGCAGGATGCGGATCCGTTTAGCATCAACTAAACATCTGCCGGGCGGCACCAGCGCTGCTTGCCCGGCCAAATCAGCAGCACGATAAAATGAGAAAGGCCTGAATCATTGCTGATTCAGGCCTTCTGAATAGTGGCGGAACGGACGGGACTCGAACCCGCGACCCCCTGCGTGACAGGCAGGTATTCTAACCGACTGAACTACCGCTCCGCTGTGTTCCCTTGGGAACGAGGCAGATATTACGTTTTGCCTCCGATCCCGTCAATGCTTTTTCTCTGCTTTTGAATCGTTTGCTGCAAAAACGATCCAAACGGTTATTTTACCAGCATTCCCACCGCGTTTAACCGCGCCAGAGGCAGCTTCCGCCCTTCTTTTGCACCAGATCGAGACGTGATTCATGAGCCAGCAGCTCTTCATCGCTGGCGAGAATAACGCGTAACGCACTGGACTGACGAATAATGCGCTGGATTTCGCCCTCCCCGACCTGCTGCTGCGAATCGTTATCGGCATTAAAGGCCAGGGCTGTCTGGCCACCCGTCATGATCAGGTAGACATCGGCCAGGATCTGGGCATCGAGTAATGCCCCGTGCAGCGTTCGTTTGCTGTTGTCTATTTCATAGCGCGAGCACAACGCATCGAGGCTGTTACGCTTGCCGGGGAACATCCTTCTCGCCATCGCCAGACTGTCGGTGACTTTACAGAAGGTATCGGTCTTCGGCAGGCCGCGGTTGAGCTTGCTGAATTCATAATCCATAAAGCCGATATCAAACGAGGCGTTATGGATGACCAGCTCGCCGCCTTTGATGTAGTCGATGAATTCATCGGCGACGTCGGCAAAGGTGGGTTTATCCAGCAAGAATTCATCTGCGATACCGTGAACGCCAAAGGCTTCCGGGTCCACCAGCCGGTCTGGCTTCAGGTAGACGTGGAAGTTATTGCCGGTAAGACGACGGTTGATCACCTCTACCGCACCGATCTCGATGATCTTGTGCCCTTCATAGTGAGCACCGATCTGGTTCATACCCGTGGTTTCGGTATCGAGGACAACGACTCGATCAGTACCTAATTTGTTAACCATAACGCAATCCTGACCAACTCTTACTGATTTTAGTGTATCACGGTGGTATACCTACTCCAACACTGTGAAATATTATGTAAACACTGCATCTTCCCTCTAATACACCGGGAATAATGTAAACATGAAATTTTCTCTGAAATCTTATATATCCCATAACGGTGAGCGTTTTTCTCTTCTCTTTAGTCCCGCCGCGCCTGGGGTGCCCTTATTTTACCCCTGCGCCTTCATCTCTAGGCAGGTGAGAGACAATGCAACCCACCAGACTCAAGTCACCATCCTAAGTGGTATTCAGCGTCTCATTGAGTGGGAGCGAGATCGAAAGCTTGATCTCGAAGAGAAGCTGATTTGTGGTGAGCTTATGACTCCCTTTGAAATCGATGATCTTGCAGCCCATGCACGCTCTCGTCGAAATGGAAAAAGAGGAGATGTAGTTAGTTCCAGAAAATTCAACGGCTACTGGTCAAGTATTTGCAAATATATTGCCTGGCTCACTGATGAGTTACTACCAAACCGCAACAACTCGAACGTTCGAAAGTTAGTTGAAGAACAAAACTCCAGACTCGCTTTGAAAACACGTAGGCGCCTGGATTCCAAAGCCAAGAAACACCAGAAAACTCTCGATGAGAAAATATCCGAGCTTGCAAGGGCGCAACTATTAACGCTCTTCAGTACTCCTTTTCAAGATTTTACTGCCAACCACGGGGGTATCATTGAATATGCTAAAAAAGGTGTACAGCTACGTAATGTTGTCATGCTCAGAATTCTCTACGAAACAGGAATGAGACGAGGCGAGCTACTTTCATTGAAATTGAAAAGCTTTGTTGAGGCCAGCGGTGGAGAAGGAGCATATCTTTCAATCGAGAAAAATCATGGCGACGAATTTGATCTACGAGCGAACCAGCCTGTAGCCAAAACACAGGGTCGTGATGTTTCCATTTCGGCTGCCTTAGAGTCTCAAATTATTGATTATATAACGCATTACAGGGCGGAACTAAACAATATCGGCCTTACCCATGAGTCTTTCATTTTCTGCGTACATCGTTCAGGAAAGACTCAAGGCAGCGCCATATCCGTTAACGGCTTCAATTCTGCGTTCAAACAAATCAAAGAAAAATATCCAATCCTGAAAGAATGCCATCCTCATGCATTCCGTCACGACTGGAACTACCGATTCTCCCAGAAGGTAGAAACGCTCGGAATATCCGAAATCGAAGAAGCGGAAATAAGAGAACAGCAAATGGGCTGGGTTCCCGGCTCATCAATGGCTAAAATCTACAACCAACGCAACCGACGCGAAAAAACCATGCTGCTCGGCAGAAAAATAGCTGACGACACAGCGCGACCGAGAAAATAGCATGAATAATCAATTGGCCTCGATTAATCCAGAAGATGAGAAAGCCTACGTAACATTGGATGCAGGAATGAACAGTGTCAAAACCAATAAAAAGATGGCAAATAATTTAGACTCTCAGCTAGCCATTGACTTGGACGCAACTGCGACTCCGACCTCTAGGCTTTTTTGGGATCAAAACAAGCTCGTCAGTCATGAGCATTCCACCACTAACACTAATTGCTCTTATCTACTGGACGGTTTTTCGCTGCAAACCAAAAACTCATTCAAGCAGACTGTGCTTCAATATAGGGAAGATGGGCAAATAGGGGTGGGGACACTGATTGCTATGATATGCGTGATGCGTACATGCGCTAAAACCCATCCCACAAGTAAAATTGATGTCAACTGGGTGGCTAAAAACCTTGAGAATAAATCATTTCGCAAGGCAAGAAGACAAATACGATTATTCTTACAATATTGGAGAGAGAGGTATGTCCCTGCGCAAGAAATTGTATCACTAGACGCTCTCAACTTACTCGCTCAAGTCGCGTTGCCCAGCTTCAAATCCGACAATGTAAACTCTGACGATCCTGAAAAAAGCTGGCTCACCGACGAAGAATATGACGGCCTTCTTCAAATTACATGGTCACATTATGATGCTACAGGCGATCAACAAACGGCTCTGATACGCCTTCTCTCCTTGCAATACGCCAGACGCCCCTGCCAACTACAAAGATTAAAATTTTCCGATCTAAGATCGTGTGCTGAAAAAGACATTGCTGAGCATTCCGAAAATGAAATTAATTTTCCATCAGTGAAGGAAAAGTTTGTCGAAAAGGAGTTCAGAGGGGGTAAATTTGAGACACACCCTATCGCCGGCCATCTCTGGTCTATTCTTAAAATTCAGCGAAAAAAAATTCAAGAATGTTTTGAAAAAATTATTCATCAGAAACTAACTGTTAAACAAGTCCAGTTACTGCCAGTATTTACGACTTCAAACAGAATACAAAGGGCATGCAAGATCCTGAAAGACACTCTTAACTTAGATCCTATTAGCAATCTAGACGACGAGCTTTTTCATTTAAGAGACAATTCTATCGGCGGCACGATCAGCTTCAGACGCGACCTGACAATATATAGTCAGTCCAATAGAAAGCCAATTAAGGTTCCAGTTCTTCCCTTGAGTGTCAGAACAGGCCATCCCATTAAAGTAAATGCTATTCGGCTTCGTCATACCCGTATTCGCCAACTTGCGCGACAAAGTGTACCACGCGTGATTTTATCACATTGGCTTGGCCATACCACCGATGAAGCACTTAATTCATATTACAGCGATCCAGCCGAAGAAGCTCGGCGAATTGATGCACAGCTTGCTCCTATGCTTACCCCCATTGCTCAGGCATTCACGGGAATAATAATCACAACTGACGCGGAGTCAACTTTCCCCCATGAGTCCCTTAAACGTCTGGAACTGGCAAACGAGGGGGAGCTACATTATTTAGGCCGCTGTGGGAAGTTCAGCTTTTGTGCGACAAACTCAATCCCGATCCCCTGCTATCGTTGCAGGAATTTTGAGCCCCTTGCTGACGCACCGCACGAAGAAGTTCTGAACGTCCTTAAATACCGCCAGGCCCAGGAAAATACCTTATTCATAAAATCCTCCGGGAGCATGCGGAATCTCCTCGTCCCAATAGACCTCTCAGATGACATTCGGGCCGTCGAGCGGTGTATTGCCCTGTGTAAAGCCAAGCGAGAAGAGCAATAATGGCCACCAATCTTAAACTCGTCAGCTTCAACCCGACTCCCGAACTCAGCCCCGCCACGAACCTCGAGCAGTTCGTAGCCTACTGCCGTGATGAACTCACGTTGTGGGCTGACAATCAAAACTTCTATTGGGACGCCAGCACTTGGCCTGATAGCTGTCGCAAATCACGTATACGTTTTACAAACCATGCCAATACCAAACTTCATCCATCAGTAAAACCTAGCCCAGATCAGCTTATTCACCCCGCCCTTATGGGCGTGCTGAAGGCGTATTTACGCTATCGGCATTCAATAAAGCCACATCGCAACATGACGCGTGAACTACAGGCTTTCAGAGCCCTGGAGCAGGCGCTTGTAGAGGACATGCTAACTCCAGACATCACTCAACTCCATAAGCGTCATTTCCAGCGGGCCACGCAGTTGCTCATTAATTACAGCAACAGGCAATACGCCGTTCAATCATTACTGCAGATTCTGATACTGCTCTCCGAGAAGTTAATAGTCACTGCCGAAGTATTTCTATGGCAAAACCCTTACGTCGGCAGCCAATCCTATGAAAAGTTAAAGGGAGGGCATGCCCTAGCGGCCGTCAAGCTTAGGAAAGTCGCAAATCAAGATGCGTTCCTAAGTATTGCAGATATCTTCAGCAAACCACTATCTCAGTTGGACGACAGCGATATTATGGTTACATCCATTACTGCCTTGCTGCTTTCTGCACCCATGCGTATTGGAGAAACACTACATTTGCGCACCTATTGTCTGAGATCTGACCACGACAAGAGTGGTACCCTCCAGCGTTACCTTGCCTATTACGTGCCAAAGACTCGGAGCTATACACGCAAGCCCGTTCCTGCGACGATGGGCGAAGTTGCTCAGGAGGCTGTGGATCGGTTGCTTGATATTACCGAGGAAGGCCGGCGTCTTGCTCTATACATGGAGTCCAAACCAACAACGTTCTATCGACATGCTAACTGTCCAGCAGTACCTAATGACCAGCTACTGACACCTGATCAAGTAACGCAAGCACTTGGGTTCACGCATTCAAGTGCGTGCGGGAGCTTCCTCAAAAGGTGCACAGGTAACTTCACACTGAAAGGATTTACACTGGACCTTTTGTGGCAAATTATCCTGACCCAGCACCAAAAACATAACCCATATTTCCCGTATCAAGAAAAGCCTTTCGGCGACCAGACACCGCTCAAGATGAGCGAATCGCTTATGTGCTTTAGACGCCTACAACTTGGTACGCGGTCAAGTACGAGCCCAGTATTGCTCGCCCCGTTTACCTCCAACCACTATCGAAATCGAATCAACGGCGCCGTGGAGGGAGCTAGCAAAAACCAGCGCTTCATGTGTTTCTTTACCAAACATGGTATTGAGCCTATGAGGCTGAACTCGCATAGCCTTCGGCACTTTGTGAACCGTTTGGCCAAGCAAGGAGGTATGTCGATTGAAGCTATCACCGAATGGAGTAGTCGCGCGTCTATCCAACAAACTCGTACCTATTTGCACGAATCCCCAGAGCAACACCGTGATCGCGCCGACACCATCCACGGCACAAAGCAGGAGCACCAGACGCTGGCTCCTGTCACCGAAGAGGAAGCGGAGAAATATGGTATGGGCCCCTACCATCGCAGCCGCTATGGAATCTGTCGGCGTAATTGGCGAGTCGGCCCCTGCATTAAATTTGCAGACTGTACTAATTGCAGTGAATTGCTCGCATGCAAAGGGGATAAAATTGCCCTGGAGGCAATCAAAGATGACTTGAGACACATGTTAAGCACGCGGGAAGCAGCTGAGAGAGCTATCTCTAGCGGAGAACGTTCTGGTGGGCTGTGGCTCGCCAAGGCCGAGCCGCAAATCGCTCGCTTGGTCGAACTTGTCAAGATCATGGAAAACCCAGATATTCCGGACGGCTCACCTATCCAGGTGAAGGGTACTGACTTTAGCCACGAGTCAGAACTAGTGGCCAAAAAAGTAGAAGAGGCCGGAGTAGAACTGCTCGATAAGCAACAGCTGGTCATTGAATACGGTCAAGACCTGATTGAATGCCTGAACATGCTTGCAGGCAAAGCCTGATAGGAAGCACACATATGCCAAAAGTAATCACAGACCAACAGACTCGCGAGATCTGTCGAATGATCCATGCCTGGGATAGTAAGTTGCACAAGCTCGACTGGCGCACGATATGCCTGGGCGCACAAGAAATCCTGAATTGGCCGACCCCTCCCACGCGTCAGGCTCTCAATAAAAAACCTACCATAAAACTGGCGTATCAAGCGAAGAAAGAGATTGTTCGCCGTGAGTTGACGCAGGTCACCAACTATCCTCGTCCTAAGACCATCAAAGAAGGTGCGGAGCGCATTTCACGATTGGAAAAAGAGATTGAGGAGCTTAGGGCATTCAATTCGAAACTGGCCGAGGCTTTCAACAGAATCGTCTACAATGCGTCGCTTGCGGGCCTCAAAAAAGTGGATCTCATGAAACCGATGCCATCAACAAAAGAACCCACCACGAAGAGTTAAGAGGCGGATATGCACTGAGCATTACTAGTGCCTGTAAGCAACTCATCCCAACATATATTGTACAGTCAATTAATTACGAATTACATAAACCTATAGGTTTCTACATAAGAACAACATTTTATGGAAACTAAGGACTAGGGATATTGTCCACATTATGCCCTCGTATACCTAGCAACTTTCTATAACTTCCGTAAGAAAGATCTTTGTTTTAAGCATTCAGTTTAAAACACAACACACATTGTGTGATGATTATCTTTCCAGCCAAATTTACATATGTAGAAACTGATTAATCGCAGTCATCACCAGAGCCTTTTCATCGAGGCTTGTTATCCATTAAGACATACCATACAGTCTTGATTTGCGCGTATGGCTGGGGTAAGGAAATGGATAATGAAGAAGGAATTATTTTTGGAAAAAGAGAACCTACGCATTCATTCACACCATAAACTTTGATAAGGTTATAAGAATTAACTCATGAGGTACTTAATGGCTCATAATCCGGTAACAATCAGACAAAACTTCAAAATTGGTGAGCTTGATGCCGAATCTGATTCGATTTTGCTTGATAGCTGTTTTGTTGATAGTGGCTACTTAAAAAAATTACTTGATCCCCATGACAATTCATCTATTGTAAGGGGGCGAACTGGTGCAGGTAAAAGTGCTCTGTTGCATATGGTAATGAGCCATGCTTATAAATGTCGACGCTTAGATCCTAATGATATATCCATTAGATTCCTTGAACAATCTGACATAATTGCTTTCTTTGAAGAACTTAAAGTAAACCTCGATATGTTCTATAAAATATTATGGCGACATATATTAATTATGGAATTGCTAAAGTTAAGGCATGACATAAGAAGCGAATCCGATACTAATAATTTTTTCTCTGGAATTTTGGGTCGCCTAAAGAAAGATGAAATTAAAAGAAAAGCTCTTGAGTACTTCAGAGAGTGGGGTGATAAGTTCTGGATAGATACAGATGCACATTTGCGAGAGATAACACGGAAACTTGAACGGGACACCAAAGCCTCTATTGGCGCGGAATTAAGCGGTGTCGCTCTTAACGCTGAATATGCAAAAAAATTGTCCGAAGAACAAATCGTAGATGTAAAGAAACGCGCCACAGAAGTAGTTAGTGGCTTACAAATCCAAAAACTTAATGAAATACTTACTCTTCTAGCTGATTACTCATTTGATGACCCCCAGAAAAAATATTTTATTGTTATTGATCAACTTGATGAAAACTGGGCAGAAAATGAAACACGATACAAGTTTATAAGAGCACTTATTGAAGAGATCAAAGTGTTCCGAAAAATTAAGAACATCAAAATCATAGTGGCCTTGAGGCTTGACCTTCTTCGCTCAGTATTCAACCTTACACGAGGCTCTGGATTTCAAGAAGAGAAATATGAATCCTATATTCTTGATATAAAATGGACTCACGAGCAACTAACAGAACTGGTTCAAAGACGTGTAAGTGAGGTCTACCGCAGGCAGTACACCCGGGACAACGTTAAAATTCATGATATATTCCCTAAACCTAAAGGAGGACCAACCGGTCTGACTTCGCTTGAATATGTCATTGAAAGAACGCTTCTCAGACCGAGAGATGTGCTACAGTACGTCAATGAATGCTTTAGTATCGCTCTTGATCGGGAACGAATCTCATGGGGAACCATTCAGAAGGCTGAGTCAGCTTATTCCCTGAAGCGTTTACGTTCGTTGAGAGAAGAGTGGGGGGATATCTATCCTTCATTTGAAGAGACCGTGGAATTGCTACGTAACCTGCCCGATAAATTTTCCAGGACAGTTATTCCGCGAAACAATATTGACTCTGTTATTAGCGAACTTTCAATTCAAGAAACCCTTGATCCTTGTGCAGTCAG
Organism: Leclercia adecarboxylata; assembly: GCA_002360945.1. Classification (GTDB taxonomy): domain Bacteria; phylum Pseudomonadota; class Gammaproteobacteria; order Enterobacterales; family Enterobacteriaceae; genus Enterobacter; species Enterobacter adecarboxylatus_B. The sequence goes on along the minus strand of DERO01000008.1, from coordinate 43,575 downwards.
CGCTAACAAAATGCTTAATGGTGAAAGCCGTGAAGCCGATGTCATAAATGAAATTTTGTTATGTCTTTATAATCTTGGAGTGGTGGGATTTAAGGTCAGCAGTCTGACCCCTTATAAATGGTCATTCAGAGACAGTACACCTGCAACCAAAAATGAAATTAAGCGCGCCAGCGGTATGAAAATTCATAAGATGCTGCATTCCGCCCTTGATATAAGGATAAATCAGGACAGCCGTTTTGAGAAAGAGGAAACTGAAGATGATACTGAAAATATGTAGTTACATTGGTTAGTGGCCGGTATTATGAAATGAATTCATAACGGAAAGTATGAATGAAATTTAATCTTGTAATTGGGCCTGCTGAATAAGCAGGCCTTTTGGTGCTTTATGAAGCATCTAACTTTTGTCGTCAGTCTAAAACGGAACTATTAAGAAGGAGATAATCAATAACGTCCAACGCTGCATTGACTTTAAACTCCGGATAGTATTCTTCCCTATCCCTTAGCAGGACCTGAGCCGTCCGTTAATTTACCACGCTAGGTATAGAATAACTGAATAGAACAACATTTTTCATATTCATTAAAAATGGTTTAAGCGCCACAATAAAATCTTGAAATTTCACGCTGGCATCTCTTAAGACAATATGGAAGCTTATGTCTCAAGTAGGCTTATTTACTTTTAAACAACGGCGTTCAGAAACATCCAACCGAGGATACGATTCATCATATCCTGCAAGAAGCATACGGAGTTCCTCAACTACTGCACTTTTATCTATATTGCCTGGCCCTACCAGAGCATTCAAACAAGACTGAAACTTAAGATTCGTGTCCCGAAGGTTACAAAACATTTTAAATTTGAGCTCAGTAAAATACATTTTAATTAGCCATCCTTAAGACACGCCTCAAACAATCGGTCATTCAAAAAACGGACTAAAACCCCACATACAAGCTAATGAGTTGCTGAACAAGATAAGATACACACAACAGGCTGATTTAAAAACAAACTTATTATCCCTGGCCCGTATCCAAAGACGACACGTTTACTAAAAACTCCAGACAAAACCGTAAGAAATAATTTATCTACCATTGAAGTTTATTATGCTGATATAACAAGGCTACTTAGCAACTAAGACACTACTAGCCTTCTACAGTTTGCAGTAGGCGAACTATTGCTCTATGAGTAACAAGACACCTAATGGGTACGGACTACTGTCTGAAAAGGTAGTAACCTCGAAAAGTGATGTTACTTAAAGGAAGTGCATAAATCATCCCTTAGCGCGTAAGTTGTTCATTCTATGCTTTAAGATATCACAATCTTCAACTGGGAGTATGTATGAAGAAAAACATCACATTAGAAAGAGAATCGAGGCCTGCAGTGAAGCTTACTGAGCATCAGCAAAATCTCTTGAAAAGGATTAACAACCTTGCTGTCTCGCTCATGCCTGAGTTTGAAGACAGAAACCAAGCTATAAATGCGCTTACCATGGATGATAGTTCTCTGATGCAACTGCTCTGCTCTATCCTGATGGAACAGAAGACCCGTAAATCAGATTATGCAGTTCGTCAACGTCGAGAGAATCTGGAGGATTTTTACATGAGCCCTGAAGAGCTTGGTGGTGTACTGAAAATCACCGATGTCGCCGATATTCTTGGAATTTCTCGTCAATCGGTAAAAGTATGCGTGAACAATAATCAACTTATCGCATTTAAACAAAACGAGGATTTTATCTTCCCTGCCTTCCAGTTTACCGATAGTGGGTTACTACACGGTTTTGAGGAAGTCATGGCAGCATTTGATAAAGATACTCATCCGATGCTGCGTCTGGGGGTACTTAAAGCACCAATTAGCCTCGGTGAGGGTGTGGTGAAAAATCCTATTCAAATCATGCAGGACGGTGCTAAACCGAACGAGATGATACTGGCTATTCGCGCGGCCAATCAATTTGGTAGCCATATTGCAAGTTAATCCTGAAAAGACGGATAACGATTATTTTGTGTTAAAAATCGACTATGCAAAGCGTCCAACAATCGACTAACTTTTAGGTATGATATCGATTTTTATCTACCCTCAATGGAATTACGCAAAAGGCATCAAAATCAGGAAACGCGTATCAACTCTGAAGGAAAGAATCATGCATTCTAAACCTATCGTTATCGTCGCAGCTTTCTTGTTTTCAGTAAGTTCACAAGCAGGTTCTCATGACATACATCGCACGCTCATGGGAGACAACACCTCAACCAATAACCTCGCACACATCAGAATCTTACCCCAACAGCAACCCTCATCTGGTGCTACTAATGTTTATGCAAGAAATTCTCAAACCTTAGTGCCGTCATCGCTCGGAAGCGTTAATCACGTAACAGATATCGTCAACTCGCACGACGCGTTTGAGCATGAAAGCGTGATATTTTTAGCGCAGGGCATGGATGGATTCATTACCTTTTAGCCTAATGCTCACCCATGCAGGGACAACCTACTTTTTGCACCAGGCAGCTTTGTTCAGAAGACTTTATAAACAGGAATGGGCGAATGAGCATAATCGACACTGACAGGTTGCAGCTATTTTTTTGGCGTAAATATTTACCCTGGTTACAACGCAATAGTGCAGAGAAAGGAACTCCATACGACTATGTTTCCATCTTTTTTAAAGATTCGGATAATAATCGTTATATCCTCAAGGACGCGCATGGTTTAGTTAACGGGCAAGATGGTACGTTATCATTATCCTCTTTGTACCAGAGCAGTGACGTTGATAAAAAGTTTATACAAATTACTGATATGGAAACAGAGATAGTCCATTACAAAAAAAATTATACGTTACGTTATAAAAGCATATTCCTGTTTGTAATTGATCACACGCTAAAAATCATTACGCTAAAAACACAGATCGCACGTTTAAAAGGTCGACTGGTTTCTGGAGCAAAATCTGATACAGAGACTATAAGCCGCGATCGTTTTAACTTACTCAGGCTTCTGGTGGCTAGCTATGTTAATCAACGGCCATCACGAGCCTCTTCCGGTTTCAACCGGGATGAAATGATCGCCTTACTTTATGGAACATTATGGTATAAACACATTAAAAATGAGGCATTCAGAAGAAAAATAACGCTGCTGCTGGAGTCACTGGTGATTAGCGGCGATTTAACTGAAAGTCAGGGTAACTATTACGTTCAGGGTCAGGCAATAACCACCCTCGTTGAGTATGAAAAAGAGGATCGCCGCGTTTCCCAACAACAAAAAATGCACAAAAATATTGTCCGCTTTATGTTTGTTATCACAGTGGCAACGCTACTGATCATTTTGGTTTTGCTGGCGATGGCTGGGATCGTGGATTTACAGATCATCTGGCAAAAGATCTTACAAATAAAACCCGTCAGATTTCTTCTGAAGTTCATCTAAACCCAGGACGAGAAGCAAATGGAATATAAACTGGATATCAAGATGTTAAGGACCATTCATACGCTGTGCGCCTGCGGTAGCGTATTGCAGACGGCGAAAATCTTAGGCGTTTCACCCGGAGCCATCAGTTACACCATCAATAAAGCGAGAAAAATCACCGGTTCTGCCCTCTTTTTTCGTTCCAGGACCGGGATGGCGCCGAACAGTCTGGCCGAAGAGCTCAGCCAAAAATATCAAAAAATAGCGAAAGATATAGATGTGGACAATGTCCTTTCCATGAAAGATAAAACAGTTTTTACCGTTAGCTGCTATTCGGTGCTTGAACTGCTGCTTTCGACGGCGTTAATTGCCACCACAGAATCGCTACTCCGCATCAATTTTTGCACATCTATTGAGAACGATGAGGCCAGAATAGCCAGAATCCGAAATAAAGAAGTGGATATTGATATTGGAACCCGCTTACCGATTAATAACTCTATCATTCAACTAAGATTTTTTAGCAGCGGTATATCTGCCATTGTCCGACACGATCATCCAGTTATAGGTGAACAATTTACGATGTCTGACTGGACGCAGCATCAGCATGCCATCTGGTCCCGAGGTATGCATCTGATAAGCGACAACGTAGAGCAAACAAATCGATTTAACGCTCTGTTTCAAACACGCAATGTCGCCTTTGTCGCCAGCAGCACGCTTAATCTGGTGATGCTCTGCGCCCACAGCGACCTTATCATTTTATTGCCGACGGTGATCGCACAAAATCTTCAGGCTCTGTTGCCAATAAAAGTACTGGATGTCCCACCGGAGCTTGAAATGTCTTATGAGTGTTACGTTCATTACCATCATTCGCTCTCCACCAATCCGCTGTTAGGAGAATTAATCCAGCATTTTCAGGCTTCAGTAAACTAAAGCTAACACTGATATTTCTTCGGAATAACAACAACATTTAAATTTGTTAAATTGAGTATTTAAAGGATTGTCACGCCGTTTAATTTACAGCATGTATCTATCTGTATAACCTAGCCTCATCATTTACTTTATAAGTGAAGATATTATTATGAGTGCTATTTTATTAAGTGATAACCAGTACCTTTGTTCAGGTATAAAAAGTCCAAAGGTTGCTACCTTATTTATTTGCGGCGAACTGGAGATAGAAAAACTTCGGAAGACGAATGCTTTCACGAATATTATCATTGCGATTGAACACGACATTCTGAGAAATAATGTCATCAGAGCCATAAAAAAAGCCAGATCACGATACATCGTTTTACTAAATGCTATTGAATCAGACTGTTATGTCAAAATTGATAACATTATCTATTCATCGTTACGCTTTAATCTGCTGCCCCTGCAAAACCTGATGAAGTTTTATCACAGCCTGCATCAGCACACGTTCACCCGCAGAGAATATGACGTGTTAAAGTTGGTACATCTTGAAAACAATAAGATTGCTAAACGTCTTAAACTTTCACAGAAAACCACGAGCACCTATCGGATGAAAATACAGGAGAAAATGCATATGCGAGCAAAGAATCAGCTCGCGATGCACAGGGTGAAATCAGCCATCCTGGATCAAAAAATATAATGCTGCCGGTCCTTCAGACAGCCACCTTCATCATGAGGTGGCTGGCCTGGTGATTAAAACTGATAGCTGTAGTTCAGGCTGGCAAACCACAGATAGGGATCATCGTAGCTGCCTTTCAGCAGCGCTGGCGACTGCACCCGGGAAGACTGCATATGCAGATAAGATACTGCGAAACCAATATTACTCTGCGGCGTTACCTGATATTGCGCCCCCGTGGCGAAACGCCACTCATCCCCGGTGGGTAAAGACAGCGCAGCGTCGCCCTGCGATTTATAAATGGTGCTGTCAAACGCTACCCCCGCATTAAGACGCCACTGCTCTGTCGGGCGATACTGCACCCCCAGCGCCGTATGCCAGGAATCCTTGAGGCGGTTTTTCTTGTCAAGATCCTGCCCCACAACCCTGATCTGCGGACTACCAAACTGGCTCCAGTCCTGCCAGCCCAGATCCCCCATCACCGACCACGTCTGGTTGAGGTCGTGTACCAGGCTTAACATAATTTGCTGCGGTGCCCTGACCTGCGCCGATATTGGCAAATCGTATTCAATATTCGGTAAGTTCGGGAAGCGAGCCTTCGCATCAATATCAAAGTCATACTCGGTTTTACTGGTCCAGGTAATACCCGCTCGCGTCTGGTCGGTGAGATCCATTAATAAGCCAAGACGATAACTCATCGCCCAGTCGTGATCTTTTTCGGTCTCATCATCGCCGTCGACGTTCCGGGTGAGTGAGAGAAGACCGTAGTTGACGTTGACCGATCCTCCTAGCGAAACCCGGTCGTTCAGCTTCCAGGCCAGAGAGGGGCTTAAGGTCAGGGCCACCATCGCGCTCTTCTTGAGCAGCCGCTCGCCTGCCCACTCACCGTAGTCGGTGGCCAGGCCGTAGTTGCCGTACATACCAATCCCGGCATAGAGATCCTCATTAATTTTTTGAGTGTAAAAGCCGCTGGCGTTGGGAAATACACTCATAATATCACCGGGACTTTGTCTGCCGGACTCGTCCTCCAGTCGGTAGGAGATATCCCCGTCCATCAACTGCACGCCGCCGGTAAACATGTGGTCCGGCAGACGGGTCATCCCGGCCGGGTTGGTGACGATGGTTGACGCATCCTGCGCTCGCGCCGCCTGCCCCGCACCCGCAAGCGCCGTGTCTTCCGTCCCAATTTCATAAAAGTAGAGCCCACTGGCATGGGTTACCGGGGATAAAAACAGACTAAGACCAATCAGTGTTAATTTTCTCATTCGCCACCTGCCCATTTAACGTTGCGCTGTTATTTCTGAAATCGTTCAAGCTGCGTTTTATCCGCCTCTTGCGCCCGGTCTGCCAGCCTCTGGAACTGCGAGGGGCCATAAAATGCTTTTGGTACCGGGAGAGACTGCATATCTGCGCCCGGGTAAATCTGTAGCTCCCCGAGACGGGAGAGCTGATAGCCCACCACCACGGCGGGCATGGTGAGCATATAGGGATCCGTTTCTTCATAAGCGACCGGCGTTGGCAGGCGGTTATGTTCAAGATTGTAGTTGCGCTTCAGCACCAGGAATTTATCCGGCACCCGGCGCTTGCTGTTCCACCAGTCGCCGTCCAGCTCGCGAAATTTTCTTTCGGTTTCGGTTACCGTGGTAACTCCAAGTTGCAGCAGCGCGTGGCGTAAAGCCTCGTCCATGGCGGCGTTATACCGCGCAACGGAGTCGGCCTTTCCCTGCAAAATGACATCAATGGCCAGCCGCGCTCCCAACAGGTTTGAATACAAATCTTCTGGTGAGAAGGCGGAAATCTCTTCCGAAAAGTCGGGCACGGACTGGAAGCCGTACCATTGTGCAATCTCGTGCCACTGGGCCAGTTCAAACGCCAGATGACCGGCCAGCCAGGCCGCCAGGCTGTAGCGCTGGGACATGGCATCAGGCGGCGTAAATTCCCGGAGCTGCACCCGGCGAACGCCAAGCTCCTCACTGTAAAAAAGACGCCCACCTCGTCCCAGTTCAGGAAGGACGCGGGAGAAGAGATAAAATGTATTGTCTGCCGTATCGCGGACGTGGGCGACATCGATAAACCCACCGCGATGGGTATAGATCAGGCCGTTTTTCTCTTCGCTCAACCCGACAATGTTTTTCACTGCTCCCAGCGAGCTGTCGTTATAGTGATGGCTGCCCAGCGTATCCAGCGACAGGACGTTACCAATCTGATAGACAGGTATAGGGATACCCACGGCGCGTACGTGAAGGTCATAGCCAAACGCACAGCAAGGGCGCAATGATTCTGGCGGCGAGAGATGGCTAACGACAGGGTAAACTTTCCGCGCGTGCTTAATGGGTAACAGTTCCTCTTCGGCGCAGGCGAACCCTGCCACCATCCATAAAAGCATCAGCCACTTACCCATTCAGTAAGCCTCCGCAACCTGAAAATAAAAACCCGCACTCTCTTTACCAAACCCCATATCCAGCCGGACGTTCATAGAGGGTTTAACTTCGAACCGGTACCCAACTCCAGCGGTCGGTAAGATGGGGTGATTGTCGAGGTCGCTAACGTTCTTTCCCACCGCCCCCGCCCCCAGCCAGAGCACATATCCGTGCCGCCAGTTCAGCTTTCGTCTGTACTCTACCTGCCCACTCACCACGTCTTTGTCCCGGTAGCGCCCCTGGTAGTAGCCACGCAAACGACGGTCGTCACCGGCCATCGACAGCCTGTCCCAGGGAACGTTGCCTCGCGTAAAACGCCCCCATAGGTCAAAAGCCAGCACACTTTTTTCATTCAGCAAATGGTAATAATCGTATTGCCACTCGGTCGCATTAAAATGGGTATCTGACCCTACTGAGGGGGCAAACGAGGTGTATTCCACCTTAAACAACTGCCCACGTTGTGGGCGGGTAACGACGTCACGGGAGTCATAATTCAGGCTCATCGTGGCGCCCGATGAAACGGGTGACTTCTGCGCGTCATAGCGTGTAAAAGTATCCCCTGGATACGGATGGTCGATATCCGCCTGCAGCGCGGAAAAATCCCAACCGACACCGAAATAGAGATCCTCTGCCACCTCACGCATCATCACAGGATGGATCCTGAAGGCGTTGCTGGTGTAATCCTGCTCATCACCCTGAGCGGCGTCGTAACCTATCCCCCAGAACCCGGTTGGTACTCTGTTCAATGAACCGTCGACAAACAGGCGCCAGCCATCGTCGGTAAAAAAGGTATAACTGCTTAAACCCAGCCCTAACGCGCCGCTGGTGCTGACAAAACTGGTAAAGGAGAGTGACGAGTTCTGGGTGGTGGTATCCTTGGGATCAACCCGGTAAATGCCTGCCACCGCCAAGCCCAGCCCCAGCCTGAGCTCCGGGGTATAAAACGGACCGGGCAGCACGCTCCAGTCGATGCCTTTCTGCGGATCGTACTGGTTGTCGGCCCCCAGTTTTACAAGCAGCGCATCCACCGATTTCTGATCCAGCACCATGGCCCACGACGGCCATGCCATCAACGTCAGGGACAATATCAGCATGCTGCGACAGGGTTTCATCAGAAACGGTATTCCCCGGCCACAAAGAAGCTGTTGCGCTGATTGAAGCCGAATTCGGTGAGGACGTTAAAATGCGGCGTCATTTCAAACTGGGCACCCAGCAGCATATTCCAGGGTGACGTCAGCTTCTGCTTAACGTCGAATCTTCCGTCATCATTCTGGTTCACGGAGTTAATCAGCGGTTGCAGCTGAGCGGGCATATGCAGTTCCGAGAGGCTGCCGCGAAACTCCTGCTGCACATCCTGATACATGCTCCCGACCCAAACGCCAAGATGCGACTCCCCCTCTGGGCCCTGGAAGCTAAAGCGGTAACCCACGCGGGGTGAAATCGTCAGCGCCGAGATTTTGCCATCGAGAATGTCAAAATCGGTGCGTGTGTAGTTGGTATCGACCAGCGCAAACCAGTTTTCGTACCCCCCTGCCAGGGTGATGCCGGTGCCCCAGGTAGTGCCCTTAAAGTCGAGAATAAAATCGATATCCTGCAGTTCCCCGCTCTGGTAAAGCTGATGGACCGATGAAGCTATCACCCGGTCGACACCGGTATAGCGCGAAGGATCGGCATCCACAGAAACGTTCGACACGGAAGATCCGCGCGTATGGCCGACCAGACCATAAATATTAAGAAACGGAAATACCCACATATCCAGACGCAGGTTTTCTGATTTGCTCTGCTCACGCGTATGCCCGGCATCAATATTGAACATATCGGTCGGAATCGCATGGTCGCCCAGCGCCAGTCCGGAAAAACCAATGCTGTCGACATCAATATTCTGGCGCATGTTCATATAACTGAGGTTGACGCCAAAAGGCAGCGGAATAGAATAGCCCCGTGCCCTGGCCTCATCGCCCCAGATGGGGAACGTGCGCTCTTCGGTATCCGCCGCAGAGGCGACACCTGAGACCAGCAGGAAAGGCACCATTACATTAGTCCAGCGCATAGCCATCCTCATTTACAGGCCTGAGCCCACGTTGAAATAGACCGCCTGCTCGTGATCGCTGAAAGCCACATCCACCCCGGTATGCAATCCGTACTCACGTGCGATCAGGTAGCGAAAACCGGTACCCCATGCCACTTCTGCGCTGTTGTAGAGATCGCCTGCGCTGTCTGCTGCGCTACCCGCTCCGACAAATCCCTGCACAGTCCAGCGCGGCGTCACCTGCCAGCCGAGCTGGGCCTGCACGGTGCTGACATCATCACCCTGATAGCGGTAGCTTGAGATCCCCCGCAGCTTGATATAAGGGCGGGCCATCGGAGGCAGATGTTGATCCTGTTGGGAGAGCATCTGGTAATTCCCGGCCAGCGACAGCGTCCAGATAGGGTTCAGCGGCAGGAAAAACTTACCGTCGAGGGTCAGCAGATCGTAGCGGTAATCGCCCCCCAGGAAATGACCGTAAAACTGATATTCCCCACTCAGTGCCATCCCTTGCCCTGGCCAAAAGAAATTATCGGTGGAGTCATATTCCGCGACGATACCTAACGCGGATGTGGTGCTGTTATCACCCAATACTTGTTGCCATACGCGATCAATTACCGGATTGTTTTTGGCCGAGATATCCATCTTTGCCCAGAACTGGGACGCGCCAATAAACACCGGCGAATCGCCCACGCGAAAAAGCAACTTTTGCGTACCGCCGAAGCCCTGGGTTTCGGTATTGATCGCTTTATTGCCACTAAACCCCGCAACATCACCGGAGTAAATATCGAGATTGATATCGGCATAGCCTCCGGCAATCAGATAGCGGATGCGATCGTCCTGCCAGGTCCGCCGATGGCCGCCCCCGATAAACCAGGTGCCGTTTTCTGTTCCGCCGCCGCCAAGCGCAGTCATGGCTGGGGGAATAAATTGCCCGTTAACCTGCTTGCCTTTGCCGTGAAGAAACAGGCCAAACAGGCCACCACCGTAGCCTATAGCTGGCTCCGTTATCACTACCGGAATGGGCAAAAAACCGTAGGGGTTGTCCTGCAGATGACGGCTCATATCCAGCATTCCGTCTTCGGGATCGATCAGGCTGGCCGCCGAAGCGGCCCCGCAATACAGGGCGACCAGAAGAGTCAGTCTCTTCATCCCTTCTCTCCGTCAGGAGCCGAAGCAGGAGCCGGATACCAGTTCTCTTTGGCGACCATCACCGCGCTTTCAGGCTGCATCACGAAGTTCGGCGACATGATCTGGACATTGAACTCGTTGAATACGTCCTGGATATTACTGTGCAGTTCGTTGCGTGCCGCCGCCAGCGACTGCCCCGGTAGCAGCCGGACCTGCAACTCATAAGCAATGTACCAGTCCATCAGGCTCAGCTGGCGCACCAGCGGAGGTTGGGAAAGATCGACGCATTTTGCCCGCTTGGCGGCTAGCTCCAGCATGGCATGAACCTGTCGCCAGGGGGTGTCATAACCGATTGTCGCGCCCACCGTCAGGTTAACGCCGCCATCCGGGTTTTGTACGCTGAGATTAGTGATTTTGCCGCTGACCACCACCGCATTGGGCACCGTCACGACATAGTTCTCCCGGGTGATAATTTTGGTGGCGAGCATACCGATCTCACTCACCAGTCCCTCGTTATCCGCCACCCGAATCACATCCCCTTTGCGCAACGCACGCGAGTAAGTCAGCACCAGCCCGCTCATCGCGTGGTTCATTACCCCCGCAGAACCGAGGGTGAGCATCAGGCCGAAGAAGACGCTGATGCCCTTAAACGCCAGCGAATTGGCCCCGGGTAAAAAGGGGTAAGCCGCAGATAGGGCAAACAGCCATACAACCACCGAGATCAGTTTGCGGGTGGCACCCACGGTTTCGGGATGGATACCCGGAAGTTGCAGGCGCCCCGCCTCCACCTGATTCAGGAAAAATTTCAGCAACTTGAGAATGAATGCTGTGATGAGAAAAATGAGCAGGACAATCAAGAGTCCCGGCATGGCTGACGCAATCGACAGCGCGATTTGCCGCAGCACACGGAATGACCAGTCGCCCAAAGAGGTGCCCCAGATACGGGTCCAGGGAAACAGGCTGAAGACCCAGCTCAGCCAGAAATAAAACGCTACGATAGCCAGCAAAATCATGAGCAGGGCATACAGTCGCGTCTCAATGGCGCCAATAAAGCGCCGCAAGCGATGCGGGATCCAGCTGCGGTTTTCGATAATCCGCATACGATAAAAGCGCTGCACCCAACGCCATGAGCGGTATGCGCCATAGCAGAAGAGTACGAAGACCAGAAATCCCGCCGCCGCCTTCACGGTGGAGAGCGCCAGCCAGCCAGAATCATACTGATCGCGCAGCGCCATACGCTGAGCTTCCATACGGACGAGCACCCGTTGGGCAGCCTGATCGAGGGTTAAATCATCACCCTCGTCCAGATCCGCCTGCGTCAGCAGCATCACCGGTTTGCCGTTCATCACGATCAACCTTCCCTGCTGGTTGTAGCGCGATACGGACACGATTTTGAGCGGCTCCCGCACGTCCGCCTCGGTAAAGTTGCGCAGCGTATTGCGGATGCGCAACACGCGCTCTTCGGGCGTGGTCAGGCCAAACTTCGCCTGTAGCATGACAATCGGCTGATGAAATATATAAACAGTACGGGCACGCTCCTGATCGGTGGGAGCCTGACGGGGTTCCGCAGCCTGTGTGATAAAAGTGAGACCAGAGAGAAAACACGTTAGCAATACGAGCAGGATCCTGTTCATTTCCATCACCCGAGACGCGCAATTATCGTTATTTTTTAGACTGCAGACGAAACGTCTGGTCTGTGCTTTTTAGAGCGTAGACCAGCGTTACGCTTATGCAATACCCCTCAGAAACGGATCTTCATCCCCAGCGAGGCCGAAATATCGGCATCGAGACTGGTCTTGCCGCTGTTGTCCCAGGTTTTGCCCACTTCGGTGTAGGCCTGAACGTCGTCGGTCACCATCCAGGTGGCACCCACTGCCGCTTCGGTGGCGGCGAACTGCTGGTTGGCTTTCAGAGTCGTTTTGCCGTCGCTGTTGGCGGTATTGCGGTAGGTCACCTCATCCTGGCCGTCGGTCAGCTCCTGCCAGTAGTTCACCCGGATATACGGCTTCACTTTGCCGTAGTTAGTGTCGTAATCTGCAGTGAGACGAGCGCCCAGACGGCCAATCACCGCGCTGTCGGCATTGACGCTGACGCGAGTTTTTGCCGGGTCATTGAGCGTGACATCGTCAAAATCACTCCACTGCCAAATCAGCTGCGCCTGAGGTTCCAGCGCCCAACCTGTATCGCCGAAGTACCAGGGTTTGCCCACTTCAACGGATGCCGTAATGGTGTTGCCATCCGGGTGGTAGGTTTCATGATCGGTCATGTTTTTCAGATCGACCGAGTGATAGCCGTACTGCAGGACGTTATCGACGTAGAAGCCATCGGTATCGGTCCAGGTGGCATACCCGCCCAGATACGTCGAGAAGGTAGAGTTGTACGCCGCCCCGCCGCTCATGCCGGTATTACCGTCAATGGAACTGTCGATGTCCAGGAAGGTGGTATACATCCCGGCACGCCATTTATCGTCCTGCCACAGATCGAGCCCCATCTGCATGCCATTGTACTGGCTGTGACTGGTGCTGCTCGTTGCGTCATCCAGCGTCTGATCGATGGTTTTGGTCAGATAGCGCGCCCAGAAACGCCCTTCCTGATCCGCAGGATTATCCGCCCGGTAAGGTTGTTCATCGCCCTGGCGCAAATGCAGGGTACCGAGCACAAACAGGTCGGCCTGGCGGATAATCGACGGTAAGGTATCAAAGCCCGGCACATCCGGACGGTAACCGGCGCGCAGGAACCAGTCTTCGCCCGCACCGTTGATATCCCCCGCAAACAGCTGGTACTCCCAGGCCCCCGCAGTCAGATAATCGGACCCGATGGTAAAGGCGTCTTTGGTCGTTTGCACGGTGGTCACGCCACCGTTAACCGCCTCGACCACAAGGATGCCGTCGCCCTCGGTCGGCTCTCCAAGCTGACTGACGTCGATATCCAGCAGCGTGCGGCCGCTGGCTGTACCGCCGTCGATCACCAGATGATCCGCCACACCCGGACTGTGCTGTTGGGCAGCAATTTTCAACGTCCCGTCGAGGCCGACATAATCCCCGGCGACCGTCAGGGTCGAACCGACATTGCCGCCGCGCAGGTTCACCGTTCCCTGGTTCACCAGATCGGCCACGGTCTGGTTATGACCGCCGGTATCAAGGGTGCCGCTGCTGCTGACGATATGGCTGGAAGCACTGCTGAAGCGATCAATGCCGCCCGCCAGTAAGGTGCCGTTCTCCACCAGGGTGAAGCCGGTCCATTTATTGAGCCCGTTCAGGACAGTGGTGCCGTCACCGCGCTGAATAAAATCGCCGGTCCCGGTAATGATGCCGTTGAGCTCCAGGGTATTGGCCCGGTTAACAACCAGCGTCGCCAGGTTGACCACGTTACCCAACACGCCGCCGCTGTTGCCGCCATTGCCGAGCTGTAAGGTGCCGTTACGGACTGTGGTTTCACCCTGGAAGCTACTGTCCTGGGTCAGGGTCAGGGTGCCGTCACCCTGTTTTGCCAGATTGCCGCTGCCGCCGACCGCCGTGAGCAGCGAGACATTGTTACCGTTGGTATCGATCGCCCCGCCGTCCCCGGCCAGGGTCACGGCGCGGGCGGTATCGAACGCGGCACCATAGCGCAGAGTTCCGCCGCTCAGATTAATGCCAGTGCCCGCCGCCCCGAGATTCGGATCGCCGGATACCTGCAGCACCCCGTCACTGATTGTGGTACCGCCCTGATACGTGTTATTGCCATTCAGCACCAGCGTGCCAAGATCGGTTTTATTCAGCCCGCCGCTCCCGGCGATTTGTGAATTAAGGGTGGTGGTATAAGTGACACCCCGCGCGGTACCATCGCCCACACGCATAATCGTATCGGCGGTATTGGTGGTGATCACCCCCTCGTTAATCACGTAGCCGTCAGTCATAAACTGCGCGCCGCTGATGATCACCGCCCCGAGGCTATTGTCCAACGTGACGGCCCCCGACTCGCCGCCAAACACCGCGAAAGCACCATCGCTGAACGGGGTGTTAAAGGCCCCTTCTGGCGAGGTCTGGTCAGTGGTCCAGTTATCGTTGCCGTTGCTGTTTTGCCAGATGCCATTGCCGCCATCAATCACGTCGTTATTTTTCAGCGAACCGCCCGCGCCGCCAAATCCATCCCAGAAGCGCATGGTGTAACCGGTGCGATTTACCAGGTTTATCTGGCCATCGATGGAGGTCTGAACATAGAGATCGTCCGCTGCAGCAGGTGCCGTGCCGATCTCAAGGATATTGTTGGTCAGCGTGCCGCTGTAGTCGATAACGCGATAGACGCCGACATCAAAGTTCCCGCCCGGGGTCTGGGTGATATTGAGCTTGCCGTCGAGGTTCAGGTCGCCGTTGACCGTGAGCAAATCATTCAGCGCCCCGCCAGGGATACCGGATTGCCCGAACTGGAAATCAAGCTGTGCGTTTTGCGCCAGCGTCAGGCTTCCCATGGTCAGTTCACCCACGCTGTCGGGCGTCGCGCCCGGGGTAAGATGGCCCTCATCCGCTACGCTGACGCTGCCGCCGAGGATCCCCGCGCCGCCAAGGGTGGCATTGGTATCAACCGTGGTCGCGCCGGTAGCGGCACTTTGATCACCATTTACCAGCAACACACCCTGCTGTACAACCGTTGTACCGGTATAACTGTTATCCCCGGTCAGGGTGAGCGTGCCACTGCCGGTTTTCACCAGCCCACCGCCGTTGCCGCTGATAATGCCGCTTACCGTATCGTTGAGACCGAGATTGCCTTCCGTCAGCGTCGCCGCAGCCAGATTGACGTTCCCGGCCCCGGAGAGTGACCCGATGGCGGTATTGCCTGCGGAATCGGCCAGCGTGACGTTGCCGCCCGCCAGGTTAGCGATGCGTGCAGACGCCGCCTGCGAATTGCCCGCGAACGCCACCGTGCCGCTGTTGGTGGTCACACTGGAACCCGCATCGGCGCTGCCGGACAGCAGCATCCGGGAACCAGCATCGACGCTAATGGTTGCCGTACCGCCGCTACTGGTCTCCGTCAGTTCCAGGGTGCCGTTTGTCAGATTGATGGTGCTGCTGTCAGCCGATGCCTCGTCGTTAAAGGCCAGGATGGCGTTATTAACGCTAAAGAGATGTGACTCTGCGGCGCTGGCGTTGTTGATGTTCAGACGCGCCGCGTCGGTCAGGGTGACGGTGCTGTCGGCCCTGCCCAGCGCGCCGGTAGCATTGGCATTGACCGTCAGCGTGCCGGTGCCATTTTTGCCGGTGACGGTGGTGTTTCCCTGATACGTATTGGCAACGTTGAGATCCAGCACCCCGTCGTTGGTTCCGGTGGAGGTGTCTTTTACCGCCAGCGGCCCGTTACCGCCGATGCCGCCCTGCGGTGTGAAGGTCTGGCCGTAGACGTCGAACGCACCGCCCGCCACGCCATCAAGAATAAACAGTCGGTCGGTGGTGTAATCGGCTCCGGTCTGGAAGGTGGCCCCGTTCTTAATCAGCACAAAGGTGCCGTCATCGCCGAGGCTGCTGTCTTTCGACACCTGTAACGTCCCGTTCCAGATTTCCGTGCCACCGCTGTACTGGTTATCGCCGTTGAGGATCAGACGGCCCGGATCGGTTTTCAGCAGGCGAATGGCACCGTCGTCGTTACTGTCCTGAACCAGATCAACGTTCAGCATGGTGGTGACATCTGCGCCTGCCGCGCCGTCGCCCACGCGGACCACAAAATAACGGTCGCCGTGGGTCCCGCCCACCGCATCGTAATCGTTATCCGGCGAACCCGCTCCGGCCAGATTGGTGGCAACGATATGCAACTGCGAATCCGGGTTGGCCGGATCGGCCGCCAGCACATAGCCGTCGGTGGTGAACTGCATACCGCTAGTAATGACATCGCCAAAGGCATTGCTGACCAGCACGTTATCGGCCTCGCCCTGGAAGATTGCAAAAGCAGTTTGCGACCAGGGAGCATTGCCCACCCCGTTAGCCTGAGTCCAGTTGTTACTGGTGCCTGAAATTAAGGCGGTCCAGAAACCGAATCCGCCGTCGACAATGCCGTTCCCGGAGGTGCCATCACCGTGGTTGGTGGCGTTCAGATCTCCATCCCAGAATTGCAGCTGATCCGCGGGCAGAGGAAAATCCAGCACCAGGTTCACCTGATTCGTGATATTGGTCTGAATGGCATACAGTTCAGCATCGTTAGGCGGTAAGGTGCCAATGTCCATGGTGTTGTTGATCAGCGCGCCGCCATAGTTGAACAGGCGATAGACCCCCGGCAGGAAGGTGCCGCCTGCGGTCAGCGCGACATTCACCACCCCGTCAAGCGTGAGATCGCCCGCAACCGTCACCAGATCGTTTAACGCTCCGCCCGGAGTGTATACCTCACCGAGCTGGAACTGACTGTCGGTATCGCTTGCCAGGGTCAGATCGCCGTTGATGGTCAGCACGCCGGTGCCATTTCCGCGGGCATCGTCACCCGGGCGCAGCACGGTGCCGGTCTCAAACAGCACATCGCCGCCCAGCGTACCGTAGCCGCCGAGGGTAGTACCGGACCTCACCGTGGTCAGCCCAGTTCCGGTCTGGACGCCGTTAATCAGCAGCGTGCCTTGCTCGACGGTGGTGGTTCCGGCATAGCTGTTATTGCCGCCAAGACGGGTCACGCCGCTGCCAGTCTGACGAAACGCCCCTGACCCGGAGATCGCCCCGTTTAAGGTCACGTTATCGGAACGGTTGACGGTTAACAGGCCGTTGTCGGTGATGTTGGTAGTTTCTGACAGACTCCCGGTTGTTCCGCCATTGCCCAGCGCCAGCTCTGAATCAGAGCCAATCAATGTATTGCCGGTATAGGTGTTGTTGCCCAGCAAAATGGTGTCGCCGCCACCGATACGCTCCATGCCGCCGGAGCCTGAAATCACCCCGGTATAGGTTTGATCCGCCGAGCCATCAAAGGAGACCAGGCTGTTTGTACCAACCGTAGCAATGTTGTACTGGCGGATAGTGGCTTCGCCGCTGGCAGTGGCATTATCGCCGGTACGCAAGGTCGCGCCATTGTTGACGTTAATTTGCTCTGCACCCGAGAGCGAAAGGTCATTGACGATGCGCACGTCGGCGGGATCGCCATCCAGCGTGAGCGTGCTCCAGCCGGTGCCGATATTGGTACCCAGCAGCAGATCGTCCGCCGCCAGCGAACCGATATTTGCCGACCCGGCACTGCTGTGGGTATTGTTAAAGGTCAGCGCGTTGTTGGTGCCGCCCTCGCTCAGAACATGGCTGACGCGCGACAGGCTGACATCGCCAAAGGTGGCACTGTCATTACCATCCCCTCCGGTGAAGGTCACGCCGCCAGAAAATTCACCCGCCGTAAAACCAAAGCGATCGTTACCACTACCGAGTGTGATCTCACCCTGCGTCGTTCCGGCGTTAATTTGCATCACGTCGTTGCCGTTGCCGGTCAGCACGACCTGGGCGGAATCACTGGCGGCCCGCAGCGTGCCGCTGTTGGAAATTGTGTTATTTGCCGAACCGGAAGCATCAATCACCGTGGCATCTTCACTTTGACTGATGATGGTTCCGGTATTGCTGACAGAACGACTGGATGCGGTCCCGTTCAGGGCAATCAGCGACTGGGCATTGGTGGTGCTGGTTGAGGTAATGGTTCCGCTGTTGCTGAATGCCGACGCATTCTGCGCCAGAATGGTGCTGCCGGTGTCGCTGCTGGTCGTTATGACGCCGCTGTTGCTCAGGCTGCTGGCATTGGTCGCCTCAATCGCCGCCCCGGCGGTGGCGCCCATGGTGATGGAGGTACCTGAGTTCACGTTCCCGGAGGTGCGCGCCAGTACCCCGGTGCTGTCGGTGCCGTTACCGTTGATGGTGTAGCCGGTGCCGATGGTCAGGTCGCCGGTGGTTTGCGAGCCGTCCGCCTGCATAAAGGCAAACCCGCTGCCGCTGCCTGTCACGTTCAGGACGTTGCCGCTGCCTTCCGCTGTAAAGGTCACCGCCGTGCGGATCGCCGGGCCGTCGCCTGAATTGATCGTCACGTTGTTCAGGTTGATATCACTGGAGCTGGCGTTGTTATTAATGCCTGCGCCGGTTCCCGTCACATCAATGGTGGTGTTGCTGGCATTGAAGGAGGAGGCCCCGGTGCTGTCGATGCGCACCCCGTCCGCGCCGCTGCTGGCGGTGATCTGATTTCCCGTACCGTTAACGGTGAGGGTGGCACCCTCGCCCGCCAGCTGCACCGCCGCCAGACCGCCGTTGGCGGTGACGGTGCCAAGTTGGCTGACCGTTGCCCCCGCCCCCTGGACGCGCAGACCGATGTTCCCGCTACCCGTTGCTCCCGACACGCTGATAGCGCCACTGTTGTTAAGCAGGCCCGCGTTCTGAATATCCACGCCAATGTTATTGGTGCCTGCGACGCTGACCGGGGCCGTCACCGTCGCCTGGCCGTTGTTATGCAGGATGATCCCGGTGCTGTTATCGCCGAGAAGATTGATCGCCGCCCCGGCATTTAATGTCAGATTGCCGAGGTAGCCGACGTTGTAGCCGACAATGCCCGACTGCCCGGCGGCAGAGGCAATGACCGCATCAGAAGTCACCAGGGTTTCCCGTGGTTGCGGGTCGATGGTGGCATCAATATTGTAGTTGCGGCCATCCACCAACACAGCAGTGGTGTTATCGCCTGCCAGGGTAATGGCCCCGTCGGTGATGGCCCCGTTTGCCCCGCCGGTCACCTTGACGCCCACCGCGTTGGCGCCAGAAACGGCGATCGTCGCCGCCCCGGTGGTTAACTGCGTAGCGACATCATCCGCAGGATCGGCATTGTTCAAATCGTCCACGCCATTGGCGAAGACCCCGGTAGATCCGGCACCTGAGACCTGCAGGTTGTAACTGCTGCCCGTGCCGGTATCGCCGTTAAATGTCGCCCCATGATCGACGGCGAACAGGATGGAGTCAGTCTGGCCATTATCGGTAATGGTGGCGTTGGTAATGTTAATGCTCGCGCCCTGGCCCCAGGCGTAATAGCCGATTTGCTGAGAGTTCTGGAACGCCAGTGACGCATCCGCGCCGATATCAATAGTGGCATCGCCACGGGCATGTACGCCGATAGCCCCTGCTGACAGCAGACTGATATCGGAATCGAGCGTTACCTGTGCCGCATTGTTGTTTAACCCTTCGGCATACATCGCATAATTTCGATAGGTGTAGGGCTGGTTATCGGTGCCGCCGGTATCCCCTGCGCTACCGACAATGATCGCCCCGCTGGCCGTGGAGTTCAGGGACGCATCGGCGGTTTGCGCCAGCACGTTGAGGGCAATGTTATTGTCACCATTGACGAAAATGCTGCCGTTATTGGTGACCACACCGCCATTGTCCTTGACATACATCCCATAGTTGGCCGCCGCAGAGATCTCTCCGCTTGAGGTGGACGTCAGGGTGCCCAAGACATTCAGCCGTCCGTTGTTGGTGACATCCTCTGTACCGCCATCAACCAGTATGGCGGCAGCATTGCGGGTTTTGGGCAGCAGCGTGATGGTGCCGGTGTTAACCATGCTGCCTTTGCCGGTGGTATACATCCCGGCGGTTAAATTACCGCTGCCGACCAGATTAATGGCCTGAGGTACCGCGATAGTGGTGATTGGAGTACCACCAATAAAAATGCGTCCTGCGTTGGTCACCGTCCCGGTGGAGTCACTTAGAATCGCATACCCGCCCGCACGGCCATCCGGATTGCGGCTGTTGCCTGTCAGGGTAATGTAGCCGGTATTGGTGAGGGTGCCGTTGTCGCCTACCGCCATCCCCCATGCGTTATGAGACGCGTTATCCGTCACCGCAACGTTGATGATGCCCTGGTTGCTGAGCGTGGCATTGGTCAATCCGGCCATCCCTACGCTACCGGCATTGCTCACGTTCTGATTAGTGCCGTCTTTTTCCAGAAATAACCCGGCATTAATCACTCCGGTGTTAATCGCATTCCCGTACTGGGCCAGCATCGCGATAGTGGTTGGGCTGCTACTGCTGCTGCGCCAGGCATTGATGGTGCCATTGTTAGTGATGACGCCACCATCGAAGGCTTCCATTACCGCCGAGGCACCATCGACAGCCAGGCTGCTGTCCGACGTCACCGTGCCGGTCGCCCCATCACCATTCGCATAAATAACCCGTAAGTCGCCAGTGCCGATCGTTGCGTTGTTGGTATGGGTCAGCCGATCTTCCCAGACGTTATAGGAGAGGTTTATCTGGGTGCTTTGTGCCTGATTGAGAAGACCGGTAATGATCGCGTTGTACACCGTCTGCGCTTCAACCGCCGAGTCAATCACTTCGCCCTGTACGCTGGCACCTGCCGTCAGCCAGTACTGGATTTGTGGGCTACCTGCATAGGCACCCTGGCCGGTGAGATAGTTGTTCACATCGGCAATATCATCGGAAGAAGTAATGTCAAAGGTGCGGCTACCCAGCTGGACCACCCGTCCGCCGGGCAGTTCTGTGTAATTCGGTAAGGTCAGGGTGTAGTTGTACTGGGTACTTTGTGCGCCCACGCTCTGGGTCTGGGTGCTGATCACCGCCGCAGGGCGGAAATGAATATAGTTATCGGATTGCCAGTTAACCGCACTGGTGGCGGTGCCATCTCCGTCAGCTCGGGCCAGGGTCGAGTCTTTGGTCAGGAGATCCAGAGTATTCGCGGCCGCCGCAATCGGGGTCGCACCATTGGTGTCTGCTCCGATATTGATATTCGCCGTCCCACCGTCAGTGTCGACTGCGACAATGCCAAACTGATTCATGATCCGCACGGAGGCAGGATCATACACCGACAACTGCATGTTGCCGACAGGGGTATCGTCAGCAGAAACGAAGGTGGAAGAGTCGTAAATACTGATGACCTGGAAACTTCCGTCCAGACCGGGAACTTCAACATTGAGTTCCTGATTCTGCTGCGGGTTAGCCGGGTTTGGCGAGTAGGTAAACTCACTGATATTCGCCGCCGTAATCGGGGTAACCGTTCCCTGAGAATCCGTCGCGGTGATGGTGAGGATCCGATCACCTTCCGGGGCAATAGCTCCGGGCAAAGCATTCACTACTGAAACGGCGCGTCCCGTAACGCCATTACCCGACGAGACATCGGGCAGCTGCGGGATCGGGCCGAGAATATTGAGCGTGGTGCCCGGGGCATAATGATTCGGTAAAACCTCATTATCGATATTAAAGGCGACGCCAGTATCAAGAACGGTATCAAAGTTATAAGCGGGGTCAGTCGGGAATAAATAACTGGGATAGGCCGTCGCCCAGTTCACGTCGTCTGCATAAGCCGAACCCGCTAAACCAGAAAGTACCACCGTAACGGCACCGGTTGCCAATATTCGCCGACGAGAACGTGTTTTATCACAATGCGAAGTTGAAAGTTCGCTTACTGCGATAAAGCAGCCTGCGACGTGACTCCATACATGACGATAGATTTTATTCATAACTGACCTTGTCTGATTCAGTAGCTAGAAATCTATGGAAACATCAAGAAAAATCGAGAAACACCCAACTCCTGGCACTTTAAGGTTAGCTTAATATTTAATTTTCACGAATAGTCATTATTGCAATTGTTCACCTTTTAAAACAGCTAGTTATCGATATACATGAGAACACTTTTTAATTTAGTTTTATTTCCATACTAACGGTATGCATTTGTTTACTCGCACTTGAAAAACAAGAAATCTGCAAAACCTCTACAAAAGGCTATTTTCGGCAAACAACAATCACCACTGTGAATTAAACGCTTATACCGAGTATTGAAGGTAACTGACTGATGTTAAAACGAAGCCATCATTGTTCAACCTAAAAAACGCCATATGAATCATCTGCTTCCTAATCCCCTATAGATGCCATTTCATCTTGTTGCACCTACTAATTTTTGCACGCCAATGAAATCTAAAAAAAACACTTAAAAACAATATCTTATAAAAAAATCAATAAGTCATTGACGATATTAAAATAATGAACTACGAAAGGCAAGGCGTTAAAATATATACATTGTTTTCCAAATGATTAGCAGACCCTACTATTTAAGCGCCTTAAGAATTTTCTTGCTGATTATAAACAACCAGTTATATTTCTTATTGCAGGTTACAGAATGTAACTTTCAGGAAAACAGCCAATCGCCTTTGGGCCGCTCAAAAAAAGTGTGAGGATTGAAATGAAACTGAAACCCATAGCCAGAGGACTGGCGCTCGCTGGACTTTTATCAACATTTATTATTCCAGCGTATGCCGATGTTACTCCCAAGGATGCAACCGCAGCGACAAAACAAGCCAATGACCAGCTGTATAACCAGCTTCCTTTCTCTGACAACACTGATTTTACTGACGCACATAAAGGTTTCATTGCTCCCCTTCCCACTGAAGTAATCCACGGTGAACAAGGAAACGTTGTCTGGAACCCGCAACAGTACGCTTTTATCAAAGAAGGTGAAAAAGCTCCGGATACAGTTAACCCCAGCCTGTGGCGACAGTCCCAATTAATTAATATCAGTGGCCTGTTTGAAGTGACTGATGGTGTTTATCAGATCCGTAACCTCGATCTGTCAAATATGACCATTATCGAAGGGACAACCGGTATTACCGTTGTTGACCCACTGGTCTCGGCAGAAACGGCCAAAGTCGGGATGGATCTCTACTTTAAAAACCGGGGTAAAAAACCTGTTGTCGCGATTATTTATACGCACAGCCACGTTGACCACTACGGCGGCGTGCGCGGCGTAGTCGATGAAGCCGACGTAAAAGCGGGCAAGACCAAAATTTACGCCCCGGCAGGCTTTATGGAAGCCGCAGTGGCAGAGAATATTATGGCCGGTAACGTGATGAGCCGCCGCGCCAGCTATATGTACGGCAACCTGCTGAAACCGGATGCCAAAGGACAGGTCGGTGCGGGGCTGGGTACCACAACTTCTGCCGGTACGGTTACCCTGATTGCGCCAACCAACATCATTGAGAAAGACGGTCAGAAAGAGACTATTGATGGCCTGACCTATGATTTCATGCTCGCCCCAGGGTCTGAAGCACCGTCTGAAATGCTGTGGTTTATCGAAGAGAAGAAAATCATCGAATCTGCAGAAGACGTGACCCACACTCTTCACAACACCTATTCCCTGCGCGGCGCGAAGATCCGTGAGCCACTGCCGTGGTCGAAATACATCAACGAAGCCATTGTGCGCTGGGGTGATAAAGCCGAAATCCTGATGGCCCAGCACCACTGGCCGACCTGGGGTAAAGAAAACGTCAATAAACTGCTGAAGAGCCAGCGTGACCTGTATCGTTACATCAACGACCAGACTCTGCGCATGGCCAACCAGGGCCTGACCCGGGATGAAATTGCGGCTAACTTTAAACTGCCGGATACGCTGGCCCATACCTGGGCGAACCGCGGTTACTATGGTTCGGTAAGCCATGACGTGAAAGCCACTTACGTGCTCTATCTTGGCTGGTTCGACGGCAACCCGGCAACTCTGGATGAACTGCCACCAGAAGAAGGCGCGAAGAAATACGTAGAGTACATGGGCGGTGCGGACACCATTCTGCAGAAAGCGAAAACCGACTTTGACCAGGGGAACTACCGCTGGGTTGCACAAGTAGTGAGCAAGGTTGTATTTGCCGATCCAAACAACCAGGCGGCACGTAATCTGGAAGCGGATGCACTTGAGCAACTGGGTTATCAGGCGGAGTCAGGACCGTGGCGTAACTTCTACCTCACTGGCGCGCAGGAATTGCGTAACGGCGTGGTGAAAGGTCCTACCCCGAACACTGCCAGCCCGGACACCGTCCGGGCGATGACGCCAGAGATGTTCTTCGATTATCTGGCCGTACATATCGATGGACAGAAAGCTGGCACAGCGAAATCGGTGTTTAATATCGACCTAGGCAGCGAAGGCGGTAAGTATAAGCTTGAGCTGGAGAACGGGGTGCTAAACCATACCGCGAATGCTGAAGCACAGAATGCTGATGCAACCCTGACACTTAGCCGCGACACACTGAATAAAATCATCCTGAAAGAAACTACCCTTAAACAGGCTGAAGACAGTGGTGACGTTAAATTAACAGGCGACGGCGCCAAACTTGATCAGATGCTGAGCTATATGGACAAGTTTGAGTTCTGGTTCAACATCGTCACGCCTTAATAAGCCTATTTCCCTCGCGGCATTGTCGCGAGGGAAATTTTTAACCCTCCACGCCACTTTATCTGCAATAAGTTCATAAAAATAATCTTCTCTCTGCACTCATTTTAACTGCTTTGTGTTTAGCCGTATTTTATATGGAGCTTTTATGGTGCCTGACCATACCGACGTAAAGCATCAGCAAATCAAACGCCTGCGCACGCGTATTGTGTTCTGTGGAATTCTGGTGGTTGCACTGCTGGCCACAACGGGCTTTGTTTATCTTTACTGGTTACCCGATACAGTACGCACGCCATGGATGAATTTTTGTCAGCCCTTGCTTGCGGCCCTTGCGCTTGTCCTCGCCGTCATCGTGAATCTGCGGCTAAGCTTGCCCGCATTCAGAAAAGAGATTGAAGCTAACCCCCTGAGTGATAATACGACGCGCAGGGTATTTCGAAAAATCACGCCGCCCCCGCTTCTGCTACTCTGGCTTAAACATATTGGGCATATTGCCTTAACGGCCATTTGTGTAGCCGTCGCGATTTATCTTACGACGGCCAATTTAAAAGCGGTGCCTGAACAGGTAACCGTCCTTAATAACGCGATACCAGTTAACTCACTATTATTAGCCATCACGTTTGCCTTGCTGGTATGCGAAAGAATGCTGAGCTACCGACCAATCCGCGATTGGCCGATGCACAATCTCAGTGTGGGCATGCTACGCGTTTTACTCAGTATTTTCCTGCTGGTCACGATTTCGCTGGCACTCTTCACCTATATCCCGTGGCTTTCACTCTGGTTGATGAAAATTGCCAGTCTAATTTTGCTATTGGTCGCGATTGAGATAGGTATTCGTGTCTTTACCGCCCTTTTCTACATTCCCGCCCCAGACAAGCCTCATCCGTTTATTACCCGAAGCCTGGTGGCCGAACAGTATCAGTGGCCAATCCGCCCATTGCAGCAAATGAGAAGGAAGATCTTCCAGCACTTCGGGGTGGATGTCAGCAAAATTCAGGCTTTCCGCTTGATAGGCCAGATCTTCGTGCCGGTGGTATTCGGCATAGTGGTGGTTGGATGGTTAGTCAGTGGCCTGAATCAGGTCGCCTTAGATAACCGTGGCGTATACGAACGCTTCGGACACCCGGTTACTGTGCTTAAGCCTGGCCTCCATGTCGGGTTGCCATGGCCATTCGGTAAAGTGGTTAAGGTTGATTATGGTGCTGTCCATGAACTCAAGCTGAGTGAAGCAGAAGCGCCTGAAAAAACGTTACCTCTGAAAATTGCAGATAGTGTCGAAGGCCCGGCCCCCCAGGATAGCTGGCGCCTGTGGGATAACAGCCACACAACCGATCAGGCTCAGCTGATTGCCAGTGCCATCAACGACAAGCAAAGCTTTCAAATCGTCAATATGGATATCAGGTTGATATGGCGTGTTGGGATGCAGGATACGGATGCCATGAAAAGTCTCTATCAGACCGAGGATCTGCCTACCCTTATACAGCGGGTTTCACGGCAGGTACTGGCAAAATATTTTGCTCATCAACAACTCGACGATTTGCTCAATGAGCAGCGTTCAACCATGTCAGCCACCCTCAATAAAGAAATTCAGCAACGCCTGAACCGCTTAGATACCGGCGTGGAGTTGTTGTACACGCGGATTGAATCCATCCACCCACCGGCCGGTGCCGCCAATGCCTATCACGGCGTTCAGGCTGCTCAAATTGCAGCAAACGCGGGCATCATGCGTGAAAAAGGCTATGCAGCAACCGTGACGAATGATGCCCAACGCAAAGCCACTGTCGCCATCGATAAGGCAAAAGCGGCGGCGAATGAGCTGCAGGCTCAGGCCAATAAATCCCAATTACGTTATATCGCGGAGTATGACGCCTGGAAAATTAACCCTGAAGCCTACATCAATGAGCGACGTTACCAGACGTACAGCAAAGCCCTGTCCCAAACGCCACTGCTGATCATTGATAACCAGGCTTCCGGGGTGAATGAACCCATGCTTGATTTACGCCAGTTTTCTCAACCTTCCCGATAAGACGCAAAGATAAAGGGCCCACGCACCATGAAGATCCATACTATTTCAACATCTGCGAACTCAGGGAAAGTTGGGCAGACCGTACCCTCTGCTCGCCCTCCTCACGCATCACGAAAGTGGCTTCGCTACGCCGTTGCAGCGTTACTGGTCTCCCTGGCGATATTGACGGCTTGCCTGGTTCAGGTGCAGTCGGGAAACGCGACCGTCGTAACCCGGTTTGGAAGTCCGGTCCGGGTACTGCTTGAGCCCGGCCTGGCCTGGCGTTTACCGGCGCCGTTTGAATCGCCGATGGAAGTGAACCTGCGTACGCGATCTACTTCCAGTGGATTGCAGGATGTCGGCACACGCGATGGCTTGCGAGTTATTGTGCAGGCCTGGGCTATCTGGAAAGTCAATCCTGACCAGCAACACGTTCTGCGCTTTATTCGGGCTGTACAAAACCAGCCTGAGGAAGCCGCCCGGCAAATTCGTACCTTTATCGGCTCGTCGCTGGAGACCACCACCAGTAATTACGCCTTGTCCGACATCGTTAATACCGACAGCAAAAAGGTAAAAATTACCCAGTTAGAAAAGCAAATAGAAAACCAGCTTAAAGAACAATTGCTGAACAGCTACGGAATAGAGCTGGTTCAGGTCGGCATCGAGCGCTTAACCCTGCCCTCGGTTACGTTGACCGCCACCGTCGAGCGCATGCGGGCGGAGAGAGAGACTATCGCCACTGAACGCACCGCAGAGGGTAATCGTCTGGCGGCTGAAATTCACTCTAAAGCCGATAGAGATGCACGCATCACTGAGGCTGATGCCTCGGTTAAAGCCGCCACCATCACCGCCCAGGCACAGCGAGACGTCGCAGCCATTTACGCCAAAGCTTATGCCCTCGATCCGCAGCTTTATAATTTACTGCGTTCTCTCGATACGCTTAACGATGTGGTGAATAAAAGTACGCGGATCGTGCTGAGTACAGATGCTGCACCGTTCAAGGCACTGGTACAGCAACCCGCAGAAACAGACAGGGCGGCACGATGAAGAAACATGCCGTGACGATGACCCCATGGGGACAATCCTACCGGATTGCTTTTTTTAGCCTGTATGGTGCCACGCTACTGGCGGCGCTGGTGTGGCTATTCTCAAGCTTCCATCAAATCGCCCCCGACAGCCAGGCCGTAGTGTATCGCTTTGGCAAACCGCTCGCGGTAAAACATTCGGGAATGCTTTTCGCCTGGCCGAAACCGGTTGATCGCATTGAAATCATTCCTGGCTCAGATCGCATTTTGCAGCATGATGTGAAACCACTTAAGCGCAGCGAGCAGCTAAAACTGCTTTCCGGGGCGCAAATGTATTCGGATGCTGGCACCGGGGCAGGTTATCTCCTGACTGGCGATGCCGGAATTGTGCAGCTCAATATGCAGGTGTTTTACCGCATCGACGCCCCTCTGCGCTACGTCCTGCAGCGTCCGCATATCGACGCGCTCATCGACCGACTGGCCCAGCGTGCCGCGACGCTGGTGTGCGCCGGACGTGATTTGGATACTGTCTTAGTTGCTCGTCCGGAAACCATGCAAAACGACAGCCACGCGGCACAGGAACGTGCAAAGTTGCGGGGCGATCTCAAGCAGATGATTGAACAGGACCTGGTGCGCCTTAAGGATACGGAAAACGACCCGGGTATAACCATTGAACGCGTGGATATCGCCTCCTCGTTACCGGATAACGCTGTCGCTGCTTTTAACGCCGTCCTGACGGCCAGTCAGCAGGCTGAGCAGAAAATTGCACAGGCGCAAAATGAGGCCACCCGTCTGCACCAAAAATCCCAACAAGAAGCGGATCGGATCCTGCAACAGGCCGAGGCCGGACGCAGCGAAATGCACGCGAAAGCTGAAATCGCGACCCAATCCATTATCAAACTGGCACAGGCCCGGGCAGAAGGAAGCGAAGCCGATATGCTTCAGCGCCTTTGGCGAGAAAGGGTTTCGTCTGTTCTTTCCAGCGCAGGTCAGGTGATTGCCGTCAATCCTCAGGACAGTAGTAATCTGATTCTTACCGGCCCGGCATCACAGGCAGAAACGCCGTCTTCATCCTTGCAGTTCTTTGGGGGTATCCCATGAGTCATCAGTGTAGTCACGGACACATTCATCCTAACTTTAGCCAGGGATTACTCACATCCGAAGAGCGGCGGCGGATGACCGTTCAACTGTCTCTGGCCATGAGCACTATTGGCCTGATCCTGCTCAGCCTGCTGTGGCGCTCTATCGCCCCACAGCAGACGGCCATCAGCGATTTGCTGGCAGGTGTGGCCTGGCTGTTGGTTGCAGTACCGGTACTTCG
Source organism: Leclercia adecarboxylata (assembly GCA_002360945.1). Classification (GTDB taxonomy): domain Bacteria; phylum Pseudomonadota; class Gammaproteobacteria; order Enterobacterales; family Enterobacteriaceae; genus Enterobacter; species Enterobacter adecarboxylatus_B. The sequence goes on along the minus strand of DERO01000008.1, from coordinate 14,568 downwards.
CGCGGGCTGGCATAGCCTGCGCCACCCCGATCTGCATGGGGTTACGGATTTACTGATTGTACTCGCCATGCTCGGGGCATGGGCTTTGGGCGATCTTATTACCGCCGCGCTGCTACCGGTGCTGATGATTTTTGGCCATATTCTCGAAGAGCGCAGCGTCATGGGCACCCGCCAGGCCATCGCGGGTTTGACTCAGCTTACCCGCAGCAAAGCGCGACGTGTTAATGAAGACGGCTCCCTGGTTGTAATCGACAGTCAGGCAGTTCGTAAAGGGGATATTGTTGAGATCCGCGCCGGGGATAACGTGCCTGCTGATGGCAAGATCCTAAGCGGGCACGCAAGTCTGGACGTCGCCTCAATTACCGGAGAATCCGTTCCTCAGGAAGCGGGTCCGGGCAGTCTGATCTTCGGTGGCGCCATCAATCTTAACGGATTACTGCGGATGGAAGTCATGCACACTGGCGAACAATCGACGCTCGGCAAAGTCATTGCGCTGATGAAAGACGCCGAACAGGCTAAACCCCCTATTACGCGTCTACTCGAACGTTACGCTTCGCACTATTTGATTCTGGTGCTGCTCATTGCCGCCAGTACCTGGTTTTTAACTTACGATAGCCAGGCCATGCTGGCCGTATTGGTAGCAGCCTGCCCTTGTGCCCTGGTATTGTCTGCACCCGCCACCGCAATGGCTGGCATCGCGGTGGCCGCGCGCCACGGCATTCTGATTCGAAACGCTGCATTTCTGGAGGAACTGGCGGATGTCGATGCACTAATCGTTGATAAAACAGGCACCCTCACTCAAGGGCGTTTACACCTTGTGGATGCAGTCCTTGCCCCTGGGGCTGACTATCAAACCGTACTCCAGTTGGCGGGCGCGCTTGGCGCTACCAGTAGCCATCCGGTCAGTCACGCCCTTGCTGAATATGTGCAGTCAGACAGTTCCATCGTTATTGAAAGCGCAGAAGAGAAGCAAGGCCTGGGCGTAGTCGCGCAGACAAACAGCGGCACTGCTCTTTTAGGCCGTGTTGACCTCTTTGCTGCGCACGCCGTTCCGACCCTGGCCATACCTGAACATGAAGGGCCATTGGTAGGCGTTGCGCTTGACGGCGCTTTTCTCGGTTGGTTTTTACTTGCCGATGCTTTACGTCCTGAAGCCGCTGACGCACTTCTTGAACTGAAACAGCTAGGGGTGACTAAGCAGCTAATGCTTACCGGGGACCGTATTCCAGCCGCTCATCTGGTCGCCAGAAAACTCAATATCACCGATGTGGTTGCTCAGGCACTGCCCGCGACTAAGCTTGAAGAGGTACAAAAAGCGGTGGATGGAGGCAGTCGTCCGTTGGTGGTGGGTGATGGCATCAATGATGCGCTTGCCCTTAAAGCCGGGGCCGTCGGTATGGCAATGGGTGCCAATGGCGCAGATATCGCCCTGCTCTCAGCTGATGTGGTGCTTACTGGAAGCGACCTTCGCCGTATTCCCATAGCCATCAGGCTAAGCCGTAAGTGTCGTACCACGCTGCTGGTTAACGTGATCATTGGCATTGGCTGGACCATTTTTATTGTGGCTGCGGCAGCCCTCGGATGGCTGGGGGGTGCAGGCGCCCTTGTCGCCGCCCTGCTGCATAATTTAAGCACACTGATGGTTCTGGCAAATACCGGACGATTGCTGCAGTTCGATGAGACGCACTAGTTTTAGCGGTACTGCAGATTGATGAATCAGTAACAGGGATATGCCATAAGATCGTCCAGGTGGCATATCCCCCCTTCTTCGTTGAGAGTTATGTCCGGTGGCGCAACAGCCCTCTTCTTCTCATCTTACCCTATAGTTACTTTATCCCCGCTGACTGGCTGAGGCTGCGACACGTTATGATTGCGGCATTTCCCGGCTTTTTTTTATTACTCGTCATTGCGATGATTTTCAGCCCGTCGGGCATTGCTGCGGACAACCCTCGCATTAAGCAACGCGCCGATGCTGTATTAACCCTGATGAGTTATATGGTGGTCCCTGACGTGACCGCCAGCGATCTGAATATCGGCACTGGCAGCAATGAAAGTAATGAGCTCACCATCACTCAGTTCGGCGGCGGTGCCACCCTGAGCGAGTCCATCCCGATTTACCTTGAAGGGGCGCTGGGATATAGCCGCTATGATCCGCAATTTGTGGTGAGTAATGGCACGGAAACTCGGCGGATCCCCACCCGCTGGAACAGTCTTACCGGCACCGGAGGAATCGGTTGGGACTTCCATCTTTATCGCGATTGCTGGGGTGGAAACCTGGTCCTGCGACCCATTGCAAATGTGATGCTGGGCACTATGGCCAGTGATGTGCGAATAGGTGCATGGGTTATAGAGCGGCGCCGAAACGCGGATTATGATTTTCTGGACGGTGGTAGGCTGAACGCTTACGGAACCGGCGGATCGTTGATGCTCGACTATGAGCTCGTTTCAAAGCCGCAAGATATCGATATCGAACTGCGCTATTCGGCGATGAGGCTGCAAACCTTTGGTAATACTTCCGATGCCGTTGAAGGTCATGCGAATACGGAGAATCTTGGCCTGTATCTGCGCCGCCGTGCTCCAATATCAGACTGGACACTGTTAAAAAGCCCGGTGCGCTATGTGCTTGAAGGTGCCCATACCGAATACCTGGGCGAGCAGCGCGGCAGGCTGGGATTTAACAGTTTGAGTTCAGTGGGCATAGGAATAGAGCTTGATAGCAGTGAATACCCGGTCTTTATCACACGTACGCGCCTGGTAGCGCGTTATATGTTTGGTAATGATACCAGTGGTTACGGGGTTGGACTGGCAATGAGTTTTTAGTCGCTATGTGAAGCCAGCCATAGTGACAATTAATCCCTGTTAATAATTACAACTAAGTTATGTCAATGGCTGCAAGGTAGCCAATAAACATTTCTGGAGGAATGCTGAGGCTTGTGATACCCGGCCATGCCTATGAAAAGGTTGCATATTAGTGAGTTTAGTTAACAACTAAGGCAAAAGCTCGCGGACATCACAATGAAGCACTTCTGCAAATTGATATAACTTCTCCAGCGTAATATTCACCTCGCCACGTTCAATCCTTCCAACATAACTTCTATCAATTTCAGTAAGTAATGCCAATTTTTCTTGAGATATTCCAAGCGCTTTGCGTTTTGCTCGAAGTTTTTTTCCAAAAAGAACAGATAAGTCTTTCATCTTCATCTCGTTAAAGAGAAAGACTATCCAAGGTTGAGGATTTTTGTTCCACGGACTATAATCCGTTTTTTTTTACCTCGAGTCACTATTGTCGAGAGACTAATGTCCCAACTGAAGCACAAAAATTACTTACAGATACAAATCGCGTTATCTACCGACGACTTCGATGGTTTTACGGTTAAATCACTAAGAAACAAGCTATTACATCAGAATGATGAAGCTATGCTGTATGCAGAAGACCGCAGAGCTATCTACAGGACGCTCATAGCTATGGTCAAAGGTGGTGAGCTTCATAAGAAGGTCGTTTCGAACCCGCAACAATCAACATTTCATAAAACATCGCTATTTATACCTATAGATTCAATGGTAATAAATGAACCTGAAATAATGTCAGATAAAACGGTTAATGAAAGTTCGTCAGTTGATTTTGATGCTTGTTCAGACAAGAGCTCAATGAAATACCTTGAGTCTCAACTGAAGCAGTATCAAATTTCATTGATGATGAGCGTTGGCGAATCGGAAGAATATAAAGCCCTTTTTGCGAATCTCCCTGACATGCGGTCTGAACTTGAAAAGCTTTATATGAAATCACGAGAAAAAAGCTCGACCCTTATGGGACAGATTACTGCTATCAACAATGTGCTATCTTATTGTAAGAGCAGTGTTTTATGAAATTAAGACAATGGCAGCAAGAGTGTGTCAAAAAAGCGCTCAAAATTTATCAGCATGAGAGACATTTTTTGTGTCTGGCCACGCCCGGCGCAGGCAAAACCCAAATGGCCGCAGAACTAGCATTTCAGCTGTATCAGTCTGGTAAAATCGATTTTGTTTTATGCTTTTCGCCCTCTGTTTCAGTATCTAAGTCTATTCACGATACTTTCAACCGGCGCTTTAATGCTCGTTTCGATGGTGTCATCGGCGCAGTGGGTTGTTCTTACACCTATCAAAGTATGCTTTTCTTCAACGAGGGTTTCTGGAGTCTATTGAAGCTGAACCGCGTGCTGGTAATTTTTGACGAGGTTCACCATTGCTCTGGTACCTCTGTTGAAAACGCGAATAGTTGGGGCGAAGAGATTATCCTGAACATCCAGAAACATGCTGCATACACCCTGGCATTAACAGGTACTCCCTGGCGTTCTGATAAAGCTCCGATCGTCATGGCACGTTACAGTGATTCTGAAGGACGTATCCAGTGCGATTTTACCTATGGTCTGAAAGAAGCTACTCGCGATTATGTCTGCCGCCTGCCTAATATTGTTTTGGTAGATAATGAACAATTAGTTCTCTCAAAGAGCGATGAAGATAAAAAAATATTCAAGAACTTACAGGATTTATTGGCTCATTCGGACATTACCTATCAGGATGTTATTACAAATGACCTGTCAATGAAACATGTGCTAAATCTGGCGATCTCCCGGCTTAAAACGATCCGCAAAGATAATCCAGATGCCGGTGGTTTGATAGTTGCATCATCAGTGCAGCATGCTTTGCTTATCTTGCATATTCTTAAGAACATCTTTAACCAGTCGGCTGTGCTTGTATCCTACAAAGAACCCAATGCTGCAAAAACTATTGAGCACTTCAGGACCAATTCAATACAGTGGATTGTTAGTGTAGGGATGGTTAGTGAAGGCACTGATATTCCCAGATTACAGGTTTGTTGCCATTTAAGCAGAGTCAAAACCGAGCTCTATTTCCGTCAAGTTTTGGGTCGGATCTTAAGAATCAACAAATCTGCTAATCAGGAAGCTTGGTTATTTACATTTGCTGAATCTCAGTTGACTGAATTTGCTAACCGGCTTAAAGAGGATGTTCCTGAATGTGAAGTGATTTTTGACGTTCTAGAAAAAAATGATGTTAAGAATGTTCAAGAAGTCTCCTTTAACAACCCCAGCCTAACTCCATCTCACAGTAAAGATTCTCAGCAGCTAATTTTCTCTTACAGCGAATCGAGTTGTGAGCAAGTTATAGCATCCTCTCTGACTCTCTCTGAGCATTCCAATAATGAAGTACTACAGTTCTTGGGCCGTTTCAGAGAAAAGATGATCAATGTGTTTGATTCGCCGTTTCAGAATTAATCTTCATAAACGCTCTTTAAGAAACATGTGATAATACGTGGTATTCGGATCAATGAGATTAAATACGCATGGTCATACAGAATTATATAATGATCATTTTCGATTATCTTCCTTTAAAAATAAAATTTAATTCATTGTGTTACATATTCTTTAAGTTCTATCAAATCCTGGAGGTCAAGGCAGTGAAGCCTTAGCCTTACAATGGTACTAGTTCGTGATTGCAAGTGGCTTCATAAGCACATAACGCATGGTTATCGTTATAAAGACTTGCGGTACAGGGAAGATTAGGATCAGCGCAGCTTTGCCTACACGGCAGTTTCAGGGATGGAATATCTCAGATGAGAGGGTTGTGAGTGTAGGAATGAGTATGGAAAAATGTAAACCATGGAGCCAGAACTCTGTTCACGGTTTACATAATTTTGTGTAAACAAGCGTATCGTGGTATCGAACCGAGCTGAAGCTCAACGATACCAGTATTTGATGATAGAAAGCTTGGCGTTTACAAATATCCTTTAGCAGCAGAACATGATGATGATCCTGTCGGCGTTATGTGTGTCTGCAATACTCATTCTGAAAACCTGCTCTGTTCAACGGCGACATTGTAAACAACCTGACCAGGCGTTCAAAGGCTAATTCGCATGGAGGCTATTTTGCTGTGCTGACGGCGACCATTTATGTCAGACTTACCGTTTTGATTACAGGATGTCTGCCAGGATGCGTAAACAGGTAGAGATATACACCGACGGATCGTGCCTCGGCAACCCGGGTCCGGGGGGCTACGGTGCGATTTTGCGTTATCGCGAGCACGAAAAAACCTTCAACGAAGGCTATCGCCTGACCACCAACAACCGTATGGAGCTGATGGCCGCGATTGTAGCCCTCGAGGCGCTCAAAGAGCACTGCGATATTGTGCTGAGCACCGACAGCCAGTACGTGCGCCAGGGGATCACCCAATGGATCCATAACTGGAAGAAACGGGGCTGGAAAACAGCCGACAAAAAACCGGTGAAGAATGTCGATCTCTGGCAGCGCCTGGACGCGGCGCTCAGCCAGCATAAAATCCAGTGGGAGTGGGTGAAAGGCCACGCCGGACATCCCGAAAACGAACGTTGCGACGAGCTGGCCCGCGCTGCCGCGATGAATCCGCAGCATGAAGACGTGGGGTACAAACCGGAATCCTGATCAGGGTTTACGGTACTGTCGCGTGGCGCCGACGGCGGCACGCAGCCGCGTTTTCGCTTTACTTTGCTTCATGGGATTGAGCGTCAGGGGAATAGTTCGCTTGCGCGCCACAATCAGCTGCATACAGCCCAGCGCCGGGAAATGGGTGGTGAGCATCTTCCCGCCCTGCCGCGTCCAGGGTAAGACCTGAAAACCGCTATGGTACATCACCTCAAAGTTGAGCAGCGACAGCCAGTCCAACTGGCGCATCAGGGTGAACATCCGGCTGTTGTATGGCGGGGTGCGGCGCAGTATGGGCACCAGCTTGCGCAAGCCCATCAGGCTCATCGGGTTAAAGCCGCTGATCACCAGCCAGCCGTCATCAATCAGCACCCGGTCGGCTTCGCGCAGTAACCGGTGCGGATCGTCGCACCAGGGCAGCGAATGCGCCAGCAGGCAGGCATCCACGGATTTTTCTGCAAACGGCAGATGCAGGGGATTGGCCTTCACCTGAACCGGCTCGCCCCCCAGCGAAACGTTAACCTGATGTGAAATCCCACAACTTTCAGTGTTGATTTCCGCGCTCAGATTGCCAATCTTAAGCAGGTGAAAACCATACATTTTTGCGAACCAGGGCTTAAGCTGCTGCTCAAGCGCTTCGCGATAGTATTCACCCCAGGGCAATTCCGCCCAATGTGCTGGTGCTGAGACAATCTGAGGTATCCTTGCCGGTTTCATCAAAACACCCGCCACGCTATGAGAGGTAATGTATGAATCTTATCAGTATTCCTGCTTTTCAGGACAATTACATCTGGGTTTTAAGCAATGATGAAGGTCGTTGCATCATTGTCGATCCTGGCGAGGCTGAGCCGGTACTGAAGGCCATTGAGCACAACCAGTGGCAGCCGGAAGCGATCCTGCTGACACATCATCACCACGACCATATAGGCGGCGTGGCGGCGATCTGTGCAAAATTTCCGCATCTTGTGGTCTACGGACCCGCTGAGACACAAGATAAAGGAACCACACGCGTAGTCGAAGATGGAGAAAAGATCCTCATTCTTGAGTCGGAGTTTTCCGTAATTGCCACTCCGGGTCACACTTTAGGACATATCTCGTTCTTCAGTTTTCCTTATCTTTTCTGTGGCGATACGATGTTCTCTGGCGGCTGCGGAAGACTGTTCGAAGGCACGCCAGCCCAGATGTACCAGTCCTTCCAGAAAATTAACGCCCTTCCCGAAGACACCCTCATTTGTTGCGCGCACGAATATACTTTAGCGAATATGAAGTTTGCAAGGCACGTTTTGCCACAGGATGTGGCGATTCAGGATTATTACCGCAAAGTTAATGAGTTACGTGCAAAAAACCAAAAAACACTCCCCGGAATTCTGAAAAATGAGCGTAAAATTAATTTATTTCTCAGAACAGATGACGTTGATTTAATTAATAAAATTAATGAAGAAACAAATATGCAACAACCAGAAGAGTTTTTCGCATGGTTAAGGGCTAAGAAAGATAACTTCTGACGATTGAGTGTTGCCTTTTTAAATATTCGTCGTTATCATCGCTCGTCTTTTAAGCAACTATTGACACACACATGAAGGCAAAAGCGATATTACTCGCCTCTGTCCTGCTTGTGGGTTGCCAGTCGTCTCAGAACACTGGCAACGTACAACAGCACGCACAGAGCCTTTCTGCAGCTGGTCAAGGGGAAGCAGGGAAGTTTACAAGTCAATCGCGATGGGCAGACGATGGGACGTCTTTCGCACAGGATCAAGACTTGTGGGTCTCTATTGGCGACGAGCTGAAGATGGGAATTCCGGAAAACAGCCGGATTCGCGAACAGAAACAGAAGTATTTAAGTAATAAGAGCTATCTCCACGATGTAACTTTACGGGCAGAGCCGTATATGTACTGGATAGCAGGGCAAGTTAAGAAACGTAACATGCCCATGGAACTGGTACTACTACCCATAGTGGAGAGCGCTTTTGACCCACATGCAACGTCTGGCGCCAAGGCCGCAGGTCTTTGGCAGATCATACCGAGCACAGGGCGAAATTATGGTTTGAAACAGACCCGCAACTACGATGCGCGTCGTGATGTGGTCGCTTCGACGACTGCAGCACTCGACATGATGCAACGTCTGAACAAGATGTTCGACGGTGACTGGTTATTAACTGTCGCGGCGTATAACAGCGGTGAGGGTCGTGTACTGAAGGCAATGAAAGCGAATAAAGCACGGGGTAAACCCACCGACTTTTGGTCGCTTCCACTGCCACGGGAAACCAAAATATACGTACCAAAAATGCTGGCTTTGAGTGAGATTTTCAAAAACAGCGAACAGTACGGCGTGAAGCTACCGACCTCGGACGAGAGTCGTGCGCTGGCGAGAGTGCGTATCAACAACCCTGTTGAACTGCGACAGGTTGCGGATATGGCAGGTATCTCGGTCACCAAACTGAAAGCCTTCAACGCAGGTGTGAAAGGCTCTACGTTGGGTAACAGCGGGCCGAAGTACGTTCTGGTGCCGCAGAAACACGCTGAACAGTTACGGGTATCTCTGGCGGCGGGTGAAATTGCTGCGGTTCAGTCTACGCTGATCGCGGATAACTCACCGGTTAACAGCCGTAGCTATCAGGTACGTACAGGCGATACGCTTTCAGGTATTGCATCACGTCTTGGCGTGAGCGCAAAAGATCTGCAGCAGTGGAACAAACTGCGTGGATCTACCCTGAAAGTAGGTCAGAACCTGACGATTGGTGCGGGTAACAGCGCGCAGCGTCTCGCCAATAACAGCGATAGCATCACCTATCGCGTGCAAAAAGGCGATTCGCTCTCCAGTATTGCTAAGCGTCACGGCGTGAACATCAAAGATGTGATGCGCTGGAACAGCGATACCGACAATCTGCAGCCTGGCGATCGGATAACGTTGTTTGTGAAAAACAACGCCACCCCGGATTCCTGATTTCAGAGACCAGATGTAAAAAAGGCACCGATTCCCCCGGTGCCTTTTTTGTTTTATCCCGCCTTCCGGGCTTCAGCAAAAAGCGTATCGCTGGTGAATGAGCCCTCCTCCTGCAGCTCAAAGTAGGCTTTCACTTCAGCGGAGGCGCTCTCCTGATACAGCCTGATCGCCTGACTTAATGCCTCTGGCGTGCGCATACGGGCAATCCACGAGGAGAACTCCAGCGTCAGCCTGTCAGTCTGCAACGCGCACGTAATCAACCCGGCTTCCGTGAACATCGATAACCACTCGCCGCTGGAATAGTTGCGCACATGCGAGGTGTCGCGCAGGGCTTCAACCGTCTGCAACCAGATATCACGCACAGGATGGCCCGGTGACATAATATCCATGATGATGACCAAACCGCCTGGCTTCAGTACCCGTTTTACCTCGCGCAATGCCTGGCCGACATCGTGCCAGTGATGCGCCGAGTAGCGGCTGATGACGATATCAAAGGAGCTATCGGCGAAGGGTAATGATTCGGCATACCCCTGTCGGGTGGCGATATTCCCCAGCCCTTTCTCACTGGCAGCCGCAGAGACGACCTCCAGCATCTGACTGGATAAGTCGTAAGCCGTAACATGAGCGACCTGCTGCGCCGCCACAAAGCTGGCATGACCCGCTCCGCAACCTAAATCCAGCACGCTGGCATCGGGAAAGTCGGCCAGACGTTCAGCCAGACGCTGCAGATCGCGCCCGGATGCGTGAACCGCGCTGGTGAGATAGGCCTTCGCCTGGGAGCCAAACTGTTTTTCTACGTTGTCATGATGGGACTGTGTTGTCATTTTTTGCTGTCCTTCGGTTGATGAAAAATAAAGGGCAGCACCCGCGCAGGCCTGCCCCACGGCAGACCTGACACACCTCTATCTCTCAGGCTTGCCGGGACTGAATTCAACTAGTAGCGGATTGTGATCGGATGCGCGCGTCACCAGCACTGAGGCTTCATGCACGTTCAGACCACGATAGAAGACAAAATCGAGGGGACGCCCAAACGCCTTGCGACGCTGGTCATCGGTAAAACGGACTTCGCGCAGCGACATCTCACGCGCAAAGCGGTAAAGCGCATTCATCCGCGGGCGGCTCCAGGCATTGAAATCACCAGCCATTACCACCGGACCGCTGTGATGCGCGATCTGATCGCCGATGGGCAGTAACTGTTTGCTGTAGACGTCAACGCCGAGGCTGAAATTGACCGCGTGAATATTTACCACCATCAGCAGACGGGTGTCTGGCAGTGGGTAGACGGTCACCAGGGCAGATTTTGCCAGACGCAGGAGTGGTTCACGTTCCCGCAGTGGGCAGCAATAAACAGGATGCGCGGCAGAGAGGGTCATTACGCCTGACGGATGCTGAGGCAGGACAAATGCCGGAACCTGGTCGGCCGCGAGGTAGTTAGTGGTCGCAAACCTGACCAGCTCAGGGGTGGTTTGCGCCTCCTGTAACAGCACCAGGTGCGCATCCTTACCAAAGTTCTGCAGAACGGATAACCATTCGGCGCGCTGCTGTTTGAAGATATTCCACACCAGCACCCGGATTTTCTCATCACTGCTTAAAGGTGCGCCGGCGGGCAACGCCTGGCCAATGCTCGCAAACGACCCCGGAGGTAAGATCCTCTCCGCAGGTTGTCCGGCAACATAACGCATGGCATAGGTATTTTTTCGCACGATGTGAAACGACCTCTATAGACAGAACCCGTCCAGAAACAGGAGCGGGTTCTAATGTTATAGGGTTTTCAGCTCACACTTTCAACGCAATTACCGATAAACCGCTGTTTCGTTTTGTTAGCAAGTGCTTACACCAGACTTATCCCAGCACAACACGAGCGGGCTTATCCAGGCGGCCGCTAAGGCCAATCAGCAGAAATGCCGCGAGAACGATAACCGCCCCAATCCACGGCGTTTGCGCCAGACCGAAGTGTTCTACGGTCTGCCCGCCAATAATGGACCCCAGCGCAATACCCACATTGAACGCAGCGATGTTCAAACCAGAGGCCACATCCACGGCGTTCGGGGTATACAGCTCGGCTTTCTGCACCACGTAGACCTGCAGGCCCGGTACGTTGCCGAAGGCGAAGATCCCCATCACCAGTACCGTCGCCAGCGCGGCATATTGCATCGATGCGGTAAACTGGAAGACCAGCAGCAGGACAACCAGTGCGGCAAAGATAATTTTCAGTGCCGGAACGGCGCCATGCTTATCGGCCAGCTTGCCGCCCCAGATGTTGCCGATCGCTACCGAAACGCCATAGCCCAGCAGGATCCAGCTGACCGCATTCGGTGAGAATCCGGCCAGATCCTGCATCATTGGCGCGAGGAAGGTGAATGCGGTAAACACGCCACCATAACCCAGCGCGGTAATGGCATAGATCATCAGCAGACGGGGATGGGTCAGCACCTTCAGCTGATCGCGCAGCGTCGCTGCCGCACGCCCGGGAATGTTCGACGGGATCAGCACCAGGCTGCTGATCAAGGCAATTACCCCAAGCAGCGAGACTGCAAGGAAAGTTTCCCGCCAGCCAAAGTGCTGGCCGATAAAGGTGCCCAGCGGAACACCGGTCACCAGCGCCACGGTTAATCCGCCAAACATAATGGCGATGGCGGAGGCGGCTTTCTCTTTAGGCACCAGACTGGTCGCAATGGTCGAGCCGATAGAGAAGAAGACCCCATGGGCAAGGCCGGTCAGCAGACGGGCAATCACCAGAGTCATGTAATCAGGCGCCTGCCAGGCAAGAAGATTGCCTGCGGTGAACAGCACCATTAACGCCATCAGCAGCTGCTTACGCGGCAGCCGGCCTGTAAGGGCCGTCAGCACCGGCGCACCGATCGCCACGCCGAGGGCATAGATGGAGACCAGCAGACCCGCAGAAGGCAGAGAGATGGCAAGTTGGTCAGCAATCGTAGGAACCAGTCCTACAATAACAAATTCGGTTGTGCCGATTGCGAAGGCACTGATCGTCAGGGCAAGTAGCGCCAGAGGCATAAAAAACTCCGTCTCATCAGGATTAAGATGACACGGAGTATGCGCCAGTGTTTAAATAACAAAAATGCTCAAAGTATCAATACAATTTTGCGGATTAAGCAACAATGAAAGCAACCTCTGAGGAACTGGCGATCTTTGTCGCCGTCGTTGAGAGCGGCAGCTTTAGCCGCGCCGCCGAACAGTTGGGCCAGGCCAATTCTGCCGTCAGCCGGTCGGTCAAAAAGCTGGAGATGAAGCTGGGCGTCAGTCTGCTGAACCGGACGACCCGGCAGCTCAGTCTGACTGAAGAAGGCGAACGCTATTTCCGGCGCGTGCAGTCTATCCTGCAGGAGATGGCGGCGGCAGAAACAGAGATTATGGAGACGCGCAGCACACCACGCGGCCTGTTGCGCATTGACGCAGCCACGCCCGTGGTGCTGCATTTCCTGATGCCTTTAATCAAACCTTTCCGCGAACGTTATCCGGAAATGACGTTGTCCCTGGTCTCGTCAGAAACCTTTATCAACCTGATTGAGCGCAAGGTAGATGTGGCGATCCGCGCCGGGACGCTGACCGATTCCAGTTTGCGGGCACGCCCGCTGTTCACCAGCTATCGCAAAATCATCGCTTCTCCGGCCTATATTGCCCGTTTCGGCAAGCCAGAGACGATTGAGGAACTGAAGCAGCATCTGTGCCTGGGCTTTACGGAGCCGGTATCCCTTAACACCTGGCCCCTCGCCTGCCATGATGGACAGCTTCATGAAGTGGTCAGCGATTTATCGTCCAACAGCGGCGAGACGCTCAAACAGTTATGCCTTGAAGGGAACGGAATTGCTTGTCTTTCGGACTATATGATTGATAAGGAGATTGCGCGGGGTGAGTTAGTCGAATTGATGGCAGACAAGCGCCTGCCGGTAGAGATGCCCTTCAGCGCGGTCTACTACAGCGACAGAGCGGTGAGCACCCGGATCCGGGCATTTATCGACTTTCTGAGCGAGCATGTAAAACAGCTCCCGAAGGAGCTGTAAGAGGGTTTAGTGAGAGTACAGAGGGAGGGTTAAATTAATCCCACTTCGGCGCCAGGCCTTCCGGGCTCACCAGGCGATCGTTGCAATCCAGTGCGGCGATCGCTTTTTTATCGTCCTGATCCAGCGTTAGATCCTGTGCCAGCAGGTTGCTTGCCAGGTTTTCACGCTTGGTGGAAGAAGGGATCACTGCATACCCTTCTCCCATTGCCCATGCCAGGATAACCTGCGCAGCGGTAGCATTATGTTTGGCAGCAATACGCAGAATGGTTTCGTCTTTCAGCGCCTTACCATAAGCCAGCGTCATATAAGAGGTGATATGGATGCCGTGCTGCTGCGCCCATTCAACCACCTGACGGTTTTGCAGATAAGGAGAAAGCTCGATCTGGTTGGTCGCGATATTTTCTGCGCCAACAGCGGCAATCGCCTTTTCCATCAATGGGATAGTAAAGTTAGAAATACCAATTTCACGCGTCAGCCCCTGGGCTTTAGCTTCTAGCAACGCCTGCATAAACTCTTCAACTGGCACGGCATCATTTGGTGACGGCCAGTGGATCAGAGTCAAATCGACATAATCGGTGCGCAGCTTTTTCAGGCTCTCTTTCAGGCTTGGGATTAATTTCTCTTTGCTGAGATTCTCAATCCAGATCTTGGTGGTGATAAAAAGTTCGTTGCGCGGTACGCCGCTCTCTTCAATAGCCTGGCCGACCGCGGCTTCGTTATCATAGATCTGCGCGGTATCAACCGTGCGATAGCCGAGTTCGAGTGCGGTTTTAACGGATGCGATAACCACGTCGTCTTTCAGGCGGAAAGTGCCCAGACCAAATGCAGGGATAGTCATTGAATTCCTCTTTTCTTCATCATGTTTGTTAATAGAGAGGATTATCACTGCGGGGGATGTGTGAAAAAAGAGCGTATTAAGCAGAGGATTTTTGCGTTTAAAGCAATAATCCAGACGGCAGACAAGAAAAAAGCCCTGAGCGTTAGCTCAGGGCTTTCAATAGGTGGCGGAACGGACGGGACTCGAACCCGCGACCCCCTGCGTGACAGGCAGGTATTCTAACCGACTGAACTACCGCTCCACCGAATACTTCTGTAACCACCGGTTTAATGCCCCGGTTCACTACGTAATTTGATGCCTGGCAGT
>DERO01000010.1 GCA_002360945.1 Leclercia adecarboxylata | reverse complement strand
GGCGGCGATCCGCATGGAAGGCCAGATCAGCGTTTTCACGTACGCCGAGGACGAGCCCTGCTACCGCTGCCTGAGCCGCCTGTTTGGCGAAAACGTCCTGACCTGCGTGGAAGCCGGGGTGATGGCCCCGCTGGTAGGGGTGATGGGTTCGATGCAGGCGATGGAAGCCATTAAGGTTTTGACCCGTTACGGCACGCCCGCGGCGGGGAAAATCGTGATGTACGACGCGATGACCTGCCAGTTCCGCGAGATGAAGCTGATGCGTAATCCGGGGTGTGAGGTGTGCGGAGGTTAACGCAAACGGCAACCCTAAGGTTGCCGTTTTAGTGTTTGCGCCCTCTCCCTGTGGGAGAGGGCCGGGGTGAGGGCATCAGCGCGCACGAATCAGCGCGCGCATTTCCCCCTAACCCTCTCCCTCAAGGGAGAGGGAACTGTCCGGTGCACGTTAAATAGAAGTCCGTCCAAAAGCCCCCTGCCAGTCCTGCTCGAACTTCGCAATCGCCGCATCCACCGCCGGAGAGGTAATCAACTGCTGGGCCACGTCCAGCGGTAGAGTGATGGATTCACAGCCTGCCAGCAGGCAATCCAGCGCCTGACGCGGGGTCTTGAAGCTCGCCGCCAGCACTTTTGACTGCGGCACGTGGAGGGTCAGCAGCTGCTGCAGCTCGGCCACCGTCTGGATCCCGTCCCCGCCCTGCGCATCCACGCGGTTCACGTACGGGGCGACATACTCCGCGCCCGCCAGCGCTGCCAGCATCCCCTGCGCCGCGCTGTAGACCGCCGTCCCCAGGGTCGGCACGCCCTGTGCTTTCAGCATCTTGATTGCCGCCAGCCCTTCCGCCGTCACCGGCACTTTCACCACCAGATCGGCAACGATACCGCGCAGCTTCAGCGCGTCTTCCACCATCCCTTCGGCGGTGGGGGCCATCACCTGGGCAAACAGACGGCCCTGACCGCCCATCGCTTCCTGCAGTTGAGGCAGTAACACCTCCAGCGGCGTTTTACCTGCGGCAACAATGCTTGGGTTAGTGGTTACACCGGCCAGCGGAAACACGCGGGCCAGTTTTTTAACAGCGATAACGTCGGATGTGTCGAGATACAGTTCCATGATCGGGTCCTCAAAAATGACTATGCCGTAACCCTACACGGCAAAACCTGCTTCGGAGTTGATTTGCGTCAAGATAACTTTCATTCGAAAGTAATTTAATCTTCATACGCAACAAGAGGCGACATTATGATCTTCAACATTCAGCGTTATTCGACACACGACGGCCCCGGTATTCGTACCGTGGTGTTTATGAAGGGCTGCTCGCTGGGCTGCCGCTGGTGTCAGAACCCGGAGAGCCGCGCGCGGTCGCGGGACCTGCTGTTCGACGCTCGCCTGTGCCTGGAGGGGTGCAACCTCTGCCAGCAGGTGGCGCCTGCGGTCATCGACCGGACGCTGAATGGCCTGGTGATCCACCGCGAGAAACTTGAGGATACCCATCTGGATACCCTCACCGACTGCTGCCCGACCCAGGCGCTGACCGTTTGCGGCGAAGAGCAGCAGGTGGAGGAGATCATGGCCACCGTCCTGCGCGATAAGCCCTTTTACGAGCGCAGCGGCGGCGGGATCACCCTCTCCGGCGGCGAACCTTTTATGAACCCGGACCTGGCGCGCCAGCTGTTTCAGGCCAGCCATGAACAGGGGATCCACACCGCAGTGGAAACCTGCCTGCATGTACCCTGGCACTATATCGAGCCGTCGTTACCTTACATCGATCTATTTCTCGCCGACCTGAAGCATGTCGACGGCGCGGTGTTTAAGCAGTGGACCGACGGCTCTGCCAAACGGGTGCTGGATAACCTCAAACGCCTGGCCGCAGCCGGAAAACAGCTCACCATTCGCGTGCCGCTGATCCAGGGCTTTAACGCCGATGAGGCCTCCATTACCGCCATTACCAATTTTGCCGCCGACGAACTGAACGTCCACGACATCCATTTTCTGCCGTACCACACGCTGGGCATGAACAAATACAGCCTGCTCGGCCAACCCTACTCTGCCCCAGATAAACCGCTCGATAACCCTGCTTTACTGGACTTTGCCCGGCAGTATGCCGCCCGGAAAGGGTTAACCGCGACCTTACGAGGATAATGTTATGACACAGCTGAATCTTACTACCCTGAGCGATCGCATTAAGGCGCACAAAACGGCCCTGGTCCACATTGTTAAGCCCCCGGTCTGTACCGAGCGTGCGCAGCACTACACCGAAATGTACCAGCAGCATATGGATAAGCCGATCCCGGTGCGTCGCGCACTGGCGCTGGCGCACCACCTGGCGCAGCGCACTATCTGGATCAAACATGACGAGCTGATTATCGGCAACCAGGCCAGCGAAGTACGCGCCGCGCCGATCTTCCCGGAATATACCGTCTCGTGGATTGAGAAAGAGATCGACGATCTCGCCGACCGTCCGGGCGCAGGCTTTGCGGTGAGCGAAGAGAACAAACGCGTTCTGCATGAACTCTGCCCGTGGTGGCGCGGCCAGACGGTGCAGGATCGCTGCTACGGTATGTTCACCGACGAGCAGAAAGGTCTGCTGGAAACCGGCATTATCAAAGCCGAGGGCAACATGACCTCCGGCGATGCGCACCTGGCGGTGAACTTCCCGCTGGTGCTGGAGAAAGGCCTCGACGGCATGCGCCACAAAGTGGACGAGCGCCGCTCCCGCATTAACCTCACCTGCCTGGAAGATCTGCACGGCGACCAGTTCCTGAAAGCGATTGATATCGTGCTGGAAGCGGTGAGCCTGCATATCGAACGCTTTGCCGATCTGGCGCGCGAGATGGCCGCCAGCGAAACCCGCGAAACCCGCCGCGACGAACTGCTGGCGATGGCGGAAAACTGCGATGTGATTGCCCACGAACCGCCAAAAACCTTCTGGCAGGCGCTGCAGCTGTGCTACTTCATCCAGCTGATCCTGCAGATTGAGTCCAACGGCCACTCGGTCTCTTTCGCCCGTATGGACCAGTATCTCTACCCTTACTACCGTCGCGACGTGGAGCTGAACCAGTCTCTGGATCGCGAGCACGCCATCGAACTGCTGCACAGCTGCTGGCTGAAGCTGCTGGAAGTGAACAAGATCCGCTCCGGCTCCCACTCCAAGGCCTCCGCCGGCAGCCCGCTGTACCAGAACGTCACCATCGGCGGCCAGAAACTGGTGAACGGTGAGCCAATGGACGCGGTGAACCCGCTCTCCTACGCGATTCTGGAATCCTGCGGTCGTCTGCGCTCCACCCAGCCGAATCTGAGCGTGCGCTACCATGCGGGCATGAGCAACGACTTCCTCGATGCCTGCGTGCAGGTGATCCGCTGCGGCTTCGGGATGCCAGCGTTCAATAACGATGAAATCGTGATCCCGGAATTCATCAAGCTCGGCATCGAAAAAGCAGATGCTTACGACTACGCCGCCATCGGCTGTATTGAAACCGCGGTCGGCGGCAAGTGGGGCTATCGCTGCACCGGCATGAGCTTTATAAACTTCGCCCGCGTGATGCTGGCGGCGATGGAAGGCGGCCGCGACGCCACCAGCGGCAAGGTGTTCCTGCCGCAGGTCAAAGCGCTCTCTGAAGGCAACTTCAACAACTTCGACGAGGTGATGGCCGCCTGGGATCGCCAGATCAAATACTACACCCGTAAATCCATCGAGATTGAGTACGTGGTGGACACCATGCTGGAAGAGAACGTCCACGACATTCTCTGCTCGGCGCTGGTGGATGACTGCATTGAGCGCGCGAAGAGCATCAAGCAGGGCGGCGCGAAGTACGACTGGGTCTCCGGCCTGCAGGTGGGGATTGCCAACCTCGGCAACAGCCTGGCGGCGGTGAAGAAGCTGGTCTTCGATCAGGGTGCTATCGGTCAGCAGGAACTGGCAGCGGCGCTGGCGGATGACTTCGAGGGGCTGACCCATGAGCAACTGCGCCAGCGTCTGATCAACGGCGCACCGAAGTACGGTAACGACGATGACAGCGTGGATCTGCTGCTGGCGCGCGCCTACCAGACCTACATCGAAGAGCTGAAGCAATACCACAACCCGCGCTACGGCCGCGGCCCGATTGGCGGCAACTACTACGCCGGAACGTCTTCTATTTCGGCCAACGTGCCCTTTGGTGCGGCGACCATGGCGACTCCGGACGGACGTAAAGCCCATACCCCGCTGGCGGAAGGGGCAAGCCCGTCTTCCGGTACTGACCACCTGGGGCCAACGGCGGTAATTGGTTCTGTCGGGAAGCTGCCGACCGAAGCGATTCTCGGCGGCGTGCTGCTGAACCAGAAGCTCAACCCGGCAACGCTGGATAACGACAGTGACCGCCAGAAGCTGATGGTGCTGCTGCGCACCTTCTTCGAGGTGCATAAAGGCTGGCATATCCAGTACAACATCGTCTCCCGCGAGACGCTGCTGGAAGCGAAGAAACACCCGGACCAGTATCGTGACCTGGTGGTGCGTGTCGCGGGTTACTCGGCGTTCTTCACTGCCCTGTCACCGGATGCGCAGGACGATATTATCGCCCGTACTGAGCATACGCTGTAGTTTGATCCCCTCTCCCTTGAGGGAGAGGGTTAGGGTGAGGGGGAAATGCGCACGCTGATGCCCTCACCCCGGC
>DERO01000043.1 GCA_002360945.1 Leclercia adecarboxylata | reverse complement strand
TAAGAAGAGTGAACAAGTAAAGAAAATTACGGTTTCCATTCCTCTGAAGGTGTTAAAGATCCTCACCGATGAACGCACGCGTCGTCAGGTGAATAACCTGCGTCACGCTACCAACAGCGAACTGCTGTGCGAAGCGTTCCTGCACGCGTTTACCGGTCAACCGTTGCCGAACGATGAAGACCTGCGCAAAGAGCGTAGTGACGAAATTCCGGAAGAGGCGAAGGTGATCATGCGTGAGCTGGGTATCGACCCGGATACGTGGGAATACTGATTTGCAGATATAAAAAAAGCGCCTTTCGGCGCTTTTTTTTCGGGATGCATCTTACTTGGAAGAGCCCGGGATGCTGAAACGCTTGTTGAAGCGGTCAACACGGCCACCGGTTGCAACGTCACGCTGCTTACCAGTGTAGAACGGGTGGCACTGGCCGCACACGTCCAGGTTCAGATCGTGGCCCACGGTAGAGCGGATCTGGATAGAGTTACCGCAAGAACAGTTTGCAGTAATCATTTCGTATTTAGGATGGATATCTTTTTTCATGGGGAGAACCTCAGTTAAGGCCGCGTCGCTCTTCCAGCCCTAACGCCAGACACCACGCGATGTTGAATGTAAGTTCTTTGATGCAAAGTGCACCAAAGGCGGCGAATCATACAGAATTTAACCAGGGTATGCAAACTGATCCGCACGCCGTCTTTCACTAATGTGTATACTAACGCGCCACTTTTCAAGTCAGGAAGATTCGATGCCCGTTGCTCACGTTGCCCTGCCCGTTCCGCTTCCCCGTACCTTTGATTACCTGCTGCCGGACAGCATGCAGGCCAAAGCGGGCTGTCGCGTGACGGTGCCCTTTGGCAAACAGCAGCGGGTAGGCATTGTCGTTTCCGTAAGCGAGCAAAGCGAGTTGCCCCTCAGTGAACTGAAAAGCGTGGTGGAGGTGCTGGACGACGAGCCGGTGTTCTCGAACAGCGTCTGGCGCCTGCTGCTGTGGGCCGCCGACTACTATCACCATCCCATTGGCGACGTGCTATTCCACGCCCTGCCCATTCTGCTGCGCCAGGGCAAAAGCGCCAGCCACGCGCCGATGTGGTACTGGTTTGCCACCGAGCAGGGCCAGGCGGTGGATATCAACAGCCTGAAACGCTCCCCGAAACAGCAGCAGGCGCTGGCGGCGTTACGCCAGGGCAGGATCTGGCGTCATCAGGTCGAGAGCCTCGATTTTAACGACGCGGCGCTACAGAGCTTACGCAAAAAGGGGCTGAGCGAGCTGGCCTGCGAAGCGCCTGCGCTGATCGACTGGCGCGACGGCTTTAGCGTGTCCGGCGACCGCCTGCGTCTCAATACCGAACAGGCCACCGCCGTCGGGGCGATCCACAGCGCCTCGGATCGCTTCTCGGCCTGGCTGCTGGCGGGCGTTACCGGCTCCGGTAAGACCGAAGTCTATCTTAGCGTGCTGGAAAACGTGCTGGCACAGGGCAAGCAGGCCCTGGTGATGGTGCCGGAAATCGGCCTGACCCCGCAGACCATCGCCCGTTTTCGCGAGCGGTTTAACGCTCCGGTCGAAGTGCTGCACTCGGGTTTAAACGACAGCGAACGCCTCAGCGCCTGGCTGAAAGCCAGAAATGGCGAAGCGGCGATCGTGATTGGCACCCGTTCTTCCTTATTCACGCCGTTTAACAATCTCGGCGTGATCGTCATCGACGAAGAGCACGACAGCTCCTATAAGCAGCAGGAAGGCTGGCGCTATCACGCCCGCGACCTGGCGGTGTACCGCGCCCATAGCGAGCAGATCCCGATTATTCTTGGCTCCGCGACCCCGGCGCTGGAGACGTTGCACAACGTGCGCCAGCGCAAATACCACATGCTGCGCCTGACGCGGCGGGCGGGTAATGCGCGTCCGGCCGTGCAGCATGTGCTCGATCTGAAAGGCCAGCAGGTGCAGGCGGGATTGGCCCCGGCGTTAATCACCCGCATGCGTCAGCATCTGCAGGCCAACAACCAGGTGATCCTGTTCCTCAACCGTCGCGGCTTTGCCCCGGCGCTGCTGTGTCACGACTGCGGCTGGATAGCCGAATGCCCGCGCTGCGATCACTACTACACCCTGCATCAGGCCCAGCATCACCTGCGCTGCCACCATTGCGACAGCCAGCGCCCGATCCCACGTCAGTGTCCGTCCTGCGGCTCGACGCATATGGTGCCGGTCGGGCTGGGCACCGAGCAGCTGGAACAGGCGTTAACGCCCTTCTTCCCGGGCGTGGCGATCTCGCGTATCGACCGCGACACCACCAGCCGCAAGGGGGCGCTTGAGCAGCAGCTGGCGGAAGTCCATCGCGGCGGGGCGCGGATCCTGATTGGCACCCAGATGCTGGCAAAAGGGCATCACTTCCCGGATGTCACCCTGGTAGCGCTGCTGGACGTCGACGGGGCGCTGTTTTCGGCGGATTTCCGCTCCGCAGAGCGCTTTGCTCAGCTCTATACCCAGGTGGCAGGCCGCGCCGGACGCGCCGGCAAGCAGGGCGAGGTGGTGCTGCAAACCCACCATCCCGAGCATCCGCTGCTGCAAACCCTGCTGCATAAAGGCTACGACGCCTTTGCCGAGCAGGCGCTGGCCGAGCGCCAGACCCTGCAATTACCGCCCTGGACCAGCCATGTGATTATCCGCGCCGAGGATCACAACAACCAGCAGGCACCGCTGTTCCTCCAGCAGCTGCGCAACCTGCTGCAGGCCAGCCCGCTGGTGGATAATCAGCTGTGGATTTTAGGCCCGGTTCCTGCGCTGGCCCCGAAACGCGGCGGGCGCTATCGCTGGCAAATCCTGCTGCAACACCCGTCGCGGATCCGCCTGCAACATATCGTCAGCGGCACCCTGGCGTTAATCAATACGCTGCCGGAAGCGCGCAAAGTGAAGTGGGTGCTGGACGTCGATCCCATCGAAAGCTAAAAAATGGTGGGAGGCGGATCGAAAAATTCAACATGCCTCACACTTTTTATGAAAATTCTGTAACCGCTTCCATTCGCAATCTGATAAAACTGACTCAGTCAGAAAAGCGGTGATACGCCGGCGAGGAGAAGAGGTTGAAGTCCAGGAAAGAGGTTGCCTCGGCGACCATGAAAGATGTTGCCCTGAAAGCAAAAGTCTCAACGGCAACGGTATCCCGAGCCTTAATGAATCCCGATAAAGTCTCTCAGACCACACGTAATCGTGTTGAGCAGGCTGCGCTGGAGGTCGGTTATCTGCCTCAGGCGATGGGACGTAACGTCAAACGTAACGAATCCCGCACCATCCTGGTCATTGTGCCCGACATCTGCGATCCCTTTTTCAGCGAAATTATCCGCGGCATCGAAGTGACCGCCGCGGCCCAGGGCTATCTGGTGCTGATTGGCGACTGCGCCCACCAGAATCAGCAGGAAAAAACCTTTATCGATCTGATTATTACCAAGCAGATCGACGGCATGCTGCTGCTCGGCTCACGCCTGCCCTTCGATGCCAGCATTGAAGAGCAGCGCAACCTGCCGCCGATGGTGATGGCCAACGAGTTCGCCCCTGAGCTGGAACTGCCTACCGTTCACATCGATAACCTCACCGCTGCCTTCAACGCCGTGAACTATCTGCAGGAGTTGGGGCATAAACGCATCGGCTGTATCGCCGGGCCGGAAGAGATGCCGCTGTGCCACTATCGTCTGCAGGGTTACGTGCAGGCGCTGCGCCGCACCGGGGCGACTGTGGATCCGCACTACATCGCCCGGGGCGATTTTACCTATGCCGCAGGCGGGCTGGCGCTGGAAAAACTGCTCTCGCTGCCCCAGCCGCCGACCGCGGTGTTCTGCCACAGCGACGTGATG
Source organism: Leclercia adecarboxylata (assembly GCA_002360945.1). GTDB lineage: Bacteria > Pseudomonadota > Gammaproteobacteria > Enterobacterales > Enterobacteriaceae > Enterobacter > Enterobacter adecarboxylatus_B. Next base: position 17,925 of record DERO01000043.1, on the reverse strand, counting down.
GCGCTGGGCGCGCTGTCGTATGCCAAGCGCCGCGGCCTGAACGTGCCAAAAGACCTCTCCATCATTGGCTTCGATAATATTTCCCTGTCTGAGTTTTGCGATCCGCCGCTCACCACCGTGGCGCAGCCCCGCTATGACATTGGCCGGGAAGCGATGCTGTTATTGCTGGATCAACTGAACGGCCAGACGGTCAGCAGCGGCTCCCGTTTACTGGACTGTGAATTGATTGTTCGCGGTTCAACCCAGGCGCTAACGTAAAGCCGCCGCCTTTCAGACTTCCTCATCTGGTCAAAGGCCCGTCGCTTAAGTAACATGACGGGCTGACAAACGAAAAAATACAGCGAAACGATAGTGGCACAACGAGATTATGTACGTCGCGGCCAGCCGGCACCTTCGCGACGCAAAAAGAGTAGCTCACGGAAACCGCAACGCAGCATGCCTGCGGTCTCGCCTGCCATGGTCGCGATTGCGGCGGCGGTACTGGTGGCATTCATCGGCGGCCTCTGGTTCATTACGCACCATAAAAAAGAAGAAGCAGAAGCGCTGCAGGGCAATAAAGTTGTCGGCAATGGCTTACCCCCGAAACCGGAAGAGCGCTGGCGCTATATTAAAGAGCTTGAGAGCCGCCAGCCGGGCGTCCGTGCGCCGACAGAACCTTCTGCCGGTGGCGAGGTGGTGGATCCTACCCAGTTAACCAACGAACAGCGTCAGCTGCTGGCTCAGATGCAGGCCGATATGCGCCAGCAGCCTACCCAGCTCAACGAAGTGCCGTGGAACGAACAGACGGCGGCGCAGCGCCAGCAAACGCTGCAGCGTCAACGCCAGGCGCAGCAACAGATTCAGCAGCAACAGCAACAACAGCAGTGGGCGCAGAGCCAGACGGTACAGCAGCCAAAAGCGCAGCCGCGCGTAGCGGAACAGCCATATCAGCAGCCGCGTACTGCACAGACGCAACCGGTTCAGCAGCCGAAAGCGCAGCCGTCTAAGCAAAATCAGCCGTATCAGGATCTGCTGCAGACCCCGGCGCATACCACTGCCCAGGCACCAAAAACGCAGCAGGCCGCGCCGATCAGCAAAGAGACCGAGGCACCAAAGCAGACGGCTGAGAAGAAAGACGAACGTCGCTGGATGGTGCAGTGCGGCTCCTTTAAAGGGGCAGAGCAGGCAGAAACCGTGCGTGCGCAGCTGGCTTTCGAAGGTTTTGATTCACGTATCACCACCAACAACGGCTGGAATCGCGTGGTAATTGGCCCGGTCAAAGGCAAAGACAATGCCGACGGCACCATCTCTCGCCTGAAGATGGCAGGTCACACAAACTGCATTCGACTCGCTTCCGGGGGTTGAAACCCCCAAATTCCCCCCCATCTATCATTCTATTCAGCCCTGAGCACAGGCTCAGGGCTTCTGTTTCCCGATTCTGTAACCAGGGGGTCTGCTCGTGACAACAATAGTAAGTGTACGCCGTAACGGCCAGGTGGTGATTGCCGGTGATGGCCAGGCCACGCTGGGTAATACCGTCATGAAAGGCAACGTGAAGAAAGTGCGTCGTCTGTATAACGACAAAGTGATCGCCGGTTTTGCAGGCGGCACTGCTGACGCCTTCACGCTGTTTGAACTGTTTGAACGCAAACTGGAAATGCATCAGGGCCATCTGGTGAAAGCCGCCGTTGAGCTGGCGAAAGACTGGCGTACCGACCGCATGCTGCGCAAGCTCGAAGCGCTGCTGGCAGTAGCCGATGAAAATGCCTCACTGATCATCACCGGTAACGGTGACGTGGTGCAGCCAGAAAACGACCTGATTGCTATCGGTTCCGGCGGCCCGTACGCCCAGGCCGCTGCCCGCGCGCTGTTGGAGAATTCCGACCTGGGCGCGCGCGATATCGCTGTGAAAGCGTTGGATATTGCAGGTGATATCTGCATCTACACCAACCACTTCCACACCATCGAAGAATTGCCGTCTAAGGCGTAAGGATTTCTCATGTCTGAAATGACCCCACGCGAAATTGTCAGCGAACTGAACAAACATATTATTGGCCAGGATAACGCCAAGCGTTCCGTGGCGATCGCCCTGCGTAACCGCTGGCGTCGTATGCAGCTGGATGAAGTGCTGCGCCATGAAGTGACGCCAAAAAACATTCTGATGATCGGCCCAACCGGTGTTGGTAAAACCGAGATCGCCCGTCGTCTGGCCAAACTGGCGAACGCGCCATTTATCAAAGTGGAAGCAACCAAGTTCACCGAAGTGGGCTATGTCGGGAAAGAAGTGGACTCTATCATCCGCGATCTGACCGATTCTGCGATCAAAATGGTGCGCGTCCAGTCTATCGAGAAAAACCGCTATCGCGCCGAAGAGATGGCGGAAGAGCGTATTCTGGATGTGCTGATCCCACCAGCAAAAAACAACTGGGGCCAGGCAGAACAACCTGCTGAGCCGTCTGCTGCACGTCAGGCATTCCGCAAAAAACTGCGTGAAGGCCAGCTGGATGACAAAGAGATTGAGATCGATCTCGCCGCCGCGCCGATGGGCGTGGAGATCATGTCCCCGCCTGGCATGGAAGAGATGACCAGCCAGCTGCAGTCCATGTTCCAGAACCTGGGCGGACAGAAGCAGAAGCCGCGTAAGCTGAAAATCAAAGACGCGATGAAGCTGCTGATCGAAGAAGAAGCGGCCAAACTGGTGAACCCGGAAGAGCTGAAGCAGGACGCTATCGACGCGGTTGAACAGCACGGCATCGTGTTTATCGATGAGATCGATAAAATCTGTAAGCGCGGTGAGTCCAACGGTCCGGATGTCTCCCGTGAAGGCGTACAGCGCGACCTGCTGCCGCTGGTTGAAGGCTGCACCGTCTCCACCAAGCACGGCATGGTGAAAACCGACCACATCCTGTTTATCGCTTCTGGCGCGTTCCAGGTAGCGAAGCCGTCGGATCTGATCCCCGAGCTGCAGGGTCGTCTGCCTATTCGCGTTGAGCTGCAGGCGCTGACTACTGAAGACTTCGAGCGCATCCTGACCGAGCCGAACGCCTCTGTCACCGTGCAGTACAAAGCGCTGATGGCGACCGAAGGCGTGAACATTGAGTTCACCGAAGACGGTATCAAGCGTATCGCCCAGGCGGCATGGCAGGTTAACGAAACCACCGAAAACATCGGTGCGCGTCGTCTGCATACCGTGCTGGAACGCCTCATGGAAGACATCTCTTATGATGCGAGCGACCTGAATGGTCAAAGCATTACCATCGATGCCGATTATGTGAGTAAGCATCTTGATGCTTTAGTAGCAGATGAAGATCTGAGCCGTTTTATCTTATAATCGCGGTCATTGCATTTTCATCACTGATGATGGGGCTGAAAAGCCCCATTTTTATTGGCTAAACATCCTATGACTAAAATCAGCCGTACGCGTGCCTGGCTGGAAAGCCTGCGTCCTAAAACCCTTCCTCTCGCCTTTGCCGCCATTGTAGTGGGCACGGCCCTGGCCTGGTGGCAGGGACATTTCGACCCCCTTGTGGCTGCGCTGGCGCTGATCACCGCTGGGCTCCTGCAAATCCTCTCTAATCTGGCCAACGACTATGGCGATGCCGTGAAGGGCAGCGACAAGCCCGACCGTATCGGGCCACTGCGCGGGATGCAGAAAGGGGTGATCACCCAGGCGCAGATGAAGCGGGCGCTGATTATCACCGTGGTGCTGATTTGTCTCTCCGGGATTGCGCTGGTGCTGGTAGCCTGTAAAACCCCGGCGGATGCGGTTGGCTTCCTCGTGCTCGGTCTGCTGGCGATTGTCGCGGCAATCACCTATACCGTCGGCACCCGTCCTTACGGTTACATCGGGCTGGGTGATATTTCGGTGCTGGTGTTCTTCGGCTGGCTGAGCGTGATGGGCAGCTGGTATCTGCAGGCGCATACCCTGATCCCTGCCCTGTTCCTGCCGGCCACCGCCTGCGGCATGCTGGCGACGGCGGTGCTCAATATTAACAATCTGCGCGATATCGACAGCGATAGGCTGAACGGGAAGAACACCCTGGCGGTGCGTCTGGGGCCGGTGAATGCACGCCGCTACCATGCCTGCCTGCTGATGGGTGCCCTGCTCTGCCTGGCGCTGTTTAACCTGCTTTCTCTGCACAGTATCTGGGGCTGGCTGTTTGTACTCGCCACGCCGCTGCTGGTCAAACAGGCGCGTTACGTGATCCGCGAGCAGAACGCCTCGGCCATGCCGCCAATGCTGGAACGCACGGTAAAAGGTGCGCTGCTCACTAACCTGTTGTTCGTGGTCGGAATTGTACTTAGCCAGACGCTAAGTTAGCTGACAAATATCAATTAACAATTGATGATTTTGCCAACAATGCAATTCGCGCGATATACTGAAATCACTCGCAGCAACTGAACCTTAAGCCTATGAAATACGATACCTCTGAGCTTTGTGACATCTACCAGGAAGATGTTAACGTCGTAGAACCGCTGTTTTCCAACTTTGGAGGACGGTCATCGTTTGGCGGGCAGATCATCACGGTGAAATGTTTTGAGGACAACGGGTTGCTGTACGATCTGTTTGAACAGAACGGCCGTGGTCGTATTCTGCTGATCGACGGCGGCGGCTCCGTGCGTCGCGCATTAATCGATGCAGAACTTGCCCGTCTCGCCACGCAAAACGAGTGGGAAGGCATTGTGGTGTATGGCGCGGTGCGTCAGGTAGATGACCTCGAAGAGCTGGATATCGGGATTCAGGCGATTGCCGCCATTCCGGTAGGTGCCGCAGGTGATGGCATTGGCGAAAGCGACGTGCGCGTCAATTTCGGCGGGGTAACGTTCTTCTCCGGCGACCATCTGTATGCCGACAATACCGGCATTATCCTGTCTGAAGATCCGCTGGATATTGAGTAATAAATAGAGGCCATCATGCATTCTGATGGCCTTTTATTTCATTAATTTTCATCGGAGCCGTAGTGGGTGACTCGCACCTCATACTGGCCATGCTTTTCTTCAACTGAAACACTCATGGTCTCATGCCGTTGGGAATAATTACTGGCCCAGGTATCAAGTTTTTCGGCCAGTTCATTGGCATCATTTTTTATTATCCCGGTAAAAATAATTTCATTCGTTCGAATACCGCTGCCTTCATCTGTTTGACTAAGGAAGTACCAATTCTTTGAAATTCTCGGGATACGCTTGAAGGGTTCTGGTGTCATCAGTTGGTAGCGAAAGAAATCGCTTTGTGTGTATTGCTCCGGTAAAAAAACACGCGCGGCCAGGAATATATACCCTGCTCCTGCCACAGCAATTAAAAGAGTAATAACAAGCAGCTTATTATTTTTCATAGGCATATCTCGCGAACATAATCGGGACTCGCAAGGGGAGTAATCGCGCTCATGAATACAGGTAACGTTCCGGAGTAAGGTTGGAGTTTGCTTGTTTCTTCCTGGGGATCAGGGAAAAGGAGGGGTAGCACACTTTTATTTTTGAATTTGCCGACAGGACCATAGTAATCCCAAATTCGGTACGCTTTTTCTTTTGGACAAACATCCAGGAATGATGTGAAGTCTGCAGAGTTAACTGCCTGACAGAAACCGAACAGATTTGAAACGAGATCTTCAGCGCTATAGCCGCTATCGGTTAAAAAGACATAAGGCCAAAAATCTTGCATGGATTCGAACCGGTGAGAAGTTCCCATAAATATAGACAACGCCACACACTGTAAAAGGGGACGAGTTAAACCCCGACGCACCAAAAACTTTCTGTATACCCCTGTCGTAACCTTCATCCCAAAAACATTTGATGACATGCTCTGGTTGTAATTAACCACGAACCAGTTACCGTCGCCACCCTGCGGCATTATCATTTGCTGCCATAACCTTTCGGCACCTGTTGGATTGGCATGTCCAAGATCAATCCATCCCAGATTTTCTGTATAGATAAGGCCTTTTGGAGTATTACGGGTAATATATCGGTCAGAATTATCGATAATATCGCTTCGTGTCGTCATCTCGCATTCCTTGTGAGTAACATGTTGAGCGATCTTATTCCCCACAAATAAAAAAGGCATCCATTATGGATGCCTTTTTCAGGAATTCGGAATTAGACCTCTTCCATGCGTCCCAGCAGGGCATGCAGACGATCCTGCCAGCCGTTCTGCTGTTCGCGCAGATGGTGGTTTTCACGCTCCAGCTCTTCGCGACCGTGCTGTGCAGTCTGAATTTCCTGCGACAGCGCGTTGTTTTTTTCTTTCAGCTCTTCGATTTCCATCTGCAGCAGGGTGATGGTATCAATCGCCTGCTGTACTTTCGATTCCAGTTTCTCAAACACTTCTAACGACATAATGCTACCTCTCCTGAATTTGCAAGGCGACGCTTGACGTAAACGCGCACAACACCTGGTGTCGATTGTATGGAGCGCCGCCCTCCCTGTCCAGCGGCAGACCGCGCAGATTGCGGTTTGCAACACTTTTCAGTCTCCTCCTGGTGCGTTCGCATCATATACCCCTAAATTGTTAACACTTTAGTTAATGGAATGCTTCAGCTCACCCGGCCGTATAAACGCTAACGCACACTTCATGGCGCGTTATCGCTCATTTTGTTGACGCGGCACACACATTTCAAGTTCGATATTTCTCGTTTTTGCTCGTTAACGATAAATTAACACTGTGTCTACAGGACATCGTGGCGATCGTGACGGTCGGCACGATGACAATAACCATTAATTTTCTGTCAGGATCCGATTATGAGTGAAACATCAACCTTGAAAGGCCAATGCATCGCAGAGTTCCTGGGTACTGGGTTGTTGATTTTCTTTGGCGTAGGATGCGTGGCGGCGCTGAAAGTCGCGGGTGCCAGCTTCGGGCAGTGGGAAATCAGCGTGATCTGGGGTCTGGGGGTGGCCATGGCCATCTACCTGACGGCGGGTGTTTCAGGTGCCCATCTTAACCCTGCGGTGACCATCGCGCTGTGGCTGTTTGCCTGCTTTGATAAACGCAAGGTTGTGCCCTTTATTGTGGCGCAGTTTGCCGGTGCCTTTTGCGCAGCAGCGTTAGTTTACGGGCTCTATTACAATCTGTTTATCGACTTTGAGCAGACGCATCACATGGTACGTGGCAGCACCGAGAGCCTTGAGCTGGCGGGTATCTTCTCCACCTATCCGAACCCGCACATTAACTTTGTGCAGGCCTTCGCGGTGGAGATGGTGATTACCGCTATTCTGATGGGCGTCATCATGGCGCTGGGCGATGACGGCAACGGCATTCCGCGTGGCCCGCTGGCACCGCTGCTGATTGGCCTGCTGATTGCGGTGATCGGCGCATCCATGGGACCGCTAACCGGCTTCGCCATGAACCCGGCACGTGACCTGGGGCCTAAGACCTTTGCCTTCTTCGCGGGCTGGGGCGACGTGGCCTTTACCGGCGCGAAAGATATTCCCTACTTCCTGGTGCCGCTGTTCGGCCCTATCGTTGGGGCATCACTTGGCGCATTCGGCTATCGTAAGCTGATTGGACGCCATCTGCCGTGCGACACCTGTGTGGTTGAGGAGAAGAAAAGCCTCTCCCCGACTGAATCAAAAGCTTCGCTGTAATCTGACTACGGGACACATAAAATGACCGACAAAAAATATATCGTTGCGCTCGACCAGGGCACGACCAGCTCCCGCGCTGTCGTAATGGATCATGACGCGAACATCGTCAGCGTGTCACAGCGCGAATTCGAGCAAATCTATCCTCGTCCAGGCTGGGTTGAACATGACCCGATGGAGATCTGGGCATCGCAAAGCTCGACGCTGGTTGAAGTGCTGGCGAAAGCCGATATCAGTTCCGATGAGATTGCGGCGATTGGCATCACCAACCAGCGTGAAACGGCCATCGTCTGGGAACGCGAAACCGGTAAGCCGATTTATAACGCCATCGTCTGGCAGTGCCGCCGCACTGCGGACATCTGCGAGAAGCTCAAGCGCGACGGCATGGAAGAGTACGTCCGCAACGCCACCGGCCTGGTGGTGGACCCGTACTTCTCCGGCACTAAGGTGAAGTGGATCCTCGACCACGTTGAAGGCTCCCGCGAGCGTGCTAAACGCGGCGAACTGCTGTTCGGCACCGTGGATACCTGGCTTATCTGGAAGATGACCCAGGGGCGCGTCCACGTGACCGATTATACCAACGCCTCGCGTACCATGCTGTTCAACATCCACGAACTGGACTGGGATGACAAAATGCTGGACGCGCTGGACATCCCGCGCGCCATGCTGCCGCAGGTGCGTAAATCGTCCGAAGTGTACGGCCAGACCAACATCGGCGGTAAAGGCGGCACCCGTATTCCTATCGCCGGGATCGCCGGTGACCAGCAGGCGGCGCTGTTTGGCCAGCTGTGCGTTAAAGAAGGGATGGCGAAAAACACCTACGGTACCGGCTGCTTCATGCTGATGAATACCGGCGAGAAGGCGGTGAAATCAGAGCATGGTCTGCTGACCACCATCGCCTGCGGCCCGCGCGGCGAGGTGAACTACGCTCTCGAAGGCGCGGTGTTTATGGCCGGGGCCTCTATCCAGTGGCTGCGCGATGAGATGAAGCTTATCAGCGATGCCTTCGATTCAGAGTATTTCGCCACCAAGGTGAAAGATACCAACGGCGTATACGTGGTACCCGCCTTTACCGGTCTGGGTGCGCCGTACTGGGACCCGTATGCTCGCGGGGCGATTTTCGGCCTGACGCGTGGGGTCAACTCCAACCACATTATCCGCGCCACGCTGGAGTCGATTGCCTACCAGACCCGTGACGTGCTGGAGGCTATGCAGGCCGACTCCGGCATTCGTCTCCACGCTCTGCGCGTGGACGGCGGCGCGGTGGCGAACAACTTCCTGATGCAGTTCCAGTCCGACATCCTGGGCACTCGCGTGGAACGTCCGGAAGTGCGTGAAGTGACGGCGCTGGGGGCGGCTTACCTTGCCGGTCTGGCGGTTGGCTTCTGGCAGAACCTCGACGAGCTGCAGGAGAAAGCGGTCATCGAACGCGAATTCCGCCCGGGTATCGAAACCACCGAGCGCAACTACCGTTACAGCGGCTGGAAGAAAGCGGTGAAACGTGCTCTGGCGTGGGAAGAGCACGACGAGTCGTAATTGTTCCCCTCACCCTCTCCCTCCGGGGAGAGGGGTCTCCAGCCCGCACCCTTCCCACTCTGTGATAAACTTCGTGCAATTCCTTTTGACCGCACGAGTACCCAATGAAACGTGAACTTGCTATCGAATTTTCCCGCGTGACCGAAGCCGCCGCCCTGGCGGGCTACAAGTGGCTTGGCCGTGGCGACAAAAATATCGCTGACGGTGCAGCCGTCCATGCCATGCGCATTATGCTTAACCAGGTCAACATTGACGGCACCATCGTAATTGGCGAAGGCGAAATCGACGAAGCGCCGATGCTGTTTATCGGCGAGAAAGTCGGCACCGGCAACGGCGATGCGGTGGATATCGCCGTCGACCCGATTGAAGGCACCCGCATGACCGCCATGGGTCAGGCAAACGCGCTGGCCGTGCTGGCCGTGGGCGACAAAGGCACCTTCCTCAACGCGCCTGATATGTATATGGAGAAGCTGATTGTCGGGCCGGGCGCCAAAGGGGTTATCGATCTCAACCTGCCGCTGGCGGAAAACCTGCGTAACATCGCCGCCGCGCTCAATAAACCGCTGAGCGAACTGACCGTCACCATCCTGGCAAAACCGCGTCACGATACCACCATCGCTCATATGCAGCAGCTGGGCGTACGCGTCTTTGCCATCCCCGATGGCGACGTGGCGGCCTCTATCCTCACCTGCATGCCGGACAGCGAAGTCGACGTGCTGTACGGCATCGGTGGCGCGCCGGAAGGGGTGGTTTCTGCTGCGGTGATCCGCGCCCTTGACGGCGACATGCAGGGTCGTCTGCTGGGCCGCCATGAAGTGAAAGGCGACAGCGAAGAGAACCGCCGTATCGGTGAGCAGGAGCTGGCCCGCTGCGCCGCGATGGGTATTGAGGCCAATACCGTCCTGCGTCTGGATGATATGGCGCGCAACGACAACGTCATCTTCTCGGCGACCGGCATCACCAAAGGCGATCTGCTGGACGGCATCACCCGTAAAGGCAATATGGCCACCACCGAAACGCTGCTGATCCGGGGCAAATCACGCACCATTCGCCGCATCCAGTCGATTCACTATCTCGACCGTAAAGATCCGGACGTGCAGACCCACATTCTGTAAAACCGTTTGATCAATTGAGCTTTCCGGCCCGCACGGGCTGGAAATCTCCCTCTCAGGTAAGGAAGATAGACCACGAGATCAGTACAGGAGAACATCATGGCAGACTGGGTAACAGGTAAAGTCAAAAAGGTAGAGTTCTGGACCGATGCGCTATTTAGTCTCACCGTCAATGCGCCCATCCATCCCTTCACGGCCGGGCAATTTGCCAAGCTGGGGCTGGAAATCGACGGTGAACGCGTGCAGCGCGCCTACTCCTATGTCAACGCGCCGGATGACCCGGATCTCGAGTTCTATCTCGTCACCGTTCCCGATGGCAAACTCAGCCCGCGCCTGGCGGCTCTTAAGCCTGGCGATGAGATCCAGATCGTCAGCGAAGCCGCTGGCTTCTTCGTGCTTGAAGAAGTCCCGGACTGTGACACCCTGTGGATGCTGGCGACCGGTACTGCCATCGGCCCGTACCTGTCGATCCTGGAGTATGGGAAAGACCTGGAACGTTTTAAAAATATCGTGCTGGTACATGCCGCGCGCTATGCCGCTGACCTGAGCTATCTGCCGCAGATGCTTGAACTGCAGAAACGCTACGAAGGGAAAGTGAAAATTCAGACGGTGGTCAGTCGTGAAACGGTAGCGGGTTCACTGACCGGGCGCGTGCCGGCCCTGATTGAAAACGGTGAACTGGAAGCTGCCGTTGGCTTGCCGATGACGGCAGAGACCAGCCATGTGATGCTATGCGGCAACCCGCAGATGGTGCGCGACACTCAACAGCTTCTGAAAGAGACCCGGCAGATGACCAAACATTTACGTCGTCGTCCGGGCCATATGACCGCTGAACACTACTGGTAATTAGCGGTACTTTACGTCGATCGTATCTTTACCGTATTTATTCTCGCCCTGGGTGCCCACGAAGGTGCCCAGATCGACAATAATTATCACAAAAATAATGGTGGGGATCAGCCTGCCAACCGCCCACGGCAGCATGGAAGGCAGCATCGACCAGTTGCCTGCCAGCAGCATCCACGCCAGCACCACCAGCAGCGCCCATAGCCCCGAACGACCCCGATCGTGCAGACGTTTCACTAACACCGCCGCGGTCGGCCACAGCAGCGAAACCAGCGCGAAAGCCGCCGTCTGGGTGCTTAGCCACGCGTTATTCGCAAAAATAAACAGACCCAGCATGGCGACAATCCATACGCCAATCCAGATCCAGAAATCACGGCGTCCAATACGCCCTTTGAATGAAAACAACCACTGCTGTATGGTCATGTCGGGTTCCTTAAAATCATTGCGGAGCGTAGTTTACCCTGGAGTCGCATCCTTTTGACAAGCCAGCCAGATATCGTTTTAATCGTGACAGTAACATTTAGAGACTTTATTGATGAAGATGTGGTTTCACCTTATTTGGCTGGGTTTAATACTGTCGTGCGCGAGCGTTTCTCTGCGCGCTGCCGAGACCTCTGCACCCGCAACCGCACCCTACGTGATGCCGGGCGCACCGACGTTTGATCAATCCATTAGTCTGTTCCGCGAAACCTTCAACAGTGCTAACCCTGGTCTGGCGCTGAATGAGTTTCGCGCCATTGATAGTGCCCGCGATACCCCCAATCTGACCCGTGCCGCCAGCAAGATTAATGAGAATCTGTACGCCTCAACGGCGCTGGAGCGTGGAACGCTTAAAATCAAGAGTATGCAGATCACCTGGCTCCCCATTCAGGGGCCGGAGCAAAAAGCCGCCAAAGCCAAAGCGCTGGAGTATATGAGCGCGATTTTGCGGGCGTTCACCCCGGCGTTAACCAAATCACAAAGTCAGCAAAAGCTGCAAAAGCTGCTGGCTGCCGGTAAAAACAAACGGTACTACGCCGAAACGGAAGGCGCGGTTCGCTATGTGGTGGCAGATAACGGCGAAAAGGGGCTGACCTTCGCTGTTGAACCGATTAAGCTGGCGTTATCTGAGAGCCTCGGCGGGTCGAATTAATGACAAAAAGCAAAGCCTTTCGAGGGAAAATCTCTATACTGATTCACAGACCATGCTGCCCAGCCGGGTGGCCATATTCCTTAATTCGCTCTTGAGCGTGGAGAATTGAAATGCGACATCCTTTAGTGATGGGTAACTGGAAACTGAACGGCAGCCGCCACATGGTAAACGAGCTGGTAGCAAACCTGCGTAAAGAGCTGGCTGGCGTAACGGGCTGTGCTGTTGCGATCGCTCCGCCGGACATGTACCTGGATATGGCTAAACACGCCGCTGACGGCAGCCACATTGTTCTGGGTGCACAGAACGTTGACGTTAACCTGTCTGGCGCATTCACCGGCGAAACCTCCGCTGAAATGCTGAAAGATATCGGCGCAAAATACATCATCATCGGCCACTCTGAGCGTCGTACCTACCACAAAGAGTCCGACGAGTTCATCGCTAAGAAATTCGCGGTACTGAAAGAGCAGGGTCTGATCCCGGTTCTGTGCATCGGTGAAACCGAAGCTGAAAACGAAGCCGGTAAAACTGAAGAAGTGTGCGCTCGTCAGATCGACGCAGTGCTGACCACTCAGGGCGCAAGCGCGTTCGAAGGTGCGGTCATTGCTTACGAGCCAGTATGGGCGATCGGTACCGGCAAATCTGCCACCCCAGCTCAGGCTCAGGCGGTTCACAAATTCATCCGTGACCACATTGCTAAAGCAGACGCGAAAGTGGCTGAGCAAGTGATCATCCAGTACGGCGGTTCCGTAAACGCAGCGAACGCCGCTGAGCTGTTCACCCAGCCAGACATCGACGGCGCGCTGGTTGGCGGCGCATCCCTGAAAGCAGACGCTTTCGCGGTGATCGTTAAAGCAGCAGAAGCTGCAAAACAGGCGTAAAAACCACTTCCCTCTCCCCTCCGGGGAGAGGGAAGTTATACTTTCCCCAGAACACTAAACCACAGATAATCCAGCGGCAGCAGCACCAGATACGTTGCCACCGCCAGCGCCAGACAGAGCAACATCCCCGCCCGCGCAGGCACCCTCCCCAGCCCCATCGCGACCACAATCGGGGACGCCTGATACGGCAGCAGCGGCGTGGAGTATCCCAGCACCTGAATCATAATCACCGACAACAGCGGGAAACCGGTGGCATCCGAGAAGCTTTGCGCCAGAGTGGTATACAGCGCCGGAACACCGTTGGCGGTCATGATGAAATTCAGCGCGGTGGTAATGCCGGTCAACGCGAGAAAACTGGTGAAGGGCGCGTCGGCATCCAGCGGCATTACCTGCATCAGCGCCTCGCCCACGGCAGTGCCGATCCCGGTCTGCGTCACGGTGATCGCCAGCCCGAGAATGCCTGCCACATAGATACAGGTGCGCATGTTCACCCCGGCCGAAAACTCCTCCCCGGTGATAAAACCGATCCGCGGCAGCATCACCACAATCGATGCCGCAAGCCCGGTCCATGCAGGGCCAATACCGTGCCAGCTCTCCGTCACCCACATCACCAGCACGACCGCCAGCAGCCAGGCGAGGCGCTTTTCGTCGCGGCCCATGGGCGCCGGCGGAGTCAAATCCCTCGCCGGTTTGGGCGCGCCGGGGAACAGCCAGCAGATCAGGCCGATCAGAATCAGACCCTTGAGAATACCCAGCACCGGGGTATGCAGCAGCAGGTACGGAACATAGTTGAGATGAATACCGTACGACCCTTCCGCCGCCCCGCTCATCACCAGGTTAGGTACGTTGGCCGGGAGGATGGTGGCCGACAGCTGGAAGGTGCCAAAGCCCACCGCCAGCGCCAGGCCAAACCACGCCCGGGAGCCGTCGGCAATGCCTGCCCGCTTCGCCATCGCCGCCACAATCGGCATCAGCAGCGCGATGCGCCCCATATTGGAGGGCATCACAAACGCCAGCGCATAGGTGAGGAGCACGACGCTGGCCACCATCAACGGCCAGGAGTCGGTCAGCCTGGACGACAGCGCCCGCGCCGCCCTGTCCGCCAGCCCGGTTTTGCGGATCGCCACCCCCAGCACAAATCCGCTGAACACCAGCCAGAATGCCGACGAGGCAAAGCCGCCGAAAATCACTTCCGGCGGCGCAATTTTGGCGATCATCGCCGCGGTAAAGAACAGCAGTGCGGTGAGGAACTCCGGCAGCAGCGAGGTGGCCCACAGGATGATGGTGACGACGATAATCAGCGAGGGCAGAAACAGCGGGTGAGTGAACCAGAGCGACATGCCTGTCTCCTGTAGAATTTTTCAGCAAGTCTACGGCGACAGGCAGCGGGAGTAAACGTTCTTTATGGTAGGATCACTTCAGGATATCGCATTGATGATCCTGCAATTCCTCAGCGGAGGCGAGGTTAAACGTCAGCAGATTGCGCTCGGTCGCCAGCAGAACAAACGCGCCGTCCGCCTGCTGCGCCATCGCCAGCGCAAAACGCCCCATGTGGTCGCGAGCTTCCGGCAGCTCTTCTGCCAGCATCATAAACGGGCTGCGTTTCACCAGTTCGGCTTCCGTTACCCGACGCGCCAGATACTCATGCCCTTCCAGTCCACCGGGGAACGGCAGCCATTGGGTGCTGATCTGCCCCTGATGCGCATTGAGCTTCTCGCGCACGTCCGGGCGCAGGCAGGAGATATGAATATGAAAATGATTTTGCGTACGGCCCGTGGGGGAGTTGATGGTCAATGAAATCGCGCTGTCTGGCACTTTAGTGCCCCGCTTCATGCTCATAAAGTTGCGCGACTGCCACGCCAGCCAGAAGAAGTTCGGCGTATAGGCCTCAGTCAGGAGCGGGCTTTCGCTGCCGTTGATGCGATACGTTGGCATCAGCAGATATTGCAGGGGGCCGTTGCGGTCTTTGAACACCACATATCCCGCATCCGTCTTTACCTGTGCACAGGGCGCCGGGTTACGGTTTTGCAGCTGACCAGGCACGCACTGATCGAGAACGATATGCCGCAATGCGTCCGGATTACCTGATTTCAGCCAGAACCAGCCACCCGCAGCGAGCGCGATGACAATCAGAACCAGCACGATTATTTTTTTCACAACGCGTTCCCTGTATCCGCTTGAACTAAAAGAGTAACGCACTTTGATGACAAACAAAAAAGCCCGGCAGTATGATTCTGCCGGGCTTTTTAAACGCTATGGGTGATTAACGTTTGTTGATCTGATCGAAGGTACCGCCGTTCGAGAAGTGATCTTTCTGCGCTTTGGTCCAGCCGCCGAACTCTTCATCGATAGTGAACAGCTTCAGTTTCGGGAATTCGTTCTCATACTTCTTCGCCACCGCTTCATCACGTGGACGGTAGAAATTCTTCGCGGCGATCTCCTGGCCTTCCGGGGTGTAAAGGTACTTCAGGTAGGCTTCCGCCACGGCCTGGGTGCCTTTCTTCTCCGCCACTTTGTCGACCACAGAGACGGTCGGCTCAGCCAGAATCGATTCGCTTGGGGTCACGATTTCAAACTTGTCTTTGCCCAGCTCGTTGGTCGCCAGCAGCGCTTCGTTTTCCCACGCAATCAGCACATCGCCAATACCGCGTTCAACGAAGGTGTTGGTCGCGCCGCGTGCGCCGGAGTCCAGCACTTCCACGTTTTTAAACAGCGACTTCACGAATTCCTGGGCTTTGGCCTGGTCGCCATTGTTGTGGTGCAGGGCGTAGCCCCAGGCTGCCAGATAGTTCCAGCGAGCGCCGCCAGAGCTTTTTGGGTTCGGGGTAATGACAGAAACGCCCGGCTTAATCAGGTCGTTCCAGTCGTGGATCTGTTTCGGGTTGCCTTTACGCACCAGGAAAACAATGGTGGAGGTGTATGGCGCAGAGTTGTCTGGCAGACGTTTGATCCAGTTTTTATCGATACGACCACGTTCCGCGATAGCGTCCACGTCGTAGGCCAGTGCCAGGGTCACGACATCGGCTTCGATACCGTTGATGACCGAAGTGGCCTGCTTACCGGAGCCGCCGTGCGACTGACGGACCACCACGTTATCGCCGGTCTCCTGTTTCCAGTGTGCGGCGAACGCTTTGTTGTACTGCTCGTACAGTTCACGTGTCGGATCGTAAGACACGTTCAGTAACTGGATGTCCTTTGCCAGAACGCTGGTCGATGCCAGCAATAAAGTTAACCCCACGCCCCACTTGTTCATCGTCCCACTCTCTTAATGTTGTGTTTGATGATTGCAGCGTGCCAGAAAGCGAACCAATGATTAAAGAATAAAAAAAGATTGGCTATAACGTAGAGGAATAAAAAAGGCAAGCGGGTGAGAAAGAAACGTGCGGGCTGGTGCCCTCACCCCGGCCCTCTCCCACAGGGAGAGGGAGCAAACATAAAAAACGGCCACCGTTGTGGCCGTTTTGCGTTTACCTTGTAGGCCGGGTAAGCGCAGCGCCACCCGGCAACAAGTCGCTGATTAGTAAAGTTTTTTGGCGCAGTCCAGCCAGTCACCTTTGAACGGACGCTTCATGTTTTCGATGGCGTCGATAATGTCATGGTGAACCAGTTTTTCGTTCTGAATGCCGACGCAACGGCCGCCGAAGCCCTGCTGCAGCAGTTCAATTGCGTACGCACCCATGCGGGAGGCCAGGATACGGTCGTAAGGACCCGGGGAACCGCCGCGCTGGATGTGGCCGAGAACGGTGGCGCGGGTTTCGCGTTTGGTTTCGGTTTCGATGTACTTCGCCAGCTCGTCAACGTCACAGATGTGCTCGGTAATGGCCACGATGGCGTGTTTCTTACCTTTCGCGATACCCGCTTTGATCTCGTTAACCAGGTCTTCACGGCTGAATTCCACTTCCGGAACCACCACGAACTCACAGCCACCGGCAATCGCCGCGGCCAGGGTCAGGTCGCCACAGTAGCGGCCCATCACTTCAACGATGGAGATACGCTGGTGAGAAGAAGAGGTGTCGCGCAGGCGGTCAATCGCTTCAACCACGGTGCCCAGAGCAGTAAAGTAACCGATGGTGTAGTCGGTACCTTTGATGTCGTTGTCGATGGTGCCTGGCAGACCGATGCACGGGAAGCCCATTTCGGTCAGGCGTTTTGCACCCATATAGGAACCGTCACCACCGATAACGACCAGCGCGTCAAGGCCGCGTTTTTTCATGTTCTCGATAGCCACTTCACGGATGCGATCGTCGCGGAATTCCGGGAAACGTGCGGAACCCAGGAAGGTACCGCCGCGGTTAATCATGTCGGACACGCTGTAGCGGTCGAGCTGCACCATGCGATCTTCATACAGGCCCAGATAACCGTCATAGATACCAAAAACTTCCAGACCTTCCGTCAACGCAGCACGAACTACACCACGAATTGCTGCGTTCATGCCGGGCGCATCACCGCCGCTTGTCAACACACCGATTTTCTTAATCATGACTACCTCTGAACTTAGGAATGCAAAAATGAAATCTGTTGCCGGAAGACTTCTGACGACCAACGAATACTGCAAATAGTATATCAATCACTTCCAGCTGAATTGATTCAGGTCAGGCCATATGGCGGTTATTTTTCCACAAAATGCTGGCCTGGTTCACTTTTTTACAACGAATTACGAAAGCTCAAAATGTCCATTGCCTGGCTTAGGTACGACTGAGCAGGGATCCTGGTGAATAATGACGTCTGACCCCGGGAAACGCTGCAAAATCGCCTGCTCAACCTGCTCAGCCACCAGATGTGCCTGAACCAGCGGCAGGTTATCTTCCATTTCTAAATGAATCTGAATAAAGCGGGTCGGCCCTGACTGCCGCGTGCGAAGATCGTGAGC
>DERO01000039.1 GCA_002360945.1 Leclercia adecarboxylata | reverse complement strand
AGCGGAGATGGATAACCTGACCCGTCGTCTGCGCAAGCTGGAACGCGACTACCACGAGAAGCGCGAGCAGGTGGTCACCGCTAAAGCGGGCTGGTGCGCCGTGATGCGGATGGTGAAAGACAACGGCGTTGAGCGTCGTCTGCACCGTCGCGAGCTGGCCTATCTCTCCGGGGATGAGCTGCGCTCCATGTCGGATAAGGCGCTCGGTGCGCTGCGTCTGGCGGTGGCGGATAACGAACACCTGCGCGATGTGCTGCGCATGTCGGAAGATCCTAAACGCCCTGAGCGCAAAATTCAGTTCTTCGTGGCGGTCTATCAGCACCTGCGCGAGCGTATTCGTCAGGACATCATCCGTACCGACGACCCGGTCGAAGCCATCGAGCAGATGGAGATCGAGCTGGGCCGTCTGACGGAAGAGCTGACCTCCCGCGAGCAGAAGCTGGCCATCAGCTCCCGCAGCGTGGCGAATATCATCCGTAAGACGATCCAGCGCGAGCAGAACCGTATTCGTCAGCTGAACCAGGGCCTGCAGAGCGTCTCCTTCGGCCAGGTCAACAGCGTGCGTCTGAACGTCAACGTGCGTGAAGCCCACGCCACGCTGCTGGACGTGCTGGCTGAACAGCACGAGCAGCATCAGGATCTGTTCAACAGCAACCGCCTGACCTTCTCCGAAGCGCTGGCGAAGCTGTATCAGCGTCTGAACCCGCAGATCGACATGGGCCAGCGCACGCCGCAAACCATCGGTGAGGAGTTGCTGGATTACCGCAACTATCTCGAGATGGAAGTCGAAGTTAACCGTGGCTCCGATGGCTGGCTGCGTGCGGAATCGGGCGCCCTGTCGACCGGGGAAGCGATCGGTACCGGGATGTCGATTCTGGTGATGGTAGTGCAGAGCTGGGAAGATGAATCCCGGCGTCTGCGCGGCAAGGATATCTCTCCATGCCGCCTGCTGTTCCTCGATGAAGCGGCGCGTCTGGATGCCCGTTCGATCGCCACGCTGTTTGAGCTGTGCGACCGTCTGGATATGCAGCTCATTATCGCGGCGCCGGAGAACATCAGTCCGGAGAAAGGCACCACCTATAAACTGGTGCGTAAGGTCTACCAGAACAGCGAGCACGTTCACGTTGTCGGCCTGCGCGGTTTTGCCCCGCAGCCGCCGGAATCCCTTCCGGGAACGGCTGACGCCTCCTGATCATTCTGAAAGTTGACCATGGCGGCCTGCGGGCCGCCTTTTTTTATTCCTTGAGCTTGTACTGGCGGCTGCGTTAACTTTAAACTTCTTTACATAAGGCAAGGCTGGTGCCGGTCTGTCTTCCTATAATGAAATGAAGCCCCGGTGATGAGGGCGCGACGTAAAGCAAACAGGGGGCAAGGGATGTTGCTGAATAAAATGTACGGTCGTCAGCTGTCGGCACTCAGTTTGTGCCTGACGGTAGTAGTGGCTCCACTGTTTTCTGCCCGGGCCGATGAGCCCGAACTGGTTCCTGTCGACAGCTCCGCCACGATGGGCGCGCAGCCAACGTCGCTGTCACAACCGCTGGAACAATCGCCAGCCACCGCCATCATGGCCGGTATCCGGCCGCTGCCTGCCGATGTCAGTGCGCAACAACGCCGCGAACAGCTGCTGTCGGCGCTGCCGGCGGGCTACTCCCCGGTCTATCTCAATCAGCTTACGCTGTTGTATGCCGCCCGCGACATGAAGCCCATGTGGGACGACCGCGATGCCGTGCGGGCGTTCCAGCAGCAGCTTGCTGAAGTCGCTATCGCCGGTTTCCAGCCACAGTTTACCGCCTGGGTGGAGCTGCTGACCCAGCCTGAGGTGACCGGCATGGCGCGGGACATGATCCTGTCCGATGCGATGATGGGCTACCTGCAATTTGTCGCGGGGATCCCGGTCAACGGCAACCGCTGGCTCTACAGTACCAAACCCTACAAAATGGCGACCCCGCCACTGTCGGTGATCAACCAGTGGCAGCTGGCGCTGGATAACGGGACGGTGCCGAATTTCATTACCGGACTTGCTCCGAGGCACCCGCAGTATGCGGTGATGCACCAGTCGCTGCTGCAACTGGTTGCCGATACGCAACCCTGGCCGCAGCTGCAGAGCACCGCCAAACTGAGTCCAGGGCAGTGGAGCAGCGATGTTCCGGCCCTGCGCGAGATCCTCAAACGCTCCGGGATGATTGACGGCGGGCCAAAAATAGCCCTGCCGGGCGACGATCCGCAAAGCGTGGTTGTCAGTCCGTCAGCCCCGCCGGTTGAGAAGAAAAAGAAGTCTGTCTCCAGCAAGCCGGCCGCCTATGACCGCAGTCTTGTAGAGGCGGTCAAAGCCTTCCAGACCACCCAGGGGCTGGGCGCGGATGGCGTGATTGGCCAGGGGACGCGCGACGCGTTGAATCTCACTCCTGCTCAGCGTGCCGGGGTGCTGGCGTTGAACATCCAGCGTCTGCGCCTGCTGCCAGCCACGCTCTCCACCGGCATTATGGTGAATATCCCGGCCTTCTCGTTGGTTTATTATCAGAACGGCAATGAGGTGCTGGCATCGAGAGTCATCGTCGGCCGTCCGGATCGTAAAACGCCGATGATGAGCAGCGCCCTGAATAACGTGGTGGTCAACCCGCCGTGGAATGTGCCGCCGACGCTGGCACGCAATGATATTCTGCCGAAACTGCGCGATGACCCAGGGTATCTTGAACGCCACAACTATACCGTCCTGCGTGGCTGGAACAGTAAAGAAGCCATCGATCCGTGGCGGGTTGACTGGGCGACCATTACGCCGGCCAATCTGCCGTTCCGTTTCCAGCAGGCTCCCGGGGCGCATAACTCGCTCGGGCGTTATAAATTCAACATGCCCAGCTCGGATGCCATCTATCTGCACGATACGCCTAACCACAACCTGTTCCAGAAAGACGTTCGCGCGCTCAGCTCCGGCTGCGTGCGGGTAAACAAGGCGTCAGAACTGGCTAACATGCTGTTACAGGATGCGGGCTGGAACGACACACGTATCTCCGACGCGCTGAAGCAGGGCGACACGCGCTATGTGAATATCCGCCAAAATATTCCGGTTAATCTGTACTATCTGACTGCCTTCGTCGGTAAGGACGGCCGGACCCAGTATCGTACAGATATTTACAATTATGATGAGATCGCCCGGTCCAACACACAAATTCTCGCCAAAGCCGAGCAATTGATCAGGTAAATGAAGAAGTTCGGAAAATTCCGGTAGCCTAAGTGAAAAAAGGAAACGGGGCTTGCGGCTGCAAGCCCCGTATTTCCTGGATTCTGCTACCTTGACGGTGACAGGTTTGCCCGGTAAGGTGCCCTTCGTGCGCTGTAGTGCATATAGACGATAACTCTGACCTGTAGACCTGATTACCATGGACAAATTCGACGCTAATCGCCGTAAGTTGCTGGCGTTAGGGGGCATTGCGCTGGGCGCTGCCATCTTACCGACGCCATCATTTGCCACGCTCTCTACCCCTCGACCACGCATTTTGACGCTTAATAACCTGCATACAGGTGAGTCAATAAAAGCGGAGTTTTTTGATGGTCGGGGCTATATTCAGGATGAATTAGCAAAGCTTAATCATTTTTTCCGTGATTTCCGCGCAAATAAGATTAAAGCCATCGATCCGGGATTGTTCGATCAGCTTTACCGCCTGCAGGGCCTGCTGGGAACCCGTAACCCGGTCCAGCTCATCTCTGGTTACCGCTCCCTTGATACTAATAACGAACTACGCGCCCGCAGTCGTGGGGTCGCTAAAAAAAGTTATCACACCAAAGGGCAGGCGATGGATTTCCATATTGAAGGCGTTTCGTTAGCCAATGTTCGCAAAGCTGCGTTATCTATGCGCGCAGGTGGTGTAGGATATTATCCACGTAGCAACTTTGTGCATATTGATACCGGGCCATTGCGGCACTGGTAATAACGAAATCAGGAGCAGTATGAACTATCGTATTATTCCGGTCACCGCGTTCTCCCAGAACTGTTCGATTATCTGGTGTGAGCAAACCAAACTGGCGGCGCTGGTCGATCCCGGTGGTGATGCAGAGAAGATCAAACAGGAAGTCGCTGCCGCTGGCGTGACCTTAATGCAGATTTTACTCACCCACGGTCATCTCGATCATGTGGGGGCGGCGGCCGAGCTGGCGCAACACTACGGTGTGCCGATCGTCGGTCCGGAAAAAGAAGATGAGTTCTGGCTGCAGGGCTTGCCGGCACAAAGCCGCATGTTTGGTCTGGATGAGTGTCAGCCGCTGACGCCGGATCGCTGGCTGAACGAAGGTGAGACCGTCAGCGTCGGCAATGTGACGTTACAGGTCTTACACTGTCCGGGACATACGCCAGGCCACATTGTGTTCTTTGATGACCAGTCGCGTCTGCTGATTTCCGGCGACGTGATCTTCAAAGGTGGAGTAGGGCGCAGCGATTTCCCGCGTGGCGATCATGGTCAGCTGATCCGCTCGATCAAAGAGAAGTTATTGCCGCTGGGCGATGATGTGACTTTTATCTCCGGCCATGGCCCGATGTCGACGCTGGGCTACGAGCGACTGCATAACCCGTTCCTGCAGGATGAACTGCCGGTCTGGTAACGAACATCAAAAAAGCCTGCTATTGCAGGCTTTTTTTTTGCCCGGTGGCGCTAACGCTTACCGGGCCCACGTGTAGGCCGGGCAAACGCAGTGCCGCCCGGCTTAACGTTTACAGTACAGCCACAATCGCTTCGCACAGCGGCGCCATGTTATCCGGCGTCATACCCGCCACGTTAACACGACCAGAAGCCACCGCGTACACGCCAAACTCTTCACGCAGACGCAGCACCTGTTCTTTGGTCAGTCCGCTGAAGGAGAACATGCCGTTCTGCTTGATGATGAAGCTAAAGTCGCGATCCGCGCCTTTCTCCGCCAGGGTGTTCACAAACAGCAGACGCATGCGCTGGATGCGCTCACGCATGTCGTTCAGCTCCTGCTCCCAGATGGCGCGCAGGGCGTCATTGCTGAGGATGGTCGCCACCACAGACGCACCGTGAGCCGGTGGGTTGGAGTAGTTAGCACGAATCACGGATTTCATCTGGCTGAACGCACGATCGACGGTTTGCTCATCGGCAGCCACCAGCGTACAGGCACCTACGCGCTCGTTGTACAGGCCGAAGTTCTTGGAATAGGAGCTGGCAACAATCAGCTCTTTATGCAGCGCTGCGAACGCACGCAGGCCTTCGGCGTCTTCTTCCAGACCGCGAGCAAAGCCCTGATAGGCGAAGTCGAACAGCGGCAGCCAGCCTTTTTCAACGGAAAGTTTCGCCAGCTGTTCCCATTGTTCCAGTGTGGGATCGATACCGGTTGGGTTATGGCAGCAGCCGTGGAACAGCACCACATCACCCGCCTGCGCTTCGCTCAGGCTGGCCAGCAGACCGTCAAAGTCCAGAGCGTGGTTCGCCGCGTCGTAGTAAGCATATTCACGCACTTCCAGACCGGCAGAGTTGAAGACGCTCTTATGGTTTGGCCAGCTCGGGTTGCTCACCCAGACGGTTTTTACGCTGGTGTTTTTGGCGAGGAAATCTGCCGCCACGCGCAGGGCACCAGTACCGCCAGGAGTCTGTGCGGTGCGGGCACGTTTATCGCTGATAATCGCGTTGCCTTTGCCGAACAGCAGCTCCTGAGTGCAACGGCCAAATTCTGGAATACCGTCGATGCCGAGGTAGTTTTTGGTATTTTCGTTTTCCAGCAGATACTGCTCAGCTTTTTTAACGCTGGTCAGTACCGGGGTCTTGCCGGTCTCATCTTTATAGACACCAATACCCAGGTTAATTTTTCCAGGGCGGTCATCGGCACGAAACAGATCGGCCAGGCCCAGAATCGGGTCGGCAGGGGCGGCGGTAATGTTCTCAAACATGACGAAGTTCCATTGTGGTTACGGAAGTGAAATCCGCTATCAGGTTAACGATAGTTCTACAAAATGCCAACCGTTTGCTACAAAAAGCGTGCGGCTTTTCAAAAGACGCCATCTTTTGCTTTCAGGCATAAAAAAACAGGGCCGAAGCCCTGTTTTTTAAACATATAACAAAGTGGTGTACTGATTAGAACTGGTAAACGATACCAACAGCTGCCTGGTCGTCGGTCGCCTGGCCAGATGCTGCGGAGTAGTTGTTGTCGTCCAGCAGGTTGAATTTGTACGCAGCGTACACGTTCATGTTCTTGTTGAAGTAGTACCATGAACCTACTTCTACGTATTTCACCAGGTCAGCATCGCCACCAGCGAAGCCAGGACGCGCCAGCAGGTCTTTACCTTTAGACTGTACGTAACCTACAGAAGGACGCAGACCGAAATCGAACTGGTACTGAACTACCGCTTCGATGTTCTGAGTTTTGTTAGCGAAGTTGCTGTCTGGCTCACGAGTCATGTTGTAAGTCTGAGCGTAAGAAACTGCAGCATAGATGTTGTTCGCATCATATTTAACAGCAGTAGCCCATGCTTCAGCACGGTCGCCGCCAGCACTTGCGCTACCTGTACCGCCAACGATAGTCTGCGGGTTAGTCTGAGCATCGGTACGGTCAGCTGATTCATAACCCGCTGAAATTGCGAAGCCTTCGCCGAAATCATACTGTACAGCAGTGCTGTAGCCGTCGCCGTTCGCTTTCGCGCCGTTACCCGTCAGGTTAACGGATACAGGTTGGCCATTATCAGTAGTTTCAACGGTGAGTGGGCTGTTACGATCGTTTTTGCCCTGGTACTGCAGCGCGAAGCTCAGGCCATCAACCAGACCAAAGAAGTTGCTGTTACGGTAGGTCAGCAGGCCAGTAGCACGACCGTTCATGAAGTTGTCGGTAGCAACCCAGGAGTCGCCGCCCCACTCAACCAGCATATCGGTGTAAGCGCCGACGTCATAGATTGCGCCGTAGTTACGACCGTAGTCGATAGAACCTGCATCACCGAAGTTCAGACCAGCAAAGGCCAGACGGGTTCTGGTACCCTGAGAACCTTCAGTGTTGGAAGCATCCATGTTGTATTCCCAGTGACCGTAACCAGTGATTTGGTCGTTGATCTGGGTTTCACCTTTGAAGCCGATACGGGCATAGGTGGTGTCTTCGTTGCTGGTGTCACCGTTGGTGGTCCAGACGTGCTCACCTACAGCTTTACCGTAGAAGTCCAGCTTGTTAGCGTTTTTGTTATAGATTTCTGCTGCGTTAGCTGCACCGGCTGCCAGCAGGGCAGGGATAACCACTGCCAGGATATTGCGCTTCATCATTATTTATTACCCTCATTGGTTTTTTTATGACACTCGCCACTGCCGTCAATAAATTCTGTCAATAAATATTTCCGGAACTATTGATGAGAGTTTGGTGTCTTTATGTGTCTGACAGGCATCTTTCCATTCAAATTACCGTTCCGCCACCCTGAAAGTGCTACAAACCTCAAGATAGAGTTACAAAAAGAAAATATGTGTAACAAAACGTGTATTTTAAGGAACTTTGTGAGGCATCTCAAAGTTCAGAGTTGAATGGCGAAAAATAAAGCTTCACTAATTCTATCTATATGAATTGCTTATCTTAATTTTAGCTAATGACTTTTTTTATGATCCGAAGCATTAGCGCACTATTTTTCTTATCCCTGAAGATGGACATCTGGATAGCCAGGTTTTTGCACAAAAAGTATGCTAATGCTTGAGATGAGTATTAGGCGCAATAAGACTGTGGTTTATTTTGTGTTCAAAGATATTTCATGGAAATAAAAGGTAACAGTGGAGAGGATTTTGCGGGGTTGCTCTTTAAGGATGATGACTTTCAACTGACATAAGTTGACAGTGCAGCATAAAATAATGGCCAGCAGAGGCTGGCCATTGAGTGTTACTTAATCGAAATCAGAATGTGGCGCTGCGCGGGGTACGCGGGAAAGGAATCACATCACGCACGTTCTGAACGCCGGTCACGTAAGCGATCAAACGCTCGAAGCCGAGACCGAAACCGGAGTGCGGCACGGTGCCGTAACGACGTAAATCGCGGTACCACCAGTAGTCCTCTTTATTGAGGCCCATCTCCGCCATACGCGCATCCAGCACATCCAGACGCTCTTCACGCTGAGAACCACCGATGATTTCACCGATGCCCGGGGCAAGCACGTCCATCGCGGCAACGGTTTTGCCGTCTTCGTTAAGGCGCATATAGAACGCCTTAATGTCTTTCGGATAATTTTTCACGACCACCGGGGCTTTGAAGTGTTTCTCGGCCAAGTAGCGTTCGTGCTCGGAGGAGAGGTCAACGCCCCAGTAAACCGGGTTCTCGAATTTCTGACCGCAGGTTTCGAGGATTTTCACCGCGTCGGTGTAATCGACCTGCGCAAAATCAGCAGAGACGAAACGCTCCAGACGGGAAATAGCATCGCTGTCGACGCGCTCGGCGAAGAATTTCATGTCGTCTGCACGCTCGGTGAGCACCGCGTTAAAGACGTACTTCAGCATCGCTTCCGCCAGGCCAGCCACGTCATCGAGGTTGGCGAAGGCCACTTCCGGCTCCAGCATCCAGAATTCCGCCAGGTGGCGGCTGGTGTTGGAGTTCTCGGCGCGGAAGGTCGGGCCGAAGGTGTAGATTTTGGACAGTGCGCAGGCGTAGGTTTCGCCGTTCAGCTGGCCAGATACGGTCAGGAAGGACTCTTTGCCAAAGAAATCTTTGTCGTAGTCCACTTTGCCTTCCGGCGTGCGCGGCAGGTTTTCCATATCCAGCGTGGAGACGCGGAACATCTCCCCAGCGCCTTCGGTGTCGGAGGCGGTGATCAGCGGGGTGGAGACCCAGAAATAGCCCTGCTCGTCAAAGAAACGGTGCAGCGCCTGCGCCAGGGTGTGACGAACACGGGCCACGGCACCAATCATGTTGGTACGCGGGCGCAGGTGAGCCACTTCACGCAGATATTCGATGCTGTGGCGTTTTGCCGCCATCGGGTAAGTATCCGGATCTTCAACCCAACCGGTCACTTCAATCGAGGTGGCCTGCAGTTCATAGCTCTGACCCTGACCCTGAGAGGCTACGATCTTGCCGGTAACCACCACGGAACAGCCGGTGGTCAGACGCAGCACTTCCTGATTGTAATTGGGCAGAGAATTATTAATAACGGCCTGTACAGGATCAAAGCAGGAACCGTCATAAACGGCGAGGAATGAAAAGCCAGCTTTTGAATCTCGGCGGGTACGCACCCATCCG
Organism: Leclercia adecarboxylata; assembly: GCA_002360945.1. Classification (GTDB taxonomy): domain Bacteria; phylum Pseudomonadota; class Gammaproteobacteria; order Enterobacterales; family Enterobacteriaceae; genus Enterobacter; species Enterobacter adecarboxylatus_B. Next base: position 137,379 of record DERO01000039.1, on the reverse strand, counting down.
CGCACGGTGACTTCGCTGTCAACGGTAACGCGGCCCTGGAGTACGTCGGCTACAGGCACAACGCTCATAATAGTCTCTCTATGTAGTCCAAAAATAAAATCTGTATCCCCTTCAATGGGGGGATATCTATGTTACCTGTCATCTTCCATCAGACAAGTAGAATTCGCATATGAAAGAGCGGATTTCGGAAATAATAATGGTGCAGACAGCTTACGTACCCTCTGCTATTGCCTTTTGCGTGAACTACTCAATCATGACCGTCATCTCCTGCTTGGCATTTTGCATCGAGACGATGGTGCGGAAGGACTTAATATTTCCCGAAGCGAAGAACAGTTCGCGGGTCAGCGCCTCGTATTCCGCCATATCGCGCACGTTAATTACCAGCAGAAAATCGAAATCTCCGGTGACGTAATAGACCTGCTGCACTTGCGGACAATTCACGAACCGCTGCTTATCTTCCTCCAGCAGGTCCAGACGTTCGTTCACAATTGTGACCTGAACCATGATGGTGATCGGGCGGCCCACCTTGCTGGCGTCCACCACGCTAACGCTGCCCTTGATAATGCCCGCCTCCTCCAGTGCGGCGATCCGGCGATTGACCGCAGAGGCAGACAGGCTGACGCGATCGGCAATTTCCCGCTGTGAGAGGCGGTTCGTCTGCTGCAAAAGCGTAAGTATTTTTTTATCCCAGGTGTCCAGTTTCATCATGTCGACAGCCTTAAAACAGTGTGATCGGCCTCACTAATGCAATTTTGTTGCGTTAATGAGGTAAATGAGGATGAACGTTGCGTATCTGTGGTCAATATTGCGCCATTTACGCGTCGGGCGAAGTGTACCATCACCAACATCAGGAAAGCGTTAACCCGCTTCAAATAGTCAGCCCACAGGATTCACACGATAAAGGTGCACTTATGACGGACAGGATGAATTATCAATTTAACAACCGGCGTAAAGGGTATGGAAAGGGGGTGAGCCTCAGCCTGCTCAATGAGCAAGTCGGCGGCGAGGTGCTGGCTTTCCATCAAAAATTCCCGGCATACCGGGAGACGCCGCTGCGCAGGCTCAACCATTTAAGCCAGCGTCTGGGACTGGGATCGCTACATATCAAAGATGAGGCCCAGCGATTCGGCCTCAATGCTTTTAAAGGGCTGGGTGGCTCCTATGCCATGGGAAAATATCTCGCCAGCCTGCTCGATCGCGATATTAATACCCTGAGTTTCAGCGACCTTAATTCAGCGGAAATTAAAGCGCGCATAAAAGATATTGTTTTTGTCACCGCCACCGATGGCAACCATGGTCGCGGCGTTGCCTGGGCGGCAGAGCAACTCGGGCTGCGGGCGGTGATCTATATGCCGAAAGGTTCCTCGCCGGTGCGGGCGCAAAATATTCGTCAGCACGGCGCTGAGTGCACCATCACCGAGCTCAACTACGACGATACCGTGCGGTTGGCCGACAAAATGGCCCGCGAGCAGGGCTGGGTGCTGTTGCAGGATACGGCCTGGCAGGGCTATGAGCAGATCCCCACCTGGATTATGCAGGGCTATATGACCCTTGCCGTCGAGGCCTGGGAGCAGCTGCGGCAAAGCGGTGCGCCGTTACCGACACATCTCTTTTTGCAGGCCGGAGTGGGGTCATTCGCGGGCAGCATCATGGGCTATTTTGTCGAGAAGATGCAGCTCCGGGCGCCAACGATCGTCATTGTGGAACCGCATAAAGCCAACTGTCTTTATCGCTCGGCGGTCATCAATGACGGACAACCACACAGCGTGGGCGGCGATATGGCTACCCTGATGGCCGGGCTGGCCTGTGGCGAGCCGAATATAACCAGCTGGCCGATGCTACGCGACCACGCCACCTGTTTTATTTCCGCCGATGATCATCTTGCCGCAAACGGTATGCGCCTTCTTGCCGCGCCGCGCCCCGGTACCGATGAACCCTTTATTTCCGGTGAGTCTGGCGCGATCGGCGCCGGGGTGCTGCATGCCCTCATGACGCAACCGGAATACCGCGAACTCGCCGAATCATTGCGCCTTAATGCCGATGCCCATGTCCTGTTAATCAGCACAGAAGGAGACACCTCTCCGGATATCTATGAGGAGATCGTCTGGTTTGGCCGTAACGGTTAATCGCCCACAGTAATCACAAGAGGGCCATTTTACCTACCCTACAAGCCCTCGGTATGGCACGCGTTCTGACAATAAAACATACGCGGTATCGCGTAATGCACAGAGAGAACATGACCGATGAATAGTGAAAATGCTGTTACAGAAAGAGGATGCTGCAATCCCGCAAAATGGCATAGCGAAGATACCGTCTGGGTACTTGGCCTGTTCGGGACGGCGATTGGGGCCGGAGTGCTGTTTCTGCCAATAAATGCCGGGATTGGCGGCTTCTGGCCGCTGCTGATTGTTTTCCTCCTCGCTTTTCCCATTACCTATCTGGCACACCGCGGGTTGGCACGATTTATTTACTCGTCGACTACCCCGGAAAGCACCATTACCGATGCGATCGGTGAACATTTTGGTGCTCTGGCGGGAAAGGTGTTTACCGTCATCTATTTCTTTGCCGTCTACACCATTCTGATTATGTATGCGGTGTCGATAACTAATACTGCGCAGAGTTTTATCACGCATCAACTGGGGATGGCGGAACCGCCGCGTGCGCTGGTGGCCATCGTGCTAATCCTCGGACTGATGTTTATCGTCCGACTCGGGCAGCGGTTGATCATGCGGGTAATGAGCGCGCTGGTTTACCCCTTTATTCTCTCGCTTATTTTTATGGCGCTGTTTCTGATCCCCCACTGGAACGGGGCGATCCTACACACCCTGAACCTCAGCACGGTGGGTAACGGACACGGCATGATATTGACGCTGTGGATGACGTTCCCGGTGCTGGTGATGTCTTTTAACCACTACCCAATTATCTCTCCAATGGTGGTGCGCCAGAAGCAGCGCTACGGCCTGACGCTGGCCGAGCGTAAATGCGGCCAGATCCAGCGCTACGGCATTCTGTTGATGACCCTGGTGGTGCTCTTTTTTGTGCTCAGCTGCGTATTGAGCCTGTCGCCACAGCAGTTGGCGGAGGCAAAGGTACAGAATCTCTCCATTCTCTCGTATCTGGCCAACCAGTTTGATACCCCGGTCATCGCCTGGCTGTCACCGATTATCGCCTTTGTCGCCATTACCAAATCCTTTCTGGGCCACTATATCGGTGCCTATGAATCGCTGCGCGATCTGATCGTTGAAGCCGCAGCCGCGCGGGGGAAAAAACCGGCCATCCGCTCGGTAGACGCGGCGATCCTTATTTTTATGGTTCTGACCTGCTGGTTCGCCGCCTACAAAAATCCCAGCATCCTCGGGATCATTGAGTACGTCAGCGGCCCCACCGGGGCGGTGATCCTGCTGCTGTTACCCATGTACGCCATCCATAAATTACCCGCGCTGGCTCCGTATCGCGGCAAAGCCAGCAATGTTTTTGTCACCCTGATTGGGCTGATTACCGTATCCGCCATTTTTTACGGCATGTTCCAGTAACCACGATCAATAGCGAGATTTTTATGCGTCACAATCTACAGATTAACGGCCAGCGGCTTATCGATTCTCTTTTCGCTCTCGGCGAATGCGGCGCGCTGGAGGGTGGGGGCGTCTGTCGCCTCGCGGCCACCGCAGAGGATAAAGCGGGCAGGGATTTTGTTGTCGCCAGAATGAAGGCCCTGGGGCTGGATATCAGTATTGATGCGATCGGCAACGTCACCGGCGTTTATGCCGGCGAAGAGGCGCTGCCCATGGTGATGATGGGTTCGCATATTGATACCGTCGGCACCGGTGGCCTGTACGACGGCAACTACGGCGTCATGGCCGGGCTTGAGGTTATCGCCACGCTACAGGAGGCGGGGATCCGCCCCCGGCGTCCGCTGGCGGTCACCTTTTTTACCAATGAAGAAGGGGTACGCTTCCAGCCCGATATGATGGGCAGCGTAGTTTTCGCCGGAGAGTATCTCCTGGAGACGGCGCTGGCGGCGAAAGATCGCGATGGCATAACCCTTGACGAGGCGCTGCAGGCGATTGGCTACAAAGGTGAACGCAGGCCTGGCGATATGTCGGTGGACAGCTACGTCGAACTGCATATTGAGCAAGGGCCGATCCTCGATAAAGAGGGAACCGATATCGGGGTAGTCACCGGCGTCCAGGGGATATCCTGGCAGGAGTTGACCCTGACCGGTGTCTCCAACCACGCCGGAACCACGCCGATGTCGATGCGTCACGACGCCGGCCTGGCTGCGGCCAGAATCGCCGTTTTTGCCCGTGAACTGGCAATGACTCTCGGCGGCGATCAGGTCGCCACGGTGGGGCACATCAGCGTCAAACCCAATCTGATTAACGTCATTCCCAACCAGGTAGTGATGTCGGTGGATCTGCGCAATACCGATAACGCGATCCTGAAACTGGCGGAACAGCGGCTGGCGGATTTTATCGCCACCACGGCGCAGGATGAAGGGGTGGAAATTACCTGCCGGTCGCTGGTGCGTTTTAATCCTGTCATTTTTGCCGATGACATCGTCAACGCCGTGGAAGACGAGGCGCAGCGTCAAGGCCTGAGCTTCCGGCGGCTGCCGAGCGGCGCGGGCCACGATGCGCAGTTTATGGCCTCGCTGTGCCCGGCCGGGATGATCTTCGTCCCCTGCATCGACGGCATCAGCCATAACGTCAACGAACATAGCGACCCTAAAGACCTGATTGCCGGCGCCAACGTGCTACTGCAGGTGGTCTTACAGCGTGCCCAACGACCGGCGTAACTTCACTGGAGAGAATGATGAATCACGAACAGCTCAGGCAGCAGCTTATCGCATGGCGTCACCACCTGCATGCCAACCCGGAAAGCGCCTTTGAGGAGGTCAAAACCGCGCAGTTTATTGCCGAAAAACTCCAGAGTATGGGGATTGAGGTGCATCGTGGCATTGGCAAAACCGGACTGGTTGGCGTGCTGAAATGCGGTGAGGGAAAAGGTGTTATCGCGATCCGCGCCGATATCGACGCCATTCAGCTGACGGAAAAGGGTGAGGTGCCTTATCGCTCAGACACTCCTGAACGCATGCACGGCTGCGGCCATGACGGCCATACCTGCATTGCGCTGGGGGCGGCGCAACTGCTGTTTCAGCGCCAGAACTTTAACGGCACCGTCTGCTTTGTTTTCCAGCCAGCCGAAGAGCCGGGCTATGGTGCGAAAGCGATGATGGCGGATGGGGTTATCGAGCGCTTCGGCATTGAAGAGATTTATGGCCTGCACAATATGCCGGGGATGAAGGCCGGGTCGATCGCCACCCGGGTTGGCGGCATTATGGCCAGTGAAGATAACTTTATTATCCGTATTGTCGGCCAAGGGGCGCACGCCGCAAGACCGCATATGGCCAAAGATCCGCTGGTGATTGCCGCAGAGATTATTCTGGCGCTGCAAACCATCGTCTCACGCAACGTCGATCCGAACGTCCCGGCGGTGATCTCGTGCACGGAGCTGCACACCGACGGCATCCGCAATGCCATTCCGACCCATGTCGAAATCAAAGGCGACACCCGCAGCGACTCTCCGGCGGTGCAGGCCCTGCTGGAGGAGCGGATGCGCACCCTCAGCGAAGCGATTTGCGCCATGCACGGGGCGCAGTGCGAGTTCAGCTACACCCATGAGTTCGCGCCGACCGTAAACTGGCCGCAGTGCGTGGATGTGGCCGTGAACGCAGCGGTAAATGTGGTGGGCGCGGATCGGGTGGAGGGCAACGTCGCGCCGATGATGATATCGGAAGATTTCGGTGCTTTCCTGCAGCAGGTGCCCGGCTGCTTTGTCTTTTTAGGTAATGGCGATGCATCGGATCCGCAGGGTAATACGCCGCTGCACAATGCCTGCTATGACTTTAACGATGAGATTTTACTGACCGGGGCGGAGTATTTCGCGGAGATCGTCAGAACCCGTCTGCCGCTGTAGCGCGAGGGAAAGCAAAAGGGCCTCTGCATCGCTGCAGGGGCCCTTTGTTTTGGAGATCAGCTGGCGATTTTAACCTGCGGCAGGTCGAACGCTTTGCGCAGCGCCCGCACGAAGGCTTTGTCATGACAAATGGTTTTGCCCGGGCTGTCGGAGAGTTTCGCCACCGGCTTGCCGTTACATTCCACCAGTTTAATGACGATATTCAGCGGTTTTACCTGGGGGATATCGCAGGTCAGACGGGTGCCGATGCCAAAGCCCAGATTGATACGCGAGGAGAAGTGGCGGTACAGGCCTACCGCTTTTGGCAGGTCCAGGTTATCGGAGAAGACCAGCACTTTACTCATCAGGTCGATGCCCAGTTTCTGATAATGGGCGATGGCTTTCTCACCCCACTCCTGCGGATCCCCGGAGTCGTGGCGCAGCCCCTGATAGGCCGTGGCGAACTCCGGGCCGAAATCGCGCAGGAAGGCATCCATCGTGATGCAGTCGGTTAAGGCGATGCCGAGCTGGTTCGGGTATTCGTCAAGCCAGGCCGCCAGCGCCGCACGCTGGCTGGTCGCCAGTTCCGGGCTGATCTGCTGATGCGCCTGGAACCACTCGTGCGCCTGAGTGCCCATCGGGGTGAGGTTCAGACGGCGGGCCAGATCGTAATTGCTGGTGCCGACAAACCACGGCTCCTGCTGCAGACGCTCGACGATGGCCTGCTGCACCTCGCGGGAGAAACGGCGGCGGGTGCCAAAATCCATCAGGCGGAAGCGCGACATATCCAGCGAGTCGGTCAGTTGGGCAAAATCAACCAGCTTGCGCTCCAGCTCAGACAATGCCTGCTCAACGCCAGCTTCCGGGGTACGGAAGCGGTGCACCAGCTCGCTGATCACCGCCAGCAGCGGCACTTCCCACATGATCACTTCCCGCCACGGGCCTTCAAGGCGGATATGCAGCTTGCCGTTATCGTTGCTGATCTGCACCTGGGCCGGGTCGTAGCGGAAATTCCGCAGCCACTGCAGGTAGTCTTCTTTAAAGAAAGGCAGGCCGGAAAGCCACTGGAACTCATCATCCTGCAGACGAAGATGCTGCATAGCGTCGACTTGCTCACGAATGGCATCAGCATAGATCCCAAGCAAATCATCACCACGGCAGCGGAACTCAGCCGCAACCTGTACGTCGTGGTAGTGGTGAAAAACGGCTTGCTGCATATGCAGTTTATACGCGTCGGTATCCAGCAGCGTATGCAGAACAGGTGAAGCGAATCGAGTCATAGGCGCGCAATAGCATCCTCTCACGGGAGCGTTTAGTACAATAAACAACTATTGAAACCGCTGGAGTATACCTTGTTTAGCGATTTATTGAACCCCGATCACACCATAAGCCTGGACAAGGGTCGAGTGCATTTCGTGCCGCATGTTATATAAATGTAGCAAATAGAGTGTTTGTGACTGAAAAGATGAACATTCTGCATAGCGCGATTTACACAACAGGAATAGACTGACTCGTTATTCGACAAACGATGCAAAAGGTTTTCTATGACACAACAGCCTCAAGCCAAATACCGCCACGACTACCGTGCGCCGGATTACCTGATTAGCGATATCGATCTGACTTTTGACCTGGATGCCACAAAAACCGTTGTCACGGCGGTAAGCCAGGTAACGCGCCATAACGCTACGGCGGTGCCGCTGCGTCTTGATGGCGAAGACCTCACCTTAGTGTCGGTGCACGTTAACGACACCGCATGGACTGACTATAAAGAAGAAAACAACCAGCTGGTGCTCGACAACCTGCCGGAGCGTTTTACCTTACGCATCGTCAACGAAATCAGCCCGGCGTCCAATACCGCGCTGGAGGGGTTATACCAGTCGGGTGTCGCCCTTTGTACCCAGTGTGAAGCCGAAGGCTTCCGCCACATTACCTGGTATCTCGACCGCCCGGATGTGCTGGCCCGCTTCACCACCAAAATTATCGCCGATAAAGCGACCTATCCGTTCCTGCTCTCCAACGGCAACCGCGTCGGTGAGGGCGATCTGGAAAACGGTCGTCACTGGGTGCAGTGGCAGGATCCGTTCCCGAAACCCTGCTACCTGTTTGCGCTGGTGGCGGGCGATTTTGACGTCCTGCGCGACACCTTCACCACCCGTTCCGGCCGTGAAGTGGCGCTGGAGCTGTTTGTCGATCGCGGCAACCTCGACCGTGCCCCGTGGGCGATGACCTCGCTCATCAACTCCATGAAGTGGGACGAAGAGCGTTTCGGCCTCGAGTACGATCTCGACATCTACATGATCGTCGCCGTCGACTTCTTTAATATGGGCGCGATGGAGAACAAAGGCCTCAACGTCTTTAACTCCAAATACGTGCTGGCGCGTACCGATACCGCCACCGATAAAGACTACCTCGATATCGAGCGCGTCATCGGCCACGAATATTTCCATAACTGGACCGGTAACCGCGTCACCTGCCGCGACTGGTTCCAGCTGAGCCTGAAAGAGGGCTTAACCGTCTTCCGCGATCAGGAGTTCAGCTCCGACCTCGGCTCGCGCGCGGTTAACCGTATCAACAACGTGCGCACCATGCGCGGCCTGCAGTTTGCCGAAGACGCCAGCCCAATGGCGCACCCGATCCGTCCGGACAAAGTGATTGAGATGAACAACTTCTACACCCTGACGGTGTATGAGAAGGGTTCCGAAATCATCCGCATGATCCACACCCTGCTCGGCGAAGTGAATTTCCAGAAAGGGATGCAGCTCTATTTCGAGCGCCATGACGGCAGCGCGGCCACCTGCGACGATTTCGTACAGGCGATGGAAGATGCCTCCAACATCGATCTGTCCCACTTCCGTCGCTGGTACAGCCAGGCCGGTACGCCGATTGTGACCGTCAAAGACGACTACAACCCGGAAACCGAGCAGTACACCCTGACCATCAGCCAGCGCACACCGCCGACGGCCGAGCAGGAAGAGAAGCACCCGCTACACATTCCGTTCGCCATCGAGCTGTACGATAACGAAGGCAAGGTGATCCCACTGCAGAAGGGCGGTCATCCGGTGCATAACGTGCTGAACGTGACCCAGGCCGAGCAGACCTTCGTGTTTGATAACGTCTACTTCCAGCCGGTGCCTGCGCTGCTGTGCGAATTCTCCGCGCCGGTCAAGCTGGAGTACAAGTGGAGCGATCAGCAGCTGACCTTCCTGATGCGTCACGCGCGCAACGACTTCTCCCGCTGGGATGCCGCGCAAAGCCTGCTGGCAACCTACATCAAGCTGAACGTCAATCGCCATCAGCAGGGCCAGCCGCTGTCTCTGCCGGTCCATGTGGCCGACGCCTTCCGCGCCATTCTGCTGGATGAGAAGATCGACCCGGCGCTGGCGGCTGAGATTCTGACCCTGCCGTCCGCGACGGAGATTGCTGAGCTGTTCGAGATTATCGACCCGATTGCGATCGTGGCGGTGCGTGAAGCGCTGACCCGTACCCTGGCGACCGAGCTGGCGGATGAGTTCCTCGCCATCTACAACCACCACAAGCTGGATGCGTACCGCGTGGAGCATGCCGATATCGGCAAGCGTGCGTTGCGTAACACCTGCCTGCGCTATCTGGCGTTTGGCGAGACGGCGCTCGCTAACGAGCTGGTCAGCCAGCAGTATCACACTGCCGACAACATGACCGACGCCCTGGCCGCGCTGGCCGCCAGCGTCGCCGCAGAACTGCCGTGCCGTGATGCGCTGATGCAGGAGTATGACGACAAGTGGCATCAGGATGGTCTGGTGATGGACAAGTGGTTCATTCTGCAGTCCACCAGCCCGGCCGCTGACGTGGTGAACAAGGTGCGCAGCCTGCTTCAGCACCGCTCATTCACCCTGAGCAACCCGAACCGCGTCCGCTCCCTGATTGGTGCCTTCGCCAGCAGCAACCCGGCCGCCTTCCACGCGGAAGATGGCAGCGGCTACCAGTTTATGGTGGAGATGCTGACCGAGCTCAACAGCCGTAACCCGCAAGTGGCGTCGCGTCTGATTGAGCCGCTGATCCGTCTGAAACGCTATGATGCAGAGCGTCAGGCGAAGATGCGTGCGGCGCTGGAGCAGCTGAAAGGGCTGGAAAATCTGTCCGGGGATCTGTACGAGAAGATCAGCAAGGCGCTGGCCTGATAGAAAGTTGAGGTCGGTTTTGTAGGCCGGGTAAGGCGAAGCCGCCACCCGGCAATGCTGTGCGGCCTGATGCCCGGTGGCGCTACGCTTACCGGGCCTACGTTTACCCTCCCTCTCCCCGTGGGAGAGGGCCAGGGTGAGGGCATCAGGCATTAGCCGTAATCAACTGCCGCTCCGCTACCCCACGCTTCATCACCCGATCCAACACCTCCGCTTCCAGCTCTGCCAGCCGCGCTGAACCCACCCGACGAGGGCGGGGAATATCCACCGTCAGATCCAGCCCAATCTTGCCATCCTCAATCAGCAGCACCCGGTCGGCCATGGCCACGGCTTCGCTCACATCGTGCGTCACCAGCAGCACCGTAAAGCCGTGCTCCTGCCATAACGAGACGATCAGATCCTGCATCTCAATTCGCGTCAGCGCATCCAGCGCCCCCAGGGGCTCATCCAGCAGCAGCAGCCCTGGTCGATGGATCAGCGCCCGGGCCAGCGCCACGCGCTGTTTTTGTCCGCCGGACAGCGCGGCAGGCCACTCGCCCGCGCGATTGTCCAGCCCGACGGCGGCCAGGGCCTGCAGCGCCTGCGCTTTCCAGTTGCCTTTCAGCCCCAGGCCGACGTTATCAATTACCGTTTTCCACGGCAGGAGACGCGCGTCCTGGAACATCATTCGGGTGTCGTCCTGAATCTCCGCCAGCGGGGTATTCCCGGCCAGCAGTTCACCGCCGTTAGGCTGCTCCAGGCCGGCCAGCAGGCGCAGCAGGGTACTTTTACCGCCACCGCTGCGGCCCACCACCGCCACAAATTGCCCGGCGGGAATGTGCAGTTCCAGTTCATTCAGAATGGTGTTGTCGCCGTAGCGTTTAGTCACGCCGTTGAGCAGCAGCGGCGTCCCCTGATTTAAGCGAGCCGTATTCATGCGTGTGCCTCCTTTATCACGTAGGCCGGATTCCAGCGCAGCCAGCGGCGTTCAAGCCACTGGGCGCTGACATCCGCCAGTTTGCCGAGCAGCGCGTAAAGAACGATGGCGACCACCACCACGTCTGTCTGCAGGAATTCGCGGGCGTTCATCGCCAGGTAGCCGATGCCGGAGTTAGCGGAGATGGTTTCCGCCACGATCAGCGTCAGCCACATCAGGCCGAGGGCGAAACGCACGCCGACCATTATCGAAGGCAGCGCGCCCGGCAGGATAACGTGGATGAACAGGGCGAAGCCGGACAAACCGTAGCTGCGCGCCATCTCCACCAGACCGCGATCGATATTACGAATGCCGTGCCAGGTGTTGATATAGATCGGGAACAGGGTGCCGAGGGCGACGAGAAAAATCTTCGCCGACTCATCGATACCAAACCACAGGATCACCAGCGGGATCAGCGCCAGGTGCGGCACATTGCGCAGCATCTGGATGGAGGTGTCCAGCAGACGCTCGCCCCAGCGGGAGAGGCCGCTAATCAGGCCCAGCGTCAGGCCAATCGACCCGCCGATGGAAAAGCCAATTACCGCGCGCCAGGAGCTGATCGCCAGATGCTGCCACAGCTCGCCGCTGGAACTCAGCGACCAGAACGCCTCCACTACGCCCTCCGGGGAGGGCAGAATGCGGCTCGACAGCCAACCCATGGAGGATGCCAGCTGCCAGATAAGGACGATACCCACAGGGAGCAGCCAGGGCGCAATGCGCAGCAGCCATTTTTGGGATGGGTTAGCCATGCGGTCTCCTTAGCTCTGGGCGACTTTACGCGGGATAAATTCGTTGGCGACCGCTTCACCCTGTTGCAACAGGGGCTGCGGCTGTGGGATCTGCGGGATGGCGACATCCAGATGCGGGAACAGCAGTTCGCCCACCTTGTACGCCTCTTCCAGATGCGGATAGCCGGACAGAATAAAGCTATCGATACCGAGGTCGGCATATTCATTGATACGCGCCGCCACGGTCGGGCCATCACCCACTAACGCGGTACCCGCCCCGCCGCGCACCAGCCCCACGCCGGCCCACAGGTTCGGGCTGATCTCCAGATTTTCTCGCTTGCCGTTGTGCAGGGAGGCCATCCGGTGCTGGCCGACGGAATCGGTGCGGGCAAAGGCGGCCTGAGCTTTGGCAATGGTGTCATCATCCAGATGGGCGATCAGGCGGTCGGCGGCCTGCCACGCCTCTTCAGTGGTTTCGCGTACAATCACGTGCAGGCGGATCCCGAAGCGCACCTTACGACCGTGGGCCGCGGCTTTGGCACGCACCTGCTCGATCTTCTCTTTGACCAGCTCCGGCGGCTCGCCCCAGGTGAGGTAGAGGTCTACCTGTTCGGCGGCCAGATCCTGAGCGACGTCCGACGAGCCGCCGAAATAGAGCGGCGGACGCGGCTGCTGAACCGGCGGGAAGAAGAGTTTGGCATCACGAACATGAATATGTTTGCCCTCGAAAGTGACGTTCTCGCCCTCCAGCAGACGACGCCAGACGTGGGTGAACTCAGAGGAGGCTTCGTAACGCTCGGTGTGATCCAGGAAGACGCCGTCACCGGCCAGCTCCTGCGGATCGCTTCCGGTCACCAGGTTAAACAGCGCCCGTCCGTTCGACAGGCGGTCGAGGGTCGCGGCCTGGCGGGCGGCCACCGTCGGAGACGTCACGCTCGGGCGCAGGGCCACCAGGAACTTCAGGCGTTGGGTCACCGGGATCATTGACGCCGCCACCAGCCACGCATCTTCACAGGAGCGCCCGGTCGGGATCAGCACCCCGGTAAAGCCAATCCGGTCTGCGGCCTGGGCAATCTGCTGGAGATAGGCATGATCCACCGGGCGGGCACCCTCATCGGTACCCAGATAGTGCCCATCACCGTGGGTAGGTAAAAACCAGAACAGATTCAGACTCATGATTTAGCTCCTTTTGGCGCAGTGGGTTGCCAGATACGGTCGCGAATATCGATTTTTTTCGGCACCAGGCGATTGTCATAGAAGAGGTCAGCGGTTTGCTGCTGTAACACGGCGGTTTTGGCATCCACCGGTTTAATGACGGTTGGCGGGCGGTGGTCAAGGTAGCTGGCAATGACCGGCTCCGGGAGGCCCATCGTTTTGGCTAACAGGGCGATACTGGCCTGACGCTGGCTCTGGGTGAGGGCATCCGCTTCACTAAAGGTGTTCAATACGCCCTGAACAAATTCACCGTTTTTCTCCGCATAAGGACGAGCGGCAAGGTAGAAGGAGCCGGTCTGTTTCAGCGTTTCGCCGTCTTTCAGCACCCTGACGCCACCCTGCAGCAGGGCCGCGGAATAGTAGGGATCCCAGATTGCCCAGGCATCGACGTTATTTTGCTGGAAGGCGGCGCGGGCATCCGCCGGGGAAAGATAAATCGGCTGAATATCTTTAAAGGTCAGACCCGCCTGCTGCAGGGCACGCAATAACAGGTTGTGTGAACTGGAGCCTTTCTGGAAAGCCACCTTATGGCCTTTAAGATCCGCCACGGTTTTAATCGGACTGTTTTCAGGCACCAGGATCACTTCGGCTTTCGGTTTTGGCGGCTCAACGCCTACGTAAACCAGGTCCGCGCCGGCGGCCTGAGCAAAGATCGGCGGGATATCGCCGGTGCTGCCGAGATCGATACTGCCGACGTTCAGTGCCTCCAGCATCTGCGGCCCGGCCGGGAACTCCACCCAGGAGAATTTGGTGTCCGGGTAGCGTTTTTCCAGCAGCTGATGGCTTTTCGCCAGCACCATGCTGACGCTGCCTTTCTGGTAGCCAATACGCAGGCTCTCAGGAGCAGGATCGGCGGCGTGCGCCAGCCCGGAGAGGGCAATCAGGCCCGCCAGGCTCAGGCTTACAAGAGATTTAAACATGGGCGACTCCTTTCTGCAGACCAAATGCGGGAACCTGTACGTCGCGGCGATGCAGCGCCTGCCAGAAGGTCTCCAGGGCGCTGTCGAGACGGGTCTGCAGGTTCGGGGTAAAGTGCGGTTTGTGCTGGTAGTCGATCACCTGTGAGTCATCGGCAAACACGCCGTGCAGGATCTCCTGAGCCTTCAGGGCACTGAGCACCGGCTTCAGGGCATAATCCACCGCCAGCAGGTGAGCCACGGTGCCGCCGGTCGCCAGCGGCAGCACGATTTTGCCTTCCAGCGCGCGCTCCGGCAGCAGGTCGAGCAGGGTTTTCAGGGCACCGGAAAACGAGGCTTTATAGACCGGGGTGGCGACGATCAGCCCGTCGGCATCCTTAAGTTGCTCGTTCAGGGTCTTCAGCGCCGGGCTGTCGAAGCGGGCATAAAGAAGATCTTCCGGGGCGAAGTTATGCAGATTCCAGTGGAATACTTCGACATCCAGGGAAGTCAATTGCTCCCGGGCGTACTCCAGCAGCGCGCTGGAGCGGGAAGGAAATCGCGGACTGCCAGCCAACGTAATGACGCGCATAAATGCTCCTTATAACCAATTGTTTGCTTTTATCTAACATTGATAACATTTGTTGGCAGTGTGGCATTGCTGACTTATTCCACTAAATGATTTATCCGCAAGATAAATGCCAAAAAATGAATAAAGGAGGGGTAATAAGTAAACGATTGCGTGGCATGGCGCTTTTTTTGCCTCAGGTCAATTCCCTTTCCCGCTGCGATCGCAGATAATACGCCCCCGGTTTGCACACCGGGAATCCAGGAGAGTTCATGTACTACCCCTTCGTTCGTAAAGCCCTTTTCCAGCTCGATCCTGAGCGCGCTCATGAATTTACATTCCAGCAATTACGTCGTATTACCGGAACCCCGCTCGAAGCGCTGGTGCGCCAGAGAGTGATGGAGAAGCCGGTCACCTGCATGGGATTAACCTTTAAAAACCCACTGGGTCTGGCGGCAGGGCTCGATAAAAACGGCGAGTGCATCGATGCACTGGGTGCGATGGGCTTTGGTTCCATCGAAATTGGCACCGTCACGCCACGCCTCCAACCGGGTAACGACAAGCCGCGCCTGTTCCGCCTGGTCGAAGCCGAAGGGTTGATCAACCGCATGGGCTTTAATAACCTCGGCGTCGATCACCTGGTCGAGAACGTAAAAAAAGCCCATTTTGATGGCGTTCTGGGCATTAATATCGGCAAAAATAAAGACACGCCGGTCGAGCAGGGTAAAGATGACTACCTGATTTGTATGGAAAAAGTCTACGCCTACGCCGGGTATATTGCGGTGAATATCTCTTCACCTAACACGCCGGGCCTGCGTACGCTGCAATATGGCGAAGCGCTCGACGATTTATTACTCGCCATCAAGAATAAGCAAAATGAACTCCAGGCGACACACCATAAATATGTCCCGGTGGCCGTTAAAATCGCCCCGGATTTGACCGAAGAAGAGTTGGCACAGGTCGCTGATAGTCTGGTTCGCCATAATATTGATGGCGTTATTGCCACCAATACCACGCTCGATCGTTCCCTGGTTCAGGGGATGAAATATTGCGACGAAATGGGTGGCCTTAGCGGGCGTCCAGTGCAGTTAAAAAGCACCGAAATTATCCGCCGCCTGTCACAGGAATTAAAGGGTCGCCTGCCGATTATTGGGGTGGGTGGTATTGATTCAGTGATGGCCGCGCGCGAGAAAATGGCGGCTGGCGCTTCGCTGGTGCAGATATATTCCGGTTTTATTTTTAAAGGCCCGCCGCTGATTAAAGAAATCGTTAATCATATCTAATCTTTTAGCATGACTAACAACCAGGGCTTTATTTCCAGCTCTGGTTGTTTTATATTCCCGGACTGTTGCTTTATTAGACATTGTAGTCTTTGATTATTGAAGTTAAAAAAGCGAAGCGGCAATAAGGACTTTCTTACGACAGGACGTTTCGGGAACGGGAGAGACAGATGCGAATTAAACCTGACGATAACTGGCGCTGGTATTTCTGTGACGAGCACGATCGCATGATGCTCGATCTGGCCAATGGCATGTTGTTTCGTTCTCGTTTTGCCCGCCGGATGTTAACCCCGGACGCCTTTGCCGATACCGGTTTTTGCGTCGACGATGCTGCCCTCTATTTCTCCTTTGAAGAGAAGTGCCGCGACCTCGAACTGTCGAAAGAGCAACGCGCTGAACTGGTGCTTAATGCGCTGGTGGCGATTCGCTTCCTGAAGCCTCAGATGCCAAAAAGCTGGCACTTTCTTGCTCACGGTGAGCGCTGGACCCCGGTAACCGGTGATGCCGCATGCGTCAGCCTGAGTGAAAATGCCGAGCAGGTGAATTTGCTGGTGGTAGAGCCAGGCGACAACGCCGCGCTCTGTTTACTGGCTCAGCCAGCGGTCACTATCGCCGGGCGCACCATGCAACTGGGCGACCCGATTAAAGTGATGAACGACCGACTGAAACCACAGCCGGTCAGCTACAGTCTTGAGCAGGCCGTTTAGGCTTCCAGCTGTACCGAGGTTTTTGGTACGCAGCTACAGCACAGGATCGTGCCGTCATCGGCGATGGCCGATTTCTTCAGCGCACTCACTTCGCCTTCGACCAGCGTGATGCGACAGCATCCGCAGATACCTGCACGACAGGAATAGGGCACGCGGATACCGGCCTGTTCCAGCTGTTCCAGTAATACCTGCTGATTGTTACCCCGTATCGTCTGACCCTGCCACTGGATGGTCACCGCCGTGGCGGGCTGTGTCTCCACTTCGGTAGCTTCTTCCTCAGCGCCTGCGCCGTAGATCCGCCCTGGCCCGGTAGAGAGGATCTCCACCTCGTCGCCCACGCGGATCACCCCGCTGGTGCGCGGGATCAGGTTCTGGCCGAAATCCACATCGCCATTATCCTGGGCGGTGCGGAAGGATTGCAGGGTTTTCAGCGGCTCCCCGGCAGGGTGCTTCTGTCCCTTTTCCGGGCTGACGGTGGTAAAGATGCAGCGGCTGCAGGGTTTCACCACGTCAAAGATAACGTCGCCAATGCGGATCACCTTCCAGGTGTCTTCTTCCCAGGCCGTGGCGCCGGTGACCACCATATTCGGGCGGAACTGTTCCATTTGCACACTGGCCGGGCAGCGCTTTTGCAGATCGCGCAGCGAGGCGTCGTTGGTGAGCAGGAACGGGAAGCCGTCGGCAAACGACAGCGGCACCGCAGCATAATTTTTGACGCGGCGCGTCATTTCAGGCCCGACCCAGCGGAGCTGTACCGGGCGGGAAAAGAATTCGCTCAGCCAGCGGTTGATCGCCTCCGGGGCGATACGCGCGGTAAAGTGGTTGCCCCACACTTCGGTAGGGGCATCCGCTGGCGCAAAATCGCTGAAGCGAACGATACTACTGGAACCGTCCGGTGCCGTGAGATGCAGACCATCCTGAACCGGGGCGGGGGTGAAGCGAACCATCTGCGGAAACTGGCGGGCGGTAATGAACGTGCCATCCGGTTCGGTGACCATAAAAATGCGATCGTAGGCAAAACCGCTGACGTCTGCGAAGGCATGCGTGAGCCCAATTCCGCGCATGGATTTGACTGGATGAATGAAAAGCCTGGATAACGTCGCCACGGCACCGTCCCCTCAAATGAAAATAAGCCCTCAACTTTATGACATAGAGCCCAGATTGGCTATAATGCGCAGCAATTTTCTAAGAGTAAAAGTGACGATATGAATTCTCTGTTTGCCAGTACGGCCCGTGGGCTGGAAGAGCTGTTAAAAACTGAACTGGAAAGCCTGGGCGCGCAAGAGTGTCAGGTAGTTCAGGGTGGTGTCCATTTTCAGGGCGACACGCGGCTTATTTACCAGAGCCTGATGTGGAGTCGCCTGGCCTCACGCATCATGTTACCGATGAGAGAGTGCAAGGTTTACAGCGATCTCGATCTCTATCTGGGCGTGCAGACTATCGACTGGACAGAAATTTTTGCGCCGGGCGCCACTTTTGCCGTTCACTTCAGCGGCCTGAACGACGAGATCCGTAACAGCCAGTACGGCGCGTTGAAGGTGAAAGATGCTATCGTCGACTGTTTCACCCGCAAAAATCTTGAGCGCCCGAACGTCGATCGTGAAAATCCGGATCTGCGTATCAACGTGCGCCTGAACAAAGAGATCGCCAGTATCGCGCTGGATCTCTGTGGCGAAGGCCTGCACCAGCGCGGCTACCGCGACCGGGCAGGTATCGCGCCGATCAAAGAGAACCTGGCGGCGGCCATTGTGATGCGTTCCGGCTGGCAGCCGGGCACGCCGCTGCTCGATCCAATGTGCGGTTCCGGTACGCTGCTGATTGAAGCGGCCATGCTGGCAACCGATCACGCACCTGGCCTGCACCGCGGCCAGTGGGGCTTTAAGGGCTGGGCACAGCACGACGAAGCCACCTGGCAGGATGTGAAGGCCGAAGCCCAGACCCGCGCCCGCGCCGGTCTGGCGGCCTATGAATCCCGTTTCTACGGCTCTGACAGCGACAGCCGCGTGATTGAACGCGCGCGCAGTAATGCCCGTCGCGCCGGGATTGGCGATCTGGTCTCCTTTGAGGTGAAAGACGTCTCCCAGCTCACCAACCCGCTGCCGAAAGGCCCGTACGGGACGGTGATCAGCAACCCGCCTTACGGCGAACGTCTGGACAGCGAACCGGCGCTGATTGCCTTACATAGCCTGCTGGGCCGCACCATGAAGGATCTGTTTGGCGGCTGGAACCTGTCCCTGTTCAGCGCCTCGCCGGAGCTGCTGAGCTGTCTGCAGTTGCGTGCCGAGCGCCAGTTCAAAGCCAAAAACGGCCCGCTGGACTGCGTGCAGAAGAACTACCATCTGGCCGAAAAAGAGGCCGACAGCAAGCCGGCCAGCATCGCGGAAGATTACGCCAACCGTCTGCGTAAGAACCTGAAGAAATTTGAAAAATGGGCGAAGCAGGAAGGCATTGAGTGCTATCGCCTGTATGACGCCGATCTGCCGGAGTACAACGTGGCGGTCGACCGCTACGGCGAGTGGGTGGTGGTGCAGGAGTACGCCCCGCCAAAAACCATCGATCCGCAGAAAGCGCGTCAGCGTATGCTGGATATCATTGCTGCGACCATCAGCGTCCTGAACATCGCCCCGAACAAGCTGATCCTGAAAACGCGTGAGCGCCAGAAGGGTAAAAATCAGTACGAGAAGATGAACAGCAAGGGCGAGTTTATCGAAGTGGGCGAATATAACGCGCGCCTGTGGGTCAACCTGACCGATTACCTCGATACCGGTCTGTTCCTCGATCATCGCATCGCCCGCCGGATGCTGGGTCAGATGAGTAAAGGAAAGGACTTCCTTAACCTCTTCTCCTATACCGGCAGCGCCAGCGTGCATGCAGGTCTGGGTGGCGCACGTACCACTACCACTGTCGATATGTCCCGCACCTATCTGGAGTGGGCAGAGCGCAACCTTCGTCTCAACGGCCTGACCGGCCGCGCGCACCGTCTGCTGCAGGCCGACGTGCTGGGTTGGCTGCGCGAATCAGAAGAGCAGTTCGATCTGATCTTTATCGATCCGCCGACCTTCTCCAACTCCAAACGCATGGAAGAGTCTTTTGATGTACAGCGCGACCACCTGGCGCTGATGAAGGATCTCAAACGAATGCTGCGTAAAGGCGGCACCATCATGTTCTCGAACAACAAGCGCGGCTTCCGCATGGATCACGAAGGGCTGGAGCAACTGGGGCTGAAAGCACAAGAAATCAGTCAAAAAACCCTGTCTCAGGATTTTGCCCGTAACCGTCAGATCCACAACTGCTGGCTGATCACCGCCGCCTGAAAGGAAAAGTAAATGTCATTAATTAGTATGCATGGCGCGTGGCTGTCATTCAGCGACGCCCCCCTTCTCGATAATGCAGAACTGCATATCGAAGATAACGAACGTGTCTGTCTGGTAGGCCGTAATGGCGCCGGTAAATCGACCCTGATGAAGATCCTGAACCGCGAGCAGGGGCTGGACGACGGGCGTATCGTTTACGAGCAGGACCTGGTGGTGGCGCGTCTGCAACAGGATCCGCCGCGTAACGTGCAGGGCAGCGTCTATGATTTTGTGGCCGAGGGGATCGCCGAGCAGGCGGAGTACCTGAAGGGATACCACGAGATCTCGCACCTGGTGATGACCGACCCAAGCACCAAAAACCTTAACGAGATGGCGCGTCTGCAGGAGCTGCTGGATCACCACGGTCTGTGGCAGCTCGAAAACCGCATCAACGAAGTGCTGGCCCAGCTGGGTCTGGAAGCGGACATGCCGCTGGCCTCCCTCTCTGGGGGTTGGCTGCGTAAGGCCGCGCTGGGCCGGGCGCTGGTCAGCGGGCCGAAAGTGCTGCTGCTCGATGAACCGACTAACCACCTCGATATCGAAACCATCGACTGGCTGGAAGGGTTCCTGAAAACCTTCGGCGGTACTATTATCTTTATCTCGCACGACCGTTCGTTTATTCGCAACATGGCGACCCGCATCGTCGATCTCGACCGCGGCAAGCTGGTGACCTATCCGGGCGATTACGACACCTACCTGCTGGAAAAAGAGGAAAATCTGCGCGTAGAAGAGCTGCAAAACGCTGAGTTCGACCGCAAGTTGGCCCAGGAAGAGGTGTGGATCCGTCAGGGGATTAAAGCCCGTCGTACCCGTAACGAAGGCCGCGTCCGCGCCCTGAAAGCGATGCGCCGTGAGCGCAGCGAGCGTCGTGAGGTGATGGGCAGCGCCAGAATGCAGGTTGAAGAGGCGAGCCGCTCCGGCAAAATCGTCTTTGAGATGGAAAACGTCAACTACCAGGTAGACGGCAAAGTGCTGGTGAGAGACTTCTCCGCCCAGGTACAGCGCGGAGACAAAATTGCCCTTATCGGCCCGAACGGCTGCGGCAAAACCACGCTGCTGAAGCTGATGCTGGATCAACTGAAGGCTGACAGCGGCCGCATCCACTGCGGAACCAAGCTGGAAGTGGCTTACTTCGACCAGCACCGTGCGGAACTGGATCCGGACAGAACGGTAATGGACAACCTTGCAGAAGGTAAGCAGGAAGTGATGGTGAACGGGAAACCGCGCCATGTACTGGGCTATCTGCAGGACTTTCTGTTCCATCCAAAACGGGCGATGACGCCGGTTCGTGCCCTCTCCGGTGGGGAGCGTAACCGCTTGTTACTGGCGCGTTTATTCCTGAAACCCAGCAACCTGCTGATCCTCGATGAACCAACGAACGATCTTGATGTAGAAACGCTGGAACTTCTTGAAGAACTGATAGATAGTTATCAGGGAACCGTCATGCTCGTCAGCCACGATCGTCAGTTCGTGGACAACACCGTGACCGAGTGCTGGATCTTCGAAGGCCAGGGCCGTATTGGGCGCTATGTGGGCGGTTACCACGATGCCCGTGGGCAGCAGGCGCAGTCGCTGGCGACAAAACAGTCAAAAGTGAAGAGCGAAGCGGAAGTTGCTGTTAACAAAGCAGAAACGGTCAAACGCAGCAGTAACAAACTAAGTTATAACCTACAGCGCGAACTGGAAAGCTTGCCGCAGCGTCTGGAAGAGCTCGAAGCCAGTCTCGAAAGTTTGCAGGCTCAGGTGGCCGACGCGTCATTCTTTAGCCAGCCGCATGACCATACGCAAAAGGTCCTGGCCGATATGGCCCAGGCTGAGCAGGCGCTGGAAGAGGCATTTGAACGCTGGGAATATCTTGAGGCTCTGAAAAACGGCGCATAAGTTAAACATGGAGCCAGTATGTGTGAACATCACCATGCCGATCGGCATATTTTATGTTCCCAGTGCGATATGCTCGTGGCGCTTCCCGCGCTCGAGCATGGACACAAAGCGGCATGCCCGCGATGCGGGGCGACGCTGACAACAGAGTGGGACGCGCCCCGGCAGCGTCCCACTGCTTACGCTATTGCTGCGCTGTTCATGCTATTGCTCTCCAATCTGTTTCCCTTTATCTATATGAAAGTGGGCGGTATCACCAGTGAAGTTGATTTACTGGAGATACCCGGCGTAATGTTCTCGGAAGATTACGCCAGTTTGGGCACTTTCTTCCTCCTGTTCGTCCAGATCGTACCGGCGTGTTGCCTGGTGATTATTTTACTGCTCGTTAACCGCGTGCAGATGCCAGCGGCATTAAAGATCTGGATGGCACGCATCCTTTTCCAGCTAAAAAGCTGGGGCATGGCGGAGATCTTCCTTGCCGGGATCCTGGTGAGCTTCGTCAAACTGATGGCCTACGGTGACGTAGGGATAGGACTCAGTTTTATTCCCTGGTGCCTGTACTGTGTCCTGCAGCTACGCGCATTTCAGTGCGTGGACCGCCGCTGGGCATGGGATGATATCGCCCCTGCACCGGCGCTACCGCAAACCCTGAAGGTCGGCGTGCCGGGGATCATCCAGAACCTGCGCCGCTGCTCCTGCTGTACGGCCATTCTCCCGGCCGACCAGGAAATCTGCCCGCGTTGTGAAACGAAAGGGCACGTGCGGCGTAAAAACAGTCTTCAGTGGACGATGGCGCTGCTCGTCACCTCCATCATGCTCTATCTGCCTGCCAATATTCTGCCCATTATGATCACCGACCTGCTGGGTGATGAAATGCCGTCGACCATCATGGCCGGGGTGATCCTGTTGTGGGGGGAGGGGTCTTATCCCGTGGCGCTGGTCATTTTTATTGCCAGTATCATGGTGCCTACGCTCAAAATGATTGCCATTGCCTGGCTCTGTTGGGATGCCAAAGGACACGGCAAGCGTGATAGCGAGCGGATGCATTTGATTTATGAAGTGGTCGAGTTTGTCGGACGCTGGTCCATGATCGACGTCTTCGTGATTGCCGTTCTGTCTGCACTGGTGCGGATAGGCGGGCTGATGAGTATTTACCCTGCCATAGGGGCACTGATGTTTGCATTGGTCGTGATTATGACCATGTTTGCGGCCATGACCTTCGATCCGCGTTTATCGTGGGATCGTGAGCCAGAGTCGAGCCATGAGGATAAAGAAAAGCATGGAAAATAAGAGTGGAGAGGCCAAAGTGCAGAAGGTCAGAAACTGGTCGCCGGTGTGGATCTTCCCCATCGTGACCGCGCTGATCGGTGCCTGGATCCTGTTTTATCATTACAGCCACCAGGGCCCGGTCGTGACGCTGATCACCACCAACGCCGAGGGGATTGAGGGGGGTAAAACCACCATCAAGAGCCGCAGCGTGGATGTAGGTGTGGTCGAAAGCGCAACCCTGACCGACGACCTGACGCACGTAGAAATTACCGCTCGCCTTAACGCCGGGATGGAGAAACTTCTCCATGGCGATTCAGTGTTCTGGGTGGTGAAACCGCAGGTGGGTCGTGAAGGGATCAGCGGCCTGGGCACGCTGCTTTCCGGGGCTTATATTGAACTGCAGCCCGGGAAAAAGGGTTCCCAGCCGGGGCAGTATCAGCTGCTTGATTCCCCGCCACTGGCACCGCCGGATGCGAAAGGCATTCGCGTGATCCTCGACAGTAAAAAAGCCGGTCAGCTAAGCCCGGGCGATCCGGTGCTGTTCCGCGGCTATCGTGTGGGTTCGGTTGAAACCAGCACCTTCGATACGCAAAAACGCACTATCAGCTATCAGCTGTTTATCAATGCGCCGAACGATCGTCTGGTCACTGGCAACGTCCGCTTCTGGAAAGACAGCGGCATCGCCGTGGACTTGACCTCGGCGGGGATGCGCGTCGAGATGGGCTCACTCTCCACCCTGTTTGGCGGCGGGGTGAGCTTTGACGTGCCGGAGGGGATGGATCAGGGACAGCCGGTGGCGCAACAGACTGCCTTCCGACTGTATGATGATCAGAAGAGCATTCAGGACTCGCTCTATACCGACCATATCGACTATCTGATGTTCTTCAAGGATTCGGTCCGTGGCCTGCAGCCGGGCGCGCCGGTTGAATTCCGCGGCATCCGTCTCGGTACCGTCGGCAAGGTGCCGTTCTTCGCGCCGGGGATGCGTCAGATGCTGGATGACGATTTCCGTATTCCGGTGCTAATCCGCATCGAGCCGGAGCGTCTGATTAACCAGATTGGCGATACGCCTGATATCGCTCAGCATATTGAAGGGTTGATGAAGCGCGGCCTGCGCGGCTCGCTCAAAACCGGTAACCTGGTGACCGGGGCGCTCTACGTGGATATGGACTTCTTCCCGAAAGAGCCGCCGGTGAAAGAGATCCGTGAGTTCTCGGGCTATAAAATTATTCCGACCGTGAGCAGTGGTCTGGCGCAGATCCAGCAGCGTCTGATGGAGACGCTGGATAAGATCAACAGCCTGCCGCTTAATCCGATGATCCAACAGGCCACCAACACGCTTAGCGAGAGCCAGGCGACGATGCGCCGTCTGCAGGCCACGCTGGATAACCTCAACAAGCTGACCGCCAGCCAGTCGATGCAGCAGCTGCCTCAGGACATGCAGAAAACCCTGCGTGAGCTGAACCGCAGTATGCAGGGCTTCCAGCCGGGTTCAGCGGCCTACAACAAGATGGTGGCGGATATGCAGCGCCTCGATCAGGTTCTGCGTGAACTTCAGCCGGTGCTCAAGACGCTGAACACCAAGAGCAACGCGCTGGTATTCGAAGCGAAAGACAAAAAGGACCCTGAGCCGAAGGGGGCTAAATAATGAAAAAATGGCTAATGATCACCGCAGTGGCGGCGCTCCTGACCGGCTGCAGCTCAGCAGAGAATAAGAGCTACTACCAGCTGCCAGTGGCGGCACAGGCGGGGGGACAAAGTGTCGCCAGCCAGGGGAACCGCCTGCTGTGGGTCGAGCAGGTGGCAGTGCCGGATTACCTGGCCGGTAATGGCGTGGTTTATCAAACCAGCGATGTGCAGTATGTCATCGCCAACAACAACCTGTGGGCAAGCCCGCTGGATCAGCAGCTGCGCAACACGCTGGTCGCCAATCTCAGCAGCCAGCTGCCGGGGTGGGTGGTGGCGTCACAGCCGCTGGGCAGCGATCAGGATACGCTGAACGTCAACGTGACCAACTTCCATGGCCGCTATGATGGCAGTGTAATCGTCAGCGGGGAGTGGTTACTGAACCATCAGGGCCAGCTGATTAAGCGGCCTTTTCATCTGGAGCTGAAGCAGCAGAAAGATGGTTACGATGAGATGGTGAAGGTGCTGGCGCAGGGCTGGGCGCAGGAGTCTGCCAGCATTGCCAGAGAGATTTCCCGTCTGCCATAAGTAAAATTCATCGTACCGGCCGCAGTTAGCGTCACGCTAATTGCGGCTTTTTTTCGTTTTACGCTCAGGCCGTTACTTGTGCCGCGTCACACTTTTTGTACAAATGAACTTTTGAGTGGGTCACATTTATGACACTGGCGTGAATTTTGCGCATTGACGCTAAGCGGTAATCAGGGTATTCGTTATCTGTGGTTGCACGTTTTGTAATCACTGTTTTCTTTTCCACCAGATCAAATAATGAGGGAAACGAGGCATGAAGAGACAGAAACGAGATCGCCTTGAAAGGGCTCATCAACGTGGTTATCAGGCTGGCATCGCCGGACGTTCTAAAGAAATGTGTCCCTATCAGACCATCAATCAGAGGTCGCAATGGTTAGGGGGCTGGCGAGAAGCCATCGGAGACAGGGCAGTACTTGCTTGATAGCGTCTCTTTAAAAAAAGAAACCTCCGCAGTGCGGAGGTTTCGCCGTTTAATGCTTGTGCAAAAGCAAAAGCAAAAGCAAAAGCAAAAGCAAAAATCAGAATGCGGAAGTGTCCTGGAACAGACCTACTTTCAGATCGTTAGCCGTGTAGATCTGACGACCGTCGACCAGCACTTCGCCATCCGCCAGGCCCATGATCAGGCGACGGTTAACAATGCGTTTGAAGTGAATACGGTAGGTCACTTTTTTCGCGGTCGGCAGAACCTGACCGGTGAATTTCACTTCGCCAACGCCCAGGGCGCGGCCTTTGCCTTCGCCACCCAGCCAGCCGAGGTAGAAACCAACCAGCTGCCACATTGCGTCCAGGCCCAGACAACCTGGCATGACTGGATCACCAATAAAGTGACAACCAAAGAACCACAGGTCCGGGTTGATATCGAGCTCTGCTTCTACGTAACCCTTATCGAAGTTGCCGCCGGTTTCCGTCATCTTCACGACACGGTCCATCATCAGCATGTTCGGGGCCGGTAACTGCGGGCCTTTCGCGCCAAACAGTTCACCGCGACCAGAGGCAAGAAGATCTTCTTTTGTATAGGATTCGCGTTTATCTACCATGTTCTCAGTATGCCTTATTTTAGTGAAGGACGCAGGATAGCTAACACGTGTACGCTGAACAAGTCCGATCAGTTTGGCGTGAACCAGTTCAACCAGCGTAACGGCCAGGGATAACGATGGCGTGCTTCCTGCTGTGTTGCCTGCGCAATACGCTCCTGGATGGTGTGCATCAGCGTCGTCTGCCCTTCGGCATCCCACTCCAGGTTTGTCAGTAAGGGTAGCGCATCTGCAATATCTTCGATCGCCCAGAGGCTGAATTGTTCCTCTTCGACCGCGGTCAGCAACTCCTGGCTGAGGCTGAGATGACGAACGTTTGGCAAGGGAATAATGACACCCTGTTTACCGCTCAGCCCGCGCTGCTGGCAGACGGTAAAGAAGCCTTCGATCTTCTCGTTCAGACCGCCAACCGGCTGCGCGCGACCAAACTGATCCACCGAACCGGTAATGGCAATGCTCTGATTCACCGGCACATCGGCCAGGGCGCTGATTAATGCGCATAGCTCTGCCATCGAGGCGCTGTCGCCATCGACTTCGCTGTAAGACTGTTCGAAGGTCAGTGAGGCGGTGAAGGGGATCTGTTGCTCAAGCTGCAGTTCCGACATCAGATAAGCCTGCATGATCATCATGCCCTTGGCGTGAATGTTCCCGCCCAGCTCGGCTTTACGTTCCACGTCGATAAACTCACCGTCACCGATGTGCACGACGCAGCTGATACGAGACGGCTCGCCAAAGGCGCGCGGATGGCCAGGGAACTCAATCACCGACAGAGCGTTAATCTGCCCGACGCGCTCACCTTCGGTTTCGACCAGGATCTGCTCCAGCAGGATCTCGTCCTGCATGCGATCCGCAAGATAGCCTTCGCGCCACTCTCGCTGCGCCAGCATCTGGGAGAGCTGTTCGCCGGTAATAGTGTCGTCTTCGGTCATGGCCGCAGCTTCACGCAGCTGCTTACCCAGCCAGAGGGGACAAAGCGGCAGGGTCTCCTGATCGCCGGTGTAGCGTACCGCTTCGCGGATCAGCACCGGCCAGGCATCGGCCGCCGGGGTTGGCAACTGCGCGCGTTCACAGACGGCATGCACCCACTGGAGCCATTGCAGCATATCTTCGGCGTCCGCGATCTGCGTGCTGTCTTCAAACTCGCTGTATACCACCTGGTCGGCCAGCTCAGGTTCCATCTCCTGGAAATCGGCCAGCGCTTCGCGATCGCCAATCAGCACCACTTTCAGGGAGAGCGGCATAGAAGGCACGGAGACCGGAAGAGGGCGCGACTCATCATAGGCTACCCAATCAAAGCGCTGCTGGCTGACGCTGTTTTTCAGGCGCATCCACAGAAGAGGCTGAGCCAGAAGGGTGCGCAGGGAGATAAGCAACACGCCGCCGTTGGCCTGATGAACCAGGCCAGGATGCAGGGTCAACTCGCCGTTAAACTGGCGCAGGCAGCCAAACAGCTGTTCTGCTTCTGTCCAGCCCGCCGGGACAATATTGCCTGTAACCGCAAAACGGCCATCGGGTACGGTCGCCGGTTCAAAGGTAACAGTACGGCCTTCAATGCTGTACTCACCCCCAAAGACCGTCCCGGTTTCTGGTTGCAACTGCCGCATGGCATCCGCCAGAAGACTCAGATACTCCGCTTCGTCTGGCGCTTTCAACAACATGAATGGTGAGGTTGCCCACGGGCTTAACACCTGCTCCAGTGCGTAATGCAAACGGGGCTGTGTGTCGCTGAGGATATATTCGTGTTCTTTCGCGAGATCTGGCTGTGCAAACAGTTCCTGATAGCTTTCGGTATCCGGAACCAGGTCACGCCATGCAAGTTTCGTAATGGTCAAAGTTGATGTTTTTTAGTCAGAAGTAAAACGATGGAGTATACCGTAAGGCGCAGGCTCTGCCCATGAGGGAATGGGCGTTTCCGGAGATGAATGCGTCGCCGCGTATCACAGGATATGATTTCTTTTCAGCAGATTGCCAAAAAACTGATATTCTGAACACAGTTACACGGTCACACTGAGATCGCGATGAAATACCAACAACTGGAAAATCTCGAAAGCGGCTGGAAATGGAAGTATCTGGTCAAAAAACACCGTGAAGGGGAATTGATCACGTGCTACCTCGAAGCCAGTGCTGCAAAAGAAGCTGTAGATTTATTACTGACCCTCGAAAACGAACCCATTCTGGTCAACGGCTGGATAGATAAACACATCAATCCGGCGCTGCTGAACCGCATGAAGCAGACCATCCGCGCGCGGCGAAAACGGCATTTTAATGCTGAACACCAGCATACCCGGAAGAAGTCGATCGATCTGGAGTTTATGGTCTGGCAACGTCTGGCCGGGCTTGCCCAGCGCCGTGGAAAAACCTTGTCAGAAACGATCGTGCAGCTGATCGAAGATGCGGAACATAAAGAGAAGTATGCCAGCCAGATGTCGACCCTGAAAACCGATCTGCAGGCGCTGCTGTCTGGTAAGAAGTAGTGTTTTTCTTTTCTTCAGACAATAAAAAACCCCGCAACATGGCGGGGTTTTTTTATAAGACGATAACTTATGCCGCTGGCTGAGTTACAACGTCTTTGATGCCTTTAACTTCGATCTCTACGCGACGATCTGGTGCCAGGCAGTCGATCAGTGCAGCGCGAGGTTTCACGTTGTCACAGGTAGAACCGGTAACTGGGTTAGATTCGCCCATACCACGTGGGGAGATCTTGTTAGCCGGGATACCTTTAGAGATCAGGTAATCAACAACGGACTGAGCACGTTTCTCAGACAGACCCTGGTTGTAGGCGTCAGAACCGATACGGTCGGTGAAGCCCAGAACCACTACAGAACCATCTTTAGGATCCAGGTTGCTCAGCTGGGTGTACAGCTGATCCAGTGCCTGCTGACCTTCTGGTTTCAGGGTTGCTTTGTTGAAGTTGAACAGAACGTCAGACTTCAGAGTGAAGTGCTTGGTCTGTACTTCTGGAGCTGGTGCTGGAGCTGGAGCAACGATTGGCGCTGCTTCTTCCTGCTGGCCGAAACGGTAGGAAACACCTACGCTCAGCATGCCGTTGTCTGGACGAACACCAACGGTGTTGCCGTCGCCGATGTTGTTAACCCACTGGTATTCCAGACGGGTAGCAACGTCACGGGTCATTGCCCACTCAACGCCGCCTGCGAATACTGGAGATACGCCAGTGTCGTGGTCGTCGCCAGCGATGCTGTTGCTGGAGTCTGCACGCCATACCATGCCGCCCAGACGGGTGTAGATGTCTACAGCGTCATTTACTGGGTAGCCCAGTTTAGCAGTCAGCTGAACGCCCTGAGCTTTGAATGCGCCATTAACGTTGTCGCCTTTGTAAGGCATACGGCCCAGCCAGTCGTAACCCATTTCGAAACCAACGTACGGGTTAACCTGATAACCACCGAACGCGCCTGCGCCCAGCTGGCTTTCGTGAGTTGGGCCGTCGTTGTTCAGAGCGTCGTTATACCAGCCAGTGTCATGGAACTGAGACCAGCCCAGTTTAGCACCTGCATACCAGGTATTATCTTTTGGAGCGGCCTGCGCTACGGTAGCGAAACCTGCCAGTGCCACTGCAATCGCGATAGCTGTCTTTTTCATTTTTTGCGCCTCGTTATCATCCAAAAATCGCCATGAGAATCTCAATGAGAGTCACGGTTAAATCCTTCACCGGGGGGCGGGGACAAAGAGTAAAGCTACCGATATCTTCGGTTTAGGCCGAGCACCCCTGGCGATGTAAAGTCTACAACGTACCTGAAAACTTACAAGTGTGAACTCCGTCAGGCATATGAAAAAAAAAGTTTTATATACACAATATTTAACATTTATGGCGAAGATTTGGGCGTGCTAAACTGGAGGAAGCCGCGGCAGACAAGACTTGTCGCGGCTTTTAGAAAGGGAACCAACGGCGTACAGAACCTGCAAAAAAAATTCCAGGAAAACTCTTATTTTTACTTAATGATACAAATTCGAGTGAATTTTTAGCCCAGAAAGGTGTCCGTTGCCCAGAGCATTCATTCGAACGGGACGCATAATAAAGCCCAGTGCGTTACCTTCTTCGGCCGCTTCGGCCAGGCGATGTTGTTCCGTTTCGGTTAATTCTTCCGTAAACCAGCCGATCACCACGCTGTAATTCCCGGTACGCAGCGCCCTCACCATCGATTCTACAGTATGGCAGGGATCCATCTGGCTCACCTGCATCACTTTAGTCAGCGGTAAACCTGCAGATTGTACCCATTCCCGGCTCAATTTCTGCTGCGGCGTCAGCCACAACTGCCAGCGATCCTGCTGACCAAGCTGCTGTAACAGTGGCAGTAATAATAGCTGCGTCATCATGGGCTGGTCTTCACGGTAAAGCACTTCACTAATCAGCCCGGTAGACATGTACGCAGCAGCGGAACTCCGTGCACTTTTGCCTGCGGAAGAAGAGAAAGTTGTTGAACGGTTTGCATAGCCTGAAGAGTACATAATCAATCCAGCCCTGTAGTTACTGTATGGATATACAGTAACCCCTGTGCGTCTAAAGATCAACCTCATTTTCGGAAAGCGCCTCGCAAATTTGGTTTGTTATTCAGGCGGATTGAAAAATCATCTTGCCGTTCGATCATAAGTTACCTATTTTTTGGCTAACGGATCCGTTAACAAATGACTTCAACATTACTGCATGATTTAAAAGGGAAATATCATGAAAAAGTTATCATATGAACGGATCTATCAATCAACGAAATGTCTTTCACCCCTTGGTGAAATTGAGCATCGCGCGCTGTTTGGCGGATACACCCTGGCGGTGGATGATGCGGTCTTTGCGATGGTCTCAGACGGGGAGTTATACCTGCGCGCCTGCGAAGAGAGCGCCCAGTACTGCGTCAAAAATGCCTCCTCTTACTTAACGCTGATGAAGCGGGGACGCGCGGTCTTGCTGAACTATTACCGCGTTGATGAGGCGCTCTGGCAGGACAGGAATAAGCTCCTGCAGCTCTCCTCCTTTGCTCTCGAAGCCGCGCGGCGGGAGCGCCGCGAGCGGTACAAACGTGACAGACTGAAAGATTTACCCAATCTCACCTTTCAGCTTGAGATCCTGCTGAACGAGGCGGGCATTACCAACGAAGAGGCGTTACGCACCCTCGGTGCCGAGAAGTGCTGGCTGAAGATCAGAGCGCTTAACAAGCATCTGAGCTACAAAGTGCTGTTTGCACTGGAAGGAGCGATCGTCGGGCTGCATGAAGCGGCGCTCCCGGAGAACAGACGCCGGGAGCTGGTGGAGTGGTACAAAAGGCTGCCGGTGGATAACAGCGCTCATTCCGGAAGTTGATTAACGTGCTGCTGTAAACGACAAATTTCTGGTAGCAACGCAATAAGCAGACCGATTTGCTGCAGCACCAGCGGCGCTTTGCTCTCAGCACCCGGTTCAATATGCGAAATGCGTTGCGCCAGTTCGGTCAGGGCCTTCTGAACCCGGGGCTCGTCCGCCGGGCGTTGATGAAGCGCATCATCCACATAGCAGACGGCATCATCAAGCAACGCCAGAATGGTTGGGCTGGTCAGCCTCTCGCGATGCGCGCCCAGCGCCGAGATATAGCTGGTAAAAGTATGGTTGAGGCACAACAGACGGAACGCGACCTCACGCGTTTCCGCCGTCGCCCGCGGTTCTGTAGACATGTTCGAGACCACCGACGCCAGTTCCGCGTCGCGGTTGTAGGCATCGCGCCGGGCAATGCGATACGCCAGGCGATTATCACGACCCTGATGATACTGCTCCAGGATGGCATCCAGATACCGGCAGTTGGCATTCATCGCCTGATCCAGCACGCGCGGCAGATTACGGAAGCGCCAGTCCGGCCAGATAAAGCTCACCGCGGCCCAGGCGATGGCACAGCCAATCAGGGTGTCAATGACGCGCGGCAGCGCCACTTCAAAGCCCTCGCCGAGCAGGTTGAAACAGAGCAGCACCAGCAGGGTAATGAACATGGTGGCGTGGGCGTACTGCACGTTGCGGAACGCAAAAAAGAGCACCCCGGTGATCACAATCAGGATCAGCTGGCCTTCCAGCGAGGGAACGAAGTAGAGGATGGGCAGCCCGATGGCGACCCCGACCAGCGTACCGATAATACGCAGCGCCAGCCGGTGGCGGGTGGCATTGTAGTTCGGCTGACAGACAAACAGGCTGGTCAGCAAAATCCAGTAGCCGTGATTAAGCCCGGTTATCTGTATAAAGGCATAGCCAATACAAAGTACTAGCGACATCCTCACCGCATGGCGGAACAGCGCTGATTCCGGCGAAAAGTTGCGGCTTAAGCGCAGCCACATATCGCTGAAACCGTGCAGGCTATCGTCGGCAAGCTGGTTTTCCACATCATTACGGGGCATAGCCAGCGCCTGCTCGGATTCGATAGTGGCGAGTTGGGCGTCAATGGCGCGCAGGTTGTTCAGCAGAAAACCCAGCGCTTTCATCTGTTCTGCTGAGGTCCCGCTGGCCTGGACGCGATCGAGCGCCGCATCCAGGTGCGTAAAGGCCCGCTCAAACCGCGGATCGTGCTGATAGGGCGTGCGCAGCAGGATAGATCGCGACAGCTGCTGGCAGGCCAGGGACTGCATGGAGAGCAGGCGCTGGAAGCGAAACATCACGTCGCTGTAGCGAAATTTCTCACGCAGATCGGCGTACTGAATATGTGAGGAGCTGGCGCGCTCGTGAATATCCTGCGCCACAAAGTAGTAGTGCAGGGTGCGGCGGGTGCCGCGCTGACCGCGATCGCCGCGTAACCGGGTAAGCAGCGAGGCTTTAGTCTGGTTCAGCGTGGTCACCAGTTGACCGTTCGCCAGGGCCAAATCGTACAGCGGTGCCTGGCCATCACCTTCAATGTCCGGGTCAAAGAGCCGGGACTTGAGCTCCAGATAGTGCGCCAGCTGCTCATAGCTGCGGGCCAGATTGTCCTGTAGCGGGCGAATGGGGAAAATCAGATGCCCGGACAGAGTAAGCAGATTATACCAGACCGCCCCCAGCAACAGCAGAACCGGCTGCTGATACCACTGGTCGTAAAGCGACACCCCCAGCATGGTATAGATAGCAATCAGCAGCGCGCCAAAGGCAATAGTGGCGTAGCGCTGGCCCAGCCCGCCGAGCAGGATAAAGACGCTGGTGGAGAGCATCAGGCCGATGGCGAAAAGCCACGGCCAGGGAAAAAGCAACTCCACCGACGCCGAAGCGATAAAAAAGCAGATCAGCGTGATGACCAGATTGCGCAGTCGACCGGCGAGACGGTCATCCAGATCGGCCAGCGCACCGGCCACGACGCCCAGCGTCAGGGGAATGGTCAGCTTCACATCGCCCAGCCACCAGGGCAGGGCGGTGCTGCCGCACAGGGCAATAAAGATCCTGACGTTATACAGCCAGGCGCTGTTGAGAGTGTAGCGACGAAGCAGCGGGCTTAGCATGAGCGCTCGGGTCCTGGTTACGGAAAACGACGACGGGCGTTAGCTTCCCGCGCAGCGCGGGCCACTTCCACCGGAACGACCCGGCGTCCGACAGGCCACAGGGCAATAGCGGCAATTTTGAAATTGGCGATGCCGACCGGGATCCCGATAAGCGTAATGCACTGAGCGATCCCCGCCGCAATGTGCATCAGACACAGCCACCAGCCGAAGAAGATCAGCCACAGGATGTTGAGCAGCGTGCCGCCGGTATTCATCAGCGCGTTTTTGCTGCCAGGTTCCAGCTCATCCACGTGGACCGCTTCATTACCGTAGGGAACCAGCGACAGTTTGGTGATTTCCCAGCAGGAACGGGTCAGCGGCAGGGTGAAGATCAGCACTATGCTGATCAGCGTCGCCAGCAGCCAGGAGAGCGTGGTGGCAAAACCACCGAGGACAAAATTCAAAATATTCAGAACGGTACGCATAAAACCTCAATTCTTTCCGTAATGTTGAAGCCCTGCTGATTGTAACGTTTTTTTGCGCTGGAGCACCTGAAAACTGGCAGTTAAACTATCAGGCAATTACTCACGTCGTGGATCGGGCTGGACATGGAACTGAAAGCAACTTCGTTAGGCAAACGCCTGGCACAACATCCGTACGACAAAGTCGTTCTGCTCAACGCCGGGGTGAAAGTCTCCGGTGAACGCCACGAATATCTCATTCCCTTCAATCAACTGCTGGCGATCCACTGCAAGCGCGGCCTGGTCTGGGGCGAGCTGGAGTTTGTCCTGCCGGAAGAGAAAGTGGTGCGGCTGCACGGAACGGAGTGGGCGGAAACCCAGCGTTTTCACCACCATCTGAACGCGCTCTGGCAGCAATGGAGTGCTGAAATGAGTGAGGTGGCGGCGCAGGTACTGCAAAACGCGCTGAATGACATCGCCACCAGCAACGCGCAAAACAGCTGGCTGACGCGGGATAAAACGCTGGGCCTGCAGCACAAGATTAACCAGGCGATTCAGGCGCTCCCGCTTTCTGTTTCACGTCTGGAGGAGTTTGATAACTGTCGGGACGCCTGGCGTCAGTGCCGGGCCTGGCTGGAGGATATTGACCAGAGCCGGCTGGCGCATAACCAGGCGTGGACCACCGCCATGCTCAGCCAGTATGCCGACTTTTTTGCCGGTATCGAGTCATCCCCTCTGAATCCGGCCCAGGCCCGGGCGGTGGTAAACGGCGAGCACTCGCTACTGGTGCTGGCAGGAGCCGGCAGCGGTAAAACCTCGGTGCTGGTGGCGCGGGCAGGCTGGCTGCTGACCCGCAATGAAGCCGTACCCGAGCAAATCTTGCTTCTGGCGTTTGGCCGCAAGGCCGCTCAGGAGATGGATGAGCGGATCGAGGCCCGGCTACAAACCCGCGACATTACCGCCAGAACCTTCCACTCCCTGGCCCTGCACATCATCCAGCAGGGAAGCAAAAAGGTGCCGGTCGTCAGTAAGCTTGAGAATGACACCGTGGCGCGGCAACAGATTTTTATCGAGGCATGGAAACAGCAGTGCAGCGAGAAAAAAGCGCAGGCCAAGGGCTGGCGTCAGTGGCTGGAAGAGGAGCTTGACTGGAGCGTGCCGGAAGGTAGTTTCTGGCAAAACGAGAAGCTGGCGCGTCGGCTGGCTCCGCGGCTCGATCGCTGGGTGAGTCTGATGCGGATGCACGGCGGCGCGCAGGCCGAGATGATTGCCGGTGCGCCCGAGGAGGTCCGGGCCCTGTTTTCTAAGCGGGTGAAGCTGATGGCTCCGCTGTTAAAAGCGTGGAAAACCGCCCTCAAGGAAGAAAATGCCGTCGATTTTTCCGGGTTGATCCATCAGGCGATCGTGATTCTCGAAAAAGGCCGCTTTATCAGCCCGTGGAAGCACATTCTGGTGGATGAATTTCAGGATATCTCACCCCAGCGTGCGGCGCTGCTGGCGGCGCTGCGGGCGCAGAATAAGCACACCACCCTCTTTGCCGTGGGGGATGACTGGCAGGCGATCTACCGCTTTAGCGGCGCGCAACTGTCACTGACCACGGCGTTCCACCACTACTTTGGCGAGGGCGATCGCTGCGATCTCGACACCACCTACCGCTTCAATAACCGGATCGGTGAGATCGCCAACCGGTTTATCCAGCAGAACCCACATCAGCTGGCAAAACCGCTGAACAGCCTGTCGGCAGGCGATAAAAAAGCGGTCACGCTGCTGGCTGAGGATCAACTCGATGCCCTGCTGGACAAACTGAGCGGTTACGCCCGGCCGGAGGAGCGCATTCTGGTGCTGGCGCGCTATCACCACCTCAAGCCCGCCAGCCTGGAGAAAGCCGCGACCCGCTGGCCGAAACTGCAACTCGATTTTATGACCATTCACGCCAGCAAAGGGCAGCAGGCCGATTACGTGATTGTGGTGGGGTTGCAGGAAGGGAGCGATGGATTCCCGGCACCTGCGCGTGAATCGGTGATGGAGCAGGCCCTGCTGCCGGAGGTGGAAGATTTTCCCGATGCCGAGGAGCGGCGGTTGTTGTACGTGGCAATAACTCGCGCCCGCCACCGCGTCTGGCTGCTGTTTAATAAAGAGCAGCCTTCGCGTTTTGTGGACATTTTGAAAGACATCGATGTGCCGGTGGCGCGCAAACCGTAGGCCGGGTAAGGCGAAGCCGCCACCCGGCACGGCGGGCACTTATTTCAGGCGTTCAGCCAGATAGCGCTGATAATCCGGGATTAAAATCTCCACCTGGTCGTTGAACTGCGGAGAGGCAATGATAAAGTCCGCCGTCGACAGGTTGGTGGCGACCGGAATGTTCCACACCGTCGCCAGGCGCAGCAGCGCTTTGACGTCCGGATCGTGCGGGACGGCATTCAGGGGATCCCAGAAGAAGATCAGCACATCAATCTTCCCTTCTGAAATCAGCGCGCCCACCTGCTGGTCGCCGCCCATCGGGCCGCTCAGCAAGGCATTGACCTGCAGCCCGGTTTCGCGATGGATCAGATTACCGGTGGTCCCGGTGGCTGACAGCTGATGTTTTTCCAGCAGGGATTTGTGACGCTGAACCCAGTTGAGCAGCATCTGTTTGCAGTGATCGTGCGCCACCAGCGCGATATGTTTGCGGTCCGGCAGTGTGCGGGTTGTGAGTTCCATAATCTCTATCCGTTAGTTAACTGGTTACAGATTACTGGAAGCACCTGACGCTGCAAGGGAAAGGGGTAAAAAATGCGGCTCAGGACGAGGGTTGTTGCTTCGCCCACTGCAGAAAACGGCTGCGGGTCTCGGGATCGGCCTGGGCAAACCAGTACTTGAGACGCTGCTCCGTCAGATTCTGGGACTGCGGCGGCGGCATATCCAGCTCGGACACGCCGGATAACAGGGTGCTGTCATCGGCCATGGTGGTGGAGAACTGCGGTATCGAGGCGCTCTGGCCGGCTTTGTTATACCGCTCGGTATCGTATTCGTAATTCACGCCGGTCGGCGTATCGGTGATCGCCAGAATATCCAGCTTCACCGGAATTGGCGTCGCATCGCCATCCAGCAGTTCAATATGCGGTGAACGATCAAAAAGTTGCGACTCTTTTTCTGTTTCCAGCCGGGGAAGGCTAAAATTAACCTGACTGATGCGCTGGGTGTTAAAGCTGGCCACCAGGGGAGGAGAGATATAGACCCGTTCTTCATGGTTGCCTATGCGAATGGTTTTCTCTACCCGGAACACAATCTGATGCGGACCGTTGTCCAGCTCGATGCTGTCTGCGCCGCGCAGCAGGGAACTGGAGACTTTTTTTCCGTCCAGCACCAGCAGGTCGATGTCCGTAGAGAGCCGCAGCGTTGTGGCAAAAACGCAAACCGGCATGAGCAGCGCAAACAGACTCCAGGCAATGCCGGTTTTCATAAAAAGCCCTCTTAAAAGACGCGCATCTCGAATAATGTATCAAATTTTTTCTTCAATCATATTTACTAACATATAGACATTATCTGGCCATTTGCCCTCATGCAGACGTATGGGATGGCAGGTTGCTCATACTGCCTTGATATTGATGTTGAACATGCCAGGAGGAAGTTCATGAAACAGAATGATATTGCTGAGATCCTTTCCACCACCCGTACTATTGCCCTGGTGGGGGCAAGCGACAAACCCGATCGCCCAAGTTACCGGGTAATGAAATATCTGCTCGATCAGGGCTATCACGTGATCCCGGTATCGCCAAAAGTGGCAGGTAAAACACTGTTAGGCAAGCAGGGGTACGGTACCCTGGCAGAGGTACCGGAAAAAATCGATATGGTGGACGTATTCCGTAATTCGGAAGCCGCCTGGGGCGTCGCGCAGGAAGCCATTGCGGTTGGGGCAAAAACCCTGTGGTTACAGCTCGGGGTGATTAACGAA
The DNA here is from genome assembly GCA_002360945.1 of Leclercia adecarboxylata. GTDB lineage: Bacteria > Pseudomonadota > Gammaproteobacteria > Enterobacterales > Enterobacteriaceae > Enterobacter > Enterobacter adecarboxylatus_B. The sequence continues at coordinate 99,368 of DERO01000039.1, read as the reverse complement.
CAGGCAGCGGTGCTGGCGCGTGATGCGGGCATGAATGTGGTGATGGACCGCTGTCCGGCGATTGAGATCCCACGCCTGGGCATAGCGAAGTAATAAAAAACCCGGTCAGCCGAGGGCTACCGGGTTTCTCTTTAGTTGCGCAGGCGCGGGGCCTGTAACTGTCTGCGGATCGTTTGCGCCAGTTCATCCATGGAAGGCTGTTCAGGGTGTTCATCCTGCTGCTCGCCACTGAGCTGAGCTTCGGCAAGATAGGTATGCACGGCCTGGCCTTCGTCGTCTTCCATCACCACGTGGTACCAGGGGGCGGCGCGGAGTTCTGCGTTCACCGCCAGCTCATCTGCTGACGGTTCATCGAGGGAATATTCCGGGTCGATATCCACGACCACGCCCAGGTATCCTAACAGGGAGTGGCGGACCTGCTGGCCGATACCGAATTTGCTGGCAATCATAGTCACCTCCCGGGAAACGTTACTTACTCTATAGGTGAGGGCAACATTCCACTTTTCAAGTTACATGATGCGACAGGCAAATCCTTTCAGATACAGCCCTTCCGGATAGGTAGCGATCACCGGATGATCGGCCGCCTGACGGAACTGCTCTATAAATTGTACATCACGACCAGCATCTACAGCGGCATCCGCGATAATTTTCTGGAACAATTCGGTGGTCATCAGGCCGGAACAGGAGAATGTCAGCAGCACGCCGCCCGGGTTTAGCAGTTGGATCGCCAGCATGTTGATGTCTTTATAGCCGCGGCAGGCACCCATCAGCTGGTTTTTATTTTCGACGAACTTCGGCGGATCCATCACGATCACGTCAAACTTCTCGCCCTGGTCGCGGTATTTACGCAGCAGCTTGAAGACATCGTCGCGGACAAATTCGGCTTTGCTCAGATCCAGCTTGTTCAGCTCAACGTTCTGCTTCGCCACGTCCAGCGCTTCCTGCGACGTATCGACGCTCACCACCTGGCGGCAGCCGCCCATCAAGGCTGAAACGGCAAAGCCACCGGTGTAGGAGAAGCAGTTCAGGACGCGTTTATCGGCAACGTACTGGCGGGTCGCCAGGCGGCTGTCGCGCTGATCGAGGTAGTAGCCGGTTTTATGGCCACCCTGAATATCCACCAGTAGTTTCATACCGTGTTCTTCGATAGGCAGCAGGGCTGGTGGCAGTTCACCGGTGACAAGGCCCTGGGTCAGCTCCATCCCCTCTTTTTTACGCACCGCAACGTCGCTGCGATCGTAAATGGCGCACTCGGGATACTGCGCCTGAAGGGCGCTGATTAACGCCGCGCGCTGATATTCCGCCCCCGCGCTTAACAGCTGCAGCACAAGGAAGTTACCGAAACGGTCAATGGTCACGCCCGGCAGACCGTCGGATTCACCGGCGATCAGGCGATAGCTGTCCAGTCCGTCACGCTTTGCCAGCCAGTCGCGCCACTGCTGCGCCTGCTGCAGACGACGCACGAAGAACGCGATATCGATGGTTTCGTCTTTATCGAAGGTCCAGACGCGGGCGCGGATCTGAGATGCCGGCGAGTATGCGCCACGCGCTAGCCATTTCCCCTGATGATCAACGATATCGATGGTTTCACCGAGGTTGGCTTTGCCTTCCATACGCGCAACCGCGCCGGAGAAGACCCAGGGATGGCGGCGCAACAAGGATTTCTCGCGCCCTTTGGCTAACACTAAACGTACACTCATAATTTACTATTCTGTCGATTCCAGGGAAATGGCGCGTAGAGTAGCACAGATGGCCAGGGGCAATCATCTGCGGACACTATTGAGCGTTTCGGCACAAATTAAAATCGCTCTGGCACATTACTCCTTTGCGGCGGGATTTACATTGGTGTTTCCAGCTCAGCAAAAGGAAACTCTAATGAAAAAGCACATTGCAATCGCAGCAGCCACTCTGGCGGGGATGAGTTTTACGGTCTCAGCGGCATTACCTTTCAGCATCACCAGTCGGGATATTTCCGGCGAACACCAATTAACACAGAGTCAGGTCTTCGAGGGGTTTGGCTGTCATGGCGGCAACCAATCGCCGCAGCTGACATGGAAAAATCAGCCGCAGGGCACCAAAAGCTTTGCCATCACCGTGTATGACCCCGCGGCGCCGACCGGCAGCGGCTGGTGGCACTGGACGGTGGTGAACATTCCGGCACAAACCCGGGATCTCCCTGCCGGTGCCGGCAACCAGAATAACGAGAAATTACCCGCCGGGGCGGTACAGGGGCGTAATGATTTCGGTTACTCTGGCTTTGGTGGCGCGTGCCCGCCGGAAGGGGACAAGCCTCACCCATACCAGATCACCGTCTGGGCGCTGGATGTGGATAAGCTGCCCATTGATAAGAGCTCCAGCGGCGCACTGGTCGGCTTTATGCTCAACAGCCATGCGCTGGCGAAGGCGCAATTAACCGCAACATACGCAAGATAGAGGTGGCCCGGTGCAGGATTTTCATTTTCAACATAAACATCTGACCGCGGCTGAGATCAGTGCCAGCAAAATGCATCGCCTGCATCAGGTTAAGCTGTTTTATCCTGCCATCTGTCATATTACGCACGGCAGTAAGGTAATTATTCATGAAGATAGTCGCCTGGTCGCCACGCCCGATGAGTTAATCATCATCCCGGCGAATACGCCGATGGAGATCGTTAACCAGCCTGCACAGGGCATTTTTCATTCTGACTTGCTGCTGTTGTCACCGGAGATTATTGCGGAGTTTAAAACCCGCTACCTGCAGGACTGGCCACGGAGCAAAACAGACTCGCTCTGCGCGCCGCTCAGCGAAGGGCTGGCCTTTATGTGGGGGAATCTTCTGCACGCGGTGCGGCATGATTTTTCCGACGAGCTGCAAAAGCATCAGGCTTTCGGACTGCTGCTGGCGCTGCTGCATGACGGAGTGGCGGGACCGCTGCTTATCGAGCGCAACGTCAATCTTACTGAGCAGGTGCGGCAGTTCATCATGATGTCACCCGCCAGGGCATGGACCGCCCAGGATATTGCCAGTCGCCTGGCCGTCAGCGTGCCGACCCTACGCCGACGCTTACGCGAAGAGTCGCACAGCTTTCGTCAGATTGTGGAGGAAGTGCGCATGGCGGTTGCGCTGTCTCAGCTACAGTCGACCCGGCTGTCTGTCGGGGAGATCGCCATGCAGTGTGGATACCTTTCCAGCTCGCGTTTTACGGCCCGTTTCCGCCAGCATTACGGCTGTTTACCCAAAACGTTACGCTAATCGCCCGGCCATAATTTGCTATTCTTGTGGTTCAGGGCCAGGTACGGATAAGGGGAAATATCATGGCAAAAGTCTGCACCATCGCGTGGGTTCACGGCACGGTTCAAGGCGTTGGCTTTCGTTATAGCACGCAGCGTGAAGCCACAGATCTGGGATTGACCGGGTACGCGCGCAATATGGATGACGGGAGCGTCGAGGTGGTGGCCTGCGGCGAGGCGGAGCAGGTCGACAAACTGCTTGCCTGGCTTAAGGCGGGCGGGCCGCGCATCGCCCGGGTTGAAAAGGTTCTGTCAGAACCGCATCAACCCGACCGGGAATACGTTAATTTCGGTATTCGCCATTAAATACATTTCACAGGCTTAGGCAGGCCGGCGATCTTGGTCGCCTGTTTTGCCGGGCCTTTCGGGAACAGTCGATACAGATAGCGGCTGTTGCCTTTTTCCTCGCCATACTTATTGGCCATCGCTTTCACCAGCATGCGGATGGCGGGAGAGGTGTTGAATTCCAGATAGAAATCACGCACGAACCGCACCACTTCCCAGTGCTCCGGCGTCAGGGCGATAGACTCTTTTTCGGCAATGACAGCCGCCAGGCCTTCACTCCACTGGCTGGTCTCTTTCAGATAGCCTTCGCTATCGGTCTCAATCTCTTTACCTTCAAAGTTCAGCATAATCATCACAGGTTTATCGAAAACTGCGGCAGTTTACCAAAAAAGAAAGCCCCGCATAAGCGGGGCTTTTTATACAGCACAGTCGGTTAATCGCGGCTTGCGAAGCCAAGGATGCTCAGCAGGCTGACAAAAATGTTGTACAGGGACACATACAGGCTCACGGTGGCGCGGATGTAGTTGGTCTCGCCGCCATGAATGATGTTGCTGGTTTCCATCAGGATCGCCCCGGAGGAGATCAGGATAAACACCGCGCTGATGGCCAGGTGCAGAGCCGGCAGCTGCAGGAAGATGTTTGCCACCATACCCACCAGCACCACCACGATGCCCGCCATCAGCATACCGCCGAGGAAAGACATGTCTTTACGGGTGGTCAGCACGTAGGCGGAACAGCAGAAGAACACCAGCGCCGTACCGCCCAGCGCCATACCGATCAGATCGCCCATACCGGCAGACAGATAGGTGTTAAGCATTGGCCCCAGGATGTAGCCCAGGAAACCGGTAAAGGCGAACGCAGACAGAATACCGACCGGCTTGTCAGCGGTTTTGTAGGTCAGGAACATCAGACCGTACATGCCGACCAGTGTCAGGATCAGTCCCGGAGACGGCAGCATCAGCACGGTACTGGCGGTTGCCGTCAGCGCGGAAAAAGCCAGCGTCAGGCTGAGCATAAAGTAGGTGTTGCGCAGCACCTTGTGGGTGCTGAGTAGCGATGTGCGGTCGCGTGAAGAACTAATTATACGATCCATGAGTCACTCTCTTATGACAGATGTAATTAACGGCAAGAATAGAAAACGACGCGCCGGTTACAAAGTGGTTTTACCCATCTTTACTCAGCGTCTTAGGGGCAGAGCTAGCATGAAATGTTCCACAGCGCGCTATTTACAGAACGAACCGCGGTTTGTCAGGATTAATCAGATCAAGCTCTTATAGGTCACTGAAATATATTGCCTTATTCCTGCCGCAACGCTAAGAGTTATTTTGCATCGTCAAAACTAAACTATAAGGCGAAGGACATGAAACCATCATCACGCGCTCCATTTACACTCTCTTTGCTGACGGCAGGGATCCTTTGCGCAAGCGCAACGGCCTTTGCCGCCAGCGTACCGGCAGGCACTGAGCTGGCAGAGAAGCAGGAACTGGTCAGGAATAATGGCAATGAACCGGCATCGCTCGATCCCCATAAAGTTGAAAGCGACGTCGAATTCAATATTATCAGCGATTTGTTCGACGGACTGGTCAGCGTCTCGCCGGACGGGACGATCCAACCGCGGCTGGCGGAAAAATGGGAGAACAAAGACAATACCGTCTGGACGTTCCATCTTCGCCCGGGCATTACCTGGAGCGACGGCACAGCCATCACCGCTCAGGACGTGGTCTGGAGCTGGCAACGGCTGGTGGATACAAAAACCGCTTCACCGTACGCTAGTTATCCCGGCAGCATGCATCTGCTGAACGCCACCGATATCGCCGAGGGCAAAAAATCCCCCGACACCCTGGGGGTCAAAGCCCTGAACGACACTACTCTGGAAGTGACGCTGACCCAGCCTAACGCGGCCTTCCTGGCCATGCTGGCGCACCCGTCGCTGGTGCCGGTGGATAAGGTGCTGATTGGCCGCTATGGCGATAAGTGGACCAAGCCGGAGCACTTTGTCAGCAGCGGGGCCTATACCCTCAGCCAGTGGGTGGTCAACGAGCGGATCATCGCCGAGCGTAACCCGCGCTACTGGGACAATGCCCATACGGTGATCAATAAAGTGACGTATCTGCCGATCGCTTCCGAAGCCGCCGACGTGAACCGCTACAAGGCGGACGAAATTGATATTGTCTACACCGTGCCGATCAACCAGTTTGCCCAACTGCAAAAAACGCTGGGGAGCGAGCTGGACGTCTCTCCGCAGCTGGCGACCTATTACTACGAGTTCAACACCACCCGCCCGCCGTTTAACGACCCACGCGTGCGTCAGGCGCTGAATCTGGCGCTGGATAAAGACATCATTGCCGGGAAGGTATTAGGGCAGGGGCAGCGTCCGGCCTGGGTCATCAGCCAGCCGGATATCGGCGGGGTCAAACTGCACAATCCGGACTATGCCAGCTGGCCGCTGGAGAAACGCATTGCCGAAGCGAAGAAACTGCTGAACGAGGCGGGCTATAACGACAGCCATCCGCTGAGCTTTAATCTGCTGTATAACACCTCGGAGTCGCACCAGCGGATTGCCATCGCTGCCAGCTCGATGTGGAAGAAAAACCTCGGCGTGGAGGCGAAGCTGCAAAACCAGGAGTGGAAAACGATGCTGGACACCATGCACACCCACAACTTTGATGCGGTGCGCTATGCCTGGATCGCCGATTACGACGATGCGGCCACCTTCCTGAATAACTTCCGTACCGGCGACAGTCAGAATACCAGTCAGTACAGCAATCCGGCCTATGACGAGGCGCTGGACAACGCCGCAAAAGCGAAGACCACCGCCGAGCGCGGCACCTTCTACCAGCAGGCCGAGGATCTGCTGGCGCGGGACGTACCGGCGATCCCGGTCTATCACTACGTGCGCACCCACCTGGTGAAGCCGTGGGTAGGGGGCTTTACGCCGGATAAGCTGGGGTACTATTACACCAAAGAGATGTACATCAAAAAGCACTAAGGGTCGCAGTAAGATTTTGTGCTGATAAAATGGTCAGAGTGTCGTCTATTCAACCGATTAAACGCATTTTGACTATTTTTCAGGCGAACGATTGTGCTCATACTTTACAGCGCATACGGAGGTGTTTATAGTTCGCCTCACTTAGGAAGCGTGGCCGAGCGGTTGAAGGCACCGGTCTTGAAAACCGGCGACCCGAAAGGGTTCTAGAGTTCGAATCTCTACGCTTCCGCCAAATTTGAAAGCCCTGCGATAGCAATATCGCAGGGCTTTTTCTTTGGTTTAATTAAACCGCGATTCGCTTGCGTCCCAACTCCAGGCACCCTCTGCCGTCAGCCTGTCGCCAAGCTCCTGATAAACGAAGTCATAAAAGTCTGCGCTGGCATCGTAACCCGAGTAATCGACCACCGCGAGGCCCACGAATGCGCCGGTAAAGAAGCCGCCATAGCTTTGCAGGACATAATCATCGGAAAGAACAGCAGCATCTAATTTGACCGGGATCTCAGTGAAACTGACGCCGTCAAAGCTGTATTCATAGGTATAACTTTCCTTGCGAACTTTCGTGCGGAACCAGACGTATTCTGTCCCCTCCGGTATTTTGATGGCGTTATCTTTCAAATAAGACGTATATTTTCCGCGGTTATTTTCACCTATTTCGATCACCGAACCATTAATTTCATTCCAGGTGATGAAAACGAAGCTCCAGTGCCGATCATTATAATAATTCGTCAGACCTGCCATCTGTTGATAACTGAATGGGTTAAATTTGACTTTGACCTGAGCATCAAAATAAAAGGCCTGCCAGCGTCGGGCAATCAGCGAAAGGTCATGGGTATTTGCTAAAGAACCTTGTCCATTTAATGTCAGCTTGCCACCGCCCGTGATTCCCATTTTTTCGGTGAATGGCACACGAAGGGTATTCCAGTTAATATCGAGTTCTGCCGCGGTGAAATTATCGTGCTGGCTATGATCTTTTGCGCTCTCGGTAAAAATGGCATCGGCTGGACCTTCGACAAAGGTCTTTCCACCATGGCCTCCTGCAATACGCGGCCAGCCATCTTCATCCCAATACACTTTCTGGATGGACGTTTCACGGCCCAGCGTTGACCAGCCACGCGGATCGTAGGCTGACTCACCCGGGCGATTCCATGGACGCGCGCAAAGCGAGGCATAATACCATTCACCGCCGGGGGTCGAAACTAACGCACCATGACCCTGCTTCTGGATATAGCTGTCTGGCGTATCGACGTTCGTTAAAAATACCTCTCCCGGCTCTGTTTCAAAGCTGTTGGCATCTAACGTTTTAGAACGCGCAACCACCTCCTGGTGGGTGAAAACAGTTCCCCCCTGAGCGGCGAAAAGATAGTAATAGCCGTTCAGTTTATAGAGATGTGGCCCCTCAACCAGTGCCACAGCAGTGCCACGATAAATAGTCCGCGCGGTCTCCGGTTTTAATTTTAGCGTCCGGGTATCCAGCTCGGTTAAGGTGATGCCATCAAAGGGATGATGGTATTCCCGATGATCCCAGGTTTGTTGAACGACATATTTACGCCCATCGTCGTCATGGAAGAGTGACGCATCAAAACCGACGCCGTTAAGTTTGACAGGAGCTGTCCAGGGACCACGAATATCGGTGGCGGTGGTCAGATAATTGGTCATATCCTTAAACGCACCTTCCGTGATTTTCACATCCGTATAAACCAACCAGAATTTGCCGTCGGCGTAAGAGAGCGCCGGAGCCCAAATTCCCCCTGACGAAGGATTGCCTCGCATATCTAACAGCGCAGTGGTTGATAACGGGCTGGGCAGCAGATTCCAGTTTTGCAGGTCTTTGGATTCATGCAGACGAACGCCGGGAAACCACTCAAAGGTTGAGTTTGCAATATAGTAGGTGTCTTCTACACGGATAATGCTTGGGTCTGGGTTAAAACCAGGGAGTACAGGGTTCTGAATAAGCGACATATCATTCTACCTTTTTAATGTTTTTCTGACTTATATTCTTCTAAGACTACACGCGGATCTCATCAAGTTGACGATTAATGTCTGTGACGTGTTTATCTGAGATAGGATAAATGTGAATCACGATCATCGAGATAAAGGCTAAAACAATAGGGATCCACACCGCGGTGATAATTATTCCGTCGATAGCATTCGCACTTTGCTGTGCCCCTGTTTCGCTAAAGCCATAGGCCGCCAGTAACCAGAGTGGAATCGCTCCGCCGATAGTAAAACCAATCTTGAAAAAGAGCCCCATAATGGCATTGATAATGGCGGCATTTCGCTTGCCTGATTTTAATTCACCATAAGCAATCACTTCAGGAACAAGTGCCCACATAAAGCCGGTCGCCGACGTTAAGCCCCATTGTTTAATAAAGGTAGCGATATAAGCCAGCCAGAGTGCATCGTGCATACCTTCGCGGGACCACACGTAAGTCAGCAATTCACCGACAATAAACATGCCCAGGAAGATATGGAAGAACCCTTTTTTACCAAAGATTTTTTTCAGTTTTGGCCAAAAAATGGGGAACAGGATACCCGGAATGGACGCGACAAGGCCAACGGCACCCATCCATTCAGAATGGCCGACAACAAACTGATTGAAAAAGCCATTCACCGTGTTCATGAAGAACATGAACGTAAAGGCCAGCATGAAAAATAATCCCAGAATAACCAGAGGGCGATTATTTTTGAGTTCAAGGAATAAATCTGTCGTTTTAACGTTAGCCGTTTGCTCGGCAGAGGCAACCACGCGCTCTTTTGTGAACTTGTAGCAGATGAAAAGTGCAACGGCACCGATGACCATATAGATCGCGTAAACACCAAACCAGGCATAGTTCGCTGAGGGATCGGTATAGTTGCCCATATTGAGCTCAAGTCCAAAGAACCCCGTATCCTTGAGGCTGCGATCCTTTGGCGAGGCCATCTGGACAAACATGGGGAAAAGGGTATAGACCAGCAGGTTGGCACTGTTCGCCAGCATCATGCGGGTACTGGTCAGTTTATCAATAGATTCAGGATCGCGCGTCAATGACGCATTCAGTGAACCATAAGGAATGTTCACGACGGAATAAACAAGATCCAGTGCCAGATAAACGATAAAGGCAAAGGGAACAGAACCTTTGACGCCAGGAATGGGCGCAAAAAGTAAAGCGGAAAGAATAACGAGCGGAACGCCCGCCCTTAAAATCCAGGGGCGGTACTTGCCAGCCGTTGAACTTCTTTTGTCGACATAGGTGCCAACCATCGGATCCCAAAACACGTTGATGATGCGGACAAAAAGAAATATGAAGCCTGCCGTGGCGGTACCGATGGTGTTTACCGTCAACATGTGAAGTGCCAGAAAACCACCAATGGTGCCAAACACCAGGTTTTGCGCAAAGTCCCCCATCCCGTAGCCAATGCGCTCCCCACGAGATAATTTATGATATTCATCATGCCGGCTTTGCATTATCTTTTTACTCATTCTAATCCGATCTCCGATTTGTTTTATGAATGCGAGGCTCTTTCTGACACAGGTGGCCTGGGAGAATCCATTACGTTTTTAAATTAAGTAATTATGTTTTTTTATTTCTGTGATCGTCGAAACATAAGGGTATTTTTGCGACGAGGTTCACGTTTGAGCATTATCTTACTCTGATAGTGAAATAACGTAATTGAGCAAGCGGCCAGGAAAATAGAGGGTATGTCCCAGTCATTATTTGCCGCATTCCACGTTTGGCAAAAGAGCATTGTTGAATAATAAATCTGCGTGAAGGAGATAGCCTTACGATAATAGTGTGAAACCTCTGGCCTCTAAAAAAATAAAATCAACTTGTTCTGATGATAGCGACATATTCTGTCCATCCGGAACGGGGTGGTTATTGTCTGAATAAAATTTAAATATATTGAGATAACCATGAATATGATTAAAAAACTTCCATTAACAATGGCGGTTATCGCCGCGCTTTGCCCGATTTCTGTCCTCGCCCAGGAGTTTACGCAGGAGCAAATCGACGCCATTGTGGCCAAAGCGGTGGATAAAGCCCTGGCGGATCGCCAGGCGAAAATGGATGCCGCAGTGGCGAAAAAAGCCGACGTGGTGACCGAGCCCCAGAGTGCCGCCCAGTCCCCGGATATGGCGATCCCGTTCGGGATTAAATTTACCGGCTATGCCCGCTACGGCGCGCACTTCCAGGCCGCCGATCAGAAATACGTCGCCGTGGACGGCTCCTACAACGGGGCGTCAGCGATTGGTCGTCTGGGCAACGAAGGCAACGGCGGCGAGTTCCAGCTCTCCAAAGCTTTCAAGGGCGAAAACGGCGCCATATGGGACGTCAACGTGATGATCGACCACTGGGGCGACGAGGTTAACCTGAAAAAGGCCTACGCCGGGGTGACCAATATTCTCGAGTCCAACCCGAACGCCTATCTCTGGGCCGGGCGTGACTTCCACCAGCGTCCGCAGCAGGGCATCAACGACTACTTCTGGATGAACCACGACGGCCAGGGTGCCGGGGTGAAGAACTTCGACATCGGCGGCGTGCAGTTTGACGTGGCCACCGTCGCGGCGGTGGAATCCTGCAGCCCGCAGGTGATGAATGACGAGGCCAACCCGTCGCGCATCACCTGTACCGGCGGCTCCGGCACCGGCGACAAAGGCAACTACGCCGCCACCTCCAAAATTCACGGCATGAAGCTCGGCCCGATCGACCTGGAACTGTACGCCAACTACGGCTTCGACTCGAAAGCCATCGACACCGAAGAGCGTACCAACGCCTGGCAGGGTGGCGTGGTGCTGAGCCACACCAACGACAGCGGCGTGAACAAGGTGATTGCCCGCTACTCTGATAACTCGGACAACAGCGTGTTCAACAAAACCGAGGACCTGACCACGGTGTACGCCAGCTTCGAAGGGCTGCACAAGTTCACCCAGGCGACACAGGTGGAGTACATTCTGGCCTTCCACGACTACGACAACAGCCGGGACAGCACCGACAACCGCAAGAACTACAACGCCATCGTGCGGCCGATGCACTGGTGGAACGACGTGCACTCCACCTGGCTGGAAGCGGGCTGGCAGCATGTGGATTACGACAAGGGCGGGGATAACAAGGGCTGGAAGCTGACCCTGTCGCAGAACATCTCCATCGCCATGGGCCCGGAATTCCGTCCGATGCTGCGCTTCTACGTCACCGGCGGCCAGGTGGATAACGAGCGCACCGCCCGCGTGAACAACACCCAGGACGAAACGCTCGACGACTTCAACGTCGGCGCGATGTGGGAGGCGTGGTTCTAAGATAAAAGCAAAACGGCAACCCAGGGTTGCCGTTTTTAGTGTATGCGCCCTCTCCCCGTGGGAGAGGGCTGGGGTGAGGGCATCAGGCCGCACCGGCCCTTGCTCTGCCGGGTGGCGCTGCGCTTACCCGGCCTACGGTTTTCTCCCTCTCCCCGTGGGAGAGGGTCGGGGTGAGGGCATCAGGCCGCACCGCAGCCAGCAATACCCGTGGTCCTCCGTTCTACCAGCCGCGCCGTAAACACCCGGCTGGCCGGTTTTGCCACATCGGCGGCGAGCAGCATCTCGCAGGCCGCCTCCGCCATCTCTGCCAGCGGCTGGGCGAAGGTCGTCAGCTGATACCCCAGCCAGCTGGCCTGTTCGATATCATCAAAACCCATCACGCTGATGTCTTCAGGAACCCGCAGGCCAAACTCGTGGCGCGCGGCATCGATAAAGCCGCAGGCGATTAAGTCGGTGACGCAGAAGATGCCGTCCGGCGGTGAGGCCTGGCTGAGCAACTCCCGGGCGGCGAGGACGCCGGTCTGGTAGCTGGCGCTGCCGGGGCGGATAAGCGTGATCTCGGTGTTCGTTTCGGCGGCGGCCTCAAGAAAGCGGGTTTCACGGGTAATCATGCTCGGGGAGCGGGCAGAGGAGGAGACCACAGCCAGACGTCGGCAATGCGCAGCCAACAGGTGGTCAAAGGCCTCCTTCATCGTCGAGCTGTAGTCGATATCAATATTGTCTGCGCTGGGAAACTGCCCCATGCGGTTGATGGCGATTACCTGCTGCCCGCTCTGCAGGCAGAGTTCAATCAGGGAGGCGGGCGGTTTGCCCGACAGCACGATGGTGGCGGTTGAGCGGTAATTCAGGGTTTGCTGCAGGGCCTCCCGGGCACTCGCTTCGTCGTCATCGGTGTTGATCACCATCACCGCGCGTCCGGCCTGGTGCAGGCGGCGGGTGAGGTGGTCAAGCAGGCTGGACTGCCAGGGAAACGACAGATTGCCGCCAAGAATACAGACCGGGCGGCTCTCCTCCCGGGAGAGCCCCCGCGCCAGATGGTTGACGTGATAATTCAGCGCTTCGGCGGCGGCCAGCACCTTACGCCGGGTATCCTCAGACACGCTGCGGCCCGGCGTAAAGGTCCGCGACACCGCAGAACGGGAAACCCCCGCCAGGCGCGCCACCTCGGTGGCGCTGGCGAAGCCAGGGTTTTTCCTCAGGGTGTTATTACTCATGATGCTGTTCCACTCCGGCGAGGGCCCGTTCGTGGATAATGGCATGTTCAGCCAGGCGGATCAGCGACGGCTTCGGCGTTTCATACCACTCGTCCGGGTGAAGCTGGCGTCGGTCGCGGATCAGATCGATAGCAGACTCGAGCGTCGGGAAACGTTCCGGGCACTCCAGATGCATAAACAGCGCCACCAGGGCGACAGAGCGACTGCGCCCGCCGCGACAGTTGACGAGGATATTGCCGCGTTTACGGTTTCGATAAGAGGCTTTATCCGGGATCTGCTGGAGCAGGGCCGAACGCATCAGCTGATAGCCGGCGTGCAGCATCTCAGGGGCATTGCCTTCGCCATCTACCAGCCCCAGCTTATAGTAGCGGACCGGGCCTGAACCATGAGCAAGCAGCTGCAAAGGTGCGCTGGCTTCCGGGTGCGTCACCCAGTCGATATCAAGGTTCACCGCGCAGTTAATCACAATCCCGATATTATGTTGGGCCAGCAGGGCCGCATCGCTCACCCCACTGGATCCGCCGATATAAATATCCACGCCCCAGCCCGGAAAATCTTCGGCGATCAGGCTGATGGGCGGGCGAGGGTAATGCCCTGGCGCAGCCTTTGACGCCGCGATGGTCAGGGGAATACCCGCCGCAGCCGAAAGTTCCGCCGCAATACCCGGCGCGGCGGCCAGCACCGGCAGGCCGTTGAAAATACCCTCGGCACTTTCAGGAACCACCCCCGTCAGGCCGCCCGCTTCACGCACCAGCAGCAGCCCCGCCAGACAATCCCAGGCGTTCATATGGATTTCGAGATACCCGTCGGTACGACCTTCTGCCACCCAGGCCAGCGCCAGCGCACCGGAGCCGCCCCGGCGCACGCTGGTCCCCAGAATCAGCAGCGCGTTCATGACATTCAGATAGTGATTCTGGCTGTGACGGGAAGACCAGCCCAGCTCAACGGCGGCCCGCTTCGGGTCGGTAATGGCGGTGCAGCGCAGCGGCTGACCGTTTTTCAGGGCGTAATGGCCGCGGCGGGCCAGATACAGCTCCTGGCTGACCGGGTTGTAAATCGCCCCCAACTCGGTCACGCCCTGGCGAACCCACGCCATGCAGACGCAAAAATGGGGGATACCGCGGGCGAAGTTGGCGGTGCCATCGATGGGATCCACCACCCACAGGCTCTCCGCGCTGGCAGGCTGGCTGGCGGACTCTTCGCCGAGGATCAGATCGTCCGGGAACGCCCCGGCAAGGGCTTCCAGAACCTGCTTCTCAACGAAAGTATCGGCCTCGGTCAGGATATCCTGATGGCCCTTCAGCTCATACTCGCCGGCTTTGCGCGACTGGAAGAAGCGCAGGGCGGTATCCCCGGCGTCAACGATAATGCGCTTCAGCGCGGCTTCCCGCTGTTCAATATCATGAGTAGTCAAAGTGTGCTGCCTGTTCAGAATGAAAATGTACGCTGAAAACTACTTTTTGTAGTTCAGACTCCAGATGTCCTGCCAGTCCTGGCGGCTTTCCCAGTCGCCCTGGGCGGTAGCGGTCAGGTATTCCATCAGCTCGCCGCGATGCTTCTCAATCCCGGAGGCTTCATCGGCGGGGAGATTCACCTTCTGGTTGGTGGACATTTTGCCGTCCACTCCCTGAGGGGCGATGCCTTCGGCGGTCAGCAGATAGTGGGCAAAGAGCTTCGCGGTGTTCGGGCTTTTGCTGCCGGTGGCTACCACGCCGAGGCTCGGGTAATTCCAGCCGATAAACGGCTTCAGGCCGCTGCACAGACCCAGCTTCATCCCCTGCTTGTTGTCGCGAAACTTGGCGGTTGACACCAGGCCGACAAAGTCGGTTTTGCCGTCCGGCGCGCCGATGGCGGAGGCTGCATCGTTATCGGAATGGGTAAGCAGCACGCCGTTGCCCGCCAGCGCCTTCACAAAGGCCGCGGTGGCAGACTTCTCGTCGGTGTGCAGCGGCTTGCCAAATTCCTGCTGATAGGCATCGCGAACCTGCTGATCATAGTGGGTTTCCATCTGGCTGAACCAGTCGGTATAGGCCGGTTTGCTGGTGGGATCCTGCATCGCGACGCGGCCCCGCCATTTCGGCTCGGTCAGCTGCCAGAGATTGGTCACCGGGCAGGTGGCGTGATGATCGGTGTTATAGGCGAACACGTTCGGGGCCAGCACGACGGTGAGGGGATCCTGATAGCGGGCGGCAATGTCGCTTTTCAGATCGTCCGGCACCCAGCTCTGAACATAGCCTTTTTTGAGTAATTGCGTCATCCCGGCAGGGGCGTCTTCCACGATGGCAACATCGGCGCGGACGTTTTTGGCCTGCGCTTCCCGGCTCATGATCTCAATGATCTGCGGCGCATCGGCCTTAACGCCTACGGCCTGTAAACCGTACTGCTCGCTAAAGGCTTTGGCCTGCTGCACGATTTTACCGGTCGAGGCGTAAACGGTAATCGGCTGCTCCTGTTTTGCGGCGGCGATCAGCTTTTGCAGATCGAAGGTTTCAGCCTGAGCAAGCGTGCTGCTCAGTAGGGCAGTGGCGATAAGGACGGCGGACAACTTGCGCTTCATGTGTGTTCCTTAAGAGTCAATTGAGGTTAATTCGCGGTCACGTCGTGACGCAGTCCGTTGCGGTTAAAAAAGTGCAGAGACGAGGTCGGGAGCTGGCAATGCACCTGCTGACGCGCCTGCCAGCGCGGTCGCAGCTGCGTGGAGTGGAACAGCCGGTCTTCGCCCGCAACCAGCTCAATCACCCAACTGCCGCCGGTGGGCATAATGTTATCGATGGTCATTGGAACGGCGTTGCTGCACGACTCGGCGCTCAGCACGATCTCCTCCGGGCGGATGCCGCAGAGCTGGGTCTGATCGTGCAGGGTAAAGCGCCGCTGCAGATGCTGCGCCAGCTCGCTGCACGGTTGATGCAGCGGGATCATGTTCAGGCGCGGGGTACCGATAAACTCCGCGACAAAGCGGTTGGCCGGGGTGGCGTAAATCTCATCCGGGGTGCCGACCTGCTGCATCTGCCCGGCGCTCATCACCGCAATGGTGGTGGCAAGGGTCATCGCCTCCCACTGATCGTGGCTGACAAAGACGATGGTGGTGCCAAAAGTTTCATGCAGGCGACGCAGTTCGGCGCGCATCTCCAGGCGCAGCGTGGCGTCGAGGTTCGACAGTGGCTCGTCCAGCAGCAGCACGCCAGGATTGACCGCCAGCATGCGGGCCAGGGCCACGCGCTGCTGCTGACCGCCGGAGAGTTGCGCCGGATAGCGTTTGGCGTAATCGGCAATGCGCAGCTTTTCCATCACGTCCTGACAGCGGGCGATACGCGTTTTGGTCGGCACTTTCTGCAACCGCAGGCCGAAATCCACGTTCTGCTCGACGGTCATATGCGGCCAGAGCGCATAGCTCTGGAAGACCAGCCCGATGCCGCGTTTCTCCGGCGGCACGTAAGTGCCCCGGGAGATGGAATCGACCACCCTGTTGCCGATGCTAATCTCTCCGCCGCTGGCGTGTTCTATACCAGCAATCATCCGCAGGATGGTGGTCTTGCCGCAGCCGGACGGCCCCAGCAGACACATAAACTCGCCATCTTTCACCGTCAGGTTAATGTTGTTGACCGCCGGGGCATCACTGCCCGGGTAGGTCTTGCTGAGATTCGTTAAGTGGATAGTGGGCATCTTATTTCTCCAGACCATCAGCCAGACCGGTGCCGGTGATCTTCTGGATCATCACCGTGCCGGCCCATGAAATGAGGGCAATCATCAGCACCACGGCATTGGCCGCCTGCTGGTAGTTGTAGTCAATCAGGCGCAGGGACCAGGTGGTCAGCACGTCGGTCGCCGGGGTGGCGAGGATGACGAACAGGCTGACCCCTTTAATCCCTGAAATAAACGGCAGCAGGATCCCGGTTGCCAGCGGGGCGGCCTGAATCGGAATGACGATACGGCGGAGGCGGGCAAACCAGCCAGCCCCGGCAATCCGCGCCGCCTCTTCGGCCTCTTTGCCGAGCTGGGTCATCGCCGCGATGCCGGAGCGGCTGGCATAGGGCATCTTTTCGGCAATCAGCGCGAGGATCAGGATCAGCGGGGTGCCGTACAGGGCCGGAACCGGGCCGCGGGCCACGGCAAACAGCGACAGAAAGGCGGCGGCGAAGGCGATACCCGGCACCAGATAGGGCAGGAAAGTCAGCTGGCGCAGGAAGGCGGCGACCCAGCGGAAGTGGCAGCGCAGCACCGCGTAGCCCACCAGCAGGCCCAGCACGCCGCAGGCGAGGGAGGCCGAGCCAACGATGACCAGGGTGTTCCACACCGTGTGCCAGAATTCGCGGCTCAGCAGGATCCCGTTGTGCAACGCCACGGTGTCGAGGTTGTGACCAATCCAGTAATCGAGGGTGAAGTTGTCGGCGCTGAAGCGGCCCGGAAGGATCATCACCGTCGACAGGAACAGGGTCAGGAGCGGGATCGCCACCCCCAGCAGGACGAATGCCAGCGGCAGGGCGGTCGCGGCGCTGCGCCAGCGTCCCAGGCTGCGGCGGCGCTCCATCACCCCTTTGCCGCCCAGGGTCACGAAGCGTTTCGCCTCGCGCAGCATTTTCATATCCAGCAGCAGGGTCAGCATCCCCATCAGCATGATCACCGCCGCAATCACTGCCGCCACGCCGGACTGGCGCGTGCCAATGGCCCGGTACAGTCCGGTAGAGAGCGTATCGAAATGCACCGGCAGGCCGAGAATATAGGGCAGGGCGAACTCGCCGATACAGTCGGCAAAAATCAGCAGGGCGGCGGAGAGCAGCGCCGGGCGGACCAGCGGAATGATAATTTTAAAAGCGATAACCCGACGGGATGCGCCGAGAACCTGGGCGCACTCCTCCATCTGGCTGTCCATGCGCTTCAGGGCGTTACCGACAATCAGGATCACCAGAGGGGCGTAGTGCAGCACCATAATGGTCACAATCGGGAAATAGCCGTAAGCCATCCAGTTCGGGGTCTGGATCCCCATCGCCTCCAGCCATCCCGGCTGCCCGCCGATGGCGTGGTTCTTGAAAAGGGTGCTCCACGCCAGGGCGAAGGTCCAGGAGGGCAGCATGAAGGGCACGATAAGCAGGGTGGCAAACCACTTGCGGCCCGCGATATCGGTACGATTCACCAGCCATGCCAGCACGATGCCGACCACCAGAGCGATGGCGACGGTGCTCAGCGCCACCGCCAGGGTGTTGAGCAGCGGCGTCCAGAGCAGCAGATCGGACATGCGCGAGCTAAGCGTGCGCAGCAGATAATACGCGGTAAATGCCCCTTCGGTTGCCCCGGTGCGGCCCTCATCGCCGCTCTGCACCAGCAGCGCATTCAGCAGCACGGAAATGACCGGAGCCAGGATTATCCAGCTGAATAGCGCGAGCAGCAGCACGGCCAGCAGGTTGGCGGGCTCATGACTGACAATCGACAGAGTATGGCGGAGCTTTTGCCACGCGCTGTGGCGTGGGTGGATATCAGATTGGTAAGACACACATTGACCCTTGGCTGTGAAAGACAGTCAGGAATATATCGACGGCATGTTACAGTTTTGCTAAATGTTTGCACCTATGTGCAAAAAAGTGCGGGACGTACAAAACCGGAACATTATCAAATTCTTCACTTCTCCTCTTTACATAGCGCGCAGAGATGTTTATAGTGCGCCTCACTTTGGAAGCGTGGCCGAGCGGTTGAAGGCACCGGTCTTGAAAACCGGCGACCCGAAAGGGTTCTAGAGTTCGAATCTCTACGCTTCCGCCAAATTTGAAAAACCCTGCGATAGCAATACGCAGGGTTTTTTGCTTTTTGCCCGCTATTTCCCGTCGTGACCTGAATACTTAGCTTATTTTGATGTCATCCAGGTTGATATCTTCCTCTTCCTGCTCATTGTTTATAACAACATCACGAGGAACGTCTTTTTTTATGACGGCATAAATAGTGGCTGTTACCAATATATTTACCAGCAATGCCATCACACCCGCCATAGGATGTGACATGGTAGGGATCATCAAAACGCCACCAAAAGGTACTGTTGCATCCGCACCATATACCATGGTGACTGCACCCCCACAAGCGCCACCGATGGCAGCAGCAGTAATACCACGAACAATATCATTCATCACTATAGGTATCGATCCTTCAACAATATTCACTACCCCCATAGGCACCGCCGATTTTAACATTTCGATCTCTTCGTTATTATAGATATTTTTGCGAAGAAGTTTGGCGATAAAAAATGCAAGTCCTAAACCGATAGGTGTTGCCGTATTAACTAACTGAAGGGCGGTAATAGGCTCATTGATACCCTGTGCCTGGAGCGTTAAAACGAATGCGAAGCAGGTTTTATTGATAGGCCCGCCAAAGTCAATTATACACAACGCCCCAATAACAGCGCCCAGGAGTAAATTAGATGACGTCCCCATATTTCTGAGGAAGGATGTTAGCGCGTCTGTAAATATACCAATAGGCGTACCGATGATGTAGACCATTATCAGTGCACTGCTAATGGATGCAAAAAATGGCACAATCAGTGTAGGCATCAAACCCCGAGCCCAGCCTGGAACTTTGACGTTTTTTATAATTGCCAGAGCAATATACCCGGATAGGTAGCCTCCGATCATGCCCCCGATGAAACCCGCGCCAATGGTGTTAGCCGCCAGACCGACGACAAAGCCTGGTGCAATGCCGGGCTTTCCTGCGATCGAGCCGGAAATACCGATGGCAATCACGACAGGTAAGAGTCCGAGGGCCTTAGCGCCCATAGTGGCTAAGGCCTGCCACAGATCAAACTGACCCGGCACCAATGCGTCCTGAACCGTACCCCCCAGACCCATACCGATGGCAATAATAAATCCAGCACCACAGACAATGGGAATCAAGTATGAGATAGCAGTCAGCAAATGACCTTTAGGGTTTGCTGCTTTCCATATTTGTTTTATATTCATAATTTACGCCCTTGAATTTATAGGATACGCGCAGGTAAGCGTTATGAATTGACTAATTCGCTGAGTTTTTCAATAAGCTTATTGGGAGATTTAACTGCCATTTCTGTAGGTACTTTAACGACTTTCTTTCCGGCGAACCGTTCTTCCCCAGAAACGTTAACATCAGCGGCTATCAGGACGATGTCGGCTTGTGCAATCTCTTCAGCGGTTAATGCGTTTTCAATACCTATAGTGCCTTGTGTTTCAATTTTGACATTGTGTCCGGCTTTTTTTGCGGCTATTTCAATTTTCTTTTGTGCAATATAGGTGTGTGCAATACCGACAGTACAGGCTGTAATTCCAACAATATTCATAGTCTTGCTCCAGGATTTAATTTATTGCCATGCTATGGCGGAGGTCTTAATTAAATTAAACGTTAGCGCCTTCATTTTCAGCGTTCAAAAGATCAATAATTCTCTGGGGATCATTTTCCTGCAGTAATTTTTCTATTATCTCCTCATCTGCCAGTGAGCCTGAGACCTGTGATAATAACCGGATATGAGTCGCATTTTGATCTACCAGACAGACAGCAAATAAAATAATGCATCGGACATCGCTACCGTCCATCGTTTCCCAGGGGATTTCATATTGCGTTCGTCCAATAGCCAATGCTGTTCGGGCAACACCTGAGGATTTACCATGCGGGATCGCAATATGATTTTCGAATCCCGTAGACCCTTGCGCCTCGCGCAGCCAGACATCTTTCAAAAAATCCTCTTTATTAATAACAGAACCATCACGTACCAATAAGTTAGTTAATTCTTCAATGGCTTCTTCTTTTGTCTTAGCCATCATATTTAGCTTAATATTATTTATATTAAGCACATTCGAAATATTCATAACGCACCTTCATTAATATAAGAGGGTTACAGCACCCTCAACCGTACAAAACAAGTGCGGGGGCAAAGAGACAGACCGGTTAAATAGACGCTTTGTCCTGCGCGATGGCTCAATACGGCTGAGCGCGCTGCAATTTTCAGGCAGCGACTTCGCGCTGGTAGATATCGACCATTTTATCCCAGGCATCGCTGACATTATCCGCCAGGGAGAACAGACCCGAGGTTCCGACAATAAACACGTCAACGCCGGACCGGGAGATGACATTGAAGGTTTTCTCGTTGCAGGAGCCGTCAATCTCCGTCAGGTAGTGATAGCCATGCGCTTCGCGCATCGCAATCAGCTGCTTGATTTTATTGAGTGATTCCGGAATAAACTTCTGCCCCGCATAGCCTGGATCAACCGACATGACGGTCACTTTATCCAGCAGGTGCGCGTACTCTTTAATCGCATCCGCCGGGGTAGCCGGATTCAAAACCACGCCACAGCGACGACCCGCATCTTTAATTTGATTCAGCAGACGGAAGATTTTGTTATTCGCCGTCTCCGGATGGAAGCTGATAATATCGGCCCCGGCATCAATGCACATGGGAATAATATCTTCCGGGTGATTCACCATCAGATGCACGTCAATCGGCACATCGGTGATTTTTTTCAGGTTTTCGATAAAGAACGGTGAGAGCGTAATGTTCTTCACATAACTGCCGTCCATAATATCGACGTGATAAAAATCAGCCCGCTCGTTCATTGCCGTAATTTGCTCTCTGAACTGCGTTAAATCCATACACATTAACGAGGGCGAAAATTTAGCCGCCATACTTCACCTCCAATAGCATTAATTAGTTAAACAGTGACACGACATGCCCAAGAATGATGCCCACAACGCCGAAGTCCGCATCGCCAAAGGTCGTGGATGCAAAGCCAAGGTCGCCCATCAGAGGCAGCAAAATCGCAGGCAAAAATGAGATCAGCAGACCGTGCGCGAAGGCACCCACCACTGCGCCGCGACGACCGCCGCAGATGTTGCCGTAAACGCCCGCCGTCGCGCCGCAGAAGAAGTGCGGCACCAGGCCGGGAACAATGACGCTTAAACCAAACAGGGGGCACAGGAACATACTCACCAGGCCGGCGGCAAAGCTTGACAGAAATCCGACAATTACCGCGTTCGGGGCGAACGGAAAGACGGTAGGGCAGTCGAGCGCCGGTTTGGCGTCTTTCACCAGCTTGTCGGCGATGCCTTTAAAGGCCGGAACAATTTCGGCAATAATCATGCGTACACCCGCAAGGATGATCCACACGCCTGCCGCGAAGGTCAGCGACTGGATAATGGCAAAGATAATAAAGTTCTGACCACCACTGATGCTGGTCTCTACGAACTCTTTGCCGGCGACCAGCACCAGAATCACGAACAGGATCATCATCGTCAGCGAGATGGCGACCGAGGAGTCACGCAGGAAGTTCAGTGATTTCGGTACCTTCAGCTCTTCAATCGACGGGCTGCCTTTACCGATCGCTTTGCCCACCAGCGCTGACAGCAGATAGCCGGTTGAACCAAAGTGGCCCAGCGCCAGGTCATCAGTCCCTGTTATTTTACGGGTGAACGGCTGGAGAATGGCCGGAGAGACCACCATCATGATGCCGAGGATCACCGCCCCCACCAGTACCACCCATAACGGCGACAGACCGCCGACAGAGAGGATCACAGCCAGCATCGCCGACATATACAGCGTGTGGTGCCCCGTCAGGAAGATGTATTTCAGCGGTGTAATACGGGCAAGGACAATGTTAAACAACATCCCCAGCACCATAATCATGGCCGTCGCGGTACCGTAGTTTTTCTGCGCCAGCGCCGCCATCGCATCAGTATTAGGTACGACCCCCTGAATATGGAATGAATGCTCGAACAGCTGGCTAAACGTTGTTAACGTAGTGGCAATAATTGCCGCCCCGGAGGTTAATATCACAAAACCCATAATAGTTTTGAGGGTTCCGGAAATAACATCGGAGAACGCTTTTTTCTGCAATAATAAGCCGATCAGGGAAAATAGACCGACCAGTATTGCTGGTGTGCCCAACACATCATGAATAATAAACTGCAGCATAGAATAACTCCGTAAGGCCGCAAATAATTAATCAGAGATTTTCGGAAAGAATTTCTTTGATTTTATTGTTATCCAGCAAGTTAGATAAACCAAATACCTGTGCAGAATGACTGGTTAAATGTTCAGCGATATCTTTGGCACTAAGAATAATATCGGCAGCTTCGCTTTTGGCCGACGTCAGATCGGTATGGGAAACCTCTGCTTCTTTATTGAGTTCTTTAATGATTTTTTTTACGTTCATTTCAACGATAAAACTGCTGCCTAAACCGTTACCACAAACAATCAGAACCTTTTTCATCTCTACCTCATTATCCCTTGATAACCTGTTGAATTAATTCGATTGATGATGCTTTCAGCAGCGCTGAGAGGCGTTCATCATCGCTAAAAATGTCCGCCAGACCGGTAATCATATTGATGTGCTCATCTCCCGAAAGCGCGCATAACATAATCACAACATAAACAGGGTCATTCGCTTCCGCGTCAAATGAAACGCCTTGTTTAATATATAAAAGCGATAACCCGTTTTTAATTGCGCCTTGCTCGGGGCGAGCATGAGGCATCGCCAGGCCAGGGGCTAAAACATAATAAGGACCCAGTTCCCGATGGCTGTTGAAAATGGCTTTAATATATTCTTCAGTCATCGTCTCTTTCGCCAGTAGGGGCTGGGCCGATAACCTAATGGCCTGTTTCCAGTCGCTGACCGAATCCACAATCTGGATATTTTCCGCAGGTAGCCAGGTCGTAATCATAAATACCCCAGTAGCGTTGAAAGTGAATCTACTATAGTAGAATGCCTTCGTGGCTTTCCGTGATCGTTCTCTCAAAGTTAGCGCTAACATGGCAATGATGTTAAAATTTTTGTTACCGCTAACTTTATTAACGATACTGCTCATAACTTTGCAGTTGGGCAATGCGCAAAACGCTAAACATCATTTACAATGGCTGCCCAGTCAGGCAAAAGGAGGACATCAGTGCAGACGTTAGATGCGGACGATAGCGCGAGAGAAAAACGCAGGAAAAACACCGGTAAAATTACGCTCGCTGAAGTAGCAAAACTGGTCGGCGTCAGCACGATGACCGTGTCGCGCGCGTTACGTATGCCTGAAAAAGTGAATCCTGAACTGCGCACCCGTATTGAAGCGGCGGTGAGCGAGTTGGGCTATGTGCCAAACCTGCAGGCCCGCAGCCTCGCCTCTGCTGACTCCAGCCTGGTGATGGGCGTGGTTCCCTCTTTTTCCTCCCCTGGCTTTCTTGCCGTCTCCGAAACGCTGCAGACCGTGCTGGCGACCCAGGGCTACAGCATGATGTTTATCGAGTCCGGACAGGGGGGGCAGAGTGAAGAAAAAGCGTTTGCGCAAATGCTCGCCTACAACCCGGCGGCCATAGTTCAGTTCAATATTGATAACATCAGCAGTTGCTCGCAAATGATAAGTAATACCGGCGTGCCGGTGGTTGAGATCGGTGCCATCAATCATGATGCAAGCTGGGTCAGCATTGGCGTTGACTACGCTGCAGCCATCAAAAAGTTGGTCACATCGCTTGCCCAGGCCGAATATAAAAATATCGGCCTGCTTTGCACGGCCTCTAATAACATTATGTTTCGCCAGATACTGAGCGGGTGGAACAGCGCGATGCTCTCGGTTAACCACTCCCCGCATCGCGTGGTGACTTCTCACCTGACAGCAGGGATTACGACCGGTTTAAACCTGCTGAGCGATATTCGTATTACCTGGCCTGAATTGGATGCGCTGATTTGCACGTCTGATGAAATTGCCTGCGGCTGCATTATGGCCTGCCACGGTGCGGGGCAAAAAGTGCCCGATGCCCTGGCACTGGCAAGCTTGAGTGGGGGAACCCTTGCCGCCGTTTGCTCACCGGCGCTGACGGCGGTCGAATTTCCATGGAGTGAAACGGGGACTGTCGCAGGGAAAACGTTGCTTGATCTACTGGATGGCAAATCGACAGATAACGCCATTGAATTACCCTCAACTTTGCAGGTTCGCGCCAGCACCAGAAAGCCGTCATCCCGGTAAAACAGGTATTGATACGTTATCCTGCCGACTACGGCAGGATAACTAGTGATCGCTGGATATCCCCTGGCTGATTTCCTTTGAGGCCACGGGTTTCCTTCAGCAAAGCGATCAGGACTTAAACAGATTCTTCAGCGTGTGCGGCTGACAGCGCAAATACTGGTCGGGCGCATGCACCTGGGCTCCCAGTTCCGCCGCCGCATGCCACGGCCAGCGCGGGTTGTAGAGCGCGCCACGGGCGATCCCAATGATATCCGCATCCCCGCTGGCGACGATGGATTCCGCATGTTCAGGGTCGGTGATTAAGCCCACCGCCACCACCGGAATATTCACGGCAGCTTTCACCGCTCTTGCCAGCGGCACCTGATAGCCCGGGTAGACCTCAATCTGCTGATCGGGGTGCAGACCGCCGCTGGAGACGTGAATCGCATCCACGCCGCGAGCTTCCAGCATTTTCGAGAATTCCACGGCCTCCTCGAGGTTAAATCCGCCCTCGACCCAGTCGGTCGCGGAGATACGCACGCTGATGGCTTTATCGGCAGGGAAGGCTTCCCGCACCGCGTCGACGATCTCCAGCGGGAAGCGGGCGCGGTTTTCCAGCGAGCCGCCGTAATTATCCGTGCGCTGGTTAGAGAGCGGGGATAAGAATTGATGTAGCAGGTAGCCATGCGCGGCGTGGATCTGGATCAGGTCAATATTCAGTCGGGCGGCACGTTTTGCGGCCTCCGCGAACTGGTTGCGGATTTCGGCTAAGCCGTTGCTGTCGAGGGCGGTCGGGATCGTATAGCCTTCGCTGTAAGGCACCGCAGACGGGGCCAGGGTTTGCCAGCCACCCTCCTGAGCGGGTGGGATTTGCCCGTGCTTATCCCAGGGCTTGTACGTTGAGGCTTTGCGGCCGGCGTGGGCCAGCTGGATGCCGACAGGGATATCTGACCACTTACGGATAGTCTTTAGCACCCCGGCCATCGCTTCCTCGGTTTTGTCATCATAGAGCCCGACGTCGGCGTAGGTAATGCGGCCTTCAGGGGAGACGGCTGCCGCCTCAATGGTGAGCAGGCCCGCGCCGGACAGGGCCAGTTGCCCCAGATGGAGCGTGTGCCAGTCGGTCATGCAGCCCTCTTCGGCGGAATACTGGCACATGGGGGCGATCACGATACGGTTTTCGAGTTCAAGATTGCGGATACGTAACGGTGTAAACAGCTTGGGTTTAGACATACATGTCACTCCAGATTGCAGCGTTAGAAATAAAATATGGCGATTTTTATCCTTGAATATTCATCAACATACCGCACAGCCAGCGATAACAGAACCTCACCTTTACGCAAAAGTACGTTGCGTCAGACGCAACGTTGCGACATTTGCGCTATTCACTTTCCGACTCTGGTGAAAGATGCGCCATCAGAAAATCGACGAATACCTTCACTTTTTTGGTGTTCCTGCGGGTGGGATGGTAGATGGCATAAATTGCGGAATCATCCTCCCCGTCGTTCACTTCCGCGCGCCATTGCGGCAGTAACCGGATCAGCTTCCCTTCCTCAATATCCTTGCCTATCAGCCAGTCAGGCAGCAGCGCGATGCCATACCCGCTCAACACCGCCTCGCGCAATATTTCCGAGTTGTTGCACTTCAGGGTGCCTTTCACATCGATGGCGACCTGGCTCTCCCCGCTGAAATACCACTTCGTTTTGCCGGATGAATAGGAAAAGATCAGGCAGTTATGGTTTTTAAGATCCCCGGGCGCATCAGGATAACCCTGCGCTTTCAGGTAGTCCGGGCTGGCGCAGATGCACCGGCGCTGGGAAAGCAATTTACGGGCGATCAGGTTGGGGGAGTCGACTTTGCCCAGTCGGACAGTCAAGTCTAGCCGTTTTTCCACCAGATCGACGACTTCATCGGTAAAGGTCAGATCAAGGGAGATTAACGGATAGCGGCGAGAGAAAGGGGCCAGCAGCGGGGCGATATGCAGCCTGGAAAATGAGACCGGCAGGCTGATCCTTAACACCCCCCGGGGTTCTCCCGTCTGGTCCCGCACCTCCTGATTGGCATACTCCAGGTCGTTGAGGATCCTGACGGCGTGCTCAAAATAGACATGCCCGGCCGCCGTCAGCGCCACGCTTCGGGTCGAGCGGGTCAGCAACTGCGTGCCCAGCACCTTCTCCAGGCCGTCAATCTGTCGGGTGACTGAAGAGGTCGCCAGGGCCAGCTTTCTTCCTGCCGGTGCAAACCCACCCTCTTCGACGACCGTAATAAAGGCCTCAAGCGATGCCAGCATATCCATTATTACTCTCCCCAAATCGTTGCGCCTTGCGCAACTCTGTTAGCTGTTTTAACCATATTATCACCTGTAAGTAACAGTGTTAGCCTTCTCCATCCTGAGAGGTGAAACATGAAAGTCTCCATCAACGTAACATCAGATTTTATCTGTCCCTGGTGCCGGATTGCGGATGCCCGGCTGGAAAAAGTGCTGCAATCGTTACCCGAAGACGTCGAGGTCGAGGTCGGCTGGCTGCCCATTGAGCTTAACCCGGGTATGCCGCTGGAGGGCATGGAGCGAGTCGCCTATCGCCGGGCTAAATTCGGGAGCTGGGAATATTCACATCAGCTGGATGAACATACCGTTGAGAAGGGGAAAACGGACGATGTCACCTTCAACTATCCGGCCATTCAGCGCGTCCCCAATACCTTTGCGGCGCATCGACTGACGCAGTTTGCTCCTGCCGGATCGTCCCGCACCCTGCTGGTGAAGCGTCTGTTTCAGGCGTACTTCGAGGAGGGGAGAGATATTGGCGACCCTGATGTTCTGGCTGAGGTGGCCGGCGAGTGCGGGATGGACAAAGAGGCCGCGCTCCATTATCTGCTGAGTACCGCGGGAGAGGCGGAGGTGATCCAACTGGAAGACCTGGCGCGGCAGGGCGATATCAACAGCGTACCCACCTTTGATATTGCCGGTATCCGGCTGACGGGCGCCGTTCCGGTGGATCAGCTCCGCTATTACATCATGGATGCTTATCGCGACCTGCTTAAAGGTGGAGGAGCCCGCTATGATCGGTGAAATGCACCTCAGAAAACGGGCCCTGATTATCGGCGGCTCGTTAGGGGGATTATTCGCAGGGAACATGCTGCAGCAGGCAGGTTGGGACGTCGATATTTTCGAACGCTCGGCCCGGGATCTGGACAGCCGGGGCGGCGGCATTGTGCTGCAGCCCGAAGTGGTGGCGTTAATCCGTCGCAGCGGCATCGAACGCGACTGGGACAATCTGGGGGTGCGCTCGGCGCACAGAGTGGTCTATCGCCCGGACGGCTCGGTGGCGCAGCGGCAGCCTGCGCTCCAGGTGCAAACCTCGTGGTCGTTGATCTATTCCCTGATGCGCTCGACGATTAGCGATATTTATTACCATAAAAACCGTGTGCTTACGGATTTAGCCTTTCCTGATAATCAGCACGTCACCGCCATCTTTGAAGATGGCGCAAGGGAGACCGGGGATCTGCTTATCGGGGCTGACGGCAACGGTTCATTTGTCCGCACACTGCTGTGGAACGACACGCCGGAATACGCCGGGTATATTGCATGGCGCGGGCTGGTGCCGGAAAACGACATGCCTGAGCAGGCCAGACAGCAGCTTCACGGCGACTTTGCTTTCGCCAGCAACGCGGGGTCGCACATTCTGGGCTATCTGGTGCCGGGCGCGGATAACGATTTACGGCCAGGTCACCGCTTTTACAACTGGGTCTGGTATCGGGTTGTCGATGACGCGCAGCGGGAAGCGATCATGACGGGCACCGACGGTATTGCGCGAAGCTATTCCGTGCCGGAAGGGCTGCTGGACGCACGCTGGAAGGTGCATCTTTATGCTGAAGCGCAAACTTTGCTCCCACCCGGGTTCCGCGACATCGTGCAGGCAACAAAGGAGCCCTTTGCCCAGGCGATACGCGATCTCGCCGTCGATAAGATGGTGAAGGGCAGGGTGATTTTACTGGGTGACGCGGCCTCTATTCCCCGGCCTCATACCGCAGCAAGCACCTCAAAAGCGGCCGCCAATGCCCTGGCGTTAGGGGAGGCCCTGCGTGCCTGGCCGGATGACACGGACAGAGCCCTCTCCGTATGGGAAAAGGAGCAAATTTCCCATGGAAAATATTTACGGAAAATGGGGATGAGTATGGGGGACCGGTTGCTGTTCGGTAGCGCGTAATCGGGATACAGGCTGCACGATCACAATCTCACCGTGCCATGTGGGTTGACCCACTGGCACTCTCTTCTGCCCCCGTCTATATGTTACTAAGCTTTTCTTAAGCCTGACGCCATAAACTGCATTTCAATTCTGACTAATAAAAAATTTAATTTCAGGCCCCGTCCTCTCCTGGCGGGGGAACGTTGTGATGTCTTTTTACCGGAATAACTTATGACTCTGGATAAGGTGTTTGCACAGCAAAAAGAAGCCGAAGATTTTCGCTTTGATGAGCAAGTGGCAGGGGTATTTGACGATATGGTCGATCGCTCTGTGCCGTTTTATCAGGAAATACAGCGAATGGTGAGCGAGCTGGCGGCAGATTATGCCGTCCCGGGCAGCCACCTGTGCGATCTGGGGTGCGCCACCGGCACCACCCTGGCGCTGATGGACGGTGTCGTGGCACCAGACGTGAGCTTTATCGGCATTGATAACTCCCCGGAGATGCTGGAGAGGTGCCGGGCGAAATTTGAACAACGTCCTTCAGGGCGCACCCCGCACTTTCTGTGCCACGATCTGAAAGAGATGCAGCTCCCGGAAAATACCTCGGTGGTCACGATGCTGCTGACGCTGATGTTCGTGCGTCCGGTTAACCGTCGGGCGGTGTTGACCACCATCGCGGAGGCGCTGAATCCGGGCGGGGCGCTGATTCTGGTGGAGAAGGTGGTCTGCGACGCCCCCGATCTCAACCGGCGATTTATCAGATATTACTACGACATGAAGCGGCGGCACGGCTACAGCGAACTGGAGATCAGCCAGAAGCGCGAAGCCCTGGAAAATGTGCTGATCCCCTATACGGAGAGTGAGAACCGACAGCTGCTGGCCGATGCCGGGTTCAGCCGGGTGGAGGTCTTCTTCCGCTGGTATAACTTCTGCGGCATGGTGGCGATCAAATGATGGTCTCTGTCGGCAATTTCTTATTCCGCACCCGCAACGCCCTGTTCCCCCTGCTGTACCTGACCCTCTTTGCGGGCTTTCAGCGGGTCAGCGATGCCAGTGTGATGATGCTGATCCTGGGCAGCCTGATCGCCCTGGTCGGGCAGGGGATACGCATTCTCACCGTGGGGCTGGACTATATTGTCCGTGGCGGGCGTAACAAGCGCGTCTATGCCAACGACCTGGTACAGAACGGGCTGTTCGCGCACTGCCGCAATCCGCTCTATCTCGGCAATCTGCTGATGATTGTCGGGTTTGGCGTGGCGTCGAATAACCCCTGGTATCTGGCGATCACCCTCCCGCTGTTCTTCCTGGCCTATGCCTGCATTATCGCCGCCGAAGAGCACTACCTGCTGGGGCGTTTTGGCGACGCCTACCGCCACTACTGCGCCACCACGCCGCGCCTGCTGCCCCGCCTGCGCGGGCTGAGCCAGACGTTACGCACCTTCTCATTTAACTGGCGTCGGGTGGTGGTAAAAGAGTACAGCACCATTAGCATCACGCTGCTGGTGCTGGTCCTGCTGAGCGGGCGGGTGCTGAACGACTCCTCAGACGACTGGGTGCTCTCCGCCGGGCTGGTGGGGCTGATTCTGCTGGCCTGCATTGGCATTCGGGCGTTAAAGAAGTCGGGGCGACTCAGCGCCAGACCAGTACGTTAAAAGTGAGTGGTGAACAGGGGGCCAGCATGGCCCCCGTTTTACATCCTCCCACCAGACCGGCAAAATAGTCCCCCCCTCACTTTTCGATAAAGATCATCCTGATGAAAAAATCTCTGCTCTGTGCGCTCCTTGTCTGCCTGTCCGGCGCCGCGTTGGCCACCACACCGGAGGAGGCGCAGGTCGCGCAGGTGGTTAACCCCACCATCACGGCGCTGATGAAGGCGCAGGCGATCCCGGGTATGGCGGTGGCAGTGGTTTATCAGGGCAAACCGTACTTCTTCACCTGGGGGCAGGCGGACGTCGCCGGGAACAGGCCCGTCACCCGCCAGACGCTGTTTGAGCTGGGCTCGGTGAGCAAAACCTTTACCGGGGTGCTGGGTGGCGATGCGGTGGCGCGCGGGGAGATTGCCCTCAGCGATCCGGCAAATAAATACTGGACGGCGTTATCGGGCAAACAGTGGGAAGGGATCACGCTTCTGCATCTGGCAACCTATACCGCGGGCGGCCTGCCGCTGCAGGTGCCGGAGAGCGTCACCGACGCCGCGGCGCTGGAAAAATACTATCAGTCCTGGCAACCGGAGTGGGCCCCGGGCACGAAGCGCCAGTACGCCAATGCCAGTATCGGCCTGTTCGGTGCCCTGGCGGTGAAACCGTCGAAGATGGATTTTGAGCAGGCGCTCACCCGCCGGGTGCTGAAACCGCTGAACCTCAACCATACCTGGGTCACGGTTCCGGCCAGTGAACAGGCGAACTATGCCTGGGGCTACCGTGACGGCAAAGCCGTCCACGTCTCGCCGGGCATGCTGGATGCAGAAGCCTACGGGGTGAAAACCTCCGTCGTCGATATGGCGGGCTGGCTGCAGGCGAATATGCGGCCGGATAACCTCCAGGACGCGACGCTGAAAAAAGGGATGACCATCGCCCAGTCGCGCTACTGGCAGGTGGGGGAGATGTATCAGGGCCTGGGCTGGGAGATGCTGAACTGGCCGGTGACGTCCCGGACGCTGGAGCAGGGGGCGGATAACAGCTACGCCCTGGCGGCGCGCGATGTTAAAGCCATCACCCCGGCACAGCCGCCGGTGAAGGCCTCATGGGTGCATAAGACCGGAGCGACCGGCGGGTTTGGCAGCTACATCGCCTTTATCCCCGAAAAGCACCTCGGCATTGTGATGCTGGCGAATAAAAATTACCCCAACCCGGAACGGGTAAAGGCGGCGTATCAGATTCTGGATGCGTTGCAGTAAAGTCAGGGGGCCTCTCCCTCAGGGAGAGGGCGTCGATGGTACAAGTTATTTCTTAATAAAAGCCGCATCAGATAAGCAAAATACTTACCTCCAGCTGTATTGCGAGAAAAAGCCTCACCCGCACCAGGTAAAATATCGGCATCCAACTTTATCTGGTTTTACAACATGCTAAACAATACCCATCTCCCCTTTGCGGCGGCCTTTGCCGGTATGGTGTCGGTGCAAACCGGCGCGGCCTTCGCCAAAACCTTGTTCCCTCTGGTGGGCAGCGAGGGAGTCGCAGCATTGCGGCTGGGCTTATCTGCCGTCGTGCTGTGTATTCTCTTCAGGCCCTGGCGCCTGTGGGCCAGCGGGATCGCCTGGCCTGCCATGATCGCCTACGGCTTAATCCTGGGGCTGATGAATCTGCTGATCTATCGCGCCTTTGCGTATATCCCGGTCAGTATCGCGATTGCGATTGAAGTAATGGGCCCGCTGTGCGCCGCGCTGCTGACCTCACGGCAAACCTCCGATCTGCTGTGGGTGGCACTCTCTGCGCTGGGGATGGTGTTTCTGGCCGCAGGGGATATTCACGGTATGCTCGCTCTGCGCGGGGTAGGGTTTGCCCTGGCAGCAGCGCTGTTCTGGGGCCTATATGTGATCGTCGGGCGGCGTGTTTCCTCCGGCGGAGGGATATCGGTAGCCACCGGCATGATGGTGGCCGCGCTGATGGCTGTGCCGCTCGGCACGGCGCAGGCTGGGGCGATGCTGCTGCAACCGGAGGTACTGCTGGTGGGGCTCAGCGTGGCGGTCTTATCGAGCATGCTGCCTTTTCTGCTGGATATGTATGCCATGCGCCATCTGCCGTCACGGGTTTTTGGCGTGCTGATGAGCGGCTCGCCTGCGGTCAGCGCCGTCGCCGGATGGCTGGTGCTTAATGAGCGTCTGTCACTGATGCAGTGCGCCGGTATTGCCTGTGTGATGGCTGCCTGCGCTGGATGCGCGCTCTTCTCCCGGGCCCGCACGGCGTTATAAATCGCTTTCGTCATCGTTGTGAAGATCGAACAGCGGAAGGGTTAAGCCCGTTTTAACCTGATCGAGAACAATCAGCGTGCGGTAGGTGAGGATGTCCTGGTTGTCGGCAAAATGCTGGCGCACCAGCTTCTCGAAGTGCGGCAGGTCGCGGGAGATCAGGATAATGATGAACGACACCCCACCATTGACGAAATAGCACTGCTGGATCTCCTCCACGTTGCGGAAGTATCGCTTCGCCCGATCCATCACGATGCTGCGATCTTCCACCAGCCGCGACTCAATCACCGCCGTGACCGGATTGCCCATCATGGCTGGGTCGATCACCGCGACATTGCTTTTGATAACGCCATTATCCTCCAGACGACTGATGCGGCGTTGCACGGACGGTGTGGAGAGGCCCACCTGTTCAGCAATTGCGGAGTGGGGGAGACGGTTATTGCCCTGCAGGATCTCAAGGATGGAGAGGTCGAAGCGGTCCAGCGCGCGCCTGGTGATTTTTTTACTCATTTTATTGGCCATGCAAGAAAGTACAGGTAGGAAGAATGAGTAAGCTAATCATTTTACCTGTTCTTTGTAAACGGCAGCACCAGCCTCCGCCACGGCCCGGTGATGTTACAGACGCCCATCTCATCGGTCTCCTGCCAGCCCAGCCGGTGATAGAAGGCCAGCGCCTGGGCGTTGCGGGTCGCCACCTTCAGTGAGGCCGGCTGCGACGCCCCCGCCAGTCCGTGCGCCAGCAGGGCGCGCCCCAGTCCCTGGCCGTGGCAGGCTTCGTCGACATACAGATGGTGGACGAAGTTCTCTTCAGCCCAGATGGCGATAAAACCGCACAGACGCCCGTCCTGCTCTGCCACCCAGATCTGCTCATCCTGGGTCTGCCGGGCAAAATCATCCAGCTGAAACCGCGACGGATCCACCCAGTAGAAGGTGCTGCGTCGCGCGTCGAGGAACAGTTGCGCCAGCGCGGGGGCGTCTCCATCATGCAGGGTTCTGATCATAATCACCTTCAACCGAGTTGCCGCCAGGCAGCTGTTACACCCGAAACAGTAAATGCAACATTAATCCCGCAACGGCGCAGCCCGCAATCACCTGCGTCACCTTCAGTTTAAAACGGAACAAGGCGATCGCCGCTGCCAGGACAATAACCGCAGCCAGCCAGTCAAAATGACCTGAAAAACCGTTGGGCCACAGCACATGGTAGCCAAAGAACAGGGCCAGGTTGAGGATAACCCCGACGACGGCTGCCGTGATGGCAGTCAGGGGCGCGGTAAATTTAATGTCATTATGGGTCGTTTCAACAAAAGGGCCGCCTGCGAGGATAAACAGAAAGGACGGCAGAAAGGTAAACCATGTCACCATCGTCGCGGCCACCGCTCCCCCGAGGAAAAGCATGTCGGGTCCAGATACCGCCTTTACATACCCGCCGACGAAGCCAACGAAGGCCACAACCATAATCAACGGGCCCGGCGTTGTTTCACCCAGCGCCAGCCCGTCGATCATCTGGGTAGGGGTGAGCCAGTGATAGTGGGTTACGGCGCCCTGATAGATATACGGCAGCACCGCATACGCACCGCCAAAGGTGAGAAGCGCCGCTTTGGTAAAGAACCAGCTCATCTGGGTAATAGGGTGTTCCCATCCCAGCGTAAACCAGAGCATGGCCATCGGTACCCCCCACAGGAGCGCACCTGAGATGATCACCCACATCAGCCGCGACCATTTGAAAACGGCATGTGCCGGAGTCGGGGTATCATCATCAATGATGGCGGGCCCATAAGATCTATCCGCAGCGCCGTGGCCTGCGCCGCCGGAGAATCTTTCCGGCAACAGACGCCCCCCGAGGAAACCGATAATGGCTGCCGACAGAACAATAATCGGGAAAGGGATATTCAGGGCGAAGATGGCGACAAACGCTGCACCGGCAATTGCCCACTGGGTATTATTTTTCAACGCGCGCGAACCGATACGGTGCGCCGCCTGGACCACAATCGCGGTGATTGCCGGTTTAATCCCATAAAATAATCCTGCAACCACGGGCAGATCGCCCCAGGCGATATAGATCCACGAGAGCGCAATCAGGATCAACAGCGAGGGGAGCACAAACAGGACGCCGGCCACCACCCCACCCCAGGTACGGTGCATCAGCCAGCCGATATACGTCGCCAGCTGCTGCGCCTCGGGGCCAGGGAGAACCATGCAATAATTCAGGGCGTGAAGGAAACGTTGCTCAGAGATCCAGCGCCGGTTCTCCACCAGCTCCTGGTGCATGATCGAGATTTGACCTGCCGGACCGCCGAAGCTGATAAACCCCAGCTTGAGCCAGAACAAAAACGCATCCCGGAAGCTCACCGGATGAGGCGGGCTTTCTGTATCGGTGATAACGTGCGACGGGTTTTTAGTCATGATCGGACCCCAATTTATAATTCATCAACAGGCCATCAAACAGCGTGCATGCTGTGGCCAGCAAAGTGTCGTCGTCCGTGATGCTCTCCCTGAGCCCTGCCAGCACACTTTCCACCCCGGCGGCTTCGGGTGGTTGTACACCGCCGATATCCAGGTAATGCACTAACAGTCCAAACTGCGTCAGGGGGCGGGTTTCAAGCGCAAATCTTTTCAGCAGCACTTCAAATGTCACCCTGGAATCCACATGGCTGAACCGTGCCCCGTTAAAATCGAATCCCACCCCATCCGCTGGACAGGTGGCGATATCCTCCAGCCATAGGAAGCGGGCCTCAGGATCGATAAAACGGCGGATCAGCCAGGCGCTGGCCAGCCTGTCTACCCAGGGACGGCTGCGGGTCACCCAGATCTTATTTTTAAAGTCGCTGACAGCCAGCGGGCTGAGCTCGCCTTGCGCAGGCTGGGGTTCGTCGGGGGAAATGATGCGATTAACGTACAGCTCCAACTCCTGCAGAGCGGACTCGGCCTGCTGTCTGGCACCGGAGGGGAAGAAATCGATAGCCTCTGTTTTGAGAAAGGCTTTTCGCAGTTTACGGATCTGTTTCAGTTGAATCAGCACCGCATCCGGCGTGAGGGCAGAACGGGTACGCTGTATCCCGGCTACCAGTTCAGCGTAATTTTCGCTGCGATCAAACAGAGAACGGAAATCAGCGCCTTCAGGCTCTTCGGCTACTAACACAAAGGCGCTGCCGCCGCCTGCACAGACTTCATGCGCTATCTGCTCAAAAGTTTCTCTGCCCTCCGGGCGTTCCGGCATAAGGTAAACACCGTCGCGTAATACCGCCGCGCCGGAGGCTTTTAACGTGCGCCAGACCCGCATCCGGAGTGTGGCTTGCTCTGTCGAGAGCGTGAGAATAAGGATCAGCATTTTCATATGTAGAGATTAGTACAGCATGAAACATGCTCTACATACTATTTTGGAATTTGATATAGCCGCTCGTGACAACCGAACAAGAGACCCTGGCTGTATCGCTAAAAAAGGTGTCACGGCGACGCGGCGTGGCACCCTGGGTTTGCGATGTGGTTTAGCAGGTGAGCGCCTTATCTTTCGCCAGCAGGAACGGGCGCAAATAGGCCACGGTATTCGACAGCGGGATCACCTCATCCGCGAGATTAATCTTCAATACGTCGCGAATGTACGTCCGCCGGGTAAGGATCCGCGCCCACAGTTCCGGGTAGGCCGCCTGGATTTTGCTTTGCAGGGCCGGATCCGCCAGCGCGATGCTCTCTTCGGCGCTGACGCCGGTGTAGCCCGGCACCGAAGGGATAATATCGATCTGCAGGATCATCCCGCTTTTCAGCGTCTCGGCGGAGTGAGGGTAAATCGGCGAGGACATCCACTCCTCATCGGCGCTGAGATGCCCCGGATTGAGATGCCAGCCATACTGCGCTTTATTGAGCACCTGTTCGATATGGGCGTACATCTCGCCGCCCGGCATCCCGATACGGATAGTCTCAAGCCAGCTGGCAACTGCGGCAAAATAGGGTTTTGCCACCCGATCCAGATAATCTTTTTGCGCGTCAGGCAGCTCGCTCTCGTCGGCAATCACAAATCCGGTCCGGCTCGATAGCCCGCCTTTGAACCCGGTGGTCATCGACAGCGGCTGGCCGCGTTCCAGCTTTTTATAGGTGGGATAAAAATTCGCTTTCTCAAAACGCTGCCCGGCAGCGGCAATGGTCACCACCGTCTGATACTGGCCTTCCGCCGCGAGCAACGCCCCCAGTTCGGTCTCGCGGATCCCCGGCTCTACCGCGTTCATGGCATGCAGCATGCAGCCGGAAGCGAGGTTAGCGCCATATTCGTAATGGGCTATTTCGTTCTCGTTGTTGGTCACGCGGGCGCCGTTGTCGCCGCGAATAAACAGGTGCGCGGCGTTTTCCAGCGGGGCGTCGGTACTGTTTTTCAGCGCCTCGACGATAAAGTACGGCAGATCGACGAGTTGCCGATTATCGGCCCCGGCAGAGGTAAACATTTTCCAACCGACCAGCCCGATTCGGTTGCGTTTATGAAGACCGGTGTCGGTGAACAGCGTCTCCAGCGAGGTCTCATTCTCCATTGGCTGATTCGGCAGCGAAAAATACGGACAGTGCTTCAGCGTGACCGGGAGCCTGGAATGCTGCGCCATCTTCAGGTTTTCATTGCCGAGGATCGCCGTCGCCGCACCCGATTTATCAAGGATCAGCAGACCTTCTTCGAAGCGCGGGACAAACCCGGTCAGGTACTCGAAGTTCCCCCCATGCTCCTTATCGGCATAGATCACGAGGGCGTCATAGCCCGCCTCGCTCATGCGGGTCAGCACTTTATTTTTGCGCTCAAGCATCGTGGCATCGGTGAGCAATACCGGGGCCACATCGGTGAAGTTGCGCGGTGGCGGGATGGTCTGCAGCTGGATCATCATTTACCTCATCGTCAGAAAGCGGGGAAGTCAGGCGCTTTTTTTCGCATGGACCCGCACGGTGGAGGCAGGCGAGTTGATCAGTTTATTGGCCGGTCGCACCGGGCGGCGCACCAGCTCCCCCTGGCAGTTGGGGCAGCGATGGTTGAGATGGGTTTCTACGCAGTCGGCGCAGAAGGTGCACTCAAAGGAGCAGATTCTGGCGTCCTGAGCGTCAGGGGGCAGGTCACGGTCACACCATTCACAGTTCGGGCGAAGTTCGAGCATAGTTTCCTTCCTTTCAGCAGGTTGCGTCTGCCTCACTATGCCAGAGAGATCGCAACCCCGCGACAGCGATGTCACAGGGTTGCGATCGTCGTCCATTGCCCGGGGGGGCTTTCGTCTCTACCGCCCGACTGCCGTCCCGCCATCCACCAGCAGCTCGGTGCCGACGGTGTAGCTGGACTCATCCGATGCCAGATATAGCGCCGCTTTTGCCAGCTCTTCCGGCCGGCCTAAACGTCCGAGCGGCACCAGTTTGGCGATATCGCTCTGCAGGGTTTTTAGCGCCTCATCGTCTAACCCCAGCTTGCTCAGCGCTGGGGTTTCCACCGGTCCCGGACTCAGGCCGTTGACGCGGATCCCGCGGGGCAATAATTCAACGGAAAGGGTGCGGGCCAGGGAGAGCAATCCGGCCTTGCTGGCGGCGTAGACGCTGCTGGTGGGCAGCCCGATATGGGCGCTGACCGAACCACATAAAATCACCGACGACGGGTTATTCAGCAGCGGCAGCAGTGCCTGAATCAAAAAGAACGGCCCCTTGAGGTTGGTGCCCATTAGCCTGTCCCAGGTCTCCTCCTGCCAGCTCTCCAGCGGGCCATGCGTCACGTCTCCGGCGTTGATGAACAGCGCATCCAGCCGCGGCCAGCGTGTGGCAAGGGTATCGGCCAGCCCCTGCTGGGCGCGGATATCGCCCGCATCGGCGTCGATCACCCAGGCGTTATCGCCCAGCACCCGCTGCGCTTCGGCACGGGTCTGCGGGTTGCGCCCGGTCACCGCCACCTGCGCCCCTTCGGCGAGAAAGGCCTGCGCTGTCGCCAGCCCAATGCCGCTGGTGCCGCCGGTAATCAGCGTGTATTTATCAGTTAAACGACCCATTTTGCTTCTCCTGATTTGTCACTGGAGAAAGCACTATAGAAACGTTAGTATCCAAAAGAAACCAGGTACCAAATGGATACTAAAGAGGCGAAAGGTGTGCGATGGCGGAATTACTGAACTGCGCGGATGAAAAAAATTGTCAGCATCAACCCTGCCCGATGACCCGTTTTATTGGCTTGCTCTCCGGCAAGTGGGCGATCCCGATTATCTATCGGCTGATTGTGCTTAATACGCCGGTGCGCTTTGGCGATTTGCTGCGCGCCGCGGCGCCGATTACCCAGAAGGAGTTGACCCGCCAGCTGCGACTTTTCGAGCAGCGCGGGCTGGTCACCCGCACCGTGTTTCCCGAGATCCCACCCCGGGTGGAGTACCAGATCACCGACCTCGGCCTGACGCTGCAAAGCGCGCTGGCGCCGCTGGCCGCCTGGATGAACGAGTACGGCGACCAGCTTAAGCAGTAACCCTCAGCGCGGCAGGTAGCGCGGCGCCGGTTCGCCGGTTCGGGCGCTGGCAAACAGCGCCAGCCGGGCCTCTTCGTAGCGTGCCCACAGGGTTTCATCGTGCATCGGCGGAATGGTAATCAGCTCCCCCTGATCCAGCCCCGCCAGCGCCGCATCCACCATATTGTCGGTGGTCATGACCGACCCGGCAGGCAGGTCGTCAGCGGTGATGCCGGACAGCTCCCAGATCTCGGTGGCGGTGGCCGCCGGTAATACCGCCTGGATCCGCACCTGGCTGTCGGCAAACTCCTCCTGCAATCCACGCGTAAAATTCAGCACCCAGGCTTTGGTGGCGCTGTAGAGTGCGCTGCCCGCACGGGCATGGAGCGACAGCACCGAGGCGATATTAATCAGGGTCCCGCGATTGTTCTGCGCCAGACGCGGCAGCAGGGCATACGTCAGGCGCATCAGGGCGGTGGTGTTGAGCATGTTGATCGCCTGATGCTGCGCCACATCCCCCGCGAGGAAAGGTGCCATCTGCGCGGTGCCGGCGTTATTGACCAGCGTGTCGATAGCGGTGTTGCTGCGCAGGATCTCCTCCACGGCGCGGATCCCGGTTTCATCGGTAAGATCCGCTGTCAGAGTAGTGACCTGTACCCCGTAGCGCAGCTCCAGCTGTTCCGCCAGCGTCAGCAGACGCGCTTCCCGGCGGGCCACCAGCACCAGATCGTAACCGCGGGCGGCGAGACGGTCAGCGTAGACCGCGCCAATCC
Source organism: Leclercia adecarboxylata (assembly GCA_002360945.1). Classification (GTDB taxonomy): domain Bacteria; phylum Pseudomonadota; class Gammaproteobacteria; order Enterobacterales; family Enterobacteriaceae; genus Enterobacter; species Enterobacter adecarboxylatus_B. Next base: position 59,110 of record DERO01000039.1, on the reverse strand, counting down.
CGGAAGATGCACCTGTAATCAAAGCCGTTGAACGTTGCGTACTCATTGTGACACCTCAGAAGACGTTAATTGGTTTCAACATAAAACTAAATAGAGCCTGCGCCATTTGGTTTTATAATGCAACCATTGTCGAGAAGATTTTTGATCTTTGCGGTGGGGAGGAGGTGAAGACCCAGCAGGGTGCTGGCCGCCGGGTAGGAAGAAACGTTAAATTATTTTACTGTTAAGCCGATCGCGTCGCTTTGTACGCCAGCCACTCGCTCCAGACATTCTCCGGATCGATGTCAGGGTAGCCACGCTCTTTAGCCATATCTTCAGCAATCTCGGATGGCAGCTCGATGGCCGTGGCGCTGTCGCGTATCAATTCAACGTCTTCCTGGGTCAGTTCCCGCCCCATTTCGCGTTCTTTAGCCACCAGCACGGCGATCAGCGCAGGGATAAATACAATCGTCATTTCGCATAATCCTCTGATATGTCTGCAAGCCACTGTATCACTGACTGTTATGGTAAAAAACATAAATGCCCTTACGGGCATTTATGTTTTGACTGAATGTATCCTGTCAGATACCGGTTAGTGCCAGAACAGCGCAATCAGGATAATGATTGGGATCGGGACGCCTAAAAAGAACAGTAGTAATGAGCGCATGTTAACCTCCTGCAAAATTAAGTATTAAAGATCGCGTTGACGGCCACCGAAGGTCGCACACAGGCTGGCGACAAAAGCACCCGCCAGCAGAGAGATGAATGTCCAGAGCATGAGATAGCTGGTAGTTTTGCGTGCGGTATCAGCCGCTTGCTGTGCTTTCTCTTTCGTTTCTTTTAACTTAGCCTGGGCTTTGTCATAGGTGGCTTGTACCCGCTGTTCAGCCTCTTGCTGACTGATACCGGTACGCTGAGCAATCAGCTGCGCGACATACTGACGATCTTCCTGCGGTAACTGGCCGGTGCTGATGCTGTTGGCAAAAATACCTGTCACTTCCTTCATCTGAGCAGGAGAGAGATCCTGCTGAGGTGCGGCGGGTGCCGGAGCAGCGGGAGCCGCAGCGGATGCATCTGGCGAGACTGACGTATTGGGGGTTGCGGGTGTTGCCGCCGGGGTACCCGGGCGGAACATCGAATTAACGAAATAGTCCATCGGTGAACCTGAACCATCAGAAGCTGCGTTCGCCATACCCGCCGCGCCGCCTACGGTAGCTGCGGCGGCACCGCCCGCAACGGAACCTACGACTTTAGCGCTTCCTCCCACGATGGAGCTTACGGTGGAGGTTAACAACATGGCCGAGACCAGCGCAGCAACGGCCCACGCCAAAAATCCATGGGCGGTGTCGCGGAAGTAGATTTCATTGGTATGGGTAGAAACCCATTTGGTGCGCAGTCGTCCGGCTAAATAGCCGCCCATCCCTGACGCCACGATCTGCGTGAACGTCAGCCATCCTATCGCCGCAATACCTACCGTACCGGCTTCAAGCCCCTCGTTTTCCCATGGCGAGATGGACGTCAGGCCTAGCCCGGCGCCCAGCATCAGCAGGATCAACGACAAGGAGGCCGCCGCCGCGGCGCCAGCAAAGATGGCGCCCCATGATACGGCACTGCTGCTACCCGCGTCGGGCAGGGGCAGACGCGGATCAACATACTGAGTGTTAACAGTGGAATGATCGTGAATGTGAGTCATAGCTGTTGTCCTTTAAATAATCTTACGCCGGAACGCAGGTCTGTAATGCGTTCAGTACCAGGAACTGATTGAAAAAACAGCAAACATTATCAACTTCAACATCGAAGCGCTTTAAAGACGGAACGGTACAACTTATAACGAGGTAATCGTTAAAAGTTAAAGAAAATAAAACAGCTGAAAATTGAATAGGGACATCTAATCAATGATCTTAGGATAGTTGATAAATTTGTACCGGGCACGTTTTGATCCAAAGAAATAAGCGTAACGGCAGCGATAGTGCGTGGGTTTCGAATTTCCGGCATAACCCATCTGCCTGAAATAATAATTCAGGGGAGTACCGCGCTCATTAAAAACCCGTTACCGCTTAAGGTAACGGATTTTATAATATTCCTTACGCTTGATCAGGCATGCTGGATTTAATCATCCATTATGCGACGCCGGTACCACCATCTGAGCACCAGACCTGACCGGAGGCATAAGAGCAGCTATCGGACGCCAGCAGAACATACAGGGGCGCAATCTCTACCGGCTGGCCAGGTCTGCCCAGCGGAGTATCTGCGCCAAACTGCTGCACTTTTTCCTGAGGCTGACCGCCGCTTGATTGCAGAGGGGTCCAGTAGGGGCCCGGTGCCACGGCATTCACCCGAATGCCTTTCGGACCCAGCTGTTTGGCCAGGGATTTGGTGAACGCCACGTTGCAGGCTTTGGTCTGGGCATAATCCAGCAGGATTTCGCTGGGCTTAAAGGCTTGCACCGAAGAGGTGTTAATAATTACCGCGCCTTCCGTCAGGTGGCGCAGGGCGGCACGGGTGATCCAGAAGGGAGCATAAACGTTGGTTTTGAAGGTCGCATCGAAAGCGGCTGTCGTCAGCTCTTCAATGGACTCGCAATACTGCTGTCGGCCGGCGTTGTTGACCAGAATATCGAGACCGCCCAATTCACTCGCTGCCCGCTCAACCAGGGTGTCGCAAAACGACTCCACCCGAATATCACCAGGAATAGCGACGGCTTTTCGCCCTTCAGCCTGAATAAGCGCGATAACGGCCGCCGCATCGGTTTCTTCTTCCGGTAAATACCCAATGGCCACATCGGCACCTTCCCGGGCGTAAGCAATCGCGACGGCACGACCAATCCCGGAGTCACCGCCGGTAATAAGCGCTTTTTTGCCTGCGAGTTTCCCTGAACCGATATAACTTGTCTCGCCATGATCGGGAATAGGCTTCATTTCTGATGCCAGTCCCGGCGTTTGTTGCGGCTGTTCCACGAACGGTGGACGTGGGTAGTGTTTTGAAGTGTTGTTTCCTGATGTCATCCCGGCCTCCTTAGTTATTGAATATAAATAATAGCCACTGTGACGTGACACACATTTCCGGGAGGCATAATTCGGACTATTCTTCTTTTGGATATATTTTTGCTTTTTTCCTTGTTATGTCATACCAAAAAATAGCGTCTTCTGTGAAAAGCCTTCATAAGGTAGGATCATACAGGATGAAATAATTTAGCAAGAAGGTTGCATGATAAATAAGAACAGGATCGTTGTGGATTACTCGTTATCCGTTTTAGAGCGCACTCAGGCCGGCAAGCTCATCCACGATCATAAAAAAGCGTTTCTCAAACCCTACGGTTATATTTCTCTCATTCAAAAGGCTGCGGTCTCTATTTTAGCGGTCGCGGTCTTATTTAATGTGATTACTTTGCTGCAGTTAAGCCTGAGAACCACCCTGGACAGCGATTTTCTGGCAAGAACCAAAATGTTCAGTATTGCTCTGCTAGTCCTGTTTGGCGTCGCGCTGGCGCTGTTTAAACTCTATGACGTAATGATCAATAACGTTATGCAGAAGCAGCAACGGGTTGAACAGGAGGACCAGGAGATCTTACAAAAAGTTAAATTAAACCGATTCTTTGTCGAAACTATTACCCCTAACGCCAGCGGCAAGATCTACTGGAAGAATGTTAAGGACAGCTACAGGGAAAATGGGTTTATTTTTATCCATATGAAAAATGATAATTGTGTGGTAATTCCTGAACGGGCTTTTGCTTCTGCCAGCGAAACCGCAGAGGTATTTGACTTTATCAACGTGCAGATAGCGCAAAATAAATAAACCATGACCACCCAACAGCAGTTCAGCTTTGACACGCGCCCGCTGGTGCCCTTTGCCCATGATTACACCCATGGCGAAACGGAGCCCTGGCACAGCCATACCTGCGCCCAGCTTCTGCATACCCTCAGCGGAGTAGTGCGCGTGGAGACCGCGCAGGGGTTCTGGATTGTGCCGCCGGGGCGGGGCGTCTGGCTGCCTGCCGGGACGCAGCACCGCCTGCTGATCACCGGAAACGTGGCGGCCCGGACGCTGTTTATCGATCCCTTTGCCCGGGCGGATTTGCCGTCGGTCTGCCAGGTGGTGCAAATTTCCACCCTGCTGCGCGAGCTGATCGTTGCCTCGCTGCAGTTGCCGGAAAGCTATGCGGCGGGCAGCCGGGCGGAACGCATTTATGAGCTGATCCTCGATGAAATCCGTGGGATAAGCGTGCTGCCATTCAACCTTCCTGAGCCCCAGGCGCCCGCGATGCTGGGGCTCTGTCGCCAGATCCAGGCCGAGCCGGGTATTCGTTGGACCACGGCGCTGGCTGCCAGCCAGTTAAACATCAGCGAGCGCACCCTACTGCGGCATTTTCGCCAGCAGACCGGGCTGGCGTTCAGCGAATGGCTGCGCCGGGCGCGGCTGATGGAGGCGTTAAACCGCCTGGCCCAGGGGCAGTCGGTGCTTCGGGTGGCGCTGGACCTCGGCTATGAGAGTCACAGCGCCTTCAGCGCCATGTTCCGCCGCACCCTCGGCGTGGCCCCGAGCGACTACTTCCAGCCCGCGTCACTCTCCGGCAGCGCGTTAAGCAAGGCCTGAAGCGACGCCCGGGAAACATCGTTGTCGATACCGGTTCCCCAGCGGCTCATCCCTTGCTTAGCACTGCAGCGTATATAGGCCGCCGACCGGCTTTCGCTGCACCTGCCGAGCGTATGCTCGTGATAATCCTCGATCGCAAACGTCAGGTTAAAGCTGGCCTTTATCGCACCGGCGGCGGCCGAGAGCAGGCCGTTGCCTTTCCCCTCTAAGGTCACAATGCCCTCGGCAGTTTGCACGCGGGCCCACAGTGCCAGCCCACCGTCGGCCTGGCTTTCGGTCCGGTAATCCAGCAGCTGCCGCGGGGCGTGCTGATGCGGGCCATAGAGCTCGCGATAGAGCTGCCAAAGCGCACTCAGCGTCATCTCGTTTCCTTCCCGGTCGGTGTGCGCCTGCACGTGGCGGCTGAAATCCTGCTGCAGCGCCCGGGGCAGCACCAGACCATGATTTTGCTCCAGCATCCAGGCCGCGCCGCTTTTGCCGGACTGGCTGTTGACGCGGATCACCGCCTCATAGCTACAGCCGATATCGTTCGGATCGACCGGCAGATAGGGCATCTCCCAGCGTGGGGAGGCCGACTGTTCCCGGGCGTGAAAGCCTTTTTTGATCGCGTCCTGATGCGAGCCAGAGAAGGCGGTAAACGCCAGCTTACCGGCATAAGGGTGGCGCGGATGCACCGGCAGCTGGTTGCACTGCTCCACCAGCTCCACCACCTGCTTCATATCGCTGAAATCAAGCTGGGGTGAAATTCCCTGGCTATAGAGATTCATCGCCAGCGTCACCAGGCAGACGTTCCCGGTGCGTTCCCCGTTGCCAAACAGACAACCTTCCACCCGGTCGGCCCCGGCAAGCAGGGCCAGCTCGGCGCTGGCAACGCCGCTGCCGCGATCGTTGTGGGGATGCACGCTGATACAGACCTCGCGCCGGCGGGAGAAGTGACGGCAAAAGGATTCGATCTGATCGGCATAGACGTTGGGCGTGTTGACCTCCACCGTGGCGGGCAGGTTAACAATCATCGGTCGTGCGGAAGAGGGCTCCCAGACATCTGCCACCGCCTCACAGATTTGCAGGGCAAACTCCGGCTCGGTAAAGCAGAAGGTTTCCGGTGAGTATTCGTAGCGCCAGTGCGTCTGCGGGTTAGCCTCGCACAGCGCGCGGATCTGGCGCGTGGCGCTGACGGCGAGCTGTACGATCTCCTCTTTACTCTGGCGGAACACCAGCTCGCGAAACAGCGGCGCGGTGGCGTTGTAAAGATGCACCGTGGCGCATTTCGCCCCTTCCAGCGAGGCAAAGGTGCGCTCAATCAGATCGCTGCGGGCCTGGGTGAGCACCTGAATGGTGACGTCATCCGGGATACGCTGCTCCTCAATCAGCTGACGGACAAACTGAAAGTCCGTCTCTGAGGCGGAAGGAAACGCGACCTCGATCTCCTTAAATCCGCACTTCAGCAACTGCTCCCAGAAGCGCAGCTTGCGCGGGATATCCATAGGCTCGGCCAGCGCCTGGTTGCCGTCGCGCAGGTCGGTAGAGAGCCAGCGCGGGGCGTGGGTCAGGGTCTTGTCCGGCCACTGGCGGTCGGGTAAGGCAATCGGGGCAAAGGCGGCGTACTTCTGCGAGGGGTTGGGCAGCATGATTTTTCTCCAGGTGATGTGGTGTTTTTATCCTGGCGAAAAAGGGGGCAGGGCACTGGCGCAAAACTGACAACCTGTGGCGAGGATCCGCCACATCAGCTCACTCTGAGCAGCGCCTCCTCCATCAATTGCTCCAGCAGCGTCTGAGCTTTGCTCCCGTCCTTTTGTTCCAGGGCGATCCCGAGCCTCCCCGGCGTGGGCAGTATATTTCCCGTCACTTGCAGGTTGCCCGGCATCCCGATACGGGTGCGCAGCGTGATACCAAGCCCCGCCTGCACCGCCGCCCAAATCCCACTCAGGCTGTGGCTGACAAACACCACTCGCCAGGGGATGCCCGCCCGATTCAGACAGTCGATGGCATGGGATCGCATCAGGCAGGGGTGTTCAAACATCACCAGCGGCAGGGGCTCGCCCCCGGCCAGCAGGTTGCTGATGTCCAGATCCGGGTGCTGGATCCACGCCATCTGGCTCTGGCCGATCGTCCGGCCCTGTCGCTGTTCGCGCGGGTTCTGCCACAGCAGCACCATATCGAGGGCGTAATCATCAAAGGCGGTGAGCAAAGCCCGGTTGCGATCCACACGGGCAATGATCCGTACCCCCGGATGGTGGCGTTTGAATTCTCCCAGAATGCCCGGCATCAGCGACTCACCAAAATCCTCCTGCATGCCGATGCGGATCTCCTCCTGCAGCTGCTCGCCTTTCAGGGCGCTCTGCATCTCATCATTCAGCGCCAGCATCCGACGGGCATAGCCCATGACGATTTCGCCATCGCGGGTCAGCGCCAGGCCGCGACCCTTCTTCATCACCAGTTCAGCTCCGCACTGCTGTTCCAGCTTTTTCAGCTGGGCGCTGACCGCCGAGGTGGAGCGGCACAGGCGGGTAGCGGCCTGAGCAAAGCTGTCGCACTCCATGCCGGTGACAAAAGTGCGCAAAGCGTCGAGGTCGAGCGTCGGGGGAAGCTTGTTCATGATCGTCCTGAAATGCGGGATGGTGAGTCGCAGATTATTTGATTTTCAGGATGAAAATATGGCGCCAGAATCGCCTTACTGTCAATACGGAGAGAACACCATGGCGAAATCACTCACGGCTGAAACCCTGGCCCGCGTCGCGCCTAAGTTGGCCGAGCTGAGCAGGGAGGTCCTGTTCAATGATATCTGGAAACGTGACGCGCTTTCCCCGCGCGACCGCAGTCTGATCACCCTGGCCGCCCTTACGGCGCTCGGACGCGTGCAGCAGTTGCCCTGGCATATCGACTTCGCGCAGCAAAACGGCCTGAGCAGAGAAGAGATCGTCGAAGCCTTCACCCATCTGGCGTTCTACGCCGGCTGGCCGGCGGCGGTGTCGGCGCTTGGCTGTCTGGACGAGGAGTCACGCTGATGCCTTTCACCCGTATCTCCCTGCGTCCGGGCTACAGCGACGCACAGATTGCCCAGATCTCCGACATCCTGCAGCAGACTCTGGAGGCGGCGTTTGCCGTCCCGCCGGGGGATCGCTTTCAGATTTTTGAGGAGCTTCCGGCCAGGCTGCGCGTATTTGACCCCCACTATAAAAGCAAAGGGCGCAGCGAGAATTTTATTCAGTTTCATATTCTGGCGGGCAAGCCCCGCTCGCGCGAGCAGAAGCAAAATTTCTGCCGCCTGCTGTGCGACCGGCTGCATGCGGCGCTGGCTATTCACCCGAATGATGTGATGGTGATGATCCACTTCAACACCGCCGATGACTGGAGCTTCAGCCAGGGGCGGATGCTGTCAGAGGAGGGGATATGATCGTATCAGTTACGTGGCGAATGGCGCTACGGGTTCAACGGCCCGCTGCCACTCCTCACGCGTGATCTCCCACAACTCCGTGTCCAGCTCACCGGACACGTATTGCCCTTTTTCGACGCGAACTAACCGCATGCCGCTGCGCTCTGACAGTTTTCTCGACCGGTTATTGATGGCCGCTTTCGGCGCGCGCAACACCTCACGATTCAGGTCGGTAAACCAGAAGCGGTTAACCGCCCGGCAGGCTTCGGTCATATAACCCTGGCCCTGGTATTCCGGGACCAGCCAGAAGCCGCGGTTGTTATCCGGGGTATCCATCAGGCAAATAACGCCAATAATCTCCTGCGGCTGCGCTTTCCGGCGCAGCGTCCAGTACCATCCTTTGCCTTCTTTGCTTGCGGGCAGCGCAACGTTGTCGACATAGTGCTGCGCACCGTTATCGGGATAGGGCCAGGGGACGCTGGCGATCAGATAGCGCACGATTTCCCAGCGCGGGAAAATGCGCTGGATCCGGATGGCATCTTCAGAGGCGAGGGGTTTTAGCAGCAAGCGTTCGGTTTCGAGCGGGGGAGTCGCCATGGCCTGTTTTTCCTTGTTAAGCGGATAGCGGTTGATCCAGTAAAGCAAAAAAAAACGTGGCCCGCATCCGGGAACGGATTTTATTTACAGAAAAGTCATAAACAACAACTAATACGAATTATTAATATCGTAAAACGCATTTATAAATTATTTCCGAGTTTAAGCGTAATGTATTCACTATCCCGGATGGACAAGCCTAAAGGATATAGGATTTTCGCATCACTATGAAACCATGAGGCTCAGGCCAGGAAAAACTGACTCAATTATGGGCTGGCACAACAGGTTTCCACCGTAAGAAATTATGGGTTAATAAAGCATTATGTCCCGACTTAATCGGCGCTCTCTTTAACTGCGAAAATATCAGAAGGTATCAGGAAGGTTCCCCGGATGAAAAAAATAACAGTGCTCATGATGGTTGTTCTGTTGACGGGATGCCCGCGCAGAGGATACGAAGGCGAGGAGTCAGGCGTAAATCGGGCAATCTACATTGACGACAACCGAGTCTGCTTCACCGTCAATAAAGATGAGGTGCTAAGTCGGTACGTGCTGTCTACCAATGGCAAAGAATACGAACGGCTTTTAGTTGATGAATTCGTTCATCTTAACTATCCTGACACCTGTTTTAAAGTATATTTGAATAAGGGGGTACGCTATGCGGTAAGTTATACACTGAACGACAAGAACTATAAATATGCCTTCATTATAGATAATGAAGGGACTTTTATTAGCTTAACGAAGTAATAAACAGGTATTTACCAACATGTTTAACACCTTACGATGGAAAGGAATATAAGTATCTGAAAAGGCCTTGTGTTTGCATCCAGCAGGAAAATGCGCCAGGCATTAAAAGGGTATCAACAAAACACGGCCAGGTTCGCAAGAACACCTCCAGTCGTATGCAGGGCCAGGAGACTTGCATCTCAGGCTGCAGACGTTGCCCAGGCCCTGTAGGTTCAGCGCAGGGAGGCAAACTTCAAAAATATGAAGAACTATTCAACAAAACCTACCATCGCAAAAAAAACAACGCCTCCCCGTTACTGCAACGAGAAATTAAACCTTTATCTCCTTGTGTGATTATTTGCATTAAATAACCAGTTGGCTTACTTTTTGTACAGGAAGAATAGAAAATAACGTACCTAAAATAACACTTCAGACCATTCTTAATCGATCTTATGAAAAGCATATGATAGTAAGTTATTGATTTCCATGCATTAATATTTTGATGGGATTTATTGAATTCATAATGGTCTGATGACATATATTAATAGCATAATAACTAAATTATACTTCTTTACGTTTGATGGAATGGAGAGGTTAGAATGCGCTTGATTGTCATGTTGTTAAGCTTTGTGGTAGCCACCCAGGCCTGGGCTGGCGAACTTTCCAAACCTGCCGGTAAAGTCCTTTTAACCCTGTCCGGTAATATTAAAAATACAAACGAAGACGGGAAAGCCGTTTTTGATATCGCCAGCCTTGAGAAGCTGGGCATGGTCAGTTTCAAGACCACCTCTCCCTGGTATAATGGGCGTCCTACCTTTACGGGCGTTCCTGTACAGAAGCTCATGGATTATGTCGGCGCCAAAGGCACTGTCGTTAAGGTTACGGCGCTCAATGACTATACCACCGTCATTCCTCTCAATGATTTCAAGAAATACAACGTCATCCTGGCCTTCAAAATCGACGGGGAGTATATGCGCGTCCGTGATAAAGGGCCGCTATTCATCGTGTATCCTTATGACAGCATGCCTGAGCTGAATAACCAGATTTTCTATTCAAGGTCCGCATGGCAGGTCAGCAAAATGACGATTGAATAGGCGTCCAGGAGAGGATCATGAACAGGATACTGGCGGGCATTATTTTTTTCCTTTTTATCTCGACTGGATACATCTCTTTCCTTGTACATGAAAGGCAACAAGAGTTACAGAAGCTGACCCACTACACCGATTCATGGTCTGCTGCACAGTTGGTATCGGAATATTACCGACTGGAATCCGTGCTGGGTCTTTACACTATCGATGACACGCTGTCGATCGATGATGTGCGATTGCGTCTCGACATTATGCTCAGCCAGAGTGATTTAACAAAAGAAGGCGATTTAGGCCGTTATATAGAAAGCAATAAAGCGCATCGTGAACTGGCTGAACAACTTGAAACGATGCTTAAATATCTGGATGTTCATCTTGAGAAAATGAACCGTTCAGAGCTCGAGACATACCTGAAAACAATGCATACGCTCGATGCGCCACTCAGCCGTCTTTCATCCGGTGCATTAGATAAGGATGTTAACTCGATCAGTGGCGCGAACCTCAAAATTCAAACGCTGTACTATATATATTCAGCGACCTCTGTCCTGTTAATAATACTCAGCGCCATACTGGGTGCGCTGATCTTCTATCAGAACAGGAATATTCAGAAGGCGCATCTGCAGGTGACGAGCCTTGCGGAAGAGTTGCAGACGTCGAAAGAAAAACTGCAAATCCAGAATGCCCAGCTGGAATATGACGTTTACCACGACTCGCTGACCGGAATGAATAACCGCCAGTTTTTTTGGGATAATTTAAAGAAAATAACCGAGACGGCAGAAAAAAATAATCACTCGGTGGCGGTGATGCTGTTTGATTTAGATCGCTTCAAGGATGTCAATGACAGCTGGGGTCATGATACCGGTGACAGGTTATTACGCCAGATAGCCCAGCGTCTGGTTTCGATGAGCCTGACGTCAGAAACGCTTTATCGCTTAGGTGGGGATGAGTTTGCGTTTCTCTCGAGTGGCCTGACTGAAAGCAGCGCGGTTTCGCGTGCCCAAAAAATATGTGATTCAATTAATCAGTCCTACACGATTGATAATACGATTATCAACATCGCCACCTGTGTCGGTATTGTTATTTCAGATACTGAACGCCGCGCCGACTATCTCTATAAATTTGCCGATCTGGCCCTGTATGAGGCTAAAAAAGAGGGCTCCGGTCAGATCAAAGTTTTCCGCCAAAGCATGTTAGATAAGCTGCAGGAAAGCAGAACCCTTGAACATGATATGGCCATGGCGTTAGTGAACAAAGAGTTCGTGGTCTATTACCAGCCGATTGTCGATTCATTCAGCCAGGAAATTTACAGCTACGAAGCCCTGATTCGCTGGATACATCCTCTGAAGGGTCTCCTGGCACCGGATAGCTTTATTCCTGTTGCTGAAAAAACAGGCATGATTAACGAGATGGGGAAATCGGTGCTGGAAATGGCCTGTCGGGAAGCGGCTTCCTGGGCGATTCCGGCAAAAATTTCAGTCAATGTCTCCCCTGTGCAGCTCAGCAGCAACGTCTTTGCCGGGATCGTGTTGTCCATTCTGAAAGAGACGGGGCTTCAGGCTGAGCGCCTTGAACTGGAAGTGACGGAGTCTTCTCTCTTTACCGATAACAGCACGCCGATGAATACGCTTAACATGCTCAGAGACCTGGGCGTGAGGATCTCCATCGACGATTTTGGTACGGGTTACTCCTCGCTTTCGCGGCTGAGTAAGCTGGCCTTCGATAAAATCAAAATAGACAAGTCATTTGTTCATTCGATATCGGTGCAGGATGATGCCCTGACGATCATTAAACTCATCACCGGCATGGCGAAGTCCCTTAATATGAAAACGGTCGCAGAAGGGGTAGAAACGCTGGAACAGCTGGAAAGCCTTCAGGCACTGGGCTGCGATCTCGCCCAGGGCTATCTGTTTGGCAAACCGCAGCCGGGTATTGATGGCAGGATCCGAAACGGGTAAATCGCCTCGCTGTGCGTTGAACGGGGCGGGGCAGTATCACCGCTCCGCCACCGGATACTTCGCCACCACCTCATCAGGCCCCAACTCCCGTCCGTCACTCGCCACCATCGTCAGCTTGCGCAGCGGCTTGCGATCCCGGGCATCCACCATCACCGTCCCGACATCGCCTTCGGCAAACAGATGCGCATTTCCCCACTGGGAGAGCGCCAGCAGCACCGTTTGCAGGGCGCGCCCCTTTTCCGTCAGGACATACTCCTGCCACGCGCTGCCGTCGGAAGCGGGTTGTAGCACCAGGATCCCTTCGTCTACCAGCAGTTTCAGCCGGGTCGCCAGCATATTTTTCGCAATACCGAGGCTCTTCTGAAACTCGCCAAAACGCGTCACCCCGCGCAGGGCATCGCGCACAATCAGCAGTGACCACCAGTCGCCGATTATATCCAGCGAGCGGGCAACAGGGCAGGTACTCTCTTCCAGGCGGGTACGTTTCATGGGGGCTCCTTATCAGCGGTGAGTTTTATTATAAAACCAATTCGCCTTCACACACAAAGTAAGCCGTCACTTTGCGGGTGGGCTCCAGGTAATCCGTCACAAATCTGTCACACTGTTTACGACGATAAAACAAAGTGAGGAATTAGGGATGAGAAAAGCACTAATCGCTGTCGCCGTGGCGGGCAGCATCGGCCTGTCCTGCGGCGTCCAGGCGCAAACCGCGCCGGAAGGGTATCAGCTGGAACAGGTTCTGATCATGAGCCGTCATAACCTGCGCGCGCCGCTGGCCAACAACGGCAGCGTGCTGGAGCAGTCGACCCCGGAAAAATGGCCGGAGTGGGATGTGCCGGGCGGGCAACTTACCACCAAAGGCGGCGTACTTGAGGTCTATATGGGTCACTACATGCGCGAGTGGCTGGCGGAGGAGGGCATCGTGACCGCCGGGGAGTGCCCGACGGCGAACAGCGTCTATGCCTACGCCAACAGCCTGCAGCGCACGGTGGCGACGGCGCAGTTCTTCATCACCGGGGCATTCCCGGGCTGCGACGTGCCGGTGCACCATCAGGAACAGATGGGCACCATGGACCCGACCTTTAACCCGGTGATCACCGACAACTCTCCTGAGTTCCGTGAGAAAGCCCTGCAGGCGATGAACAACGAGCGCCAGGGGATGAAGCTTGAAGAGAGTTATAAGCTGCTGGAGCAGATGACCGACTATAAGGATTCGCCGTCCTGTAAAGAGAAACAGGTCTGCTCCCTGACCGACGCGAAAGACACGTACAGTGCCGAGTACCAGAAGGAGCCTGGCGTCTCCGGACCGCTGAAGGTGGGCAACTCGCTGGTGGATGCTTTTACCCTGCAATATTACGAAGGCTTCCCGTTGGATCAGGTGGCCTGGGGCGAGATCAAAACGGATCAGCAGTGGCGGGTACTGTCCCAGCTGAAAAATGGCTATCAGGACTCGCTGTTCACCTCGGCGGAAGTGGCGCGGAACGTGGCGAAACCGCTGGTGAAGTACATCGACAACGCGCTGGTCACCGACCAGGCGAAGGCACCGAAGGTCACCCTGCTGGTGGGGCATGACTCCAACATCGCCTCGCTGCTGAAAGCCCTCGACTTCAAACCTTATCAGCTGCCGGGTCAGTACGAGCGCACGCCGATTGGCGGCAAGATCGTCTTCCAGCGCTGGCATGATAAGAACGGCAACCGTGAGTTGATGAAAATCGAGTATGTTTATCAGAGTACGGAGCAGCTGCGAAATGCCCAGGTGCTGACGTTAAAAGCCCCGGCGCAGCGGGTCACGCTGGAGTTGAATGGCTGTCCGGTGGATGCGGACGGGTTCTGCCCGGTGGAGACCTTTAATACGGTGTTGAATACGGCGGCGAAATAACATGAAGGATGGGGTGCGGGGTTTTCCCCCTCACCCCAGTCCTCTCCCTCAAGGGAGAGGGGGAAAACAATCAGACGTTTTTGCGTTCGATGGTCTGCTCGCCCCAGAACAGCGAGTCTTTGTCGGTTTTATCGAAGGCTAACACCAGCACTTCATCGCTGCCTTCCTCCCAGATTTTCTCTGCCAGTTTTTCGTCATATTTTGCGACTTCAAAGATCGCCTCGGCGATCTCCGGTGACGTATTACGTAAACGCGCAAATTCTCCGACGCGATGTGCTTTAGCTTCTTGTGTTGGCATAGTCATCCTCCTGTTGAGCGTTAAGCTTTCAGTTTAGCAGCCAGACCGGCAACGTATTCACCCTGATAGCGGGCAATGTTCAGTTCCGCTTCCGACGGCTGGCGCGAGCCGTCGCCACCGGCAATGGTCGTCGCCCCATACGGCGTACCGCCGCGCGTCTGAGAAATATCAAACAGCTCCGGCGTACCGTAGCCGATCGGCACAATCACCATCCCATGATGGGCGAGGGTCGTCCAGGTGGAGGTGATGGTCTGTTCCTGACCACCGCCGGTGCCGGTGGAGCTGAACACGCTGGCGATCTTGCCGTGTAACGCATTCTTCACCCACAGCCCGCCGGTCTGGTCAAGGAAGGTACGCATCTGCCCGGCCATGTTGCCGAAGCGCGTCGGGGTACCAAAAATGATGGCGTCGTAATCACCCAACTCCTGCGGGGAGGCTTCCGGCGCGCTCTGCGCTTTTCCCCCGGCTTTGGCAAAGGCTTCTGCCTGCATGGTCTCCGGTACGCGTTTGATCACCACCTCAACCCCCTCGACTTTCCTGGCGCCGTCCGCCACTGCATGAGCCATGGTTTCGATGTGTCCGTACATGGAATAGTAGAGCACCAGAATTCTCGTCATTTCGCTTCACTCCTCGCATGATTTTTAAGGCAGCGGCATGCTGCACTCCTTTAAAGATATGACGTGACAGCGAGACTGCAAATCTGGCCACCATTTGTTTGATTTTAAACAAAAAAGCGTATAGCGCTGCTTTCGTAGCAAAATGACACATTTTTGCTATTGTGAATTTCTGGAATGATAAGAAAGGCTTATGGTTTCGTTTCGGCGAGCATCATACGAAAGGCTGATATCGTATTGCAGGATATTACGGTTAGCTGGATGTATGCTCATACTCCACTAAGCTTAGGTTCACGCGGCGCAGATAAAGGCACTTTTTTAGCGTCGTCAGGTGGAAGAATTCGCTTTCACTGAATGTAGTATTAAGTCTTATGTTTTTTTAACTCTGGAGGTCCGACATGGCAAACCATCGTGGTGGGTCAGGTAATTTTGCAGAAGACCGTGAAAGAGCATCAGAAGCAGGACGTAAAGGTGGCCAGCAAAGCGGGGGGAACTTCAAGAACGACCCTCAACGCGCATCCGAAGCTGGCAAAAAAGGGGGCAAAAATAGCCATGGCGGCAACAAGAGCAGTTAAGTTGTAGCCATCTGAAGTATGGGTCTCATGACCACTGGCACCCCCCGCCGCCGGGATCCCCGGCGGTTTTTTTGTGTTTGTTGTTGAAGGGTTATCAAATTCCTTCCACACTAGCGGATTGTCTCTTTTTGCTGGTGCCCCATGTCCTCCTCCCGTTATGCCTTTTCGATCAAACCGCAGGAAGCGATCCTGATCCTTATCACCATGTTCTGGGGCGGAACCTTTCTTGCCGTGCAGTACGCCGTCACGCTCAGCGATCCCTTCTTCTTCGTGGGCCTGCGCTTCGCCACGGCGGCCATCGCGGTGGCGATCATCTCCCTGAAAACCCTCCCCGGGCTGACCATGACCGAGCTGAAAGCCGGCCTGGCGATTGGCGTGTCGATCGCGATGGGCTACAGCCTGCAAACCTGGGGATTACAAAGCATCCCCAGCAGTAAGTCGGCGTTTATCACCGCCATGTATGTCCCGCTGGTGCCCCTGCTGCAGTGGCTGTGTCTGCGCCGTATTCCGGGCGTAATGTCCTGCATCGGCATTGTACTGGCTTTTATCGGCCTGATCCTGCTGGCGGGGCCGGACGACAACCTGCTTGCGCTCGGCAAGGGGGAGATCATCACCCTGGTGGGCGCGGTGGCGATTGCTGCCGAGATTATTTTGATCAGCGCCTGGGCCGGCAAAGTGGACGTCAAGCGCGTCACCGTCGTGCAACTGGCGACCGCCTCGCTGGTGGCGTTTATGGCGATGGTCCCGGCAGGGGAGTCCGTGCCGCCGCTCTCCTCAGGGTTAGTGATTGTCGCCCTTGGGCTGGGGATTTTCAGCGCCATTATTCAGGTGACGATGAACTGGGCCCAGCGCAGCGTCTCGCCAACCCGGGCCACGGTGATCTATACCGGTGAGCCGGTGTGGGCGGGGATCTTTGGCCGTCTGGCCGGGGAACGCCTGCCGCTCCTCGCCCTGGTGGGAGCCGCCTTTATCATCGCCGGCGTGCTGGTCAGCGAGCTGAAGCTAAAGAGAAAGAAAAAGGCGCTGGCGGAGGCCGACAGCGCCACCCTGGATCAAGGCTCCTGAGTCATGACTTCGCTGCCCTGCGTCACCCCCGCCATCCGGCGGCTGAGCAGGGCGTTAAGCGCAATTGCGCCAAAGGTGGCGGTGCCGATCCCGCCCAGGGTAAAGCCGCCGAGGGAGAGGGCAAAATCGCCCGCCCCCAGCACCAGGGTCACGGCGACCATAATCAGGTTGCCGTTCTGACTCAGATCGACCCGGTTCTGCACCCAGATCCGCGCCCCGGCCACCGCAATCAGGCCAAACACCACAATCGACGCTCCGCCAATCACCGCCGCCGGGATGGTGTGGATCAGCGCGCCAAATTTAGGTGAAAAGCCGAGCAGCATGGCAATCACCGCCGCCGCCACGAACACCAGCGTCGAGTAGACTTTGGTCACCGCCATCACGCCGATATTCTCGGCATAGGTGGTCACGCCGCTGCCGCCCACCGAACCCGAAAGCAGGGTCGCCAGCCCGTCACCGACGAAGGCCCGGCCCATATACGGGTCCATATTGCGCCCGGTCATGCCAGCCACCGCTTTCAGGTGGCCGAGGTTCTCCGCCACCAGGATCACCGCCACCGGGGCGATAAGCATCATTGCCTGGCCATTAAAGGTGGGCGAGGTCAGCTGCGGCAGGCCGAACCACGCCGCCTGCTGCACCAGGGCGAAATCGACCGGCTTGCCGAGCCCGAAGACGCTGGTCAGCACGGCGTAAATCAGGCAGGCGAGGATCAGCCCGACCAGGATCAGCAGCCGCTGGATCATCCCCCGGGTAAATACCGCCACCAGGCCGATGCACAGCACCGTCAGCACCGCCATCCAGCTGTCAAAGGCCGAGCCGGAGACCCCTTTGACGGCGATGGGGGCCAGGTTCAGGCCAATCGCCATCACCACCGCCCCGGTGACCACCGGCGGCATCAGCCGTTCGATCCAGCGGGTGCCAAGCTTCATCACCACCAGGCCAATCACCGTGTAGATCGCACCGCAGGCGATAATCCCGCCGAGGGCCACGCTCAGCTGCGGGTTGATCCCCTGGCCGTTAAAGCCAGTGGCGGCAATCACCACCCCGACAAAGGCCGCGCTGGAGCCCAGATAGCTCGGCACTCGTCCGCCGGTGATAAAGAAGAACAGCAGGGTGCCGATCCCCGACATCAGTATCGACAGGTTAGGATCCAGCCCCATCAGAATGGGCATCAGCACCGTGGCACCAAACATCGCCACCGCGTGCTGCACCCCCATCACCGCTGTTTGCGCCAGCGGGAGGCGTTCATCCGGCGCGACCACGCCGCGTTCTGAGGAGGTCGATTTCAACTGCCAGTGAGGAAAACCGAATAGTGCCATCAG
Organism: Leclercia adecarboxylata; assembly: GCA_002360945.1. Classification (GTDB taxonomy): domain Bacteria; phylum Pseudomonadota; class Gammaproteobacteria; order Enterobacterales; family Enterobacteriaceae; genus Enterobacter; species Enterobacter adecarboxylatus_B. The sequence goes on along the minus strand of DERO01000039.1, from coordinate 41,055 downwards.
CTGCTCCTTAAGGAGGATTAACAGGCGGGTCGCATCAGGGCGTGGTAGCCGCGGTCAAACCACACCAGGCCCTGCGGCACCGGGTGGCGGGTAATTGCAACGATCTCGCAAAACAGAATGTCGTGGGTGCCGACGCTCACCACCTGGCTAATCCGGCAGTCGAACGAGGCCAGGGCGTCCGCCAGACGCGGGCATCCGGTCTCCCCGGTCTGCCAGCGGGCGGCGGCGAAGCGATCGGCCATCGGGGTTTTGCCCCCGAACAGATTCGACAGCGACTCCTGCCCGGCGCTGAGGGTGTTAACGCACAGGGTGCGGTTGTCGTTAAACACCGGCCATACCGAGGCGCCACGATTGAGACACACCAGCAGCGTTGGCGGCGAGTCGGTAACGCTGCATACCGCGCTGGCGGTAAAGCCCGCCTGTCCCGCAGGGCCGTCGGTGGTGATGATATTGACCGCCGCCCCCAGACAGGCCATGGCATCGCGAAAGGCTTGTTTATCAATGTTCATGGTCGCTCCTTATACCAGCCCGCAGGCGTCGTCAAAGCTCAGACGGGGCAGTCGCCCATAGAGTTTGCTGCTGTCGCCGTAGCCGATGTTGATCAACAGATTGCTTCTCAGGTTGCTGCCGGTGAAGAAGGCGGCATCCACCTTCTCCCGGTCGAAGCCGGACAGCGGCCCGGTATCGAGCCCTAATGCCCGGCAGGCGACAATCAGATAGGCCGCCTGCAGGGTGCTGTTGCGAAAGGCGGTCTCCTCGGCGAGCTGCGGGCTGGCGGTAAACCAACTCCGGGCATCGCCGTGGGGGAACAGCTCCGGCAGACGATCGTAAAACTGGCTGTCCCAGGCGACGATGGCCGTCACCGGGGCGGTGAGGGTCTTTTGCAGGTTGCCGCTGGAAAGCGCCGGGCGCAGCTTCTCTTTGCCTTCCGCGGTGCGGATAAACACCATCCGCGCCGGGGAGCAGTTGGCGGAGGTCGGGCCCCACTTCATGAGGTCGTAGATTTCGCGCAGCGTCTCGTCGCTGACCGGACGATCCAGCCAGCCGTTGTGCGTTCGCGCTTCGGTAAACAGCGCATGCTGCGCGGTCGGGGTGATGGCTTCACTCATGGCAACTCCTTCGATAAGCGTTGGTGGCGGTGCAGCAGGCTGGCGAGCCCGTTTTGCAGCAGGGCGTTGAATATCTCCGGCTCGGTGACGTTGCAGGCGTGGCCGCCGCGCGGCAACACCGTGATGACGCTGTCGGGCAGGGCGGCGTGCAGCAGCGATGAGCAGACGGCAGGCACCAGCAGATCGTCGGCGGAACAGATAATCTGCACCGGGCAGCGGATCTGCAGTGCGAGGCGGCTAAAGTCGGCCCGCTTCAGGGCATTCAGCCTGCGCAGCAGGGTGGTTTTGCCCTGGAAATGGGCCAGCGCCAGCGCCTCTTCGGCTTCCATACGCGGCTGGCGGGCGGCCATCCAGTCGGCGGGATAGAGAAACAGCGGCTGGGCCTCCACCCAGGCCTGCGGCCCACCGGCATGCAGCAGTCGCTCCCGCACCTGGAAACAGCGCCGGGTGTGAGGATGGAGCGTCAGCCAGCCGTTGACGCACACCAGCGCGCTGAGCGCCCCAGGACGAACCACTGCCAGCTGCAGGCCGATCAGCGCTCCCAGAGCATGGCCGACCACGCTAAAGCGGGTAATGCCTGCGGTCTCCAGCGCCTGCCACAGCTCCTCGGCCATCTGCGCCAGGCTGTAGTCTTCCGGCAGTTCGCCGGGATTATTGCCGGTGCCGCGTTGGTCATAGCAGACCACCTGATACTCCTGCTCCAGGTCGGCCAGCTGGGGCAACCAGTAGCTGCCGCTGCCCCCCAGCCCGGCGATCAGCACCACTACCGGCGCGTCGTCAAAGGGCGGGGGTGAAATGGACAGTTTCATGGCAACCTCACCGGCCAATGTGGGCGATGGTGGCGATCTCCACCAGCGCCTCGGGTTTCACCAGCCCGCACTGAATGCAGAATCGCGCCGGTTTATCGCCGGGGAAAAACTCGGCGTAGATCTCGTTAATCGCGGCGTAATTTTTCCAGTCGGTAATAAAGATGCTGTTGAAGGTCACGTCCGCCATCGTCCCGCCCGCCGTTTCGATAACGCGCTGGATGGTCTGCAACACGTGGCGGGTTTGCGCCTTTGGGTCATCGGGAAACACCACGTTATTTTGAGCGTCGAACGGCAGGGTGCCCGAGACGTAGACCACCCCGTCCGCCAGGGTGCCGGGAACGAAGGGGGCAATCGGGGTGCTGGTGCCCGGGGGAATAATCACAGATTTCGGCATGGTGTGGCTCCTCAGGCGATACGGGCATAGGGGGCGGGAGAAAGGGCGTCGCAGAAGGTGGCGACGTCAGTAACCCAGCCAAAAAAGGTTTCGATGTTAAACAGCGCGGCCTGCTGGGCAAATGCCGGCCCGGCCTGATGGGTGGCGTCTTCCAGCACCACGCCGAAATACTCGAGGAAGAAGCCGTCGCGCAGGGTCGACTCCACGCAGACGTTAGTGGCGATGCCGGTGAAGATCAGATGGCGAATGCCGCGGCTGCGCAGCAGGCTGTCCAGCGGAGTATTAAAGAAGCCGCTGTAGCGCGGTTTCGGCAGCACGATGTCGCCCGGCTCCGGTACCAGCTCGTTCACCAGCTGGTAATCCCAGCCACCTTTTGCCAGCAGCTTGCCCTGCAGTTCCGGGCGCTGGCGCATGGTTTTGAGCGCATTGGATTTGTGGAAGTTGGGCGAGCCGGGGCCGCCCGCTTCCACGTATTGTTCATCCCAGCCGTTCTGGAACCAGATTATCTGGATCCCGGCGGTACGCGCGGCGGCGACGGCGGTGCGGATATTGTCGATCACCGGCCGGGTGGCGGAGACGTCAAACCCGGCGAGGTCGAGATAGCCGCCGGGGCTGGCGTAGGCGTTCTGCATATCCACCACGATCAGCGCGCTATGCTGCGGGTTAAAGGTGATGGCTTCCGGTCGTGCAGATAATGTCGTCATTACGCCACCTCCTTCGTTAACGCAGGAAGATGAGCGCGGCACGTCATTAGCGGCTGGATGCGCTCGCCGAAGTTTTCAATCCCGGCAATAAAGTCATCAAAGGTCAGGAGTACCCCTTCGGCGCCCGGCACGCTGGCGACTTCATCGAGCATCCGCGCCACGCTGGCATACGAGCCCACCAGGGTGCCCATATTGATATTGACCGCCGAGGTCGGGTCGGCCATCTGCCGCACGTTGGTGTCGGCTCCGGAGCGGGTGTCTTTCTGGCTCTGCTCGCTGAGCCAGCTCAGGGCTTCCTCGTCGGCCCCGGCTTTGTAGTGCTCCCATTTAGCGCGTGCCGCCTCGTCGGTTTCGTCGGCAATCACCATAAACAGCACGTAGGAGCCGACATCGCGCCCGGTTTTCTCTGCCGCCTGCTTCATACGCGCAGCGGTAGGGGCGAAGGCCGCCGGGGTGTTGACCCCTTTGCCGAAGCAGAAGTTGAAGTCGGCGTATTTCGCCGAGAATTCCATCCCGGCATCGCTCTGCCCGGCGCAAATCACCTTCATCGGCACCGACGGCTGCGGGCTGACCCGGCAGTCGTCCATGGTGAAGAACTCGCCTTTGAAATCGCTCTTGCCGGTGCCCCACAGATCCCGCAGGACCTGGACATACTCGGTGAGGTAGTCGTAGCGCTTCGAGAAGTACTCATCCCCCGGCCAGAGCCCCATCTGCTCGTACTCCGGCTTCTGCCAGCCGGTGACCAGGTTGACGCCAAAGCGCCCCCCGGAGATGGTGTCGATGGTCGAGGCCATCCGCGCCACGATGGCCGGAGGCAGGGTGAGGGTGGCGGCGGTGGCGTAGATCTGGATCCGCGAAGTGACCGCTGCCAGCCCGGCCATCAGGGTGAAGGACTCCAGGTTGTGATCCCAGAACTCGGTTTTGCCGCCGAAGCCGCGCAGCTTGATCATCGACAGGGCAAAGTCGAAGTGGTAGTGCTCCGCTTTTTGCACAATGGCCTTGTTCAGCTCAAAGGTCGGTTTGTACTGCGGCGCGTGGGTGGAGATCAACCAGCCGTTATTGCCAATGGGAACGAATACGCCAATTTTCATCACGAACCTCTCTTCATCTCAACATGGGGGTGAAAGTCAGACGTGGCGCTGCATCCTGCATCTCCTGTTCAGCCGCGTAAGCCTGTTTTGCAAAGGGAATGCCAGTTTTGAAATTGTTAATGTTATTAGTGTGTTAATGGTTGGTTGATGAAATACAGGCAGTAAAAGTGGACTGTCTGGTCAAAATAGTTGCACACAAAGCAGGCAGTCGTGCGCGGTGGCGGTGCAGATTGTCGTGGTCACCCTGGGGTTTTTGCTATGCTGGGAGCAGATCAACAAGGAGCGAGCCCATGGCACAAGGCGCAGTGAAAACAACCGGTAAACGTTCGCAGGCGGTGAGCGCGAAAAAACAGGCGATCCTCTCGGCGGCGCTGGAGACCTTTTCGCAGTTTGGCATTCACGGCACGCGGCTGGAGCAGGTGGCCGAGCTGGCGGGGGTGTCAAAAACCAATCTGCTCTACTACTTTCCCTGCAAAGAGGCGCTGTACGTTTCCGTCCTGCAACAGATCCTCGATATCTGGCTGGCACCGCTGAAGGCGTTTCGTGAGGAGCTGACGCCGCTGGTGGCGATCCAGCAGTATATCCGCCTCAAGCTGGAGGTCTCCCGGGACTATCCCCAGGCCTCGCGGCTGTTCTGTCTGGAGATGCTGCAGGGGGCACCGCTGCTGAAAACGGTGCTGAGCGGCGATATGAAATCGCTGGTGGATGAGAAGTCGGCGATCATTGCCGGGTGGGTGGCCACCGGGAAACTGGCCCCGGTGGATCCGCACCATCTGATCTTTATGATTTGGGCCGCCACCCAGCACTATGCCGATTTTTCCGCCCAGGTGGAGGCGGTGACCGGCAAGTCGCTCAAGGATGACGACTTCTTCCACAGCACCGTGGATAACGTGCAGCGGATGATTATCGAAGGGATCCGGGTGCGTTAATGCGCCGGCGGGAGAGGGCAGCTTAAATCGCCCTCTTCGCACTGCATCAGCGAGGCCAGATACGCTTCCCGTTCAGTGGTTTTCTCGGCCAGACACTGGTTGACGATCATCGGCTGAACGGAGCCGCCCTCGGTGCCCGAGCCGATTAAGGCGCAGTCGGCATCGCGCAGGGCGATCCACGCCTGTTGGGCCTTTTTCAGCAGATCGCGCTGGGGCGCGGCGGCGCGCTTGATCGCCGTCTGATACGTCTGGTTCAGGGTTTTATCCGCCGCCTGGTATTGTTGCGCGGTGCAGGTGTTCATCTCCAGCTGGGTGCTGGCGTTGGCGCACTCATCCGCCAGGGCGCTGGTGCTCAGCAGTAAGGCGGCACCGGCAATAAACGCTCTTTTCATGACTCCCTCCGTATAAAAAAGCCGGGTGGCGGCTTCGCCTTACCCGGCCTACAACATCAAAACCGTAGGCCCGGTAAGCGCAGCGCCACCGGGCATCAGGCCGCACAGCATTGCCTGCAAAACTGTAGCCCCGGTAAGCGTAGCGCCACCGGGGAGAGATTGCACGCTTAGCCGATGGTCATCAGGCTGGCGTTACCGCCTGCGGCGGCGGTGTTGACGCTGAGCGAGCGCTCCACGTACAGACGTTCCAGCTGGAGGTTGTCCTCGCCGCGGGCGAAGCCCTGCACCGACACAATTGCGCCGCTACGGGCCGCCACCTGCTCGCACAGCTCGCGCAACTGGTCTGAATCACCGTGGTAGATCACCGCATCAAACGGCTGGCTGGTCAGCACATCCGCCTTGGCAAAGCGAATACGTTCGCTCACCGCCTTCGGCAGCTGCTTCGCCAGGTCGCGGTGCAGGCCATCTTCCGGCCACAGCACTTCACACCCGGTCGCCATCGCTGCCGCCAGCTGTACCAGCGCATCCTGCTCGTTATCCGCGACGCACAGCACGCGCTCGCGCGGCATCAGCGTCCAGGTGTTGCGCTCGCCGGTCGGGCCAGGCAGCACGCGCTGCGTCCCGGCCTGCGCCAGCTCGCCATACTGCTGGCACAGGGCACGCAGTTCAGGGCGTTTTTCTGCCCAGGCTGCCAGCGCTTCCAGCGGCTGCGTCAGCACGGCTTTCACCTGGGTATCTACCGGATACTGTGCATCCTGACGACCCAGAGTCACGCCGAGGGCATTCGCCGGACGGTTCGCCAGCAGACGGTACAGGTACATTGGACCGCCGGCTTTCGGACCGGTGCCCGACAGCCCTTCGCCGCCGAACGGCTGCACGCCCACGACCGCACCGACCATATTACGGTTCACGTACAGGTTGCCGACCTTCGCGCTGCCGGTCACCTGAGCGATAGTTTCGTCGATACGGGTATGCACGCCCAGCGTCAGGCCATAGCCGGAGGCGTTGATCTGTTCGATCAGCGCATCGAGGTTGTTACGGTTGTAGCGCACCACGTGCAGCACCGGGCCGAAGACCTCTTTTTTCAGCTCGTCGAAACTCGCCAGTTCGATCAGGGTTGGCGCCACGAAGGTGCCGCTGGTCCACTCGCGGGCGTCTTCGCTGTTCTCACGCACCGCCTGGAACACCGGGCGGCCTTTGGCGCGCATCGCCTGGATGTGGTTCTCGATGTTGGCTTTCGCTTCGGCATCGATGACCGGCCCGATATCGGTGGTCAGACGGCCAGGATTGCCCATCCGGCATTCGCCCATCGCACCGCGCAGCATTTTCAGGGTGTGGTCAGCGATGTCATCCTGCAGGCAGAGCACGCGCAGGGCGGAGCAGCGCTGTCCGGCGCTGTCGAAGGCCGAAGCCACGACATCCACCACCACCTGCTCGGTGAGGGCCGAGGAGTCGACGATCATCGCGTTCATCCCGCCGGTTTCCGCAATCAGCGGGGTCGGACGGCCCTGGGCATCGAGACGGGTAGCGATATTGCGTTGCAGCAGGGAGGCCACTTCGGTCGAGCCGGTGAACATCACCCCGCGCACGCGGTTGTCGGCGGTCAGTTTGGCCCCGACGGTCTCGCCGCGGCCCGGCAGCAGTTGCACCACGCCCGGCGGCACGCCTGCTTCCAGCAGGATGTTGATCCCCTGGGCGGCAATCAGCGGCGTCTGCTCGGCCGGTTTCGCCAGCACGCTGTTACCGGCGGCCAGAGCGGCAGCAATCTGCCCGGTGAAGATCGCCAGCGGGAAGTTCCACGGGCTGATACAGACCACCGGCCCCAGCGGGCGGTGGGTTTCGTTGTCAAAGTCGTCGCGGACCTGACCGGCATAGTAGTGCAGGAAGTCAACGGCCTCGCGCACTTCGGCGATGGCGTTGCTGAAGGTTTTACCCGCCTCGCGCACCAGAATGCCAATCAGCTGCTGCATCTGATCTTCCATCAGCACCGCCGCGCGTTCCAGAATGGCGGCACGCTCCTGCGGCGGGGTGGCGAACCAGATCGGCGCGTTGTTCACCGCACTGTCGAGGGCCAGATCCACTTCCTGTTCGGTCGCTTCCCGGGCAAAGCCGACGATATCTTTCGGTTCGGCCGGGTTAATCACCGGCTGCATTTCGCCGTTGCTCACCGGCTGCTCAAGGATAGGTTTGGCCTGCCATTTCTGCAGGGCGCTGTTGAGCAGCGAGGAGGAGAGGGACGCCAGACGGTGTTCGTTCGCCAGGTCCAGCCCGGAGGAGTTGACGCGCCCGTTGCCGTACAGCTCGCGCGGCAGGGCAATCTTCGGATGCGGCAGACCCACCTGGCCTTCCTGAGAGGCCATTTTCTCAACGGCCTGCACCGGATCCGCCACCAGCTCGTCCAGCGGCAGGGTGGCGTCGGCGATGCGGTTCACGAAGGAGGTGTTGGCCCCGTTCTCCAGCAGACGACGCACCAGGTAGGCCAGCAGGGTTTCATGGGTACCGACCGGAGCATAAATACGGCACGGACGGTTCAGTTTGCCATCCGCCACTTTACCGGTGACCTGTTCGTACAGTGGTTCACCCATGCCGTGCAGGCACTGGAACTCGTACTGGCCCGGATAGTAGTTCTGACCGGCCAGCTGGTAGATCGCCGCTAAGGTATGGGCGTTGTGGGTGGCGAACTGCGGGTAGATCAGGTTCGGCACGCCGAGCAGCTTTTTGGCGCAGGCGAGGTAGGAGACGTCGGTGTAGACCTTGCGGGTATAGACCGGATAGCCCTCCAGACCGTCCATCTGCGCGCGCTTGATCTCGCTGTCCCAGTACGCGCCCTTCACCAGACGGATCATCAGGCGGCGACGGCTGCGGGTGGCAAGGTCGATCAGGTAATCAATCACAAACGGGCAGCGCTTCTGGTAGGCCTGAATAACAAAGCCAATCCCGTTCCAGCCCGCCAGCTCCGGCTCGAAGCACAGTTTTTCCAGCAGATCGAGGGAGATCTCCAGGCGGTCGGCCTCTTCGGCGTCGATGTTAATCCCGATGTCATACTGGCGTGCCAGCAGGGTCAGGGACTTCAGGCGCGGGTAGAGCTCCTCCATCACGCGGTCGTACTGGGCACGGCTGTAGCGCGGGTGCAGGGCGGAGAGCTTAATGGAGATCCCCGGGCCTTCATAAATGCCGCGACCGTTCGAGGCTTTACCGATGGCGTGGATCGCCTGCTGGTAAGAGACCAGATAGGCCTGCGCATCGGCGGCGGTCAGCGCCGCTTCGCCCAGCATGTCGTAGGAGTAGCGGAAGCCTTTATCTTCCAGCTTGCGGGCGTTGGCCAGCGCTTCGGCGATGGTTTCACCGGTCACGAACTGCTCGCCCATCAGGCGCATCGCCATGTCCACGCCTTTACGGATCAGCGGCTCGCCGCTCTTGCCGATAATGCGGTTCAGGGAGCGGGAGAGGCTGGCTTCGTTGTGGGTGGAGACCAGGCGGCCGGTAAACAGCAGGCCCCAGGTAGCGGCGTTAACGAAAAGCGACGGGCTGCGGCCAATGTGCGAATGCCAGTTGCCGTTGCTGATCTTGTCGCGGATCAGCGCGTCGCGGGTGGCTTTGTCCGGGATACGCAGCAGCGCTTCCGCCAGACACATCAGGGCCACGCCCTCCTGCGAGGAGAGAGAGAATTCCTGCAGCAGGCTCTGCACCATCCCGGCACGGCCGGTGGCAGTTTTCTGGCTGCGCAGTTTCTCGGCCAACTGATACGCCAGGCTGTGGGCCTGGGAGGCAATCGGCTCCGGCAGGCGCGCCTGCTCCAGCAGCATCGGCACGGCGTCGGTCTCTGCACGGCGGTACGCAGCGGTAATGGCCGCGCGGCTCACCGACTGGGGCAGGATCTGCTCCGCAAATTCGAGGAACGGCTGGTGGATCTCTTCCGCAGCCTCGGCGTGCTCGTCGCTCTCATTGGCGGCACCGGCCAGCAGGGCAGGCAGCTCCGGCAGGTCGTCGTTGCTCTCCAGCTTTTCCAGATAGTTAAAGATGGCCTGCTTAATTAACCAGTGCGGCGTGCGGTCGATCCGCGTGGCTGCCGATTTAATCCGTTCGCGGGTCGCGTCATCCAGCTTAACCCCCATGGTGGTCATGCCCATGCCAAAAACTCCTGTGATTCAGTAGCGCTAGTGTAGTTAACGTGAAATATCCACTATGTTGCAACTTTGTGCAACCTCGTTAAATGTGACCCGGTTTGCAAGCTGGAAAATGAATGGATTGTTACGTCGTGGTTAACCATAAAAAAGATGTGGATTTCCGCTTTCAACCCTGGTTTCATGCGGCGCTTAACACTTTTTAAAGGTGCAACCGCGAAAAACGTGAGCGAGTGCAACCTCCAGGAATCTGGTGTGAAACCGGGGATGAAATTGATGTAAATGCAGTGTTAAATCGTTTGTGTCATGGCAGCGCATACGGCAGGATACGCGCGGCCAACAGAAACACACATCATCACCCCCTCGTTCCGGGGGTGGAATAAAGACAGCCGGGAAGGCTGTCGAACATCTTTGCGGAGTATTTAAATGGCAATTAGCACACCGATGCTGGTGACATTTCTTATCTATATTTTTGGCATGATCCTGATAGGGTTCCTTGCATGGCGTTCTACCAAAAACTTTGACGACTATATTCTTGGCGGGCGTAGCCTCGGGCCGGTGGTGACCGCGCTCTCTGCGGGCGCGTCGGACATGAGCGGCTGGCTGCTGATGGGCCTGCCGGGCGCGATCTTCATCTCCGGGATCTCCGAAAGCTGGATTGCCATCGGTCTGACCGTCGGCGCATGGGTGAACTGGAAGCTGGTGGCCGGGCGTCTGCGCGTGCACACCGAAGCCAACAATAACGCCCTGACCCTGCCGGACTACTTTACCGGCCGTTTTGAAGACAACAGCCGGGTACTGCGTATTATCTCCGCCGTGGTAATCCTGGTGTTCTTCACCATCTACTGTGCCTCCGGCATCGTGGCCGGGGCGCGCCTGTTCGAAAGCACCTTCGGCATGAGCTATGAAACGGCTCTGTGGGCGGGTGCGGCAGCGACTATCCTCTACACCTTCGTGGGTGGCTTCCTGGCGGTGAGCTGGACCGATACCGTGCAGGCCAGCCTGATGATTTTTGCCCTGATCCTGACCCCGGTGATTGTGATCCTCTCCGTGGGCGGCCTGGGGGATTCCCTGGCGGTGATCCAGCAGAAGAGCATCGAAAACGTCGATATGCTGAAAGGGCTGAACTTCGTGGCGATTGTCTCCCTGATGGGCTGGGGGCTGGGTTACTTCGGCCAGCCGCACATCCTGGCGCGCTTTATGGCGGCAGACTCGCACCACACCATCGTTCATGCCCGTCGTATCAGCATGACCTGGATGATCCTCTGCCTTGGCGGCGCCTGTGCGGTCGGCTTCTTCGGTATTGCTTACTTCACCAACAATCCGTCCCTGGCGGGTGCGGTGAGCCAGAACTCAGAACGGGTGTTTATCGAGCTGGCGCAGATCCTCTTCAACCCGTGGATCGCCGGTATTCTGCTCTCTGCCATCCTCGCCGCGGTGATGTCCACCCTGAGCTGCCAGCTGCTGGTCTGCTCCAGCGCCATCACCGAAGATCTGTACAAGGCCTTCCTGCGTAAAGGCGCGAGCCAGAAAGAGCTGGTGTGGGTCGGACGCTTTATGGTGCTGGTGGTGGCGCTGGTCTCCATCGCCCTGGCGGCAAACCCGGAAAACCGCGTGCTGGGTCTGGTGAGCTACGCCTGGGCAGGCTTCGGTGCCGCCTTTGGTCCGGTGGTGCTGTTCTCGGTGCTGTGGTCACGCATGACCCGCAACGGCGCGCTGGCGGGGATGATTATCGGTGCGGTCACCGTGATCGTCTGGAAACAGTTCGCATGGCTGGGCCTGTACGAAATCATTCCAGGCTTTATCTTCGGCAGCATCGGGATTGTGGTCTTCAGCCTGCTGGGTAAAGCGCCGTCTGCCGCGATGCAGAAACGCTTTGCTGAAGCGGATGCGCATTACCACACCGCGCCGCCGTCGAAGTTACAGGCTGAGTAAGTTTAAAACACACTGTAAGCCGGGCATGCCCGGCTTTTTTTATTGCTAATTTCTGCAACTTACGTTCATATCGCTGTGCTAAAAAAATAATGAGGATAGCGAACAATGACAATCAAAACAGGGCTTGTGGCGGGCGTAATTTTACTGCTGGCAGGCTGTAACGCCCCATCGCACAGCACCGTGGATAACACCTGCAAAGCCGATAATCAGATGCAGCAAACCACCCTCTACTTCGGCCTGAACCGTCCGGCAGGGGAGGCGATCACCGGACAGGAGTGGCAGCAGTTTGTTGACCAGGACGTCACCCCGCGTTTTCGCGATGGCTTAACGGTGTTTGATGCCCGTGGGCAATGGCTGGGGAATGACGGGAAAGTGGCGCGCGAATCGAGCAAGGCGCTGATGCTGATCCACGGTAAAGATGCCCGGAGCGAGAGCAATATCGAGGCGCTGCGCGGGATCTATAAGCAGCGCTTTGCCCAGGAGTCGGTGATGCGTGTAGACCAGCCGGTGTGCGTGCAGTTTTGATAAGACCCTGTGCGGCCTGATGCCCTCACCCACAGGGAGAGGGCGCAAATACAAAAAACGGCAACAGGGTTGCCGTTTTGCATTTACCTTGTAGGCCCGTGCAAGTGCAGCGCCGCCGGGCAATACCGCGGAATCAAAAACTACAACACCAGTCCCGCAAAGCTCGCCGACAGCAGGCTCACCAGCGTGGCGCCGTACACCAGGCGCAGACCGAAGCGCGACACCACGTTGCCCTGCTGCTCGTTCAGCCCCTTAATCGCTCCGGCCACAATGCCGATCGAGGCAAAGTTGGCGAAGGAGACCAGGAACACCGACAGAATGCCCAGCCCGCGCGGGGTCATCTGCGCGGCAATTTTTTGCAGCTCGATCATTGCCACAAACTCGTTTGCCACCAGCTTGGTCGCCATAATGCCGCCCGCATGCAGGGCATCGCTCAGCGGAATGCCTACCAGCCACGCCAGCGGATAGAAGACATAGCCCAGAATCTGCTGGAAGCTCAGGCCGAAGACGCTGGAGAAGAGGGCGTTAACGGCGCTGATCAGGGCAATAAAGCCAATCAGCATCGCCAGAATAATCATCGCCACCTTGAAGCCAGCCAGAATATATTCTCCCAGCATCTCAAAGAAGCTCTGGGATTCATGCATCTTTTCCAGCTTAATTTCCGGCTCCGCTTCCGGGCGGGTTGGGTTAATCACCGTCAGGATGATAAAGGTGCTGAACATATTCAGGATCAGCGCCGCTACCACATATTTCGCCTCCAGCATGGTCATATACGCCCCGACAATCGACAGCGAAACCGTCGACATGGCAGTGGCTGCCATGGTGAACAGACGACGCGACGACAGATCCCCCAGCACCCCTTTGTAAGCTATGAAGTTTTCCGACTGGCCGAGCGTCAGGGAGCTGATGGCGTTAAAGGATTCAAGCTTGCCCATGCCGTTAACCTTCGACAGCAGGGTGCCAATCACGCGAATAATCACCGGCAGAATACGCCAGTGCTGCAGAATACCGATCAGCGCGGAAATAAAGATAATCGGGCACAACACGCCGAGGAAAATAAACGCCAGCCCTTTTTCGCCCATCCCGCCAAATACAAAGTTGGTTCCTTCAGCGGCATATTTCAGCAACGACTCGAAGAAGCCCGAGACGTACTGAATAACAAACAGACCGCTTTCGGCGTGGAGGAAAAAGAAGGCTAGTGCAATCTCAATGACAATAAGTTGGATAACGTAGCGAATGCGAACATTGCGGCGGTCAAAGCTGACCAGCCAGGCCAGCGCAAGGATAACCACCAGCGCCAGCAGAAAGTGCAGGAATTGATACATAGTTGATTTTCAGCAGATTAATGAGGCGCTCATTTAGCCACAGCCTGCATTAACCGTAAATGAACTTTTATGTCTTAACTTATAAACCTTTTAGTCACTTATGTGATTATTTTTCCCTTATGGTTTTACATCCTGTCATCAAAATGCAGCATATTTCGCTTGTATTTCTTATTGCCGTAATGATAATCACTATCACAAGAATTTACCTTTCTTTGCATCAGTTGACCGCGAAAAACATTTAAGGTGTCGGCATGTTTGTTCCATTTCTCATTATGTTACGTGAAGGTCTTGAAGCGGCCCTCATTGTCAGCCTCATCGCCAGCTATCTGAAACGCACCCAGCGCGGCCGCTGGATTGGCGTGATGTGGATTGGCGTCTTCCTGGCTGCCGCCCTTTGCCTCGGTCTGGGCATTGCGATCAACGAAACCACCGGTGAATTCCCGCAAAAAGAGCAGGAGTTGTTCGAAGGCATCGTGGCGCTGATTGCGGTAGTGATCCTCACCTGGATGGTGTTCTGGATGCGTAAAGTGTCGCGTAACGTCAAGGTGCAGCTGGAGCAGGCGGTGGACAGCGCGCTGGCAAAAGGCAATCACCATGGCTGGGCGCTGATCATGATGGTCTTTTTCGCCGTAGCGCGTGAAGGGCTGGAGTCGGTCTTCTTCCTGCTGGCCGCGTTCCAGCAGGACGTCGGGATTTGGCCGCCGCTGGGTGCGATGCTGGGTCTGGCCACCGCGGTGGTACTTGGTTTCCTGCTCTACTGGGGCGGGATCCGTCTTAACCTCGGCGTCTTCTTCAAGTGGACCAGCCTGTTTATTCTGCTGGTAGCCGCCGGGCTGGCCGCAGGCGCAATCCGCGCCTTCCATGAGGCGGGCCTGTGGAACCACTTCCAGGATATGGCGTTCGATCTCAGTAACGTCCTGTCAACGCATTCGCTGACCGGCACTCTGCTCGAAGGGATCTTCGGCTACCAGGAAGCACCGAGCGTCAGCGAAGTGGCGGTGTACTTTATCTATCTCATTCCGGCGCTGGCGCTGTTCTTTATGCCATCGCGGCCGGGCACGCAGCCGTCGCATACCGCGCCCTGAAGTGCTCACTGTAGTTACAACATACTTTTAAAAGGGAAAAGTTATGGCAATCCAGTTTCGTCGCAGTGCGTTACAGGCGGGCTTAGCAGCGCTGATGGCGTCCGCTTTCGCCGCACAGGCCGCGGATGTTCCGCAGGTTAAAGTTACCGTCAATGATAAACAGTGTGAGCCGATGACCATCACGGTCAACAGCGGTAAAACTCAGTTCATCATTCAGAACCACAGCCAGAAAGCGCTGGAGTGGGAGATCCTCAAAGGGGTGATGGTGGTGGAAGAGCGCGAGAACATCGCGCCGGGCTTTAGCCAGAAGATGACCGCCAACCTGCAGCCGGGCGAATACGACATGACCTGCGGCCTGCTGACCAACCCGAAAGGCAAGCTGATCGTGAAAGGTGCCGCCACCGCCGACGCCGCGAAAGGCGACGCGTTGCTGAGCCTCGGCGACGCCATTACTGCTTACAAAGCGTATGTAACCAAAGAGACGGCGGACCTGGTTGCCGGTACCAAAGCCTTTACCGACGCGGTGAAAGCGGGCGATATCGAAAAAGCGAAATCCCTGTATGCGCCAACCCGTCAGCACTACGAGCGCATCGAGCCGATTGCCGAGCTGTTCTCTGACCTGGATGGCAGCATCGATGCCCGTGAAGATGATTATGAGCAGAAAGCCGCCGATCCGAAATTCACCGGCTTCCACCGTCTGGAGAAAGCCCTGTTTGGCGATAACTCTACTAAAGGGATGGACCAGTACGCGACACAGCTGAACAGCGACGTGCTGGAGCTGCAAAAACGCATCAGCGAGCTGGCCTTCCCGCCGTCAAAAGTGGTGGGCGGTGCGGCAGGGCTGATTGAAGAAGTGGCGGCCAGCAAGATCAGCGGGGAAGAAGACCGTTATAGCCACACAGACCTGTGGGACTTCCAGGCCAACGTCGAAGGCGCGCAGAAGATCGTTGACCTGCTGCGTCCTCAGCTGCAGAAAGATAACAGCGAACTGCTGGCGAAAGTGGATGCCAACTTCAAAAAAGTGAACACCATTCTGGCGAAATACCGCACCAAGGACGGGTTTGAAACCTACGACAAGCTGACCGATGCTGACCGTAATGCCCTGAAAGGGCCGATTACTACCCTGGCAGAGGATCTGGCGCAGCTGCGTGGCGTACTGGGTCTGGACTAAGTTGATGAACAAGCATGACGAGTACGACGTGGCTGAGCCTTCACGACGTCGGTTGTTAAAAGGGGTAGGGGCGCTTGGCGGCGCCCTTGCCCTGGCGGGTGGTTGCCCGGTGGCGCATGCGGCAAAACCGCAGAGCGCGCCGGGCACGCTCTCCCCGGATGCCCGGATGGAGACCCAACCGTTTTATGGCCCGCATCAGGCGGGGATCTTAACCCCGCAGCAGGCGTCGATGATGCTGGTGGCTTTTGATGTGCTGGCCAGCGACAAACGCGAGCTGGAACGTCTGTTCCGTCTCCTGACCCAGCGCATTGCCTTTCTGACCACCGGCGGCCCGGCCCCCGACACGCCGAACCCGCGTCTGCCGCCGATGGATTCCGGGATCCTGGGGGCCTTCATTGCCCCGGATAACCTGACCATGACGGTGTCGCTGGGGGCTTCGCTGTTTGACGATCGCTTCGGCCTTGCCGCACAGAAACCGAAATCGTTGCAGAAGATGGTGCGCTTCCCGAATGACTCTCTGGATGCGGCCCTGTGCCACGGCGATCTGCTGATTCAGATTTGCGCCAATACCCAGGACACGGTGATCCACGCCCTGCGGGATCTTATCAAGCACACCCCGGATCTGCTGAGCGTGCGCTGGAAGCGGGAAGGGTTTATCTCCGATCACGCCGCGCGCAGCAAAGGCAAAGAGACACCCGTGAACCTGCTTGGCTTTAAGGATGGCACCGCCAACCCGAACAGCCAGGATGCGCCCCTGATGGACAGCGTGGTATGGGTCACGGCCGATCAGGGTGAACCGGCCTGGGCAGTGGGCGGCAGCTATCAGGCGGTGCGCATTATCCAGTTCCACGTTGAGTTCTGGGATCGCACGCCACTCAAAGAGCAGCAGACTATCTTTGGCCGCGACAAGCACAGCGGCGCGCCGCTGGGCATGAAAAACGAGCACGACGTGCCGGATTACGCCAGCGATCCCGATGGCAATGTTATCGCCCTCGACAGCCATATCCGTCTCGCCAACCCGCGCACAAAGGAGACGGAGTCTAACCTGATGATGCGCCGGGGCTACAGCTACTCGCTGGGGGTGACCAACTCCGGGCAGCTGGATATGGGCCTGCTGTTTGTCTGCTTCCAGCACGATCTGGAGCAGGGCTTTTTGACCGTGCAGAAGCGCCTGAACGGTGAAGCGCTGGAGGAGTACATCAAGCCGGTGGGCGGGGGCTATTTCTTTGCCCTGCCTGGCGTGCGCGATAAAAACGGCTGGCTCGCTCAGGAGCTGCTCAAAGCCTGATTTCCGTCCCGCTTATCCCTTAAGCGGGACTGTTTTTTATGTCCCGCTATCCTCTTGTTATAATTCTGTAATATATTCATAGCAGACTCATTAACGCTGTCAGGCGAATCTTAAAAGTTGCATCCAGGTAAAAATAATGTTGCATTCATGCTAAATCCTGATGTACTTACAGTAAGAAAGCGGTAAACCTTACAGTGAACATGAATCACTCTGGAGATCGCGAATGGTTGGGTCCTCAACTGGACAAGGTAAACGCAACAACCGCAGTACCCGGCGCGGAGGCTCAAACTCCGGCAGCGATCTCTTCACCGAAAAATTCTCCCCCTCCACAGCAAATCCTGATTTTTCCGACCTGACGAATGGTGAGCATAGCGATTCGGCTGGGTCATTTAACCAAGTAAGCTATGGCTTAGAAGGAAGCCAACCCTCAGATGTTTGTTCGCCTAATCGTACCGATGCCGGTACGAGTGATGAATACCAACAACTCAAGGTGCTATCCATGGGAAGACAAAAAGCAGTGATCAAAGCTCGTCGTGAAGCAAAACGTGTGCTGAGACGAGATTCACGTAGCCATAAACAGCGTGAAGAAGAGTCGGTCACCTCGCTTGTGCAGATGAGTGGTGTTGAAGCAATTGGCATGGCACGGGACAGCCGGGATATGACGCCAGTTGTTGCACGCAATGACGCTCAGGCGCAGTACCTGAATGCTATTGAGAGTAAGTCGCTAATTTTCGCCACCGGTGAAGCCGGGTGCGGGAAAACCTGGATAAGTGCAGCCAAGGCGGCGGAGGCTCTGATTCATAAAGACGTCGACAAGATCATTGTCACCCGGCCGGTTTTGCAGGCCGATGAAGATCTCGGCTTCTTGCCCGGTGATATTTCGGAGAAATTTGCGCCGTATTTCCGGCCCGTTTATGACGTGCTGGTGAAGCGTTTGGGCGCATCTTTTATGCAGTACTGCCTGCGGCCGGAAATCGGCAAGGTAGAAATTGCGCCGTTCGCCTATATGCGCGGACGTACATTTGAAAATGCAGTTGTGATTCTCGACGAGGCTCAGAACGTAACTGCTGCGCAAATGAAGATGTTTTTAACGCGCCTCGGGGAAAACGTGACGGTGATCGTGAACGGGGATATCACCCAGTGCGACCTGCCGGCCGGCGTCAAATCGGGTCTGAGCGATGCGCTGGCACGTTTCGTTGAGGATGAGATGGTAGGGATAGTGCAGTTCACCAAAGATGACTGCGTGCGCTCGGCCCTGTGCCAGCGAACACTGAACGCCTACTATTGAGTCTGATGATGTGCGCAGAGCCCGGGAAACCGGGCTTTGTTGTTTGTGCTGGGGAAAACGCCTGATGCGCTGCGCTTATCAGGCCTACGGGGTGCAGCGATGTTTGTAGGTTTTGTAGGTCGGGTAAGCGTTAGCGCCACCCGACGCTTTGTTCCCTCTCCCTTGGGAGAGGGTTAGGGTGAGGGGCCCAGACCGCACAGGGTCGCATTAAGCACCGGGAGGGCTTGACTCGCTGCGCTCGCCCTGCGGGCAGCCTGTTCGCTGCGCTCTCAGTCTGTCCAACTGGCTGTCGCCAGTTGTCGAACCCTCGGTCGAGGGCTCTCATCCCTCCCGCAGGCGTGCAATATGCGAAAAAAAAGCCCGTACTTTCGTACGAGCTCTTCTTTAAATATGGCGGTGAGGGAGGGATTCGAACCCTCGATACGTTGCCGTATACACACTTTCCAGGCGTGCTCCTTCAGCCACTCGGACACCTCACCATATTGTTTTGCTGCCTTTCCTCTCGGGGGCAACGGGGCGCTACTATAGGGAGTCAGGCTAAAACGGTCAAGCAGATTTTCTGCTTTACTGCGCGTTCGGTTAAGCAATAAGCAGCTCCACGGTTTTCAGACCGTGGAGCGAAGGATTACCGCTGTGAATCGAGCACTTCGCTGTTCTTCACTACCTCTTGTGCCTTACCGTAGCTTTCAATCAGCAGCTGATAGGCCGGGAAAATGTGCGTATAGACTTCCGCCCACTGCGCCGCATCTTCACGATTCCAGGTGCGCTGGATCTCTGAGGCCACCGCCGCGGTGTCCATGGGCACCACGCCCGCCTGCACTACACGCGCCAGGGTGATCTCCTGCGCCATTTTGCTGTAGGTGCCCGAGGCGTCGATCACCGCAAACACTTTATACCCGTCCGCCACCGCGCTAATCGACGGGAAGGCCATGCAGACGCTGGTGATGGTGCCGGCGATAATCAGCGTTCTGCGCCCGGTCGCCTTGACTGCGGCCACGAATTCCGGGTTATCCCAGGCGTTGATCTCGCCTTTACGCGCCACGTACTGCGCATGCGGGGCATTAGCGTGGATCTCCGGGATCAGCGGCCCGTTGGGCCCTTGTGGCACGGAGGCGGTGGTGATCACCGGAATGTTCGCCAGAGTGGCGATTTTCGCCAGCGCCGCGGCGCGAGCGCGCAGCTCCGGCATTGGCATGTCACCGACGGTCTGGAACAGGCCGCTCTGGTGGTCGATCAGCAGCATCACCGCATCATTCACATCAATAACCGGACGCGCGCCGTTAAAGTTAGCTGGGGTAGACATCATTCTCTCCTTTATTACATTCAGATCTGGCCGAAGCGGCCGGAATTGAAATCGCGAATGGCCTCGGCGATTTCGGTTTTAGTGTTCATCACAAACGGGCCGTAGCCGACGATGGGTTCGTTCAGTGGCTCCCCGGCCATCAGCAGCACTTTGGCGTCGTTGCTGGCTTCAAGATGCAGCTTCTTGCCTTCCTGGCTCAGGACAACAAGCTGCGCTTCACCCGCCTGGGCAGAACCGTTCACCGTCACGCTGCCTTCCAGCACCACCAGCGCCGTGCTCCAGCCTTCAGGCTGAGTGAGCGTCAGATGGCTGCCCTGACGCAGGGTGATATCCCAGACGTTCAGCGGGGAGTAAGTGTGCGCCGGACCGGTCACATCGCCGTAGCGTCCGGCGATAACCCGCAACTCGCCACTGTTGTCGGGCAGGGTCACCACCGGGATCTGGCTTTTAGTGATGCTCTGGTAGCCCGGCGTCGCCATCTTGTCCTTCGCGGGCAGGTTGACCCACAGCTGCATCATTTTTAGTTCGCCCCCTTGCTGCGCAAAAGCGCTGGAGTGGAACTCCTCATGCAGAATGCCGGAACCGGCCGTCATCCACTGCACGTCGCCGGGGCCAATCACGCCACCTTTACCCGTTGAGTCGCGGTGCTCTACTTCGCCGGAATAGACGATGGTGACCGTCTCAAAGCCACGGTGCGGGTGCTCGCCCACGCCGCGCTTGGCACCATCCGCCGGGAAGCTGTGCGGCCCGGCGTAGTCCAGCAGTAAAAACGGGCTCAGCGGCTCACCGTGGGTCTGGTAAGAAAACATCGAACGCACCGGGAAACCGTCGCCAACCCAGTGCTGGCGGGGTGCGGTATAAATGCCTGTTACGTTTTTCATCGTCTTCTCCTGATGTTCTGTTGATGTAATTAGCTTATATTCAGGTTTAATATCCCGGTAGAGGGCAAAAATGACATGCACTGTTCCTGAAATGGAACGATGAGGGCGTTATGCAGGATCTCAATGATTTCGTATGGTTTGTGAAGGTGGTGGATCACGGTGGTTTCGCGGCGGCGGGCCGGGCGCTTGATGAGCCTAAATCCAAACTCAGTCGCCGGATTGCCCAACTGGAAACGCGGCTCGGGGTGCGCTTGATCCAGCGGACCACCCGCCATTTTGCGGTGACCGAGGTGGGGCACACTTTCTATCAGCACTGCAAGGCGATGCTGGTAGAGGCCGAGGCGGCAGAGGAGGCCGTTGCGGCGCTGCAGGCCGAACCCCGCGGCATGGTGAGGATCACCTGTCCGGTGACGCTGCTGCATGTTCACGTGGGGCCGATGCTGGCGCGGTTTATGGCGCGCTATCCCGGCATTAACTTGCAGCTTGATGCGACCAACCGGCGGGTGGATCTGGTGGCGGAGGGCATCGACGTGGCGATACGCGTGCGCCCGCGCCCCTTTGACGACAGCGATCTGGTCCTGCGGGTGCTGGCCGACAGAGGCCACTGTCTGGTGGCATCGCCGGAGCTGATCGCCCGGCTGGGCACGCCTGCTGTGCCGTCAGAACTCAGCGCCTGGCCCGGCCTGAGCATGGGGGAGGGGAAACAGGTGCATAAGTGGGCGCTGAGCGGTCCGGAAGGGGCCAGGGCGGAGATCCATTTTCAACCGCGCCTGCTCACCACCGACATGCTGGCGCTGCGCGAGGCGGCGATGGCCGGGGTGGGCCTGGTACAGTTGCCGATTTTGATGGTCAGGGATCAGCTGGCATCGGGGGAGTTAATAAAAGTACTTGAGGCGTGGGAGCCGCGGCGGGAAGTGATCCACGCCGTCTATCCTTCCCGGCGCGGGCTGTTACCGTCCGTCAGAACGCTGGTGGATTTTTTGACCGAGGAGTATGCGAGGATGGTGGAGGAGTGACTGGGTTTTGTAGGTTGGGTAAGCGCTAGCGCCACCTGACGTTTCAGGCCGCACGGTGTCACATTTGGCACCGGGAGGGATTGACTCGCTGCGCTCGCCCTGCGGGCAGCCTGTTCGCTGCGCTCTCAGGCTGTCCAACTGGCTGCGCCAGTTGTCGAACCCTCAGTCGGGGGTTCTCATCCCTCCCTCTCGGGAGAATATAAAAGAAAAAAGCCCGTACTTTCGTACGAGCTCTCATCTCGAATATGGCGGTGAGGGAGGGATTCGAACCCTCGATACGTTGCCGTATACACACTTTCCAGGCGTGCTCCTTCAGCCACTCGGACACCTCACCATATTGTCATCCCGTTGTTGCCGGGACGGGCGCTAATGTAAGGAAAAGCCTTACTTACGTCAATCAACTTTTTCAGTAAATTAGCGCGTTGAGACAAACTTCAACCAACCTGATTTCTAAATGTGCTGAATGTGCCTCTTTTATCTACAACCACCTCGGCCGCAAAATTTGTTATGCTGCGATGCAGTTGAAAATGAACGTAAAACAGCGCAACAGAAGGCAATCGCAATGGACATCATTTTTTACCACCCGACATTTGATAACGCTTACTGGATTAAAACGCTTTCGGCGGCGCTGCCGGGCGCACGGGTTCGCGAGTGGAAACGCGGCGATAACGAACCGGCGGATTATGCTCTGGTGTGGCATCCCCCGGTAGAGATGCTGCAGGGGCGCAATCTGAAAGCGGTGTTTGCCCTCGGTGCCGGAGTGGACTCGATCCTCAGCAAACTGAAAGCGCACCCGGAGATGCTGGCGGAAAATATTCCCCTGTTTCGTCTGGAAGATACCGGCATGGGCCAGCAGATGCAGGAGTATGCCGTAAGTCAGGTGCTGCACTGGTTCCGCCGCTTTGATGATTATCAGGCGTTAAAACAGCAGGCCCGCTGGGAGCCGCTGGCCGATTATCAGCGCGAAGATTTTACCATCGGTATCCTCGGGGCAGGGGTGCTGGGTTCTAAAGTGGCCGAGGCGCTGGCGCCCTGGGGCTTCCCGCTGCGCTGCTGGAGCCGTACCCGTAAGGACTACCCGGGCGTCACCAGCTTTGCCGGGATGGACGAATTGCCGCAGTTTTTACAGGGCACCCGGGTGCTGATTAACCTCCTGCCGAATACGGCGGAGACGGTGGGGATCATCAATAGCGGCCTGCTGAACCAGCTGGCGGATAACAGCTATCTTATGAACCTGGCGCGCGGCGTTCACCTGGTTGAGGCCGATCTACTGGCGGCGCTGGAGCATGGCAAGCTGAAAGGGGCGATGCTGGACGTTTACAGTAAAGAGCCGTTGCCTGCCGACCATCCTTTGTGGGCACATCCGCGCGTGGCCATGACCCCGCACGTGGCGGCGGTAACGCGTCCGGCAGAGGCTATCGCCTATATTGCGCGTACCATCACCCAACTGGAGAAAGGCAAGCCGGTCACCGGGCAGGTCGACAGGCAG
The DNA here is from genome assembly GCA_002360945.1 of Leclercia adecarboxylata. GTDB lineage: Bacteria > Pseudomonadota > Gammaproteobacteria > Enterobacterales > Enterobacteriaceae > Enterobacter > Enterobacter adecarboxylatus_B. The sequence continues at coordinate 18,197 of DERO01000039.1, read as the reverse complement.
CGCGGTTACTGAGTCAAACCCGGCCATCGCCGGGTTTTTGCTAATAAACGACTGGGATAACTGCTATCCTTTGGGAAACACGAGAGGAGAGAACGATGTACCCCGTTGACCTGCATATGCACACCGTCGCCAGCACTCACGCCTACAGCAATCTTCACGACTACATCGCCCAGGCAAAGCTAAAGAACATTAAACTCTTTGCAATCACCGATCATGGTCCGGATATGGCCGATGCCCCGCACTACTGGCACTTTGTGAATATGCGCATCTGGCCGCGGGTGGTGGATGGCGTGGGGATCCTGCGCGGCATTGAGGCCAACATCAAAAATACCCAGGGTGAGATTGACTGTACCGGCCCGATGCTGACCTCGCTGGATCTGATCCTCGCCGGTTTTCATGAGCCGGTGTTTGCTCCCCAGGATAAAGTCACTAACACCGAGGCGATGATTGCCACTATTGCCAGCGGCAACGTGCATATCATTAGCCATCCGGGTAACCCGAAATACCCTATAGACATTCAGGCCGTCGCCCGGGCGGCGGCCGAGCATCGCGTGGCGCTGGAGATCAATAACTCCTCCTTTATTCACTCCCGCAAAGGCAGTGAAGCCAACTGCCGTGATGTCGCCGCGGCGGTGCGAGACGCCGGGGGCTATGTGGCGCTGGGTTCCGACTCCCACACCGCCTTTACGCTGGGTGATTTTAGCGAGTGCCGCAAGATCCTCGATGAAGTAGACTTCCCGGAAGATCGCATTCTGAACGTGACGCCACGTCGTTTACTCGATTTCCTGGAATCACGCGGCATGACGCCGATTGACGAATTTGCTGAATTTTAACTGTGTAATGGACTAAATAAATGAACGAGTTTTCCATCCTCTGCCGCGTACTGGGTTCTCTCTATTATCGCCAGCCGCAGGATCCGCTGCTGGTGCCGCTGTTTACCCTGATTCGCGAAGGTAAGCTGGCCCAGAGTTGGCCACTTGAGCAGGATGAGCTGCTGCAACGTCTGCAAAACAGCTGCGACATGCAGCAGATTTCAGCCGATTACAACGCGCTGTTTGTCGGAGACGAGTGTCGCGTCTCGCCGTATCGCTCCGCCTGGGAAGAGGGCGCGACCGAAGCGGAAGTGCGGGCGTTTCTCTCTGCACGCGGGATGCCGCTGACCGATACCCCAGCCGACCATATCGGCACGCTGCTACTGGCGGCCTCGTGGATTGAAGATCACGCGGCGGAAGATGAGAACGAGGCGCTGGAAACCCTCTTTGGGGAGTACATCTTGCCCTGGTGTGGCGCGTTTCTCGGTAAGGTCGAAGCCCATGCCACGTCGCCATTCTGGCGCACCATGGCACCGCTGACCCGCGACGCCGTTGCTGCTATGTGGGACGAACTGCAGGAAGAGAATGAAGAGTGATCTGGATCACCTTCTTAATGTAACAGCAAATCTCAATTTGCATATTATGTGTTCCTGATCTCATTTCATGGCCGCGTATCTGCTAAGATGCGCGCCATGAACATTCTACTTTCTATAGCAATCACGACAGGCATCCTCTCCGGGATATGGGGTTGGGTTGCCGTCTCCCTCGGACTTCTCAGTTGGGCGGGCTTTCTGGGCTGCACAGCCTATTTCGCCTGCCCGCAGGGCGGGGTGAAGGGGCTGTTTATCTCGGCATGTACGCTGCTCAGCGGCGTGGTGTGGGCGATGATCATCATCCACGGCAGCGCGCTGGCGCCTCATCTGGAGATTGTCGGCTACGTCATGACCGGCGTGGTGGCGTTTTTGATGTGCATTCAGGCAAAGCACCTGCTGCTGTCGTTTGTACCCGGCACCTTTATGGGGGCCTGCGCCACCTTTGCAGGGCAGGGGGACTGGCGACTTGTGCTGCCATCGCTGGCGTTAGGGCTGGTGTTTGGCTACGCCATGAAAAACAGCGGCCTGTGGTTGGCGGCGCGTAGAGACAGAGCGCGGAACGTCACGGCATTAAGCAAATAAAAAAGGCGAGACCACGGTCTCGCCTTTTTAATGCGCTTTCTGTCAGGATTCTGGCGGCGATGACATCTCGCGGTATTTCACCAGAACATCGTTTTTCACTTCGTTCTTGTTTTGCAGGTCCCACAGGCCGCGATCGATACCGTCGTTAATCAGGAAGATTACCCCGGTTTCGATAGCCGACATCAGGCACAGCATCACCGGTTCGTTAGAGGTATAACCGATTTCGCCTTCCAGCAGTCGCTGGTAATCGATAAAGCGGAACACCCCGGCCTGAACCTCATACGAGAGGATGGTTTTGCTGGTGGTGACGGAGGATAAGATCTCACCGGTACTCACGTTGACCACGCGCAGGTTCACTGCAATCTGGTCAAGCTGGTACTGGGTATCACCGCCGATACCGAAGTAGCGCGCCCCCACGCCCCCCGATTTCACATTACTTTCGTAACCGATAATCGAGCCTTCAACCATGACGTTGGCCGCCGTGAGTGAGTGCAACGGAATACGGTTGTTCATTGCCACGGTGCCGTTATCCTGCGCTGCACGAATGATCTTGCGTTCGTTGAGCAGGTTTTGCAGCCCCTGACGTTCCAGAGGAATAAACCAGCGAGAATCTTTTAACGCCGTGACCAGCATCGCGGTGGCGCTCTGCGGGACAGCGGTGGAGAAGTTACTTGCCGGATAAGGTTTAAACTGACCCGTTTCATCCTGAATATTGTAAACCGACACGTAGATCTTACCCGTAGGCAGTGGTAATTGGGTTAAATCACGATAGCTTTGGGCGCGAGGCATTAATGTCGGTTTTGCCGCCTGTTTCGGGGGAGCAGTTAAACAACCGCTCAATAAGCACACTGCAACAAGTATGAGAAAGCGCTGCATGATTATTGTCCTTATCTCGACAATGTCTAAAAGTCGGTGGAATTACTTTGCAAGCCAGCGACCTGAATGGTGGAAGTTTTCCCCGTTTTCCGGTCTGTGACATTCAACTGCATTTGTCCGTCCGCATTGGCGATGTCGACAATAAAGTCGCTGGTCACCATTCGGCCCGGTTTGCCGGTGTTGATATTGGTCAATAATCCGCCCAGAACCTGGGCCTGGATCGCCTGGGTAAAGTTATCCAGGGCGCTTGGGGTCTCAATACCGAAGTCATCATCGGCGCTCGGATCCTTATAGGAGTTTTGCGCCTGGGCTGAGTTTAAAAGAAAAGAGCCGTTATTAGGGTTACCACCGAAGTTAGGGTTACGGAACTGGAAGGTCATATTTCCGGCCCAGCTCAACGATGGAATGAGCAGTAAAGCGATAACTGCATAGACAACACGCATGTATGCCTCCGAATTAAAACTCGTCTTGCGCTAAATCGCCGGTACTGAGCAGAGCCTTATCAATCTGCAGACGATTTATTGCATCTTCGGTTTGAGCCAGAGCGAAGACCACGTTTTGATCCAGGTCTCTTTTCGTTGGGAATAAAAAAGTCTGGAAAATAACGTCCTGATTGACCGTTATGGTGATCCAACTCCCCCATCGTGCACTGGGCCGTTCATTGATCGTTAAGTTCCCAGGATAGTCACTTTCCCATTTGTCGCTGAACTCGCGATAAAAAGCATGACCGACAGCCGAGACAGTGTGGTCAGTTAACAATCCTGGGATCTCTACTTCAACCGCATGAAGATTCCCGGCAGCAAGCCAAAGGCCTGCCGCGGCAATCCAACTCACTGTGCGTTTCATACTGTTAACGCCTGAGGTTATCATTTGCCCATGAAACCGCCTGCGTCCGGTTTTTAACAGCTATCTTCTTGAAAAGATTATAAAGATGGGTCTTCACCGTATTTTCGCTGATAAATAACGAACGGGCGATTTCAATATTTGAAGCTCCGATACGTAATTTATTCAGAATCTCTTTTTCGCGATGGGTCAGCAAAGCAGACTCTGAACTGTTATAGCGATAATTTCCGGAATGCGTTATGAGGTAGCTGGCAAGTTTTTGCGAAAAGTAGCATTCACCCCGCAGAACGCCCTGCAGGCCATCAACCACGCGTGTCTCGTCCTCGTTGACATAAAAGACACCATTGATATGCGGCCAGCTTTCAATATCCCTGAACGGATACTCTTCAGGGGTATTCAACAACAATACACGGATATTGTTGTTTTTTCTGCTTAAAATATCTTGCCAGTATTGGATAAGTTTTTTATCCGCTTCCATCATATCGAAAAGAATAATGCTGCCAGGCGCAATGTCATCGAAAGAGCGTTGAATGCTATGCAATTTTCCGCTCAATGTGAGATTTTGCTTTAAATGCTGCAGTAAGGCTGTTGCTTGTAAAGAAGGTTTGGTCACTAACAATAATGTCTGACCATGAAAGCTTTGGACTTCATTAAACATGATGAAACCCCTTTATTGAAACACCTGGCAGTTGCCCCCAATAATATTATTGGGGGCACCAGAAGTACTGACAGATGTTGCACTGCTGTGTGTAGAAGAAAGACCATATCCCTTAGAGGTAAGGGAAAATAAAATGATAATGCCGAACTTCTGTTTTCAATCTAGCTATTACGGTTTTTAAAGCAAGTGTTAAACGTGTAACAAGATGTAAAAATCAATATTAACTTGTAAAATTTGAGTTCATGAATTGATGAGACTTCATCATAAAGTTGTACACAAAGATATTGATGCACACATTTAAAAAATCATACAAATTATATTATCTAATTGATTTATATAAGATATATATTTCATCGTTTATTAACGATAAGGTATGAGCCTGGTCAAAACGCTAAGCCTATTTTTACACTGTGTAAACGTCTTAAGAAATCACGCACTTTGTCACGCAATCATGGATATATCGTGATCGCTCCCCTGTAAGGCAGGCGAAACGGCAAAACAGCTTTTTCTCCACTATCCATTTCTGAAAACCGCATATGACCTTTTTTAACTGCCTGTTAAATCGCTGTATCGCCACAGTGTTTAATTTTTTTTAATACTTTGGGGTGAAAGGAAGAATAAAAATACAACTGGCGGGTGAGATATAAAAATTGTTTCGGCAGACATACTCTTCATCGTAACGCCGGGTTAACAAAATATTTCGGTTTGTTAACGCAAGTTATTTTACCACCAGGTCCAGGGTGATAACATGAAGAACGGTTTGTTATTGATGTTTACATTACTGGGTGCACCTGGATTCGTTTTCGCAACCACTGATTTAGCAGTTTCAGAATATAATTTCGCGGTTAATGAATTGAGTAAATCAACCTATAACCAGGCCGCTATCATTGGACAACAGGGCGTTAATAATGACGCGACTGTTCGCCAACAGGGCTCGAAATTATTATCTGTAGTTTCTCAGGAAGGCGGAAATAATCGGGCGAACATTGATCAATCAGGTAGTTACAACCTTGCTTATATTGATCAAAAAGGGAACTCGAACAATGCGAGTATTAATCAAGGTGCATATGGTAATACCGCAGTGATTATTCAGAAAGGTTCTGGTAATAGAGCGAATATTACGCAGTACGGTACGCAAAAAACGGCAGTTGTAGTGCAGAGACAGTCACAAATGGCAATTCGCGTTATCCAACGCTAGCTATTTAATGACGAACTAAATCAATCCGATGGGGGCTTTACAATGAAACTTTTAAAAGTGGCAGTAATTGCAGCAATCGTGGTTTCTGGCAGTGCTATGGCTGGCTCCGTTCCACAATGGGGCAATAATCATGGCGGCAACGGTAATAACAACGTTAGCCCTGAAACCCTGACTGTTTATCAGTACGGTGGTCGTAACAACGTAGACGCTTTGCAGAGCGACGCTCGTGGATCTGAAATCACCGTAACTCAGAGCGGTTTCGGTAACGATGCTGACCTGTCACAGGGTGCTGATAACAGTGAAATCGATCTGAACCAGCGTGGCCAGGGTAACTCGGCTACCATCAGCCAGTGGAGTGGTAAGGACCTTACCGCTAATGTTCGTCAGTCTGGTGGTCGCAACGACGTTGATCTGCGTCAGACCTCTAACGGTGCTACCGCTAACATCACTCAGGTTGGCTTCGGCAACACCGTGACTGCTGGCCAGTACTAACGCTGACGTCCGTACGACGAAAAAACAGGGCTGAGGCCCTGTTTTTTTTTGGGAGAAGATCATGAATACACTGTTACTGCTTGCTGCGCTCACCAGCCAGATCACTTTTCAGACGGCCACAGAGGGCGAGATGTTAACCATTATTCCTCAGGTTACGGTGACGGAACCCTGTCTGTGCCAGGTGCAGATCCTCACCTCGCGCAGCGGCCCCGGCGGGCAAAGTACCTCGCGGCAGCAAAATACCGTCTCATTACCGGCCAATAAAACGGTCAATCTTTCCCGAATGACCGTTAACTCGGGGCCCAATGACAAGATAAATGTCATTGTCACGGTCTCGGATGGCAAATCGCTACACCTGTCGCAGCAGTGGCCGCCGTCGAAAGCGTAGTGATTAAAACATTCACAAAATCAATATATTATTAATGTAGCGAGAATGTTTTTGTGTGGTTATTCTTATGTTGCTGGCATCGCCGATGCCAGCCGACAGCCCAGCCTGGGGCAGGTTGTTTCATCATCAAGGACGATTATCATTAAGGATCGCACCCATGGTTTCGTCCCGTATCAAAGTTGCCGCCGCGCTCGGGTTGGCTGTTACGATCGCTCCGGCTTATGCCAGTAATGTCCTTTATATCACCGGAAGCATTGTCGAAGATCCCTGTAATATCAGCCCCACATCGAGCACCATTTCGGTGACCTGCCCGCAGAATACAAAAATGCCCACCCAGCAGGTGAGCTATTCAGATGCGTTATACGGCAGAGCCACGATTGCGGATCTCGCGACCATCAGGATGAAGTACCTTAATCCGGAAAAGTCGCTGGCGATTGTGCAGGTGGATTACCGCTAAGACGGGGCGGTTTTCGGTTTACCGGGCTTACACTCGCCATCCTCTGCGATACACTTAAGAAAAAAGCGTCAGCAGAGGTTGATTATGAACTCGCGTATAGAAGTTTTTCTGGGTGATATCACCACCCTGCATGTCGATGTGGTGGTTAATGCCGCCAATCCCTCGTTGATGGGCGGTGGCGGCGTGGATGGCGCGATCCATCGGGCAGCAGGGCCGGCACTACTTGAAGCCTGCAGGGTGGTGCGTCAGCAACAGGGCGAGTGCGCGCCGGGCCAGGCGGTGATTACCCTGGCCGGCGACCTGCCCGCCAAGGCGGTGATCCACACCGTCGGCCCCGTCTGGCACGGGGGCGAACATCATGAAGCCCGGATCCTGGAAGAGGCCTACCGCAACAGCCTGAACCTGGCGGCGGCCAACGGCTATCAGACCCTCGCGTTCCCGGCAATCAGCACCGGCGTGTACGGATACCCTCGCGCGGCCGCGGCTGAAATCGCCGTCAACACGGTTTCGGATTATCTCACCCGCAAGCCTCTGCCGGAGCGGGTATACTTTGTCTGCTATGATGAAGAAAATGCCCGGCTATACAAGCGACTGCTTACCCAACGAGGACAGGAAACCGACGCATAACACGCGACTAGGGCGTGCCATTGCGCCGGTCAGTTCCGCGCACCCTGGCCTTTGTGGACTTCTCCCCCTTGATAACAGTCTGGACGCCTTCGCCTGCCGCTACCGGCTGGTAGAGATGGCGGAAAAGACGCTCGATGTTCAGTACTATATCTGGGAAGACGACATGTCCGGAAGACTGTTGTTTTCCGTATTGCTCTCCGCCGCCATGCGCGGCGTACGGGTGCGTCTGCTTTTGGATGACAACAATACCCAGGGACTGGACGCCATCCTGCGCCTGCTTGACGCCCATCCCAATTTCTCTGTTCGCCTGTTTAATCCCTTCTCATTTCGCACCCTGCGCGCCCTCGGTTATCTCACCGATTTTGCCCGCCTCAACCGGCGGATGCATAACAAGAGTTTCACCGTGGATGGCGAGGTCACTATTATTGGCGGCAGAAATATCGGCGATGCCTATTTTGGTGCGGGCGAGGAGCCGCTGTTCTCCGATCTGGATGTGATGGCGACGGGTCCGGTGGTCCAGGACGTGGCCGATGACTTTGAACGCTACTGGAACTGCGCGTCGGTCTCCACGCTCCAGCAGGTGCTGGAACTGTCGGAAACCGAGATCGAGGAAAAAATTCACCCGCCTGAAGAGTGGTATCGGGACGATATTACCCGCCGCTACCTGGATAAACTCCAGTCCAGTGAGTTTATTACCCGCCTTGAAGCCGGTAATTTGCCGTTAATTTGGGCGAAAACCCGTCTGCTCAGCGACGATCCGCGTAAAGGGCAGGGCCGGGCTAAACGCCATTCGCTGCTGCCGCAGCGTCTGCTGGACGTGATGGGCTCGCCGGTGGAGCAAATTACGATTATCTCCGCCTATTTTGTCCCCACCCGGGCGGGGGTGGCGCTGCTGCTGCAGATGGTGCGCAAAGGGGTTAAGGTCGCCATCATGACCAATTCGCTGGCGGCCAACGATGTCTCGGTGGTGCATGCCGGCTATGCCCGCTGGCGCAAGAAGCTGTTACGCCACGGCATTGAGCTGTATGAGCTCAAGCCGACCCAGGATGGCGTACCGGTGGTGCACGATCGCGGCATTACCGGGAACTCCGGCTCCAGCCTGCATGCCAAAACGTTCAGCATCGACGGTGAAAAGGTGTTTATTGGTTCGCTTAATTTTGATCCCCGTTCAACCATGCTCAACACTGAGATGGGCTTTGTGATTGAAAGCGAGGTGCTGGCGCGACTGATCCATACCCGGTTTGTCCGCAGCCAACGCCATGAGGCCTGGCAGATAAAACTGGATAATCTGGGACGTCTGAACTGGATTGAGCGCAAGGATGGGCAGGAAATCGTGCACAAAAAGGAGCCAAAAACCCGTTTTATGCAGCGGATGCTGGTACGACTGGCCTACTGGCTGCCGGTGGAGTGGCTGCTCTAAAGCGGCGCCGGTTCAGTGACCGGCGCGTACAGGATTAGCTGGTGGCCTGCGGAGTGTTATTCGGTTTGCTGGCCGGCTTACCGGAAAACAAGAAGCGCAGCAGCGGAATACGCAGATGAATTTCATACAGCACAATTGCGATCCCGACCACAAACACCAGCCCGGTGATAAAGCCCAGCAGGTTTGAGCTGATATGCGGCGTGATGTAAGCGCCGAAAAACAGCGTTAACGGATGGTGCACCAGATAAATGAACAGCGAGGCGTTAACGAAGTAGGTGACGCGCGCCGATTTAAAGTTCAGCAGGCGGTGTCCCAGGGCAAAGACCACGTTCACCATCCACAGCCCCAGCAGCATAGTAATCACGCTTTCCGTTTCATACATCCACGCGTCGCCGCTGCCATAACGCTGATTCAGCAGATAGGTGACAAACGCCAGCGCCGCGCCGAGGGTGCAGCCGCGCGACGGGGTGGTGAACAGGGCTTTCAGTTTTGGATGCACAAACGCCAGCGCGCCAATGATAAAGAAAGGCAGATAGAAGAGGGTCTGCATCACCACAAAATTAAACAGGCCGTCGCTGAGGATCGGCGAATAAACGATGAGCAGCGTGCGGCGCAGCGCGGCATAGGCAATGCCCAACAGTAAAAACAGGACCGACAGTTTGCCCCAGCTGATATCCGCAAAAAACGTCTCCGTCCGGTTGCTCAGATGGCGGCGCATACGGCTGAACACCCACAGGCTGACCGTGGTCATCACCACCAGCACCAGCAGGAACCACAGGTGCGAGACCAGCTCCCAGGCGAGGGTATTGTATTTTTCGTACAGCGACAGGTTGTGCCAGGTGTCCGCTTTGCCTTTTACATACTGCAGCATGATGAATTGCGGCAGCGTCAGCAGGGGAATGGCGGTGAGCATCGGGATGCCGACGCGCTCGACGCGCACTTTCCACCAGCGCTTAAGCGGGTAGCGCAGAAAAAGCATGTAGGAAAAATAGCCGGAAATAACAAAAAATACCTGCATCCGGAACGAGTGAATAAAATCGTTAAACAGCGTCAGCCACCAGGAGGACTCGGCGCTGTTGACGTGCCAGACGTGGCTCGAATAGATCAGGGAGATGTGAAACGGGATCCCCAGCAGCATCAGCCAGGCCCGAATAGAATCAAGGAAATATTCGCGTTGTGCGGGTACGTTACTCATATAGCGTTATGCATTCTCAGACTTATCGCCTTATCCCTAAGAGCAATAGTGGTTACATTCGGAGCCAACCCTACACGAAGTCCGACATACTGTCTCCAGGATAAGCACGCAAAGTGAATACGGGTTACTTTCACTTGCTTAATCCATGAGCCAGCACGCTGAACAAAGCGGTGATTATGTTGTCGGAATGCCTGATTTTCCATTAAAATGGATCGGATCGATATAAGCACACAAAGGGGGAAGTGCTTACTTATTATGAAACATACACCACAAATGATGAAAATGCGTTGGGTAGGGGCAGCCGTCTTGTTGTCTCTGTATACCTCATCGGCCCTGGCCTTTACCATCGACGACGTCGCAAAACAGGCAAAATCGATGGCAGGTAAAGGGTACGAAGCGCCAAAAAGTAACTTGCCCTCCGTTTTCCGCGACATGAAATATGCGGACTATCAGCAGATCCAGTTTAATCACGACAAAGCGTACTGGAATAAGATTAAGACCCCGTTCAAGCTTGAGTTTTATCATCAGGGGATGTACTTCGACACGCCTGTCACCATTAATGAAGTGACATCCAACGCGGTTCGTAAAATCAAGTACAGCCCTGACTACTTTAATTTCGGCAATGTGCAACACGATAAAGACACCGTGAAAGATCTGGGCTTCGCGGGCTTTAAAGTGCTTTACCCCATCAACAGTAAAGATAAGAACGACGAAATTGTCAGCATGTTGGGGGCCAGCTATTTCCGCGTCATCGGCGGCGGCCAGGTTTATGGCCTCTCTGCGCGCGGTCTGGCGATCGATACCGCACTGCCTTCCGGGGAAGAGTTCCCTCGTTTCCGCGAATTCTGGATTGAGCGTCCAAAACCAACCGACAAGCGCCTGACCATTTATGCGCTGCTGGATTCCCCGCGTGCGACCGGTGCCTATCGCTTTACCATCATTCCGGGCCGCGACACCGTGGTTGACGTGCAGTCGAAAGTCTATCTGCGCGATAAAGTCGGCAAACTGGGCGTCGCGCCGCTGACCAGTATGTTCCTGTTCGGGCCGAACCAGCCGTCGTCTGCCACCAACTTCCGCCCTGAACTGCATGACTCTAACGGTCTGTCAATCCTGGCCGGCAACGGCGAGTGGATCTGGCGTCCGCTGAACAACCCGAAACACCTGGCGGTAAGCAGCTTCAGCATGGAAAACCCACAGGGGTTCGGCCTGCTGCAGCGCGGTCGTCAGTTCTCTCGCTTTGAAGATTTGGACGATCGTTACGATCTGCGCCCAAGCGCCTGGATCACCCCGAAAGGCGAGTGGGGCAAAGGTAAAGTTGAGCTGGTAGAGATCCCGACCAATGACGAAACCAACGACAACATCGTCGCCTACTGGACGCCGGATCAGCTGCCGGAAGCCGGGAAAGAGATGAACTTCAACTACTCCATCACCATGAGCCGCGATGAAGATAAGCTGCATGCGGCAGACAACGCGTATGTGCTGCAGACCCGCCGTTCCATCGGTGATGTGAAACAGTCGAATCTGATCCGCCAGCCGGATGGCACCATCGCCTTCGTGGTGGACTTCACCGGACAGGAGATGGCGAAACTGGCACCGGAAACCCCGGTCACCGCACAGGCGAGCATTGGTGATAACGGCGAAATCGTTGAAAACAACGTGCGTTATAACCCGGTCACTAAAGGCTGGCGTTTAACCCTGCGTGTGAAACTGAAAGACGCGAAACAACCGACTGAGATGCGTGCCTCTCTGGTGAACGCCGATCAGCCGCTGAGTGAAACCTGGAGCTATCAGCTACCTGCCAATGAATAAGACAACTGAGTATATCGATGCCATGCCGCTGACCGATATCGAGAAGGCGGCACTGCCGAAGGGTGACATCAGCGCGGTGCATACCGCCCTGGATGCCGATCATCATCCGTTTACCCGTGAAGATGATACCCCGCTGGGCTCGGTTAAAAGCCGCCTTGAGCAGGCCTGGCCCGACTCACTGGCCGAAGGCCAGTTGATTCGCGATGACGAAGGGCGTACCCAGCTTGAGGCGATGCCGAAAGCGACGCGCTCCTCGATGTTCCCGGATCCCTGGCGCACCAACCCGGTGGGCCGTTTCTGGGATCGCCTGCGTGGCCGCGACGTGACCCCGCGCTACCTCTCTCGCCTGACCAAAGAACAGCAGGCCAGCGAGGAAAAATGGCGTACCGTCGGCAGTATTCGCCGCTACATCCTGCTGCTGCTGACCATTGCGCAGACCGTCGTCGCCACCTGGTATATGAAGACCATTCTGCCTTACCAGGGCTGGGCGCTGATCAATCCGGCCGATATGTTCGGCCAGGATCTGCTGGTCTCGTTTATGCAGTTGCTGCCATACATACTGCAAAGCGGCATCCTGCTGCTGTTCGCCATCCTCTTCTGCTGGGTATCGGCCGGTTTCTGGACCGCGCTGATGGGCTTCCTGCAGCTGTTGATCGGCCGGGACAAATACAGCATTTCTGCGTCGACGGTGGGGGATGAACCTATCAACCCTGAGCACCGCACGGCGCTGATCATGCCTATCTGTAACGAAGACGTGGATCGCGTCTTCGCCGGCCTGCGTGCCACCTGGGAGTCGGTGAAAGCCACCGGTAACGGCGAACACTTCGACGTTTACATCCTGAGTGACAGCTACAACCCCGACATTTGCGTGGCGGAACAGAAAGCCTGGATGGAACTGATCGCCGAAGTGCAGGGCGAAGGGCAGATCTTCTACCGTCGTCGCCGTCGTCGCGTGAAGCGTAAAAGCGGCAACATCGATGACTTCTGCCGTCGCTGGGGTAATCAGTACAGCTACATGGTGGTGCTGGATGCCGACTCGGTCATGACCGGTGACTGCCTGACGGGCCTCGTGCGCCTGATGGAAGCCAACCCAAATGCCGGGATCATCCAGTCTTCGCCAAAAGCCTCGGGCATGGACACGCTGTATGCGCGCTGCCAGCAGTTTGCGACCCGCGTATACGGGCCGCTGTTCACCGCCGGTTTGCACTTCTGGCAGCTGGGTGAATCGCACTACTGGGGGCATAACGCCATCATCCGCGTGAAGCCGTTCATCGAGCACTGTGCGCTGGCACCGCTGCCGGGCGAAGGCTCGTTTGCGGGCTCGATCCTGTCGCATGACTTCGTGGAAGCCGCGCTGATGCGTCGTGCCGGTTGGGGGGTGTGGATTGCCTACGACCTGCCGGGCTCCTATGAAGAGCTGCCGCCGAACCTGCTGGATGAGCTGAAGCGTGACCGCCGCTGGTGTCACGGCAACCTGATGAACTTCCGCCTGTTCCTCGTCAAAGGGATGCACCCGGTACACCGTGCCGTGTTTCTGACCGGCGTGATGTCCTACCTCTCCGCACCGCTGTGGTTTATGTTCCTCGCCCTGTCGACCGCGCTGCAGGTGGTGCATGCCCTGACCGAGCCGCAGTACTTCCTGCAACCGCGCCAGCTGTTCCCGGTGTGGCCGCAGTGGCGTCCTGAACTGGCGATTGCGCTCTTTGCCTCGACCATGGTGCTGCTGTTCCTGCCGAAGCTGCTGAGTATCGTGCTGATCTGGTGTAAAGGCTCGAAAGAGTACGGCGGTTTCTTCCGCGTGACGCTCTCTCTGCTGCTGGAGGTGCTGTTCTCGGTACTGCTGGCGCCGGTGCGTATGCTGTTCCACACCGTCTTCGTGGTCAGCGCGTTCCTCGGCTGGGAAGTGGTCTGGAACTCGCCGCAGCGTGACGATGACTCTACCCCGTGGAGCGAAGCCTTTATGCGTCACGGTTCGCAGATGCTGCTCGGCCTGGTGTGGGCCGTCGGAATGGCGTGGCTGGATCTGCGCTTCCTGTTCTGGCTGGCACCGATTGTCTTCTCGCTGATCCTGTCGCCGTTCGTGTCGGTGATCTCCAGCCGCTCGACCGTGGGTCTGCGCACCAAACGCTGGAAGCTGTTCCTGATCCCGGAAGAGTATTCCCCGCCGCAGGTGCTGGTAGATACCGACAAGTATCTGGAGCTCAACCGCAGCCGTTCGCTGGAAGATGGTTTTATGCACGCCGTGTTTAACCCATCCTTCAACGCCCTGGCTACCGCCATGGCGACTGCCCGTCACCGTGCCAGCCACGTGCTGGAGATCGCCCGCGATCGCCACGTTGAGCAGGCGCTGAACGAGACGCCAGAGAAGCTGAACCGCGATCGTCGTCTGGTACTGCTGAGCGACCCGGTTACCATGTCGCGTCTGCACTATCGTGTCTGGTCCGCCCCGGAGAGATACTCTTCCTGGGTGAACCATTATGAGACGTTGAAGATGAACCCGCAGGCGTTGAAGGCCAAATAAGCCGTCAGTGTTGCATGACAAGTAGGCCGGGTAAGCGAAGCGCCACCCGGCAAATAAATACCGGCTCCAGGGCCGGTATTTTTATCTTTGAGGTATTAGATGCGATTTTTGATCGTCATTACGATGGTGTTATTACTGAGCGGCTGCGGGAGTATTATCAGCCGGACCATCCCCGGACAGGGACACGGCAATCAATACTACCCGGGCGTGCAGTGGGACGTTCGCGACTCTGCGTGGCGTTACCTGACGGTGCTGGATCTGCCCTTCTCGCTGGTGTTCGACACCCTGCTGCTGCCCATCGACGCTCAGCATGGGCCCTATGAGTAATTAACGCTCATCCCACTCATCCGCTGCGGTTTGACCCTCTTCGGTATCCAGCGGCGGCTCGAGCTGAAACTCACCCTCATCCCATTCATGCAGGGTGTTCTCTTCCAGCCACTCCTGACGCAGCTCAATCTCGTCATAATCGCCATCAAACACCGCCTGAGCCGCTTCGCCGCTCAGTACCGGCAGGCATTCGCCGTCTTCGCCGTCATCGGCAAAAAATTCGGCCTGCCACATAATGTCCCCATCCTGCATGACATATTTCTGGATATTGAGTTGCTCAATATTCGCGTCATCTTCCTCAATGCCGGGATTATCAGCGAGGAACTCCTCGCGCGCGGCATCAATCGCTTCCTCTAGAGTGGCAAACATAGTCATCGGCGTCTCCCTGTGATTTGACATGGTGTTCAGGGAAAGAATAGCTGATTCTCCATAATTGCAAGTATGAAAGCCGTAAAAGCGTTCACGAAGTTGTCTTAATCGGGTGCAGAGACCTTTTCCGGCTCGGCAGAAGCCCGCGGCTGGCGAAAAGCGCGCGACAGGCTCACCCAGGAGTAAAAGACGTTAAACATCACCACGCAGGCGGTGACAATAAACACCGCGCGAAAACCGTAGCTGGCGGCAATCCCGGCCCCGAGAAGCGGGCCGGTGACGTTGCCGATATCACGAAACGACTGGTTATAGCTGAAGATACGCCCGGCGATCTGGTTGGTGGAGTTATAGACCAGCAGGGTCTGAACCGCAGGCAGCAGGGCGCCGTCGGCCGCCCCGAGTAAAAAGCGCAGCACGCCCAGCTGCCACGGCGATTGCACGAAGGACATCGGGATAAGCAGCAGGACGGAGATCACCAGGGCGACAATCAGGATCCTTTCCGGACCAATCCGATCCCCCAGTTTCCCCAGCCGCGGGGCGCTGATCAGGGCAGCCACGCCGGGCACCGAGGCGATTAAGCCGCTGATAAAGGCGATATTGCTGACGTGACCGGCGAGGTCGCGCACGTACAGGGTCAGGATCGGCGCGATGGAGCCGGTGGCCACCTGGATGATCATGCTGGTGACAAACAGGCTGAGCACCAGTTTAGGGTTTTTCAGCGAGGCGAAGACCTGGCGAACATGCAGCATCTCTTTTTTCGGTACCGGGGTGAAATTTTCCCGGATGCAGAAAAAGGTCAGCAGGAAGCAGGCAAACAGCACGCCCGCAGTGATGAAAAAGACCGGCCGCAGACCGTAGCTGTCCGCCAGTAATCCCCCGGCCAGTGGGCCAAGCAGGGCCCCGCTGACCGCGCCGGTAGAAAGCGTGCCCAGCGCCCAGCCGCTTTTATGGCGGGGAATTTGCGTGGCAATCAGGGCGTTAGCATTGGGCACAAAGCCGCCCAGCAGCCCCAGCACGGCGCGTAAGATCAGAAACTGCCAGATGTTTTGCGCCATCCCCATCAGCAGCATGATAATCGCCATGCCCAGCGCCGAGCGCAGCAGCATAATCTTACGCCCCTTGCGATCCGCCAGCCCACCCCAGAACGGAGAGGCGATGGCGGAGAAGAGGAAGGTGATGCTGAACACCAGCCCCGACCACATGTTCAGGGCGCTGTGGCCGCTGACGCCCAGTTGCTCGACATACAGCGGCAGGAAAGGCATCACCAGGCTAAAGGCGGCACCCGTAAGAAAGCAGCCCAGCCAGGCCACCGTGAGGTTCCGCTTCCAGTTTATTGGCGTATCTGAGGGAGACATAGCTATCCGCATTATGATGCGCAGCGGCATCATCATTTAAAGAAGGTAATAAGCCTGCTAATTATGCGCCTGGGTGATGGTTGCTGCAATGTGGGAAAGCATCATAAGTCAAAAGGGAGGTGCGGCCAGAAAGGCCGCGGGGCAAGAGATTAATAGCGGGAAGGGACGCCTTCAGGGCGGGTTTTAAAGCGGCGATGCAGCCACATATACTGTTCCGGCGCCAGCAGGATGCACTTCTCAACCACCTCATTCATCCACGCGGCGGTGGTTTTAGCATCGTCCAGCGGTGGGGAACACTCAGGTTCCAGCATCATCAGCTCATAACCTTTGCCGTTGGATTTCCGGCGCGGTACGAAGGGCACAATCGCCGCCTGTGACAGACGGGCCAGCGTCCAGGTGCCGGTGGTGGTGGCGGCTTCATCGACGGCAAAGAACGGCACAAAAACGCTGGCGCCAGGACCGTAGTCATGGTCCGGCGCATACCAGATCACCTCGCCGGATTTCAGCGCCCGGATCATCCCCTTGAGATCTTTACGATCGATCATGCTCTTGTTGGAGCGCATCCGGCCCCAGGTTTGCAGCCAGTCGATAACCGGATTGTCGTTCGGGCGATAGACGCCGATGCCGGGGGCCTGCATGCCGAACATGCGTGCGCCGATTTCCAGGGTCAGAAAATGGACGCCGATCAGCAGTACGCCGGTCTTCTGCGCCTGCAACTGATGCACGGGCTCCATGCCGGTGCCAGTCACTTCGGTCCAGCGCGCCATGCGTTTATCGGACCAGAACCAGGCCATCCCGGTCTCCATCAGCCCCATACCGACGGATTCAAAATTTTTAACCACCATGTCGTGACGCTCTTGCTGGCTCATTTCTGGAAAACAGAGTTCCAGATTGCGTCTGGCAATGTACGCGCGGCGGGACATAAAGCGCATCGCCAGGCGACCCATGCCGCAGCCGAGACGGTAGATCAGCGGGTAGGGCAGATGCACCAGTAACCATAATAAACCGATGCCAGCCCAGGTCAGCCAGTAACGAGGATGTAATAGCGCAGTGGAAAATTTAGGTAATTGAGTCATGTCATTCCTGTTTTTGATACGTCCTGGCGGCAGATTGTCGCATTATTCGTTTCATATCCAAAACGCATGGCAGCGAAATGTTCATGAAAACGGCAAATGTTATGACCCGCGCGTTTTAACGCGAGAAATGTAGCGCAAAATGAAGGGATGTAAATTCTCATTGTTTGCTATATGATGCCGACCGATTTTCATTCTCATTACGATTGCAGGAACCGTACACCATGCCAGTGTTACACAACCTCATTTCGAACGAAGAGCTGAAAGCGCGCATGTTGGCTGAAACCGAGCCGCGCACGACGATCTCGTTCTATAAATATTTCACCATTGTTAACCCGCAGGCGACGCGCGATGCGCTGTACAAGGCGTTAACTGCCCTGAACGTCTTTGGCCGTATCTATCTGGCGCACGAGGGTATCAACGCCCAGATCAGCGTGCCTGAAAGCAACGTCGACGCCCTGCGTGAATTTTTGTATGCCTTCGATCCGGCGCTGGACGGCCTGCGCCTGAACGTAGCCCTCGACGACGACGGCAAATCTTTCTGGGTGCTGCGCCTGAAAGTGCGCGAACGCATCGTGGCGGACGGCATTGACGATCCGACG